>CBDBFH010000001.1:0-86431 GCA_965204775.1 Alphaproteobacteria bacterium
TCAATCAGGTTCAGCTCGCAAGGCGGGTAGTCGTCGCCCAGAAGGTCACGCCCATTGTCGACTCCGAACAGATTGTCCGTCCCCGGCTGCCAGTCCCAGCCCAATGTGTTGCGCAGGCCGTCGGCATAGATCTCAAGACCGCTTCCGTCCCGGCGGAAGCGCAGCAGGCTGGCGCGCTCCTTGTCTGCCTCCAGGCAGACATTGCAGCTCGAGCCGACATTCATATAGAGCCAGCCGTCCGGGCCCAACTTGACCGTCCGCTTCCAGTGATTGCCGCCGCCCGGAATGCTGCTGACAATCCGCTCCCGCTCCCCGCGCATCCGGCCCGCCGCCTGATCAAAGCGCTGGCGCACAACCGCGTCGGTCTCGCCGACATAGAGCCAGTCTCCGGCAATCTCAATGCCATGCGGGCGGTTGAGACCCTCCATCAAGGTCAAGACCGCATCGGCCCGGCCATCGCCGTCGCGGTCGCGGGCAATCAGCTTGATCTTGCCCTCGCGCGGGACCGACAACAAAATATCGCCCGCCGCGGTCTCGCGCATCAGCCGCGCCTGGCCCAGACCCTCGGCATAAATCTTGATCCGGTAGCCGGGCGGCGCTTTGATCCGCGCCCGCAACAGACTCTCCTCCGGCGCCGCAATCCCCCAGCCGAACAGGCTGTTGGTGATCGGCGCATTGACCGCAAAACGCTCCGGCCAAAACAGCGCGCACGAGCCCGCCCCGAAGGCCAGAACCAGAATCGCGGCAACGGCGATTCGGCGCAGACGCTTCAAGAGTCTTTTGCCTCTGATTCGCCCGCCTCTTTGGGCCGCAGAATCTGCCGCCCGCGATACAAGCCGCTCCGGGGCAGCATATGATGGGGCCGGTGCAGTTGACCGCTCTGCTTGTCCTCGACCAGATTCACCGGGGCCAGCCGCCAGCCGGAGCGGCGCTTGCCGCGCCGGGCGCGGCTGACTTTCTTGCGGGGAACGGCCATCGGACGGAACTCCGGGGCGGAGAGAAAGATAACCCTCATAGCCCGAAACCGCCCGGGCGTCCACCCGATTGGCGCGGACGGCGCCTTACGGGCCGCGATTGGCCCCCGGCGTCCATAGAATGTCGCCGCCGGTCTCGGCATTGGCGGCGCGGGCGGCGACGAAGAGAAAATCCGACAGGCGATTGACAAAGCGCAGCGTCTTCTGATTGACGGCCTCCGGCTCTTCGCGCTGCAGGCGCACGATCCGCCGCTCGGCCCGCCGGACCATGACGCGCGCCAGATGCAAAAACCCCGCCGCCCGCCCGCCACCCGGCAAAACAAACGACGTCAAAGGGGCCAGCGCGGCATTGAGCCGGTCGATCTCCGCCTCCAGGCGGCTGATATGGCCGTCTTCGATTCGCAGCCGCGCGCCCGGCCTCTCCCCGGCGCGGCGTGGCAGAGATAAATCCGCCCCGGCGTCAAACAGATCCTGCTGCGCCGAGCGCAACAGCGCCGCCAGCTGCGACCCCTCCCCCAGTTCGGTCACCGCCAGACCCAGCGCCGCATTGGCCTCGTCCAGCGCGCCGAAAGCCTCAATGCGGGGCGCATCCTTGTCCACCCGGCTTCCGTCGCCCAGCGCCGTCGTGCCGCCGTCGCCGGTCCGCGTGTAAATCCGCGTCAGCCTGACCATCCTCTCTCCACCGCCGCCCGCCGCTCCCGTATTGCCACCTGCCGCACCCTTAAAGTATACCCCAAGACACGCCCCAGGCCGATCATCATGGCCGGGCGGCCCCGTCAACCGGACACGGACCCCTTTATGAGCCGCCCGTTGCGCCAGAGCCGTTTTGACAAGCCTGCGGACGATCTGCTTGAGCAATTCAACAGTTCGATCGACTTCGACCGCCGTCTCGCCCATCAGGATATCGCCGGATCGCGCGCCCATTGCCGCATGCTCGCCGCCTGCGGCCTGATCCCCGCCGCCGACAGCCGCAAGATTCTCAAAGGGCTGGACCGGATCGAAAAGGAAATCGCCGCCGGGCGCTTCGCCTTCTCCCCGGCGCTGGAGGATATCCACATGCATATCGAGGCCCGGCTCGCCAAACTGATCGGGGCGCAAGCCGCCGGACGCCTCCACACCGCCCGCTCGCGCAATGACCAGGTCGCGCTGGATTTGCGCCTCTATCTGCGCGACGGCATCGACCGCCTCGACCGCGATTTGCGCCGCCTGCAGACCGCGCTGGCCGGCAAGGCGCTCGATCACGCCGCCACCATCATGCCCGGCTTCACCCATCTGCAAAACGGCCAGGCCGTCACCTTCGGCCATCACTGTCTGGCCTATGTCGAAATGCTGGCCCGCGACCGCGAACGTTTCGCCGATGCGCGCCGCCGCCTCAATCGCTCGCCGCTGGGCGCGGGCGCGCTGGCCGGCACCTCCTTCGCCATCGACCCGCGCCGCACCGCCCGCGAATTGGGCTTCGCAGGGCTGTGCCCCAACTCGCTGGATGCGGTTTCGGACCGCGACTTCGTCATCGAAACGCTGGCTGCCGCCGCCTTGTGCGCCGTTCATCTCTCGCGGCTGGGCGAGGAGATCATCTTGTGGTGCTCGGTTCAGTTCGGCTTCGCCCGCCTGCCTGACGCCTTCGCCACCGGCTCCTCCATGATGCCGCAAAAGCGCAACCCCGACGCCGCCGAGTTGATCCGCGCCAAATCCGGGCGGGTGATCGCCGCCCTGCTCGACATGCTGGTCGTCATGAAGGGCCTGCCGCTGGCCTATGCCAAAGACATGCAGCAGGACAAGCAGGCCGCCTTTCAGGCCTGCGACACGCTGGGGGCCTGTCTGCAGGTGATGGCCGCCATGATCGGCGGCCTGCAGATCGACGCGGCGGCCATGCGCCGCAGCGCCGGGCAGGGCATGACCGGCGCGACCGATCTGGCCGACTGGCTGGTGCGCGAACACGCTCTGCCCTTTCGCGCCGCCCACCACATCGCCGGACGCGCCTGCCGCCGCGCCGAAACTTTGGGGGTCGAACTGCACGAATTGTCGCCCGCAGAGCTGCGCAAGATTTCCCCCAAACTGACCCGCGCGGCGCGCGCCAGTCTGGATGTTGAGCAGGCGGTCGCCGCGCGCCGGGCGCCGGGCGGAACCGCCCCGGTCAATGTCCGGGCCGCCGCGCGCGGCTGGCTCAAAAAACTGGACGGCGCCGCGCGCCGCGCCGGGTCATGAGCGCCGCCCGGACGCGCTTCTGGCCGGGGGCGGCGCTGGCCTTAACGCTCGCCGGTTGCGGCATCGCCGGCGCGCCCCTGCGCCCCGATGATTACCGCCCGCCCAATGTCTCCTGGAGCGACTGGGGCGAAGAGGAGGCCCAGGGCGACCGGCTCGACGCCATCCTGGAGGCGCCGTGAAAGCCGGGCCGCCCCGCCGGCCTGACGAGGATTGACCTCATGGAGCATTTCCATTATCGCGCCGCGCGCCTGCATATCGAGGATGTGCCGGTCGCCCGGATCGCCGAAAGCCTCGGCACCCCCTTCTACGTCTATTCCCAACGCGCCCTGCAGGACAATCTGCAGGCGCTCGCCGCGGCCTTCGCCGACCCGCCGCTGATCTGCTATTCGGTCAAGGCCAATGACAATCTGGCCGTCATCGCTGCGCTGGCCCGGGCGGGGGCCGGGGCCGATGTCGTCTCGGAGGGCGAGTTGCGCCGCGCGCTGGCCGCCGGGGTGGCGCGGTCGAAAATCATTTTTTCCGGGGCCGGGAAATCGCCGCGCGAACTGACCTTCGCGCTGGAGAGCCGGATCTGCCAGATCAACGCCGAATCGGAGGACGAGCTGGACCGGATCGCCCGGACCGCCGAAGCGATGGGACGGACCGCCCCGGTGGCCTTGCGGGTCAATCCTGATGTCGATGCGCAAAGCCATGAGAAAATCTCGACCGGGCGCGCCGGCGATAAATTCGGGATTGCGCTGTCCGCCGCGCCGCAGGTCTATGCCCGCGCCGCGCGCAGAAAGTCCCTGCGCCTGACCGGCCTGGCGGTTCATATCGGCAGTCAGATCGAGAGTCTGGCCCCGTTCCGCGCCGCCTTTGCGCGGCTGGCCGGCCTGGCGCGGCAATTGCGCGAACAGAATCTCCCGGTCGAGCGCCTCGATCTTGGCGGCGGCCTGGGGATAGGCCGAAGCCGCCCGGGGCAAAGCGCGCCCGGCCTGCCCGTCGCTCTGGCCGACTATGCGCGCCTGATCACCGAATTGTTCGCCCCGCTGGGGTGCCGGATCATCCTGGAGCCGGGCCGGGTGATCGCCGGACCCGCCGGACTGCTGGCCGCCTCGGTTCTCTATGAGAAGCAGGTTCCGGAGCGCCGCTTCCTGATCCTTGATGCGGCGATGAACGATCTGATCCGCCCGGCCCTTTATGACGCCCCTCATCCGGTGATCCCGGTCGCGCAGCCCAAACCCGGCGCCCCCATTCAGCCTTACGATGTGGTCGGCCCGGTGTGTGAAAGCGGCGATCTGCTCGCCCGCGCCTGCCCGCTGCCGCCGATGACTCCCGGCGCGTTGCTGGCCATTCTCGACGCCGGGGCCTATGGCGCGGTGCTGGCCTCGTCCTATAACAGCCGCCCCAAAATCCCGGAAGTCCTTGTCCAGGGCGGGCAGATGGCGCTGATCCGGCCCCGCCAGACCTATGCCGAGATGCTCGCCCGCGATGTCATCCCCGCCTGGCTCGCGCCGGCCCCGCCGGAACAGCCGGAACCATAGAGGCGCTGCCATGAGCGCCGCCCAATATATCGCCGCCTGCGACAATGTCGGCCTGCGCTACGGCCATGGCCCGGAAATCCTGCGCGACGTAAGTTTCCGGCTGGAGGCCGGGAGTCTTGCCTTTCTCACCGGGCCTTCGGGGGCGGGGAAGAGTTCGCTGCTCTCGCTCCTCTTTCTGGCCCGCGCGCCCTCGCGCGGCCTGATCTCGCTCTTTGGGGCGGACGCCGCAACCCTGCCCCGAATCGACCGCGCCCGTCTGCGCCGGCGCATCGGCATCGTCTTTCAGGAATTCCGCCTGCTTGATCATTTGACCGTCTTCGAAAATGTCCTGCTGCCCTTGCGGGTCGCCGGCAGCCGCCGCCGGACGTGGCGCGATGACGCGGTCGAATTGCTCAACTGGGTCGGGCTGGGTCCGGTCATCGAGGCCTATCCGCCGACCCTGTCCGGCGGCGAGAAGCAGCGCGCCGCCATCGCCCGCGCCGTCATCGCCCAGCCCGATCTCCTGCTGGCCGACGAGCCGACCGGAAATGTCGACCCCAAAATGGCCGACCGCCTCTTGCGCCTCTTGCTGGAACTCAACCGGCTGGGAACCAGTGTTCTGATCGCGACCCATGATCCGGCCCTGATCCGGGCCGCCGGGCCGGAGGCGCGCATTCTCGCTCTGGATCACGGCAGGCTGGCCGCGGATGCGCGATAACCTCGCCCCCGCCCGCCGTCTGGTTCCGCTCGCGCCGCGCAGTTTGCGTCCGCTGGCCGGAGTGATCGCGCTGATGTCCTGTCTGGCGGCGCTGACGCTGGGCGGCGCGCTCGCCGCCTGGCGCAGCGCCCAGCAGCAAATCGCGCGCGCCGCCCAGGCGGCAACCATCGAACTGCCCGCCGCCGCCGGTCCGCGCGCGCCCGCGCTCGCCGAACTGCGCCGCCTGCCCGGGGTGCGCGCCGCGCGCGCTTTGGAGTCCGCCGAAATCGCCAGACTGCTCGCGCCCTGGCTGGGCGAAGAGCCGGGTCTCGCCCAACTTCCCCTTCCCGGCCTGATCGCGCTGGAACTGGATGCCCAAAACCCGCCCGATCCCGGCCGCCTCGAAGCGGCGCTGGCCCGCCTCCTGCCCGGTGCGCGCCTTGAGCGCCATCTGGGCTGGCGGCAGGAGGTCCGCCAGAGCGCGCTGGCGCTCGCGCTGGCCGCCGCCCTCCTCCTCGCTGCAGTGCTGGCGGTTATGGCCGCCGCCGTCATTCTTGCGGTGCGCGCCGGCTGCGCCGCCCACCGCCAGACCCTCGACATTCTCCATCTGGTTGGCGCGCAGGACGGCTTCGTCGCCCGCCAGTTCCAACTCCCCTTCGCCCGCATGGCCTTGCGCGCCGCCGGGCTGGGAACCGGAGCCGGGATGATCGCGCTGGCCGCCGCCACCCTTCTCCTGCGCTTGGCCCCGCCGGACCGGACCGGCCAGATCGCCGTCTGGACTTTGGGCTGGCAGCCGCTGTGGAGCGATTTTCTCTGGCTGCTCGCCCTGCCCGCCGCCGCCGCCCTCATCGCCTGGCGCTGGACGCGGCGCGAAACCTTGCGCGCCTTGCGCCGCATGGCCTGAAACACCTGAAAAAAGGAATCCCCCCATGCGCAAATTCCGCTCGCTTCTCTTCCATGCCCTGTTCTATCCCTATACCGCGCTCCTGGCCTTCCTCGCCTTGCCCCTGTTTGTTCTGCCCCGCCGCCATTTTGCCGCCGCGGCGCGCTTCTGGGCCTCCTCCAGCCTGCGCCTGTTTACGCTGTGCACCGGAATCACATACGAAATCCGCGGCCTCGACCGCCTGCCCCCAACCGCCTGCCTGATCGCCAGCAAGCATCAATCGGCCTGGGACGTCATGGCCCTGCGCGCGCTGACCAACGGCGTCATCGTCTCCAAGCGCTCGGTTTTCTGGATCCCGCTCTTTGGCTGGGGGGTCAAAAAGGCCGGGGCCATCGGACTGGATCGCGGCGGCGGCCCCGCCGCTCTGCGCCATCTGGCGGCGCGCGCGCGCCGCTTTGCCCGCCAGGACCTGGCCATCATGCTCTTTCCCGAAGGAACCCGCCGCCCCCCGGGCGCGCCCGCCGATTACAAGCCGGGGGTCGCCTTTCTCTATCGCCAGCTCGCCATTCCCTGCATCCCCGCCGCCCTCAACTCCGGCCTGTGCTGGCCGCGCCGCAGTTTCTGGCACCGGCCCGGCACGATCACCCTGGAATTGCTGGAGCCGATCCCCCCCGGCCTGCCCCGCAAGGCCTTCATGCGCCTCCTGATTGAGCGGATCGAGAGCGCCTCGGACCGCCTGGCGCACGAGGCTTGCGCAGGCGGCGGCCAAAATCCGGCGCCTCCATCTCCTGCCCGGCGGCGATGATCCGGCGGCGAATCTGCCTCTGCCGCGCAAACACCTCCTGCAGCACGCCGGCCCGGCCTTGCGCAATCGCCTTGCGCAGTTCGGCCAGATCGCCCGAAAACCGGTCCAGAATCTCCAGAACCGCGCCCCGATTGGCCAGAAAAATGTCGCGCCACATCACCGGGTCCGAAGAGGCCAGGCGGGTGAAATCGCGAAACCCCCCGGCGCTGTATTTGATCACCTCGGCCTGCGAGACCTCCTCCACCTCCGCCGCCGTCCCGACAATCGTATAGGCGATCAAATGGGGCAGGTGGCTGGTGACCGCCAGCACCCGGTCGTGATGGTCCGGGGTCATCTCGATCACCTGCGCGCCGCAGGCCTGCCAGAAGCGGCGCAGCCGGGTGCGGGCGCGCCGGGGGCTTCCGGGGGGCGGCGTCAGAATGCACCAATGGCGCTCGAACAGGCCGGCGAAGCCCGAATCCGGTCCGGACTGCTCGGTGCCCGCCACCGGGTGGGCGGGAACAAACGCAACCCCGGGCGGCACATATGGGCCGACCTCCTCAAGGATTCGGCTCTTGACCGAACCGACATCGCTCAACAGCGCGCCCGGCGCCAGGGCCGGCGCGATCTGCCGGGCCAGTTCGCCCATCGCCCCGACCGGGGTGCACAAGATGACCAGATCGGCCCCGGCGGCGGCCTCGGCGGCGCGCCGGTGAATCGAGTCGGCCAGATTCAGGTCTTGCGCCCGCCGCCGCGTCCGGGCGGTGCGGGCATGGCCGGCAATATGGCCGGCCAGGCCGCGCGCCCGAATCACATGGGCCAGCGAAGAGCCGATCAGCCCCAGACCCAAAAGCGCCACCCGGCGAAATTGCGCCCGGCTCGTCACCGGCCCGCTTCCTGCTCCATGAAGCGCTTGACAGCGGCGGCGACCGCCCGGTTGTCCCGCGCCCGTCCGATGCTCACCCGCAGACAATGGGGCAGGTTATATTCGCCCATCTCGCGCACGATCAGCCCGCGCCGGGCCAGAAACCCAAAGGCCCGCGCCGCCCGCGCCGCTTGCGCCGCCCGGGTCGTGCCGGGAAAGCGCAGGAGAAGAAAATTGGCCGCCGAGGACGGAACCTCAATCCCGCAGGCGCGCAGCCGCTCCGCCAGCCAGGGCAGCCACCGGCAGTTATGCGCCAGGGCGCGGGCCAGATGAGCCCGCTCGCCCAGCGCGGCGTGCGCCGCCGCCTGTCCCGGCGCGCAGACATTGAACGGGCCGCGCACCCGGTTGAGAATGTCAGCGACCGGGGCCGGCGCATAGGCCCAGCCAACCCGCAAGCCGGCCAGACCATAGACCTTGGAAAATGTGCGCAAGACAACAAGATTGTCCGCGCCGTGCGCCACAGGCAGCATTGAGCCATAGCCGCCGCCCTGATGGCTGTGCAACGCCTCGGCATATTCGGCATAGGCCTCATCGACGATCAGCAAAACCGCGGAGCGCAGCCCGGCATGAAGCCGCGCCATCTCTTTGAAGGGCAGCGCGGTCGAGGTCGGATTGTTCGGATTGGAGACAAACACCGCCCGGGTGCGCGCCGTCACCCTGGACAGGATCGCATCGACATCGGTCCGCCAATCGCGCTCCGCCGCCCGCACCGCCCGCGCGCCGGCGGCGCGAATCACATTCGGATAGAGCGCAAAGCCATGCGCGCTGTGAATCGCCTCCCGCCCCGGCGCGAGATATGCCCCAGCCAGCAAATGCAGAAGTTCGTCGGTCCCCGCCCCACAGACGATCCGCTCCGGATCAATCCGGTGATGGCGGCCCAGCGCCTTGCGCAAGGCGCGATGGCCGCCGTCGGGGTAGCGCGCCAGCCCCGCCCCGGCGCGGCCCGCCCGCGCCGCCGCGCGCCGGGCCTGGGGACCGGGCCCCAGCGGCGTCTCATTGGCCGATAATTTGACCGGACGCGCCACCCCGGCAAAATCGCTCCTGCCCCCCCGGTAGCGCCGTATCGC
This sequence comes from Alphaproteobacteria bacterium, assembly GCA_965204775.1. Lineage (GTDB taxonomy): Bacteria > Pseudomonadota > Alphaproteobacteria > JAPOUT01 > CBDBFH01. Next base: position 9,038 of record CBDBFH010000001.1, read on the forward strand.
TCCGATCCCCGGATGCGGCTGCGGGCCGCGCGTCATCGCCCGGCCTCCCTGTGCGCCTTGGGCGGCGGCAGGGGATTGGCGAAAGCCCCCAAACAGCGGACCGGCGCGGGCACAATCTCTTGCAGGCGGAAGAGGCGCGGATCGTCTTCAGCAACAAACGCGTCCAGCGCCACAAGAATCCACCCGCCCGATCTGTCTTGCACGCGGCAGGACAGACCGGCCTGTTTTCCGCCCTCCGCCAGCGCCTCCGGCGGCGCCCCCTGGACCGCAATCAGACTGGTGTCGTCGCCCGACGGGGCCGGGCGGCCGGCGGCAATGATCGCCAGCGCGCCGTCTTGCGCCCGCGACAAAAACGGCGTCAGGCCAATGATCCGCAACCCTTCGGGCAGCGACGTCCACCAGCGCCCGGCTGCGCCGGACCCCGGCGGCGGCATCAGCGCCAGCGCCCGGGCGTTACCGGCCAGGGCGCGCCAGACCTGATCCGGCGCTTCGCAAATCTCGAAGCGCCCGCCGCGTCCGCACCACTCTTGCGCCTGCCGCCGGGCGGCGGCGGCGCGCGTGCCTAAAATCACCGCCTCCGCCCCCTGCAATTGCGCGGCGGCGGCAAAAATCTCCTGCCAGAGCGCGGCCAGCGCCGCCAGCGGCAAGCGCCCATGATGGGCCGCGGCCCGCGCGCGCAGAATCTGCGCCTCGCGCGCCGGACGGCGCACCGGGCCGTGTGCGCCCTTGAGCGCGCGCAGCGCCTGCGCCTGCTCCATACGCGCGATCAAACTGGCATGAATCGTTTGATCCAGCGCATCAATCCGTCCGCGAATGCGGGCGATCTCCTGCTCCCGCGGGCCGGGTCCGGCTGTCTGTTTCATGGCTTTCCCCGCACGCAAGGCAAAGGGCAAGATCAGGGCGGATAAAAGGCAAAGGGCGATTGTCCCCGCCCCGCCATCTGTGCAAGGCTATTCTTAAGGCCGCCCGCCCCAAAAGAAAAGGCGGCGCCTCCCGCCGACCTCCGCAATTCTTGCCGCCATGACCCGCTCCGCCTCCCCCCACTCCGCCCCGGCTTTGCCGGGATGCGCGCCCACCGGCCCGGTCGCCCGCTTCGACCAGCCGCTGGAACTGGACTGCGGCGCAGCCTTGCCGGGCTTTGACATCGCCCACCAGACCTACGGCACGCTCAACCCGGCGCGCAGCAATGCAATTCTCGTCTGCCATGCCCTGACCATGGATCAGCATGCCGCCAGCCGCCAGCCGCTCACCGGCAAGCCGGGCTGGTGGACCCATATGATCGGGCCCGGCCGCCCGCTCGACACGGAGCGGTTTTTCATCATCTGCGCCAATGTTCTGGGCGGCTGCATGGGCTCGACCGGGCCGCTTTCGACCGGGCCGCAAGGCGGCCCCTATGGCCTGACCTTCCCGGCCATCACCATCCGCGACATGGTGCGGGCGCAGGCGCGCCTGATTGATCGCCTCGGCATCGAAACCCTGCTGGGCGTCATCGGCGGCTCAATGGGCGGCATGCAGGTTCTGCAATGGGCGGCGCTTTATCCCGACCGGGTCTTTGCCGCCCTGCCGATCGCCACCGCCGCGCGCCACTCGGCGCAGAACATCGCCTTCCACGAGGTTGGGCGGCAGGCGATCATGGCCGATCCCAACTGGAAGGGCGGCGCTTATGCCGGGGACCAGACTCGCCCCGCCCAGGGTCTGGCCGTCGCCCGGATGGCCGCCCATATCACCTATCTGTCCAAGCCGGCGCTGGCGCGCAAATTCGGGCGTAGCCTGCAAGACCGCGAGGCGGTCACCTATGGTTTCGACGCCGACTTCCAGATTGAAAGCTATCTGCGTCATCAAGGCTTCACCTTCGTCGACCGCTTCGACGCCAACTCCTATCTCTACCTGACCCGGGCGATGGACTATTTCGACCTCGCCGCCGATCACGGCGGCCAGTTGGCGCGGGCCTTCGCCGCAACCGCGACCCGCTTTTGTGTGGTCTCCTTCACCAGCGACTGGCTCTTCCCGACCGCCGACAGCCGCGCCATCGTTCGCGCCCTCAATGCGGCGGCGGCCAATGTCAGTTTCGTCGAGATCGAGACCGACAAGGGCCACGACGCCTTTCTCCTTGATGAGCCGGAACTCAACGCCGCCCTGCGCGGCTTCATCGGCGCGGCGGCGCAGGCCAGAGGGGTTTAGCGCAAGCCGTGGGGGGCGCACAGACAGCGGGGGCGCGGGCGGGCGGGCGGATTGATCTGGACGTCATCGCCGGTCTGGTCGCCCCGGGCAGCCGGGTTTTAGATATCGGCTGCGGCGACGGCGAACTTCTCCTGCGCCTCGCCGCCCGGCGCGGGGTCGAGGCGCGCGGCATGGAACTCAGCCAGGACGGCGTCAATGCCTGTGTCGCCCAAGGACTCGCCGTCGTCCAGGGCGACGCCGGACAGGATCTCGACGACTATCCCGACCGCGCCTTCGACTTCGCCATTTTGAGCCAGACCATTCAGGCGGTTCAGCGCCCGCGCGCCGTTCTCGAAGCCATGCTGCGCCTGAGCGCCCATGCCATCGTCTCCCTGCCCAATTTCGGCCATTGGCGGGTGCGCGGCGGATTCGCCTTCACCGGCAAAATGCCGGTCACCGGCCTCCTGCCCCATGAGTGGCATGAGACGCCGAATATCCATCTGTGTTCGATCGCAGATTTTGCCTCTCTCACCGGCCGGATCAAGGCGGCGGTCGAGCGCTTCATCGCGCTGGACGCCCAGGGCCGCCCCTTGCGCTGGAACAAACCCGGCGGGCTGGCCAATTTTTTCGCAGCCCAGGCGATCTTCGTTCTCTCGCGCCCACCCCGCCGGGCCGGAACTGCCGCCTAGCGGGGACTCCCGCCTAGCGGGCCGGAACCGCGCCCACCGGGGCGAAGAGCGGCGGGGCGTAAGGGCGAATCACAACCCGCTTGCGCGCCCCTAAAATCAGGATCGGCGAAAAAACCCGCGCCGCCCCTTCCGGCGTCAACCCCGCCCGGCGCATCAGACGCCGCACCGCGCCTGCCCCGAATGCGGCTTCCTTGCCAAAGGGCGTGCGGCGCAGCCACCAGTGGGCCCCCCACCGGTTGGAGGCGGCGACAATCAGCCGCCCTTCCGGAGCCAGAATCCGCGCCGCTTCGGCGCATTGCCGCCCGGCGCCGGACGGGTCCAGCCCATGAATCAGCAAGACATGACTGAACGCATTGTCGGGAAAGGGCAGGTCCCGGCTGTGCCCCAGACACATGCGCGAGGCCGCCTCCTCCGGCCAGCGCAGCGCGCCTTGCCGCGCCGGGCCCATGCCACAGCGCCGCGCCGCGCCGGGCCACAAGGCCAGATAGGGCGCGGCATAGCCCAGACCGGCGATCCGGGCCTGCCCGTCGCCGCCCAGTCCGGGCCAAAGCGCATCCATCCGCCCGCCAATCGCGCGCGCCAGCGCCCGGCCTTCTTCGCTCCGGTAGAAGCGGGCGAGCGCGGGCGCATCCGCCCAGGGCGCGCCGCCGCCGCCGGCATAAAACGAAGACCCCTTCATGCGCTCTTCTCCCGCCTTGCCCCGCACGCTATACTATCCCCTCGCGCGCGCCGCCGCCTTTGATTTCACCCCGGGATTCAGAATTCAGACATGCCCGCCGCCTTGAAAGTCCACCAGTTTCCCTGCCTGCGCGACAATTACGGCTTCCTCGTCCAGGATCCGGAAAGCGGGGAATGCGCCGCGATCGACACGCCCGACGCCGCGCGCATTCTCGAAACCCTGCAAGAGACCGGCTGGCGTTTGACCCATATTTTCAACACCCATCATCATTTCGACCATGCCGGGGGCAATGCGGCGCTGAAGGAAAAGACCGGCTGCCGGATCATCGGCCCCAGGGGGGAGGCCGAGGCGATTCCCGGCCTCGACCGGGCGGTCGGCGAGGGCGACCGGGTCGCGCTGGGCCGCCATCAAGCCCGCATTATTGAAACCCCCGGCCATACGCGCGGACATATCGCCTATCATTTTGCCGAAAGCGGGATCGCCTTTGTCGGCGACACCTTGTTCGCGCTGGGCTGCGGCAGACTCTTTGAGGGCAGCGCGGCGCAGATGTGGAACTCGCTGGGCAAACTCATGGCCCTGCCCGATGCGACCATCATCTATTGCGCCCATGAATACACCCAGGCCAATGCGCGCTTTGCGCTGACCATTGAGCCGGACAATTCCGATCTGCAAATCCGGGCCCGCGCGATTGATGCCGCCCGCGCCCGGGGCCGGGCCACGGTTCCGACCAGCATCGGGTTGGAAAAGGCGACCAACCCCTTTCTGCGCGCCGCCGATCCCGCTCTGGCCGCCCGCCTTGATCTGGCCGGACGGCCCGCCGCTGACGTCTTCGCCGAAATCCGCGCCCGCAAGGACGCCTTCTAGAAAGCGTTTTAGAGAGGTTTGCGCTGGCGCATCGCGTCGGCCAGGGTTCCGTCGTCCAGATAATCCAGCTCGCCCCCCACCGGAATCCCCCGCGCCAGACGCGAAACCTTGACATCGACCCCGGCCAGCCGCCCGGCCAGATAATGCGCGGTGGTCTGGCCCTCGACCGTGGCATTGGTCGCCAGAACGATTTCGCGCACCCCGTCTTCGCGCGCCCGCTCCAGCAGACGGGCGATGTTCAGGTCCTCCGGGCCGACTCCGTCCAGCGCCCGCAGCGCGCCGCCCAGAACATGATAGCCGCCCCCATGGGCTCCGGCCCGCTCCAGCGCCCAGACATCGCCGGTCTCCTCGACCACGCAGATCACCCCGGAATCGCGCTTCGGATCGGCGCAAATCGCGCAAGGCGCGCGCACATCCACCACCCCGCAAACCGGGCAGAGCACAATCGTCTCGCGCAGCGACTCCAGACTCCGGCGCAGCGGCTCCAGCATTTGCGCGCGGCGGGTGATCAGATGCAAAACCGCCCGGCGCGCCGAACGCGGCCCCAGACCGGGCAGCGCCGCCAACAGCCGCGCCGCCCGTTCAATCTCCGATTCGCCCTCTTCCGCCCGGCCCCCGGCGCTCATGACGGCTGCTGCTCCCGGCGCGGGCGCACCCCGACAATCTCCGCCCCCGGAAACTTCTCCATCACCGCCTCGACAAAATCTCCGCCGCCGCCGGACTGCTCAAGGCGCCGGATCACCTCCTCCGGCGCGGGCAGATCGGCGGCATGGGCAATCCGGATCAAGACCATCTCCGCCGCCCGCAATCCGTGATGCGCGCTTTGCGTCTCCTGCAGGCCCTTGAGCAGCATCTGCCAGACCAGCGTCAAGACGCGCACACTGAGCGCCTCGGCCATCTGCGCGGCGCGGGCGCGCGCCTCCGGCGGAATGTCATAATCTTCCAGCGCGTCCGGCGCCAATTTGCGCCGGGTCAGCCAATGGGTCAGATCGGCCAGATCGCTCAGGGCCGCCGCCGGATCGCCGCCCCGGTCATAATGCGCCCGCAACAGTTCCAGCGCCGGGCCAACCCGCCCGGCCATCAGCCGGTCGAACAATTCCAGACTCTCAACCCGCCCGGCCAGCCCCAGCATCTCGCGCACCCTGCCGGCTTCCACCTTGCCCGCCCCATGGGCAATCGCCTGATCCAGCAGCGAAAGCGCGTCGCGCGCCGCGCCCTCCGCCGCGCGCGCCATCAGCGCCAGCGCCTCGTCTTGCGCCGCAATTCCCTCCTGGCGCGCCACCCGGCGCAGCAGCGTCAAAATCTCCTCATGGGTCAGCCGGCGCAGGTCGAAGCGCTGGCAGCGCGACAAAACCGTCACCGGAACCTTGCGCACTTCGGTGGTCGCAAAAATGAACACCACATGCTCCGGCGGCTCCTCTAGCGTCTTGAGCAGCCCGTTAAACGCCGCGGTCGAGAGCATATGCACCTCATCAATGATGTAGACCTTCACCGGGGCCAGCGCCGGGCGGTAATTGGCGTTGTCGATAATCTCGCGAATGTCGGCAATCCCGGTGCGCGAGGCCGCATCCATCTCCAGAACGTCGACATGGCGCGCCGCCAAAATGTCGGCGCAGTGAACCCCCCTCTCCTTCATCTCCACCCCCGGACGCGCCCGGCCCGCCGCGTCGGTATAATTCAGCGCCCGGGCGATGATCCGCGCCGTCGTCGTCTTGCCCACCCCGCGCATGCCGGTCAGCATGAAGGCATGGGCGATCCGCCCGCTGGCGAAAGCGTTGGCCAGGGTTTGGACCATCGCCTGCTGGCCGATCAAATCCTCAAAACAGGCCGGACGATATTTGCGCGCCAAAACCCGATAGCCGCCCGCCGCCCCGGCGCTGCCGGGCGCGGCGGCGGAGCCGGAATTATCAGCCCCGGACTCGCCCGCCCCGGACGTGTCTACCCCGGACCCGGGCGCCCCGGGCGCACCGGACTCGGACGCGGCGGAGTCGGCCACGCCGGACTCGGTCGCGCCGGGCGCGGCCTCGGGCAGAAGAGAGGGTTGCGTTTCGCTCATTCATGCGCCTCCGTGGCGGTCAGACTATCCCAGATCACCGGCGGCGAGAAGACCCGCTCCGGCTTGCCTCCGGCGGCGCGCCCGTGTCAGGCTGACGCGCCATGGCGCTCTCCAATTCCAATCATTTCGCCAACAACCCGCTTGACCGCGCCGCCCACCGGCGCAGCGACCCCGCCTGGCTGGAAGCCGCCTTGGGCGACCCCGGCAGTTTGCTCGTCCCCTTTTGGCGGGGACAGCCCTTTATTTCGAGTCTGCGCCCGGTCTGGCTGCGCCCCGGCCTGCTGCCGCTCTCCGGGGCGGGGCAAACCGCCGTCTTTCTGGGCTGCAAGGATGCCTGCGCCCATTTCGCCCTCGAACTGGACGGCGAGGCCGATTGGCAGGAGGACGGCCCGCTCGCCGGGCTGGGCGCGTTCCAGGATCTGCGCGCGCTGGCCGCCCGCCCCGACATGCCCGCCGGCCCGGAACTGGCCATCCTCGCGCAGGCCCGCGCCCTCTTCGAGTGGCACCGCGCCCATCCCTTCTGCGCGCGCTGCGGCGCGCCCAGCCGCCTGGCCGAGGCCGGCTACAAGCGGGTCTGCGAGGCCTGCGAGGCCGAACATTTTCCCCGCACCGACCCGGTGGTCATCATGCTCGCCATCTGCGGCGATCAGGCCTTTCTGGGCCGGCAGAAAACCTGGCCCCCCGGCATGGTCTCGGCGCTGGCCGGATTCGTCGAGCCGGGCGAAACCATTGAGGAAGCCGCCGCCCGCGAATTATGGGAGGAAGCCCGAATCCGCGCAACCGCGGTGCGCTATCACGCCACCCAGCCCTGGCCCTTTCCCGCCTCGCTGATGATCGGCTGCCTCGCCCAGGCCGCCGACCTCTCCTTTACCCCCGACGGAAAGGAAATCGAAACCGGGCGCTGGTTCTCCCGCGCCGAACTCGCCGGCATGATCGCCGCGCCGGGGCGGGGCGCCTTTCGCCTGCCGCCGCCCATGGCCATCGCCCATCAGCTGGTCAAACATTTCGCCGCGCCCTGAACGCGCCCTGAAGACGTCTTGAAAGACGCCCCGCGCCTTACGTCTCCGCCGTCTCCGCCTCCCGCGCGCGCATCCGCCGCCGGAAGGGGCTGGCCGGATAGGCCCCCAAAATCCGCACCGACGTGCTGAAAAACGACAACTCCTCCAGCGCCAGACGGACATTGCGCCGCGCCGGATGGCCTTCGATATCGGCATAAAACTGGGTTGCGGCGAAGTCGCCCTCGATCTGGCAGCTCTCCAATTTGGTCATATTGACTCCGTTGGTCGCAAAGCCGCCCAGCGCCTTATAGAGCGCCGCCGGCAGATTGCGCACCCGAAACAGAAAACTCGTGATCACCGCCTCCGCGTCCTCCGGCGCGTCGCCGGGCGCGGCGGACAGGATCAAAAAGCGCGTATAATTATCCGGGGTGTCCTCAATGTCGTCGAGCAGAATCTCGAGGCCGTGAATCTGCGCCGCCAGCTGCGAGGCAATCGCCGCCAGACGCACATCCCCCTGCTGCGCGCAGGCGCGGGCCGCCCCCGCCGTGTCGGCGGTGGTGATCGTGCGCAGTTTGAGGCGGGCGATCGCCTTGCGGCATTGGGCGAGGGCCATCTCGTGGCTTTGCACCGCCTCCAGCCGCTCCAGCTGCGCGCCGGGCGGCGCGGCCAGCTGGTGGCGGACGCGCTGAAAATGCTCGCCGACCACGAAAAGCCCGGTGCGCGGCAACAGATGATGAATGTCGGCGACCCGCCCGGCGACCGAGTTTTCAATCGGAATCATCGCGCGGGCCGCCGCGCCGGAAGCGACGGCGGCGAAGACATCGGCGAAGGTCGGATAGGCCCGCGCCTCCATCCGCCGGGCGCGGGCGCGGCAGGCGATATGCGAATGCGCGCCTTCCTCGCCCTGATAGGCGATCACGGGGGCAGGGGTCATCAGCCAACTCCGGGGGGCGCCAAAGCGTCCAGCGCCGCGGCGGCGGCGGCCAGATCGGCGCGAGTATCGACCGCGACCGGGGGGCTGTCAATCAGGCCGGCCTGAATCGTCATCCCCGCCTCCAGCGCCCGCAATTGTTCGAGTCCTTCGCGCGCCTCCAGCGCGCTGGGCGCCGCCGCGCAAAAGCGCGCCAGCGCCGCGCGCCGATAGGCATAGACCCCGACATGACGCCAAAGCGGTCCTGCGCCCCAAGGGGCGCGCGCGCGGGTGAAATACAAGGCGCGCGGATCGCCCCCCCCGGCGGGAAAGGACAGCACCGCCTTGGGAATATTGGCGTCCCCGGCCTCCTCCGGCGCAACAAAGCGCGCGGCCAGGGTTGCAATGTCGCAGGGGTTGCGCGCCAGAACCGCCAGAACCAGACGCAGCGCCTGCGGCGCAATCGCCGGCAGATCGCCTTGCAGGTCAAGCGCGGCGTCATGGCGGCGCTCCGGGTCGATTTTCTCCAGCGCCTCGAAAATCCGGTCCGAGCCGGAGCGATGGACGCCGGTCATCACCGCCTCGCCGCCGGCGTCGCGCACCGCCTGGGCAATGTCCCGGTCGGCGGCGGCGACCACCACCCGCGCGCAATCGGCCTCGACCGCCCGCCGCCAGACATGGACGATCATCGGCGCGCCCCGCAGCTGCGCCAGCGGCTTGCCCGGAAGGCGGCGCGAAGACAGCCGCGCCGGGATCAGAATGATCGGCGCGCGAAAGCCGGAACCCCTCATGCGCGCACAATAAGCAAGGCGGCGGGCGGCGCAAGGGGCAAAGCCCGCGCCGCCTTGCGCGCCGCCCCGCTTTGCCCTTAAAGTCGGCGCGCTGATGGATTCTTTCGAGATCAACAAACTTGTCGGCGGCGCGCTCGCCTGCCTCCTTCTGATCACCGCGGTGCGCCTTGCCGCCGAGGCGATCTATGCGCCCCACCTGCCGCCCGGCGGCGAGGCCGCCGTCCCCGCCGCCCCGCCCACCGCCGCCGTACGCGACGACACCCCCCCGCTCGCCATCCTGCTCGCCCGCGCCGATCTCGACCGCGGCCAAAAGGCCGCCCGCAAATGCGTCTCCTGCCACACCTTCACGCCCGGCGGCAAAAACCGCATCGGACCCAATCTGTGGAGCATTCTCGGCCAGAAGGTCGCCGCCGTCTCCGGCTTCGCCTATTCCACCGCCATGCAAAATCACCCCGGAGAATGGGGCTATGAAGAATTGTTCACCTTTCTGGAAAAACCCCGCCGGATCGTGCCGGGAACAAAAATGAGTTTCGCCGGAATCCGCAAAGCCCAGGCGCGGGCCGATCTGATCCTTTATCTGCGCTCGCTCTCCGAGCGCCCCCGCGCCCTGCCCGCGCCTTGAGGGTGAGGGGGAGCGCTCTTGCCGGACCGCCTGCTGCGCCGCCTGTGCCTGTGCCTGTGCCTGTGCCTCGCCCTGGCCACCGGCCCGGCGCACAGCGAAGAAGCCGGCGCCCCCTGGCGGCATGGCGCCACGCTCTTCGGAGAGCTGAAATACCCGCCCGGCTTTTCCCATTTCGACTACGTAAATCCCGACGCGCCCAAGGGCGGCCTGCTCCGGCTGGCCGGGGTCGGCGGCTTTGACTCGCTCAATCCCTTCCTGATCAAGGGCCGTCCGGCGGCGCAGCTGGGCCTGATCTACGACACCCTGATGACCCCCAGTTTTGACGAACCGGCCTCCGAATACGGCCTGATCGCCCGCGCCGTCTCCTGGCCGCCCGATCATTCCTCGGTCACCTTCACCTTGCGCGCGGGCGCGCGCTTTCACGACGGCCATCCGATCACCGCCGAAGACGCGGTGTGGAGCCTGCAGGCGCTGAAAAAAGCCCATCCCTTCTACCGGGCCTATTACGCCGACATCGTGCGCGGCGAGGCGCTCTCGCCCCACAAAGTCCGCTTTGTCTTCGCGGTGCGCAACAATCGCGAACTGCCCCACATCGCCGGACAATTGCCGGTCTTGCCCAAACATTATTGGCAGGCGCAGGAGGAAGACGGCGGCCCGCGCGATTTTTTCGCCGCCGGCCTCAACCCGCCGCTGGGCTCCGGACCCTACCGAATCGAATCGGTCAAGCCGGGCCGCTCCCTCACCTATGCCCGGGCCGGCGATTACTGGGCGCGCGATCTGCCGGTCAATCGCGGGCGGCACAATTTCGGCCGGATCCGGATCGACTATTTCGGCGACGACGACATTGCGCTGGAAGCCTTCAAGGCCGGGACGCTCGACTTCCGCGCCGAATCCTCGTCCAAGAACTGGGCGACCGCCTATGAGCGCCTCGCCGATGATCCGCGTCTGGTCCGCCGCCGGGTTCCCGACGCCAATCCGTCGGGCATGCAGGGCTTCGTCTTTAACACCCGCCGCCCCCACCTCGCCGACCGCCGGGTGCGCGCGGCGCTGGCCGAAGTCTTTGACTTCGAATGGATGAACCGCACCCTCTTCTATGGCCAATATGAGCGCACCCGCTCCTATTTCGAAGGCTCGGAACTGGCCGCGCACGGAGCCCCCGCGCCCGAAGAGCGCGCCTTGCTCCGCCGGATTCAGGACCAGGCCGGGGCGCGGCTGCCCGCCGAAATTTTCGAGCGCGCCTTCGCCCCGCCCCCCGGCGGCGGGGCCGGACCGGCCCGCGCCGCCGCCCGGCGCGCCCGCGCCCTCCTGCGCCAGGCCGGCTGGACCATCCGCTCCGGCGTCCTCACCCATGCCGCAGGGGGCCAGCCCATGAAGATCGAATTTCTCCTCGTCCAGCCCCGCTTCCAGCGCGTCGTCCTGCCTTATATCCGCGCCCTGGAGCGGCTGGGCGTCCAGACCTCGCTGCGGATCGTCGATCCCGCCCAATATCGCAGCCGCCTGCGCGACTATGATTTCGACATCGTCATCAGCACCTTTCGCCAGTCCCACTCGCCGGGCAACGAGCAGCGCGACTTCTGGGGTTCGGACAGCGCCGATCAGCCGGGCGGGCGCAATCTGGCCGGAATCAAAAACCGGGCCGTCGATCTTCTGATCAAGCGCATCATCGCCGCCCCGGGCCGCGCCGAACTGATCACCGCCACCCGCGCGCTGGACCGCGTCCTGCTCTGGAATCATTACGTCGTTCCCCATTGGCACATCGCCCATCACCGCCTCGCCTGGTGGAAGCCGCTGGCCGCGCCCGACCCCCTGCCCGCCTATAATCCGGGCCTGCCGGATATCTGGTGGCGGGAGACACCGCCATGATCCGCCTCCTCCTCGCCGCTCTGGCGCTGGGCGCCGCCCCGGCCTGGGCCGAAGAAGCCGCCGAAGACCCGGCCCGCTTCGGACCGGAGCGCCACGGCCTGTCGATTTTCGGCGATCTCAAATATCCCCCCGGCTTCGCCCATTTCGATTACGCCAACCCCGCCGCCCCCAAGGGCGGAACCCTCTCGCAGGTCGGCCCGCGCATCGCCTATAACGCCTCCTTCCTGACCTTCGACAGCCTCAACGGCTATATCCTCAAGGGCCAGGCCCCGCAGGGGCTGCGCCTGGTCTTCGACAGCCTGATGACCCGCGCCCAGGACGAGCCCGACGCCGTCTATGGCCTGCTCGCCGCCTCGGTCGCGCTCTCCGCCGACCGCAATCAGGCCCGCTTTACCCTGCGCCCCGGCATCCGCTTCCATGACGGCTCGCCCCTGACCGCGCAAGACGCCGCCTTCTCGCTCATGCTTCTCAAGGCGCATGGCCATCCGCTGATCGCGCGCCCCCTTGCCGAACTCGCCGAAGCCCGCGCGCTTGACGAGCGCCGCCTCCTCTTGCGCTTCACCGGACGGCAGACCCGCGACCTGATCTTGTTCGCCGCCCAGCTGCCGGTTTTTTCGCGCGCCTATTACGAAACCCATGACTTCACCCGCACCACGCTGGAGCCGCCGCCGGGCTCCGGGCCTTACCGGATCGGGCGCTTTCAGCCGGGGCGCTTCATCACCTATGAGCGCGCCGCCGATTATTGGGGGCGCGATGTGCCGGTCAATCGCGGGCGCTGGAATTTCGACCGCATCCGCTTCGAATATTTCCGCGACCGGACCAGCCAGTTCGAAGCCTTCAAGGCCGGGGCCTATCTTCTGCGCGAGGAGTTCACCTCCAAAGTCTGGGCGACCCAATATGACTTTCCGGCCCGGCGCGCCGGGCGGGTCAAAACCTTGATCGTGCCCGATCAGACCCCTTCCGGCGCGCAGGGCTGGTTCATCAATATGCGCCGGGCGCGCTTCCAAGATGTCCGGGTGCGCGCGGCGCTGGCGCTGGCCTTCGATTTTGAATGGGCCAACCGCAATCAGTTCTACGGCCTCTACCGGCGCACCGACAGCTATTTCGAAAACACCGCGATGAAGGCGCGCGGCGCGCCCGCGCCGGACGAGAGCGCGCTGCTCGCGCCGCTGGCCGCCGATCTGCCCCCCGGGGCGGCGTCCGGCCCGGCGGTCCGCGCCCCGCGCTCCGACGGCTCGGGCCGCGACCGCGAAAATCTGCGCCGCGCCCGCGCCCTCCTGCGCCAGGCCGGATGGCGGGTCGAAGACGGCCGGCTGCGCGATTCGCAAGGCCGCCCCTTCCCGATAGAATTCCTGACCGACGCCCCCAGTTTCGAGCGGATTCTCGCGCCCTATATCCGCAACCTGCAGCGCCTCGGAATCCAGGCCCGCATCCGCCTGGTCGACGCCGCCCAATATCAGGAGCGGGTTAAGCAATTCGATTTCGACATGGTCTCGCGCCGCTTCACCATCGCCAACACGCCCGGGGTGGAATTGCGCGCCTTTCTCGCCTCGGCCTTCGCCGGCATCCCCGGCAGTTACAATCTGGCCGGGATCGCGAATCCGGCGGTCGACGCTCTGGTCGAACAGGTGATCGCCGCCCCGACCCGCGCCGCCCAGATCACCGCGGCCCGCGCGCTGGACCGCGTCTTGCGCGCCCTTCATGTCTGGGTGCCGCACTGGCACAAGCCCAGTCATCACCTCGCCTTCTGGGACGTCTTCGCCCGCCCGGCGCGCAAGCCCGCCTATGACCGCGCCATCATCGACTGCTGGTGGATCGACCTTGAAAAATCCCGCGCCCTTGGCAAAGGTCTCTAGAGGCGCACGCCGCGCCCCGCCTGCCGTCGACGCGCCATGACCGCCTATATCCTTCGCCGCCTGCTGCTGATGATCCCGACCATTTTCGGGATTTTGCTGATCAGTTTCACCATCGCCCAATTCGCCCCGGGCGGGCCGGTAGAGAAAATTCTCGCCGATCTGTCCGGACAAGGGGTCGACGCCACCGCCCGCTTCACCGGCCAGCCCGGCGGCGATCTGGCCCAGGCCGCCGCCTCCGCCGGCGGCGACAGCGCCTATCGCGGCGCGCAGGGGCTGGACCCCGAATTCATCGCCGAACTGGAGCGCCAATTCGGCTTCGACAAGCCCGCCCATCAGCGCTTTTTCCTGATGATCGCCAATTATCTGCGCTTCGATTTCGGCGCCAGCTATTACCGCGATACGCCGGTGGTCGAGCTCATCCTCGAAAAAATGCCGGTTTCCATCTCGCTGGGCCTGTGGACGACCCTCCTCACCTATCTGATCTCGATCCCGCTGGGCATCGCCAAGGCGGTGCGGGCCGGAACCCGCTTCGACGGCTGGACCAGCGCCGCCATCGTCGTCGGCTACGCCATTCCCGGATTCCTCTTCGCCATTCTTCTCATCCTGCTGTTTGCCGGGGGCTCCTTTCTTTCGCTCTTCCCCTTGCGCGGGCTGTCCTCCGACGACTGGGAGTCGCTCTCCTTCTTCGCGCGGATCGCCGATTATCTGTGGCACATCACCTTGCCGGTTCTGGCTCTGGTCATCGGCGCCTTCGCCACCACCACCCTGCTGACCCGCAACGCCTTCCTGGAGGAAATCGGACGCCATTACGTCATCACCGCCCGCGCCAAGGGGCTGGCCGAGCGCCGAATCCTCTACCGCCATATTTTCCGCAACGCCATGCTGGTCATCATCGCCGGCTTTCCCGGCGCTTTTGTCGGGGCTTTCTTCACCGGCTCCCTCCTGATCGAGACCATCTTCTCGCTGGACGGGCTGGGCCTGCTCTCCTACACCGCGATGATCGACCGCGATTACCCGGTGGTCTTCGCCACGCTCTATATTTTCGGCCTGCTCGGCCTGGTCATCACTTTGATCTCCGACCTCACCTATAACTGGGTCGATCCGCGCATCGACTTCGAGGCCCGCAGCTGAGCGATGGCGATGAGGCCGGCCCGATGAGTCCGATCAACCAGCGCCGTCTGGCGCTCTTTTGCGCTCATCGCCGGGGGGTTTGGTCGCTGGCCATCTTCCTCCTGCTCTTCTTCGCCAGCCTCTTCGCCGAACTGATCGCCAATGACAAGCCGATCGTGATGGTCTGGAACGAGCGGGCCTATTTTCCCGTCTTCGCCGCCTATCCCGAAACCGCCTTCGGCGGCGAGTTCGAAACCGAAGCCGATTACCGCGACCCCTATCTGCAGGACCTGCTCGCCGCCGATCCCGGATATTGGGCGCTCTGGCCGCCGATCCGCTACGCCTATGACACGATCAACCTCAATCTGACCCGCCCCGCCCCCGCCCCGCCCAGCCCCGAAAACTGGCTGGGGACCGACGATCAGGGCCGCGACCTGCTCGCCCGGATCATCTACGGCTTCCGCCTCTCGGTGGTCTTCGGCCTGCTTTTGACTCTGGTCTCCTCGCTGATCGGCATCGCCGCCGGGGCGGTGCAGGGCAGTTTCGGCGGCTGGACCGATCTCGTCTTCCAGCGCGTCATCGAAATCTGGACCAGCGTTCCCCAGCTCTATCTTCTGATCATCATCGCCGCGGTCATCACGCCCGGCTTCTGGATTCTCCTCGGAATCTTGATGCTGTTCAGCTGGGTCGCGCTGGTCGGGGTGGTGCGCGCCGAGTGCCTGCGGGTGCGCAATTTCGAATACATCCTCGCCGCCCGCGCGCTGGGCGTGCGCCCCGCCCGAATCATGGTCCGCCATATTCTGCCCAACGCCACCGTCGCCGCCTTGACCTTCATCCCCTTCATCCTCAACGCTTCGATCACGACTTTGACCGCCCTCGACTTTCTGGGCTTCGGCCTGCCCCCCGGCTCGCCCTCGCTGGGCGAATTGCTCGCCCAGGGCAAAAACAACGTTCAGGCCCCCTGGCTGGGCCTGTCCGGATTCTTCACCATCGCCCTTATGCTCTCGCTCCTCGTCTTCATCGGCGAGGCGGTGCGCGATGCGCTGGATCCGGCCAAAAGCCCCGCCGCCCGGTCCTCATGAGCGAACCGGTCCTCGATATTCGCCATCTGGACGTCGTCTTTTCCGGCGGTCCGCGCCCGGTCGCGGCGGTGCGCGACGTGTCGCTGGCGGTCGCGCCGGGCGAGACCACCGCGCTGGTCGGCGAGTCGGGATCGGGCAAATCGGCCAGCGCCCTGGCGGTGCTTGATCTGCTGCCCCGCAGCGCGCGCCGCCGGGGGCAAATCCTGTATCGGGGGCGCGACCTGGCCCGCGCCGGCCCTGACGCGCTGCGCGCCATTCGCGGCAACCGAATCTCAATGATCTTCCAGGAGCCGATGACCTCGCTCAACCCGCTCCACACCATTGAGCGGCAGGTCGCCGAGGCCCTGAAAGAACATGGGGCCCCGGCCAGCGCCGCGCGCCGGCGCGCGCAAACCGCCGAACTCCTCCATGCCACCGGCCTGCAGGAGGTCGAAAAGCGGCTCGCCTCCTATCCCCACCAGCTGTCGGGCGGCCAGCGCCAGCGCGTGATGATCGCCATGGCGCTGGCCAACCGGCCCGATCTGCTGATCGCCGACGAGCCGACCACCGCGCTTGATGTGACCGTTCAGGCCCAGATTCTGGAACTGCTCGACCAGCTGCGCCGCCGCACCGGCATGGCCCTGCTCCTGATCACCCATGATCTGGATATCGTGCGCAAAATGGCCGACCGCGTCTATGTCATGCATCGCGGCCAAATCGTCGAATCGGGCCCGGCCGGCAAGATTTTCAAATCTCCGGCGCATGACTATACCCGCATGCTTCTCACTTCCGGCCCCGGCGGCGGCCCCGCCCCGGCGGGCGGGCCGCCCGCCGCCCCGGTGATCGAGGCGCGCGGCGTCAAGGTCTGGTTCCCGATCCGGCGCGGGATTTTGCGCCGCACCCATTCTTACGTCAAAGCCGTCGACGGCCTGTCGCTGGCCATCGCCTCGGGCCGAACGCTGGCGGTGGTCGGCGAGTCGGGGTCGGGAAAGACCACGCTGGGGCTGGGTCTGCTCCGCCTGCTCGCCTTGCAGGGCGTATGCCGCTTTCAGAATCGCGACATGGCCGCGCTGCCCGCGCGCGCCCTGCTCCGCCTGCGCGCCCGGATGCAAATCGTCTTTCAGGACCCCTTCGGATCGCTCTCCCCGCGTCTTTCGGTTGGCCAGATCGTCAGCGAAGGGATGGCCGTGCACCGCCCCGGCCTCAGCCCCCAGGAGAAACGCGCGCGCGCCGGGGCGGCGCTGGCCGAAGTCGGGCTGGAGCCGGACATGCAGGATCGCTACCCCCATGAATTCTCCGGCGGCCAGCGCCAGCGCATCGCGATTGCCCGCGCCCTGATTTTGACCCCCGACTTTCTCGTCCTCGACGAACCGACCAGCGGCCTCGACCGGCCCGTGCAGGGGCGCATCGTCGATCTCCTGCGCAGGCTGCAGGAAAAGCGCGGCCTGGCCTATCTCTTCATCAGCCATGACCTGAAAGTCGTGCGCGCGCTGGCGCATGAGATCATCGTCATGCGCGCCGGGCGGATGGTCGAGCGCGGGCCGGCCGAACAGATTTTCACCCGCCCGCAAGACCCCTATACCCAATCCCTGATTCGGGCGGCGTTTGATCTGCAGGCGGCCTAGAGCCGGCGGCGCGAGGTGATCGGTCCGGCCACCTTCGCCAGCCGCGCCGCGGCCCGGCTCAGCGGCTCGGATGCCACCGCCATGTGATGGGCGTTGGCGTGAAGCAGCGCCGCCGCATCGCGCATGATTCCGACATGCGCCGTCCAGAAGACCAGATCGCCGCGCCGGAGCGGCTCGCCCGCGGCCAGCGCCCGGCCCAGTTCGGCTTCCTGCATGTCCGAGTCGCGCGGCGCCGCCGCGCCCGCCTGCTCCAGCGCGGCCTGCACCAGACCCGAACAATCCAGCCCCCGCGATGAGCGCCCGCCCCACAGATAGGGGACGCCGGTCAGCGCCTCGGCGGCGGCGACATAATCGCCGCCCGGCGCGTCCAGCGCGCGCAGCGCGGCTGCGTCCAGCCAGCCCGCCTGCGTTTTGGCGAAGCCGCCCTCTTTGGCCTGCACCGCCACGCGCGCATTCATATCCAGGCTCATGGCGTCCGGCGCCTTGGCGTCGGGCGCGCGATAGACCAGCGCCGTGCGCCGGGCGACGCAATGGGTCGCCGCCAGCGCGCCCGGGGTCAGATCGTGGCAGGCGACATAGCCGACATAGCCGTCGGCGGCCTGCCCCCAGGCCCAGCCTTGCCTGCGCTCATAGACGCGCAGATTCGCCCCAAAGAGAAGTTGCGTGTCCAGCGGCGCCTCCGGCCTGGCGCGGCGGCGCAAGGCCGCGACCGGCGCACAGACATGAAACCACGCCCCTTCGGCAAAGCGCGCCGCCGCGACATGTCCGCGCAAATGGGCGGCGGCCAGATCGGGCCGGGCTGGGAGGCGCCGAGGATCCGGCGGATCGGTCATCGTGCCGCCGCCCGCCCCGCCGCTACATGCCGATCAGATCGGCCCGCGCGACGATATTGCCGAACAGGCGCGCCGAGGCGGCATCGACCATCACCCCCTTATGGGCAATCGCGCCCAGCCCCTCGGCCTCGGCCTTGCGGTAGACGGCGATCACTTCGCGGGCGAAGGCCACCTCCTCCGGCGCGGGCGAAAAGACCTCAAGGGCCGGGGCAATCTGGGCCGGATGGATCGCCCATTTTCCGGCCATGCCCAGAGTCAAAGCGCGGCGGCATTCCTCGCGATAGGCGGCCTCGTTTCTGAAATCGACAAACGGCCCGTCCACCGCGTCCAGCCCGGCGGCGCGGGCGGCAATCGTCATCCGGTAGCGCGGATAGTGAAACAGATCGCCCGGATAGCCTTCCGTGCGGCCAATATCCTTGACCACCAGCCCCTGGGAGGCCGCATAATCGCCCATCCCGAAAATCATGCATTCCAGACGCGAACAGGAGCGCGCGATCTCGTCGACATGTTGCATCGCCTCGACCTCCTCGATCAAAATCTCCAGGCCGATTCGCTTCTTCAGATTCAGTTTTGCCTCGAGCTGGCCGAGCAGCATGTCGGCGAATTGCACATCGGCGGCGCGGCGCGGCTTGGGCAGCATCAATGTGTCCAGCGCCGCGCCGGCTTTTTCGACCACGGTGATGATGTCCTCATGGCACCAGGGCGTGCCGACGTCATTGACCCGCACGCAGCGCACCTTGCCGCCCCAGTCCAGCCCGTTGAGCGCCGCGCAAACCGTCTCGCGCGCCGCCGCCTTGGCCGAGGGGGCGACGGCGTCTTCCAGGTCGCAAAAGACGTGGTCGGCGCGCGAGGCGGCGGCGCGGGCCAGCATCTTTTCGCTGGAGCCGGGCACCGCCAGTTGCGCGCGGCGCAGGCGCAGCGGGCGGCTTAGGGGTCGGGTCATGGGCCGGGTCATGGGCCGGTCTCCTCTTAATCTTGCGCGGCTGGCGGAGAGGGTGGGATTCGAACCCACGGTGCCTGTAAAGGCACAACGGTTTTCGAGACCGCCCCGTTCGACCGCTCCGGCACCTCTCCCGGCCCCTTGCGCCGCAAATCCGCTATACTGCGCGCAACCCCGCGCCCGGTCACCATAGCCGGGATCGGCGCGCGGCTCAATCGCAAGCCGGGCGGCGGCCCGGCGGCAGGCCGGGAGGCAGACAGATGAATTTCGAGATTCCCGAAGAGATCCGCGCCTATCTGGACGAGCTGGATTCCTTCATCGCCGGGACGATTCAGCCGCTGGAGGCGCGCGACGACAATATCCGCTTCTTCGACCACCGCCGCGAGGACGCGCGCACCGACTGGCAGCGCGGCGGCCTGCCCAATGAAGACTGGGAGGGGCTTCTCGCGCAAGTCCGCCGCCTGGCCGACGAGGCCGGCCATTACCGCTATGCCCTGCCCAAAGAACTGGGCGGGCGGGGCGGGAGCAACCTGGCGATGGCGATCATCCGCGAGCACCTCGCCGCGCGCGGGCTGGGTCTGCACAATGATCTGCAGACCGAGCATTCCATCGTCGGCAACAATATCGGCGCGCTCCTGATGCATATCTACGGCACCCCGGCCCAAAAAGACCACTTCCTCGAAGACCTTCTTGCCGGGCGCAGCGGTTTTGCCTTCGCCATCACCGAGCCCGAGCACGGCTCCGATGCAACCCATATGGAAACCCGCGCCCGCCGCCACGGACAGGGCTGGCGCATCCGCGGCGAGAAAATCTGGAACACCGGAATCCACAAGGCCCCCTATGATCTGGTCTTCGCCCGCAGTTCCGGCGCCGCCGGCGAGGCCGCCGGGATCACCGCCTTTCTCGTCCCAACCCATACCCCCGGCTTCCAGATCAAGGAGATGCTCTGGACCTTCAACATGCCGACCGATCACGGCCATGTCGTGCTGGACGATGTCGAAGTTTCGCCCGACGCCGTCTTCGGCGGCGAGGGCCGGGGGCTGCAGGTCGTCCAGCATTTTTTCAACGAGAACCGCATCCGCCAGGCGGCCTCCAGTCTGGGGGCGGCGCAGTTTTGCATCAATCAGTCGATCGCCCATGCCCGGCGGCGCAAGCCCTTCGGGATTCCGCTCGCCCGCCATCAGGCCATTCAATTCCCGCTGGTCGAATTGCAGACCCAGTGCGAAATGATCCGCGCCCTCATCCACAAAACCGCCTGGACCATGGATCGCCGCGGCCCCTTCAGCGCCTCCGACAAGGTCTCCATGTGCAATTACTGGGCGAACCGGCTGTGCTGCGAGGCCGCCGACCGCGCCATGCAGATCCACGGCGGCATGGGATATTCGCGCCACACCCCCTTCGAACACATCTACCGCCACCATCGCCGCTACCGGATCACCGAGGGGGCCGAGGAAATCCAGATGCGCCGCGTCGCCGGCTACATGTTCGGCTTCATGAAGCAGCGCGCCCCCAAGGGCGTCTCCGCCGCGCCGTCCGCCTAGCCCGGCGTCCCGCGCCGGATCCACGCAAGATCGATGGACGACAAACTCTCCCGCCTCCTCGCCCGTCACATTCCCGGCTTTGCCCGGCTGATCTCCTGCGAGCGCCTGTCGGGCGGGGCCAGCCAGGAGACCTATCGTCTGGCGGTGCAAAGCGGCGGGGGGCGGCGCCTTTTGGCCTTGCGCCGGGGGCGGGCCGCCGCGCCGTCCGCCTTCGGCCCGGTCCCCGGCCTGAACGCGGAAGCCCGCCTGATGCGCGCCGCGCGCCGCGCCGGAGTCCCGGAGCCGGAGGTGATCGCCATTCTCGCGCCGGACGACCAGCTGGGCGAAGGCTTCCTGATGGAATGGATCGAAGGCGAAACGCTGGGCAAAAGAGTCGCAACCGCCCCGGCGCTGGCCGGGGCGCGGGCGCACCTCGCTTTCCAGTGCGGACAGATTCTTGCCCGCATCCACGCCATCGATCCGGCCGCCGCCGGCCTCGACCCCCGTCTCTTCGCCCAAAGCCCCGCCGCCGCGCTCGCGCAAGTCGACGTCATCTACCGCGGTTTCCAGACCCCGCGCCCCATGATCGACTACACCGCCTGCTGGCTCAAAGCCCATCTGCCTCCGGACGGGCCGACGACGCTGGTCCATAATGATTTCCGCAACGGCAATCTGATCGTCACCGCCCGGGGCGTCGCCGCCGTGCTCGACTGGGAACTCGCTCGCCTGTCCGATCCGATGCGCGATCTGGGCTGGCTGTGCGCCAATTGCTGGCGCTTTGGACAACGCCATCTGCCGGTCGGCGGCTTCGGGCTTTATCCGGATCTGGTGCGCGGCTATGAATCTCTCGCGCCGCGCCGGGTCGACCACGACCGGGTCCGCTTCTGGCAGGTCTTCGCCTCCTTCAGCTGGGCGGTCATCTGTTTGAGCATGGCCGCCCATTGGCGCGCCGGGGGCGACCCTTCGCCCGAGCGGGCGGCGATCGGGCGGCGGGCTTCGGAAAGCGAAATCGACTGCGCCAATCTCCTGATCCCCGGTGAAATCGAAGCCTTCGGCGAAAGGCCGGCGCGCGCCGGACTGGACATGCCGGAGGCGGAGGAAATTCTGGCGGCGGTGCACGGCCATCTGCGCGCCGGCCAGGCGGGGCAGGCGCGCGACCGGCAGAGGTTTCTGGCTCTGGTCTGCGCCAATATGCTGGCTGTCGCCGGGCGCGAGCTGGAACTGGGGCCGGAGCACCGCCGCCGGGAGCGGCGCAGTCTGCAGGATCTGGCCGGGCAGGGCGGCGGCCTGTCCGACATGCGCAAGGGGCTGATCCGGCGAATCCGGGAGGGGGAGATTCCCCTCGAAGATCCGGCGCTTGCCGCGTGTCTGCGCAACCAGACCGCCCGGCAGGTGATGATCGATCAGCCCGATTATTCCGGCCTCCAAACGGCGCGGGATGGGCGCGGGGAAGACTGGCATGGATGAGAGGCTCTCCGGCGAGGCGGCGATGCTTGATCTGCTGGAGCGCCTCTTGCGCGCGGCGCGCCGCGCCGGGGCGCAGGAGGCGGAAGCCGCGCTGGCCGAAAGCGCCGCGCTGCAGGTCACCTGCCGGATGGGCCAATGCGAGGCGCTGGAGCGCGCCGAGACGCATGATCTGGGCCTGCGGGTTTTTGTGGGGCGCAAGCAGGCCGGCGTCTCGCTGAGCGGGGCCGCCCCGAAAGACCTCGACGCCTTTGCGGCGCGCGCGGTCGCCATGGCCCGCGCCGCGCCCGACGATCCTTATTGCGGCCTGGCCGATGCGCCGCCGCCCGCCGGTTTTGCCGAACTGGACATCTGCAGCGGGCAGACTGCCGGAGCCGAGGCGCTGGAGGCGCAGGCCCGCGCCGCCGAAGAGGCCGCGCTGGCGGTTCCCGGAATCGAAAATTCGGAAGGCGCGCGCGCTTCGGCGGTGTTTTCGCGCCGCGCCCGCGCCGACACCAAAGGCTTCGCCGCCGTCTATGCCGCCACCCGCCGCGGCCTGTCCTGCACCGCGCTGGCGGTCAGGAACGGGCAGATGGAGCGTGACTACGACTATACGCTGGCCCGCCATGCCGGCGATCTCGACCCGCCGGAACAGATTGGCCGCGCGGCGGCGGCCCGCGCCCTGGCCCGGCTTGATCCGCGCAAACCGGCCAGCCGCATCCTGCCCGTCCTCTATGAGGCCCGCGCCGCCCGCCGCCTGCTTGCCGCCTTCGCCGCCGCCGTCTCCGGCGCGGCGGTCGCCCGGGGCGCGAGTTTCCTGCGCAGCCGCCTCGGCAAGCCGGTCTTCGCCCCCGGCATTCAGATCACCGACGATCCCTGCCGCCGCCGGGGCTTGCGCGCGCGCCCCTTTGACAGCGAAGGCGTGTCCGCCCGCCCCCTGCGGCTGGTCGCGGACGGCGTCCTCGCTTCTTTCCTGCTCGATTCCGCTTCGGCCCGCCAGCTGGGGCTGGCCGCCACCGGCCATGCCGCCGCCGCGCCCGGTGCAGTTCCCGCCCCGGCCCCCTCCAATCTCGCGCTGGCCCCCGGCCCGCGCACACCCGGCCAGCTGATCGCCGAACTCAAAGCTGGCTTTTGTGTAACCGAACTGATCGGCCAGGGCGTCAATCTGGTCACCGGCGACTATAGCCAGGGCGCGGCGGGCTTCTGGATCGAAAACGGCCAGCGCAGCCACGCCGTCAGCGAGGTCACTCTGGCCGGAAATCTCGCCGGCATGTTCCGGACTCTGGAGCCCGCCGACGACCTCGAACACCGCACCGGCCTCGATTGCCCTTCGCTCCTGATTCCGGCCATGACGCTGGCCGGGGCCTGACTGCCCCGCTCCGGTCTGCTAAAGTCCCTCCCGTTCGACAGCGAGGACAACCCCCGTGAGCGCAGGCGATCCCGCTTCCCCGCCCCGGCCGCCGGCCTCGGTCCTGCGCCGGCTGGTCCGGCTCTATTTCCTCCCCCAGCTCGGGCTGGTCGCCGCCGGGGTTCTGGCCGGAGTCATCGCCGCCGCCGGAACCTCGGCGCTGCCCCTGCTCGTCGAGCGCCTCTCCAGAGATTTCTTCAATCCCGCCGCGCCCGCCGCGCTCGCCGTTTTCATCCCCGCCGCCATCCTCGGCCTCATGCTCTTGCGCAGCGCCGCCATCTTCGTCTCCAATCTGACCATGGGCTATGCCGGACGCTATATGGTCGCCAACATCCAGAAAGACCTCTTTGCCCGAATCATCCACGCCGACTACGCTTGGGCCGCGCGCACCCATTCCGGCAAAATCATCTCCTCCTTCATGAATGACGCCAACCGCCTGGAGGCGACCATCAGCACCTCGATCGCCGCCTTTGCCCGGCATCTGCTCACCCTCGCCGGATTGATCGCGGTGATGATCTGGTATGACTGGCGGCTGACCTTGATCCTGCTGGCCGTCCTGCCCGTGCTCCTCTTTCTGATTCGCCATCTGGGCGGGCGGGTGCGCCGCGAGACCGGCTCCAGTCTGGCCGGATCCGGGCGCTTCTCGGCCCAGATCGCGGAAATGTTTCGGGGCCTGCGAATCGTCAAGGCCTATCTGGGCGAGCCCCGCGAAATCGAAGCCGCCCGGCGCCGGGTCGATGAGGTCACCCGCCATTCCCGCCGCTCGATTCGCGCCACCGTCGCCGCCTCCCCGGCGATCGAGGCGCTGGGCGGCCTGGGCATCGCCGCCATCTTGTTCTATGGCGGCGCGCAGGTGCGCGGCGGCCTGCTCACCCAGCACGACTTCGTCGCCTTCTTAACCGCGCTGCTCCTCGCTCAGCCTCCCGCCCGCGTCCTCGCCGACACCTATGCCGTCTTCCAGCAGGGCGTCGCGGCGGCGCGGCGCGTCTTCGCCCTGCTCGACGCCGAGCCCCGGATCGTCTCGCCTCCCGGCGCGCCCGCGCTGGCCGTGCGCCGCGGCGGTATCTGCTTCGACCGGGTCGCCTTCGCCTATCACCACGATCTGCCCGCCCTCAAAGGCGTCAGTTTCGAGATCCCGGCAGGCAGTTCCGCCGCCTTGGTCGGGCCCTCCGGCGCGGGCAAGAGCACCATCCTCAATCTCCTGCCGCGCTTCTATGACGCCGGACAGGGCGCGATCACCATCGACGGCCAGGATATTCGCGCCGTCACGCTTGAATCACTGCGCGGGCAAATCGCGCTGGTCACGCAGGAGCCGATCCTCTTCGACGACACGATCTACGCCAATATCGCCTATGGCCGGCCCGGCGCCGCGACGCCGGACGTCGAAGCCGCCGCCCGCGCCGCCGCCGCCCATGATTTCATCACCGCCCTGCCGCAGGGCTATCAGACCCGGATCGGCGAAGACGGCTTGCGCCTGTCCGGCGGCGAGCGCCAGCGAATCGCGCTGGCCCGCGCCGCCCTGCGCGCCGCCCCCATCCTCCTGCTCGACGAGCCGACCTCCGCGCTGGACAGCGAGTCGGAGCGGCAGATCCAAAACGCCCTGGTCACGCTTCTTGCCGGGCGGACCAGTTTGATCATCGCGCACCGGCTGGCCACCATCCGCCATGTCGATTGCATCCATGTGATCGACAAGGGCCGCATCGTCGAGAGCGGCTCGCATGAGGACCTCCTCACCCGTTGCGGCCTTTACGCCCGGCTGTGCGAGGCCCAATTGCTGGGCCAGACCGGGGCCGGGTGATCTTTCGGTGAGTCAGGCGCCGGCGGGCTTGCGCCTTTACCGGGCGGTGAGCGCTCTCGCCCAGCCGCTGTTGCCGCTCCTCTTGCGCCGGCGCGCCGCGCGCGGGCACGAAGAACCGGGCCGCCTCGCCGAACGTCTGGGCTATCCCGCCCGCCCCCGCCCGCCCGGGACGCTTATCTGGATTCACGGCGCCAGCGTCGGCGAGGCGCTCTCCGCCCTTCCCCTGCTCGCCCGCCTGCGCGGCGCAATCCCCGGCGCCGCAATCCTCCTGACCACCATCACCACCAGTTCGGCGCGCCTGATCGGGCAAAGGCTGGCCGGCCATTCTTCCGCCCACCACCACTATGCCCCGCTCGATTCGCCGCGGGCGGCGGATCGCTTCCTCGATCACTGGCGGCCCGACCTCGCTTTATGGCTGGAATCGGAACTCTGGCCCAATCTCCTCACCGCCGCCCATGCGCGCCGCATCCCGATGGCGCTGGTCAACGCCCGCCTGTCCCCGGCCTCTTTTCGGCGCTGGCGGCGCTTCGCGCCCGGCCTGGCCCGGCATCTGCTGGCTTGCTTTGATCTGTGTCTGGCGCAGGATCGCTCCAGTCTGGAGCGCTTGCAGAGTCTGGGTGCGCCGCGCGCGCAAATAAGCGGCAACCTCAAATATGACGCCCGCCCCGGCCCCGCCGCCGAAGATGTGCTGGAGCGCTGGCGCACCGCGCTCGCCGCCCGCCCCTGCTGGCTGGCCGCCAGCACCCATCAGGGCGAAGAAGACCTCGCCGCCCAAACCCATCGCCGCCTCGCCGCCCATCTGCCAAATCTGCTCACCTTGATCGCCCCGCGCCATCCCGACCGCGCCGGGCGGATCGCGCGGCGCGTGCAGGCGCAGGGATTGCACCTCGCGCGGCGCAGCGCCCATCGCGCCCCGCCGCCGCCTGAAGCCGATATTTATCTGATCGACACCCTGGGCGAGCTGGACTTGTTCTATCGTCTGGCCCCGGTGGTCTTCATGGGCGGCTCGTTCATACGGCAAGGCGGGCACAATCCGCTGGAGGCCGCCCGCCTCGACTCGGCGATTGTGACCGGGCCGCATCTGTCCAATTTCGCTGATCTGTGCGCCCAATTGGCGCAGGCCGGCGGTTTGCGGATTCTGGCCCGCCGCGGCGAACTCGCCCCGGCGGTGCAAAGCCTTCTGCAAGAGCCGCAAACCCGCACAAACATGGCCCGCGCCGCCGCCGGTTGCGCGCAGCGCCTCGCCGGGGCGCTGGATCGCGTGATGGAGGCGCTCGGCCCTCTGCTCGACCGCGCCCGGCCTTAAGTCCGCTCCGCGCCTTTTTTCACGCCATGTCTTTTTCCCGCCCGCAATTCTGGCACCCCGACCCCGCCCGCCCTTCCCGGCGCGCCGATCGAATTCTGGCGCGGAGCCTCCATCCGGCCAGCCTGCTTTATCGCTTCGTCCATCGCCTGCGCTGGCGGCTGGCCGCCGCCGCACGCGAAAGCATTCCCGTCTTTTGCGCCGGCGGCCTGACCGTCGGCGGCAGCGGCAAGACGCCGCTGGCGCTCCTGCTGGCTGATGAATTGAAGGCCCTGGGCGAGCAGCCGCATTTTCTCTCGCGTGGCTTCGGGCGGCGCCTGCAGGGTTTGGTCCGCGCCGATCTCACCCGCCACACCGCCCGTGAGATCGGCGATGAGCCGGTCCTGCTCGCCCGCGCCGCGCCGGTCTGGCTGTGCGCCGACCGCGCCCGCGCCGCCCGCGCCGCCGCCGCCCAAGGCGCCAGCGCCTTGATTTTGGATGACGGCTTCCAAAATCCCGGACTGCACAAGGATTGCGCGATCTTGACCCTCGACCCCGGCCGCGGGCTGGGAAATCGCCGCCTGTTCCCCGCCGGACCCTTGCGCGAACCGCTCAAAGACGCCCTCGCCCGCGCCCAGGCCCTGCTACTGATCCCCGGACCCGCGCCGGACTCTATCGCCGCGCAGGCCGAAAAAAACAACTGCCCCGTCTTCACCGGACAGATCACGCCCCGAATTGATCCGGCCAACCCGCTCGGCAAAGGCCGCTACCTGCTTTTTGCCGGAATCGCCCATCCGGAAAGATTCCATTCTCTGGCCCGCAGCCTCGTCCAGACCGCCGGCGGCGAGATCGCCGCCATGCGCGCCTTCCCCGATCATCATTTTTACCGGCCCGAAGAGGCCCGCCAACTTCTCGATCAAGCCGCCCGCGCCGGGGCAAAACTGCTCACCACCGAAAAAGACATGGTGCGCCTTCAAGCCTGCCCCGGCGCGCCCTTCGCTCAGCTGCGCCGGATCTGCCTGTGCCTGCCGGTCCGCCTGCAGATCGGCCAGCCGGAGCGCTTCCGCGCCCTTCTGCGTCAAACGCTCGAAACCCATCGCCGCCCCCTCCCCTATCGCAGCCCATGATCCCGGCTCCCGCGCTTGCTCCCCGATGGCCGCGCGCCTATTGAGACGCTATGGAGACGTATGAGACGCCCGGCAGGAGAAGACATCCGATGACCACGGCCCGCGCCAGAACCCGGCGGCAAGGATATCGCCGCCCGCTCCGGCTTTGGCTGCGGCCCCGCCATATCGCCGAGGCCGCCGGGATCGGCGTGGTGATCGGGCTCTGCCGCGCTCTGGGGCTTGAGCGCGCCTCCGCCGCCGGCGCGCGAACCGCCAGCGCCATAGGCCCCCGGCTGAAAGCGGGCCGGCGCATGACGGCCAATCTTTCCCGAATCTTCCAGCTGCCTCCGGAAAAGATCGCCGCCCTGTCTGCCGCCATGTGGGACAATCTGGGGCGCACATTCGCCGAATACGCCCATCTCGACACATTCAGCCGCCCGGCCCATCACGCCAGGCTGGAGATCGCCGTCGGCGACAAGGCCCGCGCCCTGATCGAGACCCGCCAAGGACGGATGTTCTTCTTCTCCGGCCATTTCGCCAACTGGGAACTGATGCCCCTGGCCATGACCCGCCTCGGCATTCCAGGGGCCGAGATCTACCGCCCTGCCGACAACCCTTATGTCGATCGCTGGCTCTTGCGTCTGCGTCGGCGGGCGATTGCCCCGATCCAGATTCCGAAGGGCCGGGCCGGGGCGCGGGAGATGGTCGCCCAGATCCGCGCCAGTCGCTCCTTCGCCGCCCTGATCGACGAATATGACCGGCAGGGAATCCCGGCCCGCCTTTTCGGCCTGCCGGCGATGACCAGCACGGCGGCGGCGATCTTTGCCTTGCGCTATGGCTACGCGCTGGTCCCGGCGCATATTGAGCGGCGGGGCGGGGCGCGGTTTCACATACGCATTCACGATCCCCTGCCGGTCGCGCGCAGCGGGGACTATGAGGCGGACTGCCTGAGAATCGCCCAGGCGGTCAACGACTTCCTCGAAGGCCAAATCCGCGCCAATCCGGAGCAATGGATGCTCTGGCTGCGCAAATGGCCGGCGCTGGCGGCGCGGCGCGGGGAGGCGGGCGGATGAAGCGCGGGCGGGCTTCGGCGCGCCATATCGGCGAGGCGGCGGCGCTGTTTGTCTGTCTGGCCTTTCTGCGCCTGCTGGGCCTGGAGCGGGCTTCGGCGCTGGGCGGATTTCTGGCCCGGCGTTTCGGCCCCCGGATCAGAAAACGGCGCGGCTCCCTGAAAAGCTTCGACGCTCTGGCCCGCGCCAATCTCGCCCGGGCGCTACCCGATCTGCCTGCCGGTCAGGCCGGACAGATCATCCCCGCCATGTGGGACAATCTGGGGCGCACATTCGCCGAATACGCCCATCTCGACACATTCAGCCGCCCGGCCCATCACGCCAGGCTGGAGATCGCCGTCGGCGACAAGGCCCGCGCCCTGATCGAGGCCCGCCAAGGGCGGATGTTCTTCTTCTCCGGCCATTTCGCCAACTGGGAACTGATGCCTCTGGCCATGGCCCGCCTCGGCATTCCGGGGGCCGAGATCTACCGCCCTGCCGACAATCCTTATGTCGATCGCTGGCTCTTGCGCCTGCGCCGCCGGGCGATTGCCCCGATCCAGATTCCGAAGGGCCGGGCCGGGGCGCGGGAGATGGTCGCCCAGATCCGCGCCGGCCGCTCCTTCGCCGCCCTGATCGACCAAAAAACTCTGGAAGGCGTGCCCGCCCGCCTTTTCGGCCTGCCGGCGATGACCAGCACGGCGGCGGCGATCTTTGCCTTGCGCTATGGCTACGCGCTGGTCCCGGCGCATATTGAGCGGCGGGGCGGGGCGCGGTTTCACATACGCATTCACGATCCCCTGCCGGTCGCGCGCAGCGGGGACTATGAGGCGGACTGCCTGAGAATCGCCCAGGCGGTCAACGACTTCCTCGAAGGCCAAATCCGCGCCCGCCCCGGCCAGTGGCTCTGGGCGCATGACCGCTGGCCGCGCTAGACTCCGCCCGGCGCCGTCAAGACTCAGGGCTGCCGCCAGCCAGCAGAGCCGGGTCCAGTGCGCGCAGTTTCCGGTCCGGGCCCAGCCACGAAATCCGCCAGTCCAGATGCGGCCCGCTCGCCCGCCCGCTCGCCCCGACTCGGCCGATTACGTCGCCCTGCGAGACGCGCGCGCCCGCCTCGACCGCAATCTGCGACAGATGCAAAAAAGCGCTCACCACCCCGCCGCCATGATCCAGAAAAATCAGCCCCCCCTCGAAATAGAAATCCGCCTCCGCCAGCCGGACAATGCCCCCTGCCGGAGCATGAACCGGCGCGCCGGCGGGCGCGGCAATATCGATCCCGTCATGCGGGCGGCGCGGCTTGCCGTTCAAAATTCTCCGGCTGCCATAGACGCCGGTGACGACCCCACGCACCGGCCAGGAGAAGGATTCGGCAAACCATTCGCCCGGCGTGTCCGGCGCGCGCGCCGCCCGTTTGCGCGCGCTTTCGCGCGCAATCCGCGCCAGGGCCGGCGGGGGCGGGGTGACTTTGTCTTCAGCCAGGCCGTCGATCCTCTGCACCGGATAGGCGCGGCCTGCGACCTGCAAAGCGACGCGGCGCTGTGCGCCGCCGCGCCGGCGCAGTTCCAAAACGGCGCGGGTCCCATGATCACGCCCAAAGCCGAAGACAAACCGCCCCGAAGGCGAAACCGCCAGTTCCATGCCGTCCAGAAAAACCGCGCCCCCCGGATCGGTCCGCCCGACGACCATCCCGCCCTGACTCATCGCCCCCGACAAATCCACCGAAACCGGCATATGCGCTCCGCAGGCCGAAACCAACCCTGCTGCTGCCAGCGCCAGCAGACGGCGGCCTTTCATCGGCCCCGGCGATGGCCTTCCAGCGCGGCCTGCGGCGAGGCATAGGCCTCCTGGCGCTCGACGCTCCAGTAGCGCAACGCCTCCAGTTCAATCGGCGCGCCGGTCACCGCGCACAGCACATAAGCGCCGGGGGTGACGACCTGAAAATCAGCCCCGCGATATAAAAGAACCGCCTGCGCCCCCGCGCCGGGGCCGGGCGCATTGCCGGGAAGAAAATCTTTCATCGCTCACATCTTCGCGCACGGGACGCGCGGAGCCGATTATAGCAGACGTTTTTGCCGCCCCACCGCTTTGGCTCTCCCCGCGGGCCGGGCGCGGGCCGGGCTTTCGACGCAAACCGCAATCCGTTCGCGCCCGACAAACTCAATATCCAGCCTCTGTCCGGCCCGGGTCTGCCCGGCGCGGCGCACCGTCATGCCGCCGGAATCGCGCACCAGCGCAAAGCCGCGCTCCAGCACGCGCGCATAGCCCAGACTTTCCAGCAGACGCGCCGCACCCTGCAAACGCTGGCCGCGCCGCGCGGCGACGCTCGTCCAGCCCTGGCGCAGACGGGCCGCCAAACCGGCCAGCCGCCGCCCCGCCTCCTCGCGCCGCGCCGCCAGCAGACTCGCGCTCAACAGCCGCGTCAGGCCCGACAGGCGCGCCTGCCAGACTTCGCAGGATTTGCGCAAAGCCGGTGGAAGCCGCCCGGCGGCGGAATCGAAGCGCTGGGCGGCAAAATCCAGCGCCTCACGCCCGCGCGCAACCGCCCGCACCAGACGGGCCAAAGCCACGCGCCGGGTCGCGATCATCTGCCCCCCCGCTCGAATCTGCCGCCGGGCCAAGTCCAAAATCGCCGCCGCCATCTCGCGCCGGACCGGAACCGCCATCTCCGCCGCCGCGCTGGGCGTCGGCGCGCGGGCATCGGCGGCTTCGTCCAGCAGGGTGTGATCGGTCTCATGGCCGACCGCCGAAATCACCGGAATCGCGCTCGCCGCCGCCGCCCGCACGACGATCTCCTCATTGAAGCCCCACAGGTCCTCCAGACTGCCGCCGCCGCGCGCAACGATCAGAAGGTCGGGCCGCACCGGCGGCGCCTGAAAACCCTGAATCGCCGCCGCAACTTCTTGCGCGCAAAGTCCGCCTTGCACCCGAACCGGCCAGACCACCACCCGGCGCGGAAAGCGCGCGGAAATTCGGTGCAAAATATCGCGGATCACCGCCCCCGAAGGACTCGTCACCACCCCGATTGTGTCGGGCAGAAAGGGCAGGGGCCGTTTGCGCGCCGGATCAAACAGCCCCTCGGCATGCAGCGCCTTGCGCCGCGCCTCCAGCAGGGCCATCAAAGCGCCTTTGCCCGCCGGGGCGATCTCTTCGATCACCAGCTGGTAGCGTGACTGGCCGGGATAGGCCGTCAGCCGCCCGGCGCAGATCATCTCCAGCCCTTGTTCCGGCTGAATCGTCAAGGCTTGCGCCCGGTCGCGCCAGATCACCGCCGAGAGCACGGCGCGCTCGTCCTTCAAGTCCAGATAGACATGACCGGAAGCGGCGCGCGTCACCCGTCCGATCTCGCCGCGCACCCGAATCGCGCCAAAGCGCTCTTCGATCGTCTGTTTGAGCAGGCGCGAGATCTCGCTGACCGTATAAGCGCCGGGCGCATTATGACCGGTCTCATGCGCAGGCGAAGGGGTCGGGCGGGTCATATAAGCAACAAGCAAAAGCGGCAAACAAAAGGCCGGAGACGGGCCGGACGCGGGCCGGAAGAGAAATCCTCCGCCCCCATGATACACTTCTTTCCGCTTGCCGGGGAGGCGGGGATGAACGTTCTGATCATCGGCGGCGGCGGACGCGAACATGCGCTGGCCTTTGCGCTGGCCGGATCGCCGCGTTTGACCCGCCTGTTTTGCGCCCCCGGAAATGCCGGGATCGCCGAACAGGCCCGCTGCGTTGATCTGCCGGTCCATTCCGCGCCTCAGATCATCGCATTTTGCCGCCGCGAGGACGTAGCGCTGGTCGTGATCGGGCCGGAGCAGCCTCTGGCCGCCGGCCTGGCCGATGCGCTGGAGGCCGCCGGGATCGCCGCTTTCGGGCCCGCCGCCGCCGCCGCCCGGCTGGAAAGTTCAAAAGGCTTCGCCCGCGACCTGTGCGCCGAAGCGGGGGTGCCGCAGCCCGCTTATCGCCGCTTCGACGCGCTCGAAGAGGCGCGCAGTTTTGTGCAGGAGAGGCCCGCCGGGCCGCTGGTCGTCAAGGCTGACGGCCTGGCGGCGGGCAAGGGCGTCGCCGTCGCGCAAACCCCGGACGAAGCCGGACAGGCGCTGGCGGATATTTTCGCCGGAACGTTCGGCCCCCAGACCGGCGTGGTCATCGAAGAGGCGCTGGAAGGCGAGGAGGCCAGTTTCTTCGCCCTGTGCGACGGCAAGACCGCCCTGCCGCTGGCCTCGGCGCAAGACCACAAGAGGATCGGCGAGGGCGACGCCGGCCCCAATACCGGCGGCATGGGGGCCTATTCGCCCGCCTCGGTCATAACCCCGGCGCTGGAGGCGCGGATCATGGATGAGATTATCCATCCCGCCCTGCGCGCGCTGCAGGCGCGCGGTATTGTCTTCCGGGGCATTCTCTATGCCGGGCTGATGATCACCGCCCGGGGGCCGAAACTGATTGAGTTCAATGTCCGATTCGGCGATCCCGAATGCCAGGTTTTGATGATGCGCCTGGCCGACGATCTGCTTGATCTGCTGCTGGCGGCGCGCGCAGGCCGACTAGCCGGGCGGAACATCGCCTGGCGCGCGCAAGCCGCCCTGAGCGTGGTCATGGCGCAGAAGGGCTATCCCGGCGCTTATCAGAAAGGCGTGGCGATCGACGGCCTCGACCAGGCCGCCGCCTGCCCCGATGTGCGAATCTTCCATGCCGGAACCGCCCGGCGGGGCGAAAAAATCGTCACCGCCGGGGGGCGGGTTCTGGCCATCACCGCTTTGGGTGATACAATCGCCCAGGCGCGCGAGGCCGCTTATCGGGCGGTCGGCGAAATCCGCTGGCCGCAGGCGGTCTTCCGCCGCGATATCGGCTGGCGCGCGCTGGACAGAGAGGGCAAGCCATGAGTCAGACCACGCCGCAGCCGGCCGAAGAGAGCCGGCAGGAGCGCTTTTCCGGAACCAAGCCGGTCGCCGAAAAACTCCGCTTTGATCCCGCCCGCCTGGAAGCTTATATGCACGCCCATGTCGAAGGCTTTCAGGGGCCGCTGGATGTCCGCCAGTTCAAGGGCGGCCAGTCCAATCCGACCTATTGCCTGACCACGCCGGCCCGAAACTACGTGCTGCGGCGCAAGCCGCCGGGCAAATTGCTGCCCTCGGCCCATGCCGTCGACCGCGAATACCGGGTGATCTCGGCGCTGCACCCAACCGGTTTCCCGGTACCGCGCCCCTACTGCCTGTGCGAGGACGCGAGCGTCGCCGGAACCATGTTCTACATCATGGAGATGGTCGCAGGCCGCGTCTTATGGGAGGGGACCCTGCCCGATTGCAGCCGCGCGGAGCGCGCCGCCATCTATGACGCGATGAACCAGACCATCGCCCGCCTGCACAGCCTGGATTATGAGAAACTGGGCCTGACCGGCTTCGGCAAGCCGGGCAATTATTTCGCCCGCCAGATTTCGCGCTGGTCGAAGCAGTATCTCGCTTCCGAGACCGAGCCGATCCCGGAGATGAACAAACTGATCGACTGGCTTCCGGTCAATATTCCCCCGGACGACGAGACCTGCGTTGTGCACGGCGATTACCGGCTCGACAATATGATCCTCCACCCCACGCAGCCGAAAGTGCTCGCGGTTCTCGACTGGGAGCTGTCAACCCTGGGTCACCCCTTGGGCGACTTCACCTATCACCTCATGCAGTGGCGGATGCCGAGCGGCGAGGGCGAGCCGCCCGGCCTGTTCGAGTCCGATCTGGGCGGGCTGGGGATCCCCGATGAAGAGGCCTATATCGCGGCCTATTGCCGCCGGACGGGCCGGGCGCGAATCGCGAATCTGGATTTCTACCACGCCTATAATTTCTTCCGCCTTGCCGGAATCCTTCAGGGGATCATCGGGCGGGTGCGCGACGGCACCGCCGCCAGTGAGCACGCCGCGCTCAACGCCGAGCGCGTCCGGCCTCTGGCCGAGGCCGGCTGGCGCGCGGCGCAGGCCGCCGGCGCGATCTGACGACTCCTGGCCGGTCGACCGGTCACACCGGCCGGTTGGCGTATTTCCTGAATTCCAGCCGGGCAATCGCGCGGCAATGGACTTCGTCCGGCCCGTCGGCCAGCCGCAAAGTGCGCATTGAGGCATAGGCCCGCGCCAGGCCGAAATCGCTGGTCACCCCGCCGCCGCCATGAGCCTGAATCGCATCGTCGATGACTTTTAGCGCCATGCGCGGCGCGGCGACCTTGATCATTGCAATCTCGGCCCGCGCCACCTTGTTGCCGACCGTGTCCATCATATGGGCGGCCTTGAGGGTCAAAAGGCGCGCCATCTCGATCTCGACCCGCGCCTCGGCGACCCGCTGCTCCCAGACCGAATGCTCGGCGATCCGCTTGCCGAAGGCCTCGCGCGACAGCAGGCGGCGGCACATCTGCTCCAAAACCCGCTCGGCGACCCCGATCGTGCGCATGCAGTGGTGAATCCGGCCCGGCCCCAGGCGCCCCTGGGCAATCTCGAAGCCGCGCCCCTCGCCCAAAATCAAATTCGCCGCCGGAACCCGAACATTCTCCAGCAAAACCTCGGCATGGCCGTGCGGCGCATCGTCGAAGCCGAAAACCGGCAGCATCCGCTTGACCTTGACCCCCGGCGAATCCAGCGGAACCAGAATCTGCGACTGCTGCTTGTGGCGCGGCGCCGACAGATCGGTTTTGCCCATCACAATCGCAATCTTGCAGCGCGGATCGCCCATCCCCGACGACCACCATTTATGCCCGTTGATCACATAAGAATCCCCGTCGCGCTCAATCCGGGTCTCGATATTGGTCGCATCGGACGAGGCGACCTTCGGCTCGGTCATCAGAAAGGCTGAGCGAATCTTGCCGTCCAGCAGCGGCGTCAGCCACGCCTTCTTCTGATCCGCGCTACCGTAGCGGTCGAGAACCTCCATGTTGCCGGTGTCGGGCGCCGCGCAGTTGAACACCTCCGACGACCAGCCGACCCGCCCCATGATCTCGCACAAGGGCGCATATTCGGCGTTGGTCAGGCCCCCTCCCAGCTCCGAGTCGGGCAAAAACAAATTCCACAGGCCCGCGGCCTTCGCCTTCGGCTTCAAATCCTCGATAATCTGCGGAATGCGCCAGCGATCCGCCCCCATCGCCTCCATCTGGCCGGCATAGGTCTCCTCGTTGGGATAAATATGCTCGTCCATGAAGGCAGACAGCTGCCCGATCATCTCTTTGGTTTTCTTGTTGTAGTCGAAATCCATGCCCACAAGCCTCCCGTTTCTCCCGCCTATCTTACCAAGCCCGCCGCGCCCCGGCAAGAATGCCGCCGGGCGGCGAAAAACCGGCGCAGCAGTTCCGCCGCCTCCCGCTCCGCCAGCCCGTCATAGACCTCCGGCGCATGCCGGCAGGCGGGGCTGGCGAAAAACCGCACCCCATGGGCGACCGCCCCTGCCTTCTCATCCCCGGCTCCGTAATAGAGCCGCCGCAGGCGCGCCAGCCCAATCGCCCCGGCGCACATCGCGCAAGGCTCCAGCGTCACATAGAGATCACAGCCGTCGAGCCGCGCCCGGCCCAGCCGCCCGGCCCCGGCGCGCAAGGCCAGAATCTCGGCATGAGCGGTCGGGTCGCCCAAACTGCGCATCCGGTTTCCGGCCTGGGCCAGAATCGATCCGTCCGGCCCGACCAGACAGGCCCCGACCGGAACCTCGTCCAGCGCCAGACAGGCGCGCGCCTCCGCCAGCGCGCGCGCCATCGCCCCGCCGGGCGGCGGCGGACTCAATCGGCTTGCCTTTGCGCCGCCCCGGCCTGTCCCCGGCCCGCGCCGGGGCGCGGCGTCAGCCCCATGCGCCGGAAAATCTCCGGACGCCGGTCGAAAAACTGGTGCTTGAGCACCCCCAAAAGATGCAGCGAAACCAGAAGATAAAACAGTCCCGGCAAAACCAGTTTATGAACAAACGCGGCGTTCCGCCCGGCATCGGGGTCTTTGGCGGCCAGTTTAGGAAGATCGAAAAAATAGGCGCTGGTCGTCACATCGTAATAGGTCGACATCAAATAGCCGCTGATCGGAAAGCCCAGCATTAGCGCGTAAAGCGAGAGATGGACGAGGCGGGAAAGGGTCTTCTCCCATCTTCGCAGGGATTTATGCGGCCCGGGCCGGGGAGAGACGAAATGCCAGACGATCCGCGCCAGCGCCAGCGCCAGAACAGTGACTCCCAGCGACTTGTGGATCAAATAGAGCGCGCCGCGATAGGGCGCCGTGTCGGGCAGGGCCGACATCAAAATCCCCATCGGAACGAGGAGCAGAAAGGACCCGGCAATCGTCCAGTGCAGGAAGCGGGTCACCCAGCCATAGGAGTCGGGCGTATTGCGGGCGGGAATCGCGGGCGGCTGGGTGACGCTCTGATGAGCGCCGGGGCCGGGCCTGATTTCGGCCCCGCCCCCCGGCTCCCGTCCGCTCCTCACTCCGGCCCACCCGCCGGCGGCGAATATCAGCGCCAGCCCGCCTGCGGTCATCAAAATGTAATGGAGGCGCAGGACCGACGGCTTCCAGGGATCGGCGAATGTGCGCCCCGCCTTGAAGCCGTCAAAGACGCCGCCGACTACGTCCATCGCCAACAGGACGAAGCCGGCGACAAACAGCAAAGCGGGGGCCAGCGCCAGGCCGGCATAAAGCATGCCGCGGGTCTGCCATTGCCGGTTTTGGGGAATCGAACGCCGGCTCAGGCCATGCGCGCCAAACACCAAAAGGACGAGCAGGATAACCGCCGCCCAGCGGCCCTCGCCCAGAACATGGGCGAAAGCCGGATCAATCTGCGATTGCGCCCGCGCCGCCGTCGCGCTCAGCCCCCAGGCGAGACCGGCCAGAAAAATCTGCGAGAAAAGGAAAATGCGGCGGGCGGAGAGAAAACAGGTCATGGCGCATATCCGGGGGCTCATTCCATCTTGCGCCAAGCCTGCCGCCCTTTGGGCCTGCCTGTCAATCCGCCGGGCCTGCCGATTTGCTTTTGCCGCCGCCTCTGGTCTATAGAACCCGCTTGCCCCGCAAGGGACGGGGGATCCATGCAGACCGGAATCGGATGCAGAAGGGGAGCGGGTCTTGAAAGCCGAGGTCATTCCGATGGAAGGAGCGCAGCGCGCCCGCAGCGGCGCGCGCCCGGCGACGCTGCCCGCAACGCGGCGGCTGGAGGCCGTCCATCTGCGCAAACTCTATCACCGCCGTCCGGTGGTGAACGATATTTCCTTTTCCCTGCGTCCGGGCGAGGCGGTCGGCCTGCTGGGCCCCAACGGGGCGGGCAAGACCACCGTTTTCTACATGATCACCGGCCTGATTCGCCCCGACTCCGGGCGCATTCTGCTGGGCGGGGCGGACATCACCTGGCTTCCGATCTATCGCCGGGCGCGGGCCGGGATCGGCTATTTGCCGCAGGAGGCTTCGCTCTTTCGCGGCCTGACGGTCGAGGGCAATCTGCGCGCGGTGATTGAACTGGCCGAGCCCGATCGGGAGCGGCGCGCGGCCCGGCTGGAGGAATTGCTCGCCGAGTTCATGATCGCCCATCTGCGCCGCACCCCGGCGCTGGCGCTTTCGGGCGGCGAGCGCCGCCGGATCGAAATCGCCCGGGCGCTGGCCGCCCGCCCCGATTTTCTGCTCCTCGATGAGCCTTTCGCCGGAATCGATCCGATCGCGATGGGCGACATTCGCGATCTGGTCGGCCATCTCAAGGATCGCGGGGTCGGGGTTTTGATCACCGACCACAATGTGCGCGCCACCCTGGATCTGGTCGACCGGGCGGTGGTCATCCATGACGGCGCGGTTCTGATTGAGGGCGCGCCGGACACGATCATCGCCGATCCCCAGGTGCGCCGCTTCTATCTGGGCGACCAGTTCATCTGGCGCGGCGGCGAATAGGCGCAAAAGCGCGAAGAGCAGGGCGGGCGGGGCTTCCCATGGAGATTGCCGATTTCTTTCACCCGGACGGGATCGTCGCCGGCCTCCGGGCGGGGAGCAAGCGCCAGGTCCTGCAAAATCTGGCGGGGCGGGCGAGCCAGGCGACCGGCCTGCCGGAGCGGACCATTTTCGACACCCTGCTGGAGCGCGAGCGGCTGGGCTCAACCGGAATCGGACGCGGGATCGCCATTCCCCACGGCAAATTGGCCAAACTGGACCGGGTGGTCGGCCTGTTCGCCCGGCTGGACAAGCCGGTCAATTTCGAGGCGGTCGACAATCAGCCGGTTGATCTGGTCTTTCTCCTTCTCGCCCCGGAAGGGGACGGGGCCGATCATCTCAAGGCGCTGGCGCGCGTCTCGCGCACCTTGCGCGACAACCGGGTGATCCGCAAATTGCGCACCGCCAAGGACGCCGGGGCGCTGTTCTCGCTCCTGACCGAGCCGCCCGCCGCCTAGTGGACGCGCACCGGCTCGAAATCATAGGCCCGCGCCCCGGCCAGCGCGGCGGCGCAGTTTTCGACAATGGCCATCGGGGTGCCGTCGGCGGCGTGGATGGCGTAGAATTGCGCATCTCCCGGCCTGTCGAACTGCCGGGCCAGTTCCGGCGGCATTGCGCTGGCCGGAATCGGCTTGACATAGACCAGCCGCCCTACCCCGCTTTGCGCGAAATCGCGCCCGGGGCCGCGCCCGGCCTGTCCGTCGATCTTGATCATCTCGCGATACCCCGCCGGTTTTTCCGGCACCGCATATATGGGAAGGCGCAAGGCTAAAATCAATCCCGCCCCGCCCGGCGGGCAAAGCGTTCAGACACCGCTTGACATGATAATTGACCCCCGGCAGCTTAAAAAGGGGAATGCAGGCTTGCAGGCTCTGCCAAGTTTCACAAAAAGCGAGGGGGGATCATGCCGTCCGAAGAAAGGCAGGGAGACAAACCGGCGGCAGGCGACTTCCAGGACAAGGCCGTCGTCATCACCGGCGGGGCGAGCGGGATCGGCTTTGCGCTGGCCAAGGCTTTGGGGAGCGCGGGGGCGAAGATCGTCATCGGGGAGCCGCAGGAAAGCCGCCTGAAAGAGGCGGCGGCCAAACTCACCGGGATGGGGATCGCGGCGAGTTTCAAAACCTGCGACGTCGCGCAGCCGGACAGCGTCGCCGGCCTTGCCGATCATGCCTGGCGGACGCATCAGCGAGTCGACATGCTGATCAACAATGCCGGGATCGCGATGGGCCGCAGCCGGGTGTCCGACGCGCCCTTGAGCGCGTTGCACAAGCTTTTCGGGGTTAATTTTTTCGGCGTCTGGCACGGCTGCGCGATTTTCGGCAAACGTTTTATCGCTCAGGGAACCCCGGCGGCGATCTACAATGTCGGCTCGGAGAATTCCTTTTTTGTCGCCGCCCCCCGGATCGCCGCCTATGTCGCCTCGAAGCACGCCGTGCTGGGATTGACCGAAGCCCTGCGCGAGGAAATGCCGGACTTCATCAAGGTCGGGCTGATCCTTCCCGGCTTTGTCCGCTCGGAACTGACCGCCGCCTCCGCCCAATTCGCCATGGACGCCGACCGCTTCGCCCAGATTGTCCTGCGCCAGATTCGGGCCGGGGCGCATTTCATCGTCTCGCACGCCTATAATGTCGAGCGCATCAAGCCGCGCTATGAAGAACTGCTCGCCGCCTATGCCGCCTATGCCCCGCGCTATGAGGGCGACGACGAATTCGATGTGCGCACGCTGCTGGCGCGCCTTGCGCAGGACCGGCCCCCGGCGGGCGAAAAGGAGGGGGCGTGATGGATTATGTGACGCCGGGCCGGAGCGGGCTTTTACGTCTCCCGGCTGTTTCTGGGCTGCATGTTTCGGAGCGGAGGCGCGCCGCCGTCATCAGCCGGCTGGCGTGCTCCGGAAGGCGTGGCGCGCCAGGATCAGCGCCGCCGCCAGCGTGACAAAGGCGAAGACAAAAGCCGGAGCCAGGCCGATCACCCCCACCAGACTGGTTTCGCCCAGACGGTTGTCGCCGAAGGTCAAAGACCGGCTGGCGGCGAACATGCCCGCCCAGTAGAAAAGCGTATTGGCATAGCCGGCCCCGACGATCATCCAGAAAAAATGCCGCGCGAGGCTTTCCGGGATTCGCATGGCATGAATGAGGAGGGCGAAACCGATCACCATCAGTCCGTTCATCAGGCCGCCGACATGGGTGCGCGCCCAGGCCGCGCTGTCGCCCGGCGGTTCAAACGCCAGAATATAGCCCGGCACAATCTCAAACCCGCCGATCAGGCTCATCCCCAGACCAAGTCCGCCCAGCAGGCCGAAAAACAATACGACCGCCCCATGACCGATCATCCTTTTTTGCCGCCGATCCATCTTCCCCTCCCTCGTTGTGTGCATGGTGACAGGCATGATAGCGAAAATGCGGCAGGGGGCGCAAAGCGCCGCCCAAAAACCTGCCCCCACTCCCGGCCTAGAGATCAGGCGGCCGGGGATTCGGGCCGGGCCGGGCGCGCCGGTCTTCGGCGAAGACGAAGTTCATGTAGAAGTAACTCAGGCCGATCAGGCTCGCGCCCAGTCCGGCGAAAGAGGCGACCCGATAAAGGCCCTCCAGACCGGCGGCGTCATAGAGGAAGACCTTGAGCGTCGCCGGGGCGATCACCGCCAGCGAGGCGTAGCGCAAGACGCGGTCGCGGGTGAGAATCGCAGCGAACAGAAAAGCGAAGCCCAGCAGGAGCCAGACGGCGGAATAGATGTAGATTTCGGCGTCGCCCGCCCCGCCTTGATTGAGATAGACGCCACCCTGATCCGGCGCGGCCTCCTGGAAGAAGAAGCGGACATTGAGGCTGACGAGCACGAAGAGGAGAAAAAGCGGCGCGGCGCGCAGACCGGGCAGCCAGCCGGGCAAGGCTGCCGGGCGCAGATCGGGGCGCAGACGACTGATCCCCCGCCGGGCGGCGACCAGCCAGAGCAGGGGCAGGCCATAGGGGAGCAGGAGGGTGTTGAAGACGAGGATTCCGTCGATTTGCTGGGCGTCCCAGAGGGGGTTGTGGATTCCCAGATCGAACCAGGCGACGCGGGCGGCGGCGAGCAGAAAGATCGCGCTGCCGCTCCAGGCCAGAAAGGTGCGGCGCCAGAAGAGTCCGGCAAGGCCGAAACCCAGGCCGCAGGCGAAGAAGAGATTGGTGATCAGATTGCGCTCGAAAAACCCGGCGCGTCCGGCGAAGACGCTCTCGCCGGGATGAAAGTTTTGGCGGACGAGGAGATAGATCATCAAGGTGAAGAGGGCGGCGGCGGCGGCTTCGAGCGACTGGACGGCGCGCGAGTCCCGGCGGCGGCGCAAATAGAGGGCGGCGGCGGCCACAGACAGCGCCGGGAGGCCGAAATAAAACAGGGGCGGTCCGTCGAAGACGGCGGCGTTGCGGGTGATTGCCTGCAACCCCTCCTGTGATCCGGCGACTGCGGTCAGAGCCCAGAGAACCAGAAAGCCGGCCTCGGCGATCATCAACAGGCCGAATCCGGCGGCCAGCACGAAGGCGATGGGGCGCAGCGCCTTGACCGGCAAGGCCCAGGCCAGCCAGGCGACGACAAAAGCCTGCAGGGCGAAGGCGACCGGCACGAAGCGGTATTCCAGTTCGATCACCGCTGCGAGGACGGCGAAGGCGGCGGCGGCGGCGGCGAAGACCGCCAGTATATGGTGATAGTGAGGGTGTTCTGTGTCGCAGCGGCGCATGATTTCCTGGACGGCATAGGCGCAGGCCGCCGCCAGAGCGAGGGCGAGGAGGCCCCAGAAAACCGGCAATTCGGCCAGCGCGGCGGCCTCGCGCAATTTGAAGAAGGCGAGGAGGTAATAGGCCAGCCCGGCGGCGGCGCTCAGCCCCGCCCAGAGCGCGGGCCGGTGCGCCCGCCAGAGGAGGGCATATCCGCCTCCGGCAAACAGAAGCGCAAAGCCCAGCACAACCGGGGCGAGGGCGGCGGGGGCGGCGCGCCAGGCGAGGAGCATGGAAAGATTGACCAACAAGGCCGCCCAGGGGACGAAGTCATAGAGTTTATCGTCGAACCAGGCCAGGGCGAGCGCGCCGGCGGCCAAACAGCCGAAGAAGAGGAAATGTTCCGGCGCGAATCCGGCGCGGGCGGCGACGACTCCGGCCAGCGCGAGGATTGCGGCCAGTCCGGCATAATTGAGCAAAGCGGCAGGAAAGAATTTGTCTTTGGCCTCTACTGCCGCTTCGATTTCGGTCTTAAACCGGCGCGACGAGCCCAGCGCGATGGTCGTGGCGGTGGCGATCAGGAAGAAAAAGAGCCAGGGGGCGTCGGCGGCGGAGAAGAGGGCGGAGTTCAGCCACAGGCCGGTCCACAGGGCGGCGCCCAGAAAGGCGGCGAGCGAGAGGGGCCACCAGTTGCGGGCGCGGGCGATGAAGAAGAGGGCGGCGAAGAGCATATAGAGATAAAGAAACAGGCGCAGGGCGGACGGGTCGGGGGTCTGGATCAAGGCCGGAGTCAGAAAGCCGCCGACCAGGGCGAAGACGGCAATCGGCGCGCCATGACGCAGCGACAAGATGATCGCGGCCAGGGTGATCGCCGCCATTCCGGCAAAGCCGAAAAACGGGGAGAGGAAGTTGTAGAGATTGGTCGCGGCAAAGACGGCGACATAAAGGATGACGATTCCGGCCCCGGCCAAAGATTGGGCGATGGGGCGGCGATTGGCGATTTCGCGCTCAAGGCGCTGGAGGGTTTCGGCCCCGGCGAGCAGGGCGAGGCCGGCGGCGGCGGCCAGAATGACCCGCGCGCCGGGCCCCAGCAGACCCTGCTCAATGGTGTAGCGGACG
Organism: Alphaproteobacteria bacterium; assembly: GCA_965204775.1. Classification (GTDB taxonomy): domain Bacteria; phylum Pseudomonadota; class Alphaproteobacteria; order JAPOUT01; genus CBDBFH01. Next base: position 52,396 of record CBDBFH010000001.1, read on the forward strand.
AGGAAAAACCCGGCCAGGGCCAGCGCCACCCCTCCGATCCAGACCGCCATGCGCCCGGCGAAGAAACGTTCGAAGCCGATTTCGGCGACGCCGGAGGCAGGCGCAGAGAGCGGCGGGGAGGCGAGACTTTCCGGGGCGAGAGCGGCGGGGGCAGGCGAGGCCGGGCCGGGAGCCGGCGCAGGCGGGGCTGAGAGGTTGGGAGGCGATTTCAGCGAGTCGGGCAGCTCGCCGCCCTGCCGGGCGAAGGCGTCGGCGAGCATCTGGATGTGGCGCGACAGGCGCGCGATCTCCCGGCGGTTCCGGGCGGAGCGGTAGAGCGTGACCCAGGGCACAATCAGGGCCGCCCCGGCGGCGATCAGCGAGAGGAAAATCAAAAAATCCAAGGGCGGCGGCCTCCCTGCCTCGGCCTTTCGGGGCCAGTCTATCGGACGGGCTATGCTTTGAAAATGGCGCAAGATGGGCCATGTTATAGTCCCGGCCAAGGCCGCGGCGATTCGCCGGCGTGGGAGGAAACGAGACGATGAGGGATGCGTTTCAGGCCCTGTGCTTTCTGGCCGGGGGCAAGTCGCGGTTTATCGGAGCGCGGCGGTTGACCGCGCAGAATCCGGAGAAATCGCGCGACGACGCCCCGTTCAAGCGCCTGGGGCTGGACGCGCCGCCCGCCGATTTCCGCCCTTCGGCGGGCGAGGCGGCGCGGCGCAGGCGCGCATGAAACTGCGCGCGGTGCTATGGGATTTCGGCGGGGTTTTGACGGCGAGTCCCTTCGAGGCCTTTGCCCGCTTTGAGCAGGCGCGCGGTCTTCCGGCGGGATTTTTGCAGTCGATCAACCGCGCCAATCCCGACTCCAATGCCTGGGCGCGCTTTGAGCGCAGCGAGATCAGCCCGGCGCAATTCGACCGCGCCTTCGCCGCCGAGTCCCGCCGGCGGGGCCATGAAGTGGGCGGGGCCGAGGTGATCGCCCTTTTGGCCGGGGCGCTGCGCCCGGCCATGGTCGCGGCGCTGGACCGGTGCAAGCAGGCCGGATTCCTGCTGGGCTGCATCACCAATAATGTCGCCGCGCCGGGCGGCGGCTCAATGACGGCGCGCAAGACCCGCGACCAGAAGGCGATAGCCGCAATCATGGCCCGCTTCGATCATGTGATCGAATCCTCGAAGGCCGGGTTGCGCAAGCCCGATCCGCGCATCTACCGGATGGCCTGCGCGGCGCTGGCGATCCGGCCGGAGGAGGCGGTCTATCTGGACGATCTGGGGGTCAACCTGAAGCCGGCCCGGGCGATGGGAATGACCACGATCAAGGTGGTCTCGCCGGAGCAGGCGCTGGCCGAGCTGGAGCAGGCGCTGGGGATCGAACTGCGCGGCTAATGGGCGAAGGCGCCCGGCGGCGGCTTGACCTTTTTGCGGCGGGGAAAGAGCAGGTCGAGCACCACCGCCAGACAGGGCAGGGCGGTGATCGCCATCAGCATATTGGTCATGAACATGAAGGTGAGGAGGAGGCCCATATCGGCCTGGAATTTCAGCGCCGAAAAGGCCCAGGTCGACACCCCGATCGCCATGGTGACCGCGGTGAAGACGACCGCCATGCCGGTCTCGCCCAGCGTTTCGCGGTAACTGTCGGTGATGTTCTTGCCTTCGGCGAGATGGAACTGGATTCGGTTGTAGATGTAGAAGGCGTAATCGACCCCCAGCCCGACCGCCAGCACCATGACCGGCAAGGTGGCGATGGTCAGGCCGATTTCCAGTTCGCGCATGAACCAGTAGCCCAGAAAGGTGGCCATGGTCAGAGGCAGGCAGCAGGCCAGCGTCGCCCGCCAGTCGCGATAGGTCACGACGACCAGCCCGATGATGGCGAGATAGACCAGGACCAGCATGGGCAATTCGCGCAGGGCGATTTCCTCATTGACCGCGGCCTGCACGCCCATATTGCCGGAGGCGAGGCGGATTCGCAGTTCTTTGACCTGCTGATCGGCGATCTGAATGCCCTGCCCGCGCAGATGATCGGCGATTTTTTGCGGCCCGGTCAGATCGGGGGCATAGGTGATGATGAGTTTGTTGTCGGTCTCGCGATAAAGGGCGAGGACGATGTCGGGGGGCATTTTTTCGACCGGGACTTCGCCCAGCGGTTCGGGGGTGGAGATGACCAGGTCGCGATAGGGGGGCGGGTTGGCCTGGCGGAAGTCTTTGACCGCGGCGACGGCGTCGGCGATGGTGGTCGCCTTGGCGTCTTCCAGAAAGATCAGATGGGGCAGGACCGTGCAGGCCTGATTGTAGAGGCCGGAGGTGCGCGGCGGGATGACATTGACCGCCTGGACCAGGGCGAAACTGTTGCGCGGCACATCCTGCCATTTGAGATTGCCCTCGTTCCAGCCCGCCGAGGTCTGCTTGGTGACATAGGGCAGGGAGAGGAGGAGGGAGACGCCTTCGACCTGATCCATATGCTGCGAGAAGCGGTCGAGATAATGCATATAGGGATATTTGATGCAGGACTCGTCCGGGGTCTCGACCACGGCGGTGAGCAGATTGAGGCCCAGCGAGAATTTGCCGGCGATCTGGTTGGAGTCGAGATTGTAGCGGGCGTCGGGGCGCAGTTCGGGCGAGCCGGGATGGAGCGCGCCGACATGGCGGCCCTGGCTTTGATAGATGGCGGTGGCGAAGATCAGCGCGATCACCGCCAGGCCGGGCACCGCCACGGGGCGGGCGGCGATCCGGCCCAAAATTCCCATCAGGCGCAGGCGGGTGGCGCGGGCGCGGGCCACCGCCTCGACGAATTTCGGCCCGAAGGGGAAATAGCTGACCAGCAGGGGCAGCATGATCAGATTGGTGACGATTTTCAGCGCCACCCCGATTGAGGCGGTGACCGCGAGTTCCTTGATCATCGGGATCGGGATCAGATAGAGGGTGCCGAAGCCGACCAGATCGGTGATCAGCGCCATGGAGCCGGGGATCAGCAGGCCGGAGAAGGAGGCCCGCGCCGCCGCCTCGCCGCTCGCCCCTTCGCCGATTTTCTTGGTGATCAGGTTGATCTGCTGGACGCCGTGGCTGACGCCGATGGCGAAGACCAGAAAGGGGACGAGAATCGCGAGCGGATCCAGGCCGAAGCCCAGAAAGGCCAGAATCCCGAATTGCCAGACGACCGAGACCACCGAGCAGCCGAGGGTGACCAGCGAGAGGACCAGCGAGCGGGCATAGAGATACAAGGCCAGCGTGGTGAGGAGAAAGGCGACGGCGAAGAAGAACTGGACGACGCCGAAACTGTCGAGGGCGCGCAGATATAAGGGGGCGTCGGCGGGGGGGTCATAGACGTCGCCGCCGGCTTTGTCGGCGATGTCGCCGATCAGTTTGGCGAAGCCGATGATCTGGACTTCATAGGTGTCGTTTTCGAATTTCTCGCGGATCTGGACTTCCAGTTTGGAGGCGAGGTCGAGGTAATTGAGGCGCTCCAGGGTGCGGGGGTCGCGCTCCAGCAATTCGGCGACCACCATCGCCGACTGGAAGTCGTCGGCGACGAGGCGCCCGACGAAATTGCCGCGCACCACGTTGTTTTCGATTCGCTTGAGGGCCGCCTCGTCCAGCGACTGCAAGGTGACGGTTCCGGGGATTACGTCGTCGGCGCTGATGCCTTCTTCGGTGATCTCGAGATAGCGGGTGTTCGGCGTCCACAGGGAGGTCACCGTGTGGCGGGCGACGCCGGGCAGGTAGAAAATGTCGTCGGTGATTTCCTTATAGGTCTTGAAGAAGCCGCGGTTCCAGATGGTGCCCTGCCGGGTCTTGAGGACGACGATGATCCGGTTGGAGCCGAACAGTTCATCGCGATGGTCCTGAAAGGTCTGGATATATTCATGGCCGATGGGCAGGCGCTTTTCGAAGCCGGCGTCGAGCCGCAGGTCGAGGGCGAGATATCCGGCATAGACCGTGAAGGCGGCCAGCACCAGCAGGATCAGGCCGCGGAAGCGAAAGACGATATTTTCGAGTCTCTTGACCACCTCACCCCCCTTGCGGCTTGTCTTGCGGCCACGGCCAGTTCCGGGCGCGATGGGCGCGCGGGCGGCAGAATCTGTGCGAGGGCCCCTTCCGCCCCGTCGGCCATGTTAAGCGGGTTTGCGGCCCGCGCGCAAGCAGATTGAGGGTCTTGCGCACCGGGCGAGGCCGCGCCTATACTTAAAGAGTGCGCCCGTGCGCGGCGCAGGCAGGCGGATTAACCGGAGGAACGAAATGAGCACGAACCCGGCACTGGAGAAGCAGATCACAATCGACCCGGCCTATGAGGCGGTCGCCCCCGACGATTTTGCGGCGATGATCGAAGTCGACCGCTACGCCCAGCGCTCGACCGCTTTCGACAAGATCATCTCGGCGACCCACGACCATTTCTGGGACCCGCTCGACCCCAAATATATCGACTTCGCGCAGCCCTTCGATCTGGAGGGGGAGATGATTTTGCCGGAGGAGATGATCCTGGAACTCCGCCTGCCCTGCACACAGAAATTGAGCCGGGCCGAGCGGGTGCGGCTGGTCTCGCAAAGCGCCCGCTTTTCGCTGTCGCAGATTCTGCATGGCGAGCAGGGCGCGCTGTCGCTGTCGGCCAGCCTGTGCCATATTCTGAAAGACCCGGGGGCGCAGGAATATGCGGCCAACCAGACCCGCGAGGAGGCGCGCCATGTGACCGCCTTTTCGCGCTATGTGCAGGCGCGCTGGGGCAAGCCGCTACCGGTCGGCGAGACCTTGGGCAAATTGCTCAGCGAAATCGTCGCCTCACCGCTGGTCTACAAGAAACTGGTCGGGATGCAGATGCTGGTCGAGGGGCTGGCGATGGGGGCCTTCGCCACCTTCTACGAGCGCTCGCGCGATCCGCTGCTGCGCAAATTGTGCCAGCTGGTGATGACCGACGAGGCGTTTCACCACAAATTCGGCAAGATCTGGGCAGACCGCACGATTCCGCAATTGTCGCAGGCCCAGCGCGACGCGATTGAGGACTGGGCCGCCGAATGCTTCCAGACCCTGCTGTTCAACCTGATCAACCCGGAGCAGAAGAAGCTGATCTACGGGCCGCTCGGCCTGGACTGGAAGCAGGTCCATGCCGAGATGCGCGAGGCGCTGTCCGACGATGAACGGCGGCAGCAGATGCAGGACGATTCGAACATTTTCCGTGTTCTGATCAAGACGCTGCTCAAAGCCGGGATCATCACCGAGCGCACCCGCCCCTTTTATGCCTCCTATGTGAATATGGACGCGCTGAAAGGCGAAGGCGACCGGATGATCGGCGACGACATCGCCGAGGACGGGATTCAGTATCTGAAGACGATCAATTTCGGGACGAATGCGCGGGCGCTGCAGGAGGTCTCTGCCGCTGAATGACGGCGGTGATCGAGGCGGAGGGGCTTTCCAGGACTTTCGGAGCGTTTCGCGCCCTGTCCGGCGTCTCTTTCGCGCTGGAAGCCGGAGCGGCGGTTGCGTTGCTGGGGGCAAACGGGGCGGGCAAGACCACCTTGATCGGGATTTTGCTGGGGCTGGTCGAGCCCGGCGCGGGGTGGGTGCGGGTTCTGGGCCACGACATGCACAGCCGGGCGCGGGCGCGGGCTTTGGCGCGGATCAATTTCCAAAGCCCTTATGTGGATTTGCCGCTGCGGCTGACTTTGCGGCAAAATTTAAGGGTCTATGCCGGGCTTTACGGCGTCGCCGATCCGCGGGAGCGGATCGGGCTGGTCGCGGAGCAGGCCGGGGTGGCGCATTTGCTGGACCGGCGCTTCGGGGATTTTTCGGCGGGCGAGCGCACCTGCGCCGGGCTGGCCAAGGCGCTTTTGAACGCGCCGGAGATTTTGATCCTGGACGAGCCGACCGCCTCGCTTGACCCGGACACGGCGGACCGGATTCGCAGCTGCCTGGAGGCCTACCGGCGCGAAAGCGGCGCGGCCTTGCTGATCGCCTCGCACAATATGGGCGAGGTCGAGCGGATTTGCTCCGAGGTTTTGATGATGCGCGCAGGCCGGATTGTCGCGCGCGGCGCGCCGGATGACCTGCGCCGCCGTTTTGCGCGCGACTCGCTGGAGGGGGTCTTTCTGGAGATCGCGCGCGGCGCGGACGGGCGGCGGGGATGAACGGGGCCGGGCGGCGAATCGCAGCCTTGATGCTGCGCCACTGGTATCTGATCCGCAGTTCCTGGCCCCGGCTGGTCGAACTGACCTACTGGCCGACGGTCCATCTGATCATGTGGGGCTTCCTGCAAAATTTCCTGAGCGCGCAGGCCGGCCCCCTCGCCGCCTTCGCCGCCACGCTGGTCGGGGCGGTCTTTTTGTGGGAGGTGCTGTTTCGCTGCCAGATCAATTTCTCGATCAGTTTTCTGGAAGAAATGTGGTCGCGCAATCTGGGCGGGCTTCTGGTCAGCCCCCTGCGGGCGGGCGAACTGGTCGCCGGCCTGATGGCGATGAGCCTGACCCGCGCCGCCATCGGCCTGATTCCGACCGCCTTCGTCGCCAGCCTCGCCTTCGACTTCTCCTGGGCCGAGGTCTGGCCGGGGGTGATCGGCTTCGTCCTCAACCTGACCGTCTTCGGCTGGACGCTGGCCCTGATCGGGGCCGGGGTCGTTTTGCGCAACGGACTGGGCAGCGAGACCTTGATCTGGGCCTCGCTCTTTTTGTTTCTGCCCTTTTGCTGCGTCTATTATCCGCTCGCCAGCCTGCCCGAGCCGCTGCAGGCGGTGGCGGTTTTTCTGCCGCCGACCTTCGTCTTCGAATCCCTGCGCGCCACGCTGGCCGGAGAGGGGGCCGATGTCTTCGGCCTGCTGCGGGCCGGGGCGCTCAATGCGGTCTATCTGGCCGGGGCGCTGGCGTTTTTCTTCTTCTTTTTGCGGTCGGCCCGCCGCCGGGGCAGTCTGATGCGAATCGGCGAATAGGCCCTAGATGTCGAGATTGGCGGCGGACAGCGCATTGTCCTGAATGAAGGCGCGGCGCGGGGCGACCGCCTCGCCCATCAGCTGCTCGAAGACCTCGCCGGCCTGTCCGGCGTCTTCGATTTCGACCTTGAGCAGGGAGCGGGCATTGCCATCCAGCGTGGTCTGCCAGAGCTGCTCGGCATTCATCTCGCCCAGTCCCTTGTAGCGCTGCAGGGCGAGACCGGCGCGGGCGGCGGCGAGGACCGCCCGAAACAGGCTGTGCGGGCCATGGACGGGCCAGATTTTGTCCCTGGCCTGGAAGCGGGCGGGGCCGTCATAGATTCGATCTTCGGCGGCCTCAAGCCGGTTGTGCAGGGCGCGGGCGGCGGGGCTTTCGAGCACGGCGCGGGCCAGCTGCGCCTCCTCGCGCGCGCCCCCGACCTCGCGGTGCAGGCGGTAGCCGCCCCGCGCGCTTTCCGCCCGCCAGGCATGGGCGGGCTGCGCGGCGAGCGGCGCAAGCCGGGCGGTGAGCCGCTGCGCGCCTTGCGGCGCGGGGCCGGGCGGGCCGAACAGGCCGGCCAGCCAGGCCTGCTCGAAAATCTCTTCGGCCAGCTGCGGCGGGCGGGCGGCGGCCAGGGCGCGGTCGAGGCGGCGGGACTCTTCGGCCAGCATCAGCAATTCCGCCCCGGCGCGCTCCTCGCCATTGGCCAGCGTCACAAGTCCGGCGCCCGCGCCGGAGCGCAACAGATAGTCCTCCAGACCGCGCTCGTCTTTCAGATAGATTTCCGATCCGCCCACCCGCGCCTTGAACAGCGGCGGCTGGGCGATATAAAGATGCCCGGCCTCAATCAGTTTGGGCATATGGCGGTAGAAAAAGGTCAGGAGCAGGGTGCGGATATGCGCGCCGTCGACATCGGCGTCGGTCATGATGATCACTTTGTGGTAGCGCAATTTGGCGAGATCAAACTCGTCGCGCAATCCCGCGCCCAGGGCGGTGATCAAGGTTCCGATCTGTTCGGAAGAGATCATCTTGTCGATTCGGGCGCGCTCGACATTGAGGATTTTGCCGCGCAGCGGCAAGACGGCCTGATGGCGGCGGTCGCGCCCCTGCTTGGCCGAGCCGCCGGCGGACTCGCCCTCGACGATGAACAATTCGGCCTTGGCCGGATCGCGCTCCTGGCAGTCGGCGAGTTTGCCGGGCAGATTGGCGATGTCGAGGGCGTTTTTGCGCCGGGCGAGTTCACGCGCCTTGCGGGCGGCCTCGCGCGCCGAGGCCGCCTCGCAGATTTTGGCGACCAGCCGCCGGGCCGGCTGGGGATTTTCCTCCAGCCAGCGGGCCAGTTCCTCGCCCAGCACGCCCTCGACCACGGGGCGCACTTCTGAGGAGACCAGTTTGTCCTTGGTCTGGCTGGAGAATTTGGGGTCGGGCAGTTTGAGCGCCAGAACGCAGGTCAGGCCTTCGCGGACATCTTCGCCCTGGAGGGCGGCGGGGCTGCGGCGCGGGGCGTTGCGGGCCGCATAGGCGGCGAGCGAGCGGGTGAGGGCGGCGCGCAACCCGGCGAGATGGGTGCCGCCGTCGTGCTGGGGGATGGTGTTGGTGAAACACAGGACGTGCTCATGATAGCCTTCGTTCCAGCGCAGCGCGGCTTCGACGGCCATGCCGGCGCGGGCGCCGGAGACCACCAGCGGCTCTTCGAAGAGCGGCTTGCGGGCGCGGTCGAGGTCGCGGACGAAGGCGGACAGGCCGCCCTTGTAGAACATTTCGCGCCGCCAGACGGGGTGGGCGCGCTCATCGGCGAGGATGATGCGCAGGCCGGAGTTGAGAAAGGCCAGCTCGCGGAAGCGGCGGGCGAGGATCTCGCGGTCGAATTCGGTGCGTGAGAAGATTTTCGGCGAGGGTCGGAAGGTGACCCGGGTTCCGGTGTGCGCGGTTTCATTGGCCGGTTGGGGGGCGCGGGCGGCGAGCGGGGCCAGCGCCGCGCCGTCGCGGAAGTCAACCGCATATTCCCGGCCGGCGCGCCAGATCACCAGTTCCAGATGTTCGGAGAGCGCATTGACCACCGAGACGCCGACCCCGTGCAGCCCGCCGGAGACCTTGTAGGAATCCTGATCGAATTTTCCCCCGGCATGAAGATGGGTCATGATGACCTCCGCCGCCGAGACGCCTTCGCCCGGATGGAGGTCGGTGGGGATGCCGCGCCCATTGTCCTCAATCGCGGCGGAGCCGTCGCGCTTGAGGGTGATCGTGATCCGGTCACAATGGCCGGCCAGCGCCTCGTCGATCGCGTTGTCGACAACCTCATAGATCATGTGATGGAGGCCGGAACCGTCATCGGTGTCGCCGATATACATGCCGGGGCGGCGGCGCACGGCGGCGAGGCCCTTGAGGACCTTGATCGAATGGGCGTCGTAGTTTTCGGCGGGCGGCGCGGATTTGAGGGCGGGTTTGGACATCAATTTCGGGGGCGCTGGGAGAGTTTCGGGGGGTTTCAAAGCGGACGGGCGGCGCCGGGGGCGACGGCGAAGATCTGGGCCTGTGGCAGGAAAGCGGCGAAGGGGGAGGCTTCGGTTCCGGTGAGCCAGACCTGGGCGGGCAGGCGGCGCAGGGCGCGAAAGAGGCCGGCGCGGCGCTCCGGGTCGAGATGGGCGGCGGCCTCGTCGAGCAGGAGGAGCGGGGCGGCGCCATTGAGGCGGCGGGCCAGCCGGGCGGCGGCGAGGAGGATTGCGGCCAGCAGCGCTTTTTGCTCACCGCTTGAGCAGGCGGCGGCCTCGACCCCGGAGGACAGATGGCGGATTTCGACCTGGGTGCGATGGGGGCCGGGGCTGGCCCGCGTCTGGCGGCTTTCGGCGAGCGCCCGGCGCAGCCAGGCTTCGGCCTGGCCGGGATTGTCTTCCAGCGCGGCTTCGAAGCGGCCTTGCAGCCGGAGTTGGGCGGCGGGGAAGGCGGGGTCGGCGGGATCGGCGAGGAGGTCTTGCAGCCCGGCGGCGATCCGGCGGCGGGCGCAGGCCAGCGCCAGGCCGTGGCGGGCGGCCTGGGCTTCGAGGCTGTCGAGGAAATGCCGGTCGGGCGGCGGGGCGGCGGCGGCCAGCAGGCGGGCGCGGGCGCGCATAGCGCGCTGATAGGCGGCGGCGTGGCGGGCATGATCGGGGTTAAGCCCGGCGGTGATCCGGTCGACGAAGCCCCGCCGGGCGGGCGGACCTTCGATCAGCAGGCGCTCCATCGCCGGGGTCAGCCAGAGCAGGCTGACCACCCGCGAAAGCGCGCCGGGGCCGGAGGCGGCCTTGCCGCCGATGCGAACCGCGCGGCCGCGCCGGGGCCCCGGCCCTTCGGTTGCGGGCGGGGCAAAGCCGGTTCCGACCATCAGCGATTCTGCGCCCCGCTCAATGCCGGCGGCGACGCTCCATCCTCCGGGGCCGGCGGCGCGGGCGATCTCGACATGGGGCGCGCGGCGCAGACCCCGGCCCGGCCCCAGCAGGGAGATCGCCTCCAGCAGACTGGTTTTGCCGGACCCGTTTGCGCCCAGCAACAGAACGGAGCGTGAATCGAGTTCAAGCCGCACCCGCCGGTGGTTGCGGAAATCGGCGGCCTGAAGGCGGCTAAGCCACAGGGCCGGAGCCGGGGCGGGGCGGGGCCGGACCGCCGCCGGGCGGCAGAGAGGCCGGGGGGCGGAGTCGTGCAGCATGGCCGGCCTCAAACCCGCATCGGCATCAAAACGTAAAGGACGCTGTTGTCCTCGCTGTCGCGGATGATGGTGGGCGCGCCGGGGTCGTCCATTTCGAGGCGGGCGGCGCCGGAAATCTGGGCGGTGATCTCGGAGAGGTAATTGGCGTTGAAGCCGATGGTGATCCGGGCGGCGTCGTAGTCGGTGTCGAGTTCTTCATGGGCGGTGGCCTGATCCTCGTTGGAGACGCTCAAGACGAGTTTTCCGGCCTGCAGGTCGAGTTTGACCGCCGGGACGCCGCCGTCATGGACGACTGCGGCGACCAGCTGCAGGGCGCGGGCCAGATCGGCGGCGGGCAGGGTCAGGGTTTTGTCGTTTTTTTTGGGAATGACGCGGTCGTAATCAGGGAAGGAGCCGTCGATCACCTTGGAGGTGATGGTCGCCCCGCCGCATTGATAGCGGATCATGGTCTTGGACACACTGATGCGGATGTCCTCCGGGCCGGCTTCGAGGAAGCGGCGCAATTCGCCGATGGTCTTGCGCGGAACGATGACGCCGGGCGCGCCGGCGGCGTCTTTGGGCAAGGCGCAGTCGGCGCAGGCGAGGCGGTGGCCGTCGGTGGCGACCGCGCGCAAGAGCGGGCCGCCGGAGGATTTGGGGCTGTGGAAATAGATTCCATTGAGATAGTAGCGGCTTTCGTCGGCGGAGATGGCGAAGCGGGTTTTTTCGAGCAGGCGGCGCAGATCGGCGGGGGGCAGCGCGAATTGATGGGGGAAGGCGCCGGCCGCCAGCGAGGGAAAGTCTTCCGGCGGCAGGGTGGGCAGCGCGAAGCGGGCGCGCCCGGCCTTGAGGGCGAGGGTCTTGCCGCCGCCCTCCAGGGTCATATCGACCTGCGCGCCTTCGGGCAGGTGGCGGACGATATCGAAAAGGGTCAGGGCGTGGACGGCGGCCTTGCCCGGCCCGGCGACGATGGCCGGGGCTTCGACCCGGGTCCGAATGTCGAGGTCGGTGGCGGTCAGACGGCACAATTCGCTTTCGGCCTCAAGCAGGACGTGGGAGAGGATAGGGATGGTGGTGCGCCGCTCGACGACGCCTTGGACATTGGTCAGCGCGCGCAGGAGCGCGCTGTGTTCGATGGCGATCTGCATGCTGTCGGACATTGGGGAGCGGAGAGTGAGCGGGCGGCGCAAGGCGGCAAAAAGGGCGGGGGGCGAAGCGCGCGGGCGCGATTCGCCTGGAAGCCGGAGTGTGCCATGACGGGCGGCAATAAGGAAGGGGGGCGGCCAAAAAGGGGGTGGATCAATTTTCGAGGCGGCGGCGCAAGGTTTCGATGGCGGCGTCGATTTCGGGGTTGGTGCGGCGCAGTTGCTCAATCCGGCGTAGCGCATGGACGACGGTGCTGTGGTCGCGCCCGCCGAACTGGCGGCCGATTTCGGGGAGCGAGCGGGCGGTGAGGATTTTGGCCAGATACATCGCGACATGGCGGGGCCGGGCGATGGCCCGGGCGCGGCGGCGGGAGACCATATCGGCGAGCGAGATCTGGTAATAACGCGCGGTGCTGCGCTGGATGTCGTCGATCGACAGGCGGCGCTGATTGGCGCTGATCAAATCTTTGAGGATGATTTCAGCCTTTTCGACGCTCACCGGGTCCGGGGCGAGTTCGGCATGGGCGGCGAGGCGGTGGAGGGCGCCTTCCAACTCGCGGATATTGGAGGTGATCCGGCGGGCGAGGAAATCGAGGACCGGACGGGCAATCGGGGCGCGGGCGGCGAGGCGGGCAAGTTTGGCGCGCAGGATTCGGCGGCGCAAGTCGTAGTCGGTCGGGGCGATGTCGGCGACCAGCCCCCAGCCCAGCCGAGAGCGGATTCGCTCCTCAATCCCCTCCAGCCCCGACGGCGCGCGGTTGGCGAAGACGGCAATCCGGGTTTGCGACTCGCGCATCATGTTGAAGAGGTGGAAGAATTCCTCCTGAGTCGCGCGCCCGGTGATGAATTGGATGTCGTCGATCAAGAAGAGGTCGATGGCGCGGAAGTGGCTTTTGAAGGCCAGGGTGTCGTTTTGGCGCAGCGCCTTGATGAAGTGATATCTGAAGCGCTCGGCGGACAGCGCGACGACCCGCTGCGCCCCGGCGCGCCGGGCGAGGCCGGCGGCGGCGTGCATCAGATGGGTCTTGCCCAGCCCGACCGCGCCGTGGATGAAGAGCGGATTGGCGGCGGGGGTTTCAGGCCGGGCGATGCGCTGCGCGGCGGTCCAGGCCAGATAGTTGCTGGGAGCGGTGATGAAACTTTCGAAGGTGAAGCGCTCGTCGATCGGGGTCTCGAAAGGGGCGGGCGGGATCAGGGCGGCGGGATTCGAGGCCGGGCGCGGCGCGGGCGCGGCGCCGCTGCGCACCCCCGCCCCGGGGCGGCCCGCCGCCGCCGGAGGCAGGAGGATAACGCGGGCGATCTCCGGATTTTCCGCGGTCCAGGCGCGGCGCAATTTGTCGGCGTAATGGGCCGCGATCCATTTGGCGAGAAAGCGGGTGGGGGCGGCGAGGTAGACGCGGGATTTTTCGATCCGGACGAAGTCGAGCCGGGCAAGCCACTCGTCGAAGACCGGCGCACCCAGACGCTGGCGCAGATTCCGGCATACCGCGTCCCATTGGCGCTGATCGGGCGGCGAGCCGGAATCGGTCATGCCCCAACCCTCCCGGCGCGCATCACGGCGGCCTTCAACGTTGCACCCAAGGCAGGCCGCAGGCTTTCCAGCCCGCCCCGCCCCGATGGTGTGCGGCGTCGAGCGGCCCCTCAAAGCCGTCGGCGATATTGTAGCAAGCCGCCAGTTTCAGCTCTTGCGCCGCCGTGCCCGCCGCCGCCGCCGAGCGCTGGCCCGACCGGCACAGGAAGAAGAGCGCGCGATCCGCCTCTTGCGCCCGGACCCCGGCGGGGAACAGCGCCGCGCGCAGAAGAGCGAGGAAATCGGGATTGCGCTCCATCTGCGGGAAGCGCTGCCACTCGATTAGACAGACCTGCTTGCCCAGCGCGCTCAAGTCGGGCAGGCCGACAAACGCCCATTCGGACTGCGAGCGCACATCAATCAGAGCGGCAGAGGGATCGTCGCGAAGCGCCCGGAAAGCTTCCGCCGGGGCGACATTCCCGGCATATCCGCCGGGCGCGCGCCCCAAAATCGCGACCCCCCCCTTCACCGTGTTGCGCCTCCCCCCAAGCCCCGCGGGCCTGCCTGCAAAAAATCGCGGCGCCCCCCGCGCCCGGACATGTCGGCTGTCATGCGCTTCAGCTTGTGCGTTCAGACTCGCGCCCCACGCCCGCGCCCTTTCCGAACGTCTGTTCGCTGTTTTTCACTTTGCGCCAAACGGAGTGACTTGCACATGTTCCGCCGACAAAAAAACTATCGCAAGCCGCAGCCGGTTGCGCAACCGAAAAAAGAAAAAAAGAAAAAAAATTTACGTTCGCAAAGCACGACGCGCCGAAAGCGTGCAAAATTCAAAATGCAAAATTCAAATTTCGCCCCTTCCGCCCGGCAAAAAACAGACCGCTGCGCGCAAAGCGGTTTCGCAAATATAAAAGGATCAATCCGGAAAAAGTTTCGCCTAAAGCGCGTTGACCCGGCGGGCGAGGCGGGAGATTTTGCGCGCCGCGGTGTTTTTGTGAATGACGCCGCGCCGGCGCGCGCGCATCACTTCGACTTGCGCGGCGCGCAGGACGCGCGCGGCCTGCGCGGCGTCGCCGGCGGCAAGCGCCTGCTCGACCCGGCGCAAGGATGAGCGCATCCGCGCCCGGCGCAGCCGGTTGACATGGGTGCGCCGGGCGATTTTGCGGATCATTTTTTTGGCCGAAGCGGTGTTGGCCATGAGGGTCGCGCCATGCCTGTGAGATGAAGCGAAAGGTTTTGCGCCGGGCAGTCTAGCCCGGCGCGGGGCGGGGCGGCAAGGGCTGGCAGCGCGGACAGAAGAAACTGGCCCGCCCGGTCTGAACCGCGCGGGCGAGCGGGGCGCGGCAGGTGCGCCGGGGGCAGGGTTTTCCGGCGCGGTCATAGACCTTAAAGCGGTGCTGGAAGTGTCCGGGCTGTCCGTCGGCGCGGCGGAAATCGCGCAGGCTGGCGCCGCCGGAGGCCAGCGCGGCGCGCAGGACGGCGCGCACCGCCCGCAACAGCCCGGCGCGGCCTGCCGGGCCGATCTGCCCGGCGGGCAGGAAGGGCGACAGGCGGGCGGCGAAGAGCGCTTCCGAGGCATAGATATTGCCGATCCCGGCGACGATGCGCTGATCGAGAAGGAGAGTCTTGACCGCCGCCTGCCGTCCGGCAAAGGCGGCGGCCAGTTGCCGAGTGGTCAGCGCGGGGTCGAGCGCATCAGGGCCCAGATGGGCCAGTCTGGGATGGCCGGCGAGCGCGCCGCGCGGGATGCGCTCAATCAGGCCGAAGCGGCGTGGATCGTGATAAACGACCTGCGCCCCGGCGGCGAAATCAAAGCGAACATGATCATGGCGCGCCGCCGGGCGGGGCGCGCCGGGCGGATGGATCACGAAGCGGCCCGACATGCCCATATGCATGAGGAGAACGGCGCGGTCGTCGAGATGGGCGAGGAGATATTTGCCCCGGCGGGCGAGGCGGCGGCAACGGCGGGCGCGCAGCTGCCGGGCCAGGCCGGGGGTGAAAGGCGCGCGCAAGCCCGGCCCGGCAAGGCGGACGCGCCGGATGGCGCTGCCGGTGAAGACGGGGGCGAGGCCCCGGCGGGTGGTTTCGACTTCGGGCAGTTCGGGCATGAGGTGCGCGGCGACCATAGCGCAAGACGCGGCGGACAGGCTATGGTCGCACGAGCCGCGCCCAGGGCGGGCGGCTGGAAGAGATGCGCAGGGTGCAGATGTCCATGCAGACGCCGGAGGTTAGGCAGGTTTTCGACACGGCGGCGGCGCGTTATGACCTGATGAATGATCTGATGTCGCTGGGGGTGCACCGGCTGTGGAAATCGGCGCTGGCCGGACGGCTGCGGGCGCTGCCGAAGAAGCGCCCGCTGATTTTGGATGTGGCCTGCGGCACGGGCGATATCGGGCAGCGGATTTTGGCGCAGAGCGCCGGCCGGGTGGTGGGGGGGGATGAGAATATGCAGATGCTGGCCCGCTGCCCGGCGCGGCGCGGTCTGTTGCGCGCCTGCCACCGGGCCGAGGCGCTGCCCTTTGCCGATTGCCGCTTTGATGCCTATACGATCTCCTTCGGGATGCGCAATGTCGGCGACCGCCCGGCGGCGCTGGCCGAGGCCTTTCGGGTTTTGAAGCCGGGCGGGCGCTTTCTCTGCCTGGAATTCGCCAGTGAGCCGCCGGTTTTCGGCCAACTCTATGAGCTCTATTCCTTTGCGGTGATTCCGGCGCTGGGCCGGTGGGTGGGGGGCAGCGCGCGGCCCTGGCGGTATCTGGTCGAGAGCATTCGCCGTTTTCCGCCGCGCGAGGTTTTTCTGGCCCAAATCAAGGCGGTGGGCTTTGCCCGTCTGGAAGCGCGCGCGCTGACCGGCGGGATTGCCGTGCTCTATGCGGGCTGGCGGCTTTGAGGGGGGAGCGCGCGGCCATGACTGCCCCGCTCCGCCCGTCCTGGCGCGCCGATCTGCGCCATGCGTTTCGTCTGGGCCGGGCGGCGCGGCGGATGGCGGCGCATGCCCACCGGTTGCCGGAGCCGATGCGCGGCGCCATGCCGGTCTGGGCGCGCGCGCTCTGGCGTTTGATGGGGGCGGCGCACCGGCCGGATAAGACGGGGGCGCAGACCGGGACGGCCTCGCGCATTGCCCGCGACTTTCAGGAATTGGGGCCGAGCTATATCAAACTGGGCCAGTTTCTGGCGACCCGGCCTGATGTGATCGGGGCCGAATTGGCCCGCGATCTGGAATATCTGCAAGACCGCCTGCCGCCCTTCCCCACTGCGCAGGCGCGCGCCGTGATTGAGGCGCAGACCGGGCGGAATTTGTCGGCGTTATTTTGCGAATTTGGCGAGGCTCACGCCGCCGCTTCGATTGCGCAGGTTCACCGGGCGGCGGTGGCCGAGGGCGGGCGGCGGCGGGCGGCGGCGGTCAAGATTTTGCGCCCCGGGATCGAGGCCCGGTTCCGGCGCGATCTGGAGACCTTTGTGTGGGCGGCGCACAAGGCCGAGCGCTGGCATGCGGAGGCGCGCCGCCTGCGGCTGATCGAGGCGGTGCAGACCTTGGCGCACAGCGTGGCGCTGGAGATGGATCTGCGCCTGGAGGCGGCGGCGATCGGCGAGATGGCCGCCAACGCCCAAAGCGATCAAGGCTTTCGGGTGCCGAAGGTCGACTGGACGCGCACCACCCGGCGCGTCCTGACGCTGGACTGGATCGAGGGGGTCGCGCTCAATGACCGCGCCGCACTGACCGCCGCCGGCCACAAGCCGGAGGAACTGGCCGGGCGTTTGATCCGGATTTTTCTGACCCATGCCTTGCGCGACGGCTTTTTCCATGCCGACATGCATCCGGGCAATCTGTTCGCCGCCGCCGACGGCGCGATTGTCGCGGTGGATTTCGGCATCATGGGGCGGCTCGACCGCGCCACCCGCCATTTTCTGGGCGAGATTCTGCACGGCTTTCTGGTCGAGGACTATCGGCGCATCGCCCGGATTCACATTGAGGCCGGCTATGTTCCGGCGCAGACCAGCGAACATCTGTTTGCCCAGGCGCTGCGTTCAATCGGCGAGCCGATTGCCGGCCTGCCGGCGGAAGAGATTTCGATGGGGCGCCTCCTCGCCCAACTCTTTGAGGTCACCGCCCAATTCGACATGCCGGCCCAGCCCCATCTGCTTCTTTTGCAAAAGACCATGGTCGCGGTGGAAGGTCTGGCCCGCCGCCTGCATCCGGGTCTGAATCTGTGGGAAGAAGCCGCCCCGGCGCTGGAAGCGCAGATCGCGCCGGGCCTGACGGGCCGGGCGCAATGGCACGAGGCGCTGGAGACCGTCCGGGGGCTGGGCCAGGCGCTGCGCGGCCTTCCGGAACTGACCCGGCGCGCCGAGCGGCTTTTGCGCGAGGCCGAAGCCGCGCCCCGGACCGGGCGCACCGGCGAAGGGCCCCGGCGCGCCGGGGCCGGGATGGTCTGGGGGCTGATCGGGCTTTTGGCCGGGGCGGCGGGGGTCTGGCTCTGGCAGGCTTTTTTTTCCGGACTGCCTTGATAAAATTACACAAAAGCCAAGCTAAATCCTATACTTTGCGCGCACCGCCGCGGCAGGCGGCGCGGCAGGAGAAGGGCTATGGGCGCTCGGCTGGAAGGCAGGCGGATTTTATTGATCGTCGGCGGCGGGATCGCCGCCTATAAGAGTCTGGAACTGGTCCGCCACCTCACGGCGGAGGGGGCCGAACTGCGCTGCGTGATGACCCGCGCCGCGCAGGCTTTCGTAACGCCGCTGTCTTTTGCGGCGCTCTCCGGCCAGCGGGTTCACACCGATCTGTTCGACTCCGATCAGGAGGCGCAGATGGGTCATATTCATCTCTCGCGCGCCTCGGATCTGATCTTGTGCGCCCCGGCCACGGCCAACCGGATGGCGCAGATGGCGCTGGGTCTGGCCGATGATCTGGCCGGAGCGCTGTTGCTGGCGGCGCGCGGGCCGATCCTTCTGGCCCCGGCGATGAATGTGCGGATGTGGGAGCACCCCGCCACTCAGGAGCATCTGCGCACGTTGCGCGCGCGCGGCGTCCTGTTCGCCGGGCCGGAGGCGGGCGGCATGGCCTGCGGCGAGGAAGGCGAAGGGCGGATGGCCGAGGCGGAGCGAGTCGCCGAGGCGGTCTGCGCGCATTTCGCCCCGGGCGCAGGCGGGCGGGCGGCGGTTTTGTCCGGGATCACGGCGCTGGTGACTTCGGGGCCGACCCGCGAGGCGATCGACGCGGTGCGCTATCTGGCCAATCATTCTTCCGGCAAGCAGGGCCACGCGGTGGCGGGCGCGCTGGCGGATTTGGGGGCGCGCACGATTCTGGTCAGCGGGCCGTGTTCAACCCCGCCGCCGCCCGGAGTGGAATTGCGCCGGGTCGAGACGGCGCAGGACATGCTGGCCGCCGCGCAAGAGGCTTTGCCGGTCGATGTGGCGGTCTGTGCGGCGGCGGTCTGCGACTGGCGGATCGGGAACCGGCGCGGGCGGAAGATCAAGAAGGGCAAGACGCCGCCGGTCCTGGAACTTGCGGAAAACCCGGATATCCTGGCCAGTTTGGCGGGGGCGGAGAAAAACCGGCCCGCACTGGTGGTCGGCTTTGCCGCCGAGACCGAAAAACTGCTGGATCAGGCGGCGGCGAAGCGGCGCGCGAAGGGCTGCGACTGGATTCTGGCCAATGATGTATCGCCGCAGAGCGGGGTTTTGGGGGGCGAGATGAATCAGGTGCATTTGATTTCGCAGGCCGGCTGCGAGTCCTGGGAGCGGATGAGCAAGGCGGCGGTGGCCGAGCGCCTCGCCCGCCGGATCGCCGCCCATCTGGGCCGGAGCGGATGATGGCGCAAGGCGCGGTTATTGAAGTTCCGATTCGCCGCCTGCCGCACGGGCACGGCTTGCCGCTGCCCGCCTATGCCAGCGCGCAGGCCGCCGGGATGGACCTTTATGCCGCCCTGGAGGAAGACCGGCGGATTGATCCCGGCGCTTTCGAAGTGATTCCGACCGGAATCGCCTTCGCCCTGCCCGCCGGGCTGGAAGCCCAGATTCGCCCCCGCTCAGGCCTGGCGGTCCGGCACGCCATCACGATTTTGAATGCGCCCGGGACCATCGACGCCGACTACCGGGGCGAGATCAAGGTAGCCTTGATCAATTTCGGGCGCACCGCGTTCCGGATTGCGCGCGGCATGCGGATCGCGCAGGCGGTCTTTGCCCCCATCGCCGTTCTGCGCTGGCGCGAAAGCGCGGCCCTGCCGGACAGCGCGCGGGGGCCGGGCGGCTTCGGCTCGACCGGGCTGGCCGCCGGGCGCGCCTCATGATTCGGCTCTCGCGCAAAGCCATGCTGGCGCTGGAGGCGGTTCTCGACATTGCGGTTCACGCCCGGCCCGATCCGGTTCGCTCGCAGGCGATCGCCCGGCGGCAGGGCGTGCCCCGGCGCTATCTGGAGCAGGTTATGCAGCACCTGGTTCGGGCGCGGATTCTGAAGGGCGTGCGCGGCCCGCGCGGCGGCTACCGGCTGGCGCGCGAACGCCGCCGGATCACGGTCGGCGAGATCGCGCGGGTGGTCGGGGCGATGGAGTCGGCAGGCCGGCGCACCGGTCCGCGCTCGCCGCTGGGCCAGGCGGTGGTGCAGCCGCTCTGGGAGGAACTGCGCGCGAGCGTCGCCGCAAAACTGGAGGGGCTGACCATCGAAGAGCTGATTGACAAGGCCGGGCTGAATGACGCCGGGCCGGGCGCAGGCGAAAAGAAGAGCCTGGCGGCTGATTTCCACATCTGACCAGAGAGGCGGAGCAAGATGAGCACCACAAGAAAGACGGCGGGCAAGGCGGGCAAAACCGCGCGGGTCTGGGGGCGGGGCCGGATTTATGACGACATCACCCAGACCATCGGCGACACGCCTCTGGTGCGCCTGAACCGGATGGCGCGCGAGGCCGGGATCGAGAGCGAGATTCTTCTCAAACTGGAATTTTTCAATCCCCTGGCCAGCGTCAAGGACCGGATCGGGGTGGCGATGATTGAGGCGATGGAGGCGCAAGGGGCGATCGGGGGGAAGACAGTGATTGTCGAGCCGACCTCGGGCAATACCGGGATTGCGCTGGCCTTTGTCTGCGCGGCGAAGGGCTACCGGCTGATTTTGTGCATGCCGGAGAGCATGTCGGAGGAGCGGCGCAAGATGCTGGCTTTGCTGGGGGCGGAGCTGGAACTGACTCCGGCCGCCGAAGGGATGCGCGGGGCGGTGGCGCGGGCCGAGGAGATTTGCGCCAAACTGCCGGATGCGGTGATGCCGCAGCAATTTTCCAATCCGGCCAATCCGGAGATTCACGCCCGGACCACGGCGGAGGAATTGTGGCGCGACACCGGCGGGGCGCTGGATGTGATCATTTCCGGGGTGGGCACCGGGGGCACCTTCACCGGCTGCGGACGGGTTTTGAAGGAGCGGCTGGCGGATTTGCGCATGATCGCGGTCGAGCCGGAGGACAGTCCGGTTTTGTCCGGAGGCGCGCCGGGCCCGCACAAGATTCAGGGGATCGGGGCCGGCTTTGTCCCGGCCAATATGGACCGCCGTCTGGTCGACGAGGTGATTCAGATCGGCAACGAGACCGCCTTCGAGACGGCGCGCCGCGCCGCCCGGCTGGAGGGGATTGCCGGGGGCATTTCTTCGGGGGCGGCGATCGCCGCCGCGCTGGAAGTGGCCGCCCGCCCCGGGATGGCAGGCAAGCGTATTGTAACCTTCCTGCCCTCCTTTGCCGAGCGCTATCTCTCGACGCCGCTGTTCGACGGCCTGTCCGACCATGGCGCACAGGGCTGACCCGGCCCCCTTAAGCCGCGCCCAAATCGAGCGCTATGCCCGCCATCTGGTCCTGAAAGAGATCGGCGGGCCGGGGCAGCAAAAACTTCTCGCCGCCAAAGTTCTGGTGATCGGGGCGGGCGGGCTGGGCGCGCCGGTTTTGCTCTATCTGGCCGCCGCCGGGGTGGGCCGGCTGGGAATCGTCGACGACGACCGGGTCGCGCTGTCCAATCTCCAGCGCCAGATCATCCACGGCGCCGGCCAGATCGGCCAGCCGAAGACGGCCAGCGCCCGGGCGGCGATCGCCCGGCTCAATCCGGAGACCGCGGTCGCCCTCCACCCGGTGCGCCTGACCGCGGCCAATGCCGCGCAGATCATCGCCGGCTATGATCTGGTTGCGGACGGCTCGGACAATTTTGCAACCCGGCTTCTGGTCAGCGACGCCTGCTATTTCGCCCGCAGGCCGCTGGTCTGGGCGGCGGTCGGGCGCTTCGAGGGGCAGGTGAGCACCTTCCGCCCCTTTGAGACCGGGGAGGGGGGCGAGCCGCTCGCCTCCTACCGCTGTCTGATGCCCAAAGCCCCGCCGCAAGAAGCGCCTTGCGCGCAGACCGGGATTCTGGGCGCGCTGACCGGCGTGGTCGGCTCGCTGCAGGCGCTGGAGGTGATCAAGGAGATCACCGGGGCCGGGCAAAGTCTGGCCGGGCGGCTGCTGATCTATGATGCGCTGGCCCCGGCCTTTCGCATCGTCCGCCTGCGCTGGGACCCGGACAATCCCCTGACCGGGCGCGCCGCCTCGATCCGGGACTTATCCGGTCACCGGTAGAGGAAACCGGCGACCGCCTCGCAGACCCGCGCAACCTGCGCCGAACTCATCGAGGGGAAGATCGGCAAAGCGAGCGCTTCGCGCGCGGCCCGCTCGGCCTGGGGGAAATCCCCCGCCCGGCAGCCCAGATCCTGGAGCGCGGGCTGCAGATGGAGGGGCCGGGGATAATAGACGCCGCAGGCGATGCCCTGCTTTTTGAGGGCGGCGCATAATGCGTCCCGCCCGCGGGCGACGCGAATGACGTAAAGATTGAAGACATGGCGCGCCCCCGGCGGGCAGCCGGGCAGAACGATGCCGGGCAGGCCGGACAGGCCGCGCGCATAGAGCGCGGCGATTTCGATCCGGCGCGCGATGGCCTGCTCGATCCGGGCCAGGCGCAGGCGCAGCAAGGCGGCCTGAATCTCGTCGAGGCGGCTGTTGGTTCCCAGTTGCTCATGATGGAGCGGGCGGGAACTGCCGTGATTGCGCAGCGCGCGGGCGGTCGCGGCCATTTCTTCGCGGGCGAAAGCGATCAGGCCGCCATCCCCGGCGGCGGCGAGGATTTTGGTCGGGTAGAAACTGAAGGCCCCGGCCAGAGAGAGCGCGCCGGTCTTGGCGGCGCCCCGGCTTGCGCCGAAACTCTGGGCGCAGTCTTCGATCAGCGCCAGGCCGCGCGGGCGGGCGAGCGCGCCCAGCGCGGTCATATCGGCGGGGCAGCCATAGAGGTGAACCGGCAGCAGGGCGCGGGTCGCAGGGGTGATCGCGGCTTCGGCCTGCGCCGGGTCGAGGGTGAAAAAATCCGGCTCAATATCGGCAAAGCGCGGACGCGCCCCGGCTTTCAAGATCGCCCCGGCGGAGGCGAAGAAACTCCAGGGGCTGGTTATGACCTCATCGCCGGGGCCGATTCCGGCGCATTGCAAGGCGAGGATCAAGGCGTCGGTTCCGCTGGCGACGCCGACCGCGGCGGCGGCGCCCAGCCAGGCGGCGGCTTCGCGCTCAAAGGCGGCGACCTCCTCGCCCAGAATGAAGCGCCCGCTGCGCCCGATGCGGCGCAAGGCGGCAAGCCACGCCGCCTCATCGGCGGCGAAGGCGTGCTGCGGGTCCAGAAAGGGTATCTCCATCATCTCCCCTCAGCTGCGGCAGCGCTCCAGAATCTGGGTGGTGACCTCGAGCGAGCGCAGGCCCTGCCGGCCATCGACGCGCGGGGCGAGTTCGCGATTGCGGGCGATCTGGATGAAATGGGCAAGTTCGGCTTCAAGCGGCGGCGGACCGGTGAGTTCGGTGCGCCGGTATTCGAGGCCGGGAAATGGCGCTTCGCCCGGCGCGGTCTCCGGGACGGCGGCAGGCGCGGGCGCGACGGTGTGGAGCGACTGGGCCAGAAAATCCAGCGAGGCATAGCCCTGCTCGGAAAAGAGGCGCAGATGGCGGTGGTCCTCGATTGAGACGCGGCTGGCGGCGGCATTGGCGGCGGCGCCGTTTTCGAATTCGATATGGGCGTTGACGATATCGATCTGGCCGGTGAGGACCGGGGTACCCTTGACCGAGATTGAGACCGGATCGCTTCCGACCAAAGCGAGGATGATGTCGATATCGTGGATCATCAAGTCGCGGACAACGTCGACCATGCCGCCGCGCGGCGCGAAGCGGCACATGCGCCGGGCTTCGATGAAGCGGGGGGCCATATTGCGGTCGAGCAGAGCGATGACGCCGGGACTGAACCGCTCGACATGGCCGACCAGGAGCGGCGCATGATGCTTGTGTGCGGTCTCAACCAGCTGGCGAGCCTCGGCGACCTCCAGCGCCAGAGGCTTTTCGATCAGGACCGCGCAGCCGGCCTCCAGATAGGGCCGGGCGCAGACCCCATGCGCCTGAGGCGGCGTTGCGATGCTGACCGCCTCGACCTTGCCCAGCAGGGCATGGGGGTCGTCGCAGGCGGGCGCGCCGGTCTGATCGGCCAGTTTGCGCGCCGCCTGCGGATTGACATCGGCGATCCCGGCGAGGGTTACCGCCTCCATCCCGGCATAGATGCGGGCATGGGCGCTGCCGAAATGTCCGGCGCCGACCACGCCGACTTTGATTCGTCTCATAACCCGGCAAAATACAGGGCCCGGGGCGGCCCGGACAAGGTGAAAGGGGCGCGGCGGGCGGTTAGGGCGCGGCGGAGGAAAAATCCGCCGCCAGCGCGGCGCGCGATTGCGCGCCCAGCGCCGCGCTATGGGCGTAGCCGGGATGGGTGAAGCCGACTTCGACCTTTTGAGCCGAGCGGAAGCGTTTTTTCTGTTCGGGCCGGAAGGGGAAATGCAGGAAATGGACGGCGGAGGTCTTGCCGGCTTGGCTGGTGCGCTCGATCTCCTGTTCCGGCCGGGCCATTATCTTCTCCCCGTCCAGCGCGATGAAGGCGCTCTCCTCGACTCCGCCCAGTTGGTGAAGGATGTGGTCGCGCCGCCGGGGGTCGTCGATTTCGAACATCAAGGTTGCGACCAGTTCGCCACCCTGGGGGATGAGCGGGGCATAGGCGCGCAATTCGTCGCCGAGCTGTTCGGCGCCGCCCTGCTCGATATGGAGCATTTCCTGGATCTGGTAGAAGATGGTCTCATAGGACTCGAAATGGAAGGCGGCGAAAGGGCCGACCAGGATTCGGCGCGGGCGCTTGTGGGCGAGGATGGCGCGCCGCCGGGCGGGGCGCTCCGCCGCCCAGCGCTCCGGGGGCAGAATATCGGCGGCGGTGATCCGGACCGGACTCATGCGGGGGCCAGCCCGGAAGGCAGCCCATAGGCCTGCGCGATCAACTGGACGGGATGGGCGGCTTGCAGTTTCGGGCCGTCCGGCTTGCCGGCCTGCCCGGACCCGGCCAGCTGGACGAGGTGTTTGGCGGCGAGCGGGCAGTCAGAGACGAGATAGGCGGCTTGGGCGGCGGCCAGGGTGCGGGCCGGGGGGCGCCCGACTTTGGCGGCGAGTTCGGCGGTTCCCCGCAGGACGCCGAAGGTTCCGCCATGACCCGAACAGCGCTCGATTCGCACAAGGGAGGCCTGCGGGACGAGGCCCAGCAATTCGGCGGCGCGCGGCCCCATGATCTGGGCGCGGGCATGGCAGGCGAGGTGGACCGCGATCTTGCCCGGCACCGGCGCCAGACCCGGGGCGAGGCCGCCCGCGCGCGCGTGATCCGTCAGATACTGGCAGATGTCAAAAGTCCGGGCGGCAAGCGTCTTGACCGATTCGTCTTCGGGCAGGAGGAGCGGATATTCGAATTTGAACATCAGGCCACAGCTGGCGGTCAGGGTGATGATGTCATAGCCCTGGTCGATCAGGGGGCGCAGTTCGGCGGCGATTTTTTTGGCGGCGGCGGCGGTCTTGTCGAGCGCGCCCTGCTCCAGCATCGGCATGGCGCAGCAGCCGGGATAGACGTTGCGGGTCTCGATTCCCTGCCGGGCGAGAACGGCCTGAGCGGCCTGGGCGATTTCGGGCTTGAGGTCGTTGACCGGACAGGTGACAAAGAGCGCGGCGCGGCGCGCTTCCGGCTTGGCATGTTTGGCGGCGGCGGGCGGCACGGCGGCGGCGGGCGTTTCTTTTTGCAAACGCATGAAACTGCGCCGGGCGAAGCGGGGCAGTTCGGCGCGCCGGGCGATCCCCAGCACTTTTTCCATCAGCCAGCGCAGCCGGCGGTTTTCGACCCGCGCCGCCCAATTGACGAGGCCGGGGGCCAGCCGGGCCAGCCGCCCGTTACGGTCGGTTTGGGCCAGCTGGTTTTGCACGAAGGGGGGGCCGCGCCGCCGGGTTTGCGCGGCGCGGGCGCGCAGCATCAAATGGGGAAAGTCAATATTGAACTCATGCGGCGGCACATAGGGGCATTTGGTCATGAAGCACATGTCGCACAGGGTGCAGGCCTCGACGACCGAGGCGAAATTGGCCGGATCGACTTCTCCCGCCTCGCCGCCGGGGGTGGCGTCGATCAGATCGAACAGGCGCGGGAAGGACTCGCACAGATTGAAGCAGCGCCGGCAGCCATGACAGACCTCGAAGACCCGGGCCAGTTCGGCCTCAATCGCCTGCGAATCATAGAATTCGGAACTGCGCCAATCGAGAGGATGGCGCTCCGGGGCTTCCAGACTGCCTTCGCGCACCGCTTGCGCCTCCTGTCCGGCGGGGTTCGGGAGGCCTGTTTTCGGAGCCTGCCGCCCGCAAGCCGCCGCGCGGCGGGCTACTGCCCCAGCGTGTCGAGCGCCTTTTGAAAGCGCCCGGCATGAGATTTCTCGGCTTTGGCCAGAGTCTCAAACCAGTCGGCGATTTCCTCGAATCCCTCCTCGCGGGCGGTGCGCGCCATGCCCGGATACATGTCGGTGTATTCGTGGGTCTCGCCTTCAATCGCCGATTTGAGATTTTCGGAGGTCTCTCCGATGGCGGTTCCGGTCACCGGGTCGCCGACTTCCTCCAGGAATTCCAGATGGCCGTGGGCGTGGCCGGTTTCGCCTTCGGCGGTCGAGCGGAAGACCGCGGCGACATCATTGTATCCTTCGATATCGGCCTTCTGGGCGAAATAGAGATAGCGCCGATTGGCCTGACTCTCGCCGGCAAAGGCGTCTTTGAGATTCTCGTGCGTCTTGCTGTTTGCCAAGGACATGGGCTCCTCCTTCGTGGGGCTGGCGCGTTGTGACATTATTGGATGAGTATGGCCGGAGCGGGCCCCATGAGTCAATAGTTTAGACTGATCTAATTACTTTTTTCGGGGGCGCGGCGGATGCGAACGACGACGTCGACCCGGGAGATGGCGGCGCCCGCGGGCGGGGGGGGCAGGCCGCGCAGCTGGAGGTGTTCGGGCGCAAAATCGATCAGGGTGCGCTCATCTTCCAGGTAGAAATGGTGGTGGGGGCGGATATTGGTGTCGAACCAGACACGCCCGCTCTCGACGGTGACTTCCTGCAAAAGGCCCATTTCGGCGAATTGGTGGAGGGTGTTGTAGACGGTGGCGCGCGAGAGTTTGAGGCCATAGTCGCGCGCCTGGCGATGGATGTCGTCGGCGCTGACATGGCGGTCGCAGGCCGGGCCGCCGGAGCCGAAGAGGAGGCGGGCCAGGGCCAGTCTCTGGCGGGTTACGCGCAATCCGGCCCGGCGCAAGGTTGTGGCGATTGCGCCGGGGGCGCGGCAGGGCGCCGAAGCCGCCGGGCTGGATTTGGCGGCGGAAGATTTTGCGGCTGCAACGTTCATACGAGTCTTCACGCGCATCTCCCAACGTATTTCCCCAGGCACGGCCTCGTCCGACCGCACAGGGCAGATGGATTTGGGTTGATTCTGCCAAACGTCGCCGCAGGAGTCTATCCCCGCAAACATTTTTGCCCCGGCGCGGGGGTGCGGGGTTTTTGCCGCCGGGGCGGCAATATGCTAGAACCGGGCGCGAAGGCCGTCTTGCGGCGGCGGCGCGCCTGAGAGGGCGGGGATTTTGATGTTTCACGCCGGGGGTTTGGGGCGATGACCAATCGGCAACGCGCCGAATATTGCTACGAGGATTTGCTGCGCGCCGGAAGCGGCTCCCTGTTCGCGCAGGCCGGGCCGCGCCTGCCCCTGCCGCCGATGCTGATGTTCGACCGGGTCACCCGGATCAGCCAGACCGGCGGGGCCTATGGCCGGGGCGAGGTGCGGGCGGCGCTGGATGTCAAGCCGGATTTGTGGTTTTTCGACTGCCATTTTCGCGGCGACCCGGTAATGCCCGGCTGTCTGGGCCTGGACGCCATGTGGCAGCTGATCGGCTTTTTCCTGGCCTGGCTGGGCGCGCCCGGGCGCGGGCGGGCGCTGGGGGTGGGCAAGGTGCGCTTTTCGGGCATGGTTCTGCCCAGCGCCCGCCAGGTGGAATACCGGCTCGACATCAAGCGAATCCTGCGGGGCCGGCTGGTGATGGGGGTCGCCGACGGCGTCCTGGCGGTGGACGGCGAGGAAATCTACAAGGCCGCCGATCTGCAGGCGGGCCTGTTCACCGACGCCGCGCTGTCCTCCGGGCAGGCGCGGCTGCCCGACAATCAGGACCGGCAGGGCGCAGGCGGCAGATGACGGATCAAACCATCAGGCGGGTGGCGGTGACCGGGATGGGGATTGTCTCCAGCATCGGGGCCAATCTGTCCGAGGTGCGCGAAAGCCTGCGCAGCGCCCGCTCGGGGATTTCGCGCGCGCCCGAATATGCCGAGCGGGGCTTTCGCTCGCAGGTTCACGGCCTGCCGCCGGTGCGGGTCGCCGAGGCGCTCGACCGCAAGACCCGCCGCTTCATGGGGGACAGCGCGGGCTGGAATTATCTGGCGATGCAAGAGGCGATCGCCGACGCCGGCCTGTCGATCAAGGAGGTGCGCGACGAGCGCACCGGACTGGTGATGGGCTCGGGCGGGCCGTCCAGCCAGGTGATCGTCGCCGCCGCCGATCTGGCCCGGCAGAAGGGCGCGCGGCGGGTTTTGCCGACCCGGGTGCCGCCCTCAATGTGCAGCGCCAATTCGGCGGCCTTGTCGGTGGCCTTCGGGACGCGGGGGGTCAATTATTCGATTTCCTCGGCCTGCGCGACCTCGGCGCATTGCATCGGTCATGGCGGTGAGCTGATTCAGCTGGGCAAGCAGGACATTGTCTTTGCCGGCGGCGGGGAAGAGGTGGACTGGGTGTTTTCGCTGCTCTTCGATGCGATGGGGGCGATGTCGTCGAAATATAACCAGACGCCGCAAACCGCCTCGCGGCCTTATGATGCGGGGCGCGACGGGTTTGTGATTTCCGGGGGCGGCGGCGTTGTGGTTCTGGAGGAGATGGAGCGCGCCCGGGCGCGCGGCGCGCGGATCTATGCCGAACTGGCCGGCTATGGCGCGACCGCCGACGGGCGTGACATGGTTCAGCCGACGCCGGAAGGCGCGGCGCGCTGCATGCGCCAGGCCCTGGCCGGGCTGGAGGGGCCGGTGGATTACATCAATCCCCATGCGACCTCGACCCCGGTCGGCGACATTTCCGAGATCGAGGCGCTCGGCGAGGTTTTCGGCGCGCAGCTGCCGCCGATCAGCGCGACCAAAGCGTTGACCGGCCATGCGCTGGGCGCGGCGGGGGTTCATGAGGCGATCTATGCGCTCCTCATGCTGGAGGGCGACTTCATCTGCCCCTCGGCCCATATCGAGACGCTGGACCCGGCCTTTGCCGGGATTCCGATCCAGCGCGCTTTGTTCGAGAATGCCGGGCTGAACTGCGTATTGTCGAACAGTTTCGGCTTTGGCGGCACCAATGCGACGCTGGTCTTCCGGCGGGCGCGGGATTGAAGCGGGGCGCGGCATGAGCGGGAGCGCAGCGGCGGGCGCGCCGGGGGCTTTGTTGCACGGCAAGCGGGGCGTGATCATGGGGATCGCCAACGACCACTCGATTGCCTGGGGGATTGCGCAGGCGATGGCGGCGCACGGCGCGCAGCTGGCCTGGACCTATCAGGGGCCGGCGGTGGAGGGGCGGGTGCGCAAACTGGCCGGACAGCTGGAACTGGACGGCGATCTCGTCCAGCCCTGCGCGGCGGAGGAGCCGGAGCAGGTCGCCGGGACTCTGGGGCGGCTGGCGGAGGCTTTGGGGGGACTGGATTTTCTGGTTCATGCGATCGCCTGGTCGGACCGCAGCGAATTGCGCGGACGCTATCTGGAGACGAGCCGGGAGAATTTCCTGAAGACGCTGGACATCTCCTGTTTTTCCTTCACCAGCGCGGCGCGGGCCGCCGCAGCGCATATGGACGGGGGCGGCTCAATGATCACGCTTTCCTATCTGGGGGCGGAGCGGGTGGTTCCCAATTACAACGTGATGGGGGTGGCCAAGGCGGCGCTGGAGGCCAGCATACGCTATCTGGCGGCCGATCTGGGGCCGCAGAATATTCGGGTCAACGGCATTTCCGCCGGCCCCTTGCGCACGTTGTCCAGTTCGGCGATCGGGGGGGCGCGGGCCTTGTTCGGCTGGGCGCGGCGGTCGGCGCCGTTGCGCCGCGCAATCACCCTGGACGACGTCGGCGGCGCCGCGCTTTATCTGGCCAGCGATCTGTCGGCGGGGGTCAGCGGCGAGATTCATCACGTCGATGCCGGCTTTCACGCCATCGCCATACCGCAGCCGGAGGACGGCGCGGGGGAGAAAACGTAAAAAAGCGGGTTCAGGGCGCGGCGGCCAGATCGGTCTGATCGACGTCGCGCATGGTCAGGCGCACCTTGCCGCGATCGTCGAAGCCGACGAGTTTAACGCGCACCCGGTCGCCTTCGCGCAGAATATCGCCGACCCGCTCAACCCGGCGGCCCGCCCCCAGCTGGGAGATGTGAACCAGGCCGTCGCGCTTGCCGAAAAAATTCACGAAAGCGCCGAAATCGACGATCTTGACGACGGTGCCCTCATAGATTTTGCCGACTTCCGGCTCGGCGGTGATCGAGCGGATCCAGTCGAGGGCGCGGCGGATGGCATCGCCATCGGCGGCGGCGACTTTGATCGCGCCGTCGTCGGCGATGTCGACCTTGGCGCCGGTGGTCTCGACGATCTCGCGCACGACCCGCCCGCCGGGGCCGATGACCTCGCGGATTTTCTCCGGCGGAATGTTGATCTGCTCAATGCGCGGGGCATGGGCGCCGATCTGGCCGCGCGCTTCGGGCAAGGCCTGCGCCATGCGGTCGAGAATATGCATGCGCCCGGCATGGGCCTGGGTCAGGGCGGCGCGCATGATCTCGGCGGTGATGCCGGTGATCTTGATGTCCATCTGCAGGGCGGTGACTCCCTGGCGGGTTCCGGCGACCTTGAAGTCCATGTCGCCCAGATGATCTTCGTCGCCCAGAATGTCGGAGAGGATGGCGAAGTCCTCGCCCTGCTTGATCAGGCCCATGGCGATTCCGGCGACCGGGCGGGCGAGCGGCACACCGGCGTCCATCATCGCCAGCGCGCCGCCGCAGACCGTGGCCATTGAGGAGGAGCCGTTGGATTCGGTGATCTCGGAGACCAGGCGCAGGGTGTAGGGGAAGTCCGCATGATCGGGCAGGACGGCGCGCAAAGCCCGCCAGGCGAGTTTGCCGTGCCCGACTTCGCGCCGCCCGGTGAAGCCGACCCGGCCCACCTCGCCGACCGAATAGGGGGGAAAGTTATAATGCAGCAAAAAGCGCTCGCGATAGGTTCCCGACAAGGCGTCGACGAATTGCTCGTCCTCGCCGGTGCCCAGGGTTGCGACCGCCAGCGCCTGGGTTTCGCCGCGGGTGAACAAGGCGCTGCCATGGGCGCGGGCCAGGATTCCGACTTCGGCCTCGATTTGGCGCACATCGGCGCGCCCGCGCCCGTCGATCCGGGGCCGCCCGGCGAGAATATTGCCGCGCACGATGGATTTTTCCAGAGCTCTCACCGCCTCTTGCACCTGTTCGGCGGGCAAGGCTTCGGGGCCGGCGCATAAAGCGGCCTGTGCGTCTTCGCGCACAGCGGCCAGTTTTTCCTGCCGGGGGGTTTTTTCGGCGATCTGATAGGCGGCGCGCAGCTGATCGCCGCAATGGGCTTCAACCGCCCCGCCCGGATCGGGCGGGGGTGGCGGGACCGGGCGCGCGGCGGGCGCAACGGCGGCGGCCAGACGCTGGATTGCGGCGATCACCGGCTGATACTGCTCCTGGGCAAACAGAACCGCGCCCAGCATGTCTTCTTCGCTGAGTTCGGCGGCCTGCGATTCGACCATCAAAATCGCCTCGGAGGTTCCGGCGGCGACCAAATCCAGGCGGCTTTGGGCAAGGTCTTCGGAGAGCGGATTGAGCAGATAGCCGTCCGGGCCAAAGCCGACCCGCGCCGCGCCGACCGGGCCGGCAAAGGGCAGGCCCGAAACCGCCAGCGCCGCCGAGACCGCCAGCATCGCCACGATATCGGGATCGTTTTCCAGATCATGCGACAAGACCGCGGCGATCACCTGAGTCTCGTTGTGGAACGTCTTGCTGAAGAGCGGGCGGATGGGCCGGTCGATCAGGCGCGAGGTCAAAATCTCCTTTTCGCTGGGCCGGCCCTCGCGCTTGAAATAGCCGCCGGGGATTTTGCCGGCGGCGTAGGTTTTTTCCATATAGTTGACGGTGAGCGGAAAGAAGTCGAGCTCGGCGCGGGGCGTTTTCTCGGCGACGACCGTGGCCAGCACCGACGTCTCGCCATAGGTGGCGCGCACCGCGCCGTCGGCCTGGCGGGCCAATTTGCCGGTCTCAAGGATGAGCGGCCTGGCGCCCCATTCCAGTTCCTCGCGATGGATTTTAAACATCAGATTCTTGCAATTGCCTCCTGAACGAAGTTAGCGGCGCAGACCCAGCCGGCCCAGCACCGCGTGATAGCGCGCCGTATCGCACGCTTTGAGATAGTCGAGCAGGCGGCGGCGCTTGCTGACCAGTTTGAGCAGCCCGCGGCGCGAATTGTGATCCTTGGCGTGGCGCTTGAAATGCTCGGTCAAATTGCGAATCCGTTCGGTCAGAAGGGCGATTTGCACTTCCGGGGAGCCGGTGTCGCGCTCCTGGCGGGCGAAATTGGCGATTACGTCCTGTTTTGGCGCGGGGGCCTGGATCATTCTCGGCTCATCTGCCTTTTCGGTTCATCTGCGTTGCGGCCGGCGGCCTGTTTAGAGCGCGCCGGGGCCGAAGACTCGATTCGGGCGCAAGGCGCAGCCTTGCACACGGGCGAGGGCGACGGGCTTGCCGGCCTGCAGGACAAGGAGCGCGCCGCCCTGGGCCGGATCGCGGTCCGGGGCGGGGAGCGCCTGGCCGCAACGCAAGCGCATGGCGTCCTGCGGGCCGACCGACATGGCGGGAAGACCGGCCAGGGCCAGGCGGATCGGCACCCGCAAGGCGTCGAGCCGGGCAAGCCGCCGGGCGGGACTATGCCCGAAAGAATCGAGTTTATCCAGCCCTATCATGTCGCTTTCGCCGAAGGGGCCCAGACGCGTTCGGCGCAGCGCTCCGACATGGGCGGGGATGGCCAAAGCGGCGGCGAGGTCGCGGGCCAGCGCGCGGACATAGGTTCCCTTGCTGCAGGAGATTTCGATCCGGCTTTGGCCGGGTTCGGCTCCCGGCAGGAGGCGGGCGGCATGGATTTCGACCGGACGCGGAGCCAGCGCCGGCGGCCTTCCGGCCCGGGCCAGCGCATAGGCGCGCCGCCCGCCGGATTTGACCGCCGAATAGGCCGGTGGGATTTGCATGATCGCGCCGGTGAAGCGGCGCAGAGCCGCTCTTACGTCTTCGGCGGCGGGGCGGCGCGGCGAGCGTTCGGTGACCTGGCCCTGGCGGTCATGGGTGTCGGTGCCGATTCCCCAGCACAAGGTGAAGCGATAGGTCTTGGCGGCGGCGGTGAGCAGACCGGCGCTTTTGGTCGCCTCGCCCAGCGCGACCGGCAAAATCCCGCTGGCCAGGGGATCGAGGGTTCCGGCATGTCCGGCCTTGCGCGCAAGATAAAGGCGGCGCAGACGGGCAACCGCCTGCGCCGAGGTCAGGCCGCAGGGCTTGTCGAGAATGACCCAGCCCGAAACATCGCGCCGCGCGCTCTTTGCCGGGCTGATGGCGGTGCTCATGACCCGGCTCAGGAGGGCGGCGCTTCGAGGCCGCCGGGGCGCGGGGTGCGCTCATCGGTCCGGAAGCGCAGATCGGGGGTGAATTTGAGGCGCAGGCGCCGGGCGATCTGCGCGCGAAAGCGCCCGCGCGCACGGGCGAGAGCTTCCAGGGTCTCGCCGCTGTCGGCGGGGAGGTTGAGCGAGACGAAGATCGTGGCCAGACGCAGATCGGGGCCGATTTCGACGTCGCGGACCATGACCCGGCGCGGGTCGAGGCGGGGATCATGACCGGCGCCCTGGACCAGAAAGTCGGCGACGACCCGGCGGATCGCCTGGCCGACCCGCAATTGCCGGCGGGAGGGAGGGCGCGGGCTCATCATCCGGGGCGCAGGATCACCGGCGGCGGGCCGGGGGGATTTACGTGATCTGGCGGGGAATCATTTCGACTTCGAAACATTCGATGACGTCTCCTTCCTGCAGATCGGTCCAGTTGTCGAAGGCCATCCCGCATTCCTGCCCGGCGGCGGCGGTCTGGACGTCGTCCTTGAAGCGGCGGAGCGAAGCAAGCGGGGCCTCATGGACGATCGCGGCCTCGCGCCGGAGGCGGGCAGGCGCGCCCTTGCGAATCTGGCCTTCCAGGACGCGGCCGCCGGCGATTCGGGCGGTTCGCGACAGGGGGAAGACCTTGAGCACTTCGGCGCGGCCCAGGGCGGTTTCGCGCCGTTCCGGGCCCAGATGTTCGGCCATGCGGCGCTTGAGGTCGTCGAGCAGGTCATAGATGACCGAAAAGCAGCGT
>CBDBFH010000002.1:0-4201 GCA_965204775.1 Alphaproteobacteria bacterium
GACCACTTTCCACACGTCGAGGAATCGGGCCCCCTCCTGCTTGCTTTGCGGGGTATCGACCCGGCTCCAGGTGGGCAGGGCGGGCCGGAGCGCATCGCAGACGGCGCGCGCCGGGGCGCGGCTGAGCATCCGCCAAGCGCGGCCGCGACGACGAGCGGCGCGGCGAGAAAGAGCGTCAGCGGGGCGGGTATCGCTGGCCGCCCGCCGCCGCCCATGGGGCGCGATCGCGAGCCTGCGCGCCCAGGCGCGGCCTGAAATCAGCAGTTCCCGGACCCGGCGATACCTCCCGCCGCCCTGCGCCGTATATAGGGCATCGACCTCGCAGGTCGCCGCCCAGCGGAAGAGTTCGCGGATTTCGGGTCGGTCGTCGATCGACAGCAGGAAGCGGCCCTCGATCCCTTCCAGCAGGGCCGCCAGGCGGGCGAAGTCCTCCCGCGCGAAGCACCCGCGTCCCAAGGCGGCCTCGTGTCCCCAATAGGGCGGATCGGCATGGAAGAGGGTAGTGGGGCGATGCGGACGCGGGGGATGAAGGCGGCCCAGTCCAGCTGCTCTATCGACGGACGCCTTGCAGGCGTGCGTGGGCGGCGCGGATCAGCCTCGCCATGCGGGCAGCCTTGAGCTGCGCGGGGCGATGGACAGAGGGGGCCATCTGGCCCGGCGTGGCGAGATGGGCGGCCTTGCCGGCGCGAGCCAGCCGTTGCAGGGTGACCCAGCGTGCGGCGCGCTGAATGTCGGTCAGGATCTCCGGCGGGGCGTCCGCCAAGCAGGCGACCCGCGGTCTCCCGCGCGGCCAGGCAGAGGTCGAACCGGTCCGCCAGCGCGTCCGGGCGGTCTCGGGCGATGCGGAAGGTGTTGACGATGTTGTTTTTTTTTGGGCTCGCCGTCGATAAAAGTTCAGGATTTCCGACCTGGGGCGGCTGGCTCGCGCCCGCGCTGACGCCGCCCATGCCGCTTCGGCGTAGCAGCTGTGCGGGATGGTTTCGATGCGCGCGGCAAGGCGTTTCGCCAGATTCCGTTTGCCGCCCCGCCAGGTCGTTTTCTCCGAGGCGGCGAGCGGGGCGGCCGGCTGGACGGGCGCGAGATGCGCGCCGCCGTTTTCGGAGATAGACAAGTGGGCGATCTCCCACGATCATGGCCCCGCCTCGTGCGAGCTGGCGGGACGGCTGGCGCTGGGCCGGTTCCGGTCGTGGGGGTGCTGACTCCCGATTCGGGGCGTTGGGTCGCCCCGGCCCTCGTCCGGCCTTTTCGGGCCCTCGAGGGATCGTCTTCGGGGGGTATCATGCCGCCTGGAGCCTTGTGCAGCGGACCATGGTCCGGCGAAACGGGAGCGATGACACGATGAAGAGACTCAAGGATGGTTGGGAGATGCTGGGCAGCGACACGCTGGCCACCCGCCTGGGAGGCATCTCCGCACTTGAGCGGCTGGCTGGGGAGCATCCCGAGGAGTATCACGTCGAGATCATGGATCGGCTTTGCGCCTTCGTGAAGCAGCCGACCGAGACCGACGCGGAAAGCGAATCCGGCGATGCGGAAGCAGCGGAAAAAAAGTGCCCGCCGGATGTCGAGGCGGCGGCAAGGGCGGTGGGGAAATGCCAGAGACGTCTGTCCGACGAAGGCGCGCTGAAGCGCATCGAAGGCGACCGAAGACTTGACCTTGCCGGCGTGAAACTCACCGAAGCGGACCTCGAAGGCGCGACCCTCGTCCGCGCGGACCTCACCGGCGCGATCCTCACCGGCGCGAACCTCGAAGGCGCGAACCTCCGCGACGCGACCCTCGCCCACGCGACCCTGGAAGGCGCGAACCTCGCAGGTGCGAACCTCGTCCGCGCGACCCTCGCCCACGCGACCCTCGTCCGCGCGACCCTCCGCCACGCGAAACTCACCCGCGCGACCCTCCGCGACGCGACCCTCGCCCACGCGAAACTCACCCGCGCGACCCTCCGTGACGCGAACCTCGCCCAGGCGGACCTCCGCGATGCGAACCTCGTCCGCGCGAACCTCGCCCGCGCGGACATCACCGGCGCGCGCCTCGAAGGCGCGGTCCTCTTTCGCGCGACCCTCCGCGACGCGAACCTCGAGGGCGCGCACCTCGACGACGCGTACCTCGACGACGCGGACCTCCGCGACGCGAACCTCGCCGACGCGACCCTCGAAGGCGCGAGCCTCTTCGGCGCGCACCTCGAAGGCGCGCCCCTCGTCCGCACGACCCTCGCCGGCGCGTTCCTCAAAGGTGCGACCCTCGCCGACGCGAAGCTCGCCGACGCGATTGGCCTGACGCAGGGGATGCTGGACAGCGCCCGGCCCTCACCCCGGCCGAAGAGTTGGCCGGAGGGCCTGTCATGGCCGTTCGGGAAAGGCGAGGACGGTCAGTGGCGCCTGCTGAGGCGGAAGCCGTAGGCGCGCGCGCTCAGCCGCAGGCGCCGCTATCGCGTTTCGCAGACGGCTTCCCACACCTCGAGGAAGCGGGCCCCCTTCTGCTTGCTCTTTTCGCTGTCGGCCCGGCTCCAGGTGGGCAGGGCGGGCCGCAGCGCATCGCAGACGGGGCGCGTGCCGGGGCGGGCAGGGGCGCGACTGAGCAGCCGCTGAGCGCGGCCGCGACGACGAGCGGCGCGGCGAGCAAGAGCGTCAGCGGGGCGGGGGCGGTTCTGGTCGTCATCGCGGAGCCTCCCGTGCTGGGCCAGCCGCCGCTCGGCGGGGCGGGTATCGTCTTCTGCCCGCCGCAGGGCCTGGTCGGCGCGGCGGCGAATATCCAGGCTGGTGCGGGCGGCCTCGATCTCCGCCTCGGTCTCGGCGGCCTTGCGGCCCGAGCGGCGGGCGAGGAGGAGCGCCAGCGCCAGAGGGCGGGCATGGTGGCCGTCACCGCGCCGCAGGATGCCTGTCTCGGGCCAGCGCCGGCGGATGCGCCGGATCGGGCGGCGGACAGGGGCGCGGGTCTCGACGCCCGAGGGCGTCCTGGCAGGGCGGAGCACGCAGGCGAGGGGACGAGCGCGCTCGGCTTCATGGACAAGGGATCGGCGCGAAACCCCGGGCGCCCTGGAACCCCTTCCAGAACGCCGGTTGCCGGTCGATCTGTGCGGCATCGAAGGTGTCATCGATGTCCAGCGTGATTGTCTCGGGCGGCGCGGCATGGCTGTCGCAGTAGAGAGCGATCGTCGCCTATGCCATCGCGATCACGCTGCGCAGGTCCGAAGCAGTCTCCCAGCGCGACAGGGCTGGCCGACTGGCCAGACCGGGCCCCGCTTCCGGCGTCTTGCGCAACGCCATCCTGAATGCCGGGTCATGGCGCAGCGCGTCCGGATCGTCGGTGTCTTCATACCCTGTGCCAATCGCCAGAATGCCTGCCCGCAGGATATCCCCCGACAGATGGCGAACCCGCGTCGGATCACGCAGGTCAGGCACCAGTTCGGCCAATCTGTCGGCGATGGCGAGCTTGCGTTCCGCCTCCGCCATCGAAAGCGGCAGTGACCTTTTTTCCGGAAAGCGCTTGAAGTGAGGGGAAAGGCGGGGCAGGACCGGTCATGGCGGCGGGGCGGTTTCTGTCCAACGCAGGGAGTGGCTTCGACACCCACTTCCCTACCCTGGATCGGAGGCCTCTGCCACCGACGCCAGCCTTCAAACGCGGGCCTGGTAATAATCCGGGCTAACATGGAGTAAGGTGTTCCTTCCATGCCTCCCACAATGCCTTTGGCGGCCACGTTGGCGGCCGTGAATCTCGCTTATCAGAAAAAAGATCGGGCGGAATTCGACTATAAGCTCTTCAAACAGTTCGGCATGCCATTGAGAGGGCCCGCATGGAGCAAAGACGCACCTGCGGATTTGAACATCGTCGGATCAGAGCGTGTATTTGGGCGTTTCGTTACCAACCACCTCTGTTGTTCGTTGAAGAAAAATCATGGAATTACAGCAAGAAACATCGGGTTCAACGGTTTGTACGCCTGCGATTATCCTGGAGAACGAAGAACTCGTCGAATACCTTAGAGACAGCGATGCGATACCTGTGATTCAGCTCTGTGCGGCCGACGGCGGCGCCAGTGACTGGTACATCCCTTCGGGCAGTAGACGTGTGTTGCTGACTTTGGACGGCGTCCACACTGAAAACAAAAAACGGGTCCGCATGCTTGCGCGCAGGCACAAAGAGAACATGACTCTTTATTCAGAGAAACATGCCATTAACGTTAGAGACCTGGAAGTCATGATGCAA
>CBDBFH010000003.1:0-13445 GCA_965204775.1 Alphaproteobacteria bacterium
GATCGCCATCCGGTCAAGGGTGACCTCAATCGCGGTGTTCAGCAGCTCCGCCGCCAGCGGCAACAAAAGACTCCCAAGCAGCAGCGCCCGCTCAATCGCGCTCAACTCAAACGCAAATATCAAAATCAGACCGGCGCCCAGCAAAATCAGCTCAAGGCGGAACGACCCCTCCCGCCGGATTGCGTCAAAAATCCCGGCCAGTGAGGCCCTTAACGCACGCCAAATCCGAAACGCCGAAAGCGCCCGGACAACTTCCTTGCGGCGCATGGCCCCCGCCCCTAACTCTCGGTCAGTTTGAACTCAATGCGCCGGTTGCGGCGATAGGCCTCGGCGCTCCGCCCCGCGTCCAGAGGCCGATACTCCCCAAACCCCGCCGCCACCAAACGCTCCGGCGCAATCCCCTGCTCCACCAGAAACTCCACCACCGCCAAAGCCCGCGCCGCCGAAAGATGCCAATTCGACGGATATTTCTTCGCCAGCGCCGTCCCCGCCCGAATCGGCGAGGCATCGGTGTGACCGTCAATCCGCAAAACCCACGCCACATTCTCCGGAATCTCCCGGCTCACTTCCTTCAGCGCCTCGGCAACCTTGCGCAACTCCCAGCGCCCCCGCGCATTGATCTGCGCCTCGCCCGACTCAAACAAAACCTCCGACTGCAAAATAAAGCGGTCCCCGACAATCTCAAAACCCTCGCGCTGCGACAAAATCTTGCGCAGCGCCGCCAGAAACCCCGACCGGTATCGCGACAACTCCTGAACCTTCTGCGCCAGCGCCGTATTCAGACGACGCCCCAATTCGGCAATCTGCGCCTGCGACTCCAGGTCGCGCGCCTCCGACGCCTCCAGCGCCTCCTGCAGCGAGCGCAACTGACGGCGCATCGCCGCAATCTGCTGATTCAAAAGCGCCGCCTGCGCCAGAGCCTCGGCGGAAATGCGCTGCTCCTCGTCCAGCGCCTCGCGCAGGCGCACAACCTCGCTCTCCTCGCCGCTCTCCGCCTCCAAAAGACCCGCCAGACGCCGCCGCTCCGTCCGCTCGCCCGCCAAAGTGTCCGTCAGACCCGCCAGCTCCTGCTGCAGCGACGCGTTCTCCTCCTCCTGCAGCGCCAATAAATCCGCCAGCGCCGCAAGCCGCGAGCGCAACTGCACAATCACATTGTCCTGACTTCCAACCTCGCGCGACAGAACAAACTCCGAGGCGACAAACAGCGACAGCAAAAACGCCACAACCAATAAAAGATTGACCGTCGCATCGACAAAGCCCGGCCAGTAGTCAAACCGGCTCCGGCGGCCCGGCCTCGCCGCGCGCATGATTCACTCCTCCTGCCGGAACGGATTGCCCGGCGCGCGCGTGGCCTGCCTCTCCGCCGCCGCCCCGCGCCCCAGCGCCGCCGTCAGATCGGTAACCGCCCCGGTCAGCGCCGCCATCCCCGGCGCAGCCGATCCCTCCCGCGACCCGGCCAGGCGAGTCAGCCAGTCCTCCAGCTCATTGTAAAACCGCGTCTGGGCGTGACCCGCCTGCAAGTCCAGAAAGCCCAAAATCAGCGAACCCCCAAGCCCGAACAGCGAAGACGAAAACGCCGTCCCCATCCCGTCCAGCGGACCGCGCAAGCCCCCGATCAAATCAGCCAGCAGCGTCGCCGACTCCTCCTGCGACGGGTCCAGCGAGCCGATCAGATCCCCAATCGCGCTCACCGTCTGCAGCAGACCCCAGAACGTCCCCAAAAGCCCCAGAAACACCAATACCCCAACCATGTAGCGCAAAATATCCCGCGATTCGTCAATCCGCGAAGCCACCGCCTCCAGCCCGCTCCGCCAGCCCGACTCCGCCGACTCCCGCCCCGCCAGAAGCGGTCCCGCCAGCGGAGACAAAAGACGCAGACCCGACGAATCCGTATTCCCATCCCCCGCCGCAAACCGATTCAGCCACCGAATCTCCGGCCACAGAATCAAAACCTGCCAGAACGCCGTTCCAATCCCCAGACTCAAAACCAGAACAATCAGCCCGTTCAGGCCCCGATTGGCATTGAAAAAATCCTGCAACTGCGCCGAAGGAACACCCAGAATCGCAATCACCGAGCCG
The DNA here is from genome assembly GCA_965204775.1 of Alphaproteobacteria bacterium. Lineage (GTDB taxonomy): Bacteria > Pseudomonadota > Alphaproteobacteria > JAPOUT01 > CBDBFH01. The sequence continues at coordinate 2,080 of CBDBFH010000003.1, forward strand.
GTGATGATCAAAAACACGCTCATCCACCACACATAACGATGCGGACGGGTGAAGCGCGGCGCTTTGGCGGGTTTCTCGCTCATCGTGACACCCTTATAGGACGATTGACCGCCGGTTCAAGAGTTCTCAGGGGGTCTCAGGGATCTGCCGGGACAATGTCCACCCGGTCGGGCGGTTCCGACGCCCCCGGCCCGGCGACACCCATAACATGCCCCATAACATGAATGTCGATCTGGGCGGCCCGCGCCCCGCGCCCAACCAGATAGCCGCGCACCGCCAAAGCCCGCCGCAAGGCCAGCCGCCGCGCCTGCCAGTCAATCGGCAGGGCCGCAAAGGCCTCCAGCCGCACCCGCCGGGCCGGATCGCGCAACACCGGCAATATCCCGGTCAATTGCGGCTGCGCCGCCGGAGGCAGCGCGCTCTCCGCCTCGTCAAACAAAATCCGCGCCAAAAGCGGCGCCTGCCCGGCCTCCTGCGACCCCGCCGCTCCCGCCCCGGTCAGCACCGCCGCCCAAAGCAGAACAACCCCCAGCCGGACCGCCATTCACGCCTGCGCCCCCGCCCCGCTCAACAAGTCGCGCAGCGGCTCATGCAGCTCCGGCGACGCCGCGACAATCCCCCCGCCCTCAATCATGCGTTGGCCCCCCTCCAGATCGCTGACCAGGCCCCCGGCCTCGCGAATCAGAACAATCCCCGCCGCCAAATCCCAACTGCGCCCCACATGGTCGAAAAACCCGTCAAAACGCCCCGCCGCAACATAGGCCAAATTCAGCGCCGAAGACCCCGTCCGCCGGCCATGACCCAGCGTCCGGGCCATCAGAGCCATATAGGCCGGCGCATCACGCCGCGCCCGCCATTTGCCGCTCGCAATCAGCGCATGCCCAAAACCGCCCCGCGCCGCAACCCGCAAACGCCGATTGTTCATATATGCCCCACGGCCCCGCTCCGCCGTGAACAGCTCGTCGCTCAGAGGGTCATAGACCAGGCCCGCAATCAACTCCCCGCGCTGCTCCAGCGCAATCGAAATCGCAAAAAAGGGAACCCCGTGAAGAAAATTGGTCGTCCCGTCCAGCGGATCAATCAGCCAGCGATGCCCGGAATCCGTCCCCCCGGCCTCGCCCCGCCCCTCCGCCAGAATCCGGTAACCCGGACGCGCCCGCTCCAACTCCGCGCAGATCACCTCCTCAGACCGCCGCTCCGCCGCCGAAGAAAAATCCACCGCGCCCTTGATCGAACCCGCCAGAGCCTCAACCTCGCCAAAATCGCGCTGCAAACCCCGCGCCGCCGCCCGCGCCGCCGAAACCATCACGCTCATCAGCGCCGAACGCATCTCAGCCCGCCTGATCCGCGCGGCGCACATAATCCAGCGTCCCCGTGTCGATCACAATCCGCTCCCCCGCCCCAACAAAGGGCGGAACCATCACCCGAAGCCCGTTCTCCAAAACCGCCGGCTTGTAAGACGCCGCCGCCGTCTGCCCCTTGACCACCGGATCCGCCTGCTCAACCCTCACCGCAACCTGATCGGGCAAAGTCAGCGCCAGCGCCCGGCCCTCATGACTCTCGACGGTCACGATCATCCCGTCCTGCAGCAGAGCGCTCCGCTCGCCCAGAAGATCGGCGCTCAACTCGATCTGCTCATAGTCCTCCTGATTCATCAGGGTCAGCCGGTCGCCGCTCCGGTAGAGAAACTGGTGCGGCCTCTGCTCAAGACGGACCCGCTCCACGGTTTGCGACGAGCGAAAGCGCTCATTGAGCTTCGTCCCCGCCGTCAGGTGCTTCATCTCAACCTGCGCAAACGCGCCCCCCTTCCCCGGCTTGACATGATTGACCCGAACCACAGACCACAAACCCCCCTTGTGCGACACAATATGCCCGGGGCGAATCTCATTGCCGTTGATCTTCATCACGCGCCTCCCTGTTCGACTTTCGCGCCCCATCTGATACCATCTCCGCAACCGGGGAACAAAGGGATCACCAAGGGGATCACGAAGGGGATCGCAAAGAGGATCACACAGCGGATTACAAGGGGGATCACAATGAGCCAGAACAGCCAGCTGCACGGGGGAAAACTCGCCGCCCGCGCCCTCAAGGCCGCCGGGGTCGAATGCCTCTTCACCCTCTCCGGCGGACATATCATGCCGATCTATGACGGATGCCTCGACGAGGGCATCGCCGTGATCGATGTCCGCCACGAACAGGCCGCCGTCCACGCCGCCGACGCCTGGAGCCGCCTCAAACCCGGCTCCCTCGGCTGCGCCGTCCTCACCGCCGGACCCGGCGTCACCGACGGGGTGACCGGCGTCGCCAACGCCTGGCGCGCCAACTCCCCCATCCTCGTCATCGGCGGGCAGGGGCCTTTCGCCAATCTGCGCAAAGGCTCGCTGCAGGAGATGGACCATATCGGCGTCATGCGCCCCATCACCAAATGGGCCGACGCCTGCTATCACACCGGCCGAATCCCGGAATATATCGAAATGGCCGTCCGCCATGCCCGGAGCGGAGTCCCGGGGCCGGCCTTCCTCGAAATCCCGATGGACGTCCTGATGGGCTCAGCCGCGTCCGGCGATGTCCGCTTCCCCCGCTTCGCCCGCCGCGCCCCGGTCCTGCGCCCCGACCCGGAAAGCCTCGCCGCCGCCTGCCGGCTGATCGCTCAGGCAAAAAAACCCGTCCTGATGGCCGGAACCGGCGTCAAATGGTCAGGCGCTTCGGCGGCGCTGCAGGCCTTTTTGCAGCAGACCCACATGCCCGCCTTCGTCAACGGCATGGGGCGCGGAACCATACCCCCCCAAACCCCCGAACTCTTCAACCGCGTCCGCAAACCGGCCATCGCCGGGTGCGACCTCTTCATCGCCGCCGGAGTCCTGCTCGATTTCCGCCTCGCCTTCGGGCGGACCATCCCGGACTCGGCCAAAATCATTCAGCTCGACCTCGACGCCAGCCTGCTGGGCCAAAACCGCTCGGCGGATGTCGGGATCGCCGGAAGCCTCGCCCAGGCCTTCAGCGAGATCGCCGCGCAACTTAAGAGCAAATTCAAGGGCCGGTGCGACTTCTCCGGCTGGCGCGACAGCCTCGCGCAGCAGGAGGCCAAACTGGAGGCGGGCTTCGCCGCTCAGCTGAACTCGGACGAGATTCCGATTGACCCCATGCGCCTGTGCCGCGAAATCCGCGACTTCGTCGGGCGCGGCGGCCATGACTATATTCTGATCGGCGACGGCGGCGATATCGTCGCCCAGGCGGCCAAGGTGCTCCCCGCCCCGCCCGAAAACGGCTGGATGGACCCCGGACCGCTCGGCACCCTCGGCGTCGGAATGCCCTTCGCGCTGGCCGCCCAGACCGCCTTCCCCGAAAAGCGGGTCTTGATCATCTATGGCGACGGCGCGTTTGGCCTCAACGGCTTCGAATATGACACCGCCGTGCGCTTCAAACTGCCGATTGTCGGGATCGTCGGCAATGACGCGGCCTGGGGACAGATGATGCGCCCGCAGGCCGCCCTCTATGGCGAAAACCGGCTGGTCGCCACCAAACTCGCCCCGACCCGCTATGACAAGATCGTCGAGGCGATGGGCGGCCACGGCGAGCATGTCGAGCGCCCCGCCGATATTCAGCCCGCGCTGGAGCGCGCCTTCGCCTCCGGCAAGCCGGCGCTGGTCAATGTCGCCATCCGCCAGGACGTCGGAACCGGACCAAAAGGCAGCACGTATGTTTGAGGGGGAGCGAATCAGATAGTATCGGCCTGATCGCAAGGAGAATGGACATGGCTTTGCAGGTGAGATTGCCGGCTTTGTCAGGTGCTGGCATGGCGCGAACGACGCGAGCGCGTCAATCGTCTCCGACAAATGTGGCGTCTGTCCCCCAAAGAAGCCCCTTGCGCTATCCCGGAGGCAAAACATGGCTGATACCGGAGATTCTTCGATGGCTGTCGGGCAGGCAGCGCAGAGTCTCCGTTTTTATCGAGCCTTTTGCCGGAGGCGCGAGCGCCTCCTTGGCGGCCGTTTTTGAGGGTCTTGCCGACAGAGCCGTGCTGTGTGAAAAGGACAGCGACATAGCAAGGCTGTGGCGCGTTATTTTCGAGCAACCAGAGGATTTGATTGAGCGAATTGCCGCATTTAAGCCGTCACGGGCGAACATCCTTGAACTGCTGGAAAAAAAAGAAGGGAGCCAGACCGATTTGGCCTTTCGGACATTCGTGCAAAACCGCACGAGCCGGGGGGGCATCCTCGCCAAAGGCGCTTCGCTTATGAAAAACGGCGAAGGGGGCAAAGGCGTTGCATCGCGCTGGTATCCCGAAACCTTCATCCGGCGCATTCGGTCCATCGCCGAAATTTCCGGTCGAATCGACGTGCTTGAAGGAGACGGCCTTACGCTTATTCAACTATGCCGCAATGAGCGTTATGCCGCCCTGTTTGTTGATCCCCCTTACACAGCGGCGGGCAAGCGCGCCGGCAGGCGACTCTATACCCACAATGCTGTCGATCACGAACGGCTCTTTGAACTCATGGGGAGTGTGAAGGGGCAATTTTTGATGACGTATGACGACTGCCCGGAGATTGTTGGTATGGCGCAAAAGCATGGATTCGATTTTTCCAGAGTGCCTATGAAGAATACGCACCATGCGCACATGTATGAACTTCTCATTGCCAACGCATAATTGATCGCATGACGCACCGGTGGGGAATAGGCGAATGGCTTGGCGAATCTTTTTTCGATATGAAAAAGGAGGCTCGTCTTGCAAGAGCAAGGTGGAGCACGGACGACTATAAAGCCCGAACATGCCCTTTCAGGCTTGATCGCGGCTATTGCAACAAGCCTTGGGGCGTTTGTTCACTGCGCCCCTATGAGGATGATGGTGGGCTGGCTCGCCTCCCCGCAAGCGCAGAGGATCAGTTGCGCATCGTCTGCCCAAACAGGTTTGAGGAAAATGGCGAAATCATACGCTGGATCGGCCGGGAAATCCTTGGCACGCCAACCCCCCGTATCGCCAGGGAAGTCGGCTTTCTGAAATCCGAAATTACCGGCAAACTGGCCGGTCGAATTGACATGGTTCTGGTTAAGGAAAAATCCTCCGGCGCATTCGATTGGTGCGGTCTTGAGATTCAGGCAGTCTATTTTTCGGGAAGGAAAATTCCGCAGGATATAGAAGCCGTACGCGGCGCTTGCAGGGGAAGCGCACCGTTCCCGATGGGTCAGCGCCGCCCTGATGATAGGAGTAGCGGGCCAAAAAGGCTCATGCCGCAGCTGCAAATTAAAGTCCCGACTCTGCGCAGGTGGAAGAAAAAGATGGCGATTGTCGTAGACCGGGGCTTTTTCAATTCCTTGACGGAAATGGAGCCAGCCCCCGATCTGGCCAGCGGGGATATTGTTTGGTTTGTGGTTTATCTCAAGCAGGGCAGGGACAAGAGATTTCGCCTGAAAAAAGACAGAATCCACATCACAACGCTTGAGCACGCCACAGAGAGTTTCACTGCGGCTGGCGCAATTCCTCAATCTGAATTTGAAGCCATCTTAAGGAAGAAGGCCCGATATTTGTAATGCCTGCGGGTGGCCTCCTCACGCCGCCGGGGGAAAGCCTTGGCCCGGATCATAGTCGAATAAATGCTGCCGGAACGCCCAGACATAACCCTCCGGGTCTTCCAGCTTCACTTCCCGCGCCCCGTAAAACGCATCCACCGGACCGCTGAGCAACTTCGCCCCCGCACGCTGCGCCCGCGCCGACAGCGCAGTCGCGTCCGCGCAATACACATACAACAGAATCGCCGGGGGAACCCCGCTCGCCCGCGGCGAGCGCATCGCCTCGCCGTAAACCGGATTCACCCCGTTCGGCGCCATCATCAAAACCCCTCGGCCCCTATACGTCATCCCGATATGAAGAACCACGCCGTCCTCCCCCACAATCCGCTCCGCCCGCTCAAAACCAAACGCCGCCGAATAAAACGCGCTCGCCTCATCCGGATCCCCAACCATCAAATAGGGAACCACCAGACTGCTCCGCTCCGGAACATCTCCGGCCATCAAACCTACTCCCAGCCGCTGGCCGCGTTCTTCCAACGCCACATGTGAAGCGCAAGCCAGGTCCGGTAAGGCGCAAAAGCCTCCGTCCGCTCCGGCGCCTCCGCCTCGGCAACCTCCGCCAGATCGGCAAACGTCCGCCGCACCGCCAAATCCCCCTGCGGCCAGATGTCCGGATCGCGGCAGTAAAAAATCCCGATCATGTCGCACGTCCACGGCCCAATCCCGCGCAGACTGCTCAAATGGGCGGTCCGCTCCACGTGACCCATCCGCTTGATCCGAACCGCGCTCAAATGCCCCGCCTGCGCCGCATCGCGCAAACTCAGAAGAAAGGACACCTTCATCCCCGAAAGCCCGATCCCCCGCAAACGCCGCTCATTGTGCGGCGCAAACAGGCCCGGAAGGCCCTCCCCCGTCTCGCGCGCCGCCGCCAGAGTCCGATCCCAGAAAACCCGCGCAACCTTCGACGAAAGCTGCTGCCCGACAATCGCCTGCGCCAGAACCCGGACCAGACCGGCGCGCGCGCGCGACGGAAACGCAACCGGACCCATCTCGCAAAGCGCCCCATGAAGACGCGGGCCGATCTTCTTCGCCGCCCGCTCCAGATGCCGCTGCGCTTCAGCCGCCCGGACCGTCATCAATAATCCCGTCCAGAAAGCGGCGCACATCCTCCGCCGAACGCTCCGGACTCTCCTCCATCGGCATATGCCCGATCCCCTCGTAAATCACCAAACGGGAATTCGGCAGGTCCCGCGCAAAGTCGCGCGCCCGCGCCGCGTCAATCAAGGCGTCCTCCGCTCCCCACATCACCAAAGCCGGAATCTTGATAACCCCCGCCGGAGGCGGCGCGCCGGGCCGGTATTGCGCAAATCTCAGCGCCGTCGCATGGCGCGCCCCCGCCCGCCGGTTTAAATCGCTATAGCGGTCAATCAACGCCTCGGTCACCACCGGCGAATTATTATACGCCGTGCGCACACCCTCCTCAATCAGAGCGCGGGAAAAAACATGGCGAACCAACGTGCGGAAAAACTCATGGCGCATCAGGCGAAAGGCCAGCGGACCCCGCTCGCTCCCCACCGGCGGATAGCCCCCGGCGTTAACCAGAATCAGCCCGCGCAGCTTCTCCGGATGGCGAAGCGCGTAAAGCCACGATACATGCCCCCCCATCGAATTGCCCCCAAGAACAAAACGCTCCACACCCAGACGCTCGACAACCTCGTCCAGCAACGCAACATAATTGGGGGTCGAATAGTCGTCGCCGGGAATGCGGCCCGTCAGGCCATGGCCGGGAAGATCAAGCGTGATGATCCGGTAGCTCCCGCCCAGCTCGCGCACCCACGGCTCCCACGAATGCAGCGAGGCGTTCGAGCCGTGCAGCAAAACAATCGCCGGACCGGACCGGCTCCCCTCATCGCGCAGATGAAGCCGTCCGCCACCCCGCAATTCCAGAAACTGCGAGGCCGCGTTCATATATTTGGGGTCAACCTCCTCCGCCGGAAGGTCGGGGCGCAAAAACAGCCCCACCCCCAGCGCCGCCGGAACGCACAGCGCCAGAAACGAATAGACTGAATATTTGAGAACCCGCCTCATCCTTGCCCCATTCTAAAGCTTTTCCTGCCCGAAAATCTCGTTGAAGGCCCGCACCGCCGCCGCCTCGCCCCCCGCAAAGTCCCAAACCCCCGACGAAACCGCCAGAAAATCCGCCCCCGCCCGCACCAGCCCCCGCGCATTGGCCGGGGTGATCCCGCCAATCGCAACCCCGGGCAGCCGGCTCACTTCAGACCACCAGCGCACAATGTCCGGCCCGGCCCGCGCCGTTGCCCGCTTGGTCGCCGTTGCGAAAAACGCCCCAAAGGCCGCATAGTCGGCCCCCGCCTCGCCCGCCTCCATCGCCAGATGGCGCGAGGCGTGACACGTCGCCCCGATAATCTTCTCCCCACCCAAAAGCGCCCGCGCCTGCCTGACCCCCATGTCCTCCCGGCCAAGATGAACCCCGTCCGCCCCGGCCTCCCGCACCAGTCCCGGATCGTCATTGAGCAAAAACGCCACCCCCGCGCCCGCAACACAGGCCCCAGAACCTCCGACCAGCGCAAAACCTCATCACGCGCCATCGGCTTCAGGCGCAATTGCAGGCAGGCAACGCCGCCCCCGTCCAGCGCCCGCGCCAGACGATCCCGAAACGCCCCGGCCTTCCCCAAAACCGGCGGCGTGATTAAATACAGGCGGCAAAGCCTTTGCGCTCCCGCCGCGCCCGGTGTATCGTCCCCCGCCGATCCGGCCAATGCTCCAGACAAAAGAGATCCCCCCCCCATGCCATACATGTCATATATGCCATATCTGGCCCGCCGCCGCGCCGCACCCAATTATATCAAAACCTGCGCCCGGCTCGCCCCGGCGCTGGCCCTCCTCCTTGCCGGATGCGCCGGACTCGCCGAAACCCAAACCGCCGCGGTCGCTCCCTCAACCCCCGCCGCTCCACCCTTCTCCGGCGAAACCCATAGAGGCGAAATCCTCCTCCTTCCCAGCCGAAGCCCGGCAGGCTTCGATCTGATCCTCTCCCAGGGCCCCGGCGCCGGAGGCCGGGTGCGACTCGGCGCAGAACTCTCCCTGCCCTCCGGCGCACAGAGCAATGACAAACTCCCCGCCATCATCCTCATCCACGGCTCCGGCGGAATCTCCGGGCGCGGCCTCAAATACGTCGATCTCTTCAACGGCATGGGCCTCGCCACCCTGCGCATCGACAGTTTCACCGGACGCGGAATCACCAGCACCGTCGGCGATCAGACCCGAGTCACCGAAAGCATGATGGTCGCCGACGCCCTCAACGGCCTCGCCTTCCTCGCCGGGCGCGACGACATCGACCCGCAGCGCATCGGAATCATCGGCTGGTCCAAGGGCGGCGGCGTCAGCCTGCTCGCCGCCTGGGACGACGTCGCCCAAACCCTCGCCGGCGATGCGCGCTTCGCCGCACATGCCGCCTTCTACCCGCCATGCTTCGTCGACATCCAGGAGATCGATCTCGCCCCCGCCCCGGTGCGAATCTTTATCGGCGGAGACGATCAATGGACCCCGGCGCAGCCATGCTACGCCTTCGCCCGCCGCCTCTCCGCCAAAAACGTGCCGACCGAACTCACCGTCTATCCGGGCGCGGAGCACTCCTTCGACCGGGCCGATCCGGCGCAGAACCATCCCGACGGCTTCAATTATGCAAACTGCGAGTTCTCGATCAACCGCGCCGGAGTCTTGCGCGACCTCAAAAGCGGCGTCATCCTCGATGCGCCCGAAAAACTGGATCAGGCCACCGCCGCCTGCGCCAAAAAAGGAACCCGAACCGCCCCCGATCCCCGCGCCGCACGCAGCGCGCTGATTGAATTGCGCAAATTCGTCGCCCGCACCCTGCTCGCCCCCTGAACCCGCGGGCAATCCGGGGGGTCAAGCCGCCTCCTGCTCGGCGGCGGGCGTCCAGCGCCCCTGCGCCGCAAGGCCGTTCATCCGCGCCCGGTGGGCAAAGGCGCTTTGCGCCGCCGCCCGGTTCTCCTCCCGGCCCCGCCAGACCCGCAGCGGCCCCGCCTGCAAGGCGCGCCCGTAAGAAAACGTAAGCCGCCAGGGCGCATCATCCCCCCGCGCATTGATCTCATTGAGATGGGCCGTCGCCTCCGCGTCCGACTGCCCCCCGACAAAAACGCAATCCCGGGAACCGCATGGGGAACCTTCTCATGCAAAACCTGCAGCGTCTTCCCGGCAACCTCCCCGGCCTCGGCCCGCGCCGGACAGGCCTGCCCCGGCAGAACCATATTCGGCTTTAAAATAATCCCCTCCAGCCGAACCCGGTGCAGCGCCAGCGCCTCAAAAACGCAGCCCAAAACCTCGCGGCTCACCTCCAGACAGCGCCCGATGTCATGCGCGCCGTCCATCAGAACTTCCGGCTCGACAATCGGAACCAGACCCGCCTCCTGACACAGCGCCGCATAGCGCGCCAGCGCCTCGGCATTGGCCGCAATGCATCCCCGGCCCGGAAGACCCGCGCCAATCCCGATCACCGCCCGCCACTTGGCAAAGCGCGCCCCCAATCCCCGGTAATCGGCCAGACGCTCGCGAAGCCCGTCCAGACCCTCGGTCACCTTCTCCTCCGCAGACAGCGCCATCGGCTTGGCCCCCTTATCCACCTTGATCCCCGGCAGCGCCCCCGCCGCCTCAATCAGCCCGGGCAGCGCCGTCCGTCCGTCCGCCGTCTTCTGCCGCAGAGTCTCCTCGAACAAAATCACCCCCGATATGTGTTCGCTCAATGCCTCGCGGCACCGAAACAGCAACTCCCGCCAGTCGCGCCGCGTCTGCCCGGTCGACTCAAGCTCAATCGCCTCAAAACGCCTGGAAATCGTTCCCGTGCTCTCATCGGCGGCGAGAATCCCCTTGCCCGCCGCCGCCATCCGGCCCGCAATCTCTTCAAGCGCTTCGGGCATGGCCGCGCCTCCTTTGCCCGCTCCGGGCCTCTTCCAGCGCCGCCAGCGCCGGAAGAGGACGCCCCCGGGCCAGCCATTCCAGAAACGCGCCGCCGGCCATCGAAATATGGGAAAAACCCCTCTGCGCCCCGGCCCGGCCAATCACCGCCGCGGTCTCGCCGCCCCCGGCAACCGCAACCGCCCCGCCTTGCGCCATCCGCGCCGCGATATGGCGCGCAATCCCGAAACTGCCCTGCGCAAAGCCTTCCGTTTCAAACGCCCCCATCGGGCCGTTCCAGATGATCGTCCTGGCCTGTGCAATCTCGTCTCCGGCCTGTGCAACGCTCTGCGGCCCGATATCCAGACCCATCAAATCAGCCGGAACCCGCAACGCCGGAACAGACCGCGCCCCCTTCCCCTCCCGGTCTTGCGCGGCAATCAAATCCTGCGGCAGAACAATCCGGCACCCGCGCGCCTGCGCCTCCTCCATAACCCCCGCCGCCGCCTGCGCGCCCCCCGGCTCGCAAAAGCCCAGACCAATCGCCCCGCCTTGCGCCGCCAGAAACCCGTGCGCCATCGCCCCTCCGATCACCAGAACATCCGTCCGGCGAACCAGACGCCGCAGCGCCTCAATCTTCCCGGCGATCTTCGCCCCCCCCGGCAACCATCACCACAGGCCGGGCCGGCGCGGTCAGATACGCTTCCAGAGCCTCCAATTCCTCCTCCAGCGCCAGACCCGCAAAACCCGGCAGGAAATGCGCCAGACCCTCGGTCGAGGCGTGGGCGCGGTGCGCACAGGAAAACGCATCATTCACATAAAACGCTCCCAAACCGGCCAGCGACGCCGTGAAATCCGGGTCATTGGCCTCTTCGCCGGGGTGAAAGCGCGTGTTTTCCAAAACCAAAATCTTCCCCGGCCCA
>CBDBFH010000004.1:0-2270 GCA_965204775.1 Alphaproteobacteria bacterium
CCGGCGTCAGCGACTCCGACCAGGTCGCAAACGCCCGGCGCATTGCCGCGCTCTCGCGGTTGATACGCTCCATATCACTGGCATCGGGATTGACCAAGCGGTCATTGGTGATGGTCAAATGCCGCTCGCGGTATTGTTTGTGGACGACATCGAAGCGCAACTCGATGGCGGCCCCGGAGGCGTCGGTCAGCGTGAAAACCTGCGGCCCCGGCTCGGCGTCCAGCGGAATGCCGATGACAGCGTAGATTCCACCCGCGTGGCGCGCCAACAGAATGCGTTGCTCCCGATAAGCGCCCGCCACCGCCGTGTCCTGAACCGGCACCACCGCGATGCCGCCAGGCACGGTCGAGGATTGCGGCAGGGAATCCACCAAAACCTGTGCCGTGGCGCCGCCGCCGAGGGAAAACGCGATCAGCGCCGCGGCCATTTGCCACAGTCTGCTCATTTTTGCTTCAAAGCTCCGTCTTTGGTTTCAATCCGCGCCCCCGGGGCCGATTGACGCGGTGGTTCCGCCGCGGCTTCCGCCTTGATTTCAGGCTCGGGCGCAAGCGCGACTACGCGGGACTCCAGCCGTCCGTCCGCCAGCCGCGTGATCACACGGCTCCCAAGGGTGATATCGTCCAAGCTGCGGATAACTTGCGCCGACTCATTGAGCGTGATGCTGTACCCCCGCGCCAGCGTATTCAAGGGCCCGGTCGAGTGCAAGGCGCGGCTGAGTTCGGCCAGCGCGGCACCATGGGCCCGCAGCCGGTTCAGCATGGCGCGCCGCAGCCGTCGCGGCAGCGCGTTCAGCATCCCGCGCAGCCTATCGATCCGCAAAGCGGGCGATTGCCAATCCAAGCGCCGTCGGCAGGCATCCAGGTGGCCGCGTTTGCGGTCAAGCCCCAGCGCCAGCGCCCGCCGCAGGCGCCGGCTCAATTCGTCCAGCGCTTGGGCGTGATCCTCCAAGCGCCGGGCCGGACTGCGCAGGCGCCGGGAAATCAGCCGCAGGCGCTCGCGCCGCCGCTCCAGGGCCTGGCCCATGCGCCCGCGCAGTTTGTCCAGATTGGCTTGCAGCCGCTCGCGGTACTCATCCTGTGACGGGCTCAGCAATTCGGCGGCCGCCGACGGCGTCGGCGCGCGCAGGTCGGCGACAAAATCGGCGATGCAGAAATCGGTTTCATGGCCAACGGCGCTGACTACGGGCAATTCGCTGGCGAAAATGGCGCGGGCGACGCTTTCCTCGTTGAAAGCTTGCAAATCTTCCGCGGAGCCGCCGCCACGGCCGACAATCAGCGCGTCGAACCGCGGTTTTCCGCGCAAGGCGTTCGCGTTCGCCAGCGCCCGGCAAATTTCGCCGGCGGCGTTTTCGCCCTGCACCGCGACGGGAAGCAAGGTGATTCGGGTCGCCGGAAAGCGGCGGTGGAACACGCTGAGCATATCCCGCAGCACCGCGCCGGACGGGGAGGTGATGACACCGACATGGCGGATGAACCGCGCATCGACCGGCTTTTTCGTCGTTTGCTCGAACAGTCCCTCCGCCCGCAGCTTGGCCTTGAGCCGCTCGAAAGCCAGGCGCAATTCGCCGCTGCCGGATTTCTCCAGCAGCGCGACTTTCAATTGGAAATCGCCGCGCGCCTCGTAAATGGTCAAATCGCCCTGGGCCGCGACTTTGTCGCCGTCGGCCGGTTTGAAGCGCACGCGGATGTTATTGCCGCGGAACATCACGCAGCGCAATTGCGCGTCGCGGTCCTTCAGGCTGAAGTACCAATGGCCCGAGGAATATCGCCTGAGGCCGGAGATTTCGCCTTCCACGACGACACGGGAAAATCCGCTCTCCAGCAATTCCCGCGCCAGCCGGTTGAGCGTGGAAACGCTGTACACAGGCGGCGCCGCCGAAGATTGATTCCGGTCATGGATGGCCATGGACGATCGCACTTTGCGGGCTGCTCCGGCTGTTCTTTCCCAGCCGTTCAAGGCTCGGCCAAAGTGAATATATACAGCGCGTTGTGGCCATCGGGACTGCGCAATTCCGGCGCCAGGAAATTGCCGATGCGCCAAGGGCTGCCGCCTTCGCGCAAATTCGCCACATCATGAGCTGCCAACTTGCCGAAACGCCCTTCCGTGCCCGGCATTTCCAGCCACATGCGGTCGGCTTGGGTGCCGCCGCCGCCGATTTCGAAAGCGACTTCCCGGGGCGAAATTTCCATGCAGGATTGACTCAGCGGAATCGCCAATTGTCCGGTGGGCGGATGGCAGGCGCTGGCCTGCCAGTTGTGCCCGCCGGCGGT
>CBDBFH010000005.1:0-13233 GCA_965204775.1 Alphaproteobacteria bacterium
GACCGAGGGGCTGATCGCCGATCTGATGAACAAGGAGGCTGAGGACAGTTCCGGCCTGTTTGCGCGCATCTTCCGCCGGTTGCGCGGCGGCGCGGCGCAGGGCGCGGCGGCGGCCCGGAGCAGGCCAAGCCCGCCCGCGCCGCCGCCGGCTCCCGAAGAGGCCGCCGCGCCCGAAGCCGCGCCTCCCGCCGCCGCCGCTCCGGACCAAGCCGGGACAGGCGGGGAGGAGGAGCAGTTGGAAATCCCCGCCTTTTTGACTCGCTAGGCAAGGGAGCCGCGTAACAAAGGGTCATAAAGAGTGATGTCGCGCAACGCCGCCGCCGGTTTAGACTGGCGGCGGGGGCGCTCGACCGCAAAGGCAAGCTGCGCGAAGGGACATGGAAACAATATTCCAGACGACATTGATGAGGCCGGTTCGCCTTTCCGGGATCGGCGTGCATGGGGGCGTCGAGGTTTGCGCGACCCTGTCCCCGGCCCCGCCCGGAACGGGGATTGTTTTTGTCCGCACCGATCTTGACCGCCTGCCCCCGGCGGCGCGGCGCATTCCGGCCCGCTATGCATGCGCCGCCGATCTGCGCCGCTCGACCACCATCGCCAACCGGCAAGGCGCGCGGGCCGCGACCATTGAGCATCTGATGGCCGCGCTTTCCGGTTGCGGAGTCGACAATGCCGAGATCAGCCTGGACGGCGAGGAAGTCCCGGTGCTCGACGGCAGCGCTGCGCCGTTTTGCACCGCGATCCGCAAGGCCGGCCTGCAAACCGCCCGCGCCGCGCGGCGGTTTTTGCGAATCTGCCGGCCGGTCCGGGTTCAGGACGGCGACCGGCGGGCGGAACTCCTGCCGGGCGAAGACTTCGACCTGGATGTGGCCATCGACTTTGCCGATCCCGCCATCGGGCGGCAGCGCTTTGCCGCCCGGATCAGTCCGGCGGTGTTTGTGCGCGAACTCGCCCCGGCGCGCACCTTCGGCTTTGCCGATGATCTGGAGCATCTGCGCAAGGCGGGCCTCGCCGCCGGGGCCAGCCTCGACAACACCATCGCCATTCGCCGGGGCCGGGTGCTCAATCCCGGCGGCCTGCGCTTCGCCGACGAATACGTCCGCCACAAGGCGCTGGACGCGCTGGGCGACCTGGCGCTGGCCGGCGCGCCGATCCGGGGCCGCTTCCGAAGCGAAAAAGGCGGGCACGAACTCAACAACCGCCTCTTGCGCCGCCTCTTTGCCCGTCCCGCCGCTTTCCGCTTCGAGAGCGCCGCCACCAAACCGCCCGCGCCCCGCGCCGCCCGCCCCGCCGCCTTGCCCTCTGCGGCAGCCGCCTCATGAACCTCCGCGCCGCCCTGGCGGTCTTATGCCTTGCCGCCTTCAGCCTCGTCGCCGCAGGCTGCGCCGAGCGCGCCAGCGATCTCGAAGTCTTCGAGGAGGACGAAAGATCGGTCGAGGAAATCTACAGCGCCGGCCTCGACTTCCTCCAGAGCCGCAACTACTACTTCGCCCTCGACGAATTCACCATCGCTGAAACCCAGTACCCCTACTCGATCTGGGCGCGCCGGGCGATCCTCCTCAGCGCCTACGCCAACTACGAACTCGAACAATATGACGAGGCCGCCGCCGCCGCCCAGCGCTTCTTTGCCCTCTATCCCGGCAACGCCCACGCCCCCTATGCCTATTATCTCTATGCGATGTGCTTCTACCGGCAGATCGGCCTGGTCGATCGCCAGAACGGCGCGGGCGCGGCGCTGGCCGCCTTCGAGACCGTGGTCAAACTCTTCCCCGCCAGCGCCTATGCCCGCGACGCCCGATTCAAGATCCCTCTGGTGCGCGCCCATCTCGCTGCCCGCCAGATGTATCTGGGCCGCTATCATCAGCGCCGGGGAGAATATGCCGGGGCGATCAAGCATTTTCAGAACGTGGTCAGGGGCTTCCAGACCACCGCCTATCCGCCCGAAGCGCTCCACCGCCTCGTCGAAATCTACCTCACCCTGGGCCTTGACGACGAGGCCCGCAAGACCGGCGTCCTTCTGGGCGCAAACTTCCCGGCCAGCACATGGTATAGATACAGCTATGCGCTTCTCGCGCCGCTCTCGCCGGACGCGGGCAAGGCTCCTGCCCCCGGCGGGTAAAGCAGGATACGGGCGCGCACAGATGACCGGTCATCAAGGAACCCAATGCTGGCGGCGCTCTCGATTCGGGATTTGGTGTTGGCGGGGCGCGCCGATATTTCCTTTGCGCCGGGCCTTGCGGTTCTGACCGGAGAGACCGGGGCGGGAAAGTCAATCCTGCTGGACGCCCTGTCGCTGGCGCTGGGCGCGCGCAGTGATCCGGCGCTGGCCGCGCCGGGCGTGCCGCAGGCGTCGGTTTCGGCGGTGTTTCGTCTGCGCGCCGGCCACCCGGCGCGGGCCTTTCTGTCGGAGCAGGGTCTGGAGGCGGGCGAAGAGCTGATCGTGCGCCGGGTGCAGGGGCGCGATGGCCGCACCCGCGCCTTTCTCAACGATGCCCCGGTCGGCCTCAGACTGCTGCAGGATCTGGCCGGTCAGCTGGTCGAAATCCACGGCCAGCATGACACCCAGGATTTGCGCGCCAGCCGGTCTCACCGCGCCATGCTGGATTCCCATGGCGGCCTGACCACCACCGCCGCCGCCGTTGCCGCCGCCGCCAAAGACCTCGCCGCCGCCCGCGCCGCGCTCGACGATTGCACAGCCCGGCTTGCCGCCTGGGCCGGGGAGGAGGCCGAAACCCGCCGCCGGCTGGAAGAACTTGATGCGCTTGATCCCCAACCGGGCCTGGAAGCGCAACTGGCGGAAGAAAGATCGCTTCTGCTGAACGGCGCGCAGATGACCGAGGGCCTGGGGCAGGCGGTGGCTTCCCTCGACAGCGAGACCGGCACGCCGGCGTCTCTCCATCAGTTGGTTCGCCAGCTGGAGAAACTGGCCGATCAGGCGCCGACTCATCTGGCCGAGGCATTGGAGGCGTTGAACCGGGCCGGAATCGAAATGGAAGAGGCGCGGGCCAGCGCAACCCGGCTGCTGGAGGCGGTCCAGAGCGACCCGCAGCGCCTTGAGACCGTCGAGGCGCGCCTGTTCGGCCTGCGCGCGGCGGCGCGCGAGGCCGGGGTTGGCGTGGACGCATTGGGCGAGGTGCGCGCCCGCCTGCTCAAGGCGCGCAGCACAGGCTCCGGGCTGAAAGATGAGCAGCGCGCCTGCCGCAAAGCGCAGGCGCAGGCGCAGGACCTCTACCTGAGGCAAGCCCGGGCCTTGTCGCAGGGCCGCCGCCGCGCCGCCAAAAAACTGGAAAGCGCGGTCAATCGTGAACTTGAGCCCTTGCGGATGGGGCAGGCGCGCTTTCATGCCGCCTTCGAAGAGGTGGCAGAGGAGACTGCGCCCCCCGGCGGCCTGGAAGAGGTGAGGTTTCTGGCCGCAACCAATCCGGGGTCGCCGCCGGGGCCGATAGGGCGGATCGCATCCGGCGGGGAATTGTCGCGCTTCATGCTGGCGCTGAAACTGGCGCTGGCGGAAAGGGGAGGGGGGCAAAGCCTGATTTTCGATGAGATCGACGCCGGGCTTTCCGGGGCGGCGGCGGAGGCGGTCGGGGTTCGGCTGAAGAAACTGGCGCGCCGGGCCCAGGTTTTGATCGTCACCCATGCGCCGCAGATCGCGGCCCATGCCGATCATCATTTTCGGGTTGTCAAGCATGTGAGCCAGGGCCGGACGCGGACGGAGGTTGAGGCTCTGACAAGCGCGGCCAGCCGCGAGGAGGTCGCGCGCATGCTGGCCGGGGTCGAGGTCACGCACGAAGCGCGGGCGGCGGCCTCGCGGCTGATTCAGGGCAGGGGCCGGTGAAGGGGGAGGCGGCAAAGATTGCGCCGGACGCTCTAAGCGAAGCCCAGGCGCGGGGCGAACTGGCGCGTCTGGCGCGCGAGATTGCCGCCCATGACCGCCTCTATCACGGGGAAGATGCGCCGGCCATCGCGGACGCCGACTATGACGCCCTGCGGCGGCGCAATGAGGCAATCGAGGCGCGCTTTCCCGCGCTGGTGCGCGCCGACAGCCCGTCGCGGCGGGTGGGTGCGGCCCCGGCGGCGGGGTTCGCCAAGGTGCGGCACAGGCAGCCGATGCTCTCCTTGGGCAACGCGGCCAATGAAGAAGAGGTCGCCGAGTTCCTCAAGCGGGTGCGGCGCTTTCTGGGTCTGGGGGAGGAGGCGGAGGTGGCGCTGGCCGCCGAGCCGAAGATCGACGGCATTTCGGCCTCGCTGCGCTATGAGGACGGGGTTTTCACGCGAGGGGCGACGCGCGGCGACGGCGCGGTCGGCGAAGACATCAGCGCCAACCTGAAGACAATCGCCGATATTCCCCGGCGGCTCAAAGGCCGGGGCGCGCCGCGCATTCTCGAGGTGCGGGGCGAGGTCTATCTGCCTCATCAGGATTTCGCCGCGCTCAATGCGCGCCAGACGGCGGCGGGGCTTGCGGCCTTCGCCAATCCGCGCAATGCCGCGGCAGGCTCGCTTCGCCAACTGGACGCGGCGATCACGGCGGCGCGGCCCTTGCGCTTTTTTGCGCACGGCGTGGGCGAGGTATCGGGATCGCTGGGATCAAGCGACATGGAGATGATGGCGCGGCTCGAAAAGTTTGGCTTTGCGCTGATCCCGGGTCGGCGGCGGTGCGTCTCGCTGTCCGAGCTTCTCGCCTATTACCGCGAGGCCGAGGAGAGGCGCGCCGCGCTGGCCTTCGATATTGACGGGCTGGTCTACAAGATCGACCGGCTCGACTGGCGGGCGCGTCTGGGGGTTGTGGGCCGCGCGCCGCGCTGGGCGGTGGCGCACAAGTTTGCGCCGGAGCAGGCGCAGACGATTCTGGAGGCGATTGAGATCCAGGTCGGGCGGACCGGGGCGCTGACACCGCGCGCGCGTTTGCGTCCGGTGACGGTGGGGGGCGTGGTGGTGCGTCATGCGACTCTGCACAACGAGGACGAAATCGTGCGCAAGGATGTGCGCCCGGGCGATCATGTGATTGTCCAGCGCGCGGGGGATGTGATTCCGCAGATCGTGGGCGTGGCCGGGGCGAAGCGCGCAGGAGGTTCGCGGCCCTTCCGATTTCCGGATCGCTGTCCGGAGTGCGGTGCGCGGGCGGTGCGGGAGGCGGAGGTTGTCCGGCGGTGTCAGGGAGGTCTGTCGTGCGGAGCGCAGATGGTTGAGCGTCTGAAGCATTTTGTATCGCGCGGTGGCTTTGACATTGAGGGTCTGGGGTCGGAGCAGATCGAGGACTATTGGGGGCGTGGGATGATTCGCGCGCCCGCCGACATTTTCACGCTTGCGGCGCGTTACGAGGCCGCTCCGCCGGCGGTCTGGCGCTATACGAGCGGGCGGAAGGCCCAGATCGGGACGCTGAAGGAGAGCGCGGCGAAACTCTTCCGGATGATCGAGAGCCGGAAAGCTGTCGCCCTGGACCGGTTTTTGTATGCGCTGGGGGTTCGCCATGTCGGTGCGCAGACGGCGCAGATGCTGGCGCGCCATTATGGGGGTTATGAGGCGTTTGCGGCGGGGATGGCGTCGCTGGCGGCGGATCGGTCGGGGGAGGAGGCGCAGGCGCTGACCGCGATTGACGGGCTGGGGGGGAGCGTGGCCGGGGCGCTGGCGGATTTTTTTGGCGAGGAGGGGAATGCGGCGGCGGTTGCGGCCTTGCTGGCGGCGGGGGTGCGCCCGCGCGCGGTTGCGGCGGCTTCCGGTGGTGTTCTGGCGGGGCGCTCGGTTGTCTTTACCGGCACGCTGGCGGGGATGACGCGGGCCGAGGCCAAGGCGCGGGCCGAGGCGCTGGGGGCGCGGGTTTCGGGGTCGGTGTCGGCGAAGACGGATTACGTGGTCGCGGGCGAGGGCGGCGGCTCAAAACTCAAACAGGCGCAAGCCCTGGGCCTCACAATCCTCGACGAGGCAGGGTGGCTCGGACTCGTTGAAGAAGAATAGAGGCTTGTAGTCCCTGAAATTGGCGAATCGCCGCCGTGGCGGCGCAAATAAAAAAATCGCCCAAGCACTTGAAATTTCCGAGAGGACAACCATATAGGGAGGAGAAGTCATGTCAGACCAATCAGGTAGACGGAAATCTCGACAGGAGGGCAGGAAATGAGACTAGATGATGATGTGGTGTGGTGCTGGAATCAGTGCAGGACCATTCCCAATTATGACCCCAATGAATGGAGGTATGATGATCTCGGAAACCTAATCCGTTTGCAGAACTACGGCGATCGGCAGTCTCAGTATGGCTGGGAGATAGACCACCGTATCCCTCTCGCACGAGGTGGGACAGATGATCGTTCTAATATACGTGCCCTGCACTGGCAGGCAAATGCTCAAAAGAGCGATCAGTAATAAACCCTGATGGAGTATTCCAATTATGGCTAAGAACGAAAAAACTTCACGAAGAGTTGCCTCAAAAGCCTCTAAATTACTCAGGAATCCAAACACGCCGAAGTCCGTTAAATCGGTTGCAGCGTCTGCCCTGACACAGGCTCCTGATAAAGGCAAAAGAGGGAGCAGGCGCCAGGTGGGTAAAAAGAGCCGGTGAGCGTCTTGCCCTTGCGGGGCTTACTCATAAGGCGCGGCGGCGATGATGGCTTTGAGGTCCTCGGGGGTGAGCCAGAGACGGCGGCGGCTTAAAACTCAAAAAGGCCGAGGACCTGAGCCTGAATGTTCTCGACGAAAATGGGTGGCTTAACCTGCTAGATCAGAGTATAATCAAAGAAGCGGAGCGACGGGGTTGGCGTCTTTGAAGCTTATCCCCATCGGGGGTTTGCTCAGATCGACCAAAATGGGCCGCCGTCGCTCCGCCTCACTCAATAAACCACCCCCCTTCAGAAAAGTCAAGCTCCTGTCGACCTGTTCAGCATGCGTGTGAGAGAAGTATGGCTGAAGCCCCCCTTTAGCCAGCTCTGCCGCTCCAGATCAGAGATATTTGCGTTATTCCTTCTATCTAAAGACTTAATCTTCCGTTCAATTTGTTCCTAATCTGAAAAAAAGACCGCATAGTCGTTCAAAACAGCTTTTCTCTATACCACTATCATGTCAAGATATTTATTTGTTTCATCTATTTTGTGGAATATATAAAAAATCCTTTATATACAGATACTTATATAGTTTCAATATCCATATATATAATTCTTAACTTCAATAGCTAATTATATTCTTGACATGATACATGGGAAAAAGATAGAATGTAGGATAATCAATCAAGATGTTGAAGATGCCGGACTTAGGAGAACTAGATAATGTCTAAGGATGACCATGAAGTGCGGGCTCGGAGCCCATCATTTCCGTATATCTCGCTCAAGGAAGCAATCGGGCGGGCTGAAAAAATGATGGAAAAACACAAAAATTATGAAACCTCTCCTTCAGTGGTCGCAAATACATGGGGGTTTGGGGCAAAGAGCAGTACGCTTGCACAGACTATTGCTACTTTGCTCTCTTTTGGTCTTATTGAGAGTTTGGGTAAGGGGAAAGAACGAAAGGTCAAGATCACAGATCTCACGCGTAAAATTATTACTGATAGACGACCCGGTGTTAAAGAGGCAGCAATCAAGGAATCTGCCTTAAAACCCAAAATAATGGAAGAGTATGCCCGCAAGTGGAAAACAGGGAGGCCTATAGACGACCATTGCATAAGTGAGTTGGAGATGGATCGTGGGTTTACTCCATCTGCAGCCCGACGATTTTTACGTATCTTCGACAGCAGTCTTCGCTATGCAAAAATAGAGGCAGATGATATGATCCCTATGGATGATCTCGGGGAAAACACTGATAAGAAAGAGGGGCGGGATTCTACCCTTACCCATCCTGCCTCCCCAACTCAATCCCTTCTTCCGGCAGACGAGCCAGTATCGCATAGTGCATCAACGAGTAAGGGGTTTTTTTCTTCCTCCGGTTTTCTCACCTCTAACGCAAATTTCCGTCTAGTAATTGAGGGCGAGAAGGTTGGGCCTCAGGAGATCGAACGCCTCATAAAGAAGCTGGCAGTTGATAAAGAAGCCTTTGGTGGAGATAAAGACAACAAAAAGGATGGCAAGTAGTGCATTTAGTGCGCTTTATCCATAGGGTTCGCCGGCGAGGATTTGCTTGAGGGCAGTGGGGGTCAGCCAGGGGCGCTGGCGGTGGACCATTCGGTGGCAATTGGCGCAGAGCAGGATCAGGTCGGTCAGACTGGTCTTTTGCCCCGGCTCCATCTCCGATAGGGGCTTGGTGTGGTGGCACTCGATAAAGCCTTCGCCGCGCCTGTCATAGATTCTGCGAAAATCAAAGGCGCAAGCCTCGCACGCCAGCGCGCCCTTGTCCGCCATAACGGACTGCTTTTTGCGCGTGATGATCGCCTGATTGCGCTCCCGCGCCCAGTGCAGGCGGCTCAAAAGCCGCCCTTCAAGCGCATATTCGGCGTGAATCGGCTCCGGGTTCCCCACGCTCTTTTCCTCGACCGCTGGAACCTCCTCCTCCGAATGCGCCAGAATCGCCCGCGCTATCCTCTCCGTCTCCTCCGCCGAAACCCCCTGATATTCACTCCAGACCTTCTCCAGAACCTTCGGGGCCGTGCCGAATTTCTTGCTTCCCTTATAAGCCGGGTCAAGAATCGCGATCTTCTGCAACTGCATCGCAACCCCATCCGGGTTGCGGAAAGTCGGCAAAGTTCCCGTCAATGATCCCCGCAACTGGCGCAGGCGCTCGCTCAAGTCCGCCAGAGCCGGATTGCGCTTGCCCGGAATCTTGCCCGCCTGCTTCTGCCAGAAGGCCAGGGCGACAATCCATTCGTCCTCCGTCCAGTCCGGGTTCTTGCCCGCCATCGCCCTCAAATCTCCCGCGTCGCCTTCGCCAGCCACGCCGCCGCCTTCCCGTCCAGCAACGGCGTCAGACGCGCGCGAACCCGCGCATGATAGACGTTCAGCCAGTCCTTCTCCGCTGCCGTCAACTGAGAAACCGCAACCAGCGACAGATCAATCGGCGCCAACGTCAAGGTCTCGAAACTCAGCAGCGCTCGCTCCTCCCCCAAACGCTGCTCCGCAGAACTCACCGCCATCAGATTCTCAATCCGAATCCCATAACAACCCTCCTTGTAATAACCCGGCTCATTCGACAGAATCATCCCCGCATGCAACTCCGTAAAACCGCGACGCGATATGTGCTGCGGGCCCTCATGCACCGACAAATAACTCCCAACTCCGTGACCCGTTCCGTGATCAAAGTCCAGACCCGCTTCCCACAACGCACCTCGCGCCAAAACATCCAGATGCGCCCCAGACGTCCCCGCAGGAAAACGCGCACGCGCCAAACTCATATGACCACGCAAAACCCGCGTAAAACGATCCCGCATCTCCTCACTCGGAACACCAATCGCAACCGTGCGCGTCACATCCGTCGTCCCCTCAAAATACTGACCACCCGAATCCACCAGAAACAACTCACCAGAACTCAAAACCCGGTTGCTCGACTCCGTCACACGGTAATGCACAACCGCGCCATGCAACCCCGAACCCGCAATCGTGTCAAAACTGATGTCCTGAAGATGAGCCGACTCCCGACGAAAGCCCTCCAGTCGCCTCACCGCAGAAATCTCGTCCACCGAACCCGCCGCCTGTCCCGACAGCCAGCATAAAAACTTCGACAACGCCGCTCCGTCCCATTCATGCGCCCGCCGCGCTCCCGCAACCTCAACCGGATTCTTGCACGCCCTCGGCAAAACACACGGATCCTCCCCAAATATAATCCGCGCGCCTCCCGCCTCCAGAACCCGACGCACATGATCCGGACCCACGCGCGAAACCAGAACGCACTGACCGCCAAGCCCACGCAAACTCTCCTCAAACAAAACCGGCGGCTTGACCCGAACACCACCGCCCCATCCGCGCCGCACGGCATCGGCAACCCGCGAACCTTCCAAAAACAGATCAACCTTTCCATCGCCGTGAAGAATCGCACAACACAGAACATGCGGAACATGCGGAACATCGCTCCCGCGCATGTTCAAAAGCCAGGCAACCGACTCCGGCGCGCTCAAAACCGCCGCCGCCGCCCCACGCGCGCGCACCGCCGCGCCGGTCCGCTCCCGCTTCGCTCCCGACGCCTCCCCCGCATAGGCCAGATCATGCCCCCGCGCCGCCCCCGAAGGCGGCGCTGGCCGGTCCGTCCAGATCGCATCAACCAGATTCTCATGCGCCACCAACTCCGCACCCGCCGCCGCGACCGCCCGCGAAAACCGCGCGCTCTCCTCAATCGTCAGCAGGCGCGGGTCAAAGCCCAGCTTCTCTCCCTTGCCCAGATGCTCCCCGGCCCACGCCCAGGGCGGCTGCGCAATCAGATCGCATACCTCGAACAGATCGCCGCAAACCTGCTCGCGCGCCTGAAGCCGGTAGCGACCGTCAACAAAAACCGCCGCCCGCTCGCGCAAAACAACCGCAAAACCCGCCGATCCCGTAAAACCCGTCAGCCACGCCAGACGCTCCGCGCTCGCCGGAACATATTCGCCCTGAAACGCATCCGCACGCGGAACCACAAACCCGTCCAGGCCCGCACCCGCCAGACGCTCCCGCAGCGCCGATAGCCGCGCAGACCTGTCCCCCGCCCACTGCGAATCTGAAAAACTCTGATACATCACCCGCAAGCCTAAAGCACTTTAGACCGCTTTCTCCACATAATCGGCCATAATCTTTTTGCGACCCCCCTGACCAAAATCTATCGTCAGCCGCGCCCCGTCCGCCTCCAGAACCACCCCGCGCCCAAAGGTCTTGTGAACCACAGCCGTCCCCCTCTTAAAGGCCCCCGATCCCTCCTCAGCCCTCACGGGCGCGGCCTCCACACGGCGCTCCACAAGCGCCAGCGACTCACGCGGCAACTCGCTGATAAAGCGCGAGGCTACCCCCGCCTCCCGAAAACTCCCATAGGTCCGCCGGATCGCCGCAAACGAAATCCACGCCCGCGCCCGCGCCCGCGTCAGGCCGACATGCGCCAGACGCCGCTCCTCCTCCAGACCCGCCTGCCCAGACTCCGCCAGCGTCCGCTCGTGCGGAAACAGGCCCTCCTCCCACCCCGGAAGAAAAACCCGGTCAAACTCCAAACCCTTCGCCGCATGCAGCGTCATCACTGTCACCCGGTCGCCGCTCTCGTCCCGCGCCGCCTCCATCACCAGGGCAACGTGATCCAGATAGGCCTGAAGACTCTCAAACTCTCCAATCGCACGCACCAGCTCCTTCAGATTCTCAAGACGCGACTGCGACTCCAGAACCTTCTCGCCGCGCCACATCGCCAGATAGCCCGACTCCTCAAAAACCCGCGCGGCAAAATCCGCCGGCGGCAGCCGCCCGGCGCCCTCGCGCCACGCCCCAACCTGTGCCGCAAACGCCTCCAGAGACTTCGCCGCGCGCGCCGAAACGCCCCCCGCCTTCAAAACATCCGCCCCCAGGCCCGCCGCCTCAATCAGACTCACGCCCCGGTTTTGCGCCAGACCCCGCAAAGCCCCCACACTCGCCTGCCCGATCCCCCGGCGCGGCAGATTGACAATCCGCTCAAAGGCCAGATCATCCTGCGCCTGATGAACAAGGCGCAAATAGGCATTGGCGTCGCGAACCTCGGCGCGCTCATAAAAGCGCGGACCCCCGATAATCCGATAGGGAATCTTCAACTCCAGCAGACGCTCTTCAAACGCCCTGATCTGAAAACTCGCCCGGACAAGAATCGCCGCCTCGTTGAGCGGAAGCCCCTCGGCGCGGTCCGCCGTAATCTGGGAGCAAACCGCGGCCGCCTCGTCCTCGCCCGACCAGGCGCTGTAAAGAATGATCTTCTCCCCCCCTTCTTGCGCCGTCCACAACGTCTTGCCCAGACGCTCGCCGTTGTGCGCAATCAGCGCGCTCGCCGCCGTCAGAATATGCCGGGTCGAGCGGTAATTCTGCTCGAGGCGAATGACCTTCGCGCCGCTGAAATCCTTCTCAAAACGCATAATGTTGCTCACCTCCGCGCCGCGCCAGCCGTAAATCGACTGATCATCGTCGCCAACGCAGCAGATGTTGCCGTGCCTCCGCGCCAGAAGGCGAAGCCAGAGATACTGGGCCGCATTCGTGTCCTGATACTCGTCAACCAGAATATATTCAAAGCGCTCGCCATAGGCGGCGAGAACGTCAGGCGACCGGCGGAAAATCCGCAAAGGCTCCATCAGCAGATCGCCAAAATCCGCCGCATTCAGACTCTTCAGCCGCGCCTGATAGGTCCGGTAGGCCCGCGCCGCCGCCTGGCCAACCGGGTCGGCGCTCTCGTCCTTCGGCGTTTGATCCGGATCCAGACCGCGATCCTTCCAGCGGTCGATCCGGGCGGCGATCATCCGGTGGGGAAAGCGCTTCTCATCCAGATTCATCTCGCGGGCAATCTGTTTGATCAGGCGCAATCGGTCGTCTGCATCCAGAATCGTGAAATCGGATTCCAGCTCCGCCCCCCCGGCATGGGCGCGCAAAATCCGCGCCCCCATGGCGTGAAACGTCCCCAGCCAGCTCAGCTCGCGCGCGCTCTCGCCAATCAGGCGCTCAGCCCGCGCGCGCATCTCCCGCGCCGCCCGGTTGGTGAAGGTCACCGAAAGAATCCGCGAGGGCCAGGTCTTGCGGGCGGCAAGAAGAAAAGCCAACCGCGCCGTCAGCGTCCGGGTTTTGCCCGTCCCCGCCCCGGCCAGAATCAGCAGCGGCCCTTCGGTCGTCCGGGCGGCTTCGCGCTGGCGGGGATTGAGGCCGTCAAGCGGGTCACTCACCGGCGGGCCTCCCGCAGCGCCTGCGCCTGCATCCGAAGATAGCCGTTGCCCAGAACCGACCGGGTCAAAGCCGTGGCGATGATCACCGGCAGCATCAGGGCAATGGTCACGCCGGCATCGCCGATCAGCTCAAAGACGATCAGCAGAGTCGAAATCGGCGCCCCCAGAACCGCAGCGGCGACCGCCCCCATCCCGGCAATCGCATAAAGGCCGTGGCCGGAGACCATCGCCGGAACCTGATCCGGCGCAAGACCCGCAAGCCCTCCAAACAGGCCCGCCGCCTGCGGCGCCAGAGCCGCCGCCCCCAACCCGAAAACGCTGCCGGTCATCGCGCCCAGATAGAGTGCGGGCGAAAACACGCCCCCGCCAAAGCGCCCGGCCAGGGTGATCGCGGTCGCCAGAATCTTGAGCGGAATCAGCGCAAGGAGAAGGGCAAGAGGAAGGTTTTGCTTCAGCGCGCTGTCGGTTGTCTCATAGCCGACGCC
>CBDBFH010000006.1:0-1673 GCA_965204775.1 Alphaproteobacteria bacterium
GG
Source organism: Alphaproteobacteria bacterium (assembly GCA_965204775.1). Classification (GTDB taxonomy): domain Bacteria; phylum Pseudomonadota; class Alphaproteobacteria; order JAPOUT01; genus CBDBFH01. The sequence continues at coordinate 3 of CBDBFH010000006.1, forward strand.
AGACCGCTCATCAGAGTCCTTCGGTCTGGAGAGGCTTTTGGTCTGGAGCGCCGCGCGATAGTAGCCGGACCGGCCGAAGCCAAGAAAGGAGAATGAGACATGAAAAAGATCATCGAGGCTGTCACCCCCCCCCCCCCCCGCGTGAGTGATAGCAGCGCGGAGTCGACGCGCTGGACCAGGCCGATGATCCGCGAACTGGGCCGCGTCGCGGGAACGAGAAGCGGCGCCGTCACATCGACCAATGAAGATTCGACTTACATTCCACACACCTCTGTATCGTGACGCGCGGCCGCCGTCGGTCTGCGGAGAGCGCGGCGCCGGGTTCCATGCCGGAGAGGCGCCCGGCGCCGACGCCCTGAAGGCCCTCGGCGGACGGACTCCCGAAAGTCTTTCGACCGACGAACGGCCGGCCGGAGCCCTCCCGTCTCACATGTCTTGAGCCGGGGCGTTTCGCTCGACGTTTCCGGGGAGGTTCCGCAATCGTCCTCCCTGCATCCGGCAGGAGCAAGTCCGGGTAGGGCATTCCCGCCGTGTCCGGAGCCCCTTATCGGCGCATCCCGATCCAACGCCAACCCGACCCGCCGCGAAGCCGGTCACCGTGGGCGGCAGCGGCGGCGCCTGGACCCTGCACGGTCCGGCCTGTTCCGACTGTTCTGATGGCCGATCCGACCCCGCGAAACCGCCCGGATCTACCGCCGTTTCAGCGCCCCTGAAAACGCCCCGTAAATCCCCGTGCAAGCCCGGATTCGCAAAGACTTTCCCGCCGCCCCGCAACCCCGCCGAAATCCCTCCAACCCCTGGGTTTCCGGGATCTTCCCGGCATCTTCCGGATTCACAAAGACTTTCGTCCCCCGACAACCTCATCGCCGCGGGCGGCCCGCCGCCGCATCCATCGCCTCGACCCGGTTCATGCGCGCGCCCAAGGACAGCCGCTGCGCACGCTAGATCTGGACGATCCGGAACATCACCGCCTCCAGGTCGTCGCCCTCGCCGGCGGTCTCGCAGGGGATGCCGAGCCCCTTGAACACGCGCCCTGAACAGGAGTCGCGCCGTGATAATCATACGGCTCGCTGCCGCCCCGGTGTGGCTGGCGAGGATCACCACCGGCGTGCGCTGCACCTGGGCGCGGGCCAGGATCAGCGCGCTGTAGCCGGGGTCGGAAGCCTCCATCATGCACGATCATACACACTGGGCTGCGCCCGCCGAGGTCGAGCCCGACGGCGATGGCGATACCCTCGTCCTCGCGGGCGCAGGGCGCCATCATCATCTTGCCGCTGTCCCCGAAGGCGCGGATGACGGGCGACAGGACACTATCGGGCAGATAGACGCAGGAATCCGCACCCGCTCTCTTCGCCCCCGGCGCCGCCCGCCCGCCGCGGATCAGCGATCGCCGAGCACTGAAGCTAAACTCGCCGGTGAGGTGGCCCGGGGCGTCTTCGGACAGCACGACGGCGAGGTTCTCGATTCCCTCCCGGCGGAAGCGCTCGACGAAGAACTGGATCGAGGCGAAGGCGATCGGCTTGGCCGCCGCGGGCGCAGCTGTGCGGCCGCAGACAAGGTGAAAAATCATTCGAGAACGCCACCGGACGACAAAACAGGTCGAGGACCCTTTCGATGACGAACCGACGGTCGCGCAGCCCTCGCATTTCGCCTCGTCCGGCAGTTAATCCT
>CBDBFH010000007.1:0-5804 GCA_965204775.1 Alphaproteobacteria bacterium
CCGGTCTCGGGCTTGAAGCCGTCGTCTTCCACAATCAGCTCGACCGGCAGGCCGCCCATCTGGCCGCCGATATCCCGAACGGCCAGGTTGACGGCATCGACCATATCGCGGCCGATAACGCCGGCGGGCGTCGTCAATGTCGTGACAAAGCCGATCTTGACCTTGTCGGCGCTGAATGCCGGCGACGCCAACAGCGCGGCGGCAGCCGCCAGCGCAAGCGCGGATTTCTTCATGGCACAAGCCCTCCCGGTTCGGCGGCGCACCGCCGGATCGCAACAACCCCGCAGTCTATCGCGATTATGCCGAAGACGGAAACCGGCCCGGCGGCCGGTAGCATCTCCGTTTGACTTTCGCGTTCCTCTGGCAGATTGAGCCAGGGGCTTGAGAGGCCCGGCCCTCCGCTCCGAACTCCCCGGCGCCGCCCCGAACTCCCCGGCGCCGCCCCGAACTCCCCGGCGCCGCCCCGAACTCCCCGGCGGTGCCCCGGACACCCCTACTGCCCGCCCCGGACGCCCCTACTGTCGCCCCGGCCTTGAGCCGGGGCCCAGCCTCCGATCCTTCCGCAGGGCCGAAACGGCGGAGGATGGACCCCGGCTCTCCGCTCTGCTCCGGCCGGGGTGACGAAAGGGAGGCGATACAAGCGGCGCGGCACGGAGGCGCCTTCCGAAAAACCCGCCGGCACGGGCCTTCGTTGCACGCTGAGGGCACGACGCGCCGGCCGGTCGTGTCTCGGTTTGACAGTCGCGTTCCTCTGGCAGATTGAGCCAGGGGCTTGAGAGGCAGCCCGCCGCCCCGAATCGCCCTGCCGCTCCGAACTCCCCGGCGAACGCCTTGGCCCGGCCTGTTCGCCTCGGACACCCCTACTGTCGCCCCGGACCCCCTACTGTCGCCCCGGCCTTGAGCCGGGGCCCAGCCTCCGATCCTTCCGCAGGGCCGAAACGGCGGAGGATGGACCCCGGCTCTCCGCTGCGCTCCGGCCGGGGTGACGAAAGAGAGGCGATACAAGCGGCGCGGCACGGAGGCGGGGGCGACAGGAGAGCGCGGGGGTGACAGGGGAGAGCGGGGCCTCCGTGCAGGCACTGTCCTTGCCTGCCGCCCGCGACACGGGTTGCATCAATCGACTGCGGACAAGAAGCCGAATGTGAAACGGAGGCACGACCCGGCGGGCGGCTGCGCGCAACGCCTTACTTCCCATTCCGCAAGCGCCTCCGCAAGACGGCGCATATGAGCCCGGCCGTGCGGCGCAGACCGCGCCCCGCTGCCGGCAATGCCTGCCATTGATGCAAACCAGGAGACTGGCTGAACGGCGGCGCCTCAGATGCGCGTCGAGAGCGCGATGGCGAGCTTGGAGGCTGTGTTGACGGCGCGGTAGAGCACGCCGTATGCCGGCGCCGCCTCGGCGCCGGCGGCGAGCGCCGTATCGCGGTGTTCCAGTTCCTCGGCGCGGAACTGCTCGATCGCGGCGGCCAGTTTCGGCTCCTCGCCGCCAAGCGCCTTCAGCTGGCCGGCATAATGCTCGTCGATGGCCTCCTCGACAGCGACCGTGCAGGCCATGGCGGCGCGCTTGCCCATGGCGGCCGTCGCCGCGCCGAGCGCGAAGCCGGCCAGATGCCAGAGCGGCTGCAAGGCTGTTGGGCGCACCCGCCTGGCGGCGATCTCAGCCTCGAAGAAGGCCAGATGACGCGCCTCCTGCCGGGCCATATGCCGCAGCGCCGGCCCGGCCGGGCCGCGCCCCAGCACCGCCAGCTGGCCCTCATAAATGCGCCGCGCGCCGTATTCGCCCGCATGGTTGACGCGGATCATCGCCTTGACAGACGCCTCCGGGGTCGGATCTCCGGGAAGCCGTTTCATGCCGCGGCGCCCTTGCCGGTTGTCGCCATGCGCCAGGCCGCGCCGGCCGCCAGACCCGCCAGGGCCAGGGAAAGCAGCCCGTTCCAGGCCGCCATGGACAAGCCGGCAAAGGACCACGCCGGTTCGTCGCAGCGCGCCGGCGCGGCGCCCAGCAGGCGTTCCCGCAGTTCGGCGACCGTCTCCGCCGGCGGGCCTCCGGCGCAGGAAGCGAGGCCCGGCCACCAGTGCTGCTCGACCCCGACATGGAAGCCCGCCAGCCCGGCGCCCGCCAGCGCGGCCGCGCCCGCCAGCCCCGCCGGAACCGCCGCCCACGGGCCGCGAATGCACAGCGACAGGACAGCGAGCACAGTGATGCCCGCATGCGGCCAGCGCTGCCAGATGCAGAGCGTGCACGGCTCCAGCCCGCCAAGATGCTGGAAGGCGAATGCCGCGGCCAGCGCCGCCGCGCCGCCGCCCGCCACAAGGGCCGGATGAAACAGAAACCGGGTCACAACGCCTTCAATATAACGAAACCGGCCGCCAGAAGAACGACGCCCGCGAGCGTCGCCGGGCCGAGCCGGCGTTCGATGAAGGCCCGCACCGGAGGACCGAAGCGCCAGAGCAGCGCCGCGACGATGAAGAAACGCAGCCCCCGCCCGAGCGCCGATGCCAGGATGAAGACGCCCAAATCCGCACCGGCAACGCCGCTTGCGACAGTGAAGACCTTGTAGGGGATCGGGGAAAAGGCCGCGGCGAAAACGATCAGCCCGCCATGGGCGTTGTAGAGCGCCTGCGCTTCGGCGAACGCTGCACGATAGCCGTAGAGGTCTAGCAGCGGGCCGCCCACAGTGTCGAACAGCAGGGCGCCGATCCCGTAGCCCGCGACCCCGCCCGCCACGGACGCGCCGGCGGCGATGGCCGCGTAACGCCAGGCGCGCGCCGGCGCCGCGAGCACCATCGGGATCAGGAACACATCCACCGGAACCGGGAAAACGATGCTTTCCGCGAAGGCGAGCGCCGCCAGCATCCACACCGCCGCGCGATGGCCGGCAAGGCGCATGATCTCGTCATAGAAACGGCGCAGCATGATGCGCGCTCCAATAGCGGGCGGCGGCGGCGGCGGCAATGCGGCCTCCCGCGCCGGCGGGGCAGGCGGCGGAGAAAGCCGCATGACAAAGGCGTTGACCGGCCCGCCGCCTTCCCCGACAGTGCGCCTTCCGGATGGCAGGGAGGCAGGGCAATGTCGGAGACCGGTGCACCCATCGTAGCGACAATGCCGGCGAATGCCGCGCTCGGAGCGGTCATCGACGGCGTGGATCTCTCCCGGCCGCTGGACGACGCGACCTTCGCCGCCATTCACGCCGCGTGGATCGAGCACGGGGTGCTGGTGTTTCGCGGACAGCAGATCACGGATGGCGACTTCGTGGCGTTTTCCTCCCGTTTCGGCGAGCTGGACCATGCGCCGATCATGGAAAACGGCCAGACGATGGTGGACGGCGTGCCGGAACTCTATGTGATTTCCAATATCGTCAAGGACGGCAAGCCGATCGGGTCGCTGGGCGCCGGCGAAGCCTCCTGGCACACCGACATGTCCTATGAGGAGCGGCCCCCCAAGGCCAGCGCGCTCTATGCGCTGGAGATTCCGCCGGAGGGCGGCGACACCTGGTTTCTGAACATGTATGCCGCGCTCGAGGCGCTGCCGGCGGGCCTGAAGGACAGGCTGGAGACCGCGCGGCTCCGCCATGATTCCAGCGTCAATTCCGGCGGTTATCTGCGCGCCGGTTTCGACGAGGTGAGGGATGTGAGCGAAGCGCCCGGCGCCTCCCACCCCGCCATCCCGGTGCATCCGGAGAGCGGTCGGCGGGTGCTGTATCTGGGCCGGCGGCTGAATTCCTATATCGAGGGCATGGGCGTGGCGGAGTCGGAGACGCTGCTGGACGAAATCTGGGATCATGTCCAGCAGGACCGCTTCACCTACCGCCACCGCTGGCAGGTGGGCGATGTGGTGCTGTGGGACAATCGCTGCACCATGCACCGGCGCGACCCCTTCGACGCCGCCAGCCGCCGCCTGCTGCACCGCACCCAAATCCGCGGCGAACGCCCCGCAGCCTGAAGGCGGGCCGCCGCGCGGCGGCTTTATCTGTTTTCAAGGATCAGATTAGACGACGAATGATCGGTGTCCGAATTGCAAAATTCCGGAGATACGTGAACCCGTTGTGCGGCTAGCCCGGATTTCTCACGGGCTGCATTTGTGTAGTGAGTTGGGGGTTTTGTCTGGCATAGCGGTGTTGTCCGTGTTGGGGCGCGCAGGGGGGGTGCTTGCGCTGTTGGCGCGGTGTGATTTGGGGTCTTGTGTCTGTGTTGTTGTCGGGCGGGTTCGGTTGGTCCCCTTGCTCTGGGGTCAGGTGGATAATCGCTGGTGTGCGAGGGTGAAGACGTCGGCGTGGGGGCAGGCGGCGGCCATGGCGAAGCGGATGCGGCGTGTACTGAGGCGCATCTGTGCGCCGATCTTGAGGAGCTTGAGGCGTATGGATCGGCATGTGGCTTTGGCGAGGCGGGTTCCGGCGAGGGCGATGCGTCTCAGTGCCGAGAGCAGCACATAGGCCATGGAGGCGAACCACAGGCGGAGTTGGTTGGCGCGCATGGTGTGGGCCGAGCTGCGGTCGGCGAAGAGGTCGAGCTGGCATTCCTTGATGCGGTTCTCCATGTCGCCTCTGGCGCAGTAGAGTTTTTCGTAGAGGGTCCGCCGGTCGATGGCGGTCGGGTTCAGCGAGGTGACGAGGAAGCGCGGGTTGGCACCACCCGGGAGCCACTCGGCTTTGCCGACGACACGGCGCTGGCGCGACCATGTCTTCAGGGTGCGATAGCGGAACTCGGTGAACAGGCGGGCCGGCTGGCCGCTCTTGCGCCAGCGCGCCCCGGCCCGCTCCAGGGCCGGGTGCAGGCGGGCCGTCAGGCGCGCGTTGCGTGCCAGACCGAAGACATAATCGACGCCATTGTCCTCGCACCACGCCATCAGGGCCTCGCGGGCGAAGCCCGAATCTGCGCGCAGCACGATCTCCACTGCCGGCCAGCGGGCGCGGATCTGCCCGACAATACGCGCCACCTCCTCCAGCGCGCCGGCGCTGGCGTCACTATTCGCCCGCCGCAGCTTTGCCGCCAGGAGATGGTCGCCGCAGAAAATGTAGAGCGGCAGATAGCAGTAGCAATCGTAGTAACCGTGGAAGAACCGCCCCTCCTGACGCCCGTGCAGTGGGTCGTCAGTGGCGTCCAGATCAAGCACCAGACGCGCCGGCGCCTGCTCATGGGCGTCGAGAAACTGATCGACAAACAACGCCTCAATCGCGCCGGCGTCGTGGCCGATGCGGCGATAGCGATGCGCGCCCTCGGGCGCGTGCTCCAGACGGTTCAGCGTCGATTTGCCGGCCAGCGGCGCACAGTCCCGACGGCGCCCCTCAAGCCGGCCAAGCGCCACACCCAGCGCCGGATCGTGGCGCAACTCGTCGTGATCCAGCAGGTCCTCGTAGCCCAGCGCAATGGCAAACACGCGCTGGCCCACCAGGGTCGCAACATCGTGCACAACACGATCCGCAGTGCGGCCATCCGAAAAGCACGCCGCAAACCGGTCCACCAGACCGATCGCCCGGTCGGTCGCCCCCAGCAGCAACGCGCCGGTGTTCGACGTCAGCACACCACCGCCAAAATCAGCTACAACCTCGCGCCCTTTAAGGCGTGCAAAACGCATCGCTCCCAGACTACACTCTGCCGGCATCGGGGAACCCCTCTGCATATGATCAAGCCTTTGTCGCAAAAGAACTTTCTCATATGCAGAACCCCGATGCACTCAACATTGTGAGAAATCCGGGCTAGCCCGGATTTCTCACGGGCTGCATTTGTGTAGTGAGTTGGGGGTTTTGTCTGGCATAGCGGTGTTGTCTGTATTGGGGCGCGCAGGGGGGGTGCTTGCGCTGTTG
>CBDBFH010000008.1:0-127491 GCA_965204775.1 Alphaproteobacteria bacterium
CGGCGTGGAAGGGATCGGCAACGGCTCTACCGCACCCTTCTTAGAGCCCCGCCCCGCGCAACTATCAGCCTGGGATCTTTAAGTGGACTGCCCTCAAAGACAAGGCGCACCCGAGGCGTGAAGACCTCTACAACATCATCCGTGATGGTGCTTATACGTCAGCGATGCCTAACTTCAGGCGCTTCTCCAGAGCCCAGATTCATGGCTTGGTTGACATGGTCAGGTTGCTCTCGATCCGCGGTGAGACAGAGCGCCTCCTCGTGCTCGGCTTCCACGAGGATGGCTCCGCTGACCTGCTGACCTCTGACCTCATCATCGACACTTATCGTGATGTTTGGGAGAAGTGGGATCGAGCCTCTGAGAGCCTGATCACATATGAAGGCGAAGTGCCTATGCCGACCGAGGAGAGCATCGCGCTTGGCCGTGAGCTTTACATGGACGCCAACAAGGGCAACTGCAGCAGCTGCCACGGCGATCAAGGCTATGGCGACGGTGCTTCAGCCTGGGACGGTGTTGACGATGAGGGCAAACCCAAGCGTATCATCGACGACTGGGGCTTTGACATTCAGCCTCGAAACCTCACGTCTGGCATCTTCCGTGGCGGCCGCCGACCGATTGATATCTATCGCCGCGTCACAGCGGGGATCAATGGGACGCCGATGCCGGCAGCGCCAGACACCCTGACCGAGGACGATCGCTGGGCCATCGTTCACTACGTCCTCTCCCTCTCGGAGATTCACGATGGCGTCGGGCTTGACTCCATGCGCATGCGCATGAGCGATCACGATGATCATGCATCTAGCGGCGATGACCACGGTCTCGACGCTGAAGACAATCACGACAACGGTCACTGAACCGTTAGACATTTCAACGAACCCTTGTTGACGCAGTAACTCTTTCAGAGAGACCCCCCAATGCGCCTGTTGCTGAGCTTTCTTTTATTCTTAGTCCCCACCTTAGGGGTGTGGACTTTTTACACCGCTAAGGACAATGGTTGGTGGATGCCGCCGGGCGTCTCGACCTACGCGCCGGACATCGACTACCTCTTCTACTTGATCCTGTGGATGGTGGCCTTCTTCTTCATCTTGACAGAAGGGCTCCTCGTCTACTTCGTGTTCAAGTACGCGAGGGAAGACGACACGAAGGCGGTCTTCTCCCACGGCAACCACAAGCTCGAGCTCATCTGGACGGTGATCCCCGGGATCTTGCTCCTCGTCATCGCGTTCTCGCAGATGGGGACGTGGGCAAAGATTAAATATCGCGGGAACCTCCCGCAGTCGGAGCCGATCGCTCATGTGTGGGCCTCTCATTTGATTGGCAGATGCAGTATCCCGGCGCTGATGGCGTCTTTGGAACTTGGGATGACATCGAGAGCCCACATCTCTTCAAGGTCCCCGTTGATGAAGATGTCGTCTTCATCCTTCACTCAAGAGATGTGCTGCACAGCTTCTTTGTCCCGGAGTTCAGGTTGAAGCAAGACGCCGTACCTGGGATGGCGATTCCGATCTGGTTCAACTCCACGACAGAGGGGATCTATGACCTCATCTGCACCGAACTGTGCGGTTGGGGCCACTACAAGATGGCCGGCCGAGTAGAGGTCGTCTCAAGAGAAGAATATGACGCCTGGATGGAAGACCAGAAGACAATCGTGATGAGTAATGGAACGGAGGAACAGTCGTGAGCGTGCCCCCTCTCCCCTCAGACGCTGGCGGAACGCCCGCAGAAGAGTTGAACCCCCGCGCCCCTAAGGGCTCTCGTAAAGGTCTGGCCCCCTTGGGCTCAGTCCACATCGAACACGAGGAACATCACGAGCTCTCCTTCGTGAAGAAGTACATCTTCTCCACGGATCACAAGATGATCGGGCTCCAGTTCCTCTTTACCGGGCTGCTCTTGCTCGGAGTCGGTGGTGCGCTGGCGATGGCGATTCGCTGGCAGCTCGCTTGGCCTTGGACGAAGATGCCCGTGATCGGCGAGCTGCTCTTCCCTGCGACTGGCGGCGCTGTCTCGCCGGAGTTCTACACCATGCTCTTTACGATGCATGGCACGATCATGATCTTCTTCGTGATCATTCCCATGTTGACTGGAGCCTTCGGGAACTTCCTGATCCCGCTGATGATCGGAGCGCCAGATATGGCCTTCCCTCGCCTCAACATGATCGGCTACTGGGCGATGATCCCGGGTCTCTTGTGTGCGCTCGCCAGCTTCTTCGTTGAAGGGGGCGCGGCTGCAGCCGGTTGGACAGCTTATCCACCGCTCTCGACGATCGAGACCGCGGCTCCAGGTAGTTTGACCGGTCAGACCCTGTGGCTGATGGCGCTCACATGGTCCGGAATCTCGTCAATGGCGGGCGCTGTGAACTACGCGACCACGGTCGTGACGATGAGGGCTCCAGGCCTGACGATGATGCGGATGCCGCTCTCTATCTGGGCGCTCTTCATCGCGGCGCTCTTGCAGCTCTTCGCGCTGCCCGTCTTGACAGCAGCTTCGATCGAGCAGCTCCTCGACAGGCTCATTCATACCGGCTTCTTCACCCCCTCCAACTTGGTGGTCAATCAAATGAACCCCGAGCTGATGGGCGGCGCAGCTGGCGGCCAGCCGCTCCTGTGGCAGCACCTCTTCTGGTTCTACTCACACCCGGCGGTCTACATCATGGTCGTCCCGGCGATGGGCTTGGCCAGCGACATCTTGAGCGTGCACTCGCGTAAGCCGGTCTTCGGCTACAAGCCGATGGTCTACTCCATGGCTGCGATCGCGGGCCTCGGCTTCATCGTCTGGGGGCACCACATGTTCGCCTCGGGTATGAACCCTGCGCTGGGCATGACCTTCATGGTCTCAACGATCCTGATCGCGCTCCCCTCGGCCATTAAGGTCTTCAACTGGCTCGGCACCCTATGGGGCGCTCGGATCCAGCTGACGACAGCCAACTTGAACGCGATCGCGTTCGTGGCGCTCTTCATCATTGGTGGACTGTCTGGTATCTGGATGGCGGCGACGCCCGTCGATATCTATATGCACGACACTTACATCATCGTCGCGCACTTCCACTACGTGGTGTTCGGCGGGTCAGTGTTCGCGATCTATGGCGCGATTCATCACTGGTTCCCGAAGATGTTCGGTCGTCTGATGTGTGAGCGTCTGGGCAAGATCCACTTTGTTGGGTCTTTCATCTTCGCTAACTGCACCTTCTACATGATGCACCAGATCGGACTCGCCGGTCTCATGCGTCGAACGGCTGACCCCTATGCTTATGAGGTCTACGCGCACCTTCAGCCGTTGAATGAGTTCATCTCGATCAGCGCCTTCTGCCTCTTCCTGTGGCAGGGCATCTTCGTCTTCAACTTCTTCAACAGCATCTACCGCGGTCAACGCGTCGGACGTAACCCTTGGAAGGCGAACACGCTCGAATGGGACGCGCCCTCGCCTCCGGGCCACGGCAACTTTGACAGAGAGATGCGCGTCTACCGCGGGCCTTATGAGTACGCCTCTCCGCTCGTCGAAGAGGACTACTTGCCGCAGACACGCAACATCGACTGAGAGCAGCTCCGTTCTGATTTGCACCCTATGACCGCTCAGGCACAAACCCTCCCGCTCACGCCATCTGGCGCCGCGACGCATCTCTTCGCGCGCTTGGTGGTGGCAGCGACGTTGCCGCTGATCCTCTTCGGAGGCAGCGTCACGTCCTTGGACGCGGGGATGGCGGTCGAGGGGTGGTTGACGGTGCAGTCATCGCAAGGTGAGCGACTCCTTTGGCTCTATCCGCTCGAGGATTGGTTCCGGAACATCGGGCAATTTGTCGAGCACAGCCACCGGATGGTGGGGACCGTCGTCGGGCTCTTCGCGATCGGCGCGGTGCTCGCTGCCTTTGTAGAGGGTGCTTCCGCTGCGGCTCGTCGGGCGACCACGATCGCCCTCATCGCTGTGTGCATGCAGGGCACGATCGGTGGCTTTAGGGTGCTAGAGAACAGTGAGAACCTCGCCTTCCTTCACGGCGCGCTCGGTCAGGCTGTCTTTGGAGTGATCGTCGCAGCGGCAGTGATCAGCTCCCCGCGCTGGTTGAACGCTGAGCCTAAGCTGCTCGCTCAGGCCACCGCGTTGCGTCGCACGGCGAACAACGCGGTCACCTCGGTCTACATGATGATCGTCGCTGGCGCATGGTTGCGGCACACGGATGAGCCCGTCGCCTTGGCGGTGCACCTCATGGTCTTGCTTTACACGGCCGCCTCTGTCTTCGGCCTTGTTCACAAGCTGAAGTCATTAGAGACTGGCTCACAAGGTGATTGGCTCCATGTGTGTGCCAAGCGTCTCACGGTCCTCTTCGCAGCACAGGTCGCCTTGGGGATCTTCGCCTTCGCGGCGGTCTTCATCTGGTATGGCCCGACAGCTACAGGCGTGCACGATTCAGTTCTGCCGACCTTGCACGTCCTCGGTGGTGCGTTGCTCCTCGGTCAGTGTGTCGCGAGCCGCCTCTGGGTCGGCAAGCTCCTCAGGCAAGGAGACGCGGCATGACCCTCACAAGCGCTAAGGCGATCGTGAGCAGAGAGGACTCTGCGACGCTCGCGGACTGGGCTGAGCTCTTGCGACCTAGGATTGCAGGCATGGTCGCGTTCACAGCTTTCATCTCAGCCCTCTTGGCTAGTGGCCCGGGCGCGAAGCTCGCCGGCGTCTTCGAGGTGGCCTTCTGGGTCACTCTCTCTGCCGGTGCAGGCAGCGTCCTCAATCAAGTCTTAGAGCGCGACACAGACGGCTTGATGGAGCGCACTCGGAACCGGCCCTTGGTGAGGGGTGTGATCTCACCCAGGGATGGGATCCTCTTCGCCGCCGTTCTCATGGTGGGCTCTCTCATCGGTTTGGCGCTGCGCTTCTCCGTTCTCTCAGCGCTCCTCGCAGCTGGGACCTTGCTCCTATACATCGCGATCTACACGCCGCTGAAGCGCATCAGCGCTCTGAACACGGTGCCCGGTGCGGTCGCTGGAGCAGCGCCTCCTGCTATCGCTTGGGCAGCGGTCACCGGGTCACTTGACGGTTGGGGTGTCTGGCTCACAGCCATCCTCTTCGTCTGGCAGTTCCCGCACTTCATGGCCATCGCTTGGATGTACAAGGATGAGTATCGGGGCGCAGGCCTCAGGATGCTCGCTGGTGAGGTCGGAGGTGAGGCCATCGCCGGACGGCACGCTCTCAGCAATCCCTCTTGTTGATCCTGCTCGTTCTTCTCCCCGGAGTTCAGGGCGCCGCAGGTTCAGTCTTTTCCATCGGAGCCCTCATCGCGGGCTTCGGTTATGCGGTCTATGCCCTGCGTTTCGCCCGCCAACAGTCCAGACCTCGTGCTCGGGGACTCCTCCTCGTCTCGTTGTTCTATCTCCCTCTCGTCTTTTCCCTTGCCCTGTTCGATCCCATCGTCCAATTAACGATCCGGAGCTGAACCCATGAGCAATCCCATCGAAGCCTACGACCCCGCGGTTGACGCCCCGGCCCACCATCATCCGATCTATGACTACGAGAGCGGCCCCCCGGTCGATCGCGGTAAGTTTGCGATCTGGCTCTTCCTAGCGACGGAGGTGATGTTCTTCACCGGTCTGATCGGGACCTACATCGTGCTCCGGATGGGCACGGAGATATGGCCGAACCCTGAGTCGCGTCTCGAAGTAGATCTGACGGCGCTCAACACCTTTATCCTCATCACCAGCTCCTGGATGATGGTTCGCTCCTTGCACGCGATCCAGCACGGCGACAGGGAGGGGATGAAGAAGTGGCTGCTCTGGACGATCCTTGGAGGCTGTGTCTTCCTCGGCGTTCAGGTCTACGAGTACATCCACATGTGGGCGGACGGGAGACGACCTAACGTCGACATCTTCTGGTCCACCTTCTACGCCATGACAGGATTCCACGGTTTCCACGTCTTCGTGGGGATCATCTGGCTCATCTATGCATACATCTGTGCGCTCAAGGGCGAGTACACCAAGGAGAATTATCTCCGACTGGAGCTCGCCGGACTTTACTGGCACTTCGTGGACCTGGTCTGGGTCCTCCTCTTCACGATCGTCTACTTGATGTAGGCAGCCCCGAAACCACTCATTATTGACATGTCTGACGATCACTCATTCAGCGCTAACAAGATCTTTGGCTACTTGTTTCTCTACACAGCCCTTGAGGTGGCTTGGGGCACAGCCTTTGATATGCCTCGCTGGGCTATCTGGAGCGGCTTGCTCTTCTTCGCCTTCCTGAAGGGCTATCTCATCTTCACGTGGTTCATGCACATGAAGTTCGAGCAGCCCATTCTGAAGTTCATGATCGTGCCTACGATCCCGCTGGTCGCGATCTTTCTCTTCGCGAATATGCCTGACACATCTTTCAATGACGACATGCTGTACCCGATCGGGCATCAGCTAGAGGTCAATTTAGATGACGACGGGATTCACCGCAGTAAGTCAGGGAAGGTCACAGGCATGCCTGACGTGACAGCTCAAAAGGCTGTGACGGCGGACATCGCTCACGACCCTTACGCTGAAGAACACTAAGAGCTCTCTCTAAGTGAGGACATCGTGAGCCTTCTCTCTCTGCTATGCGCGGTGACGTTCTTATCGGCTGCTCCGCAATCGGGCGGCGGGATAGAGCTGGCTGCTAGGCCCACGAGCCCCTCCGTCTTCGGAGAGGTCGCAGGCTTTGAGTTGATCGGGCTCTCAGGTGAGGCCTTCACGCAGTCTGATCTGCTCGGGCAGCCTACGCTGCTCTCGACCTTCTTCACTCGCTGCGCTGGCCCTTGTCCACGTCTGACTGCGCAGATGCGTCAGGCCCAGGAGGAGCTGGAGGGCGTCCCTGCGCGCCTCGTCTCCATCTCGGTCGATCCAGGCTACGACACTCCACAGATCCTCGCGGAGTATGCGCGGAGCTTCACGGCTGATACAGAGCGCTGGAGCTTCCTCACTGGAGAGGAGGACGCGATCTACTCGCTCATGCGGCAGAGCCTCTCGCTCGGTGTCGATCGCCTCCCAGAGGACGACGTTCAAATGGGCATGCAGGTGACTCATGCGACGCGCTTCGTCGTGCTGGACGCCGAGGGTCGGATCAGAGGCTATTACGACGGCGAGACAGAGAAGGGGCGCCTCGACGCTGTTGAGCGAGTGAAGAGTCTGGCGCGTGAAGCAGGGCTGGTGCCGACCCCATATCCCTTGATCAACGCGTGCTTGAACTCGATCGCTGCGCTCCTCCTCCTCATGGGGTGGATCGTCATTCGAAGACCTGGGGCTCGCACAGATGAGGCCGCGCGGAATTCACATGCCAAGCTGATGCGGGCTGCCTTCCTCGTCAGCGCGGCCTTCTTGGCGAGCTATCTCTGGTACCACCTCATCGTCGTGCCACAGCTAGGACACCTCGGCTATCGAGGGACAGGGGGCGCACGCCTCGCTTACTTTGCCTTGCTCATCAGTCACGTGATCCTCGCCATCGTCAACTTGCCCTTGGTCCTGCGGGTCCTCTGGCTGGCGCATAAGGAGCGCTGGGATTAGCTGAAGAAACTGCGCCAGATGAGTTCGATGTCCGCCGAGGCGACGGTGGTGCGCAATTATCTGGACTGGCTGCTGTCGATTCCGTGGGGGCGGAAGGCGCGCGCGCGGATTGATCTCGATGCGGCGCAGAAGATTCTCGACGAAGACCATTACGGGCTGGAGAAGGTCAAGGAGCGGATCGTCGAGTTTCTGGCCGTGCAGAAGCGGACCGGGAAACTGAAGGGTCCGATTTTATGCCTTGTCGGGCCGCCGGGGGTGGGCAAGACGTCGCTGGGGCGCTCGATTGCGCGCGCGACCGGCCGCCAGTTCGTGCGGATGTCGCTGGGCGGCGTGCGCGACGAGGCCGAGATACGCGGACACCGCCGCACCTATATCGGCTCCATGCCGGGCCGGGTGATCCAGTCGATGAAGAAGGTCAAGCACGTCAACCCGCTTTTCCTGCTCGACGAGGTGGACAAGATGGGGATCGACTTCCGCGGCGACCCCTCCGCCGCCCTGCTCGAAGTCCTCGACCCCGAGCAGAACACCGCCTTCACCGACCACTATCTGGAGGTGGAATACGACCTCTCCAGCGTTCTGTTCATCACGACCGCGAACACGCTCGACATTCCTCCGGCGCTGATGGACCGGATGGAGATCATTCGCCTGCCCGGCTACACCGAGGATGAGAAGGCCGGGATTGCGCGGCGGCATCTGATCCCGAAGGCGGCGGAGGCGCACGGCCTGAAGGAGAGCGAGTGGTCGCTGTCGGACGGCGGGCTGGTCCGCCTGATTCGGGTTTACACCCGCGAGGCCGGGGTTCGCAATCTGGAGCGCGAGATCAACAGGCTGATGCGCAAGGCGGTGCGCGAGCTGGCTTCAGGCGAGGGCAAGAGCAAAAAGACGTCGATTGCGGTCACCGGCAAGAATCTGGAAGCCTATCTGGGCGTCCCGAAATACCGGCAGGAGGAGATCGAGAAGGAGAACCGCGTCGGGGTCGCGACCGGGATGGCCTGGACCCAGTTCGGCGGCGAAATCCTGACCATCGAGGGCGTGATGGCCCCGGGCAAGGGGCGGATGACGATCACCGGCAATCTGCGCGAGGTGATGAAGGAGTCGATCCAGGCGGCCAAGGCCTATGTGCGCGCCCGCGCGCCGCAATTCGGGATTGAGCCGCCGCTGTTCGAGACGCGGGACATTCACGTGCATGTGCCGGAAGCGGCGACCCCGAAAGACGGCCCCTCCGCCGGGGTGGCGATTGTCGCGGCGATTGTTTCGCTGATGACCGGAATCCCGGTGCGCCGCGAGGTGGCGATGACCGGCGAGATCACCCTGCGCGGGCGTCTCCTGCCTATCGGGGGCCTCAAGGAAAAACTGCTGGCCGCGCTGCGCGGCGGGGTCAAGAAGGTTTTGATCCCGCAGGAGAACGCCAAGGATCTGACCGAGATTCCGGACAAGATCAAAAACAAACTTGAGATCATCCCTCTGAACAATGTTGAGGATGCGCTGCACCATGCGCTGGTGGGCAAGGTTCAGGCGATCAGCTGGGAAGAAAAGCCGCCCCCGAAACCGGCCCCGGCCCGCCGCCGCCGAAGCGCGAAAAGCACGACTTTGCAGGCGCATTAACCTTTTTACCCTTCACATTTTCCTGTTTTGCGCGCCGGGCGCGGCGCAGCGCGATGCGCTGAATCCCTTTGTTTATAAAGGAAAGAGCGGAATGACGGCGGGCGTGTCGTTTTGGGCGGGCGTTATCGGGCACGATTTTGCTTGTTTTGCATTTTCCGGCCCGTAAAGTGATTCAGGCCTTGGCGGGGCCGATTCGGCTTCCGGCAGGGCGCAAGGCCCCTCCGCAACAGGAGCCAGAACAGGAGAGTGACGTGAACAAAAATGACCTGATCGACATTGTGTCGCAGAAATGCGACCTGTCCAAGGTGGACGCCAACCGCGTCTGCGAGTGCTTCATCAACTCGATCACCGACCAGCTCAGGACGGGCGGCGAGGTTCGTTTGATGGGCTTCGGCACCTTCTCCGTCTATACCCGCGCGGCGACGCAGGCGCGGAATCCGCAAACCGGCGTGACCATGCAGATTCCGTCTTCCAAGCAGCCGAAATTCAAGGCGGGCAAGGCGCTGAAGGATGCAGTCAACAGCTGACCGGGTCTGACGGCAGGCGCAGGGGCTGGCCGGGTCCGGGGAAGGGCGCGCTTTCTCCGGAAGAAGCCCTGCGCCGGAACAGGCCGGAGAATCCGGAGGCGTCCGGCGTCTGGCGGCAATTCCCGCCGTTGCCCCCGGACCGGTTCCAGATCATCTATGCCGATCCGCCCTGGGACTATAAGGGCCAGTTGCAGCATAACGGCCCCGGCAACGGCGACACCGGCGGCGCGATACGCCATTACCCGACAGTCACGCTGTCCGACCTTGCCGGCCTGCCGGTGCCCTCAATCAGCGCCGAAGACTGCCTGCTTTTTATGTGGTCGTCATCGCCGCATCTCGATCAGGCGATGGATTTGGGCAAGAGATGGGGCTTCAACTGGGCGACGGTCGGCTTTGTCTGGCACAAGGGCAAGACAAATCCCGGCTTTTACACAATGTCGCAGTGTGAATTATGCCTCGTGTTCAAGCGTGGGAAAATCCCCCGCCCGCGCGGGAGCCGCAATATCCGGCAGTTTGTCGAAGCGCCGAGAGAACAGCACAGCCGCAAGCCGGAGGCGGTCCGGGAGGGGATCGAGGCGATGTTTCCCTCCCAGCGCAAGATCGAGCTCTTCGCCCGCCGGCGGACAAAGAACTGGACGGCCTGGGGGCTTGATGTGAGCGGTCCGGGCGCGCAGACTGGCGGCGGGGCGGTTAGCTCAGCCGGGAGAGCGTCCCGTTTACACCGGGAAGGTCGGCGGTTCGATCCCGTCACCGCCCACCGGCTCCGCCCGGCGCCGGTGCGGGGGGCGCAATAAGAGTTGACAGGCGGCGCTGAAGGCAATAAATGCTTATCAGCGAAGCGCGCGAGGACGGGGCGGCCCCGGCCTTTCCATACCGCCTGCCCGGCGAGCCTCCGGGGGCCGGAAGGGAGGGGTGCCTGAGTGGTTAAAAGGGACGGGCTGTAAACCCGTTGGCTATGCCTACGTTGGTTCGAATCCAACCCCCTCCACCATGCCCCTTGCCGCGCCCCGCGCAACCCGGGAAGCCGGACAGGAGAAACGCAAAGGACGGATGCCCTATCTTTCGGCGGGTGTAGCTCAATGGCAGAGCCGCAGCCTTCCAAGCTGAAGATGAGGGTTCGATTCCCTTCACCCGCTCCACCCGGCCCCTGCCGAGCAACCAAGCGAGACCTGGAGACCCATGGCAAAGGAAAAATTTGAGCGCACCAAGCCTCACTGCAATGTCGGCACGATCGGCCATGTCGATCACGGCAAGACGACTCTGACCGCGGCGATCACGAAGATTCTGGCGGAGTCGGGCGGCGCGGAGTTTGCGGCCTATGAGCAGATCGACAACGCTCCGGAGGAGAAGGCGCGCGGGATCACGATTTCGACCGCCCATGTCGAATATGAGACCGAGAAGCGCCATTACGCCCATGTCGACTGCCCCGGCCACGCCGACTATGTGAAGAACATGATCACCGGCGCGGCGCAGATGGACGGCGCGATTCTGGTGGTCTCGGCGGCGGACGGGCCGATGCCCCAGACCCGCGAGCATATTGTTCTGGCGCGGCAGGTTGGGGTTCCGGCGCTGGTGGTCTATCTGAACAAGGTGGATCAGGTGGACGACCCGGAGCTGCTGGAACTGGTCGAAGTCGAGGTGCGCGAGCTGCTGAGCAAATACGAATATCCGGGCGACGACATTCCGATCATCAAAGGCTCGGCGCTGGCCGCGCTGGAGGGCAAGGACGAGAAGACCGGCAAGCAGTCGATCATGGAGCTGATGAAGGCGGTCGACGAGACCATCCCCCAGCCCGACCGCCCCAGGGACAAGCCCTTCCTGATGCCGATAGAAGATGTGTTCTCGATTGCCGGGCGCGGCACCGTGGTCACGGGCCGGGTCGAGCGCGGGATGATCAAGGTCGGCGAGGAGATCGAGATCGTCGGGATTCACGACACCTCGAAGACGACCTGCACCGGGGTCGAGATGTTCCGCAAGCTTCTGGATCAGGGCGAGGCGGGCGACAATGTCGGCGTGCTGCTGCGCGGGGTCGAGCGCGACGGGGTCGAGCGCGGACAGGTTCTGGCCGCGCCGGGGACGGTCACGCCCCACACCAGGTTCAAGGCCGAGGCCTATATCCTCAACAAGGACGAGGGGGGCCGCCACAAGCCCTTCTTCTCGAACTACCGCCCGCAATTCTACTTCCGGACGACCGACGTCACCGGCACGATCAAACTGCCCGAAGGGACGGAGATGGTTATGCCCGGCGACAACGCTCAGATGGATGTCGAGTTGATCGCCCCGATTGCGATGGAGGAGAAACTGCGCTTCGCCATTCGCGAGGGGGGCCGGACCATCGGGGCCGGGGTTGTCTCGAAGGTGGTTGAATAACCGCTCTCCGGCCATCCCGCTTCCGGGAAGCCCGCCAACGGGGAGGAGTGTAGCTCAATTGGTCAGAGCACCGGTCTCCAAAACCGGGGGTTGGGGGTTCGAGTCCCTCCACTCCTGCCGGGGCTGAAGGAGTTGTGATTGTGAAAACCGAAGCCAAACCAGAGTCGAAAACCGGCGTCCTGCCCTTTTTCCAGCAGGTGCGCCAGGAGGTGAGCAAGGTCACCTGGCCGTCGCGCTCGGAGACCGTGGTGACCACGATCATGGTGTTTATTATGGTCACGCTGTTTTCGATTTTCTTTTTTCTGGCGGATCAGGCATTGAGCTGGCTGGTCGGCTCGATTTTGGGCGCGTTCAGTTGAGGCCCGGAAGATGAGCGAGATCGAGAAGCAGTGGTATATCGTCCATGCCTATTCGAATTTCGAGGCGAAGGTGAAAGAGGCGATCCGCGAGCGGGCGAAGCAGGCGGGCCTCTCGGCCAGTTTTGAGGAGGTGATGGTGCCGGAGGAGGAGGTGGTCGAGGTCCGGCGCGGCGCGAAGAAGACCGCCAAGCGCAAATTTTTCCCCGGCTATGTTCTGGTCAAGATGGACATGAACGACCGGACGCATCATCTGGTGAAGGACATTCCGCGGGTGACGGGGTTTCTGGGTCCGGCGGCGAAGCCCGCGCCGATCCCGCAGGCGGAGGTGGACCGGATTTTGAATCAGGTGCAGGAAGGGGTGGACCGCCCCAAGCCTTCGGTGACGTTCGAGATTGGCGAGCAGGTTCGGGTTGCGGACGGGCCGTTTGTTTCGTTCAACGGGGTTGTGGAGGAGGTGGACGTGGAGCGGTCGCGCCTGAAAGTTTCGGTTTCGATCTTCGGCAGGGCGACCCCGGTCGAGCTGGAATACGGGCAGGTCGAGAAGGGCTAGGGGCGATGGCGAAGAAGATTGAGGGTTTTTTGAAGCTGCAGGCTCCGGCGGGACAGGCCAATCCGTCGCCGCCGATTGGTCCGGCGCTGGGCCAGCGGGGGATCAACATTATGGAGTTTTGCAAGGCGTTCAACGCGGCGACCAAGCAGATGGAGGCGGGCGCGCCGGTTCCGGTGGTGATTACGGTTTATGCGGACCGCTCGTTTGCGTTTCAGGTGAAGACCCCGCCGGCGTCCTATTATTTGAAGAAGGCGGCGAAGCTGGACAAGGGCGGCAAGACGCCGGGGCGCGAGTCGGCGGGGCAGGTGACGCTGTCGCAGTGCCGCGAGATTGCCGAGTCAAAACTGGCCGATTTGAACGCGCGCGATCTGGATCATGCCCAGAAGATCATCGCGGGGACGGCCCGCTCGATGGGTCTGGAAGTGAAGAGTTAGGGGGCGCATCATAAGCGAAACGCCCGAAATGCCCCAGGCGCCCGAAACGCCGCCGCTTTACGAGATGGAGACCGAATGGGGCCATGTCCTGAGCGCCGCCTGGCTTGTGCTTTGGCGGTCGTGGGCGGCGGCCTTGGTTGTGGGGGCCGTCTTCTATCTGCTTCTGGGCCTTCAGGAGTCGGCCTTTCTGGCTTTTCTGAGCTGGTTTTCGGTGACCTTCCTCGCCGTCTGGATGATGCTCGGCAAGCGCTACAGGGAGTTTCGAATCGCCGTCATCCCCCACGCCTTTCGCGAGGAAAAGGAGGAGACCGAACCCGGCTTCGACCGGGTGCTCAGCATCTGGTGGCTGTTTGCGTGGCGCTCGACTGTCATATTTGCGCTGCTTTACTTCCCCGCCATTTTGGCTCTGGCTGCACTGGTTCCGGTCTTCGTGTCTCTTGCAATTCCTGTAGCGGTCCTCGGCGCACTGGCCGCGCTGGTCCTTCTGGGACTTACGGCTCTGGTCTATATCTGGGTTATGCGGATGACGTTCAACAAGAACTATGCGGCCTTCCGCCTCGCGGTCGTTGACCCTGACGGCGAGGTCTGACGGCAGACCCGCTATAATCGGGGTTGCACCTCCGGAGTAAAACCGATGACCGAGATCACGCCGGAATGGAGGCACGCCGTCAGCGCAGGCTGGCGGCTCTTCTGGCGGACGCTGGCTCCCAGCATCCTGCTCGCCGCCGGACTGCCCATGCTCTATGCCGCCTATGATATGGGCGGAAATTTTTTCGATCTCTTCCTCTATCCCGGAGGGCGCTATACCGGCCTGATCGCCCTCTTTCTCATTTTTGCCGCCCTTGCCCTGTTCCCCTTCTTCTGGAGCGTCTTCCTGTTCTGGACGGTCCGGGCCATGCTCCGCAAGCCCTATGCCGCCTTCCGCCTTGCCGTCATGCCTCGTCCGGGCAGGACCGCCGTCAGCCTGAAAGCCGTCCTCGGCATCTGGTGGCTGGTGATCTGGCCTCTTGCCCTTTGCGTCTTCTTGCTGTATCTGATCCTCGCGCCGCTTCTCTCTTTCTATGACGCAGGAGAGGTGGAGTCGCCCGGCGCCCTGTTGCTCATCCTCCTGTTGATCGTCCTCGCCATCGGCGTTCTGGGCTGCATCGGAGGGGCGAAAAGGGCCTTCGGCAAGAGATTTGCGGGTTTCCGCATCGCCGTAATCGCCGGGCGTAATCAGGGAGAAGCCGCATGACCAAACCCGGCAAAAGACTGCGAAAGGCTCGCGAAGGGCTGGAACCCGGCAAACTCTACCCGCTCGACAAGGCCGCCGCCCTGCTCAAACAGCACGCCGGAGCCAAATTCGATGAAACCGTCGAGCTCGCCATCAATCTCGGCGTTGATCCCCGCCACGCCGATCAGATGGTGCGCGGGGTCTGCGAGCTGCCCCACGGGTCGGGACGGGAGGTGCGGGTCGCGGTCTTCGCTCGCGGCGAGAAAGCCGAGGAGGCCAAAGCCGCCGGGGCCGATCGCGTCGGCGCAGAAGACCTCGCCGAAGAGATCGAAAAGGGCAAAATCGCCTTCGACCGTTGCATCGCCTCCCCCGACCTCATGCCGGTGGTCGGCAAATTGGGCAAAATCCTGGGGCCGCGCGGCCTGATGCCCAACCCCAGAGTCGGAACCGTCACCCCCGATGTCGCCGCCGCCGTCACCCGCATCAAGCGCGGGGCGGTCGAATTCCGGGTCGAGAAAGCCGGAATCGTCCATGCCGGGGTCGCCCGCGTCCGCTTCTCCAAACAGCATATCGCCGACAACGCCCGCGCCCTGATCAACGCCGTCATCAAGGCCAAACCCGGCGGCGCAAAAGGCGTCTATCTCAAGAAAATCGCAATTTCCTCGACCATGGGGCCGGGAATCGCGGTAGACCCGGCGGAGATCAACCCGCCCGAACCCGCTCCGCCTGCACAATGAGCATCACGCGCGCCAAAAAAGAGGAGGCCGTCAAGGACCTCAAAGGCGTTTTCAAAGGCGCGCCGATGATCGTCCTGACCCATTGCTCCGGGGTCGCCGTCACCGACCTCACCCGGCTGAGGGACCAACTCGCCGAGACCGGCGGGACGTTGCGAATCACCAAGAACCGCCTCGCCCGCCGCGCTCTCGAAGGAACCCCGGCCCAAAAAGCCCTCGAACCCCTCTTCCACGGCCCGACCGCCATCGCCTGGGCCGATGACCCCGTCAGCACGCCGAAAGCCCTCACGGCCTTCGGCAAAGACCATGACGGCCTCAAAATCCTCGGCGGCGTCATGGACGGCAAGCCCCTCTCAGCCGCCGAAGTCGGCCAGCTCGCCGCGCTCCCCTCGCTCGACGGCCTGCGCGCCCGCCTGATCGGCCTCCTCACCGCCCCCGCCGCCCGCGCCGCCGCCCTGATCGCCGCCCCTGCCGGGCAACTCGCCCGCCTGATCGCCGCAAAGCCCGAAAACAAAAACACCCCTTGATCCCGCGCCCAAGGACGGGTAAAAACCGCTCACCGACTCCCGGAGAAAACAGAACCCCATGGCCGACCTCCAGAAAATCACCGAGGATCTGTCCAGCCTGACGATCCTGGAAGCCGCCGAACTGGCTAAAATGCTCGAAGAGAAGTGGGGCGTCTCCGCCGCCGCCCTCGCCGCCGCGCCCGCCGCCGCCGCCGAGGCCGCACCCGCCGAGGAAAAAGACTCCTTCTCCGTTATCCTCGCCGCCTTCGGCGAGAAGAAAATCAACGTCATCAAGGAAGTGCGCGCGATCACCGGCCTCGGCCTCAAAGAAGCCAAGGACCTCGTCGAAGCCGCGCCCAAACCCGTCAAGACCGAAGTCCCCAAGGACGAGGCCGCTCAAATTAAGGAAAAACTGGAGGCGGCTGGCGCAACAGTCGAACTGCAATAGGCCTGAACCCTTGAGCAGTCCTCTTTCCCCCAACCTCCCCTCTGCGCACCCCTCGCGCGGAGCAGGGAGGCCTGACGCTGTGGAAAACGTATGACCGAACTCTCCCCTCCCAGCCGCATGGATCTGCGCAAGGTATTCGGCAGCGCCGGACAGGCGGTCGAAATGCCCAATCTGATCGCTGTCCAGAAGAGCTCCTACGACCTCTTCCTCCAGAGCGAAGAGCCGGAAGGCGGGCGAAAGGAGATCGGCCTGCAGGCGGTGTTCCGCTCGGTCTTCCCGATCCGCGACTTCTCCGGCAGCGCCGACCTCGAATTCCTCCGCTACGAACTCGAAGACCCCAAATACAACATCGAAAAATACGACATCGAAGAATGCCGCCACCGCGGCATGACCTACGAAGCCTCTCTGCGCATCACCCTGCGCCTGATCGTCTTCGACCTCGACGAAGACACCGGCGCGCGCTCCGTCAAGGACGTCAAAGAGCAGGCCGTCTATATGGGCGACATCCCGCTCATGACCGACAACGGCACCTTCATCATCAACGGGGCGGAGCGGGTGGTCGTCTCGCAGATGCACCGCTCGCCCGGCGTCTTCTTCGACCACGACAAGGGCAAGAGCCACAGTTCGGGCAAACACCTGTTTGCGGCGCGGATCATTCCCTATCGCGGCTCCTGGCTGGACTTCGAGTTCGACATCAAGGACGTCATCCACGCCCGGATCGACCGCAAGCGCAAGATTCCGGCGAGCATTCTCCTCCGCGCGCTGGGGATGAGCGCGCAGGAGATTCTCGACGCCTTCTACCGGCGCAGCACCTATGTCCGCGAGGACGCCGGCGGAGAGGCCGAGGGCGGAGGTTTCTGGCGCAGGCCCTGCCGTCCGCAGGATCTGCGGGGCCTCAAGCCGTTGCATGACCTGATCGACGCCCGGAGCGGCAAGGTGGTTCATCCGGCGGGCCGCCGGGTGACCCGCCGCGACGTCCTTCGGCTGGAAGAGGAGAAGGTCGAGGCCCTGCGGGTGCGCCGGGAAGACATGCCGGGACGCTTCCTCGCCCGCGACGCGGTCAATCGCGAAACCGGCGAGGCTCTCGCCGGGCCGGGCGCCGAGGTGACCCCGGAACTGCTCGATCAGATCGATGCGGCGGGACTCAGGGAGGTCGAGATTCTCGACATCGACTATACCAATAGCGGGCCTTATATCTGCAACACCCTCGCCGCCGACAAGACCGGAACGCGGGAAGAGGCGCTGGAAGAGATTTACCGGGTCATACGCCCCGGCGACCCTCCGGCTCCGGAGGCGGCCAGGGAGTTGTTCAACAACCTCTTCTCCAACGCCGAGCGCTACAATCTGTCCGCCGCCGGGCGGGTCAAGATGAATATGCGCCTCAATCTGGACGCCCCCGACACCGAGCAGATTCTGCGCCGCGAGGACATTCTCGCCGTGGTCGGCGCGCTGGCCGATTTGCGGATAGGCAAGGGCGAGATCGACGACATCGACAATCTGGGCAACCGCCGGGTGCGCTCGGTCGGCGAGTTGATGGAGAACCAGTACCGCATCGGCCTGATGCGGATGGAGCGGGCCATCCGCGAGCGCATGAGCGCAGTCGAGATCGACGCCGTCACCCCGCAGGACATCATCAACGCCAAGCCGGTGGTGGCGATGGTGCGCGAGTTTTTCGGCTCTTCGCAATTGTCGCAATTCATGGATCAGACCAATCCGCTCTCGGAGGTGACCCACAAGCGCCGCCTTTCGGCCTTGGGGCCGGGGGGGCTGACCCGCGAGCGCGCCGGCTTCGAGGTCCGCGACGTCCACCCGACCCATTACGGGCGAATCTGCCCGGTCGAGACCCCGGAGGGGCCGAATATCGGCCTGATCAATTCGCTCGCCACCTATGCCCGGATCAACAAATACGGCCTGATCGAAAGCCCCTATCGCCGGATTCAGGAAGGGCGGATCACCGATGAGATCATCTATCTCTCCGCCATTGAGGAGGGCAATTATCATATTGCGCAGGCCAATATCCCGATGGACGAGAGCGGGCGGATCACCGGCGAGCTGATCAATTGCCGCGCCAATGGCGGCTTTGAAATGGTTCCCCCCGGTCAGGTCGATCTGATGGACGTAGCCCCTAAGCAGATCGTCTCGGCGGCGGCGGCGCTGATCCCGTTTCTGGAAAACGACGACGCCAACCGCGCCCTGATGGGGTCGAACATGCAGCGCCAGGCCGTGCCCCTGATCAAGACGGAATCGCCCCTGATCGGCACCGGCATGGAGGCGGTCGTCGCCCGCGATTCCGGGGCGGCGGTGGTCGCGCGCCGGGCCGGGGTGGTCGATCAGGTCGACGCCAAACGCATCTTCATCCGCGCCGAACGCGCCGGGCGCGGCTCCGCCGAGCCGGGCGTCGATATTTATAACCTGCGCAAGTTTCAGCGCTCCAATCAGAGCACCTGCATCAATCAGCGCCCGTTGGTCCACGCCGGACAGACGATCGCCGCCGGACAGATCATCGCCGACGGCCCGGCCACCGACCACGGCGAACTCGCGCTGGGCCGCAATGTGCTCGCCGCCTTCATGCCCTGGCACGGCTACAATTTCGAAGACTCGATCCTGATCTCCGAGCGCCTGGTGCGCGACGATGTCTTCACCTCGATCCACATCGAGGAGTTCGACATCAGCGCCCGCGACACCAAATTGGGGCCGGAGGAGATCACCCGCGACATTCCCAATGTCGGCGAGGAGGCCCTCAAGGACCTCGACGAGACCGGGATCATCTATATCGGGGCGCAGGTCAATCCGGGGGACATTCTGGTCGGCAAGACGACCCCGAAGAGCGAGGCCCCGATGACGCCTGAGGAGAAACTGCTGCGGGCGATTTTCGGCGAGAAGGCGTCCGAGGTTCGGGGGACGTCGCTGCGTTTGCCGCCGGGTGGGGCGGGGACGGTGGTTGAGGTTCGGGTTTTCAACCGCCACGGGGTCGAGAAGGACGAGCGGGCGCTGGCCATTGAGCGCGAGGAGGTCGAGCGCCTCGCCCGCGACCGCGACGACGAGCGCGCCGTCCTGGAGCGCAACACCTATAAGCGCCTGCATGATCTTCTGCTGGGCCGCGAGCGGGCGGGCAAGGCGGGCCGGATCACCGCCGCCTGGCTCGACGAGAACCCCCGCGCCCAGTGGTGGAAGATCGCGCTGGCCAATGAGAAGGTGCAGGCCGGGATCGAAACTTTGAGCCGCCTCTTTGAGGAAGCCCGCCGGGACCTCGACAGCAGATTCGAGAACAAGTCGGAGAAAGTCCTGCGCGGCGACGATCTGCCGCCGGGGGTGATGAAGGTCGTCAAGGTTTTTGTCGCGGTCAAGCGCAAGATACAGCAGGGCGACAAGATGGCCGGGCGGCATGGCAACAAGGGCGTGATCAGCCGGATCGTCCCGATTGAGGATATGCCCCATCTGGCCGACGGGACGCCGGTGGACATCGTTCTTAATCCGCTGGGAGTTCCGAGCCGGATGAATGTCGGGCAGATTCTGGAGACCCATCTGGGCTGGGCGAGCGCAGGGCTGGGACGGCAGATCGGCGCGGCGCTGGAAGCCTGGCGCAGGGAAAATGATTCCGCCCGGCTCCGGGAGAAACTGGCCGGGGTTTACGGGGCCGATCATCCGCTGGCCGCGGCGCAGCCGGAAGAGCAGGCGCAGGCGGGCGAGATTCTGGCGGACGGCGTTCCGATGGCCACCCCGGTCTTCGACGGCGCGACCGAAAAGACGGTCACCGCCCTGCTTGAAGAGGCCGGCCTCGACCGCTCCGGGCAGGTGACGCTCTATGACGGGCGCACCGGCGCGCCTTTCGTGCGTCAGGTCACGGTCGGCTATATCTACATGCTCAAACTGCACCACCTCGTCGACGACAAGATTCATGCGCGCTCGGTCGGGCCTTACAGCCTGGTGACGCAGCAGCCGCTGGGCGGCAAGGCGCAGTTTGGCGGCCAGCGCTTCGGCGAGATGGAGGTCTGGGCGCTCGAAGCCTATGGCGCCGGATACACCCTGCAGGAAATGCTGACCCTCAAATCCGACGACGTCGCCGGGCGCACCAAAGCCTATGAGGCGATCATTCAGGGCGAAAACGCCTTCAGCGCCGGGGTGCCGGAAAGCTTCAACGTCCTCGTCAAGGAGATGCGGGCGCTGGGCCTCAATGTCGAGCTCCTCCACCCCAAGCCCCCCGCCGCCGAATGAACGGAGACTCCGCCATGAACCGCGACGCTCTGGCGCTCTTTTCCCCGACCGGGGTCGAGGAGAGCTTCGACCGCCTCAAGATTGCGCTGGCCAGTCCGGAGCGGATTCAGTCGTGGTCGCACGGCGAGATTCGCAAGCCGGAGACGATCAACTACCGCACCTTCAAGCCGGAGCGCGACGGGCTGTTCTGCGCGCGCATTTTCGGCCCGACCAAGGACTATGAGTGCCTCTGCGGCAAATACAAGCGGATGAAATACAAGGGGGTGGTCTGCGAGAAATGCGGGGTCGAGGTGACGCTGTCGCGGGTCCGGCGCGAGCGGATGGGCCATGTGTCGCTGGCTGCGCCGGTCGCGCATATCTGGCTGATGAAGTCGCTGCCGAGCCGGATCGGGATGATGCTCGACATGCCCCTGCGCGAGCTGGAGCGGGTGCTGTATTTCGAGAGTTTCATCGTGGTCGAGCCGGGGATGACGACGCTCAAGATGGGCCAGCTGCTGAGCGAGGAGGAATTCCGCGAGGCTCAGGACGAACACGGCGACGACTCCTTCACCGCCGAGATCGGCGCAGAGGCGGTGCGCTCCATGCTGGAGCGGATCAATCTGGAGGAGCTGCGCGGCGAATTGCGCGAGGAAATCGCCCGGACCACCTCCGAGCTCAAGCCCAAGAAGCTGATCAAGCGCCTGAAACTGGTCGAGTCGTTCATCGAGTCGGGCAACCGCCCGGAATGGATGGTGCTGACGGTTCTGCCGGTTCTGCCGCCGGAATTGCGGCCTCTGGTTCCGCTGGAGGGCGGGCGCTTTGCGACTTCCGACCTCAACGACCTCTACCGCCGGGTCATCAACCGCAACAACCGCCTGCGCCGCCTCAGCGAATTGCGCGCGCCCGACATCATCATCCGCAACGAAAAGCGGATGCTGCAGGAGTCGGTGGACGCGCTGTTCGACAATGGCCGCCGGGGCCGCGCCATCTCCGGCACCAACAAGCGCCCCCTGAAGTCGCTCTCCGACATGCTCAAGGGCAAGCAGGGCCGCTTCCGCCAGAACCTGCTCGGCAAGCGGGTCGACTATTCCGGGCGCTCGGTGATCGTGGTCGGGCCGGAGCTCAAACTCCACCAATGCGGCCTGCCCAAGCGGATGGCCCTGGAATTGTTCAAGCCCTTCATCTACGCCCGCCTCAGCGCGCGCGGCTACTCCTCAACGCTGAAGCAGTCCAAGAAACTGGTCGAAACCGAGCGGCCCGAAGTCTGGGACATGCTCGACGAAGTGATCCGCGAACACCCGGTCCTCCTCAACCGCGCCCCGACCCTCCACCGGCTGGGCATTCAGGCCTTTGAGCCGGTGCTCGTCGAGGGCAAGGCGATCCAGCTTCACCCGCTGGTCTGCGCCGCCTTCAACGCCGACTTCGACGGCGATCAGATGGCCGTCCATGTGCCGCTCTCGCTCGAAGCCCAGCTCGAGGCCAGAGTTCTGATGATGTCCACCAACAACATTCTTCATCCCGCCGACGGAACCCCGATCATCGTCCCCAGCCAGGACATCGTTCTGGGCATCTATTATTTGAGCCTGGAGCAGAAAAACGAGCCGGGCGAGGGCATGGTCTTCGGCGACCTGTGCGAGATTCGCCACGCCCTCGAATCCGGGGCGGTCTCGCTGCACGCCCGGATCAAGGCCCGCCGGGAGTCCATCGGCGAGGACGGCGCCTCCGTCACCCGCCTGGTCGAGACCACGCCGGGGCGCATGATCCTGGGCGACCTTCTGCCCCGCAAGCCGCGCATCTCCTTTGATCTCGTCAACCGCCCTTTGACCAAGCGGGAAATCTCCGAGATCATCGACGTCGTCTACCGCCATTGCGGGCAGAAGGAGACGGTCGTCTTCTGCGACCAGATCATGGCGCTGGGCTTCCGCGAGGCCTGCAAGGCCGGAATCTCGCTGGGCAAGGACGATATGCTGATCCCGGAAGAGAAGAAGCGCCTGATCGAGGAAACCCGCCAGCTGACCAACGAATATGAGCAGCAATATGCCGAGGGCCTGATCACGCGCGGCGAGAAATACAACAAGATCGTTGATGCGTGGTCGAAATGCACCGACCGGGTGGCGGCGGTGATGAGCGAGGGCATATCCACGCCGCGCCTTGATCCGAAGAGCGGGCGGACGCTGCCGGTCAACTCGATTCACATGATGGCGCATTCCGGCGCGCGCGGCTCTCCGGCGCAGATGAAGCAGCTGGCCGGGATGCGCGGGCTGATGGCGCGCCCCTCCGGCGAGATCATTGAGACGCCGATCATCTCCAATTTCAAGGAGGGCTTGACCGTCCTGGAATATTTCAACTCGACCCACGGCGCGCGCAAGGGGCTGGCCGACACGGCGATCAAGACCGCGAATTCCGGCTATCTGACCCGCCGCCTCGTCGATGTCGCCCAGGACTGCATCATCGTCACCGATGACTGCGGGACGTCGGAGGGAATCGTCTCGCGCGAGGTGGAGGAATCCGGACAGGTTCTGATTCCGCTGTCGCGCCGGATTCTGGGGCGCACGCCGGTCGAGGATGTCTGCGACCCGGAGAACGGCGAGGTCCTCGCCCGGCAGGGCGAGGTGATCGCCGAGGCCGAGGCCGAGGCCATCGCCCGGGCCGGACTGCGGACCCTGCAGGTGCGCTCGGTTTTGACCTGCAAGGCGCGGGGCGGAGTCTGCGCGCTGTGCTACGGGCGCGATCTGGCGCGCGGGACGCTGGTCAATATCGGCGAGGCGGTTGGGATCATCGCCGCCCAGTCCATCGGCGAGCCAGGAACCCAGCTGACCATGCGCACCTTCCATATCGGCGGCGCGGCGCAGCTGGTGGATCAGTCCTTCATTGAGACCCACATCGCCGGCAAGGTTGATATTCAGAACCGCAACATCGCCGAGAATTCGGCGGGCGAGATAATCGCGATGGGCCGCCACAATGTTCTGCGCATTCTGGACGGCGGCGGGCGGGAGCGCCTGTCGCACAAATTACCGCAGGGCGCGCGGCTGCGGGTTCGGGGCGGAGAGAAGGTCGATGCCGGGGCGCGGCTCGCCGAGTGGGACCCCTACACAACCCCCATCGTCACCGAAATCGACGGAACCGTGGTCATGGAAGACCTGGTCGAGGGCGTCGCGATCACCGAGGTCACCGACGAAACCACCGGTCTGGCCCAGCGCGTCGTCGCCGACTGGCACAGTCAGCCGGGCGGGGCCAATCTGCGCCCGGCGCTGGCGATTGCCGGCAAGAGGGGCAAGCTGCTCTCGTTCCAGAATGGCGGCGAGGCCCGCTATCTGCTGCCGGTGGGGACGATCCTGTCCGCCGAGGTGGGCGCGCAGGTCCGGGCCGGGGACATTCTGGCGCGCATCCCCGCCGAGAGCGCCCGGACCCGCGACATCACCGGGGGCCTGCCCCGCGTCGCGGAATTGTTCGAGGCCCGCAAACCCCGCGACCACGCCATCCTGGCGGGAACCTCCGGGCGGATCGAATTCTCCCGCGACTACAAGAACAAGCGCCGGATCCTGATCCATCCGGAGGGCGGCGGCGATCCGGTCGAATATCTCCTTCCCAAGAACCGGCACCTCCTCGTCCGCGACGGCGATCTGGTCGAGGCCGGGGACAATCTGGCCGACGGCCACCGCGCCCCCCACGACATCCTCGACATATTGGGGATCGAGGCGCTGGCCGACTATCTGATCAACGGCATTCAGGAGGTCTACCGCCTGCAGGGGGTCTATATCAGCGACAAGCATATCGAGGTAATTATCCGCCAGATGCTGCAGAAGGTCGAGATCACCGACCCCGGCGAGGCGGCGATTCTGGCGGGCGAGCAGATCGACCGGGCCGAGCTGGATCACATCAACGAGCTTCTGCTGTCCGAGAAAAAGAAGCCGGCGCAGGGCAAGCCGGTTTTGCTGGGGATCACGAAGGCGTCCTTGCAGACGCGGTCTTTCATCTCGGCGGCGTCGTTCCAGGAGACGACCCGGGTTCTGACCGAAGCGGCGGTCAGCGGCAGGATCGACGATCTGGCCGGCCTGAAGGAGAATGTCATTGTGGGCCGCCTGATTCCGGCGGGGACGGGGCGGGTGCTGCAGAAGTTGCGCGGCGAGGCGTCGGTGCGCGACACCCGCCTGCTCGAAGAGCGCCGCGCCGCCGCCGAAGAGGCCGAGCGGGCCGCCGCCCAGACCACCCCGGAAACCGCCGCCCCGCCGCAAGAGAGGCAAAAGCCGCATGAAAACGTCCGGTTTGAGGCTTGACGCGGGCGGGGGAATTTATATAATCCGCCCCCGGTTTCCGGCGTCTTTGTCCGAATCATGCGTTTCCGCTCCGAATCTGCCAGTTTTCTGTCGGGCAGACGGGGCCTTTTACGCTGAATTTTCCGCCGTTGCGCCGGCATGAGGAGGGTGTAAAGTGGCTCGAATTGCAGGCGTCAACATTCCCTCAGGCAAGCAGGTCTGGGTGGCGCTGACCTATATTCACGGGATCGGCCCGTCGAAGGCGCGGCGAATCTGCGCCGCCGCCGAGATACCGGAAGAGCGCCGGGTCAGCGCCCTCACCGAGGCCGAAACGATGCGAATCCGCGAGAATATCGAGGCGGTCGAAGGCGACCTGCGCCGCGACACCGCCATGAATATCAAGCGCCTGATGGATCTGGGCTGCTATCGGGGATTGCGCCACCGGCGCGGGCTGCCGGTTCGCGGCCAGCGCACCCATACCAATGCCCGCACCCGAAAGGGCAAAGCCCGGCCCATCGCCGGGAAGAAGAAATAGGGACGCATCATGGCCACCGTCAAAACCCGTCCCCGCCGCAAGGCGATCAAGAACATCATTTCCGGGGTCGCCCACGTGAATGCGAGTTTCAACAACACGATTGTCACCATCGCCGATTTGCAGGGCAACGCGATTGCCTGGTCGTCGGCGGGGAAGGCGGGCTTCAAGGGGTCGCGCAAATCTACGCCCTTCGCCGCCCAGACCGCCGCCCAGATGGCCGGGAAGGAAGCTATGGAACACGGGCTGAAAACCCTGGAAGTCTATGTTCAGGGGCCGGGATCGGGCCGTGAGTCGGCCTTGCGCGCGTTGCAGGCGGCGGGCTTCACGATCACCACGATCCGGGATGTGACCCCCGTCCCCCATAACGGATGCCGCCCGCGCAAGCGGCGGCGCGCCTGAAACGGAGATGTCCATGCACAGCAGAAACTGGCAGGAACTGATCAAGCCCAGCAAGGTCGAGGTCACCCAGGGGGACAAGCCCCAGTGCGAAGCCCGCATCGTCGCCGAGCCGCTGGAGCGCGGCTTCGGCTTCACGCTGGGCAACGCCCTGCGGCGGATATTGCTCTCCTCGATGCGGGGGGCGGCGGTCACCGGCATTCGGGTCGAGGGGGTGCTTCACGAATTCTCCTCGATCTCCGGCGTGCGCGAGGACGTCACCGACCTGATTTTGAACATCAAGCAGCTGGCCCTGCGCATGGGCGGCTCCGGCCCCCGGACGATGCTGCTGAAACAGACCGGGCCGGGGGTGGTCACCGGCGCGGACATCGAGGTTGGCGCCGAGATCGAGATTCTCAACCCCGAATGTGTGATCTGCACGCTGGATCAGGGCGCGGATATTCATATCGAACTGACCGTCAATGACGGCAAGGGCTATGCAATGGCGGAAAACAACCGCCCGGAAGACGCCCCGCTGGGCTTCCTGCCGGTGGACAGCCTGTTCAGCCCGGTGCGGCGGGTTGCCTACAAGGTCGAGCCGACCCGCGAGGGCCAGGTGCTCGACTATGACAAACTGACCATGGAGGTCGAGACCAACGGGGCGATCACCCCGGAAGACGCCGTTTCTCTGGCGGCGCGGATTCTTCAGGATCAGTCGCAGGTCTTCGTCAATTTCGAGGAGATAGCCCCCGAAGCCTCTCCGGAAATCCAGACCGGCCTCGAATTCGACCACCGTTTCCTCAAAAAAGTTGACGAGCTGGAATTGTCGGTCCGCTCGGCAAACTGCCTCAAGAACGACAACATTCACTATATCGGCGACCTGATCCAGAAGACCGAGCAGGAGATGCTGCGCACCCCCAATTTCGGGCGCAAGAGTCTGAACGAGATCAAGACGGTTCTCTCCGGCATGGGCCTCAAACTGGGCGAGGAGGTGCCGAACTGGCCGCCGGAGAATATTGAGGACCTCGCCAAGCGCTACGAGGAGCATTATTGAGGGCGCGCGATGCGGCACCGGAAATCTGGCCTCAAACTGAATCGGACGTCGAGCCACCGCAAGGCGATGCTTGCGAATATGGCCGGGGCGCTGATCAAGCACGAGCAGATCAGGACAACGCTGCCCAAGGCGCGGGCGCTGAGGCCGGTGGTGGAGAAGTTGATCACGCTGGCCCGGCGGGGCGGTCTTCATGCGCGGCGGCTGGCGGCGCGGCGGCTGAAGACGCCGGGGGAAGTTGCGAAATTATTTGCCGCGCTTGCGCCGCGCTATGCCGAGCGCAAGGGGGGCTATACGCGGATCGTCAAGGCGGGCTTCCGGCGCGGCGATGACGCGCCCGCGGCGGTGATCGAACTGGTCGATCGCGATCCGGAGGCCAAGGGCAAGGACTCCGGCCCGCCGCCGGTTGCGGAAGAGAGCTGATTATTCGGCCCCGCCCGCCCCGCCGAAGACCAGCGAGGCCAGCGGCCCGGCCAGAAGCGCGAGCAGCGCAATCGCTGCGAGATTGACAAGAAACCCGGCGCGGATCATCTGCGGGATGCGCAGATGGCCGCTGGCGAAGACGATGGCGTTGGGCGGTGTCGCGGTCGGGAGCATGAAGGCGCAGGACGAGGCCAGAACCGCAGGCAACAGGAAGGGGACGAGGGCCGCGTCGGTCTGAAGGGCCAGTCCGGCGAGGACGGGCAGCATTGCGCCGATCAGGGCGGTGTTGCTGGCGATTTCGGTCAGGAAGACGATCAGGGCGAGGCAGGCGATCCACAGGCCGGTCTGTCCGAGTTGGCTGTTCAGGGCGAGTTGTTCGCCGAGGAGGCTGGTGAGGCCGGTTTCGGTCAGGCCCCCGGCGAGCGCGAGGCCGCCGCCCATCAGGAGCAGGACGCTCCAGGGCAGGCGCTGCATGTCGCTCCAGTTGAGGAGGAAGGCGGGCGGGTCGAGGCGGACGGGCAGGGCAAAGCACAGCAGGGCGGCGAGAATGGCGATCCCGGCATTGCCGAGGCCGGGGAGCGGCAGGAGCGGGTGGAAGATCCAGAGAAAAACAGCGAGGGCGAAGATTCCCAACATGGCATGCTCCTCGCGGGTGAGGGGGGCCAGGCGGCGGGCGGCGGTCCGGAGGGCTTCGGCGGCGGCGGGAAGCGGCCTGGAAGGCTGGCGCAGGGCGGCGAAGACGAGCAGCCCCCAGGCGGCGGCCAGCAGCGCGACGGCCACCGGCAGAGCCGCGATCAGCCAGTCCAGGAAACTGATTTCGACGCCATATTGCGCCGAGAGGAAGCCGGCGAGGAGCGCATTGGGGGCGGTTCCGATCAGGGTCGCCATGCCGCCGATATTGGCGGCGAAGGCGATGGCGATCATCAGGGCGGCGAGGAAGACCGGGGGGAGTTTGTTTTCGCCGCCCATCAGGGCGGTCAGCGAGAGGGCGAGGGGCAGCATCAAGGCAGCGGTGGCGGTGTTGGTGATCCACATGCTGAGCAGGAAGGTGGAGAGCATGAAGCCGAAGATGATCCCGCCCGGCCTGCTCCCGGTCCGGCGGAGGATGAAGAGGGTGATTCGCTTCGGGAGGGTGGTCTTCTGCAGGGCGAGGCCCAGGACAAGTCCGCCGAAGATCAGGTAGATCGCGGGGTGGGCGTAAGCCGCGGTGGTTTGGCCCAGAGGGGTGATGCCAAGGACGGGGAGGAGGAGGATAGGCGCGAGCGCGGTCGCGGCGAGCGGGATGGCCTCGCTGACCCACCAGACCACCATCAGGGCGATGACCGCGATCAGCCGCCAGGCTTCGGCCTCCATCCCGCCGGGCGGGGGCAGGGTCAGGAGAAGACCGAACAGGACCGCTCCCGCGGCGAGGCCCCGGAGGCGGCGGTCTGGAGCGGGGGAGGCCATGCCCGGAGATTAACACGGAGGGGCCTCCGCCTTCCGCGCAAAAAAGCCTGCCGGGGTCTCGCACCGGGGCTTGCGCCGGGCCGCCTGCTCCGCCTATCTAGGGCGCGGGGGGTGTAGCTCAGTTGGTTAGAGCGCTGGCCTGTCACGCCAGAGGTCGCGGGTTCGAGTCCCGTCACTCCCGCCACTCCCGCGCCCTCCTTGTGGCGGGCCTGCCCGGAGAGTGCTATAGTCCGCCCGCGCTTCGCTCGGAGGCTCCCACAGGCGCCCGGTTCTCCCGATGGAAGAATTCCTGAAAGAATATTTTGCCATTGCCGTTTTCATGGGCCTGGCGCTGGCGATTGGCCTGGCGCTGCTGGTTGCGCCCTTTCTGGTTGCGCCCCGCAAGCCGGAACTGCATAAACTGATGGCCTATGAGTGCGGCTTCGACCCCTTTGACGACGCCCGGATGAAATTCGACGTCCAGTTTTATCTGGTCGCTATGCTGTTCATCATTTTTGATCTTGAGGTGGCCTTTTTGTTTCCGTGGGCGGCGGCCTTCCGCGACGCCGGGGTGTTTGGCTTCTGGTCGATGATGATTTTCCTCGCCGTGCTGACCGTCGGCTTTCTCTATGAGTGGAAGAAGGGCGCGCTGGAATGGCAGTAGAGCCGCAGACCATGCCGGCGGCGGCGCAGAGCGACTTCGACCGAATGAGCCGGGCGCTGTCGCAGGGCGGCTTTGTCACCGCCGCCGCGGAGGATCTGATCACCTGGGCCCGGACCGGCTCGCTGATGTGGATGACCTTCGGCCTGGCCTGTTGCGCGATTGAGATGATGCAGGCCGCGATGCCGCGCTACGACCTGGAGCGCTTTGGCTTTGCGCCGCGCGCCTCGCCGCGCCAGTCCGATGTGATGGTCGTCGCTGGAACGCTGACCAACAAGATGGCTCCGGCGCTGCGCCGGGTCTATGACCAGATGCCGGAGCCGCGCTACGTGATCTCGATGGGCTCCTGCGCCAATGGCGGCGGCTATTATCATTATTCGTATTCGGTGGTGCGCGGCTGCGACCGGATTGTTCCGGTGGACATTTATGTTCCCGGCTGCCCCCCGACCGCCGAAGCGCTGGTCTACGGCGTTTTGCAGCTGCAGAAGAAAATCCGCCGCACGGGCACGATAGAGCGCTAGGAGGAGTCATGGAGGCGCCGGAGCTGCGCGATCATCTCGCCGCCCGGCTCGGCGGCAGGATTGAGAGGAGCGTGATTGCACGCGGAGAATTGTCGGTGGAGATCGTCCCCGGCGATCTTTTGCCGGTCATGAAGTTCCTGCGCGACGATCCGGCCTGCGCCTTCACGATCCTGATTGACCTGTGCGGGGTTGACTATCCGGAGCGTCCGGCCCGCTTTGAGGTTGTCTATCATTTGCTCAGCATCACGCAGAACCACCGGCTTCGCGTGCGGCTCGCCGCCGGAGAGCAGACGCCGGTCCCCAGCCTTGTCCCGCTCTTCCCCGCCGCCGACTGGTATGAGCGCGAGGCGTTTGATCTTTACGGGATTCTCTTCTCCGGCCATCCTGATCTGCGCCGGATTCTGACCGACTACGGCTTCGAGGGCCATCCGCTCCGCAAGGATTTCCCGCTCACCGGCTTCGCCGAAGTGCGCTATGACGACATGCGCAAGGAGGTCGTCTATGAGCCGGTGAGTCTGGCGCAGGAATACCGCAATTTCGACTTCATCAGCCCCTGGAAGGGAATGAACAGGCCGGCTTTGCGCGGCGCGGGGCAGCCGCCGGAAAAGGGCGGCTCCTCCAAAAGCGGGGACGGCGAGCCATGAGCGCCGTCCGGTCCGAAGAGCGGGAGTTTCACCTCAATTTCGGCCCGCAGCATCCGGCGGCGCACGGGGTGCTGCGCCTTGTCCTTCAGCTCGACGGCGAGGTTGTCCGCCGGGTTGATCCGCATATCGGCCTGCTGCATCGCGGCACCGAGAAACTGATTGAGCACAAGACCTATCTGCAGGCGGTTCCGTATTTCGACCGCCTGGATTATGTCGCGCCGATGAATCAGGAGCACGCCTTTGCGCTGGCGGTGGAGAAGCTGCTCGATCTGACGCCGCCGCCGCGGGCGCAATATATCCGGGTCCTCTACAGCGAGATCGGGCGCTTGTTGAGCCATCTGCTTAATGTCACCACCCAGGCGCTTGATGTCGGGGCGCTGACCCCGCCGCTCTGGGGCTTCGAGGAGCGCGAGAAACTGATGGGCTTCTATGAGCGGGCGAGCGGCTCGCGCCTTCATGCGGCCTATATCCGCCCCGGCGGCGTCCATCGCGATCTGCCCCCCAACCTGATCGAAGACATTGGCGCCTTCTGCCCTCCCTTCCTCAAGACCCTCGACGACATCGAGGAGCTCCTCACTGAGAACCGCATTTTCAAGCAGCGCAATGTGGATATTGGCGTTGTTCCGGTGCGTCTGGCGCAGGAGTGGGGCTTCTCCGGGGTGATGCTGCGCGGCTCCGGCCTCGCCTGGGATCTGCGCAAGAGCCAGCCCTATGAGTGCTACGCCGATCTTGACTTCGACATTCCCGTCGGCAAAAACGGCGACTGCTATGACCGCTACCTCGTCCGGATGGAGGAATGCCGCCAGTCGGTCCGGCTGATGGAGCAGGCCATCGCGGCCATGCCGGACGGCCCGGTTGCGATTCCCGATCACAAGGTCACGCCGCCGCCGCGCGCCCGGATGAAGCAGTCGATGGAGGCGCTGATCCACCACTTCAAACTCTATACGGAAGGCTATCACGTGCCCGCCGGCGAGGCCTATGCCGCCGTCGAAGCGCCCAAGGGCGAGTTCGGCGTCTATCTGGTCTCCAGAGGGGGCAACCGGCCCTATCGCTGCAAGATTCGCGCGCCCGGCTTTCCCCATCTCCAGGCTATGGATGTGCTCTCGCGCGGGCATATGCTCGCCGATGTCGCGGCGATTTTGGCCTCGCTCGACATTGTCTTCGGAGAGATCGACCGGTGAGCGTGCGCCGCCTTGCCGCCCGGCAGCCGGAGGCGTTTTCTTTCCCGCCCAAAACGCTGGCGCGGGCGCAGCGGATCATCGCCAAATATCCGCCGGGGCGGAAGGCCAGCGCGATTATTCCGCTTCTCTGGGAGGCGCAGAAGCAGGCCGGGGGCTGGCTGCCGGAGCCGGCGATGCGCTATGTCGCCGGTCTGCTGGACATGCCGCCGATGCGCGCGCTGGAGATCGCGACGTTTTACACGATGTTCAATCTGGAGCCGGTCGGGCGTCATCTTGTTCAGCTGTGCGGCACGACGCCCTGCTGGCTGCGGGGGGCCGAGGGTCTGAAGGCGGTTTGCCGCCGCGAGATCGGCGAAGCGGAGCAGATCACCGATGACGGCGCATTCAGCTGGCGCGAGGTTGAATGTCTGGGGGCTTGCGTCAATGCGCCTGCGGTTCAGATTGATGAGGACTATTATGAAGACCTGACTCCGGAGCGTCTGACGGAGATTTTGCAGGAGCTGCGCGAAGGCCGCCGCCCGCCGCCCGGCCCGCAGAAGGCGGATGCGCCGCCGCCCGCGGCGACGGGCCGGAAATCCGCGCCGCGCATTTTCACCAATCTGGACGGGCGCGGCGGGGCCGATCTGTCTTCGGCCCGCGCGCGCGGCGACTGGCGGCAGACGGCGGATTTCATCGCCAAAGGTCCGGACTGGCTGATTGAGCAGGCCAAATTGTCGGGCCTGCGGGGCCGGGGCGGGGCAGGGTTTCCATCGGGCCTGAAATGGTCGTTCATGCCCCGCGAGCGGGGCCGCCGTCCGCATTATCTGGTGGTCAACGCCGATGAATCGGAGCCGGGAACGTGCAAGGACCGCGAGATCATGCGTCGTGAACCGCACAAACTTCTGGAGGGCTGCCTGCTCGCCGGGGCCGCGATGCAGGCCGAAGCGTGTTACATCTATATTCGGGGCGAGTTTATCGCCGAGCGGCGCTGTCTGGAGCAGGCGGTGGAGGAGGCGCAGGCCTTCGGCCTGCTTGGCCCGGGGGCCTGCGGGTCGAAGTGGAATTTCGAGGTTCAGATTCATCACGGCGCGGGGGCCTATATCTGCGGCGAGGAGACGGCGCTGCTGGAGAGCCTGGAGGGCAAGAAGGGGATGCCGCGCCTCAAACCGCCGTTTCCGGCCAATGCCGGGCTTTACGGCGCGCCGACGACGGTCGCCAATGTTGAGACGCTGGCGGTGTTTCCTGAGATTTTGCGGCGGGGCGCAGACTGGTTTTCGGCTTTGGGCCGCCCGAACAGCGCGGGCACCAAGCTGTTTTGCATTTCGGGCCATGTCAACCGCCCGGCCACGGTCGAGGCCGAGCTGGGGATTCCGCTGCGCGAACTGATTGAGAAATATGCGGGAGGCGTTCGGGGCGGCTGGGACAATCTGCTGGCGGTGATTCCGGGCGGCTCTTCGGTTCCGCTTATTCCGCGCGAGGTCTGCGAGACGGTTCGGATGGACTTCGACTCTCTGGTCAAAGTGGACTCGGCGCTGGGGACGGGCGCAGTGATCGTGATGGACAAGTCGACCGACATCATCAAGGCGATTGCGCGGATTGCGGCGTTCTACAAGCATGAGAGCTGCGGCCAGTGCACGCCGTGCCGCGAGGGGACCGGCTGGATGTGGCGGATGCTGGAGCGGATGGCGCGGGGACAGGCGCGCTCCGGCGACATTGAGCGCCTGCTCGACGTCTCGCGGCGGGTCGAGGGGCATACGATTTGCGGCCTGGGCGACGCCGCCGCCTGGCCGATTCAGGGTTTAATCCGGCATTTCCGCCCTGTTCTGGAGGCGCGGATTCGCGCCGGAGCAGCGCTGGCCCGGGCGGCGGAGTAAGGCGCGGATGGTTCGCCTGACGATAGACGGCAAGGAGTTCGACGCCGCCTCCGGCATAACCCTGCTTGAAGCCTGCGAGCAGACGGGAGCGGAGATTCCGCGCTTTTGCTATCACGAGCGCCTGTCGATCGCGGGCAATTGCCGGATGTGTCTGGTGGAGGTTGAGAAACTGCCGAAACTGGCCGCCAGCTGTGCGCTGCCGGTCGCCGAGGGCATGGTCGTCCACACCGGCAGCGAGCGGGTTCGCGAGGCGCGCCGGGGGGTGATGGAGTTTCTTTTGATCAATCACCCGCTTGACTGTCCGATCTGCGATCAGGGCGGCGAGTGCGACCTGCAGGATCAGGCGCTGGCCTATGGCCTGGACCGCTCCCGCTTCCGCGAGAACAAGCGCGCGGTCGAGAACAAGGACATGGGGCCTTTGATCAAGACCGAAATGACGCGCTGCATTCATTGCACGCGCTGTGTGCGCTTCGCCAGCGAAGTCGCCGGCGCGCCGGAGATCGGCTCAATCGGGCGCGGCGAGGACATGGAGATCGTCCCCTATCTGGAGCAGGTGGTGACGTCGGAATTATCAGGGAATATGATTGACCTGTGTCCGGTGGGGGCGCTGACGTCGCGGCCTTACGCCTTCACCGCCCGGCCCTGGGAGTTGCGCAAGACCGGCAGCATAGATGTGATGGATGCGGCG
This sequence comes from Alphaproteobacteria bacterium, assembly GCA_965204775.1. Classification (GTDB taxonomy): domain Bacteria; phylum Pseudomonadota; class Alphaproteobacteria; order JAPOUT01; genus CBDBFH01. Next base: position 34,056 of record CBDBFH010000008.1, read on the forward strand.
GGCGCGCATATCCGCATTGACGCGCGCGGGCGCGAAGTGATGCGAATCCTTCCCCGCCTCAACGAAGCGGTCAATGAAGAGTGGATCACCGACAAGGCACGCTTTATCTATGACGGCCTGAAGAGTCAGCGCCTCGACCGGCCCTATCTGCGCGAGGACGGGGAACTGCGCCCCGCCTCCTGGGAAGAGGCGTTTGCGGCGATTGCGCAGGCGGTCAAAAAGACCGCCCCGGAGCGGATGGCGGCGCTCGCCGGAGGCCTGGCCTGCGTTGAGTCCCTAAAGGCGCTCAAGGATTTGATGCAAGCGCTGGGCGCGCCGCATATGGACTGCCGCGAGAGCGGCGCGCCGCTCGGCGGCTCGCCGCTTGGCGGCCCGCAGCGCGGCGGCTATCTTTTCAACAGCACGATTGCCGGGATCGAGGAAGCCGACGCCGCCCTCCTGATCGGGGCGGCGCCGCGTCTGGAAGCGCCTTTGATTGAGGCCCGCCTGCGCAAGAGATGGCGGATGGGGCCGTTCCCGGCGGGTTCGGTTGGGGCGTTTCAGGATTTCACCTGGCCGGTCGAGCAGCTGGGCGAAGGGGCGCAGACGCTGGAAGAGCTCGCGGCGGGCAAGCATGAATTCGCCCGCCGGTTGGGCAGGGCGAAGCATCCGCTTCTAATTCTCGGCATGGGGGCGCTGGCCCGTCCCGGCGGCGAGGCGGTCTACCGGGCGGCGCTCAATCTGGCATGGAAGACCGGCGCGGTGGGCAATGGCTGGAACGGCTTTAATATTCTTCATATGTCTGCGGGCCAGGTCGGCGGCCTCGATATGAATTTTCTGCCGGGGCGGGGCGGGCAGGATTTTCCGGGGATTTTTCGGGCGGCGCGGGCCGGGCGGATGGATTTCGTCTATCTCCTCCATGCCGACGAAATTGACGCCGAGGCGCTGAAAAAGGCGTTTGTTGTCTATCAGGGCAGCCACGGCGACGCCGGGGCGCAGGCCGCCGATGTTATTCTGCCCGGGGCGGCGTGGACAGAAAAGAACGCGTTCTGGGTCAACACCGAAGGCCGGGTGCAGGAGGCTATGCGCGCGGTCTTCCCCCCCGGAGACGCGCGCGAAGACTGGCAAATTCTGCGCGCGCTTTCCGAGAGTCTGGGCAAACCCCTGCCCTATGACGACTCGCAGGCTCTGCGCGAGGCGATCATTGCCGATGCGCCGCATTTTGCCGCGCCGGGGGAGATTGCGCCGCCTGCGCCGCCGCCGCCCGCGCCGGGCCGGACGTCTTTGCGCAGCTGCGCCGGCCCCTTTGCGCCGCTGATTGAGGACTATTATCTGACCAATCCGATAGCTCGCGCCAGCCGGATCATGGCCGCCTGCAGCCGCGCCCGGAGCCGCGCCCGATGAGCGCCTTCCTCAATGACTGGCTGATCCCCTTCCTGTGGATCGCCGGGCACAGCATGGCGGTGCTGACCGGCCTGCTGCTCTTCCTCGCCTTCGCGCTCTATATGGACCGCAAGGTCTGGGCGGCGGTGCAATTGCGCCGGGGGCCGAATGTCGTCGGCGCTTTCGGGCTGCTCCAGTCCTTCGCCGATCTTCTGAAATTCGTCTTCAAGGAGCCGCTCATTCCCGACGGCGCCAACCGGGTGGTCTTCCTGATTGCCCCTCTCGTCATGTTCACCCTGGCGCTGGCCGCCTGGGCGGTGATCCCGCTCGCCGAGGGCTGGGCCGTCGCCGACATCAATCTGGGCATTCTGTATATTCTGGCGATCTCTTCGCTCAGCGTCTACGGCGTCCTGATGGGCGGCTGGGCCTCGAATTCCAAATACGCCTTTTTAGGGGCGCTGCGCTCGGCGGCGCAGATGATCTCCTATGAGGTCTCCATCGGCTTCGTGATCGTCACGGTTCTGCTGGTCGCGGGATCGCTCAATCTCTCCGCGATTGTCGAGGCGCAGCGGGGCCTCTGGTTCGTCTTCCCGCTCTTCCCGGCCTTCGTGATCTTCTTCATCTCGGCGCTGGCCGAAACCAACCGCCCCCCCTTCGACCTCCCCGAAGCGGAGTCGGAGCTGGTCGCGGGCTTCATGGTCGAATACTCCTCGACCCCCTATCTGCTCTTCATGATCGGCGAACTGGCCGCCGCCATCCTGATGTGCGCGCTGGGGACGACGCTGTTTCTGGGCGGCTGGCTGCCTCCCTTCGACATCGCGCCGCTCAATCTGCTGCCCGGCTTTTTCTGGTTTTTCGCCAAGACGCTTTTTCTGTTTTTCCTGTTCAGCCTCGTCAAGACGATTGTGCCGCGCTACCGCTACGACCAGCTGATGCGGCTGGGCTGGAAGGTCTTTCTGCCTCTGTCGCTGGCGCTGGTTGCGCTGACCGCCGCCGGAGTGCTGCTGCTCGACGCCGGGGGCGCCTCATGAAGGCGGTGCGGCAGGCGGTGCGGTCGGTGTTTCTCATCGAGTTCCTGCGCGGGCTGTTCCTCGCCCTGCGCTATTTCTTCCGCCCCAAGGCGACGATCAACTACCCCTTTGAGAAGGGGGCGCTCTCGCCGCGCTTCCGGGGCGAGCACGCGCTGCGCCGCTACCCGAACGGTGAGGAGCGCTGCATCGCCTGCAAATTATGCGAGGCCGTCTGCCCCGCGCAGGCGATCACCATTGAAGCCGGGCCGGAACAGAGCAATGGCGTGCGCCGCGCCCTGCGCTACGACATTGACATGCTCAAATGCATTTATTGCGGCATGTGCCAGGAGGCCTGTCCGGTGGACGCCATTGTCGAAGGGCCAAATTTCGAATTCGCCGCCGAGAGCCGCGAAGAGCTGATCTACGACAAGGAGCGCCTCCTCGCCAATGGCGACCGCTGGGAAGAGGCCATCGCCGCCAATCTGGAGCAGGACGCCCCCTGGCGATGAGTCTGCTTCCCTCGCTGGCCTTCTATCTTTTCGCCGCCGTGATGCTGCTGGCCGGGGCGGGGGTGATTACGGCGCGCAATCCGGTGCATTCGGTTTTGTTGCTCATCCTGGCCTTTTTCAACGCCGCCGGGCTGTTTGTCCTGCTGGGGGCGGAGTTTCTGGCGATGATTCTGGTGATCGTCTATGTCGGCGCGGTTGCGGTTCTGTTTCTTTTCGTCGTCATGATGCTCGATGCCGGCGGCGAGCCCGGGCGGCCCGGCTTTTTACGCTATCTGCCCTTCGGGGCGGGGGTCGGGGCGGTTCTGCTCTTTGAATTGCTGGCGGTGGCCGCCGCCGGCCTCGCCGGTCCGTTCGCCCTGGCCCCGCCCGTCCATCCCGTCCCGCCGCCCGCCGAACTCTCCAATATTCAGGCGCTGGGGCGGATCATCTACACCGACTATGTGCATTTCTTCCAGATCGCCGGCCTCATCCTGCTGACGGCGATGGTCGGAGCGATTGTCCTCACCTTGCGCAGCCGCCCCGGAATTCGCCGCCAGTCGCCGGCCCGCCAGATCGCGCGGCGCGCGCGCGACACCCTCGAAATCAAAAAAGTCAAACCCGGACAGGGCGTCTGAACTGCGATGAGCGCCGGTCTCTTCCATTACCTTGCGGCCTCGGCCTGCCTGTTCACGCTGGGGGTCTTCGGCATTTTCCTCAACCGCAAGAATGTCATCATCCTGCTGATGTCAATCGAACTGCTCCTGCTGGCGGTGTCGCTCAATCTGGCCGCCTTTTCGGCCCATGCGGGCGATCTCGCCGGACAGGTCTTCGCCCTTTTTGTCCTCACCGTCGCCGCCGCCGAAGCGGCCATCGGCCTGGCCATCCTCGTCGTCTATTTCCGCAATCGCGGGAGCATCGCGGTCGAGGACGCCAGTTCCATGAAAGGCTGAAGCATGGACGCGCTGGCCGCCGCCCTTCTGTTCCTGCCGCTTGCCGGTGCGGCGCTGGCCATGCCCTGCGCGGCGCGCTGGGGGCCGCGCGCCGGGGAGATGACGGCCTGCGGCGGCGTCATTCTGGCCGCTGTGATCGCCTGCGTGATTCTGGCCCGCGTCATTTTCGGCAATTATGAGGGGACCACCACCTTCTTCCCCTTCATTGACGCCGCAGGCTTCCGCGCCGACTGGGCCATGCGCATCGACAGTTTAAGCGCGGTGATGTTCGTCGTGGTCGCCGGAATATCGGCGCTCGTCCACGTCTATTCGCTGGGCTACATGCATGACGACCCCTCGCGCCCGCGCTTCTTCGCCTATCTGAGCCTCTTTACCTTCATGATGCTGGCGCTGGCGGGGGCGGATAATTTCCTTCAGCTGTTTTTTGGCTGGGAGGGCGTCGGCCTTGCCTCCTATCTGTTGATCGGCTTCTGGCACGACCGCGCCTCGGCCAATGCCGCCGCAATCAAGGCTTTTGTCGTCAACCGGATCGGCGACGCCGGATTTCTGCTGGGGCTGGCGGCGCTGTTCTACTTTTTCGGCAGCCTCGACTATGACGTTATCTTCGCGCAGGCCCCGGAACTGGCCGGAAAGAGCCATGCGCTGCCCGGCGGGATTTCGGTTGATCCTCTGACGCTGATCGGCCTTCTCCTGCTTCTGGGGGCGATGGGCAAGTCGGCCCAGTTTCTGCTGCATACGTGGCTCCCCGATGCGATGGAGGGGCCGACCCCGGTTTCGGCGCTGATCCATGCGGCGACCATGGTGACCGCGGGCGTGTTTGTGATCGCCCGCGCCGCGCCGCTTTACGAGCACGCCCCCGCCGCGCTGGAGGCGGTCGCGATTGTCGGAGCTGTGACGGCCGTCTTCGCGGCAACTGTCGGTCTCGTCCAGAACGACATCAAGCGCGTCGTCGCCTATTCAACCTGCTCGCAGCTGGGCTATATGTTCGCCGCTTTGGGGCTGGGGGCGTATCAGGCGGCGATCTTTCATTTGTTCACCCATGCCTTTTTCAAGGCGCTTTTGTTTTTGGGGGCGGGGTCGGTTATCCATGCCGTCGCCGGGGAGCAGGATATGCGCAAGATGGGCGGACTGGCGCGGCGTCTGCCCTATAGTTGGGCGGCCATGCTGGCGGGAACGCTGGCGCTGACCGGCTTTCCCCTCACCGCCGGTTATTTCTCCAAGGACGCCATCATCGAAGCCGCCGCGGTCAGCGGGGGAAGCGGGCAGGGGGTTTTCTGGCTCCTGCTGACGGCGGCCTTCTTCACCGCCTTCTACTCCTGGCGGCTCTTTCTGATGACCTTTCACGGCAAATATCGTGGGGACCCGGCGGAGGGGGTGCATGAGAGTCCGCCGGTGATGCTCGTGCCGCTGGGCATTCTTGCTGTGGGCGCGCTGGCGGCGGGCGCGGCGTTCCAGCATCTGTTCATCGGCGGCGGGCAGGCGGGGTTCTGGAGCGGCGTCTTCGCCCTGCGTCCGGACAATACCGTCCTTGAAGATTTGCATGGCGCTACGCTTTGGGTCGTTCTGGCCCCGGCGATAGCGTCGGCGGCGGGCTTCGGCCTGGCGCTCTGGCTTTGTCTGCTACGCCCTGCCGCCGCCGCGGCCCTGGCCCGGACTCATATCCTGATCTACCGCTTCCTCTTCCACAAATGGTTCTTTGATGAAATCTATGACGCCCTGTTCGTGCGTCCGGCGCTGGCGGCGGGCCGCCTGTTCTGGAAGCAGGGCGACGGCGGCCTGATCGACGGCCTCGGCCCCGACGGCCTCGCCGCCCGGGTGCGCGCTCTCACCCGCGCCGCCTGCAACTTTCAGAGCGGCTATCTCTATCACTATGCCTTCGCCATGCTGGCCGGGCTGACCCTGCTGGTCACCTGGCTGCTCGTCTCCGGGGGGCGCTGATGAGCGGCTGGCCGGTTCTTTCGCTTTTGATCCTTTTGCCGGTCATCGGAGCGGCGTTCATTCTCACCATACGGGGGGAAGAGCACATCGCCGCCCGCAACGCCCGCGCCCTCGCGCTGTGGACATCGGGGGTCGCTTTTCTGCTCAGTCTGGCGATTTTGCTGCGCTTTGATGCGGATGCGGCGGGTTTCCAGTTTGTCGAAACCTATGCCTGGCTCCCCGGCGGCATATCTTACCGGGTCGGCATAGACGGCATTTCGCTCGCTCTTATCCTGCTCACCACCCTGCTGATTCCCTTGTGCATTCTCGCCAGCTGGACGTCGATCACCCGGCGGGTGCGCGAATATATGATCGCCTTCCTTCTGCTGGAGGCGCTGCTGATCGGCGTCTTTTGCGCGCTTGATCTGGTTCTCTTCTATCTTTTCTTCGAGGGCGGGCTGATCCCGATGTTTCTGATCATCGGGATCTGGGGCGGGGCCAACCGGGTCTATGCCGGATTCAAATTCTTTCTCTATACGCTGCTGGGCTCGCTTTTGATGCTGCTCGCCATCCTCGCGATTTATGGGCAGGCGGGGACAACCGACATTCGCGTTCTGCTTTCCCATGACTTCCCGCCGGAACTTCAGACCTGGCTCTGGCTTGCCTTTCTGGCCTCTTTTGCGGTCAAACTGCCGATGTGGCCGGTCCACACCTGGCTCCCGGACGCCCATGTCGAAGCGCCGACGGCAGGCTCGGTGATCCTCGCCGGGGTTCTGCTGAAACTGGGCGGCTATGGCTTTCTGCGCTTCTCGCTGCCGATGTTTCCGCTCGCCTCGGCGGATTTCGCCCCCCTGATCTTTGCCCTTTCGGTGACCGCCATCCTTTACACCTCGCTCGTCGCGCTGGCGCAGGAGGACATCAAGAAACTGATCGCCTATTCCTCGGTTGCGCATATGGGCTTCGTCACTCTGGGCCTGTTCGCGGCGACCCCGCAGGGCTTGCAGGGCGGAATGTTTCAGATGCTCTCGCATGGCTGGGTTTCCGCCGCGCTCTTCCTGTGCGTCGGCGTCCTCTATGACCGCATGCACAGCCGCGACATCGCCGCCTTCGGCGGCGTCGTCCGGGTGATGCCGGTTTATGCGCTGGTCTTGATGATCTTTACCCTCGCCAATGTCGGCCTGCCGGGGACGAGCGGCTTCATCGGCGAATTCCTGAGTCTGATCGGCGTCTTCAAGGTTGCCGCCTGGGCGGCGCTGCTGGCGGTTCCCGGCATTATCCTGAGCGCGGCTTATGCGCTCTGGCTCTACCGGCGGGTGATCTTCGGCCTGCCGCAGCGCGAGGCGGTCAAGAAACTGGCCGACCTCAATTGGCGCGAGACGCTCGTCTTTGCGCCTCTGGTTCTTCTGACGCTGATTTTCGGCCTTTATCCGTCGCCGGTCCTGCGCCTGACCGAACCGGCGGTGATGAGCGTATTGGAGCGCTATGAGCAGGCGCAGGCGCGCCGTCCGGTCTCCGCCGCCTGGGGAGAGCCGCAATGAGTCTGGCTCAAACGCTGCTCGCCTGTCTGCCGGAAGTGATTCTGGCGCTGGGCCTGCTGGGCCTGCTGGGCGGCGGCGTTCTGCTCCGGCGGGAGGAGGCGGCTCCGGCGGTCTATGCCGGCGCCGCTTTCTGCCTGCTCCTCGCCGGCCTCGCCCTGCCGCTTGCGCCCGCCGGGCCGTCCGAACTCTTTGGGGGCAGTTTCGTAATCGACTCCTTCTCGCAGGTGATGAAGGGTTTCGCGCTGCTGGGCGCGCTCGCCGCGGTGCTGACCGCGCGCGGCTTCAGCGGCGCGGAGCGCCTCGACAGATTCGAGTATCCGGTCCTGATCCTGATCGCCGCGCTGGGCATGATGCTGATGATCTCCGCCCATGACCTGATCGCGGTCTATCTGGGCCTTGAGATGCAAAGCCTTGCGCTCTATGTGCTGGTCACCTTCCGCCGCGACCTGCCCGCCGCCGGCGAGGCCGGACTCAAATATTTCGTTCTGGGCGCACTCTCCTCCGGCCTGCTGCTTTACGGCTGCTCGCTGGTCTATGGCTTCTCCGGCTCGCTGACCTTCGGCAATTTCGGGGGGGCCGAAGCCCCGGCGGCGGTGATCGTCGGCATGGTCTTCATCCTCGCCGGAATGGCCTTTAAAATCTCCGCCGTGCCGTTCCATATGTGGACGCCCGACGTCTATCAGGGCGCGCCGGCGCCGGTCGTCCTCTTTCTCGCCGCCGCGCCCAAACTCGCCGCGATGTCGCTCCTCGCCCGCCTGACCGTCGAAGGCTTCGGCGGCCTCGAAGACCAGTGGCGGCAGATCATCATCTTCCTCTCCGCCGCCTCCATGCTGCTCGGCGCCTTCGCCGCCATCGGCCAGACCAGCATCAAACGGCTCATCGCCTACAGCTCGATCGGACATATGGGCTACGCCCTGATCGGCCTCGCCGCCGGCGCGCCGGGCATCGAGAGCCTCGCCATCTATATGATCATCTATATGATCACCGTCATCGGCGTCTTCTGCGCCCTGCTCTCGCTGCGGCGGGGCAGCCTCGTCCTGGAGGACCTCTCCGACTTCGATGGACTCGCCCGAACCCGCCCGCTCCTCGGCTTCATCATCGCCGCCTTCATGTTCTCGCTCGCCGGAATCCCGCCGCTCGCCGGGTTCTTCGCCAAATTCTACGTCTTCCTCGCCGCGATCGAAGCCGGACTGGTCTGGCTCGCGATCATCGGCGTCGTCTCCAGCGTCATCGCCGCCTATTACTATCTGGCCATCGTCAAAAGAATTTACTTCGACGAACCCGTCCAGACGCCCGAATTTCACCTTCCCGGCGGGGCAAGGGCCTTTCTGACCCTCGCCGTGGCGCTGGTTTTGTTCTTCGCCGTGGTCCCGCAGCCGGTCGCCGCCTTCGCCCGGCTTGCCGCCGGAGCTCTAACCCGCTAGTTTCGCGCATGACTTCTTCTCTCCAGCCGACGCTGCCCCCCGGCCATCGCCTGCACTGGCTTGAAGAGACCGGCAGCACCAATGACGACGCCCGCCGCCTGGGCGAAGCCGGAGAGCAAGGCCCCCTCTGGATCGCCGCCCGCCGCCAGACTAAAGGCCGAGGCCGCCGGGGCCGCGTCTGGGACTCGCCGGAAGGCAATCTCCATGCGACCCTCCTGATCAATCCCGGCTGCTCGCGGGCGGAAGCGTCGCAGCTGGCTTTTGTCGCCGCCCTTGCGGCCCTCTCCCTGGCCGAGGCCTTTCTGCCCCCGGAGGAGTGGCGTGCGCTTTCCGTCAAATGGCCGAACGATCTTCTCCTGCGCGGGCGCAAATTGGCCGGTCTTCTTCTTGAGTCCGATTCCGGGAGCAGCGAAGTTCAATGGCTGGCCGCCGGGATCGGGATCAATCTTGCCCATGCCCCGGCGCAGGCGGCGTTTCCGGCGATCGCGCTGGCCGAATGCGCGCCGCCGCCGCCTCCCCTGGAAGCGCTCGCCGAGTTGGCCCGCGCCTTTGACACCTTGATGAAAGTCTGGCGGGGGGAAGAAGGCTTTGCCCGCATCCGCGCGCTCTGGCTGGAGCGGGCGCAGGGCATGGGCGAAGAGATTGCCGTGCGCCTGCCTGCCGAAACCCTTGAGGGCCGCTTCGAGGATCTGGACGAGCAGGGCGCATTGCTTCTGCGCGGTTCGGATGGAGCGGTCCGGCGCATTCTGGCCGGGGACGTCTTTTTCCCCGCCACTTTGCCGGAGGAAGGCCGATGAGTTCGAAAAAAGCGCGCCTGTTTTTCGTTCCTCTGGGGGGGGCCGGGGAGATCGGCATGAATCTGAACCTCTATGGCTATGAGGAGAAGGGGCGCACGCGCTGGATTGCGGTTGACATGGGGGTCACCTTCGGCGGTGACGCGACCCCGGGGATTGAGCTGATTATGGCCGAAACCCGCTTTCTGGAGGAGCGGCGGGATGATCTTCTGGGGATTGTCCTGACCCACGGCCATGAAGACCATATCGGCGCGCTGGCGCATTTATGGCCGCGCGCGCGCGCGCCGGTCTATGCGACGCCGTTCACGGCGGCGCTGATTGCGCGCAAACTGGATGAAGCGGGTTTGCGCGAGGAGGTTCCGGTTCATGTTGTTCCGCTGGGGGGGCATATTGACCTGTCACCCTTTGACATTGAGCTTCTGGCGCTGACTCATTCGATTCCGGAGCCGAACGCGCTGGTTATCCGCACGGAACTGGGGACGATTTTGCATACCGGCGACTGGAAGATTGATCCGGATCCCCTGATCGGCAGGCCGGTCGAGGCGGAGAAGCTGGCGGCGCTGGGCGACGCGGGCGTTTTGGCGATGGTCTGCGACTCGACGAATGTTTTTGAGCCGGGGGAGGCGGGCTCCGAGGCGGATGTGCGCAAGGCCCTGGAAGAGGAGATTGCGGGCGCGAAGGGCCGGGTATTTGTGACCGGCTTTGCCTCGAATGTTGCGCGCCTTGAGACGGTTGCGCATGCGGCGCATGCGGCGGGGCGTCGGACGGCGCTGGCGGGCCGTTCGATGCGGCGGATGGCGGAGATCGCGCGCGAGGTTGGCCTGCTCTCCGGCTGTCCGGCGTTTCTGGATGAGGGCGAGGCGATGCGCCTGCCTCCGGAGCAGGCGGCGTTTTTGTGCACGGGCAGCCAGGGCGAGCCGCGCGCGGCCCTGCGGCGGATCGCCGACGGCTCCTATGATCCGGTGCGGGTCGGGAAGGGCGATACGGTGATTTTCTCCTCGCGGGAGATACCGGGCAATGAGGAGGCGATTGCCGGTCTGCACAATGCGCTGGCGCGGCGGGGCGCGCGGGTTTTGACGTCGCGGCAGAGGCCGGACATTCATGTATCAGGCCATCCGTGCCGCGATGAACTGGCGCGGATGTATGGCTGGGTGCGTCCGGAACTGGCGATTCCGGTTCATGGCGAATACCGCCATCTTGCCGAACATGCGGCGTTTGCGCGCGAGCTTCAGATACCGCAGAGTTTGATCACCCCCAACGGCTCGATTGTGCGCCTTGCGCCGGGGCCGGCGAAGATTGTCGGCGAGGCGCCGCATGGGCGGGCCTATCTGGACGGCGATCTGCTGACCCCGGCGGGGCCGCGGAGTCCGCTGCGCGAGCGGCTGCGATTGTCGCGCGGCGGGATCGTTTCGGTTTCGATTGCGCTGGACGAGTCGGGCGAATTGTGCGCGCCGATTCGGCTGTCGGCGAGCGGGCTGCCCGCGCATGACGGCAATGGCGGCTCGCTGAAGGCCCATGCGCTGGACGCCGCCGAAGAGGCGCTCCAGCGCCTTTCGCCCGCCGAGCTGCGCAGCGACGAGCGCATTGAGCAGCGGGTGCGCCTTCGCCTGCGCAATGCGCTGCAGGCGTATTGGGGCAAGCGGCCCGGCGTGCATGTGCATGTGTGCCGGCTCTATGCGGAGTCCGGCCCTGCGTGATAGGATGCCTTTCCGGCAAGCGAAGCGGAGGCAAAGATGATTGGACGGCTGAATCATGTTGCGATTGCGGTGCCTGACCTTGAGGCGGCGGCGGCGGTCTACCGGGATGTGCTGGGGGCGAAGGTCTCCGCGCCGGTTCCCCTGCCGGATCAGGGGGTGACGACGGTCTTTGTCGAGATGCCGAACGCCAAGATCGAGCTGATCACGCCTTTGGGGGAGAACTCGCCGATTGCGGGATTTCTGGCCCGCAATCCGAAGGGCGGGATGCACCATGTCTGCTGCGAGGTTGAGGACATTCATGCGGCCTGCGAGAAGATGCGCGCGGCTGGGGCGCAGATCACCGGCAGCGGCAAGCCGTCCATCGGCGCGCATGGCAAGCCGGTGATCTTTCTGCACCCGAAAGACTTCTGCGGCACGCTGATCGAACTGGAGCAGGTTTGACCTTTCCGGCGATGGAGCAGGTCATTCTGACGGCGGGGGTTTTTGTTCTGGTCTGGTGGGTGGCGTTTTTGGCGCTGCTGCCGGTCGGGATTCGCTCGCAGGAGGAGGCCGGGCCGGTCGAGCCGGGAACCCCGGCAAGCGCCCCGGTCAATCCCGGCCTTGTCCGCAAAGGATTTTATGCCGCAGGCATAGCGGTTCTGATCACCGCCGTGCTGTTCGGCCTGGCGGCCCGGCTGCCGCCGCTCTGGGAGCTGCTCGCGCCCCCGGGGGCCGCAATTATGCGGTGACGATATAGGTCGTTTTGGTCTCGGTGTATTTCTCCAGCGCGTGGAGCGACTTGTCGCGCCCGATCCCCGACTGCTTGTAGCCGCCGAACGGCACCGTGATGTCGCCGCCATTGACGTCATTCACCGTGACCGTCCCCGCCCTCAAGGCGCGGGAAATCCGGAAGGCGCGGTTGAGATCATTCGTCCACAGCGCCGCCTGAAGCCCATACATCGAGTCATTGGCGATCTTCAGCGCATCCTCCTCGTTCTTGAAGGGGATGGTTGAAAGAACCGGGCCGAAAATCTCCTCCTGGGCGATCTTCATCCGGTTGTCCACCCGGTCGAAGATCGTCGGCTCCATGTAGAAGCCGCCGGTTTCGGCGCGGGCGGGGCTGCCGCCCATCACCATCTTCGCGCCCTCTTTTTGCCCGGCCTCAATGTAGGACGCGACCCGCTTCAACTGGGTCTCGTCCACCATCGAACCCATGAAGGTATTCGGGTCAAAGGGATCGCCCGGCTGCATCGCCTGCCCAATCGCCTTGACCTTGTCCAGGAAGGCGTCATGGATGTCCTGCTGAACCAGCAGACGGGTGGTCGCCAGACACACCTGCCCGGAGTTGAAAAACACCCCCATCGCCGCGCCCTGCGCCGCCGCATCCAGATTGGCGGCGTCGTTGAAGACGAGATTCGGCGTCTTGCCGCCGCATTCGAGGCTGACATGCTTCATGTTCGACTCGCCTGAATAGCGCAGGAAGAATTTCCCAACCTCGGTCGAGCCGGTGAAAGCGACCATATCGACATCCATATGCCGGCCCAGCGCCTGCCCGGCGGTCTCGCCGAAGCCGGGCAGAACCTGAAAGACGCCCTCCGGAATCCCGGCCTCCGCCGCCAGCCCCGCAACCCGCAACGCGGTCAGAGGCGACTGCTCGGCGGGCTTGAGGATCACGCTGTTCCCGGCGGCCAGCGCCGGTGCGAATTTCCACGAGGCCATCAGCAGCGGGAAATTCCACGGCACGACCGCCGCCACCACGCCCATCGGCTCGCGGGTGATCATCGCCACCGATCTGCCGTCGGAGGGGGCGATCTCATCATAGACCTTGTCCACCGCCTCGGCGTACCAGCGCACGCACTGCACCACCGAAGGGATGTCCACCCGCCGCGAAAAGCCGATGGGCTTGCCCATGTCGAGGGTCTCAAGCAGGGCGAGTTCGCTGGAGTTCTTCTCGATCAGTTCGGCGAGGCGCAGGAGAACCGCCTTGCGCTCCTTCGGGGCCTTGCGCGACCAGCTCCCGGCCTCGAAGGCCTTGCGCGCCGCCGCCACGGCGCGGTCGGCGTCTTCCGCGCCGCAGGAGGAGACCTGCGCGACCACTTTGCCGTCAATCGGGCTGATGCAGTCGAAGGTCTTGCCCGAGGCCGCTTCGGCATGATCGCCTCCGATAAAGGCGCGCGCCTCGATGTTCAGTTTCGCCGCCTGCGCGCGGCAGGCCTCGGCGGGTGAGATGGTTGTGTCTTCAGCGACGGACATGTGGGTCCCTCCTTGTTTGCAGGCCGGGCGGCCTATTTGATTTTCCCCTCGCGGAATTCGACATGCTTGCGGGCGAGGGGATCATATTTTTTCATCGCCAGCTTGACAATGGCCTTGCCGGGCTTGGGCTTGGTGTTCTTTTTGGTCACATAAAAGAAGCCGGTGCCCGCGGTGCTTTCCAGTTTGACTTTGATGTTCGACGGCTTGGCCATGTGACGCCCGAACTCCTTCGCGCTTTCTCCCTTATGCTAGCGCGGGGAGGGGGGAGGCTGTCAACCGCGGCGGCGGGCGAGGAAGGCCAGAGCGGCGGCGGCGAGGAGGGCGGCGAGGAGGGCGACGAAGGCCGGGAGGCCGTGGGGGTTCCAGAAGTCGATGGCCCAGCCTCCGGCGGGGAGGCTGACGAGGCTGCCGATGTTGTAGCACAGGACAATGACGGTGTTCATGGCGGCGAGGTTGGCGGCCTGGAAGCGCTGGGCGGCGAGGACCATGGCGAGGGTGTAGATTCCGGCGGCGGTGGCCCCGAAGGAGAAGGTTGCGGCGAAGAGCAGGACGGGCGATCCGGCGATGAGCGGCATGAGGGCGACGGAGAGGCCGGCCAGGCAGGCGCAGGCGATCAGGAGGGCGATGCGGTTCATGTGGTCGGCGAGCCAGCCGACGGGGAGTTGGCAGAGGATCACGCCGGCGGAGAAGGCGGCGATCAGGGCGGCGGCGGCTTCGTCTTCGAGGCCGGTGCGCAGGCCGTAGACCGAGAAGAGGTTGAAGAGGAGGGTTTCCATTGCGCCATAGATCAGCGCGGCGAGGGTGATGAGGGGGGCGGCGAAGAGGAAGGCGGCGAGGCTTCGGTCGAGGGGATGGTCGAAGAGGCCGGGGAGCCGCCCGCCTCCGGCGAGGGGGAGCGCCCCGGCAGTGAAGATCAGCGCGATGACCGCGAAGGGGAGGAGGCCGGTGGTTCCGGTCAGCGAGATCAGGAGCGAGCCGCAGGCCAGCCCGACATTGGCGCTGACGATATAGAGGGCGACGATGCGGCCCCGCCGCCGGTCGCTGGCGAACTGGTTGACCCAGGCCTCTCCGGTCGTGAAGACGACGGCCATAGCCACGCCGCTGACCGCGCGCAGGACGAACCAGACGCCGATATCGAACCAGATCCAGTGCGCGATGACGCAAAAAGCGGTGGTCAGAGCGCAGGCGGCGAGGAGCGGCGGGGCGGGGACGCGGCGCAGGAGGGCGGGCAGAAAGGGCCAGACGGCGATGCCGGTGATGAAGGGCATGGCCGAGATGGTGCCGATCAGCCAGCCGGGGACGCCCATGCGCTCCATAGTGATGGAGAGCAGGGGGAGCATTGCGCCGATGGCCAGCGCCATGACGGCGAGGCAGCTGATGGCGACGATCAGGCCCCGGCGGCGCAGGCCCGGCGCGAGGGAGGGATGATCGGCGGCGGGGACGAAACTGCTCATCACTCCTCCAGCCGGGACAGGCGCAATGCGCCGGTGATCCATGAGACTTCTTCCAGTCTGGCCTGTATTTCGATGCCGGGATGGAGGCGGGTTTTGCTGTCTTGTCCGGTGAGGGTGAGGCGCCTGGGGTCGAGGCGGAAGCGCTCCCGGCCCAGTCTGGAGAAGGGGATCAGGCCCTCGGCGCCGGTCTCGCCGACCTCGACGAAGGCCCCGGCCCGGCTGGCCCCGGCGAGGCGGGTGGAGAAGGTCTCGCCCAGATGTTCGGCCATGACGACGGCGGCATAGCGGTCGAGGGTGTCGTATTCGGCGTATTGGGAGAGGCGCTCGGTTCCGGAGATGTGGCGGGCGATCTCGCCGAGTTCCGCAAGGCGGAGGCGCTCTCCGCCCGCGCCGGGCAGTTTGAGGCAGGCGATCAGCGCCCGGTGAACGAGAAGATCGGCATAGCGCCGGATCGGCGAGGTGAAATGGGTATAGAGCGGCAGATTGAGGCCGAAATGGCCTCGGGTCTGTGCGCTGTATTCGGCCTGCGACTGGGAGCGCAGGACGGCGTTGCTGACCAGCGCGCCCGCCCCCATCTCTTCGCCTTTGGCCAGAAGGCGGTTGAAAGCGGCGGCCCGGCCCGGGTCTTTCGGCGCTTTCAGGTTGAGGGGCGCGAGATAGGCGGAGAGCGTCTCCAGCTTGTCGGCGGGGGGCAGAGCGTGGATTCGGTAGATTCCGGCGGCCCCGTGCTGCTGCAGCGTCTCGGCGGCGGCGACATTGGCCTGAATCATGAACTCCTCGATCAGGCGATGGGCCTCGATCTGAAAGCTCTTCTCGATCTCCACCTCGCCGGAAGGGGAGAAGACGACCCGGCGCTCGGAGGAAATCAGGGCGAGCGGCTCGCGGGCCTCGCGCGCGATCATCAGGGCCGCGAAACCCGCGCCCAAAGACTCCAGAACCTCCCGGCCCGGCCCGTCCCGGCGGCGAAGAGCGCGGCCCTCCAGGGCCTCCTGCATCTCCTCATAGGTCAGATTGGCCGCCGGGCGGATAAGCGCGCGGCCTATGCGGTGAGAACGCTTGCGGCCGTTGCGGTCGAACTCCATATGCGCGACCAGACAGGGCCGGACCGCTCCGGCCCGCAGCGAACATAAATCATTGGAAAGTTTTTCCGGGAGCATCGGCAAAACATGCCCGGCCAGATAGGTCGAGTTGCCCCGCAGGCGCGCTTCCTCATCAAGCGCCGATCCCGGCGGCACGTAATGAGCGACATCGGCAATCGCAACCCGGATCTCAAAGCCGTCCTGCGGGCCGGACGCCGCCCAGACGGCGTCGTCATGATCGCGGGCGTCCTCCGGATCGATGGTCACGAAGGGCAGGCCGGTCAGGTCTTCATAATCGTGCCCCTCTCCGGGAAAGGCTTTAGCCTGTCCGGCCTCTTTCAGGGCGGGGGCGGGGAAATCCATGCGCAGGCCATGAGAATGAGCCGCGATAAGGCCCAGTTTGTGCGGAAAGCAGGACTTCTCCAGAATCTCGCCGATCCGGGCGCGCTCTCCGGCCAGCCTCTCGGCCATAACCAGCGCGCCCGGCGGCGCGGCGGTCTTCGCGTCAAGAAAGAAACTGCGCCTTGCGCGCCGGTCGGTGGGGGTCAGGCGGGTCCTGCCGTTCTTTTCGACGACGGCGAGGAAGCGCCGCTTCGCCCCGGCCTCGCGCCGTCCCGACCCGATGACATGGAGAATTCGCGCCTCATATAAGGTCGGCTCCCCGCCGTCCTCCGGGGCGAGGGTGAGGCGGGCCAGAATCCGCTCCCCGGCGCGGGCGGATTTGCCCGCCTGGGCGATCCGAACCCGAACCGCCCGGCGCTCGCGCATCCGCCGGGCCAGAAGCAGGCCGCCGCCCAGATCGCGCTCCAGCGTGACGACTTCCACCGCGCGCGGCCTTTGCCCCGCCGGAAGGCGGCGCGTTCGCTTCACGAGGCGCGTCTCCTCCGGGAGGGCCCGGTTTTCCTGCCGCCCGCCTTTTTGCGCCTGCCCTTCGCTTTCTTCTCGGCCAGAAGCGACACCGCCCGGTTCAGGCCAATCTCGAACAGATCCTCGCCGCCGCCCAGACCGGCATAAATGCCGTCATGGACGACATAAGGGCCGAAGCGCCCAATCCCGGCCCGGATCGCCTTGCGGGTCTCCGGGTGCTTGCCGATCTCGCGCGGAAGCGAGATCAGGAAGCGCGCCTTCTCCAGATCAAGCGCGCCGGGATCGAAGCCCTTGGGGAGCGAAACCCGCCGGGGCTTTTCCCCCTCCGCGCCCGCGCGCTCGACATAGGGGCCGAAGCGCCCGGTCTTGAGCAGAAGGTCCACGCCGTTCTCGTCCTTGCCGATGACGCGCTCCTCGGCTGCCCCCTGCGGACTTTCGCCCGACAGAGGCCGGGTGAAGCGGCAGGCCGGATAATTCGAGCAGCCGACAAAGGCTCCATATCGCCCGGTCTTGATGCTCAACCGGCCCTCGGCGCAGCTTGAACAGGCGCGGGGGTCGCCGCCGTCTTCCGGCGGCGGAAAGGCGAAGGGCGCAAGCGCCTCATTCAGCCGGTCGAGAACTTCGGTGACCCGCAATTCGGCGGTCTCCGCGACATTCCCGGAAAAGCCGCGCCAGAAATCGGCCAGAACCTTGCGCCAGGCGATTTTCCCGGCGGAGATTTTGTCCAGTTCCTCCTCCAGCGAGGCGCTGAAGTCATATTCGACGTAGCGCCCGAACCAGGTTTCCAGAAAGGCGGTGACCAGCCTTCCCCGGCTGTCGGGCACGAGCCTGCGCTCAAGCGTGTTGACATAGCCGCGCTGGCCCAGCAGCGAGATGATCGGCGCATAGGTCGAAGGCCTGCCGATCCCCAGCTCCTCAAGGCGGCGAACCAGCGAGGCCTCGGTGAAGCGCGGCGGCGGCTGGGTGAAATGTTGCGCGCTCCTGGCCTCCTCCAGCGCGGGCGTCTGTCCTGTTTTGAGGCCGGGCAGGATTTGCTCTTTTTCGTCGCCGGAGGGGTCGTCGCTGTCTTCGCGGTAGAGTTTGAGGAAGCCGTCGAAGACGATCCGCGACCCCGTCGCCCGCAAAGCCAGGCCCTCGGCGTTTCCGGCGCGCAGTTCGACGCTGGTGCGCTCGATTTTGGCCGGGTTCATCTGGCTGGCCAGCGCGCGCTTCCAGATCAGTTCGTAAAGGCGGGCTTCGTCCTTTGCCAGTTTGCCGGAGAGACTCTGCGGCGTACGGGCGAGGTCGGTGGGGCGGATCGCCTCATGGGCTTCCTGCGCGTTGCGGGCGCGCGACTTGTAGAGCCACGGCTTGGGGGGCAGATAGTCTGCGCCGAAATGCTCGCCGATGGCCTTGCGGATCCGTTCCAGCGCCTCCGGGGTGATCTGCACGCCGTCGGTGCGCATATAAGTGATCAGGCCGTCGCCGTCCTTGTCCAGCGCCGAGCCTTCATAGAGCCGCTGAGCGGCCTGCATGGTGCGCCGCGCGCCGAAGCCCAGTTTGCGCGAGGCCTCCTGCTGCAGGGTCGAGGTGGTGAAGGGCGGCGCAGGGCGGCGGCTGACCGGCTTGCGCTCAACGGCGGCGACCCGCCAGGACGCCGCCCCGACGGCTTCTTCGGCCTGGCGGGCGGCGGCTTCGTTGCCGAGCGAAAATTTGTCCAGCTTCCTGCCGTCCAGCTCCACCAGCCGGGCGGTGAAACTCTGGCCGTCCTGGCGCAGATCGGCCTCGACCGTCCAGTATTCGCGGGGCATGAAGGCTTCGCGCTCGCTCTCGCGCTCGCAGATCAGGCGCAGCGCCACCGACTGAACCCGCCCCGCCGACTTCGCCCCCGGAAGCTTGCGCCACAAAACCGGCGACAGCTTAAAGCCAACCAGATAATCCAGCGCCCGGCGGGCGAGATAGGCGTCAACCAGTTCCTGATCAAGTTTGCGCGGGTTCTCCATCGCCTCCAGCACGGCGGCGCGGGTGACCGCATTGAAGGCGACCCGCTCGATTTCGACTCCGGCCAGCGCGCCTTTCTGCTCCAGCGTTTCGAGGACGTGCCAGGCGATTGCCTCGCCCTCGCGGTCGGGGTCGGTGGCCAGCACAAGCCGTCCGGCCCCCTTCAGCGCTTTGGCGATGGCGCTCAGGCGCTTGCCGCCGTCTGCGCTGACCTCCCATGACATGGCGAAGTCCTGATCGGGCAGGACGGAGCCGTCTTTGGCCAGCAGGTCGCGGACATGGCCGTAAGAGGCGAGCACCGTATAGTCCTTGCCCAGATAGCGGTTGATGGTGGTCGCCTTGGCCGGCGATTCAACGACAACGACGTTCTGCATGCGGTCTGTGGCCGGAGGGTGGGGGAGGGGGGAAGGGAAGAGCAGGGGGGAGAGATTCGCGCCGGACAATGGCCCGGCTTGGGGCCGGTGTCAATTCGGGCGGGTCACGCCGGGGCGAGGCTGACGCGCTGGCCGATTTCAAATTGGACCCGCCCGGCGAGGTTGAGTTCCAGGATGATATTCTGGACCACGGCGGTGGACAGGCCGGTCTGCTGGATGACCTCGTCGACGGTGGTGGAGACGGGGCCGAGGCTTTCCAGAACTTTGGCCCGCATATCGGAGCTGATTTCGGGAGCGGGGCGTTCTGCCGCGGGCATGAGGGGGGGCGGGATTTCCCGGACCGG
The DNA here is from genome assembly GCA_965204775.1 of Alphaproteobacteria bacterium. GTDB lineage: Bacteria > Pseudomonadota > Alphaproteobacteria > JAPOUT01 > CBDBFH01. The sequence goes on from CBDBFH010000008.1 coordinate 53,566, forward strand.
CCTGTCGATCAGGGGTGCGATCTCGCGCATGAGATCGGCGGCGTTCTGGACCAGAACGGCTCCCTGGCTCAGGAGGAGATTGACGCCGTGGCTTCGGGGGTCGGCGGGGGAGCCGGGGACGGCGCCGACGATTCGGCCCTGTTCCAGCGCGAGGCGGGCGGTGATCATCGCGCCGGAGCGGCGGGGGGCCTCGACCACCAGCGTCGCCAGCGACAGGCCGGAGGAGATTCGGTTGCGGCGGGGGAAGTGCCGCCCCTGCGGGGAGAAGCCCAGAGGCATTTCGCTGACGATGCAGCCGGTCAGTTTGATCTCTTCATAGAGTTCGGCGTTTTCGGGGGGATAGACGAAATCGGCGCCCCCGGCGAGGACGGCGCAGGTTCCGCCTTCGAGCGCGGCCCGGTGGGCGGCGGAATCTATGCCCCGCGCCATGCCGGAGACGATGATGCATTTGTCGCGGGAGAGTTCGCGGGCGAGCTGTTCGGCCATGGCCCGGCCTGCGGCGGAAGCGGCGCGGGTGCCGACGACGGCCACGCAGGTCTGCTCCAGGATATGGGGGTGGCCCAGAACGGCCAGAACCGGGGGTGCGTCTTCGATTTTGGCGAGGAGGGCAGGGTATCCCGGCTGGTCATGAAAGAGGAAAGTTCCGCCCATTTCGGTGAGCGCGTCGAATTCGGCCTCGGCCCGCGCGACCGAACACAGGCGGATGCGCCGCCGCGATCCGCCGCGCAAGGCCAGATCGGGCAGGGCTTCCAGTGCGCGGTCGGCGGAGCCGAAGCGGTCGAGCAGGGCGTAGAACGTAAGCGGCCCGACATTGTCGCTGCGGATCAGGCGCAGGCGGTGAATTTTTTCAGCGTCGCTGATCGGCGGGCTCATGATTTTTGACCGATTCGAGGCTCCTGCCCGGACAGGAGACGGCGGATATTGGCGTGGTGCCTGATGAACATCAGGACGGCGAAAAAGGCGGCGAGTTCGGCGATTTGCCATTCGCCGAACCAGATGGCGACAGGCGGCGCGGCGGCGGCGGCGGCGAGCGAGGCGATTGAGGAATAGCGCGTGACAAGCGCGGCGAGCAGATAGGCGAGCGCATAGATCAGAGCAAGCGGCCAGAACAGGCCGAGGAGGACGCCCAGCATGGTCGCCGAGCCTTTCCCCCCGCGAAATTGCAGCCAGAGCGGGAAAAGATGGCCCAGAAACGCCCCGGCCCCGGCGGCAACGGCCAGGTCAGGGCCGTAATTAGCGGCGAGGAGGACGGCAATCGTCCCTTTGGCGGCGTCGGCGAGGAGGGTGGCGGCGGCGAGTTTCACGCCTCCGGCGCGCAAAGCATTGGTCGTGCCGATATTGCCGGAGCCGATCCGGCGCAGATCGCCGGATCCCGACAGGCGGGCGAAGAGCAGCCCGAAAGGGATTGAACCAAGCGCATATCCCCCGGCCAGCGCGGTGAGAAGATAGGGCAGGGCCAGACTCCAGCTGATTGGATCGGGCATCAAAACTCCCGTTCGAAAACGATCCTGCCGCCGATGATGGTCTTGAGGACACGCCCTTGCAAGGTTCTTCCGTCGAGGGCGGCGTTTTTGGCGCTGGAGCGCAATTCGGAGAGATCGAAATCCTGCGCCTGCGCCATGTCGCACAAAGCCAGATCGGCAGGAGCGCCCGCCTCCAGACGGCCTCCCTCCAGATCCAGAATTTCCGCCGGGGCGCGGGTCATCGCATCAATCAGGCGGGGGAGGGGGATTTTGCCCTGCGCCGCCAGGGTCAGCGCGGCGGGCAGCAGCGTCTCGACCCCGGCGCTGCCGAAAGCCGACTCGCCGAAAGGCAACCGCTTGCTCTCCTCATTTTGAGGCATGTGGCCGGATACGATCACATCGATCACCCCCTCGGCGACCGCCTCGACCAGCGCCTCGCGGTCTTCCTGTGTGCGCAGAGGGGGCGAAACTTTGAGAAACGTGCGAAACCCCCCCATCTCCTCAATATGACTTTCATCAAGAAGAAGATGGTTTATCGAAACGCCGCAACTTACCGGCAACCCTTGATCTTTCGCCCGTTTGACCGGTTCAAGAGAGTGGCGGCTCGATAGCTGCTGAAAGTGAAGTTTCGCGCCGGTCATTTGGGCGAGGCGCAAGTCGCGCTCGACCATAATCGTCTCCGCCTGCCAGGGAATTCCGGGCAGGCCCAGTTGAGCGGAGAGCGCGCCTTCATTCATCACGCCTGCGGCGGCCAGGGCGGGGTCTTCGGGCTGGTGCATGACCGGCGCGCCGAGATCGGCGGCCCAGCGCATGGCCCGCGCCATCACCTGCGCATCAGCGACGGGGTTGGCCCCGTTTGAGAAGGCGAAGACCTCCTTTTTCTTCCAGAGGGAGGCGAGGTTGGCGAGTTTCTTCCCGGCCAGAGCCTCGGTGAGATGGATGGCTGAACCGATTCGGATATCTTTTCCGCCCGCCTCTTCAAGCCAGAGGAGATCCATTTCCGGGTGGCTGGCGGAAGGCATGAAGATCACCCGGCAAATGCCTCCGACGAAGGCGTTTTCAGCCCTGCGCCAAACGCAGGCGTCGATCAGTCCCGGGCAGAGGAGATGGTTTTGGCAGTCGATTTGCGCCGCGCCGGGCGGGGGTTTGAGTTGCGGCCCCAGCGCCTTGATTTTGCCGTTTTGGATCAGGAGATCGGCGGGTTTTTCGCCATCGGGGAGGCGGGCGTTGCGGAGCAGGAGGCTCACCGGGCGGCCTCCAGCAATTCGAGGACCGCCATGCGCACGGCGACGCCGGTTTCGACCTGCTCGCGGATCAGGCTGCGGTCGAGGTCGTCGGCGAGCGCGCCGTCTATCTCGACCATGCGGTTCATGGGTCCGGGGTGCATGACGAGCGCGCCGGGGCGGGCGCGTTCGAGGCGCTCATAGGTGAGGCCCATGCGGGTGAAGTAGTCGCGCTCGGAGGCGGCGAAACTGCCCTGCATCCGCTCCTGCTGGAGGCGGAGCATCATGACGATGGAGCAGTCGCGCAGGCCCTCGTCGATGTCGTGGAAGACCTCGACGCCGAAGGCTTCGCGGGCGTTGGGGGGGGTGAGGGTTGAGGGTGCGATCAGGCGCAGTTGCGCGCCCATTGTTTTCAGGAGCCAGATATTTGAGCGCGCGACCCGGCTGTGGAGGATGTCGCCGCAGATGGCGATTTTGAGGCCTTTGATATTGCCTTTGCGCCGGCGGATGGTGAGGGCGTCGAGCAGGGCCTGAGTTGGATGTTCATGCGCGCCGTCTCCGGCGTTGACGACGGCGCAGTCGACTTTGCGGGCGAGGAGCTGGACGGCGCCGGGCTGATTGTGCCGAATGACGAGGATGTCGGGGCGCATGGCGTTGAGGGTCATGGCGGTGTCGATGAGGGATTCGCCTTTTTTGATGGAGCTGGCCTCGCTGTGCATGGCGACGACGTCGGCGCCGAGGCGCTTGGCGGCGAGGTCGAAGGAGACCTGGGTTCGGGTCGAGGTTTCGAAGAAGAGGTTGATGACGGTGCGGCCTGCGAGGGGTCTGTCGCGGGCTTTGGGGTTTTTGCGCGCGGCTTCGGCGTGGCGCTCGGCGCGGGCGAGGATTTTTTCGATGCCGGAAAGGGGGAGGGTTCGCGCCGCCAGCAGATGGCGCGGGAAGGCGAGGGGCGCGTCGGAGGGCGGCTTCATCAAAGGCGCATTGTATCGGCCCGCCCGCCCCTTTGACAAGGCGGCATTTCATCGCCCTCACCGCCCCTCTGTGGCGCGACCTCGAACGAAAGATCAGCCGGTTGCGCCGGACGGCTGCGCCAGCCGGTCGAGCGCGCCTTGAAGAATATGAACGGCGGCGAGGTCGTCAAACCCGGCCTGTGCGGCGGATTTGGGTTTGGGGAGCTGCGCCTGCCGGTGCATCTGTTCGGCGGCTTTGGTCGAGAGCCGCTCGTCCCATAAGACGAGGGGCGGGCCGGGTTGGTTGCCGAGCGCCCCTTCGAGGTCGCGGGCGAAGCTGCGGACCGCCTGGGCGCGGCGTCCTTCGCTCCCGTCCATCCGCAGGGGCAGGCCGAGAACGATTGCCCCGGCCCGATATTCGGCGGCGAGGCGGCGCAGGGCGTCGAGATCGGCGGCGAGGCGGGTTCGGACCAGAACTCTGACAGGCAGAGCAATGCGGCGTGCCGGGTCGGAGACGGCAATTCCGATTCGCCGCGCCCCGTGATCGAGGCCCAGCAGCCTCCGGCCCGGAGCCAAACCGGCAAGAGGCGAAAAATCCCCGGCGCGCTTCTTGAATCTCGGAGCGGTCCCCATTTCAATTCTCATATAGGCCTCCCAAACCGGCCCCCGCAAGCCGGGCGGCCTGCTAACGGCTCCCGGCCACAGGCTCGCCTGACGGCTTGCCTGACGGCTTGCCCGGCGTGGGCTGATGGGCTAGAACTTTCTCCATGACGACACTCCTCATTGCGGTTCATCTCCTGCTGGCGCTGGCGATCATCGCCGCCGTGCTCCTCCAGCGCTCCGAGGGCGGCGCGCTGGGCATCGGCGGCGGCGGCGGCAGCTTCATGACCGGGCGCGGAACCGCCAGTTTCCTTACCCGATTCACCGCCTTCCTCGGCATCTGCTTCTTCCTGACCAGCATTGGCCTCACCCTCCTCGCCCGCCAGAACGAATCAGCCTCCATCCTCGACGACCTCCCCCAGACCGAGCAGCCCGCCGCACCCCTCATACTCCCCGGCATCACGCCTCCCCAGCCCTGAGCGGAGCCCGGCCTCATGCAACCGCCCCCGAAGCAAAGAAAAGCCGGGGCGGACTGCCTCTTGCGTGTTAGGGTCTTCTCCCGATGACCCGCTATATTTTCATCACCGGCGGCGTTGTCTCCTCGCTGGGCAAGGGCTTGGCGACGGCGGCACTGGGCGCGCTCCTGCAGGCGCGCGGCTATGCCGTCCGCCTGCGGAAACTCGACCCCTACCTGAACGTCGACCCCGGAACCATGAACCCCCAGGAGCATGGCGAGGTCTATGTCACCCGCGACGGGGCGGAGACCGATCTCGACCTCGGCCATTACGAGCGCTTCACCGGCGTCGCCTGCACCCGCGCCGACAACACCACCGCCGGACGAATCTATGGCGAAATCCTCGCCCGCGAGCGCCGCGGCGACTATCTGGGCAAGACGGTTCAGGTTATTCCCCATGTGACCAACGCCATCAAGGAATTCGCCGCCGCCGAGAGCGGCGGGGCCGATTTCATCCTCTGCGAGATCGGCGGCACCGTCGGCGACATCGAGGGCCTGCCCTTCTTCGAGGCCATACGCCAGATGGGCAACGAAATGCGCGGGCGGGCGGTCTTCGTCCACCTGACGCTCGTCCCCCACATCGCCGCCACCGGCGAACGCAAGACCAAGCCGACCCAGCATTCGGTCAAGGAGTTGCGTTCCATCGGCATTCAGCCCGACATTCTTCTGTGCCGCTCGGACCGGCCCATTTCCTCGGCGGAGCGGGGCAAGATCGCCCTCTTCTGCAATGTCCCGGAGAGCGGCGTGATCAGCGCCGGAGACGTCGAGACCATCTACGAGGCCCCCCTCCGCTACCACGAGGCCGGGCTGGACTCCGAGGTGCTCAAATGTCTGGGGATAGAAAAACCGCCAAAGGCCAAACTCGGAAAATGGCGGGAGATCGTCAATCACATCCGCAGGCCCGAAGGCGAGGTTAACATCGCCGTGATCGGCAAATATGTCGGCCTGCAGGATTCCTACAAGTCGGTGGCCGAGGCGCTGACCCACGGAGGAATCGCCAACCGGGTCCGGGTCCGGGTCGGCTGGCTCGACTCGGAAGATTTTGAGAGCGGCGAGCCGGGCCGCCTGCTGGAGAATATGCACGGCATTTTGCTGCCCGGCGGCTTCGGACAGCGCGGGGCCGAGGGCAAGATCATCGCCGCCCGCTTCGCCCGCGAAAAGCGGGTGCCCTTTTTCGGCATCTGCTTCGGAATGCAGATGGCGGTGATCGAGGCGGCGCGCAATATGGCCGGGATCGCCGGAGCCAACTCCACCGAATTCGGACCCGCCGAAGAGCCGGTCATCGGCCTGATGACCGAATGGATGAAAGACGGCGAGATGACCCGCCGCGCTCACAACAGTCCGCTGGGCGGCACTATGCGTCTGGGGGTCTACGAGGCCGCGCTGTCGCCGGGCAGCCGCATTGCGCAGATCTATCGCTGCGCGCGCGTCTCCGAGCGCCACCGCCACCGCTACGAGGTCAATGCCGGCTATTGCCCCGCCCTTGAGCGGCGCGGCGCGGCCTTCTCCGGGCGCTCGCCCGACGGCCTCCTGCCCGAGACCTTTGAGATTCCGGGCCATCCGTGGTTCATCGGCGTTCAGTTTCATCCGGAGCTGCAATCGCGGCCTTTCGCGCCGCATCCGCTCTTCGCCTCCTTCATCGAAGCGGCGCTCGCCCAGAGCCGCCTCGTCTGATGACCCGGCCGCCCGCCCCGCATCATGAAGTCCGGGCCGGAAGCGTCCGCTTCGCCAACGACGCGCCGCTGGCCGTGATCGCCGGGCCCTGCGCCCTGGAGAGCCGCGCCCACGCGCTCGAAATGGCCTCCGCCCTGAAGGAAATCGCCGACCGCCTGAATATCGGCCTCGTCTACAAAACCTCCTTCGACAAGGCCAACCGCACCGGCAGCCGCTCGCCGCGCGGCATCGGACTGGAGCAGGCCCTTCCCATCTTCGACGAATTGCGCCAGACCACCGGCCTGCCCGTCCTGACCGACGTCCACGCCCCTGAACAATGCGCCCGCGCCGCCGGACATGTCGATATTCTTCAGATTCCGGCCTTCCTCTGCCGCCAGACCGATCTGCTTGAAGCCGCCGCCCGGACCGGAAAGCCGGTCAACGTAAAGAAGGGGCAGTTTCTGGCTCCCTGGGACATGCAGCATGTGGTCGGCAAACTGCTTCACGCCGGGGCGCGCGATATTCTGCTGACCGAGCGCGGGGTCTCCTTTGGCTACAACCGCCTTGTCTGCGACATGCAGGCGCTGCCGGTTTTGCGCCGGACGGGCTGTCCGGTGGTCTTTGATGCGACCCATGCCGTGCAGGAGCCGGGGGGCCGGGGCGGCGCGTCCGGCGGCAATCGCGCGATGGCGCCGGTTCTGGCCCGCGCGGCGGCGGCGGTCGGGGTGGCGGCGGTCTTCATGGAGACCCATCAGGACCCCGACAGCGCCCCCTCCGACGGGCCGAATATGATCCGCCTGTGCGATCTGGAAGGAATCGTCCGGGAACTGGTAGATTTCGACAGACTGGCCAAGAGTTATCCTGCCGGACAGGAGAGGCAATGAGCGCGATTGCCGCAATAACCGGGCGCGAGATTCTCGACAGCCGGGGCAATCCGGCGCTGGAGGTTGAGGTGCAGCTGGAGGGCGCGGGAGGGAAGGGGGTTTGCGCCTATGCGGCGGTGCCTTCGGGCGCTTCGACTGGCCGCCACGAGGCGCTGGAAAAGCGCGACCGCGACCCCGCCCGCTACGGCGGCAAGGGTTTGCTGAAGGCGGTCGAGGCGGTCGAGGGCGAAATCTTTGAGGCCCTCTGCGGGATTGAGGTTTCCCGCCAGCGCCATATTGACGCGATGATGATTGATCTTGACGGCAGTCCGGACAAATCCCGCCTGGGGGCGAACGCGATTTTGGGTGTTTCGCTGGCGGCGGCCCATGCGGCGGCGCGGGCGCAGGGTCTGCCGCTTTTCCGCTATCTGGGCGGGGCGGGGGCGCGGGTTTTGCCGATGCCCCTGATGAATGTGATCAATGGCGGCGCTCATGCCGACAATCGTCTGGATGTGCAGGAGTTCATGATTGCGCCTGCGGGGGCTTCGTCGTTTTCCGAGGCGCTGCGGATGGGGGCCGAGACGTTTCATGCGCTGAAGGCGGAGCTGCGGAGCCGGGGCCAGAGCGTCAATGTCGGCGACGAGGGCGGCTTCGCCCCGGACCTTACCACGGGCCGGGAGGCGCTGGACTGCCTGATGAAGGCGATTGAATCTGCGGGCTTCAAACCGGGGCGGGATGTCTTTCTTGCACTGGATGTGGCGGCTTCCGAGCTGTTTCGTGAGGAGCGCTATCACCTGCGCGGGGCGAAGGCGCTCGACCGGGAAGGCATGGCCGCTTATCTGGAGGAGATTGCCGGGGCCTATCCGCTCTTTTCCATCGAGGACGGCATGGCCGAGGACGACTGGCAGGGCTGGCAATTGCTGACGGAGAAGCTGGGAGACCGGATCAAGCTGGTCGGCGACGATCTCTTTGCGACCAATACCGAGCGTCTGGCGCGGGGGATCGGCGGGAAGGCGGCGAATGCGATTCTGGTCAAGCCCAATCAGATCGGAACCCTGACCGAGGCCTGCGACGTAATTGAGCAGGCGAAGACGGCGGGTTTTGCGGTGATCGTCTCGCACCGGTCGGGGGAGACCGAGGATGCGACCATTGCCGATCTGGCGGTTGCGCATAATTGCGGTCTGATCAAGACCGGTTCGCTCTCGCGTTCCGAGCGGACGGCGAAGTATAATCGCCTGATCCGGATCGAGGAGATGCTGGGCGGCGAGGCCTGCTATGCCGGTCCGGGTCTGGTTGCCGACAGGGAATGGTGATGGAGGCGCCCCCACAAGAAGATGTTTTGCGCCGGAGGCCCGGCCCTCGGTTGCCGCGCTGGCTTAAGGTTCGCATTCCCGGCGGCCCCGGCTATGCGCGCACGAAGGCGATTGTGCGCCGCCGGGGTCTGGCGACGGTCTGTGAGGAGGCGGCCTGCCCCAATATCGGCGAGTGCTGGGCGAAGTCCCATGCGACCCTGATGATCATGGGGGAGATTTGCACGCGGGCCTGTGCGTTCTGCAATGTGCGGACGGGCAGGCCGGGGCCTCTCGACCCCGGCGAACCGGCCCGCGCCGGGGCGGCGGTGGCCGAAATGGGCCTGTCTCATGTTGTTATTACCTCGGTTGACCGGGATGACCTGGCCGACGGCGGCGCGGAGCATTTTGCCTGCGTCTTGCGGGCGATCCGGGCGGCGGCCCCCGGCACGACGATTGAGGCGCTGACCCCTGATTTCCGCAACAAATCGGGTGCGCTGGAGAAACTTCTGGCCGCCCGGCCTGATGTCTTCAATCACAATCTGGAGACTGTTCCCCGCCTCTACCGGACGATCCGGCGAGGGAGCCGCTATGCGCATTCCTTGTCGCTGCTGGAGCGGGCCAGAAGCCTTGCTCCGGGGGTTTTCACCAAATCGGGCCTGATGGCCGGTCTGGGCGAGAGCCGGGAAGAACTCCGGGAGGTGATGCAGGACATGCGCCGGGCCGGGGTGGATTTCATCACAATCGGCCAATATCTGCGTCCGACCGCGGCGCATGCGCCGGTGGCGCGGTTTGTGCCTCCGGAGGAATTCGACGAGATCGCCGGGGAGGCCTGGGCGCTGGGCTTCTCGATGGTCGCCTCCGGGCCGCTGGTGCGCTCCTCCTATCACGCGGAGCGGGACTTCGCCCGCCTCAAGGCCCTCAAGGCGCGTGCCGAACATTGACCTGCGGCGGGAGAGCCGCCATCCGCCTGGCTTCCTTTTCGATCTGGTCGCCGACATTGAACGCTACCCGGAATTTCTGCCGGTCTGCACCGGGGCCGGAATTCTCAGCCGGGAAGGGGAAGTTCTGACCGCCGAACTTGCGCTGGACTACCGCCTGATCCATATGCGTTTCGCCAGTTGCGTCCGCCTCGACCGCGAGGTCCTGACCATTGAGGCCGAACTTCTGCGCGGCCCCTTCCGGCATTTGACCTGTCTCTGGAGGTTTTTCAAACAGGGTAAGAAAACAGAGATAACCATCTCTATCGATTACGAATTTTCGAGTTTTTCCCTGCGCCGGGTGGCGGAGCCTCTGATGGATTTTGCGGTCCGGAGCATGGTCCGCCGCTTTGAGGAACGCGCCGATGCACTGGCCGCTTCCGACCTGAAGGTCATCGGAGCAGGGAAAAATAAATCTTGAAAACCCTATTTTAAGGTCTTGACTTTCTCCTTTAGTTTGCCAATATTTAATCTTGATTCAGAGATTGAACAGCAACCCGAGAACAGGATTCCATGAAAATCATGCAGGTCTGCAAGCGGTTCCCCACTCAAGAAAGCTGCATCGCTTATCTTGAGCAGGCTCGTTGGCGAGGCAGGCCGACTTGCCCTTACTGTCGGTCCACTAAGACCGCCCGCAACCAGCATCGTCATCGTTGCTACAACTGCAAAACCTCGTTCAGCGTGGTGGTTGGTACGATCTTCCACCATACCCACCTACCACTACAAAAGTGGTTTCTGGCGATCATGCTAATACTGAATGCCAAGAAGGTGCCTTCAGCACTTCAGCTTGCCCGTGATCTTCAAGTCAACAAGAACACAGCATGGCGGATCATGAGGCAGATTCGTGATACCAGCATGCAAGCCGAACAACGCAGACTGCTAACCGGCCTCGCCGAATCTGCTAACGCTCTAACCTCCTCAACCAGACTCTAGGAGATAAGAAATGAGGAAAGCACTGAAAGTTGTTGCGGGCGCGCCGGATCGACCTCTGGTCATCGGAAATATTGAAATACCTTGCTATGTGCTTGAAGACGAAACGCGAGTACTTAGTCAGCGCGGATTTCTTCGAGCTATGGGCCGTTCAGAGAGTCTGAATTCAAGGTCAGTAGCTGGCAAAGGTGGACTTCCAGTATTCCTGGCTTCTGAAAGGCTGAAGCAGTTTGTTTCCAAAAAATTGGCAGAGATAATACAACCTGTAGAATTCCAACCTCCGGATGGAGGGAGATCGGCTTATGGGTATAGGGCTGTAGTTTTGCCACAGGTTTGTACAGTCTTTTTGGAAGCCCGAGACGCAGGAGCGCTACTTCCATCTCAGAAACATATCGCTAAACGGGCTGAAACCGTAATACGTGGCCTTGCCACCGTTGGTATCATCGCACTTGTTGACGAGGCAACCGGGTACCAAGAAATTCGTGAGCGGCGCGCTCTCGCGACCATCCTCGAGCGATTCATTTCCCAAGAATTACAACCGTGGACTAAGACATTCCCCTACGAGTTCTACCAGTTAATCTACAAATTGCGGGGTTGGTCTGTACCGCATGGGCACAAACGGACGCCGCTTATTGGACGCCTCACCAATGATCTCGTCTATAACAGGCTCGCGCCTGGCTTATTGAACGAGCTGAAGCAGCGTAATCCAAAACTTTCTACTGGCTATCGCAGGAACCGACATCATCAGTGGTTCACACAGGATTTTGGGCACCCAAAACTCAAAGAGCATCTAGCTGGTGTCATGGCGCTAATGCGCGCCGCACCAAACTGGCGTGCGTTTGAACGTAGTCTCAATCGTGCCTACCACAAACACGGTGTACAGCCGGAGATGCACCTTGAGGACGAATAGGAGAATAAGAAATGCGGAACTTTCTATGTGGCCTATTAATAGGAATTGCAATTGCAACAGCGACAAACGCTTATGCTGCGACCATTGTAGGCAGTAGCAGCTTTCTTTCAGGGTGGGCTGTCACAATTAATGGTGACACTGTTTGCTATGATCCCTTCGTGTGGTCAAGTGTAAGAGAAATAGAATGCTACTAAAACCCTGTTATAATGTTGTAATGAGATTAAGGAGTCTTAGACTAGGAATCTTTGGGATCAGAGTTCGTCGAGCAGTTTTCCGGTCAGGATGAGGGCGCGGCGCACGGTGCTCTCGCGGATGGCGGTGCGGCCCAATTTGCCGAAATGGCAGGTTTCCTCAATCAGCTTGCCGTCCGCCGCCGCCGCCAGATGAACGAGGCCAACCGGCTTCCGGGCGCTGCCGCCGCCCGGCCCGGCAATCCCGGTGATCGCCACCGCCAGATCGCTGCCTGCTTTCTTCCGCGCGCCTTCGGCCATCGCGCGAGCCGCTTCGGCGCTGACCGAGCCGTGCCGGTCGAGAACCGAGTCCGGCACATTCAGGATGATCTCCTTCGCCTTATTCGCGTAAGTGACGAAACCGCAAAGAAAAACATCGGACGATCCGGCGACTTCGGTCAGGCAGGCCGAGAGCAATCCGCCGGTGCAGGACTCGGCGGCGGCGAGGGTCATCTTGCGCGCGCGGGCCTGATCCAGAAGCGCACGTGCCCGGTTGACGAGGTCGAAGTCAATCATTGCAGCTGCATAGAGGTTAATGAGAGCGCCGTATCGCCCCCCCAATATAGCGCGGCGGCATAGAGACCGGCGGCGAGATCGTCAAGCATGATCCCCCAGGCCCCCGGCAGGCGTCTTTCGATCAGGCGGATCGGGAAGGGCTTCAGAATATCGCAGAGGCGAAAGAGGAGGAAGGCAACCGTATAGCCCTGGATCGTCAGGGGCGCGGCCAGCAAGGCGAGGCAGACTCCGGCGGCCTCGTCGATCACCACGACTTGCGGGTCGGGGGTCCGGAAGGCCCTGGCGGCCCGGTCGGCGGCCCAGAGGCCGCAGAGGAAAAACCCGCCCGCCAGCAGGAGCAGTCCGGCTATTCCGGCGCTCCACTGGACAAGGGCGGCGGCGGGCAGCGCGGCGAGCGTCCCCCAGCTGCCCGGCGCGCCGGGCAACCTCCCTGCGCCGAACAGACTCGCCGCCAGCAAAGCCGGATCGCCCCGGCGAACCCCGGAGGGGAGGGGGGTGAGCAAGCGCCTCATCTGGACCGGCCCGCCGGCCTATCCGGCGGGAACCGGCAGGAGGCAATCGCATGGGCGGCGATTCCCTCGGAGGCGGTGAAGCCCATGCCGTCGGTGGTGGTCGCTTTGACGTTGACGAAGGCCGGGTCCAGATCGAGCAGGGCGGCGATATTGCGGCGGATTTTCTCGCGGTGCGGCGCAAGCGCCGGGGCGGCGGCGATCAGGGTCAGATCGGCGTTGACCGGTTTGCCCCCCGCCGCCTGGATCAAATTCAGGGCATGGGAGACGAAGCGGGCGGAATCGGCGTTCTTCCATCGCGGATCGGAGGAGGGGAAGATCTGGCCGATATCGCCGCCGCCCACCGCGCCCAGCAAAGCGTCGGTCAGGGCGTGGAGGAGGGGATCGGCGTCGGAATGTCCGGCAAGCCCCTGCTCATGGGGGACAGCGACCCCCCCCAGCATGACGTGATCGCCTGCCTCAAAGCGGTGCGCATCGAAGCCATGCCCGACCTGCGTCCGCCAGGCCCCCAGAAGGCGCTCGGCGAAGGCGAGGTCTTCCTCATAGGTGAGTTTGATGTTCTCGTGTGCGCCGGGAACGAATGTGAGTCTGCGCCCGGTTTGCGCCGCCAGCGCCATGTCGTCGGGAAAATCCTTGCCCTCCGCCATGCGGTGAGCATTGAGAATAGCCTCGAAATGGAAGGCTTGCGGCGTTTGCACATGAAAAACATTGCTTCGGGAAAGTGTTTCAAATCTTTCATTTTTATTGATTTTTTTCATGCTATCTGTCGCCGGAAGCGCTGGAGCGGCCCCCTCATGACTTTCGAGGGCGTGTAGCAGAGTCCCGATCAAATCCGGGGGGCAGAGGGGTCTGGCCCCGTCATGGATAAGAACGAATTCCGGCGGATTGTCCTCAAGTCCCAGCCGCTCTAGACCGGCGCGCACCGAATCCGTCCGCGTCCTACCTCCGGGGATGGGGGCAAGAAGTTTGGCGATGCCTGCCCCGGCTCTTTGAAATCTGGCGCGGTCTTCCTCCCGGATCACCGGCAAAATCGCTCCCACCGCCTCATGGGCGGCAAAAGGCGCAATCGCCCGGCGAATAACCGGCAGACCCCCCAAAGCCCGGAACAATTTGCCCCCACCCATCCGGTTACCCGACCCTGCCGCAACGATTATCGCCGCCACTCGCTTCATTGCCGCCTCACCTTCTTTGAACCGGTTTGGTTAATCATATTCGATTAATCTATGACATATATACGTGCGGGATATAGGTATGGGAAAGAGGGCAGGGCCTGCCGTCTTTCGGATTCGGATCGTTCCATGAAAGCCATCATCTGCGGCGCGGGATTTGTCGGCCAGGGGATCGCCCGCCAGCTGGCCGGGGAGAAGAACGAGGTGACGATCATTGATCAGTCGCCCGGCCTGTTGCGCGAGATTTCCGAGACGCTGGATGTGCGCGTGGTGATCGGCCACGGCTCCCACCCCGACACGCTGGAGCAGGCCGGGGCGCGCGAGGCCGACATTCTGATAGCGGTCACCGCCGAAGACGAAGTCAACATGATGATCTGCCAGATTGCCTACAGCCTCTTCAAGGTGCCGCGCAAGGTTGCGCGCATCCGCCATCAGAGTTACACGAACAATATCTGGAAGGGCCTGTTTGACGACCGGGAGATTCCGGTGGACGTCGTGATTTCGCCGGAGGTGGAATTGGGGCGGGCGGTTTTGCGCCGTCTGGAGGTTCCGGGGGCTTTTGAGGCGATTGACTTCGCCGGGGGCCGGGTGCGGCTGGCCGGGATCGCCATCGAAGAAGACTGTCCGGTGGCGGAGACTCCGCTCGACCAGCTGCCCGGCCTGTTCCCCGGACTGCGCAGCATGGTGAGCGGCATTGCCCGGCAGGGGCAAATGATCGTTCCTCACGGCAGCGACCATATTGAAGCCGGGGATGATGTCTATTTCATCGCCGATGCGCGGGATGTCAGCCGGACGCTGGCGATTTTCGGCCATCAGGAGAGCCGGGCGCGGCGGATTCTGATTGCCGGGGCGAGCGAGGTCGCGCTTTATGTCGCCGGGCAGCTGGAGCGCCTGCCCGGCTCGCCGGTGACGGTGCGCCTGATCGAGCCGGACCGGACCCGCGCGATTGCCGCCGCCGATGCGCTGCAAAAAAGCATTGTCCTGCATGGCAGCCCCTTCGACGCCGAACTCCTGCGCGAAGCCGGGGTCGCCCAGAGCGAAGCCTTCGTCGCCCTCTCCCCCAGTGACGAGACCAATATGCTCAGCGCCGTCATGGCCAAGCACGAAGGCAGTCAGCGCGCGATCTGCCTCTACAACAACCGCTCCTACCGGCCTTTGATGCGCCGCCTCGGGATTGACGCCTATCTGAGCCGCTCGGCCCTGACCATCTCGACCATCCTGCGCCACACCCGGCGCGGCCCGATCTCCGCGCTCCACTCGCTGCAGGAGGGGGCCGCCGAGGTCATTGAGGCGACCGCCATGGAGACCGCCCGCATCGTCGGCCAGAATCTGCGCGACGCCGCCATCCCCGACGGCATCAAACTGGGCGCAATCTGGCGCAGAGACGATTTCGTCATGCCCGAAAACGAAGCCGAAATCCGCCCCGGCGACAAGGTCGTCCTCTTCTCCCTCGCCGATCAGATCCCGGAGGTTGAAAATCTCTTCCGGGTTGGCGTCGCCTACTTCTAGGCTATGCGTCTGGGTCTGGCCGCCTCTTTTCTGGGCGGGATAGCCGCCGTTCTGGCGGCGGGCATGTTTCTGGCGCTGGCCGCCGGCCTGCTCGCCGGCGAGGGCGGCGCGCATGCCGCCGCCTTCCTGACCTCGGCCCTGATTGCGCTGGCCAGCGCCGGCTTCCTGATCCTGAGCGGGCGCGGCGCCAGCGCCCTGCCTCTGTCCAAAGGCGACCTGTGCCTGCTCGCCGTGCTGGGATGGGCGGGGGGCGCTTTTTTCGCCGCCCTGCCGTTCTACCTCTCCCGCGACCTCTCCGCCTCCCAGGCCTATTTCGAGGCCCTGTCCGGCCTGACCACCACCGGGGCTTCGATGATCGAGGCCCCGGCGCAAAGCGCAACCGCAATCCTCTTCTGGCGCGCCCTGCTCCAGTGGCTGGGCGGCGCGGCGACGCTGGTTATGGGCCTCCTCGTCCTCGTGCCGCTGGGCGCGGGCGGCATGGAACTGCGCCGGATGCCCATCGGAAGCGGCCAGCGCGACAGCAACTTCCATCGCCTCCTTCAGGCCGTGCGCTTTGTCGCGCCGGTCTATAGCGGGTTGACCGCCGTCTGCTTCCTGCTGCTCTGGGGGGCGGGGGCCTCCGCCTTCGGCGCTCTGTGCCTCGCGCTCTCGACGCTCTCAACCGGCGGCTTCGACCCCGGCCTCGCCGCCGCGCCGCCCGCGCCGGTTCTGCTGGTTCTCGCCCTCTTCATGCTCCTGGGCGCAATCTCCATCCCCCGCCACCGCGAAGCCCTCGCCGGAGACCTCGCCGCCCTGCGCCGCGAGCCGGAAGCCCGCGCCTTCCTCTTCCTGATCGGCGCGGCGGCCATCGTCCTCGCCGGGTATCTGCTCTCCTCCGGCCTCGACCCGCTCTCCGCTCTTTTCAGCGGCCTCTTCGCCGCCATCTCCCTCCTCTCGACCACCGGCTATATGCCCGCCGATCTCCCCGCCCTGCCGCCGGTTCCGGTCCTCGCCCTGGCCCTCGCCGGGGGCACGACGCTCTCCACCGCCGGAGGGATCAAAGTCCTCCGCCTTCTCCTCCTCTTCCGGCAAAGCCGCCGCGAACTCTCGCAACTCGCGCATCCGCACGGCGTCATCACCGCCTCCTTCGGCGGAACCGCGATAGACGCCCCCCTCGTTCAGTCGGTCTGGACGCTCCTCATCCTCTTCATCCTCAGTTTCGCCGGGCTGACCCTGCTCCTCGCCGCCGGCGGCCTCGACGCCCTCCCCGCACTCAGCGCCGCCGCCGCCGCTCTGGCCAATGCCGGACCCATCCTCCACCTCGCCCAGCCCGCCGCCCCCGCCTATGCCGAACTCCCCCTCGCCGCCCTCTGGCCCTTCTGCGCCGGAATGATCGCAGGCCGGGTCGAACTGATCGCCTTCTTCAGCCTCTTCACGCTTGGCTTCTGGCGGAGATAAAGGCAGACTCGCCGCCTCCATGTCCCGCATCGTCTATGTCAATGGCCGCTACGTTCCCTACCGGCAGGCTCAAATCCATGTCGAAGACCGGGGGTATCAATTCGCCGACGGCGTCTATGAAGTCTGCGGCCTGCGCCGGGGCGGACCGGTCGATGAAGCCGCTCATCTCGCCCGGCTGGACCGCTCTCTCACCGCGCTCAAAATCTCATGGCCGGTCCATCCATCGGCGCTGCGCCTGATCTGCCGCGAGATCGCCGAATGCAGCCGCGTGCGCTTCGGCTTCCTCTATATCCAGATCACGCGCGGCGCGGCGCGGCGCGATCATGCCTTTCCGCCTCCGGCATCGTCATCGCTGGTCGTGCTGGCCCGGCGGCTCGACGAGGCCGCAATGAAATCCCGCGCTGCCCAAGGCATTGCCGCCATCACCCGCCCCGACATCCGCTGGGGGAGATGCGACATCAAAAGTCTGGCGCTCCTGCCCAATGTTCTCGCCCGCCAGAGCGCGCTCGACGCCGGAGCCGACGACGCCATCCTCGTTGACGGCCAGGGCTTCATCACCGAAGCCGCCGCCGCCAATGTCTGGATCGTCACGCAGGCGGGCGCGCTGGCGACCCGCCCCGCCGGCGCGGACATTTTAGGCGGGATCACCCGTTCGGCTCTGCTGGAGGAGGGCAGGGCGCTGGGCCTGACTCTGGAGGAGCGCACCTTCACCCCGCAGGAGGCGGCGCAGGCGCGCGAAATGTTCCTGACCTCGTCGGTCGGCGGGGTTGTTCCGGTCGTGCGCCTTGACGGCGCGCCCATAGGGGAGGGGCCGGGTCCGGTCGCCGCGCAATTGCGCCACGCTCTTGAAAAGAAGATCAGCGCCCGGATGGCCTCCAGTCTTTGATATGTCCGATACGGCGGCGCGCGAAAAAGAAAGGGCGTTTGTTCTTCTCATTCACCCGCGCCTGGCCGCGGCCCGCATGCGAACTGCTCAGGCGGAAATGGAGGAGGCGGAGGCGCTGGTTCACGCCATCGGCCTTCCCGTCGCCGCCCGCGAAATGCCCGCGCTGCCGCGCCCGCGCCCGGGAACTTTTTTTGGCCAGGGCGTGCTGGAGCGCATCGGAGAGATTCTGCCGCAGGCGAAGCGGAGCGAGTCTGCACCGGTTCTGGTTGTTGTCAATGCCGCTTTGACGCCTGTCCAGCAGCGCAATCTGGAGCGCTTCTGGGGCGCAAAAGTTCTCGACCGCACGGGCCTTATTCTGGAGATTTTCGGCGCCCGCGCCCGCACCCGCGAGGCCCGGCTTCAGGTTGCGCTGGCGCATTTGACCTGGCAGCGCAGCCGTCTTGTCCGCTCCTGGACGCATCTGGAGCGCCAGCGCGGCGGCGGGGGCTTTATGGGCGGCCCGGGCGAACGGCAGATCGAGGCCGACCGCCGCCAGATTTCGGCGCGGGTTTTAGCGCTGCGCAAGGAATTGACTGCGGTGCGGGCGCGGCGAGCGCTTCAGCGCCGGGCGCGCAGCAGGCGCGGCCTGCCGGTCGTGGCCCTGGTCGGCTATACGAATGCGGGTAAATCGACTCTTTTCAACCGGCTGACCGGGGAAAACAAGGATGGGCGCAACCGTTTGTTTGACACCCTTGATCCCACCCTGCGCAAGGTGAAGCTGCCCGGAGGCCGCGAGATCATTCTGTCGGATACGGTCGGCTTTGTTTCCGATCTTCCCCACGATCTGATTGCGGCGTTCCGGGCGACTCTGGAAGAGGTGCGGCGCGCGGCGGTGATCATTCATGTCCGCGATGCGGCCCATCCCGATATGGCGGCGCAAAAGCGCGATGTGGCGTCGATTCTGGAGACGCTGGGGAGCAATCTTGCCGGGGAGAATGTGATCAAGGTGCTGAACAAGGCAGATTTGCTGGACGGCTATTCCCGGCGGCGGCGGGGTCTGCCTCTGGCGCTTTCGGCGCGCACAGGCGCGGGTCTGGACCGCCTGCTGGATATGATCGCCGAGCGGATTGACCGGGATGTCGAGCGCCGTCTCATGCGCCTCGACCTGGGCCCTAAGGATGGGGGTGCGCTGGCCTTTGCCCGGGCGCACGGGCGGATCCTGGAGCAGAAGGCTTGCGCCGATGGCCGTCTGCTGGTCGAAGCGGAAATGCCCGCCGCCGCCGCCGGGGCCTTTGCCCGCCGGTTTCCCGATTGTTGCGCTTGATTACGGTAACAAAGAAAATTTACCATAATACTTCTTCTGCGAACTTTTGCAGATACTGCCACTCAGGCAGGGGAAAGGCTGTCTCCGCCGCAGAGTCTCTCCCCCCTCCCGGATCAGGCGCCGGGGAAACTCAGAATCATCCCGTCATAGCCGGGACGCACAGACTCAGGCAGCTCGGCCAGAAGCGTCCGGTAGTCGAGGTCCAGATGCATATTCGTCAAAACCGCCCGCCGGGGCCGCAGACGCATGATCCATTCCAGCGTCAGGGCCAAATGCGCATGACTGGGATGTGGCGCGCGCCGCAGTGCATCGACAATCCAGCACTCAAGACCCTCCAGACAGGCAAAACTCGCCTCCGGCAAACTCACCAGATCGCTCGAATAGGCCAAAGGCCCCGGCTCCCCCGGCAGACCAAAACGGAAGCCCAGCGAATCCACATCGCCGTGCCCCTGGATAAAGGGCAGCGCCGAAATCGGACCCCCCTCCCCCTCAATCACCACCGCGCGGCCCGCCGTGATCCGGTGGTCGTTCAAAATCGGCGGATACGACAGCCCCGCCGGAGTCTCAAAGCAATAGTCAAAGCGCCGCCGCAGATTGTCCGCCGTCGCCGCGTCCATATAAACGTCAACCCGCCGCATCCGGTTGATCGCCGGCGAGCGAAGATCGTCAATCCCATGCGTCTGATCGGCGTGGTAATGCGTGAACAAAACCCCGTCCAGCCAGCCGACCCCGGCTTCAATCAACTGATCGCGCATGTCGGGCGGGGTGTCGACAAGAATCCGGGTCGCCTTTTCCGGCTTGCCCTCTTCAAGCCGCTCGACAAGCAGTGAACAGCGTCGGCGGCGGTTCTTCGGCTCGGCGGGGTCGCACTTGCCCCAGTGCCCGCCGATCCGCGGTACGCCCCCCGATGAGCCGCAGCCCAAAATCGTCGCACGCAACACCTAACCCGCCCCGGCGGAAACCCGCCCGAACAGGCGGTGAAAATTGGCCGTGGTCGCCTCGGCCAGCGCCTCAAGGGGAATGCCCCGAATCTCGGCCAGTTTCGCCGCCGTATGCATCACAAAGGCCGGTTCATTGCGCTTGCCCCGATGAGGTTCCGGCGCAAGATAGGGAGCGTCGGTCTCGACCAGAAGCCGGTCAAGCGGAATTTCTGACGCAATCGCGCGCACTTCCCCGGCCTTTTTGAAAGTTAAGATTCCGGAAAATGAAATGTAGAAACCTGCCTCAAGCGCGGTCCGGGCGAGTTCCGGTCCGGCGCTGAAGCAATGCATGACGCCCGCGATCCCGCCCTTCCCGGCTTCTTCAGACAAAATCCGGGCCATCTCGGCATCGGCGTTGCGGCTGTGGATCACCAAAGGCAGGCTGGTCTCCCGCGCTGCCTCGATATGCGCCTGAAAACAGGCTTTTTGCACGTCCGCCGGGCTGTGATTGTAATGAAAGTCGAGACCGGTCTCCCCCAGCCCGGCGACCCTGGGATGCGCGGCGCGTTCAATCAGCGTAGCCGCCTCCAGCCCCCTATGCGCTTCCGCCTCATGAGGATGAACCCCGATCGTGCAGGAAATTCCGGAGTCGGACTCGGCCAGCGCACAAAGCCCCCCACCTTCGTCGAGCCGGGTGCTGATCGAGAGCATGTGCTGAATTCCGGCGCTCTTCGCTCTTTGAATAACTTCTTTCAGATCATTCGAGAAGTCCTTGAAATTCAAATGGCAATGACTGTCAACGAGCATTTCTACCTGCCTGTTGCATCCGGGGAAATACGATTTTGAATTCAGGGGGCAGAGGGCCGGCTTTAAGCCTGCCCGCCTCGCCCAGACAGGCGAAATTCCTGGCTCCCTCCCCTGCCCCCAGCTGATCGAGCAGCTCGGCGCAGGCCAGAGGCATTACCGGCTGAAGAAGAATCACGATCTGGCGCAGGGCTTCCAATGTCGTATAGAGAACCTCCTTTTGCCGGGGCGGGTCGCTCCGGGCCAGTTTCCACGGCTCCTCCCCGGCAAAATAACGGTTGGCCGCCGCTACCGCCTCAAATATCAGCGCCAGAGACTGGTCTATGCGCTGAATAGCCATGGCTTCGCGAATGGGGGGCAATAATCCGTCCACCTTATCCAGCAGCGCCCTTCCCTCCCCCTCCGGGCTGCCCGCAGGCTCCGGGATCCGGCCTGCGCAGTCCCGCGCCGCCATCACCAGCGCGCGCCGGGCCAGATTGCCCAGATCATTGGCCAAATCGCTGTTGATCCGCCGCAACATGGCCTCGTGACTGTAAAAGCCGTCCTCGCCGAAGGGCGGCTCGCGCAGGAAAAAATAGCGCATCTGGTCAACCCCATAATTGCGCGCCAGGTCAAAGGGGTCTATCGCGTTGCCCAGCGACTTCGACATCTTCTCCCCTCCGGCGGTCAGCACCATGCCGTGGGCAAAGACTCTTTTGGGGAGCGGCAGGCCCGCCGACATCAGAAAGGCCGGCCAGTAGACCGCATGAAAGCGCACCACATCCTTGCCGATCAGGTGCAGGTCGGCGGGCCAGTGCGGCGCAGCGTCCGGCCAGTTGGCGGCGGTCAGATAGTTGGTCAGCGCATCCAGCCAGACATAGACGATATGGCCGGGCTTGTCCGGCGCGGGAACGCCCCAGTCGAAACTCGTGCGCGTGATCGAAAGGTCGCGCAGCCCCCCCTCAACAAAGCGCACAACCTCGTTGCGCCGGACCCTGGGGCCGATGAATTCCGGGTGCGCCGCGTAATGCGCCAGCAGCTTTTCGCCATAACTGGAAAGGCGGAAAAAATAACTCTCCTCCTCGACCCACTCGACCGGCGCGCCCGAAGGCGAGCATCTTTCTCCGTCTTCGCTGCGGCGCAGATCGCTTTCGGCGTAAAACTCCTCCTCGCGCACGGAATACCAGCCCGAATAGACGCCGGGATAAATATCCCCCGCCGCCTCCATCCGCCGCCAGATTTCCTGCACCGCCCGGTGATGCGCCGCCTCGGAGGTGCGAATGAAGCGGTCCTGCGAGACGGCCAGCACCCGCGTCATCTCGGCGAAGCGCGGGACAAGGCGGTCGACGAAAGCGCGCGGGGAAACGCCCTGCTCTCTTGCGGCGCGGTGGATTTTCTGGCCGTAATCGTCGGTGCCGGTCACGAAATGGACGCTATAGCCGTCGAGCCGCCTGAAGCGGGCGAGCGCATCGGCGGCGATGGCCTCATAGGCGTGGCCGACATGCGGCGGGCCGTTGGGGTAGGAAATCGCGGTCGTGATGTAAAAAGGCCTGGCGGTCATGGAAGCAGGGACTCAAGCGGCGCGCGCTTCCTCCTCGAAAAGAAGGAGAACATTCAAAACCGCCGCCGCCCGGTCAAGATTGAGGCGCGGCGCATCAAGGCGAATCCGGTCCACTGCGTCCCACAGGCGCAGCAGACCGGCGGCGGTGAAAACTCCGGAGGCCGCCTGCGCCTCGCGCGTGATCCAGTCGAGGACGAAGCCCATGAACAGCTCCCAGGAGTCCTGCGCCTCGCGCCGGCCCAGCGACTGGCTGAACTCGATGAAGGCCGCCGGACTGCTTTTCGGCAGGGCGCGCAGCATTTCGTCGATCCGGGCCGGGAGCGTCTGCGCGCCGCTCGCCGCGATGGCCAGCGCCCGGCCCGGCTGACCGGGGGCGAGCGCGGCGCAGGCTTCGGCCTCTTCGGCGGACAGGCCCGGCATATGGCGCAGGACGACCTCCCGCGTCTGCTCCAGACTGACCGGCGGCAGGCGCAGGGCGCGGCAGCGCGAGCGGATTGTCGGCAAAATCAGCCCCGGCCTGTGGGCGATCAAAATGAAGAGGCTGGCGGGCGGCGGCTCCTCCAGAATCTTCAAAATGGCGTTGGCGGCCTGAAGATTCATATCGTCGACGGAGTCGATCATGCATATCCGGAAACCATCCTGCGCCGCGCTATGGGTGAAAAGCGCGCGCGCGCGCCGGGCTTCGTCCACGGTCAGGACCGTGCGGCGGCGTCCGGTCTTTTCGTCCCGGCCCGGCTCCAGGAGCATGAAGTCGGGATGACTGAGCGCCGCCACCTGCCGGAAGACGGGGTGGCGGCTTCCGATTCCCATTTCCGAAGGCGGTGCGCCCTCCGCCGTCCGCCCGCCATGCCTGAGCAGAAAGCGGGCCATGCGAAAACCGAGCGTCGCCTTGCCGACGCCGCGCGGCCCGCACAGGAGCCAGCCATGATGAAGCCGCCCGCCGCGCACGGCCTCAAGGAATTCGGCCTGCGCGGCTTCCTGCCCGATCAGAGTCTCGTGATGGCGCGGATCGGGGAACGGGGCCGGCTCTTCTTCCGGCGCGGAGCGGGACCGGGCGGGCATGTCAGCCGTGCATGAGCCGCCGGGCGACGGCGTCCCGGATCGCTTCGGCGATTTCATCCTCGCCGCCCCCGGCGGGGATGACGGCGCAGCGCTTTGGGTTGTCCTCGGCGATTTTCAGAAATCCCGCCCGCACCTGGCGCTGAAAATCTTTGCCGGCGCTCTCAAAGCGCCGCTCGACGCCGCCGCGCGCGGCAATGCGCTCCTGCGCCGCCTCTTCGTCCAGATCGAGGATCAAGGTCAGATCGGGCTGTAGCGCTCCGGCGGTGATGGTCTGCAGGGCTTTGATCGTCTTCGCAGGCAGGCCGCGCACCATGCCCTGATAGACGGCGGTGGAATCCGCGAAGCGGTCGCTGACCACCCACGCGCCCGCCGCCAGCGCCGGGCGGATTATGCGCTCCAGATGATCGGCCCTCGCCGCCGAAAACAACAGTGCCTCAGCCAGCGGCCCCCAGCGCTCCAGGCCGCCCTTGA
This sequence comes from Alphaproteobacteria bacterium, assembly GCA_965204775.1. Taxonomy (GTDB): domain Bacteria; phylum Pseudomonadota; class Alphaproteobacteria; order JAPOUT01; genus CBDBFH01. The sequence goes on from CBDBFH010000008.1 coordinate 77,297, forward strand.
CAAGAAGATCGCGGATTTCCTCGGCTCCCGGCGTGCCGCCCGGCTCGCGGGTGACGAGGGTTTGGCGGTTCTGCTCCTCCAGCCATCCGGCGAGGCGGGCGGCCTGCAGGCTCTTTCCCGCCGCCTCGACTCCCTCCAGGGTGATAAAGCGCCCGGCCATGCCGGTCATCCTCCGAACAGCATATGGTCGAGCGTGTTTAAGGCGCGCCCGAAGAATCCAAGCCGCCCGGCGTCATCGGCGGCGAGCAGGGGGGCCTGTTTGATCGTCCGGCCTTTGCCGTCGAGCACTTCGAGGGTTCCGACCCGGCTTCCCTTGACGACCGGGGCAGGCACCGGGGTCTGGTAGGAAATCCTGACCTTCATCTCGCGCCGGGCTTCGGCGGTGAGAGTTACGACGACGTCCTCGCCGGCTTCCAGCGAGATGCGTGCTTTGTCGCCATGCCAGATCGGAGCGGTTTCGACCAGATCGCCCTGCCGGAAGAGGCGGTAGGGCTTGAAGGCGCGGAAGCCCCATTCGAGGAGGCGGCGGGCCTCGGCGGTGCGCTCGCGGGTTGTCTGGAGGCCGTTGAGGACGAGGATCAGCCGCCGCCCGCGCCGCTCGGCGGAGACGATAATCCCGTGCCCCGCCGCCGAGGTGCTCCCGGTCTTGAGGCCGTCGACGCCCATTTCCAGTTCGAGCAGTTCGTTGCGATTGCGCTGGGCGATGCCGTTCCAGATGAATTTGCGCTCGGCATAATAGCGGTAGAGGCGGGGATAGTTTCTGATCTGGTCGAGGGCGAGGAGGGCGAGTTCGCGGGCGGTGGTTTCATGCGCGGGGTCGGACAGGCCGGAGGCGTTGACGAAAACCGACTTGTTCAGACCCAGTTTGCGGGCATGGCGGGTCATGGCTCTGGCGAAGGCTTCTTCGGTTCCGGCCAAACTCTCGGCGACCGCGATCGCCGCGTCATTGCCGGAATGGACAACCAGCCCCAGGATCAGATCCTTGACGGGGACCGAACTCTCCGGCTCCAGGAACATGGTCGAGGAGCCGGATCGCGCGCCCCCCTTGCGCCAGGCGTTGACGCTGACGAAGAATTTGTCGTCGAGTTTGACGCGGCCCCGCTTGATCTCCTCAAAGAGGAGGGACAAGGTTACAACCTTGGTCATGCTGGCGGGAGCCATCAGGGTGTCGGCGTTTTTTTCGAAGAGGACGGCGCCGGTCTCGGCGTCGAGGAGGAGGGCGTAGGGGGCCTTGGTGTTCAGTTCGAAGAAGGCCTGCGCCGGCGCCGTCCCGGCAACCCCGATCAGCGCCGCCGTGAAAGCGGCCAACGCCTGATTCCATCGCTTCCCTGTGCTTTGCCGCGGCATCATTCAGGCCTTGTTAAGACTCTCCGGAGACGATGAAGGCATCGGGAAAGCCGCGCTTGCGCATGACCGCGCGGACGGCTTCGGCGCTCAGGCGATCCGGGAACGGCCCGAAGACCAGAACATGGAGCATCCCCTTGCCGGTCTTGCGCTCCACAATTCGCCCCGGCCCCAGAGAGGCAAGCGCCGCGCGGGCAGATGCGGCCCGGCGGCGCTGTGAGAAAGCGGCAGCCTGAACATGCAGCGCCGCCGCCTTCCCTCCGCGTTCCACAATCGCCGGGTTGCGCGGCAAGAGGTTAGTCCGGCTTCGGGTTGCCACCCGGCTTCGGGGGGCTGCCTGCCCGACCTTCGCCCGTCCGGCATAGCGCAGTTCCACCCGCGCCGTTCCCTGCTTCAGGAAGCCCAGCAATTGCGCCGCCCGCCGGGAGAGATCGATCACCCGGTCCTTGGCGAACGGCCCCCGGTCATTGACCCGCACGATCAGTTTCCGGCCATTCTCCAGATTGGTCACCCGCACATAAACCGGCATCGGCAGGGTGCGGTGCGCGGCGGACAGGAGGTTCATGTCGAAGGTCTCGCCATTGGCGGTCTTCTTGCCGTGGAAGCCCGGCCCATACCAGGAGGCGACCCCGGTCTCGACATAATGCGGGTTGACCCTTGGCCGGTAGCGCTGGCCGTTGATTTCATAGGGCTTGCCGACCTTGTAATACCCCCCCTGCCCTTCGGCGAGAAGCGACGGCGCGCACCCCCCCGCCAGAAGAACAAGGCAGAGGGCGGGAGCGCTCCTTCGCAAGGCGCAGAGCAGGGCGGTCAGAGGGTTGATTCGCATCAGGCTCCTATTGGTGTCATAGGCGGGCGGATTTGTCATCACCCTCTTCACAAATACGTGAGGGAGTATGGTAACGCTCTCCGTGTCCTTTAGGATAGAGGGCTGGAGCCGGGAGGGACAATTTACTCGAAATGCGCGTGACGGAAGACAGATTTTGGCCCGGCTTCTTACGAAGCGTTCGGGTGATGGTTGTTCTGCTTGCCCCGGCGGCGGTCTTCACCGCCTGCACGCCGGAGACCGGGGAGCAGCCCAATTTCACGGGCACAAGTGTAGTTTCCAGCGGGGGAGGCGATCCCGGGGGGGGCAATCCCGGGGGAGGCAATCCCGGGGGAGGCAATCCCGGGGGGGGCAATCCCGGGGGAGGCAATCCCGGGGGAGGCAATCCCGGGGGAGGCGATCCCGGGGGGGGCAATCCCGGGGGAGGTGATCCCGGGGGAGGCAACCCTCCTACGCAGGTTATCCGAACGATTGACGTAGACGTCGAAGGCGATGTTGAGGGCGAAGACGGCAATGACGAAATAACGTTGCGTGACGGCACCATAGGCGGCGGCATCCTGACCGCCGCTGGCGATGACGTGGTTAGTCTGCTTGGGGGCAATGTTGGGGCGGTCGATCTGGGCGCGGGCGACGACACCGCCGGGCTGGGCGGCAATGTGGTGGACGACACTGATGACGAGATGGACGGCACACAGGCTGTCCTTGTGCTCCGCCTGCCGATTGACGGCGGCGCGGGCAGCGACACATTCCGGCTTTCTGAAGGCAGCAAGATCGGCAATCTGCGTTTCTCGGACGAAGCGCCCGATGCCGGGCGGGGGGATGTTCATCTGCAGGATATCGAGATTATTCACCTTGATGGCGGCGAGGCGGAGGGCAACATTGCCTCCGGCAGTGAAGCAATTACGTTTCGCCTGACAAGCGGCGCGGTCGGGGTTAGCACCAACGGCGATGGAACAACCTATAGCTTTTTGGGCGGCGGCGGGGATGATCTCTTTCTTATCGAAGGCAATATGGTGGACCCGGTTGACGTGGCCGGTACGCCCGATGATCCTGCCGATGACGTTCCTGCCCTTCGGCTTGAGGGTTATCTGGACGGCAGGGGTGGAGTGGATACGCTGGAATTGGCCTCCGGCGGGGTTGTCGCGAGCATTGCTTTCAGCGATCTGGCTCCGTCCGGCGGCGCGCTTCATCTGCAGAATATCGAGATCCTTCACCTTGATGGCGGCGAGGCGGCGGGCAGCATTGCCTCCGGCAGTGAAGCGATTATGTTTCGCCTGACACGCGGCGCGGTCGGGGTTGGCGCCAACGGCGATGGAACAACCCATAGCTTTTTGGGCGGCGGCGGGGATGATCTCTTTCTCATCGAAGGCAATATGGTGGACCCGGTTGACGTGGCCGGTACGCCCGATGATCCTGCCGATGACGTTCCTGCCCTTCGGCTTGAGGGCTATCTGGACGGCGGGGGTGGAGTGGATACGCTGGAATTGACCTCCGGCGGGGTTGTCGCGAGCATTGCTTTCAGCAATCAGGCTCCGTCCGGCGGCGCGCTTCATCTGCAGAACATCGAGACCCTCCGCATAGACGGGGGCACTGTGAACGGCGATATTATCGGCGGTGCGGGAGATGAAACCTATGAGTTCGCTTCCGGCCTGATCGGCGGCTTTGTCGATGGCGGCGCGGGCAGTGATACGCTGGTGCTGGACGGCGCGACGGTGCCAGGTCTTGACCTTGGCCCGGCTTCCCCGGCGGGCAATGAGTTTGACATAAGAGGCATTGAGACCCTGCGGCTGTTGGGCAGCACGATCACCGGCAATGTTGAAGGCAGCGCGGGGGACGAAACTTTTGAGTTTTTATCGGGCGGGATTGACGGTTATCTCGACGGCGGCGGCGGCGTGGATACATTCACCGCCGCCGAAGCGGCGGCGGGGCTGGCGGTGCGCCTGACCACCGCCAACGGCGACACGCAGGGAGATCTGCGCCTGCGCAATATCGAGACGATCACGCTGACCTCTCATGCAGACAGCCTTGTGCTTGCTGTTGATCTTCCGGCGCTGGGTCAGTCGATGGTGATTGACGGCGGGGCGGGTTCCGACCGGTTCACGCTGGTGTCGGGCGGCATAACCGGCTTGATCACGGCCTCCGGGAGCGGCGATCCGGGTGCGGGCAATCTGCGCCTGCTCAATATCGAGACGATCCGCCTTGAGGGCGGCATCGTGACCGGGAATATTATCGGCAGCGCGGGAGACGAAACCTATGAGTTTGCTTCCGGCCTGATCGGCGGCTTCCTCGACGGCGGCGGCGGGGATGATCTCTTTCTCATCGAAGGCAATATGGTGGACCCGGTTGACGTGGCCGGTACGCCCGATGATCCTGCCGATGACGTTCCTGCCCTTCGGCTTGAGGGCTATCTGGACGGCGGGGGTGGAACGGATACGCTGGAATTGGCCTCCGGCGGGGTTGTTGCGAGCATTGCTTTCAGCAGTCAGGCTTCGTCCGGCGGCGCGCTTCATCTGCAGAATATCGAGACCATCCGTCTGAACGGCGGCATGGTGACCGGCAATGTCGAAGGCGGCGCGGGGGACGAAATCTTTGAGTTTGTATCGGGCGGGATCGGCGGCTTCCTCGACGGCGGCGCGGGCGGCGATACGCTGGAACTGCTGAGCGGTGCAGTCGTGGCGAGCATTGCTTTCAGCAGTCAGGCTTCGTCCGGCGGCGCGCTTCATCTGCAGAATATCGAGACCATCCGTCTGAACGGCGGCATGGTGACCGGCAATGTTGAAGGCGGCGCGGGGGACGAAATCTTTGAGTTTGTATCGGGCGGGATCGGCGGTTATCTCGACGGCGGCGGCGGCGCGGATACATTCACCGCCGCCGAAACGGCGGCGGGTCTGGCGGTGCGCCTGACCGATGATGACGGCGACACCGGGGGTGATCTGCGCTTGCGCAATATTGAGACGATCACGCTGACCTCTCATGCGGACAGCTTTGTGCTTGCTGTTGATCTTCCGGCGCTGGGCCAGTCGATGGTGCTTGACGGCGGGGCGGGTTCCGACCGATTCACGCTGGAGGCGGGCGGCATGGCCGACTCGATCACGTCCTCCGGGAGCGGCGATCCGGGTGCGGGCAATCTGCGCCTGCTCAATATCGAGACGATCCGCCTTGAGGGCGGCATCGTGACCGGGAACATTATCGGCAGCGCGGGAGATGAAACCTTTGAGTTCGCTTCCGGCCTGATCGGCGGCTTCCTCGACGGCGGCGCGGGCATCGATACGATGGTGCTGGACGGCGCGGCGGCGGCAGGCATTGATCTTGGCCCGGCTTCCCCGGCGGGCAATGAGTTTGACATAAGAGGCATTGAGACCCTGCGGCTGTTGGACAGCACGATCAACGGCAACATTCTTGGAACGGGCGAGGACGAGAATTTCTTCATTAACGCGGGGACCACGGTGAGCGGCTTCCTCGACGGCGGCGCGGGCAGAGATACACTGACGCTGGACGGCGTGACGAGATCGGCAGGCATTGACCTTGGCCCGGCAGTTCCGGCGGGCAATGACTTTGACATAAGAGGTATTGAGGACCTGCGGCTGTTGGACAGCACGATCACCGGCAACATTCTTGGAACGGGCGAGGACGAGAATTTCCTCATTGGCGCGGGGACCACGGTGAGCGGCTTCCTCGACGGCGGCGCGGGCAGCGATATGCTGGTGCTGGACGGCGTGACGGTGGCGGGCATTGACCTTGGCCCGGCTTCCCCGGCGGGCAATGAGTTGGACATAAGAGGGATTGAGACCCTGGGGCTGTTGGACAGCACGATCACCGGCAACATTCTTGGAACGGGCGAGGATGAGAATTTCGTCATTGGCGCGGGGACCACGCTGGAAGGCTTCCTCGACGGCGGCGCGGGCAGCGACACATTCCGGCTTGCAGGCGGTGAGATTGGCAATCTGCGTTTCTCGGGCAATGCGCCCGGTTCCGGGCGGGGGGATGTTCACCTTCAGAATATCGAGATCGTTCACCTCGATGGCGGCGCGGCGGCGGGCAACATTGCCTCCGGCAGTGAAGCAATTACATTTCGCCTGACGCGCGGCGCAGTCGGGGATGGAATAACCTATAGCTTTTTGGGCGGCGGCGGGGATGATCTCTTTCTCATCGAAGGCAATATGGTGGACCCGGTTGACGTGGCCGGCACGCCCGACGATCCTGCCGATGACGTTCCCGCCCTTCGGCTTGATGGCCTTCTGGACGGCGGGGATGGAACGGATACGCTGGAATTGGCCTCCGGCGCGGTTTTTACGCGCGTTGACTTTAGAAACGACCCCTCGTTCGGCGGTAGGCTTCATCTGCAGAGGATTGAGATCATTCGCCTTTCGGGGGGGGAGGTGAGGGGTCCCCTTTCGGCTACCAACCCCATTTTTGATGATCAAAGCGCCGATCACATTGAATTACTGCTTGAAAGCGGCGGGATCGGTGGAGACATCGAGGGCTCGCCGGGTGATGACCGATTTGAGATTTCCGGCGATGTGGTTTCCGGCGCCCTTCGGCTTGATGGTCATCTGGACGGCGGGGGTGGAACGGATACGCTGGAATTGGCCCCCGGCGGGGTTGTTGCGAGCATTGCTTTCAGCAATCAGGCTCCGTCCGGCGGCGCGCTTCATCTGCAGAACATCGAGACCCTCCGCATAGACGGGGGCATTGTGAACAGCGATATTATCGGCGGCGCGGGAGATGAAACCTATGAGTTTGCTTTCGGCCTGATCGGCGGCTTCCTCGCCGGCGGCGCGGGCAGTGATACGCTGGTGCTGGACGGCGCGACGGTGCGAGGTCTTGACCTTGGCCCGGCAGTTCCGGCGGGCAATGAGTTTGACATAAGAGGCATTGAGACCCTGCGGCTGTTGGACAGCACGATCAACGGCAACATTCTTGGAACGGGCGAGGACGAGAATTTCTTCATTAACGCGGGGACAACGGTGAGAGGCTTCCTCGACGGCGGCACGGGCAGTGATACGCTGACGCTGGACGGCGTGACGCTGGCAGGCATTGACCTTGGCCCGGCTCCCCCGGCGGGCAATGACTTTGACATAAGACGCATTGAGGACCTGCGGCTGATGGACAGCACGATCAACGGCAATATTATCGGATCGGGCGAGGATGATAATATCGTCATGCGCGGGGAGACCACGGTGAGCGGCTATATCGATGGCGGCGCGGGCAGTGATACGCTGACGCTGGACGGCGTGACACTGGACGGAGGCATTAACCTTGGCTCGGGGAGTGGTGGTGATGTATGCGCTGGCCGTACCCTGAGCGGCGGGGGGAGCTATGCACTTGACATAAGAGGCATTGAGACCCTGGAGCTTGTTGGATTCAGGGCGACCAGCCCCGGCTTCATTTGCGGATCGAGCAATGATGATAATTTCGTTGTCAGAGGTGACTTCGTGCTTGAAGGCATTATCCACGGCGGAGTGGGCAGCGATACGCTGACGCTGGACAGCATTACAACGACAGACGTCAGGCTGGTGGGATTCACAAGGAGTATTCAAACCTACCGATTTTTGCGTAGTGGAATCAGGGGCGATATTCTCGGAACGGTCGTCTCTGATGATTTCGTCATCGGCGAGGGGAGCAGGGTGGGCGGCCATATCGACGGCGCCGGGGGCGGCGAGGATACGCTGACGCTGGGCGACAACCAGGTTGCCGAGAGTGTCGCTTTCAGCAATGCCCCGTCCGGCGATGCATTCCACCTGCAGAATATTGAGGCCATCTCGATTGCTGGAAGCCAGGTCACCGGCGATGTTGATCTCTCTGCCGCCCCCGCCGCCATAACTTTTACTCTGACGACCGGCATGATTGGCGGCAATGTGATCGGCTCGCCCCACGGCGACAGTTTCACCCTTGCCGGGGGGACAATCGGCGGCTATCTCGACGGCGGCGCAGGCGCCGATGTATTGCGCTATGCCGGAGCAACAGGAACCGCCTTCACGGCAGCCTTCGGTCTGGCGGATGAAGACGACATCACCGACGCCGACGGCTCGGTGCGCAATATTGAGTCTCAAACGGCCCCGGCTTTCACCGCCGGACGCTTGAGCGGCCTCGGCGGCGCATTCGGCTTGAGCAACGCAGGGTTCAACGCGGGGCGCGTTCGGGAGGCGGTTGGATCAGGCGGCGCGGGCTTTGCAGGCGGTGCGGACTTCGCCGCCCTGAATTTCGAGCGCCTCAGCCTCTCCCCCACCCTCTCCCTCTACGGCCTGATGGGCGATGCGCTGATGGTGTTCGGAACGCAAATGGCTGAAGGCTTGGCTCTCGCCCCGGCGGGTCCGGCCTCGCCGGACGCCCTGCCGCAGGCGCGCCTGAATGTTTTGACAAACGCGTTCCTCTCGCGGAGCAACCCGGTGGCGGGCCGCGCCGTCTGGGCGCACCAGATCAGCCAGAAAGGGCGCGCACAGGGCGATATCGGCCTCGCCATTCGCGGCCTGACCGCCCGCGCCGAGGGCGGCTACGACTATCGGACGACCCTCAACCAGCAGGGCCTCGACAGCCGCCTGAGCGAGGGCCGGTGGGGAACTCTGGGTCTGCGCCTGACCGCCCATACGCTGACCGGAGCGATTGAGACGCAGGGCGCGCAAGCCTTGACCAGAGGCTATGGGGCGGGGCTGGCCCTTCTCTGGAGGAACGGGGCCTTGTCAGCCAATCTGACCGGCCTGGCCGGGTTCTATGAGGTGGCGGCCTCGACCGACGCCGTCTTCCCGGCCTTCCAGAGCGTCATGGCGGCCAGTGTGACTCACCGGCGCGCGCTTGCTTCCGGCCTTGTCATGCGCATGAGCGGCAATCTGGTCTGGCAGAGCCTCTCGCTGGATGATCCCGCGGAAGGCGGAGCCGCGCCGTTGGCTGCCGTCTTTGAGAATGCTTCGCGCTTTGCAGGGCGTCTGGAGGCCGGGCTGGAGTCGGAGCATTGGTTTGCCGATCTGGCGCTGGTGCATGAGACGGAGTCTGGCGGGGCGCTGACTTCGGGCCTGCGGCAGGACTACAGGTCGCTTGATGGAACCGCCTTCGAGTCCCGGTTCGGAGGCCGAATCGCTGATCTGCTGCCCGGCCTGACGCTCAAGGCCGATGCGGGCCTGCGCACCGCCTCTTTCCGCTCGGCGGATGTCAAAGCCTCTCTGCGCCTCGACTGGCGCTTCTAGGGAAAGAGCGCGCTTTTTACTTACTCTCCCGCACATTTAATTTGCTCTCACGCGCTTTTTATTGGATCGTTAAGAACAAAGGGACAACTTGCTAATATTAGACCGTCAAGATCGAAGGGGCAATTTACTCAATGCGGCTGACTGGAGAGGGATTTTGGCTCGGCTTTGTACGAGACATTGTCCGAGACATTCGGGTCATGATTCTGCTTGCGCTGGCGGCAGTCTTCTCCGCCTGCACGCCGCAGACCGGGGAGCAGCCAAATTTCCTCATGGAAACAAGTTCGATTCCTTCGGGCACGCCCACATCCCCCCCAGACCCAACAACAACGCCCACATCCCCCCCAGACCCAACAACAACGCCCACATCCCCCCCAGACCCAACAACAACGCCCACATCCTCCCCAGACCCAACAACAACGCCCACATCCCCCCCAGACCAAACACCAACGACCACATCACCCCCAGCCCCAACACCAACGCCAACGCCAAGCGTTCCGCCGCTGATCATAGATATTAACGACGATATCGCAGGCAATATTGAGAGCGGAGACAACGATGACGAGATTACTCTCAGCGACGGAAGAATACGCGGCAACATTATCACCGGTCCGGGCGATGATTTTGTTCGTCTGGTTGCGGGTGATGTCGAGACGGTCGATCTTGGCGCAGGCAACGATATCGTGGAAGTTGCCGGCAATATGGTGGACGACGCCGATGATGGGATGCCCGCTCTTATTGTCCGCCGCCCGATTGAAGGCGGCGCGGACGACGACACGTTTCGGCTTGCCACCGGTGGCAAGATTGGCGATCTGCGTTTCGCGGGCGATGCGCCCGATGCCGGCCAGGGGGATGCTCATCTTCAGAACATCGAGGTCATTCACCTCAACGGCGGCGAGGTGGCAGGCAATGTTGAAGGCAGCGCGGGAGACGAAACTTTTGAGTTTGTATTGGGCATAATCGGCGGCTTCCTCGACGGCGGCGGCGGCGCGGATACATTCACCGCCGCCGGAGCGGCGGCGGATCTGGTGGTGCGCCTGACCGATGATGACGGCGACACCGGGGGTGATCTGCGCCTGCGCAATGTCGAGACGATCACGCTGACCTCTCACGCGGACAGCTTTGTGCTTGCTGTTGATCTTCCGGCGCTGGGCCAGTCGATGGTGCTTGACGGCGGGGCGGGTTCCGACCGGTTCACGCTGGAGGCGGGCGGCATAACCGGCTCGATCACGTCCTCCGGGAGCGGCGATCCGGGGGCGGGCAATCTGCGCCTGCTCAATATCGAAACCTGGCGCTTTGCCGGGGGCATGGTGACCGGCAATGTCGAAGGGGGCGCGGGGGACGAAATCTTTGAGTTTGTATCGGGCGGGATCGGCGGTTATCTCGACGGCGGCGGCGGCGCGGATACATTCACCGCCGCCGAAGCGGTAGCGGGTCTGACGGTGCGCCTGACCGATGATGACGGCGACACCGGGGGTGATCTGCGCCTGCGCAATATCGAGACGATCACGCTGACCTCTCATGCGGACAGCTTTGTGCTTGCTGCTGATCTTCCGGCGCTGGGCCAGTCGATGGTGCTTGACGGCGGGGCGGGTTCCGACCGGTTCACGCTGGAGGCGGGCGGCATGGCCGGCTCGATCACGGCCTCCGGGAGCGGCGATCCGGGGGCGGGCAATCTGCGCCTGCTCAATATCGAAGCTTGGCGCTTTGCCGGGGGCATGGTGACCGGCAATGTCGAAGGCGGCGCGGGAGATGAAACTTTTGAGTTTGTATCGGGCGGGATCGGCGGCTTCCTCGACGGCGGCGCGGGCAGCGATACGCTGGAACTGCTGAGCGGTGCAGTCGTGGCGAGCGTTGCTTTCAGCAGTCAGGCTTCGTCCGGCGGCGCGCTTCATCTGCAGAATATCGAGACCATCCGTCTGAACGGCGGCATGGTGACCGGCAATGTCGAAGGCGGCGCGGGGGACGAAATCTTTGAGTTTGTATCGGGCGGGATCGGCGGTTATCTCGACGGCGGCGGCGGCGCGGATACATTCACCGCCGCCGGAGCGGCGGCGGGTCTGGCGGTGCGCCTGACCGATGATGACGGCGACACCGGGGGTGATCTGCGCTTGCGCAATATTGAGACGATCACGCTGACCTCTCATGCGGATAGCTTTGTGCTTGCTGTTGATCTTCCGGCGCTGGGCCAGTCGATGGTGCTTGACGGCGGGGCGGGTTCCGACCGATTCACGCTGGAGGCGGGCGGCATGGCCGACTCGATCACGTCCTCCGGGAGCGGCGATCCAGGTGCGGGCAATCTGCGCCTGCTCAATATCGAAACCTGGCGCTTTGCTGGTGGCATGGTGACCGGCAATGTCGAAGGCGGCGCGGGGGACGAAACCTTTGAGTTTGTATCGGGCGGGATCGGCGGTTATCTCGACGGCGGCGGCGGCGCGGATACATTGACCGCCGCCGGAGCGGCGGCGGGTCTGGCGGTTCGCCTGACCGATGATGACGGCGACACCGGGGGTGATCTGCGCCTGCGCAATATCGAGACGATCACGCTGACCTCTCATGCGGACAGCTTTGTGCTTGCTGTTGATCTTCCGGCGCTGGGCCAGTCGATGGTGCTTGACGGCGGGGCGGGTTCCGACCGGTTCACGCTGGAGGCGGGCGGCATGGCTGGCTCGATCACGTCCTCCGGGAGCGGCGATCCGGGGGCGGGCAATCTGCGCCTGCTCAATATCGAAACCTGGCGCTTTGCCGGGGGCATGGTGACCGGCAATGTCGAAGGCGGCGCGGGAGATGAAACCTTTGAGTTTGTATCGGGCGGGATCGGCGGCTTCTTCGACGGCGGCGCGGGCAGCGATACGCTGGAACTGCTGAGCGGCGCAGTCGTGGCGAGCGTTGCTTTCAGCAGTCAGGCTTCGTCCGGCGGCGCGCTTCATCTGCAGAATATCGAGACCATCCGTCTGAACGGCGGCATGGTGACCGGCAATGTCGAAGGCAGCGCGGGGGATGAAACTTTTGAGTTTGTATCGGGCGGGATCGGCGGCTTCCTCGACGGCGGCGCGGGCGGCGATACGCTGGAACTGCTGAGCGGTGCAGTCGTGGCGAGCGTTGCTTTCAGCAGTCAGGCTTCGTCCGGCGGCGCGCTTCATCTGCAGAATATCGAGACCATCCGTCTGAACGGCGGCATGGTGACCGGCAATGTCGAAGGGGGCGCGGGGGACGAAACCTTTGAGTTTGTATCGGGCGGGATCGGCGGTTATCTCGACGGCGGCGGCGGCGCGGATACATTCACCGCCGCCGGAGCGGCGGCGGGTCTGGCGGTGCGCCTGACCGATGATGACGGCGACACCGGGGGTGATCTGCGCCTGCGCAATATCGAGACGATCACGCTGACCTCTCATGCGGACAGCTTTGTGCTTGCTGTTGATCTTCCGGCGCTGGGCCAGTCGATGGTGCTTGACGGCGGGGCGGGTTCCGACCGGTTCACGCTGGAGGCGGGCGGCATGGCCGGCTCGATCACGGCCTCCGGGAGCGGCGATCCGGGGGCGGGCAATCTGCGCCTGCTCAATATCGAAACCTGGCGCTTTGCCGGTGGCATGGTGACCGGCAATGTCGAAGGCGGCGCGGGGGATGAAACCTTTGAGTTTGTGTCGGGCGGGATTGACGGTTATCTCGACGGCGGCGGCGGCGCGGATACATTCACCGCCGCCGAAGCGGCGGCGGGTCTGGCGGTGCGCCTGACCGATGATGACGGCGACACCGGGGGTGATCTGCGCTTGCGCAATATTGAGACGATCACGCTGACCTCTCATGCGGACAGCTTTGTGCTTGCTGTTGATCTTCCGGCGCTGGGCCAGTCGATGGTGCTTGACGGCGGGGCGGGTTCCGACCGATTCACGCTGGAGGCGGGCGGCATGGCCGACTCGATCACGTCCTCCGGGAGCGGCGATCCAGGTGCGGGCAATCTGCGCCTGCTCAATATCGAAACCTGGCGCTTTGCCGGTGGCATGGTGACCGGCAATGTTGAAGGCAGCGCGGGAGACGAAACTTTTGAGTTTGTATTGGGCATAATCGGCGGCTTCCTCGACGGCGGCGGCGGCGCGGATACATTCACCGCCGCCGGAGCGGCGGCGGATCTGGTGGTGCGCCTGACCGATGATGACGGCGACACCGGGGGTGATCTGCGCCTGCGCAATGTCGAGACGATCACGCTGACCTCTCACGCGGACAGCTTTGTGCTTGCTGTTGATCTTCCGGCGCTGGGCCAGTCGATGGTGCTTGACGGCGGGGCGGGTTCCGACCGGTTCACGCTGGAGGCGGGCGGCATAACCGGCTCGATCACGTCCTCCGGGAGCGGCGATCCGGGGGCGGGCAATCTGCGCCTGCTCAATATCGAAACCTGGCGCTTTGCCGGGGGCATGGTGACCGGCAATGTCGAAGGGGGCGCGGGGGACGAAATCTTTGAGTTTGTATCGGGCGGGATCGGCGGTTATCTCGACGGCGGCGGCGGCGCGGATACATTCACCGCCGCCGAAGCGGTAGCGGGTCTGACGGTGCGCCTGACCGATGATGACGGCGACACCGGGGGTGATCTGCGCCTGCGCAATATCGAGACGATCACGCTGACCTCTCATGCGGACAGCTTTGTGCTTGCTGCTGATCTTCCGGCGCTGGGCCAGTCGATGGTGCTTGACGGCGGGGCGGGTTCCGACCGGTTCACGCTGGAGGCGGGCGGCATGGCCGGCTCGATCACGGCCTCCGGGAGCGGCGATCCGGGGGCGGGCAATCTGCGCCTGCTCAATATCGAAGCTTGGCGCTTTGCCGGGGGCATGGTGACCGGCAATGTCGAAGGCGGCGCGGGAGATGAAACTTTTGAGTTTGTATCGGGCGGGATCGGCGGCTTCCTCGACGGCGGCGGCGGCGCGGATACATTCACCGCCGCCGCTTCGGCGGCGGGTCTGGGGGTGCGCCTGACCGATAATGACGGCGACACCCGGGGTAATCTGCGCCTGCGCAATATTGAGACGATCACGCTGACCTCTCACGCGGACAGACCTGTGCTTGCTGCGGATCTTCCGGCGCTGGGCCAGTCCGCCGTGATTGACGGCGGGGCGGGTTCTGACCAGTTCACGCTGGAGGCGGGCGGCATAACCGGCTCGATCACGTCCTCCGGGAGCGGCGATCCGGGGGCGGGCAATCTGCGCCTGCTCAATATCGAAACCTGGCGCTTTGCCGGGGGCATGGTGACCGGCAATGTCGAAGGCGGCGCGGGGGACGAAACCTTTGAGTTCGCTTCCGGTACAATCGGCGGCTTCCTCGACGGCGGCGCGGGCAGCGATACGCTGGAACTACCGATCGGTATCTTGACGAGCATTGCTTATAGCAATCAGGTTCCGTCCAGTGGCGCGTTGCATTTACAAAATATCGAGACCATCCGTTTGAACGGTGGCATAGTGGCAGGCAATGTCGAAGGCGGCGCGGGGGACGAAATCTTTGAGTTTGTATCGGGCATAATCTTCGGCTTCCTCGACGGCGGCGGCGGCGCGGATACATTCACCGCCGCCGGAGCGGTGCCGGGTCTGGCGGTGCGCCTGACCGATGATGACGGCGACGTCGGGGGTGATCTGCGCCTGCGCAATATCGAGACGATCACGCTGACCTCTCACACGGACAGATTTGTGCTTGCTGTTGATCTTCCGGCGCTGGGCCAGTCGATGGTGCTTGACGGCGGGGCGGGTTCCGACCGGTTCACGCTGGAGGCGGGCGGCATGGCCGGCTCGATCACGGCCTCCGGGAGCGGCGATCCGGGCGCGGGCAATCTGCGCCTGCTCAATATCGAAGCTTGGCGCTTTGCCGGGGGCATGGTGACCGGCAATGTCGAAGGCGGCGCGGGGGATGACACCTTTGAGTTCGCTTCCGGTACAATCGGCGGCTTCCTTGATGGCGGCGCGGGCAGCGATACGGTTTGGCTGGAGGACGGCCTGTCCGTGAACCTCCTTGCCTATTCCAGCGCCGCCCCGGCGAACAGTGGAGATATTCATGTGACCGGCGTTGAGAACATCATCATTGACGGCGCATCTTTCGCTGCGCCGATAGACGCCAGTTCCGCTCCAAGCAGCCTCACGATCACCGCAATCGCCACCGATAGGGTGACAGGGGCTTCCAACATGGTTGTGCTCAACGCCGGGCAGGCGCATCTTTTCGTGGCCGGGGACACGTCCGACCCGAGTGCCGAAAATTATATCCCCCCCCGCTTTCTGGTCACCGGCACCGGAAGGTTCACGCTGGGCTGCGCGCTCAATGCGGCGGGGAACGAACAATGCGGTAATCTTCGATTTTTGGTCAGTATTGGGGGCGGGTTCTCGAACACGCGCATTGACGGCGGCGCCGTCGTTGGCGGCAGGCGGGCATCAAGGGATGGGCTCTTTCAGTTCCTTGGCCTTGATGCTGCGATTAACGGATCAGAGTTAGACGGAACGCTGGAACTGGTCAGGGGAACAATCGGCGACGTCAACGGCAAATCCATCAATGGCCTGGCCGGGGCCGACAGGATCATTCTGGCCGGAGACCTCACCACCGGTGCGGGCAATGATCTCTCCGTTTCCGGCTCGATAGACGGCGGAGAGGGCAGCGACGCCTTCGTTATTGCCTCAGGGGGCAGGGTGAGAAATGTCCTCGCATCCGGGACGGCTGCTCAGGCGGATGGCGATGTTTTTCTGCTCAATATCGAGAGCATCATTCTGAACGGTGGCGAGGTGACGGGCAGTATTACCGGCGGGAGCGGCGGCGAAATCTTCGAGTTAATTGCCGGGACCATCGGCGGCCATCTTGACGGCGGCGGCGGCACGGATGTATTGCGCTATGCCGGAGCAACAGGAACCGCCTTCACGGCGGCCTTCGGCCTGGCGAATGAAGATGACATTCGGGACGCCGGCGGCTCGGTGCGCAACATCGAGTCTCAGACTCCGCTGACGGGGCTGGGGACCGGCATCAGCGCCGTGCTGAATATCGAGCGCCTAGAACTCTCCCCTGCGCTCTCACTCTACGGGGCGATGGGCGATGCGCTGATGGAGTTCGGGACACGGACGACGGAGGGAATCGGGTTTGCCGATCTTAACTTGGGAACGGGCCGGGCGGTTTCACTGGTCTCGCGGGCTGAGCCGGCTTCGGGCCACAGGGTCTGGGCGCACGAAGTCCAGCATGAGGGGCGGAGGCGGGGCTCAATCGGCCTTGGCCTGCCTGGCCTCGCCGCCCGCGCCGGAAACAGCTACGACTATGAAATGACGCTGACCGGGCAAGGCCTCGATGCCCAACTGACCGAAGGCCGGTGGGGCCAGTTAGGGTTGCGCGCGGCGGCCTATTCGCTGAACGGCGAGGTCAAGCTGCAAGGGGGCAGCGCACAGATTGAGGGCTATGGAGCCGGAGCCGGCTTCCTCTGGAAACGGGGAAATCTCGCGGCTCACCTCACCGGCCTCGCCGGGCTCTATGAAGTTGAGGCGAGCGCTATTGCCTATTCGGATACGACGACTTCCTTTTCAGCCTTCAACGCGATTGTTTCAGCGCAATTGGAGGGTCGCCGGGTTTTTAGCGATGGTCTGGAGATTCGCGGCTTTGGCGGTTTGGTCTGGCAGGCGCTTTCACTGGATGATGTCTTTCCGTCTGGGCAGGGGCCCCTGATTGATTTCGACCTGGTCTCACGCTTGACCATCCGTCTTGGCGCGGGTGTGGAGGCGGAGCATTGGTTTGCCGATCTGGCGGCCATCCATGAGACGGAGTCTGGCGGCGCACTGACCTCGGGCCTGCGGCAGGACTACAGGTCGCTTGATGGAACCGCCTTTGAAGCCCGGCTTGGAGGCCGGATTGCCGATCTGGCCCCCGGCCTGACGCTCAAGGCCGATGCGGGCCTGCGCGCCGCCTCTTTCCGCTCGGCGGATGTCAAAGCTTCTCTGCGCCTCGACTGGCGCTTCTAGGCGGCAGCTGATACAAGCAATCTCCAGTATCGGGAGAGCTCGGATGAAGCACATATGCGCCCGGTTGCGCGGCTGTCTTGCGCCGGCGGCGATGGCGCCGGTTCTGCTGGCTCTGTCCTCATGCGGCAATGACGGGACGCCTCCTCTGGGCGACCCCCTGACTTTGCGGCCCGGCCAAAACCTGGCCATTTATGAGGGGAGCGGCGAGCGGGATGTTCTGATTATGCGTGGCGGCGGGGTCGAGGGCGCGATTGAGGCCGGAGACGGCGGCGACCGGGTTGAACTCCACGCCGGCAATGTCGGCGGCGCTATTCAACTGGGAGGCGGCGACGACCGCCTCCTGTTCGCCGGCGATCTAACCGGCGGCGCGCTTGTCATCTCCGGCCTGCTCGACGGCGGCGCAGGCGACGACACGTTGGAAATCGCCGAGGGCGGGGCCGCCGGCGGCATTCTCTTCACCGGACAGGGGGCGGGGGATGATCTGCGCCTGCGCAATTTTGAGACCGTCACTCTCCGGGGAGGCAGGGTCAATCGCGGCCTGACGGCGGGCGCTTCCGCTCTGACCTTCATTCTGGAGAGCGGCGAAATCAACGGCGCGATAACCGGCGGCGGCGATGACGTTTTTCGCCTTTCGGGCGGCAGAGCGGGGCATGGCGTCGCCCTGCAAAGTGGCGAGCGCCTTGTGCTCGAGGCGGGCGGCGGCAGCGATCTTCTGGTCTATGGGGAGACGGCGCTTCCGGAAAATGCGGTTCTCAGCGGCGGCGCGGACGAAGATGCGCTGGAGATTGATCTTGCCACTCTGGAGAACGCCAGGTTGTCCGATCTGGAACTGGTCTCTGCGCTGAACGGAGAATGGCGGGCCGGAGGCATTTTGTTCAGGAGTTTTGAAAGCGCCACGATCACGGACGGGTCCGGCGAGGGAGAGATCACGCTCGACAGCGGCACGCTTCCCGGTCTTGATATGGGCGGGGGCGATGACCGGATCACGATCACCGGCGACGCGACGCAAAGCGGCCTCGTGATCCAGGCGGCGCTTGACGGCGGCGCAGGCGGCGACACGCTGGAACTGAGCGAGGATGGCGTTGTCGCCGCGATCATGGAGGCAAGCGGTGCGCCCGCCTCGGGCGCTGTGCATATTCAGAATGTTGAAACGATCCTGATCGGCGGCGGGAGCGTTGCGGGAGCGATCACCGGCGGAGCGGGTAATCAAGCCTTTATTTTCAGCTCCGGCGCGGTTGGGGGCGATGTGAGCGGCGGCGCGGGGACGGACCAGTTTTCGGTTCTGGGCGATCTGACCGGGGCCAATCCGGCGCTTGCCCTGTCCGGGATGCTCGACGGCGGCACAGATTTCGAGGAAGACGGCATGACCCCTTCCGAAGTGCAATCTCTTGACCTGTTTTTGCTGGGGATCGGCGGGACTGCCGCCGGGATCACCTTCGACGCCACCGACATGACCGCCAGGATGGTTCGTCTGACCGGGATTGAGGTAATCCAGATCGAAGGCGGACGGGTTTCGGGGGCAATTACCGGCGGGGAGGGCAATCAAGCCTTCATTTTCAGCGCCGGCGAGGCCGGGGGCGATGTGAGCGGCGGCGCGGGCGAGGATAGTTTTTCCGTCTTTGGCGCTCTGACCGGATCCACTCCGGCGCTTACCCTGTCTGGCATACTGGACGGCGGCACGGATTTTGAACCGGACGGCATGACCCCTTCCACAACCCAATCTGTCGACGTCTTTACATTGGGAACAGGCGGGGCCGCCGCCGGGATCACCTTCGACGCCGCCGACATGACCGCCGGGGTGATCCGCCTGAGCCGGATTGAGCAGATAGCCGTTAATGGCGGAAGCGTTTCGGGGTCTGTCGCCGGTGGAGACGGCGATGAAGTCTTTGAAATGACCTCCGGCCTGGTCACCGGCAATGTGCTGGGCGGCGGGGGCGATGACCGGTTCATGCTGGGTTTCGGCTTTATGCTTGGCGGGCATCTGGACGGCGGCGGCGGCACAGACACATTGGTCTATGACGGCGCGCCCTCGGACAACAGCTTTGCCGGAAGGGGTGGCCTCGACCCCGACGCCGACATCACTGACAATAGCGGCGATGTGCGCAATATCGAGTCCCAGATGGCCCCGGCGCAGGGGGCCGGTGTCCGCACCGAGGCCGGTGTCCACACCGGGGTCGGTGTCCACACCGCGCTGAATATCGAGCGTCTGGAACTTTCACCGGCGTTGTTGCTCTCCGGGACGATGAGTGATGCGCTGATGGAGTTTGGCGCAAAGACGGCGGAAGGAATCAGTCTGGCCGGTCTCGATTTGTCGGCAGGCCGGGCGAAGTCTCTGGTCTCACGAATTGATCCGGTTTCGGAGAATAAAATCTGGGCGCATCAGATTCGGCATGAGGGCCGGAGGCGGGGTTCGATGGGTCTTGCCCTTCGCGGCCTGACTGCCCGCGCCGGAAACACATATGACTACAATATGCAACTGACCGGACAGGGCCTCGACGCCCAACTTGGCAATGGGCGGGGCGCAAGCCTGCGGCTTGCCACCCATGCGCTGGAGGGCGGGATAGAGCTGCAAGGCGCAAGCGCGCGGGTTGAGGGCTGGGGGGCCGGGGCCGGGCTGCTCTGGCGGCAGGGAGGTTTTGCGGCCCGCCTGACTGCTCTGGCCGCTCTTTATGAGGTTGAGGCAAGCGCGCTCTCCTTCTCCGGTGCGAGCGGCTTTTTTTCGGCATTCAATACGATCCTGTCGGCGGAGCTGAGCGGACAGCGCGAGATCGGCCCGGATTTGCGTCTGCGCGGTTTTGGCGAAGTAATCCGGCAAAGTTTGACGCTCGACAATTTCGTCTTCCAGGGCCCGGAGGGGATTGCCATCGACTTCGAGTCCGCCTCTCGCCTGACCGCCCGCTTCGGCGCGAGTCTGGGGTCGGAGCATTGGTTTGCCGATCTGGCGCTGGTGCATGAGACGGAGTCGGGGGGCGCGCTGACTTCGGGCCTGCGGCAGAACTACAGGCCGCTTGATGGAACCGCCTTCGAGGCCCGGTTCGGAGGCCGCATAGCCGATCTGTTGCCCGGCCTGACGCTCAAGGCCGATGCGGGTTTGCGCGCGCCCTTCGGCGCGGCGGGGGCGCAGGCCTCGGCCTCCTTCGGCTTCAGCTGGAAGTTTTGATATAGTCGCAGCGGATGGGTGGCCGAGCGGTCGAAGGCGCCGGTCTTGAAAACCGGTAGGCGCTATGCGTCTCGTGGGTTCGAATCCCACCCCATCCGCGCCGCGCCCGATTTAATCTTCTCCAGATTCGTCCGGTGCTCGTCCTCCGTGATCCGGTAGCCCAGAATGCACAGGATCGACAAAGCCCAGAGCACCATCGCCGCCGGAATGTAGACCAGACCCAGATTGTAAATCACATCCGGATCGACCTCGCCGGGCCGGGCGCCGTCGGGGAAGCCGATCAGGGTCAGAACCAGCGTCGCCGTGGCAAAGCCGACGCCCGTCACCACCTTCAGAATAAAGGTGCGGGCCGCGAAGAACAGCCCTTCGGCCCGCCGTCCGCTGCGCAGTTCATTGTCCTCGGCCAGATCGGCGACCATTGAGGAAATCATGATACTCGCCGAGATCACCAGCGCAATGGCGATCACGCTGATCCCGATCAGCAGGGGCAGCAGCGCCGGCGAACCGTTTTCGGGGAACAGGCCAAGCAGGCGCAGGAGCACGGGCAGCGGCAATATGGTGAAGGCCAGAGCCGAGATCACGATAGCCGCCCATTTCTTTCCCAGCCGCCGCGAGGCCAGCGGGCTGAAGATCAGGGCGAGAATGGCCGAGAAATACTGGCCGACCGCAATCAGATAGATTTGTTCGGGCTTGAGCTCCCAGAAATAGGTGGTGAAATAAATGTCGAGGCTGGCCGCCATTCCGGCGGCGACGGAGATGAATATCGCCGAGGCGAAGAGCGCCATAAAGGACCGGGTCGCCAGGGTTTCATAGACCTCCTTGACGGCGCGGAAGAATCGGGCCTGCCCGGCGGCGGCGGTTTTTCCGCCCGGCTGCTTGAGATGGGGAATATAGCGGTGGGTGCCGAGCGCCGAGACGAGGATCGAGATCAGGATGGCGAGAGAGGCGATCAGGCCCATGATTTCATAGCCGCGCGGGTTGAGCTGGCCGTATTCCTCGCCTCCGAGCCGGAAGAGGACGCCATAGGTGATCACCGACATCGTCAGCCCTCCCGCCCAGCCGAAGAAGAAGCGGAAGGAAAGCATGGTCGTCCGCTCGTGATAGTCTTCGGTGAGTTCCGCGACCATGGCTGTGCTTGGCGTTTCGTAGAAGGTAATGATCAGGCGCAGGGTGACGACCATGATCAGCGCATAGGAAAACAGGCCCCAGCCGGCGAGGCCCTCCGGCGGGTTCCAGAGGAAATAGCAGATCAGCGCGGTCGGCAGCGCCGCCGCATACATGAACGGATGCCGCCGCCCCCAGCGCGAATGAAAATGATCCGAGAGATAGCCGGCCACCGGATCGGAAATGCCGTCGAGAACCAGTGAGATCAGAAGGATCAGGCCGACCTGCCCCGCCGGAAGCCCCAGAACCTGATTGTAGTAGAGGAGGAAAAAGAAGGAGAGACCGTTGTCCTTGACCCCATAGGCCACGGCCCCGAACCCGTAATAGAGTTTGGTCGCAATGGGCACCCGCCCATCGGGGGTGCGCAGGCCTTTCTCGATCATCGGGTTCATGCAGCCCCCTCCCGCCCCGGCAGACTAGGGGCCGGGCGGGGAATTGGCAATCCCGGATTCCCCCTCCAGAGGCCGATTTCCTTTTTCCTCCGGAATCTGTTAGGCTCGCCTCCGGCGCAGCCAGAGCAATAAGGGGACAGGCCGATGGCCGGCAATCGTCAGGCGAAGTTTCGCATCGGACAGGTGGTGCGCCACCGCTTCTTTCCGTTCCGGGGCGTCATCTTCGACGTCGACCCGGTCTTCAACAACACCGAGGAGTGGTGGCTCTCGATCCCCAAGGAGATCCGCCCCTCCAAGGATCAGCCTTTCTATCACCTTCTCGCCGAGAACTCCGAGACCGACTATATCGCCTATGTTTCGGAACAGAACCTGCTGCCCGACGAAAGCGGCGAGCCGGTTCAGCATCCGAAAGTCGGCGAGCTGTTCGGCCCTCTGAGGCAGGGCAAATATCGTCTGCGGAGCAACCACCTTCATTAGACCGGCGCTGTGCGCGGCGCTGGTTTGGGCGGTCTTCGCCGCATTTCCGGCGCGGGCCGGGCCTTCTCATGCCATTGCCATGCATGGGGAGCCGCTTTATCCGGCGGATTTTTCGCATTTTCCCTATGCCGATCCCGGCGCGCCGCGCGGCGGGCGGCTGCGGATCGCGCTGACCGGGCGCTTCGACAGCCTCAACCCGCTCATCATCAAGGGCGAGGTTCCTCCGGGAATTCGGGAGATGGTCTATGAGAGTCTGATGACGCGCGGGGCCGACGAGCCGTTCACCCTTTACGGGCTGCTCGCCGAGAGCATTGAGACTCCGCCGGGCCGCAACTGGGCGGCTTTTACGCTGCGCAAGGAGGCCCGCTTCTCCGACGGCAGTCCGGTGCGGGTTGAGGATGTGATTTTTTCGGTTGAGACGCTGCGCCGGTCGGGGCGGCCCAATCACCGCTTTTACTATTCGCGGGTCGCCAAAGCCGAGAAGACCGGGGCGCGCCGGGTGCGCTTCACTTTTGAGGCGGGCGACAATCGCGAGATGCCTTTGATTATGGGGCTGATGCCGGTGATTTCCGAGAAGCATTTCACGGCCCATCCCTTTGCGGAGACTTCGCTGGAGCCGCCGGTCGGGAGCGGGCCTTATGTGATCGGCGAGATGCGTCCCGGCGAGAAGATCGTCTATCGCCGCAATCCCGATTACTGGGGCAGGGACCTTCCGGCGGCGCGGGGGCGCTTCAACATAGAGCGGATCGTCTATGACTATTACCGCGATGACGGGACGGCTTTTGAGGCTTTCCGGGCGGGGCTGGCCGATATTCGCTTTGAGACCGATCCGGCGCGCTGGGCGACCGGCTATGAGGGCCTGCCGGTGCGGCGGGAGACGCTGGCCTCGCGCGCTCCGGCGGGGATGTGGGCGCTGGTTTTCAATGTGCGGCGCGGGTTTTTCGCCGATCCTCTTGTCCGGCGCGGGCTGGCTCATGCGCTTGATCCGGACTGGGCCAACCGGAATCTGTTTCATGGGAAATACCGGCGCACGATGAGTTTTTTCGACAATTCGGAGCTTTCGTCTCATGGGCGGCGGGCGGACCGGATCGAGCGTGAATTGCTGGAGCCGTTTCCGGGGGTGGTGCGCGAGGAGATCATGGCGCGGGGCTGGCAGGCTCTGCCGGGGGGGAGGCGCAACATCCGGGGCAATCGCCGCGAGGCTTTGCGGCTGTTGGGCGAGGCCGGATTTGAGATCAGGAAGACTCGTCTGGTTGAGAAGGCGACGGGCCGCCCTTTGCGCTTCACGATTCTGACGTCCTCGCGCCGGGAGGAGCGGTTGGCGCTGATTTTTGCGGATCAGTGGAAGCGGATCGGGGTGGATACGCAGGTTCGCTTTGCTGATCCGGGGCGGATGGCGCGTTTGCGGCAGATCTATGATTATGAGATGATTTTTAATCGCTGGGGGATGTCGCTGTCGCCGGGCAATGAGCAGGAGTTTTACTGGAGCGCGCGGGCGGGGCGTTCGCCGGGGAGCCGCAATTATCCGGGAGTTGCGAGCGCGGCGGCGGATGCGATGATTGCGGCTTTGACTTCGGCGCGGACGCGGGCCGGTCTGATTGCGGCGGCGCGGGCGTTGGATCGGGTTTTGTTATCGGGTGATTATGTGATTCCTCTTTTTCATCCTGGCGGGCAGTGGGTTGCGGCGCGCGGGGGTGTGAGGTGGCCGGAGCCGGTTTTGTATGGCAGTCCGATGGATACGTGGTGGATTGAGGAGGGCGGCTAGTTTGGTTTAATTAAAGAAAGGGGGGTATGGGGGGCTTGCCCCCCATGACGCTCCCGGCAGGGGGTCGCGAAGCGGCCCAACTTTTTGCGCGCTGGCGCGATTTCGCTTGCGCGAAATCGCTTTTCCCAAGCGCGCGCAAAAAGAGAGGGCGGCTGACGCCGCCCCCCGCCGGGGGCTTCGTGGGGGGTTGAAAACCCCCCACACCCCCCTTCCCTTCCCAACCAAATCCTTTCCCTAGACCGCCCCGGCTTTTTCCAGCTCTGCGATGGCCTCCTCGCCAAAACCCCAGTCGGCAAGCGCCTCGCGGTTGTGCTGCCCCGGCGCGGGCGGCGGACCCTGAACCGCCGATGGCGTCCGGCTGAAGCGCGGCGCAGGCGCAGGCTGGACAATCCCGTCCTGCTCAATAAACGTCCCCCGCGCTTTATTATGCGGATGGGCGGCGGCCTCCTCCAACGAAAGAACCGGCGCAAAACAAACATCCGATCCCTCCATCAGGGCGCACCATTCATCGCGGGTTTTGGTTTTCACAACGGCGGCGATCTTCTCCTTCATCTCCGGCCAGTTGCCGCGATCCATTTGCTTGTCCAGCGACTGATCCTCCGCCAGCCCCATCTTTTCACGCATCTCGGCGTAGAACTGCGGCTCAATCGAACCCAGCGCAATCCATTTGCCGTCGCCGGTCTCATAAGCGTCATAAAAATGCGCGCCGGTATCCAGCAGGTTGCCGCCGCGCTCATCGGTCCACAGACCGCTGGCTTTCATGCCGTAAAACATCGCCATCAAAGAGGCCGAGCCGTCGGTCATGGCGCAGTCGACGACCTGCCCCTTGCCGGAGCCGCGCGCCTCAAGAAGAGCCGCACACACCCCCAGCGCCAGATAGAGCGCGCCACCGCCAAAATCGCCGACCAGATTGAGGGGCGGCAAAGGCCCCTGCCCTGCCCGCCCCATGGCATGCAGCGCGCCGGTCAGGGCAATGTAGTTGATGTCATGCCCTGCGGCTTGCGCCAGAGGCCCGGACTGCCCCCAGCCGGTCATCCGCCCATAGACAAGGCGCGGATTGCGTTTCAGGCAGACATCCGGCCCCAGCCCCAGACGCTCCATCACGCCGGGGCGGAAGCCTTCGATCAGGGCGTCGGCTTTTTCGATCAGCCCCAGACAGGCGGCGACCGCTTCCGGCTTTTTCAGGTCAAAGCCGACCGAGCGCCGTCCGCGCCGCAAGACGTCGAAGCGCACCGGCTGCCCGCCGCCCGCCTTGCGGTCGATGCGAAGAATATCGGCTCCCATGTCGGCCAGCAGCATGGCGCAAAAAGGCCCCGGGCCGATCCCGGCCATCTCGATGATTTTAACGCCCGCAAGCGGTCCTCCAGCCATTGAGTCCTCCCTCGTCTTTTCGCCACTCTAGCCCTGAACCGGTGAACGGGCCAGAGCTTCGATCTCGCCCAGCAGCGCGCGCACTCCGGCAAGACGCTCCGGCAGGCCGGGCCAGTCGCGCCTGACCACCAGCCCGTGATCGGGCCGCAGGCGGGCGCGGCTGCCTTCACGGGCGATCAGCGCGACCAGACCCTCCGGATTGGCGAAGCGGCGGCCCCGGAACGTCATAACCGCGCCACCCGCCCCCGCCTCCAGCGAGGCCAGCCCCGCCTCGCGGCAGGCCAGTTTGATCCGCACGATCTCCAGCAGATGTTCGGCCTCTTCGGGCAGAGGGCCGAAGCGGTCAACCAGCTCGGCGGCAAAGTCCCCGATCTCCTCCCCGGAGCGCAACTCCGCCAGACGCCGGTAGAGCGAGAGCCGAACCCCCAAATCGCCGACATATTCCTCCGGGATCAGCGCGCTCGCCCCCAGACTGACCCGCGGCGACTCTTCCGGCGCCTCTTCCGGCTCTCCGGCTCCGCTCCGGCTTTCGGCAATCGCCTCGGCCAGCATCGACTGGTAAAGCTCATAGCCGACCTCCCGGATATGCCCCGACTGCTCCGCGCCCAGCAGATTGCCCGCGCCGCGCAAATCGAGGTCCTGCGCGGCCAAAGTAAAGCCCGCCCCCAGCGACTCGACCGCCTGCAAGGCTCCCAGCCGCGCCACCGCCTGCGGGGTCATCTCGCGCCCCGGCGGCAGGGTCATCCAGGCATAGGCGCGGGTGCGGCCCCGTCCGATCCGCCCGCGCAGCTGGTGCAAATCGGCCAGCCCGAACATATGCGCCCGCCAGATAATCATCGTGTTGGCCTGCGGAATGTCCAGCCCCGACTCAACGATATGCGTACACAGAAGGACGTCGACCCTGCCATCATAGAAAGCGGCAACAGCCTTTTCCAGTTGCGCGGCGGGCATCTGGCCGTGGGCGAAGGCGAAGGCGAGTTCCGGCGCGCTTTGGCGCAGGAATTCGGCGGCCTCGCCGAGATCGGAGATTCGGGGGCAGATGAAGAAACTGCGCCCGCCGCGCGCCTGCTCGCGCAGGAGGGCGGCGCGCATTTCGGGGCCGTCGAAAGGGCCGATATAAGTGCGCACCGCCAGGCGGTCGGCGGGGGGCGTGCCGATCAGCGACATCGCCCGCGCCCCCGACAGCGCCAGTTGCAAACTGCGCGGGATCGGCGTTGCGCTCAGCGCAAGAACATGCACGCCCGCCTTCATCTCCTTGAGTTTCTCCTTGTCGGCGACGCCGAATCTCTGCTCCTCGTCAATGATCAGGAGGCCGGGGTCGCGGAAGCGGATTTTGTCCGAGAGCAGGGCGTGGGTTCCGATGACGATGTTCATTTCGCCGCCGGCGAGTTCGCGCTCCGCCGCCCGCCTTTCCGCCGGCGAAGCGAGCCGGGAGACATGCCCGATACGCACCGGCAGGGCCTCGAAGCGGGCGCGGAAGGTCGCGGCATGTTGGCGGGCGAGCAGCGTCGTCGGCGCGATCACCGCGACCTGCTTGCCGCCCATCGCCGCGACAAACGCGCCGCGCATGGCGACCTCGGTCTTGCCGAAGCCGACATCGCCGCAGATCAGCCGGTCCATCGGCCTGCCCGAAGACAGGTCGGCGAGGACATCGGCGATGGCCCGCGCCTGATCCTCGGTCTCCTCGAAGGGGAAGCGGGCGCAGAATTCCTCATAGAGGCCCGCCGGGGGCGTCAGCCGGGCCGCCGCGCTTTGCGTCCGCACCGCCGCCAGCGCAATCAGTTTTCCGGCCATCTCCAGCAGGCGCTTCTTGACCCGCGCCTTGCGCGCCTGCCAGGCGGCGCTGTCGAGCCGGTCGAGGGCGATCCCGGCCTCGCCCCCGCCATAGCGCATCAGGAGGTCGGCATTCTCCACCGGCAGCAGCAGACGCCCGCCCCCGGCATAGGCAATCGCGAAGCAGTCGTGGAAAGCCCCGGCGGCCTCGATCCGCCGCAGGCCCTCGAAGCGCCCGACCCCATGCGCGACATGCACCACCAGATCGCCGGGCATCAGCGCCTGCGCCTGCATCAGAAGCGCCCGCGCCGCCGACTTCCTCCCCGCCGTTCTGCGCCCGGCCCGCTCGCCCAGAATGTCCTGCTCGCCGATCAGAGCGAAGGTCTCGGCCTCAAAGCCGCTTTCGAGGCCCAGAACCACCAGTCCGATATCCTGGGCGGGAAGCGAGAGAAACCCCTGCCAGTCTTCGGCCTCATGGCAGGTGGGGAAGTCATATTCGGCGAAGAGGCGCGCGAGCCGCGCGCACGCGCCCCGGCTCCAGGCTGCGACGCCGACCCGCTTTCCGGCCTTTTGCAGCTCCGCGATATGCGCCTTGAGGCGGTCGAACAGGCCCGCGCCCGCGCCCTTGCCGAATCTGCGCCCCGCCCGCGCCTGCCCCGATGCCGCAGACCCCTCTCCCAAAGGAAACGGCGAAAGAATATGCCGGGGCCATTCCGCCAGCGTTTTCTCCCATTCCGCCCGATCCAGATAAAGCGCGTCCGGCGGCAGCGCCTGATAGGGGGGCAGTTCCCCCTGCCCTTTCCGCGTCTGCGCGTTTTCTTCTGCGCTGCGCCGCTTCCAGGCTTCGGCGACTGCGCTCCATCTCTCTTCGAGCGCCGCCGCGCAACCCGGATCGAAAACCACTTCCGTCCCGGCGGGCAATCCGGAAAAGACGCTCTCCATCTCCTCATAAAAAAGCGGGAGCCAGTGCTCCATTCCGGCGGCGCGGCGTCCGGCGCTGACCGCCGCATAAAGCGGATCACGAACCGCGCCGCCGCCGAAGCGGGCCAGCCAGTTCCTCCGGAACCGGCTCACCGCCGCGCGGGTCAGGGCGATCTCGCTCGCCGGAAACAGCGTGATCCGCCCGCAGGGGCCGGAAGAGCGCTGGCTCGACGGATCAAAGCGGCGAAGCGATTCAATCCCGTCGCCGAAGAAATCCACCCGCACGGCGGCAGCGCCGCTCGCTGCGGTAGCACCGCTCGCTGCGGCAGCGCCGCCCGCTTTCGCCCAGGGCAGGCAGATGTCGGCCAGTCCGCCGCGCAGCGCATATTCTCCGGCGCGGGCGGCGACCTGCGCGCGCTCGAAGCCATGGACGGCGAGGAAGCCGCGCAGGCGGTCAAAACCGGCCTCCCGCCCGGACTGAAGCGGAAAGGCGCGGCGCGCCATCTCCCGCCCCGGCGGCACGCGCTGGAGGCAGGCATTGACCGTCGCCAGAACGATGCAGGGCGCATCCTGTTTCTCCTTTCGCCTGCCCAGCCGGACCAGCCCCGCCGCCCGCGCCGCCGCGATCTCAAGCGTCGGCGAGATGCGCGCATAGGGCAGGCAGTCAAAGGCCGGAATGCGGATGAGATCCAATCCGGGGGCAAAAAACTCCAGCGCGGCGGAGCATTGCGCCGCCCGCGCATCGTCGGGGACGATCCAGAGCAGCGTCCGCGAGCGGGCCTGGACACTTTCGGCCAGCAGAAAGGCGTCGTACCCTTCCGGCGCGCCTGGAATCAGCTCCGCCTCGCGGTCCTTATCTTCTCCGGGCATGGAAATCCCGCACGGCCCTGACCAGACGCCCGTCCACCTGTGCGGGCGGCGCAGCGTCCTGAGCGATCCAGTCATACAATTCCGGGTCGGGCTGCTCCAGCAAGGCCGCGAAGCGGTCGAGCGCCGCGCCGTCCATCGACTCCAGACGGGCATCGGCAAAACTGCCCAGGATCAGGTCCATCTCCCGCGTCCCCCGCCGCCAGGCCCGGTAGCGCAGACGGCGGCGGCGGCTCGCCAGCCTTGTATCAGTCTCGTCCATTGCGCCCGCCCGCCGCCGAGGCCACTTGCTCTCTCCGCCCGCCAGATATAGACCGAAACTCACGATGCGGCCCGAAATACTCTTCCCACTCTTTGCCCCGGTCCGAAGCCTGCCCGGCGTCGGCCCCAAAATCGGGCAGCTGATCGCAAGTTTCGCCGGGGAAACCCTCGCCGCCCTCTGCCGTCATCTGCCCTCCGGCGTGATCGACTGGTCTTTTCGCCCAAAAATCAGCGAGCTGCAAGGCGGAAGGCGCGCCACCCTCGACCTGATCGTCGACCGCCACACCCCGCCCCCGCCCATCCGGCGCAACCTCCCCTACCGGATCGCCTGCCATGACGAAAGCGGGAGAATCGAGCTGGTCTTCTTTCGCGCGCAGAGCGATTACCTGTTGCGTATTCTGCCCCCCGGAGCGCGGCGCTATGTGAGCGGCACGGTTGAGTTTTTCAACGACCGGCCCCGGATCGTCCACCCCGATCATATTCTGAGCGAAGAGGAATTCGCCGCCCAACCCGAGGCGGAGCCGGTTTATCCGCTCACCGCCGGTCTGTCGGGGCGGATAGTGACGCGCACAATCCGCCACGCGCTGGAAAGATGCCCCGACCTGCCCGAATGGCAGGACCCGGCCTGGCTCAAGCAGCAGCACTGGCCTTCCTGGCAAGGCGCGCTGCGCCAGGCTCATGCGCCCCGCAGCGAGGCCGATCTGGATGCCCGCACCCCGTCCCGCCTGCGCCTGGCCTATGACGAATTGCTCGCCAATCAGCTGGCGCTGGGGCTGACCCGCCAGTGGATGCGCAGTCTGCCGGGGCGGGCCTTTCCGCCGGGCCGGCGCCTGAAGGCCGGGACGCTGGCCGCCCTGCCCTTCACCCTGACCGGCGCGCAACAGCGCTGCCTGTCCGAGATCGCCGCCGATATGGCCCGGCCCGCGCCGATGCTTCGCCTTCTGCAGGGCGATGTCGGGAGCGGCAAGACCGTTGTCGCCTTTCTTGCCATGCTCGACGCCGTCGAGGCGGGGGCGCAGGCGGCGATCATGGCCCCGACCGAGATTCTCGCCCGCCAACACGCCGCCACTCTCGCCCCCCTCGCCCGGAGCGCCGGGCTGACCCTCAAATGCCTGACCGGAAATGAAAAGGGCAAGGCCAGGAGCGAGATTCTCGACGCCCTCGCCGACGGCTCCTGCCATATTCTCGCCGGAACCCACAGCCTGTTTCAGAAGGACGCGGCTTTCCGCGATCTGGGCTTTTGCGTGATTGACGAACAGCACCGCTTCGGGGTTCACCAGAGGCTGGCCCTGTCGTCGAAGGGGCGGGGGGTGGATGTGCTGGTGATGACGGCGACCCCGATTCCGCGCACTCTGGCCCTGACCGTCTATGGCGATATGGAGGTCTCGCGCCTCGACGAGAAGCCGCCGGGGCAGAAACCCGTTCGGACCAGCGCGATTCCGGTCGAGCGGCTCGACGAGGTGATCGAAGCCGTCCGGCGGGCGCAGGCGCGGGGCGAGCGCATCTACTGGGTCTGCCCCCTGATTGAGGCGGGGGACGTCTCGGCGCGGGCGGTGGCGCCTCTGTCCGCCGCGCTGGAGCGGCGCGAGGCCCTGTCCAAAGCGCTGCCCTGCGAGGTCGGCCTCGTTCATGGCCGCATGAAAACTGAGGACAAAGACAAGGTGCTGACCCGCTTTCAGTCGGGCGAAGCGCCGGTTCTGGTTGCGACCACGGTGGTCGAGGTTGGTATCGACGTGCCGGAGGCGTCGGTGATGGTGATTGAACATGCCGAGCGCTTTGGTCTGGCCCAGCTGCATCAGTTGCGGGGCCGGGTCGGGCGCGGGCGCAGGCCCGCCGCCTGCCTTCTGCTTTACCGGGGGCCTTTGGGGGAGGCGGCCAAAGCGCGCCTTTCCATGATGCGGGCGAGCAATGACGGCTTCCGGATCGCGGAGGAAGACCTGCGCCTTCGCGGCGGGGGCGAGATGCTGGGGACGCGGCAGAGCGGGTTGCCGGAGTTCCGCCTTGCCGATCCGTCCCGGCACGCCGATCTGCTGGTTGCGGCGCGGGACGATGCGGCGGCGGTCCTGGAGGGCGACCCGTTTTTGAAGTCGGCGCGGGGCGAGGCGCTGCGGGTTTTGCTCTATCTGTTCAGCCGCGAGGAGGCGGTGCGCTATTTGCGCTCCGGCTGAAGGGCGGCGTTCGGCTCGACCAGCCCTGCCGAGATGACCATGCGGGCGGCTTCTTCGACGCTCATGGCGAGCGGGGTGATTTTGCTCCGGGGCAGGAAGAGGAGGAAGCCGGAGGTCGGGTTTGGGGTTGTGGGCAGGAAGACGCCGACAATATCGTCGCCCGGCTCTTTGGGGATTTTGGCGGCGACCTCGCCCCGGCTGGTGGAGGTGAAGAAGACGAGGGCATAGAGGCCGGGGCGGGGGTATTCGATCATCCCGGCCTCCTGGAAGGACTCGCCGCCGCGCGAGAGGGCGGTTTCGAAGATCTGCTTGAGCGCGCCATAGATGCTGCGCACGACGGGCATGCGGTCGATGATCTGCTCTCCGGCGGTGAGCAGCGCCCGGCCCATGAAATTGGCGGTGAGCGCGCCGAGCAGGATGAGGAAGACCACCGAGGCCAGAATCCCCAGTCCCGGAATTGAAAACGGCATCCATTGGGCGGGCTGATAGGCGTCCGGGACGAAGGTGAGGAACCAGCCGTCGACGAGTTCGATGAACCAGTCTACAACGACGATAGTGATCCCGATGGGCGCGGCGATGATGATTCCGGTCAGGAAATAGCCGCGCAATGCGACCAGAATCCGGCGGAACAGGCTAGCCTGTGACAGGCTCTCCTGCGGCGGGCGGGCCTGCTTCAGGCTAGCCTGTTTGCGGGTTTTGGGAGCGGTGGGGGATTTGCTTCTGGCCATGCCGCATGATGGCCAAAGCGCGTGCCGAGGGCAAGTCTCGACATGCCGGGGCGGGGCCACTAGAATGACGGATTGCGGAAGGGGCAAGGGATAAAGCCCATGCGAAGGGTTCTGTTATTTGCCGCCCTGCTCATTCTGGTTTTGGGTGCGGGGATCGGCTGGTTTTTCCTGTTTGGGGGCGGCGGGGCGGCGCTGGTCCGTTGGGCGTTAAAGCCGGATCAGGAATTTTCCGCCTACCGGCCTCCTCCTGCGCCCGACTATTCCGATCCGCGGTCCTGGGCGGGGCTTCCGGGGCGCAACGACAAGGCCGATGTCCGCCCGGCGGGGGAATCTGCGGCCTCGCGCGAGGAGCAGCGGTCGGCGCGGGCCGATGTTTTTTTCATCCATCCGACGACCTATATCAACTCCGATAGCTGGAACGGGCCTCTCGACGATGAAGACGCCGCCGACTTTCTTGAGAACGGCGTGATGCGCTTTCAGGCGAGCGCCTTCAATCTGTGCTGCCGGGTCTATGCGCCGCGCTACCGGCAGGCGACGTTATGGTCGTTTATGGACCCGGGGCGGGACGGGGTGAAGGCGCTGGCGCTGGCCTATACCGATGTGCGGCGGGCGTTTGAGCATTTCATTTTGCGCTTCAACCGGGGGCGGCCCTTCATTCTGGCGTCGCATTCGCAGGGATCGGCGCATGGTTCGCGGCTGCTGCAGGAGGTGATTGCCGCCGACCCCGATTTGCGCGGACGGATGATTGCGGCCTATCTGATCGGGACGCCGCTTCCGGCTGATTTGGGGATCGGCATGGCGGCCTGTGACGGCCCGGAGCAGACGGGGTGTTACATGAACTGGAACGCGGTTGATTCAAGCGAAGGCCGCGAGACATGGCTGGAGAGCGACCGGGTCTGGCTGGGAGGAGAGATGACCTCGCTGACGGGCCGTCCGCTTTTGTGCGTCAATCCTCTGGACTGGCGCAAGGACGGGAGCGCGCCTGCCGGCGCCAACAAGGGTTCGCTGCCCGGCAATGCGGAGGAGGAGATGCCGGGGCTGGTGCCGGGCCTGACCGGCGCGCGCTGTGAGAACGGGCTGCTCGTGCTTACAGAACCGCCGGAGGACCGGGCGGGCTTTTCGACGCTGGTGAACGAAGGCGATTATCACGTCTATGACTATAATCTGTTCTACGCGAACATCCGCGAGAACGCGGCGGCAAGGGCCGGGGCGTTTTTGAAAGGCAGATAGAGATTCTCGTTTTGATGGAGAATTTATATTCGGATAGATTTATATGCCGTTGATCAGAGTTCTCAGATGGGATGCCAGTCGATCCAAGCCGAACCAGTTTGGGTCGTCCTGCATCAATACTTTTGGTGTTCGCGGCAAAGTTCCATCCCCAAGAGCAATCGTCACCGGAAGGCACACGCGCCAGTCATCATAGGCCTTGCGCCTCAATTCGTCATCGGTCGAAACGCCATAAAACTTTTTGAGCCAGGTAATTGCCTTCCTGTTTTCGATGAGCGGCAAACCGCGATCCAAGGATTTGCTGCGGAAAATCGCGTTTGAGACATTACATAACAAAACATCGAAATCGCCCACTTGATAACGGTCATTATGCTTTTTAACAAAATTGCTTCTCGACCTATGGCACTTAACAGCAAAGTGCGGCGCATTTGTCATTGGCGTGCCAAGGCTGAACTTTCCACGAACGGCATTTTTTGTCTCTGCCTTCAGGCGTTTACCTGTCCGCTTATAGGTAATGCTCACGTCTTCGTCAGAAGACTTGATCCCGGGCTGAGGGTTGAGATTCAACTTTTCGACCAACCAATCACGTGAGTCTAATTCCTGCCGAAGCACCGCCGCGCCGATGTATTCTGTCGCCTTGCCGCGAATCATCGGGAGCACCTTCTGGTCTTCAAGAATATCCAACAGGTCGTCCTGCGGGATGTTGTAAGTGTCGCAGTATTCCCGGATGCTTTTGTAGACGCGCATGGCGTCCTCTTGCTGATCAGGCATGGTAGTTGCGGATGAACAGCTCCCGCCCTTTTTCTCTGACTCCTCGGAACCCGTCCTTGAGCTTAACGCCGTTGCGCTGGTCGTCAGTTCTGTTAATGGTGTAGTTCCAGCGCTTGTTGTTCACTGAATCGACCCAATCATACATCGACCACACGCCGGGGTGGTCGTCATAGGTTAATAGAAACATCAGCCGATTGGCGTTCCGCTTTAAACAGGCGGCAAGCCGCTCGTGGTCGTCATGGCCGAAGGTGCAGTTATAGAACTTCTGCTGGTCTGCAGCATAGTAGGGTGGATCGACGAATGCGAAACTTCCATTCGGCAGGGCATCAATGACCAGTTCGAAATCCATTGAAGTCAATTCAATGCCTTGCAACTTATCTGAGACGGTGCGTAGATGCGGCGGCCAGTTCTTGGGGGTCATTGAGTATTTGCGCCCATAACCCCAATAGCAATTCTCAGGGCGCATGATCCCGCTGTAAGATGTGCGATTCAGGTAAAACCAGCGAAACGCTCGCATCAGTCCGTCGGTCGGTTTGTATTTGTCCTTGTAGTAAGCGTGGTTCTTCTTTGTTGCCTTTACGCCTTCGAGAAGGGTGATCAGGTCTTCAACCCGGTCCCGGATTTGCCGAAATGTGTTGATCAAGTCGTAGTCGAGATCATTGAGGATGGAGAAATCAGACGGCTTTTTCGCGAAGAACACACTGGCTCCGCCAGCAAACGGTTCGCAGTAATTATCATGCGGCGGAATCTCGTCAAGGATCAAACGCCTTGCGTAGAACTTGCCGCCCGGATACCTGAAAGGAGAATTCGAGCGGTTTGACCTGGGAAGCAGAGCAGATTTGCCTTGTCTCTGCGCTCTCAAGGCCGTGCTTCCCGGCTGAACGAAAAGATCGGCGCTCACAACCCAAGCAACCGAGCACTGTTAAGATAACGCCGGATCATGCGGTCAACAATCTCCCCCATTGAGCAGATATCGGTCAGCCCAGCCTTGGGAAGCGAACCATCTGCGAGTCGCAATATAGAAAAAATACTTTTTTGGCAGCCCCGTCAATAGAAGCCCTCACAGGTGCTTTTGATAGAGCCGGGGAGTTGTCTGACGCCGAATCAGACCGGCCTGTCGCCCTCGATGGTCGCCCGCTCCATGACCCGCACCTGCGGCCAGTAGTCCGAAACCGCATAATGCTGCGTCGAGCGGTTGTCCCAGAAGGCCAGCGAATTCACCCGCCAACGAAAGCGGCACTGATATTCCGGAATCGACGCCTGCCGGTATAAATGCTCCAGAAGGGGTTTGGCCTCCGAGTCCTTCATCCCCTTGATCCCCTGCGTGAAGCCGACATTTACATAAATCCCCTTGCGCCCGGTGTCCGGATGGGTGCGAACCACCGGATGCTCGGCCTTCGGATATTGCCTGTTGAAATCTTCAATCTCCTTCCGGCTCGCCCCCTGCTTGATCAGGCGAAGGCGGAACAGGGCAAAATCATGGATCGCGGTCAAGCCGTCAATCCGATGCTTGACCTCGTCGGACAGACCCTCATAAGCCGCATACATGTCGGAAAACAGGGTGTCGCCGCCACTCTCCGGAATCTGCCGCGCCCGCAAAATCGACCCCAGCGACGGCTTCAAACGCCACGTCACATCGCTGTGCCAGGCATTCTCCTTGCCCCGGCTTTCCCGGTCGTGCCGGATGACGATGATCTCCGGAAAGTCGTCATGCGGCATCGCAAAGGGATGAACCTCAAGCGTCCCAAACTGGCGCGCAAACGCCACATGCTCCCCGGTCGTGATGTCCTGCTCGCGGAAGAACAGAACTTTCCAGTCCAGCAAAGCCTGATAAAGCTTTGTTTTTTGTGAATCTTTCAGGGGCTGGCCAAGATCAATCCCGCCGATCTCGGCCCCGATTGAAGGCGAAAGCGGCTGGATTGAGAACCCGGCGTCCTTCCGGACTTCCGCCCTCAAAGAGAGCGGCAGACCCGGAAGCAAATCTTCAAGCGCCTTCGGCTCCGATGATTGCGACTGAACAGACATTAGATGAGGGCGCTCCTCCCAGATTATGCGTCAGAGCGATTTTCGGGTCAGGCAGTTGACGCTCCCCTGCCCTGCCCAGCAATTGCAGATACATCTCGTAGAGCATCCGCAGGCCGCTGGCGCCAATCGGGTGTCCGAAACATTTGAGGCCGCCGTCGATCTGACAGGGCACCTTGCCATCGGAGTCATAGAAGCCGTTCATCACATCCTTGACCGCACCGCCTTCCGGCGAAATGAAGAGGTCTTCCATGGTCACCATTTCGGTGATCGAGAAGCAGTCATGGACTTCCATCATGCTGACCTGCTCGCGGGGGCGCTCGATTCCGGCCTCCTGATAGGCCTTTTTGGCCGCGATCCGGGCGGTGTGGAAATAGGTTCCGTCCCAGGAATTATGCTGCGCCTCCAGTCCGTTGGAGAGCGACAATTGCAGGGCCTTGACCGTGACCACTGCCTTGTTTTTGCCGAGCGCGCGGGCGATTTCCGGGGTGGCGACAATTGCCGCCGCCGCGCCGTCGGAGACGCCGCAGCAGTCGAACAGCCCCAGAGGCTCGGCGATCATCGGGGCATTGATGACCTGCTCCTCGGAGACCGCCTTGCGCAGATGGGCTTTCGGGTTCTTCGCGCCGTTGGCGTGGCTCTTGACCGAGACATGAGCGATGGCGCGCTTGAGGTCTTCCTTGCCGACCTTGTGCTTGGCCCGGTAGGCCGAGGCCAGCTGGGCGAAGGAGCCGGGGGCCGATCCATTGGGGGCGTGCTGGGGAATCAGGGTTCCCATATTGCCGGTGGGCAGGCCGCCATATCCGGTGTCCTTGAGTTTCTCGACGCCGAGGGCGAGCGCGATGTCCGCCGCTCCGGCGGCGACCGCATAGACCGCGCCGCGAAACGCCTCGGAGCCGGAGGCGCAGAAATTCTCCACCCGCGTCACCGCGATATTCGGGAGCCGCAGTGCAATCGAAAGCGGGGTGCCGCCCTTGCCGGTTCCGATCTCGTCGATATGGGTTGAGAACCACGCGGCGTCGAGCTGGCTGGGCTCGATCCCGGAGTCCTGCATGGCTTCGAGGTAGGCCTCGACCATCAAATCTTCCGGCCCGGAATTCCAGCGTTCGCCGAATTTCGAGCACCCCATGCCCAGGATCGCCACCTTGTCCTTAATGCCAGACGCCATTGTTCTTCTCCCTCTTGTTCTGCCGAATCGAAAAGAGCCTCCAGGCGATTCCCCCGGAGGCCGGAAAGTTTACCCCTCTGCCCCCGCCGCTTCAAGCATGCGTTGCGCTATTCGGCGGCGGCGCGCAGTTCGGCCTTCTGAGGGCCGCGAATCAGGCGTCCCGGCATCTCCCCGGTCGCCTCGCCGTCCTCATGGGTGACCGCCCCGCTCACAATCGTATAGCGGTAGCCGCCCGCCTTCTGGATCAGGCGGCGGCCCCCGGCGGGCAGGTCAAAGACCATTTCCGGCCCGTGAATCCGCAAGCCCTCCAGATCAATGACGTTGAGATCGGCCTTCTTGCCCGGCGCGATCAGACCGCGATCATTGAGGCCATAGACCGCCGCCGTCCGGCTGGTCTGCAGCGCCACCGCCCGCTCCAGCGGAAGCCGCGCGCCGCGCGAGCGATCCCGCACCCAATGCGTCAGCAGATAGGTCGGATAGCTGGCGTCGCAGATCACCCCGCAATGCGCGCCGCCGTCGGAGAGGCTCAAGACCGTGTTCGGATTCTGGAGCATCTCATAGATGTGGTCCAGATTGCGGTCGGCATAGTTGAGGAGCGGCAGATAAACATACCCCCTGCCGTCATCTTCCATCATCATGTCATAGACGATCTCCGCCGGGGCTTTGCCCGCCGCTTTGGCCAGACTCTCGACGCTTTTTTCAGGCTTCGGTTCGTAGTCGGGCCTGCCGTTCTCGACGAGGCGGAACATGTGGCTGTAGCCATGCGCGAGCATCGCCGCGAGGGGGGCGGAGCCGTCCTCCGGAAACACCGGCTTTTCGCCGAGGATTTTTCGCCTGACCTCCGGGTCTTTGAGGCGCCGGACGCGCGCGGCGAGAGGCAGTTCGGCGATTTCCTTATAGGAGGGGTGGAAATAGAAGGGGTGAACCGTGCTGGCCCAGCCCAGAATCAGCCCGGCGGGCCGCACGGCGATCTGGGCGCGGATATTGGCCCCTTCGGCGGCGGCTTTACCGGTCATGTCGAGGATTTTCCGCCACCCGACGTCTTCGGCCATGCCCTGCAGGAGCGCATAGGTGATCAGAAGGCCGGTCTCCTTGGAGAGTTCGATCATCCACTCGAATTCCTTTTCGGCGGGGGTGAGGTCGGAGGCCATCTCGAAGACGCCGCCGCCGCCCCTGTGGACCGCGCGCCCGATGCCGATGAGTTCCTCGCGGCCCGCGAAGGTTCCGGGGACGGGGACGCCGTCCTTTGAGCGGTGGAGCATGGTGCGCGAGGTCGAAAAGCCCAGCGCGCCGGCGCGGATCGCCTCTTCGACGATTTTGGCCATCTGGGCGATGTCTTCCGGCGAGGCCGCCTCGTTGTTCGCGCCGCGCTCGCCCATCACATAGGCGCGCACCGCGCCGTGCGGAACCTGCGCGGCGACGTCGAGGACGCGCTTCTGCCTGCCGATGGCGTCGAGATATTCGGGGAAACTCTCCCACTCCCACTTGATGCCCTCCGCAAGCGCCGCGCCGGGAATATCCTCGACCCCTTCCATCAAGCCGATCAGCCAGTCATGCTGGTCAGGCGCGGCGGGGGCGAAGCCGACCCCGCAATTGCCCATGACGACCGTGGTCACCCCATGCCAGCTGGAGGGGGTGAGGTAAGGGTCCCAGGTGACCTGCCCGTCATAATGGGTGTGGATGTCGACCCAGCCCGGGGTGAGGAGATTGCCCCCGGCGTCGATTTCCCGCGCGCCCTTTCCGGACACCTTTCCGGCGCTTTCGATCAGGCCGCCGGAGACGGCGACATCGCCCATCCGGGAGGGCGCGCCGGAGCCGTCGACAATTTTAGCGTTGCGAATAACGAGGTCGGGCATGGATCCTTCTCCCCTGGGTCTGCACTTCTGGGCCAGGCGCATTTTCGCCGAGGCGTGAGTCTATCTCCCGGAGCCTTGCGGGGCAAGAAGGAAGTTCCGCCCTCCACTCCGTCCTCCCCGGCGCCGGTTCCCCCGGCTTGACTATGGCAAAGACTGCCCCTAGAAAACAAAGCCGCTTTTCAGAGGAAATACCGAGAGGTAATCTCATGGGACACATGAGGCATCTGCCGGGCCGGGCGCTTGAGCGTCTGGCGGTTTCGCTTTTCGCCATTGTTACTGTCATTGCCATCGCCGAACCGGCGCAGGCCGAAAACGGCGATGACGAATCGGGCATTGTGCTCTCGCCGCTTGAGGTGATCGGCTCGCTGACGCCGGTGCGCTCGGTTCTGGAGACGGCGGTGCCGGTGGATATCGTCGGCGAAGAGCGCCTGAGCGAGACCGGCGCGAGTGAAACCGGGCGCGCGATTCAGGCGGCGGCGCCTTCGTTCAATTTCTCAAGTTCGACCATCAGCGACGGCACCGACGCGCTGCGCCCGGCGACGCTGCGCGGCCTCGGCCCCGACCAGACTCTGGTTCTGATCAACGGCAAGCGGCGGCATCCGGGGGCTCTGGTTCATGTCAACCGCTCGGTCGGGCGCGGCACGGCGGGGACGGACATCAATGCGATCCCGCTGGCGGCGGTCGGGCGGATCGAGGTTCTGCGCGACGGCGCTTCGGCCCGCTACGGGTCGGACGCGATTGCCGGGGTGATCAATCTGGTTTTGAAGGAGTTCAGCGAGGGCGGCGAGCTGCGCGCAACCCTCGGCGAGACGTATGAAGGCGACGGGCTGGTGCAGCATATCAGTCTGGTTCACGGGCTTCCCTTTGGCGAGGGCGGCTTTATGACCATCACCGCCGATCTTCGCGACCGCGCCGGAACCAACCGCGCCGGTCTGACCGGCGTGTGCCAATACAGCCAAACGCAGAGCGGCGACTGCGCCGAGCCGGAACGGGAGCGGACTTTCCCCCGGCAGAATTTCCGCATCGGCGACGCCGATTCGCTCTCGCGCAGTTTGTGGATCAACGCCGAAGCGGCGGCTTCCGAGACCACATCGCTCTATGCCTTTGGCGGCTTCACCCGCCGGGACAACACATCGGGCGGCTTCTACCGGCGCAGCAATCAGGCGGGCCGCAACCCGGAATTTAACGGCGCGCAATTTTATCCCGACGGCTTTCTGCCTCTGATCGAAACCGAGATCATCGATCTTTCCTTCGGCATTGGCCTCGCGCTGGAGGCGGGCGGCTGGGACGCGGATATCAGCCTGACGCATGGGCAGAACCGGTTTGATTTCGGGATTTCCAACTCGCTCAACGCCTATATCTGGCAGCAGGAGGGGCGCGCCGTCACCGCTGCCGATGCGGGCAGCCTGCATTACCGGCAGACCAGTCTGAACCTTGACGGCAGGCGCGTGATCCGCCTCTTTGGCCGGGACGTGCAACTCGCCGCCGGGGGCGAGTTTCGGGCGGACAATTACCGGATTCGCGCGGGCGAGCGGGACTCCTGGTATGGCTGCACCGACGATGCGGCGAATCCCTGCACCAGCAATAGCGCCAGCGGAGGCATTCAGGTCTTTCCCGGCTTCCGGCCTGCCAATGAAGTTGATGAAGACCGCGCGAGCGGCGCGCTCTATCTCGACAGCGAGGTCGAGGCGGGCCGGCGGCTTTCGCTGGGCTTTGCGCTGCGCGGCGAGGTTTTTGAAGATTTTGGCCTGACCGTCAACGGAAAAATCACGGCGCGCTACGAGGCGTCGCCGCGGCTGGCGCTGCGCGGCGCGTTCAACACCGGGTTCCGCGCGCCGTCGCTGCACCAGACATATTTCAACAATATCAGCACCCAGTTCACGGCGGACGGGCAGGCGCAGGAAGTCGGCACCTTCCGCAACGACAGCGCGCTGGCGCGGGACCTCGGCATTCCGGAGCTGGAGGAAGAGACCTCGCAGAATGTTTCGCTGGGCCTTGTCTGGACGCCTCTTCCGGCGCTGTCCTTCACGCTGGACGCTTACCGGATCGGCATTCAGGACCGGATCATGATCAGCAATTTTGTCAATGAGGCAAGCCTGACTGCGGGCTGCGGCGGCGATGCGGCGTGCGAGGCGGGCGTCGCCGGGGCCCTCGCCGGGATAGACCGGGCCCAGTTTTTCCTCAATGCGGGCCGCACCCGGACATGGGGGGTTGACCTTGTCGCCGAGCATGAAAGAGAGCTGGCGGGAGGCCTGCTGCGCCTGACGGGGGCGGCGTCCTGGTCGCGCACCCGCTTCCGGGGCGGCTTCAATGCGCCCGGCCTGCTGGGCGGTCTTGGCTCCACCCTGTTTGGGGCGCGGGACCGGGCTTTCATTGAAGTTGCGCAGCCGGAATGGCGGCTCAATTTTGAAAGCGATTACGCCCGCGGCCCCTGGGATCTGAATCTTGGCGCGCGCATCTACGGCCCCTACCGGGTGCCGGAAACCGACGGCGGCGATCTGCAAAGATACGGCGCGAAGGCGCTGATCGACCTGCAGGCCGGTTACCGGTTTTTCAACCGGCTGACGTTCTCGATTGGAGCGGATAATGTGTTTGACGTGCGCCCGGACCGGAAGCGGATCGGGCTGAGCCGCGACGGCTGCATTTCCGGCGACGGCACGACCGGCGCGCCCGGCTCATGCGGGGCGGACCCGATTGTCGACACGAACGGGGTTTTCGCCTATTCCCGGCGGGCGGCGCCTTTCGGGATCAATGGCGGCTTCTACTATGCGCGCCTGAGCTGGAACTACTAGGCCGGTCAGAACTTCACAGAGAGACCGATGCGGGCGGAGATATCGGTCGCCGCCGAAGAGAAAGGCTCGCGCAACGCGGCCTGCCCCTCAAGGGAGAGGCCGGGGAGCAGATCGGCGATCCGCCAGCCCAGCCGGGTCTCGAAGGCGGTTCCATCAAGCGACCTGTAGTCCTGCCGCAGGCCCGAAGTCAGCGCCCCGCCAGACTCCGTCTCATGCACCAGCGCCAGATCGGCAAACCAATGCTCCGACTCCAGACCGGCCTCCAGACGCCCCGCAAAGCGCGAGGCATCCTCAAAGGCGGCAGCCAACGGCGCGGCTCCGCCTTCAGCAGGATTGTCCAGCGAGAGGCCCTGCCAGACCAGATCGCCGCCCATGCGCATGGCAAGGCCGGGGACAAACTCGCGCCGGTGGATCACGCTGGCCGCCAGGACACTCTGGAAGGCCGAGAAGACGGCGTTGGTGGAAGCCTCCACCTCATAGAACCCGGCCAGACCGGTCAGAGTGGCCGACAAAGCCCCGTTCTTCCAGAGAAGGCCCAGCCCCGCCCCATAGCCTCTGGTCAAGGCTTGCGCGCCCTGCGTCTCGATGGCTCCGGTCAGCGCATGGGCGGTCAGGCGCAGACCCAGAGTTCCCCACCGGCCCTCGCTCAGGCGGCTGTCGAGACCCTGCTGGGTGAGGGCCGTCCGATAGTCGTAGCCGCCCTCGGCGCGGGGGGTCAGGCCGCGAATGGCGAGGCCGATATCGCCCTGTGCGCGCCCTTTCCGGCTGATCTGGTGCGCCCAGACGGCGCGGCCCGCCACCAGGTCGCTCTGCGAGAGGAGCGGGTTTGTCAAAACAGACAGGCGCGCCTGCGGCAGGGCGTCCGGCGAAGCCGAACCGGCGGGAGCGAAAGCCAGGCCTTCAGCCATTTGCGTTCCGAACGCCATCAGCGCATCGCCCATCAGGCCGTAGAGGGAGAGGGCGGGGGAGAGGCTCAGGCGCTCGAAATTCAGGGCGGCGAAGTTCTCGCCGACGGCAAGGCCCGCGCCGCCTGATCCAACTGCCTCCCAGACGCGCCCCGCGCGCCTCGAGTTG
Source organism: Alphaproteobacteria bacterium (assembly GCA_965204775.1). GTDB lineage: Bacteria > Pseudomonadota > Alphaproteobacteria > JAPOUT01 > CBDBFH01. The sequence goes on from CBDBFH010000008.1 coordinate 120,566, forward strand.
AACCCCGCATCGCCCAGACCGGGTGCGCCGCCGAGGCCGTCTAATCTGTTGCCGACTAAAGTAGTGGGCAACCGCTCCTGACTCTCAATGTTACGCGCGGAGCCGAGGTTGTCTCCAATGTCGGTGTCCGCAGTGAGGCCAAATCCGGCGGACAATGCAACGCCACTGGGATCGGAGCCCATATAGAATAATGTATCAGTCCCGGCGCCGCCATCCAGATACCCGTCCAACCTGAACCCTGAGACGCCGGCGGTGGCGAGGATGTAGGTATCATCCCCAGCCCCGCCGAGCACATTGCCGGTGACCGTGCCGGAGAGTAATTCAAATGTTTCACTTTCTGCTCCGCCTGTGATATCCCCCGACACGAGCCCATCGAACTGTATCGTGATAGTCTCTATATTGCTCAGGCGAACCACTCCGGGGGTCGTGTCGGCGGTGTCGAAGGTGATCCCGGCGACGACGCTCCCCTGATTCATACTAAATGTATCATCTCCCGCGCCGCCGTCGATGATGCCGGAAAGAACAAGGTTCGGGGTTGCCTCGGTTGTATCGCCAAACACAATGAAAAAACTGTCCGCGCCATCGCCGCCGCGCACATCGCCGCCGATTATGCCGCCGACTAAATTAAATTGCTCATTTCCGTCATCCGTGCCAGTGATCGGCCCCAAAACCTCCCCGCCTAATACTTGGACGGTTTCAATATTGCGCAGGCGAACCACTCCGGGGGTCGTGTCGGCGGTGTCAAAGGTGATCGCGGTGGCTACCCCGCCAGCGTTGATAGAAAAGCTGTCATCAGATTGTGTTGCGGAAGGGGTCACGCCGTCCAAATCGAAATCCGTGCCGCCGTCTATAACGCCGGACAGAACAAGTTCCGGACTGACTCCGGTCAGATCGCCAAAGACGGTAAATTCATCCGCGCCCGCGCCGCCAAGCACATCGCCGCCGACCTCGCCGGAGAAAAAGAGGACCTCTTGAACGCCGTCTCCGCCGGTGATCGCCCCCGGCACGGCTCCGCCCCCGATCCGAATATTCCTGATATTGCGCAGGCGAACCACTCCGGGGGTCGTGTCGGCGGCGTCGAAGGTGATCCCGGCGGCTGTTCCGCCCTCGCCCAAAGTAAACGTGTCGATCTGGGGACCCGTGCCGCCGTCGAGAACGCCGCCCAGAACCAGTTCCGGGCCGGCCCCGGTCAGATCGCCAAAGACGAAAAATCTGTCCGCGCCCCCGTTGCCAAGCACATCGCCGCCGACCTCGCCGGAGATAAATCTGAAGTCTTGAGCGCGTGCGTTGCCGGTAATCGCCTCCGACACGGTCCCGCCGTCAATGACAACGCGCTCGATCCCGAGAAGGTCAATCGCCCCTGCCAATGTGCTGCTGGGGGAGCCGGCGACGAAGAAGCTGATCTCCGGGGCAACTCCGCCCGTGCCCAAAACGAACACATCTATGGACTGAATCTCGGACTCAATCTCGGACCCGGGATTGTTTATGTCCTCTTCGAGATCCATGCCGCCGTCGATAACCCCAAAATCAAGCGTCCCGGTGTCCTCGGTCAGATCGCCAAAGACCGAAAATCTGTCCGCGCCCGCGCCGCCGCGCACATCGCCGTCTATATCGCCGGAGACCAGCACAAAGGTGTCCTCTCCATCACTGCCAACGACATTGCAGCCTGTGCTGGGGTCGTTGCATGTGGTGTCATCTCCGGTCACCATGCCCCCATCTATGCGAATCGTCTCGATATTCTGGAGATGAAGCCGGTTGCCGGTCGGGGCAGTATCGCTGAAGGCAATGCCCAGAACAGTCGCGCCGTCCGCCAGTTCCAGAATGTCTTGGCCCGCGCCGCCGTCAATGTAGCCGTCCAGCGTATTGCCCGCGCCGAGGACAAACCTCTCCGCTCCGTCCGATCCGAGGATATTGCCATTGATCGTGCCGCCCGCCAGCCGCAGGAGCTCGATATTTCTCGCGTCAAACGCATTGCCCGCAGGCGCGGTTGGGCCAAGGTCAATGCCCGTCGCCGTCACGCCGTTCAGAAACAGCGAGTCGACGCCTTCGCCGCCATCCAGATAGCCGCCGATCATGCCGGAAGCGAACTCAAAGGTTTCATCTCCCTCGCCGCCGACAATATTGCCGGTCACTTCTCCCCCGGCAATGCGGAACATCTCAAAATTGAGCAGGCGCAGATTGTCCGGCCCCGCCCCCCCGCTCCCGAAGGCCAGGAGCGTGTTTATCCTGCCGCCTGCCGCCAGCGTGAAGCTGTCGGACCCCGCCCCGCCGTCAATCACGCCCGATTGGCCCAGCGTCAGCAGGCTGGCGGCCAGCGTAAACGTGTCCGCAAAACGCGTCAGCGTGATCTCCTCGATATTGCGCAGGCGCAGATCGCCCTGCGTGTCGCTGTTGGCTGTGCTCCAGCGCACATTCAGGCCCACCGCCGCATCGGCGGCGGTGAAACTGTCCGCGCCCCCGCCGCCGTCCAGATAGCCACCAATCACGCCTGAAGCGAACTCAAAGGTTTCATCTCCCGCGCCGCCGACAATATTGGCGGTCACTTCTCCCCCGGCAAGGTGGATATCCTCAAAATTGAGCAGGCGCAGATCGCCCGCGCCCGGCACACCGCTCCCGGAGGCCATGATTGCGCCAACCACGCCGCCTGTCGCCAGCGTGAACCGGTCAGACCCCGCCCCGCCGTCAATCACGCCCGATTGGGTCAGCGCCGGCAGATCGGCGGCCAGCACAAACCCGTCCGCATGATCCGTCAGCGTGATCGTCTCGATATTGCGCAGGCGCAGATCGCCTCCGGTGTCGCTGTCGTCTGTGCTCCAGCGCACCTCCAGGCCCGCCACCGCATCGGCGGCGGTGACACTGTCCACGCCCGCGCCGCCGTCCAGATAGCCGCCGATTGTGCCGGTCGAGACATCAAAACTGTCACTTCCCGCGCCGCCGACGACATTGCCGGTCACATCTACCCCGGAAAGGCTGATATCCTCAAAATTGAGCAGGCGCAGATTGCCCGCGCCCGGATCGCCGCTCCCGGAGGTCATGATCGCGCTCACCACGCCGCCTGCCGCCAGCATGAAGGTGTCGGACCCCGCCCCGCCGTCAATCACGGCCGATTGGCCCAGCATCGGCAGGTCGACGGCCAGCACAAACGTGTCCGCAAAACCCGTCAGCGTGATATCCTCGATATTGCGCAGGCGCAGATCGCCTCCGGTGTCGCTGTCGTCTGTGCTCCAGCGCACCTCCAGGCCCGCCGCCGCATTGGCGGCGGTGAAACTGTCCGCGCCCGCGCCGCCGTCAATATAGCCGCCGACTGTGCCGGAAGCGAACTCAAAGGTTTCACCTCCCGCGCCGCCGACGATATTGCCGGTCACTTCTCCCCCGGCAATGCGGAACATCTCAAAATTGCGCAGGCGCAGATTGTCCGGCCCCGGCCCCCCGCTCCCGAAGGCCAGGAGCGTGTTTATCCTGCCGCCTGCCGCCAGCGTGAAGCTGTCGGACCCCGCCCCACCGTCAATCACGCCCGATTGGGTCAGGGTCGGCAGATCGGCGGCCAGCGTAAACGTGTCCACAAAACGCGTCAGCGTGATCTCCTCGATATTGCGCAGGCGCAGATCGCCCTGCGTGTCGCTGTTGGCTGTGCTCCAGCGCACATTCAGGCCCACCGCCGCATCGGCGGCGGTGAAACTGTCCGCGCCCCCGCCGCCGTCCAGATAGCCGTTGGCTGTGCCGGAAGCGAACTCAAAGGTTTCGTCCATATCGCCGCCTAAGATATTGCCGGTCACCTCTCCCCCGGCAATGCGGATCGTCTCAAAATTGAGCAGGCGTAGACCGCCCCCCGCGCCCGGATCGCCGCTCCCGGAGGTCATGATCGCGCCTGTCACGCCGCCTGCCTCCAGCGTGAAGCGGTCGGACCCCGCCCCGCCGTCAATCACGCTGTTAATCACGTCTTGGCCCAGCGCCGGCAGGTCGAAGGCCAGCACAAACGTGTCCGCAAAACGCGACAGCGTGATCGTCTCGATATTGCGCAGGCGCAGATCGCCCTGCCTGTCGCTGTTGCTTGTGCTCCAGCGCACATTCAGGCCCGACGCCGCCTCGGCGGCGGTGAAACTGTCCGCGCCCGCGCCGCCGTCCAGATAGCCGCCGATTGTACCGGAAGCGAACTCAAAGGTTTCGCCTCCCGCGCCGCCGACAATATTGCCGGTCACTTCTCCCCCGGCAATGCGGACATCCTCAAAATTGAGCAGGCGCAGATTGCCCGCGCCCGGCGCGCCGCTCCCGGAGGCCATGATTGCGCCAGCCACGCCGCCTGTCGCCAGCGTGAAGCGGTCAGACCCCGCCCCGCCGTCAATCACGCCCGATTGGGTCAGGGTCGGCAGATCGGCGGCCAGCTCAAACCCGTCCGCATGATCCGTCAGCGTGATCGTCTCGATATTGCGCAGGCGCAGATCGCCCTGCCTGTCGCTGTTGTCTGTGCTCCAGCGCACCGCCAGGCCCGCCGCCGCATCGGCGGCGGTGAAACTGTCCGCGCCCCCGCCGCCGTCCAGATAGCCGCCGATTCTGCCGGACGAGATATCAAAACTGTCACTTCCCGCGCCGCCGACAATATTGCCGGTCACCTCTACCCCGGCAAGGCGGATATCCTCAAAATTGAGCAGGCGCAGATCGCCCGCGCCCGGCGCGCCGCTCCCGGAGGTCAGGATCGCGCCCACCACGCCGCCTGTCGCCAGCGTGAAGCGGTCGGACCCCGCCCCGCCGTCAACCACGGCCGATTGGCCCAGCGCCGGCAGGCTGGCGGCCAGCACAAACGTGTCCGCATGATCCGTCAGCGTGATCTCCTCGATACTGCGCAGGCGCAGATCGCCCTGCCTGTCGCTGTCGTCTATGCTCCAGCGCACCTCCAGGCCCGCCGCCGCATCGGCGGCGGTGAAACTGTCCGCGCCCCCGCCGCCGTCCAGATAGCCGCCGATTCTGCCGGACGAGATATCAAAACTGTCACTTCCCGCGCCGCCGACAATATTGCCGGTCACCTCTCCCCCGGCAAGGCGGATCGCCTCAAAATTGAGCAGTCGCAGATTGCCCGCGCCCGGCACGCCGCTCCCGGAGGCCATGATTGCGCCAGCCACGCCGCCTGTCGCCAGCGTGAAGCGGTCAGACCCCGCCCCGCCGTCAACCACGGCCGATTGGCCCAGCGCCGGCAGATCGGCGGCCAGCACAAACGTGTCCGCATGATCCGTCAGAGTGATCGTCTCGATATTGCGCAGGCGCAGATCGCCTCCGGTGTCGCTGTCGTCTGTGCTCCAGCGCACCGCCAGGCCCGCCGCCGCATCGGCGGCGGTGAAACTGTCCGCGCCCGCGCCGCCGTCCAGATAGCCGCCAATCACGCCTGAAGCGAACTCAAAAGTCTCGGCCCCAGACCCGCCGACAATATTGTCGGCCGCCTCGCCTCCATCTATGCTGATCACTTCGATATTCTGAAGATGAACATCGCCATTGGACGGATCGTCGCCGGAAAAGCGCAGATTGCGAATCTTGCCGCCCGCTACAAGCCGGAACGCATCCCTGCCTGCGCCGCCGTCAATCGCCTCGCGGAGATTAAGAGCCGCCTGTATCCCGGCCATTTGGTCATCAATGTCGTCTACCGTGTTGCCGGCCACCTCAACGCGGTCGTCGCCTGCTCCAAGATCGACCGCCCCGACGCTGCCTCCAACCAGAAGAACAACATCATCGCCGTCACCAGTCATGATATCGCCGCTTACCGTGCCGCTGCGGAGAGTAATCGTGTCATTATTGCTTCCGCCCGCAACATCGCCCTGAACGTCTTCGTCAATCGTCCGGACAACCGGCGCAGGGGCTGGATCGGGTCCCCCGCCCCGTGGGGGTTGGGAGACAACCCCACCGTCTCCGGACGAGCAGGAGGCAACACCCGCCGCCAGCATCAGGACGCACACGCCCCGAATGCTAAGGAAGAAAGCGGGCCGAGTTTCTCCTTCGGCGCAACTAATCATAATCCCCCCCTCAGCATTACTCAGGCAACAGCGCCAGATCAGGAAACTGAGCGAGTATTCTCAATACAGTTGCACTCTGTCAAGTGGTTTCTCTCCAGTAGTTTCTCTCCGGCCTTCCGTCCGCGCCCGGCTCAGGCCGGGACCGCCTTCCAGAAATAGCGGGTGAAGCCGCGGCGCTCGTCAACGTCCTTGATCCGGAAGGCCATCTCGACCTCCATCCCGCTCTCGACCTCGCCCGGCGCAACATCGGTGATGTCCAGCATGATCCGCCCGCCCCCTTCGAAAACCATCATCCCGTAATGCGCCGGCGGATTGACGCTGAAGGCCAGATAATCCGCCGACCACGAAAGAACGCTCGCCTTGCGCTCGGCGAATTTGTAAGGCTCCTGCGTGTCCACCGCCGGATCGTTCGGATTGACCGATATCCGGCTCAGCGGAAACTGAATCGTCCCCGTCTTCCGGCACCGGCCCCCGACCAGCCCCAGCAGCATGTCCTGATTGCGGTAGAGCGTGGTCAGCGCGGTTTTCTTGTCCTGTTCGGCGCGCATCCCCTTCTCCCATTCCAGAAGGCGGTTGAAGACCAGAAACTTCATGTAATTGGACTCCTCGCGCCCCTGCCCCAGATAGCCCGCCGTTCCCTTCGGGGCCTGCGCCGCTTTCCGGTATGCCACCAGTTCTTCCGTCGCCTCGAAGACCAGCGCGTCGCAGCCCGCCGCAAATTGCGCGACCAGAATCTTCTCGCCGGGTTTGGCCTCCTGTAGCGCGTGGATCAGCATCAGCAGGGCATGGGCCGCGCCGGTCTCGCCGACTTCGCCCGCCAGCGTGTCGCGCAAGGCCCCCTCCGGAATCCCGCACGCCCCGGCCAGCCGCGCCCCCATTCGCGCAAACAGGCAGGGCAGGACAAAATGCGAAATCTCCGATCCCTCA
>CBDBFH010000009.1:0-3613 GCA_965204775.1 Alphaproteobacteria bacterium
TGGCCGATTACCGCAATCCGTGCGCCGCCGCGCTCGAAGATTTCGTAGGGCTGAAAGCGCTCCGCCGGCTCGTCCCATTCGGCGTCGAAGATATTCTGTCCGAGCGCGGCGAAAGGCAGGCTCTCGACCAGATCCTGGACCCGCTCCGATCCGAGTGTGAATTCCCAATGGAAGGTCATCGCATCCGGCCGCAAGGCGTTCATGGCGTTGACCATGTCCTGCCCGGCGGTGTGGTAGCAGGTATAGGAGCCGTGCCAGGTGTCTCCGCCGTCCAGCAGCAGGGCGTCCGGCCGGTCTGCGCGAATGGCCCCGATGACGGCGGCGACCCGGTCCAGCCCCCCGACCCGCCCGTATGCCTCTGCCAATGCGGAGAAATCACCGGCGCTCAGCGCATAATGCGCCGGGCTGCCGTCTGCGATGCCATAGAGCCGGCGGAAATCGGCGCCGGTGACATGCGGAACCGCGCCCCCGGTTGGCGCCGACCCCGAGATTGACCGAAGGCTCGCGGAAATAGACCGGCTTCAACTGGCCGTGAATGTCTGTGACATGGATCAGGGTGACATTGCCGAATGTGTCGAAATCCAGGAGCTGCTCCTGCGTCAGCCGCTGCTGGGCCGCAAGGCGCGCCCAGCCGCCGAAGCCGGACGCCCCGAACAGCGCCGAAGCCGCCATGCCAACCTGCAGGAAGTCGCGTCGGGAGATCATCGGCGCCGGCGTTTCCTGAACATACCCGAATATCTGTAACTATACGGGCGCAAAACGCCCCGGACGGTGCGGGGCGGGGCCGTCACCCGACGGAGATCGACTTGGTCTTTTCGTAAACCGTCCCGTCGTCGTCATGCCAGGCAAACCGGAACACGCCTGATTCCGGGACGATGGCGTCGAACTGGAAATAGGGGTTCGTGGAGATCGACGGCTCCAGCGCCACGTCGATCACATTCTGGCCGTTGAAGTCCACCACGAAGCGGTTGATGATCGAGCGCGGGATGATCTTTCCGTGCTTGTCCCGGCGCTGCCCGCTTTCCATCTTGTGGCGTATCAGGGTCTTGATCGTGATCGTGTCCCCGGGGGCGGCCGTTTTCGGCACCTTGACACGGGGTTTCACGCCTCTTGCCATGTTTCTTCCTCCCCGGCCCCTCAGCCGCCGCAGCCGCCGATGGTCACCTTGACGGCGGCCTGCGCCCGCTGGAACGACCCGTCTTCCATCTTCGCGACCGCAATCACGTTCTGCGTCTTTGCAAGGCGAATGCGGGTCGAGGCCCTGCGGGTCGGATTCAGCGGCCCGAACCGGATTGTCGCGACGGTCGGCTCCGGGTTGCCGTCGGCGAACAGCGCCACCATCACGGCGCCCGGCGCAACAACCTCTACAGGCACGCTGTTGCCGTTCTCCGCGATCTCGGGGGCGGATAAGGAGAGTGCGCCTTCGCTGGCCCCGGCGCCGCCGGTCAGCGCGGCAATCGCGGCGGCGGCAGGCGAGGCATGAGCAGGCAAGCCGACAGCGCCTGCCGCCGTCACAACCCCTGCGCCAAGCCAGAGCATGTCCCGTCTTGTCAGTTCCATGCCATGTTCCTGTTGCCGTGCATCGGTCTTCCCTCAGCGCCCCCGGCTCTCGCCCCGGGCGCCCTGCTGCAGGAATGTTCCCGCCCGCAGCGCCCGTCAAGTATCCAATGCGCCTCCCAACGCATTCGCCGGCCTGTTTACGCCGCCTTGGCGGCCAGCGCAATATAAAATCATATAGATGATTGTTTCAATATCTACCACAGGCATGGCCGCGTCCTCCTCCCTCCCCGTGCAGGGGGAGGGCCGGGGTGAGGGGTCTTCCCCTCCACATCCACCGCCCGCGCCGGCTGCCCCGCCGGCCCCCTCACCCTGCCCTCTCCCCCGAAGGGGGCGAGGGTTTCTCTGCTGCCGGGAGGGCAGGGGCAGGGCTGTTTCCTCCTCCCTCCCCCTGCAGGGGGAGGGTCGGGGAGAGGGGTCTTCCCCTCCACATCCACCGCCCGCGGCAGCCGAACCGCCGGCCCCCTCACCCTACCCTCTCCCCCAATGGGGGCGAGGGTTTCCTCTGCTGCCGGGAGGGCGGGGGCAGGGCTGCGTCCTCCTCCCTCCCCCTGCAGGGGGAGGGCCGGGGAGAGGGGTCTTCCCCTCCACGGGCACCGCCCGTGCCGGCTGGACCGCCGGCCCCCTCACCCTACCCTCTCCCCCAATGGGGGCGAGGGTTTCTCTGCTGCCGGGAGGGCGGGTGCAGGGCTGTTTCCTTCTCCCTCCCCATGCAGGGGAAGGGTTGGGGTGGGGGGGTCTTTCTCTCTACAGGCGCGGCCCGTGCCGGCCGATACGCCGGCCCCCTCACCCTGCCCTCTCCCCCGAAGGGGGCGAGGGTTTCTCTGCTGCCGGGAGGGCGGGGGCAGGACTGCGTCCTCCTCCCTCCCCCTGCAGGGGGAGGGTTGGGGGGTCTTTCCTTCCACGGGCACTGCCCGTGCCGGCTGGACCGCCGGCCCCCTCACCCTACCCTCTCCCCCAAAGGGGGCGAGGGTTTTCCTCCGCTGCCTCCTTGCTTGCCCGAGGCCGGCGGTGCGGTTGCTTCGACCGACTGCAGGCAAGAGGCCGAATGTTAAACCGGGATGCGATCTATTCGGGACAGGGGCTTGTATTTCCGGCCGGAAGGGGGTAGGTCCCGCTTTTTGAAGGGTCGGGATAAGGGGACCGAGCTTCCAGCCGTTCGGTTGGAGCGTTTTCCGGTGACTGTCAGTTTCCCCTCTCCATTAATGCCGGCCCGCATGGGGTGTTCCGATGTTGCGTTCGGCGATCCGCGGCCTGGCGGATCGATATTGTCGCCGGCTGTTTGCGGGAAGAGCCGGACAGGTGTGTCCATGCCGTCCTGTTCGGGCAGATGCCCGGCGCGGCGCCGGCGCGTTCCGGCGCCGCCATCCGTGGCGCACAACGAACGGCGCATGACCACCCGCCATGCACGCGCGTCGCGTCAACCCGTCATCCGGAGCGCAGATATGACCGATAAGCCACACTTCGCCCCCCCCCCCCCCCCCTCAGCAGAAAGCAGAGCACATGCTGAGCGGCAGCGGCTCCTGCCGATCCGGCGTCCGCGCCATTATGCGGTACTGCGCGCTCCTGCTGACGCTGTGCGGCCTGCTGGCCGCCCCGGCTAGCGCCGAGACTGACCCGGACGCGCCGACCGGGGTGACGGTGACGCCCCAGAATAAAGGCCTCTCCGTCGCCTGGACCCCGATCCCCGGCGCAACCTATGTCCTGCAGTACCGCAAGAAGCTGTTGGAGCTCGACTGGGACGACAACGAAAATGTGGGGCTCATCGACGATATCAACAATCCCGGGACGTCTGTCGCCGGTCTCGACAACAACGTCACCTACGAGCTGCGGGTCGGCATCAAGGAAGGCACCACCAACCGCCACTGGTCGGATACGGTGACCGGGAAGCCGTTTGCGCCGGTGAGCGGTCTGGTGCTGATACCGGGCGACGAAACCATCAAGGCGGACTGGACCGACGCGCCGAGCACGGTGGACCATGTGCTGCAATACCGCGAAAAATCGGCCGCGAACTGGACAGAGGTGACGAAGGTAAACAGCTACCGGCGGCTCGAGG
>CBDBFH010000010.1:0-6787 GCA_965204775.1 Alphaproteobacteria bacterium
TCGCCCGCCCAAAGAGCGGAGGTCGCGCGCCTCACCCGCCTCGCACACCGCCGCCGCGTGGACGCGCGCGTCCGCTTTCTCGGAGCACGTCCGCAAGAGACGCTCCCCCTCTTCTATTCCGCCGCCGACCTCCTCGCCCTCCCCTCGCACTATGAGAGCTTCGGCATCGTCGCCCTTGAGGCGGCCGCGTGCGGGCTGCCCACGCTCGCCTTCGACGTGGGCGGCGTCTCCCGGGCGGTGGGTGCGGGCGAAAGCGGATATCTCGTCCCGGAGGGGGACACGGCGGCTTACGCGCGCGAGATGGGGAGAATTCTGCAAGGTGCGCGCACCTTCCCCAGGGCGGCGGCGTGGGCGCGATCCTTCACCTGGACGCGAATCGCCGAGGCGGAACGCAAAATCTGGCAGAGGCTGCGTCAGCCGGCCGAGGCGACGCTCGCATCTCATCACGCTTCATAACAAGGAGGGAAAACGGCATTGAATCACTCGGAATTTCAGCAGGTACTCGTCATCGTCGCCCATCCGGACGATGCGGAACTCTCCGCCGGCGGCAGCATCGCCCGCTGGACGGGAGAGGGTGCCGCAGTGCGCACCGTCGTCTGCACGAACGGCGACAAGGGCACAAAAGAGGACGTCAGCCCTTTTGATCTCGCCAAGACGCGCGAGGCGGAACAACACGCCGCCTCCCGCATTCTGGGCGTGAAGGAAACCCTGTTTCTCCGCCACCGGGACGGAGAGCTGGAGGATACACGCGCGTTCAGAAACCAGATCGCCTTTCTCATCCGCCACTTTCGGCCCGACACCATCCTCACCCACGATCCCTGGCGCCCCCACTACCAGCATCCGGACCACCAGGCCATCGGGCACGCCACGTTCAAGGCGGTGATCTACGCGCGGGATCACCATTTTCTGCCCGAACTCGGCTACGCGGGCATCGGCGCACACCACACGAGCAACCTTTTATACGTCAACACGCTCCACCCGAATTTTTTTGTGGACGTCTCGCATACTTTCGATCAAAAAATTCGCGCGATATGCGCACACGAGTCCCAGATCAAGAATCCCGAGCAAATAGAAAAACGCATACGCGAACGGCTGGAGAACGCCGGGCGTCTGGCGGGCGTGGCGATGGCCGAATCCTTCACCATCACGCGGATGCGCCAGGGCTGAGGGGCGCGCGTGAAGCCCTGGACGCCTGAGGTCCGCGCCGGCCAGCACGTCATGGTCGGCTTCGAGGGTACCCACCCCCCCGCCGCACTCCTCGCGCGGGCACGGGCGGGCGAGGTCGGCGGCGTCATCCTGTTCAGGCGCAACGTAGAATCCGCCGCGCAAACCGCCGCACTCCTCGCCTCCCTGCAGAAGGCCGCCCGCACCTCCCCCACCGGGCTTCCGCTTCTGGTCGGCATCGATCAGGAGGGCGGGCGCGTGAATCGCCTCTCCGCGGATTTCACCACCTTTCCGGCGGCGCGGAATTTTGGCGAGGCGGGCGATTCCGCACTTGTCAAGGAAGCCGCCGGCATCACCGGAGCGGAGCTCCGCGCGGTGGGCGTCCACCTCAACTTCGCCCCCGTCCTGGACGTCCTCTCCAACCCGCGGTGTGCCGTCATCGGCGATCGCTCCTTTGGCGCGTCTGCGAACCTCGTCGCACACATGGGCGAGGCGCTCACAGAAGGCCTGCAGGAGGCGGGCGTGGCCGCCTGTGCCAAGCATTTTCCGGGCATCGGCGACATGGCACCCGACCCGCACGACGCACTGCCGGTCTGTTCTCTCTCGCTTGCGGACCTCAAGACGCGCGAGCTGCGGCCGTTTCAGCGTCTCCTCGGTCGGTGTCCGCCCGCCTGCGTCATGGCGGCCCACGCCGTCTATGCGAAAATAGACGAGACGACGCCCGCGAGTCTCTCGCCGCACTTCATCGGGGAGCTCCTGCGCGGAACGCTGGGGTTTGCGGGCGTCTGCATCACCGACGACCTGGACATGGGCGCGATAGAGGACGCACCGGCCGCCGCTCTCGAAGCCATCCGCGCGGGCGGGGACGTCGCCTTGATATGCCATGCAGAAGACGCCCAGACGCGCGCCTTCGAGACCATCGCCCGCGCCATAAGGGAGGGTGCCATCTCCGAGGAGGCGGAGGCGGCGTCCGCAGAAAGGATACGCAGGCTCAAGGAAGCCTTCTGCCGCCCGCTCGCAGGCGAGGCGAAAGAAAACCTGAAAACCATCCGCTGTGCCGCCCACCAGAGGGCACACGCGCGCATCCTCTCCCGCATATCCGCCGCGCGCGGCCGCGCGCATTCATAAAGCCCGCGGCACTTCTCGCCCGCCTTCCCCCTCACACGTTGAAGCGCACGTGCATGATGTCTCCGTCCTCCACGACGTAATCCCTGCCCTCGAGGCGGAGCGTCCCCCTCTCGCGCGCGGCGGCGAGCGACCCCGCCGCCATGAAATCCCGATAGGAGACCACCTCCGCGCGAATGAAGCCGCGCTCGAGGTCCGAATGAATCGTCCCCGCCGCCTGCAGGGCGCGGACGCCCGCACGCACCGGCCAGGCGCGCACCTCATCCTCCCCCACGGTGAAAAAACACCGCAGGTGCAGGAGTGCGAAAGACGCCTGAATCACCCTGTCCCGCGCGGAGGATTCCAGGGCGTAATCCGCGAGAAACGCCGCCCGCTCCGCATCCGGAATCTGTGCGAGTTCCTCCTCCAGCCGTGCGGCGAGCGGAACCGGGGCGGGGTCTCTCGCAAGGCCGGCGCATACGTCCGCACCGCCAGCCAGCTGTGCCTCGTCCACGTTCACCACGGCCAGAAGCGGCTTGGCGGAGAGGAAGCCAAACCCTTTCACCGCGCGGGCCTGTGCCTCGTCCATCCCCATGGAGAGGAGGGGCCGGCCCTCATCGAGAACAGCCCCCATCTCCCGCAGCAGCGCGCACTCGCGCGCCTCTGCCGGGTCTTTCCGCACCCGCAACGTCCGCTCGAGACGCTCCAGGCGGCGTTCGATCACCGAGAGGTCGCGCAGAATCAAATCCAGCCGGACGTCCTCCAGATCGCGCGCGGGGTCGATGCGCTCTCTGGGGTGCGGAACGCCCGCGTCGGCGAAAGCGCGCACGAGGACGAGGAGCGCATCCGCCCCCTCCAGTGCCTGGGGAATCGCCTCCGCGCTTCGGGACGCCGCCCCCGCCTCGCCCACGCCCGGTGCATCCACGAAGCTCACGCGCGCGCGCGTGGTTTTTTTCGGCCGGAAGATCGCGCTGAGCGCGTCCACCCGTTCATCCGCCACCTGTGCCGCACCGACGCGCGCCTTCGACGCCCCGTATCCCCCCGTCTCGGCGTCTCCGCCCGTCAGTGCGTTGAACAGGGTCGTCTTCCCGCTGGCGGCGGGGCCGATGATGCCGATCTTCACGTCCGTCTCCCCAAAGCGATGCAACTGATGCGCGCACCTGCGGAGGCACCGGGTGCGCGGTCAAAAAAGAAAGGCCGTATATCCCCCAAACGCGGGAAAAGGAACCCGCGCCGCTTAGTCCGCCTCTGCCGCCTTGGCGAAGGCGCGCGCCTCGTGGATGAGGCGCGCGAAAAGGTGTTCCGCCCCCTTCCTGTCGGCGTAGCCATAAGCCGACATGGATTCCGGATGCCACTGCACGCCCAGAACGAACTGGTGCGCGGGGCACTCTATCGCCTCGATGACGCCATCCGCCGCCCGGGCGGATACCCGCACGCCGGTGCCCACCTCGCGGGCACTCTGGTGATGGTGGCTGTTCACCCTTGATGCGCTCCCTAAAATTTCCGCAAGGATGGAATCGCCGATCTCTATCTCGTGGAAGGCGTAGGTGCTCTCCTCCGCGTTCTCGGGCCGATGCGTCAGCGCACCCGCCACCTGGGAGGGAATGTCCTGATAGAGGGCGCCGCCCGCTGCGATGTTGACGACCTGCATCCCTCCGCAGATGCCGAGTACGGGCATGTCGCGGGAGATGGCGTCCCTGCACGCCGCCATCTCCGCCGTCTCGCGCCGGGGGTTCGTCGGGCCGCATTCGAGCAGACGCTCCTCCCCGTAGAGGGTCGGATCGATATCGTGTCCGCCGCCGGAGATGATCAGCCCGTCCACACCCCCCACCGCGGCGGCACAAGTGCGCGCGTCCTCGGCCGCAGGAAGCAGGAGCGGCACTCCGCCCGCCTTGATCACCGCCTCCACGTAGGCGTCCATCAGCACGTGGCGGGGGCGTACCCTCGGGGCTTCGGGAAAGTTCCGCTTGCCCACGTCGCAGGTGATTCCGATTCTCGGCCGCAGCATCCGCTCCCCCTTCCCCCGGAACGCAAAATGAAAGATAGACGAAACCCAAGCGCATCATACGGCAAAAAACGGACGCGATCACATTTCGCCGGACGGTGCAAACCGGAACTCGCCGAAGCCGGGGACGGCGGCTTTCCCACGCGCAGATCGCGCGGACGCCCCGGAGGAGGCGCGAGCGGCGGTGACGGCATTGTCGCGCGGGGGGAAACCCCTTATATTCTGCGGCGGGAGGTTCTCGCCATTGCTGCGTCTGTATCTCACGCGCCTTTTGCTTCCCCTCCTCTTCGTGGCGGGGATGGTGGCGGTGCCCTTTCTCTGGCTGCCCGAGGTGGAAACGCCCGCCTCCCGCGCGCGCGAGGACGCCTCCAAAGTCCGGAAAGCGCGCCGTGCCACTCCGTTTCAGCGGGCGATGACGATAGGCTTCGCGCTCATTCTCGTCTCGGTGAGCGCCGGCGGCTTCATGCTCTACCGCATCACCCGCGCGCAGACGGCGAGCTGGCGCCGCCGCTTCGCCCCCTCCCCCCGACGCCGAAAGCGCCCATAAGCACCCCTTCGAGAAATTGCATCCAATACGGGGCGCGACTCCGCCACGCATTCCGACGTCAAGAGCGGTGAGGACGCCGACGCCCGCGCCGCCATCACGCTTGACAATCTGGCCTTGAACGGCTTTTGCACCGCCTTTTCACGCGCCGTTCACGCCCCCTGAAACGCTCATTTTCCGCAAGCAATTTCGCCTCGGAAAATCTGCCGTTTCTCCAAAGGGTTCGCAATGTTTTTTACCCGGCCCCAAGCGGGGACGCTCCGCGCCCATTCCAGGCACGCTCGCCTGCGGTTGATAAAAGAGATGCGGCGCGTCCATGCAAGCCCTCTTGAACCGGTGATAGGAGGCGTTCTAGGCTATGGCTTTTCGCTCGAACGAAGAGAGTGTGGAACACCCATGCCGAGCCGAAAATACTCCCTGCCCGTTTTGTTGTTGGTATCCCTGCTTGTGGGTTTGTTGTTGGTATCCCTGCTTGTGGGTTTGTTGTTGCTTTTTTTGGTCATCGCCTCCTCCGAAGACCCGGAATGGGCTTTTTGCCTATTCGGGATACTCGCCATCCCGTTTGTGAAAACCCGTATCTTTTCTTGGTGGAAAGACTCCCCGCCCGTTTTTTTGTTGGTGTCTCTACTTGTGGTTTTAGCGGCGTCTTTTCTGGTCATCTTGTTCTTCGAAACCCTGAATCTCGGGAAAGACCTGCAATGGGCTTTTCGCCTCTTCGGGTAAATGGCAAAGGGATAGATGGCAAATTTCAGATTCTGCAATTTCTGGGCGTCGCCATGGGCGGCGTCCTGCTCGCCATACAGGCTGTGGCAGCCCAGAAGCGCGCCAAGGCGATGGAGGAGACGGCGAAGAACACCGAGAAGGGACTGCGGCAGGAGCGTCTGAAAAACGCCATCGAACACATGGGTCACGACTCAGATTCCGTTCGTCTGGGCGGGGCCTACGAGCTCTTCCATCTGGCGGAAGACAACCAGGAATTGCGGCGGACGGTTTTCGACGTGCTCTGCGCGCACGTCCGCCGGACGACGAGCGGTTTCGAGTATCAAAAGGAATGCTCGGAGAAGCCTTCCGAGGAAATCCAAAGCCTGCTGACCCTGCTTTTCACGCAGAAGCATGACGTCTTTCGGGGTTTCCACATCCACCTGGCGGGCAGCTGGCTGAACGGCGCGAATCTTCGCAATGCGCGCTTGGGAGGGGCGAATCTTCAGGGCGCGCGGCTGGAAAAGGCAGCTCTCGATGATGCGCAACTGCGAGGGGCAAATCTCCCGAAGGCGCAACTACAAGGGGCGTGTCTTTTGAGGGCACAGTTGCAAGAGGCGAATCTTCAAGAAGCGCAACTACAAGGGGCGAATCTCGTGGAGGCGCAGTTGCAAGGGGCGAATATTCAGGGTGCGCAATTGCAAAGGGCGGATCTTCAGGGCGCGCATTTGCAAGGGGCGAATCTCGTGGAGGCGCAGTTGCAAAAGGCGGATCTCGTAGGTGCGCAACTGCAAGGGGCGGATCTCAGAAGGACGCAGTTCCAAGGGGCAAATCTCGAGGGTGCGCATTTGCAAGGAGCGAATATTCAGGACGCACAATTGCAAGGGGCCCATCTTTGGCGTGCGCAATTGCAAGGGGCGTATCTTGTGGGTGCGCAGTTGCAAGGGGCGGAATTTATGGGTGCGCAGTTGCAAGGGGCGAGTCTTGTGGATGCGCATTTGCAAAGGGCGGATCTCGTGGATGCGCAGTTACAAGGAGCGTATCTCGGATCGGCACGGTTGCAAGGAGCGGATCTCGAGGGTGCGTATTTGCAAGGGGCGAATCTCTGGGGTGCGCGGTTGCAAGGAGCGAATCTTCAGGACGCGCATTTGCAAGGGGCAGTCAGTGAAGAAATATCGTATTACGGTGATTTTACGGGACGCATGAGGGCGTTAGCCGACCGTAAGAGCGATCTCTCCGGCGCCATTTTCGGGGGCGGACTGAAGAGGGAA
>CBDBFH010000011.1:0-117390 GCA_965204775.1 Alphaproteobacteria bacterium
GGCCTTTGACGATTCCCTGCCGGTTGAGATTGAGCCGGGCGGTGATCCGGCCGTAAGGATCGATGATCGCCGAGACTCCGGTATTGGCGGCGCGCAGGACGGGCAGGCCCTGCTCGACCGCCCGCAGGCGGGCGATGGCCAGGTGCTGAAACGGGCCGGAGGAGACACCATACCAGGCATCGTTGGTGACGGTGACGATCCAGCCGGGCCGGGTTTGGGTTCCGGGGATTTCGTCGGAAAAGGCGATTTCGTAGCAGATCAGCGGGACCGGGCCGGGGTCCAGACCGGGAATGGCGAGAGGGGTGCGGGCCGCGCCCGGTTCGATTCCGAAATTGACCAGTGTGCGCAGGCCGATTTTTTCAAGCAGGCGCTTGAAGGGCAGATATTCCCCGAAGGGAACCAGATGAATCTTGTCATAGGTCTGAAGGATTCGGCCCCGGTCGTCGATCAGATGGATGGAATTGAAGGGGCGGGGGCGGGCCGGCTTTGGGGCTTCTTCGAGGCGCAGCGCGCCGGCGATCAGGAACGCGCCGGGGGGAAGAATCTGGCCGATTTCGGCAAGGAGCGCCGGCTGGCGGTCGAGGAGGACGGGCAGCGCCGATTCCGGCCAGATCACAATCAGCGGCCGGGTTGCGTCCGGGCGGGCGGCGGCCTGCCGGCTCATGCTCAGATAGCGGCGAATATTGGGCAGGCGGTTTTCCGGCTTCCATTTTTCCCTTTGCGCGATATTGGGCTGAATGATGCGCACCGCCGGGGCGGCTTCGGGCGGCGGGGCGGCGGCGGCCAGACGCATGGCGCCCAGCGCGGCGAGCAGAGCGATCAGGAGGCCGGCGGCCAGCGGCGCGGCGAAGCGGCGCTGGGCCAGCGCGGCGAAACTGGCGGCGGCGAGGAGGATGACGAAGGTCAGGCCGTGGACGCCGATATAGGCGGCGCTTTGCAGGAGGGGGAGCCAAGCCGCCGCCGCCTCGCCCGGCGTCAGCCAGGCGAAGCCGGTGAACAGCCTGCCGCGCAGAAATTCAAAAAGCGTCCAGAAAAACGCCAGGATGAAAAAGCGTCCCGCGTCAGGCCGCCAAAACAGGGCGGCGGCGGCCAGGGCCGCGGCGGGGAACAGGGCCAGGCCGGCGGCCAGGGCGGGCACGATGATCGGAGCCAGCCAGACAAACCGCTCCTCGACGAGGAAGGCCCCGGTAATCCAGTAGAGTCCGGCGAGGAAATAGGCCAGCCCGAAGCTGAAGCCGATCAGCGCGCCGTGCCCGGCGCGGCGGGCGGGGGGCAGGGGGCGGCGCCGGTCGAGTTGGCGGACCAGAAGCGGGATGGTCGCGGCGAAGACGAAGGGCCAGTTGACCGGGGCAAAGGCCAGCGCGCTGGCGGCGCCGGCCAGCGCCGCAGGGCCGGCGGCGCGCGCGCGCCGGGCGCGCATCACGAGCGTCGGGAATCCGAAGCCTGCCGCCGGGCCGGAGGCGGCCGCCGGGCCGGCGGCAGATGCAGGCGCACGCGCCGCACCCGGCGCGGATCGGCGGCGCGAATTTCGATCACCACCCCGGAAGGATGGCGAATCTTGCGGCCTCGCTCCGGAACCTGTCCGGCCAGCGCGGCGACCAGCCCGCCGAGGGTTTCGACATCCTCCTCGCCGCGCTCCAGGCGCAAGGCGCAGCCCAGCGCCTCTTCGGCGGCGGCAATCGGCTGGCGGGCGTCGGCCTCGATCACCCCGTCCGGACCGGGGGCCAGCGCGGGCAGCGGGTCTTGATCATGCTCATCCTCGATCTCGCCGACGATCTCCTCGACCAGATCCTCGATTGAGACCAGTCCGCAGGTTCCGCCATGCTCGTCGATCACCAGCGCCAGATGAATCCGCCGCGCCCGCATGGTGCGCAGGAGATCGGGCACCGGCATCGAGGGCGGCACGAACAAGGCGTCGCGCAACAGGGACTTCAAAGCGAAGCCAGCGGGCTCCTCGGCGCGGATCAGATCCTTGATGTGAATCATGCCGGCCGGCTCATCAAGGGTGCCGCGATAGACCGGCAGGCGCGAATGCCCGGCCCGGGCGAAGACTGCGAGCAGTTCGGCGCGGGGGATTTTTTCCTCCACCGCGACGATCTGGGCGCGGGGGATCATGACATCTTCGACCCGGCGGGTGGCGACCGCCAGCACGTTGCGCAACATGCGCCGCTCGTCGCTTTTGAGGGCGCGGATGTCGGCGAGCAGGGTGGCGAAGGCGGTGCGCGCCAGTTTGCGGCCCATGACGAAATGCCGGGCGGCGCGCAAGGCAAGACGCAGGCGGGAGAAGGAAAAGCGGCTCATAGCGGAGGGGGGGCGCGCCGCTTCAGGCCGGAAAGAATGCGGGTTTCGAGGCGCTCCATCGCCGCGCGCGCGGCGGGAACCTGATGATCATAGCCCAGCAGATGCAGCGTGCCATGCGCGGCCAGATGAGCGAGATGATCGCCAAAGCAAAGTCCGGCGGCGCGCGCCTCGGCGCACAGACGCCCACGGGCCAGCACGACCTCGCCCAGCAGCGCCGCCTCTTCCGGGGCCGGGCCGGTTTCGCCCGGCGGGAAGGCCAGCACATTGGCCGGGGCGTCCCGGCCCCGGAAGTCGCGGTTGAGGCGGCGCACAAAGCGGCTGCCGGAAAAGGCCAGAACCAGCCGCGCCCGCCTCCGGCGCGGGCCCTGGCGGCGCGGCGGCGCGGCGGCGAAGGCGGCGGCGCAGGCCCGCGCCGCCAGACGCATCTCGCCCGGCCGCCAGGCCCGGTTGAGCCGAACCGGCTCAATGCGCAATGTCCCCTCGCGGCTCATCGAATCACGGCGCGGCATCCTGCGCATAGGCGCGCACGATTCGTCCGACCAGCTCATGGCGCATGATATCGCCTTCGGCGAAGCGGATCACCCGCACCGCCGGGATTTTTTGCAGCAGGCGCACAGCATGATCCAGTCCGGAGCAGGCCTGTCCGGCAGGCAGGTCGGTCTGACTGGGGTCGCCGGTGATCACCATGCGCGCGCGCGGCCCCAGGCGGGTGAGGAACATCTTCATCTGGGCCGGG
The DNA here is from genome assembly GCA_965204775.1 of Alphaproteobacteria bacterium. Lineage (GTDB taxonomy): Bacteria > Pseudomonadota > Alphaproteobacteria > JAPOUT01 > CBDBFH01. The sequence goes on from CBDBFH010000011.1 coordinate 3,038, forward strand.
GTGCTGTTTTGCGCCTCGTCGAGAATGACAAAGGCGTCGTCGAGGGTGCGCCCGCGCATGAAGGCCAGCGGGGCGATTTCGATCTGCCCGGCCTGAATCGCGCGGGCCACCTGCGCCGGAGGCAGCGCGTCATGCAGCGCATCCCAAAGGGGGCGCAGATAGGGATCGATTTTCTCGCGCATGTCGCCGGGCAGGAAGCCCAGCCGCTCTCCAGCCTCGACCGCGGGCCGCGAGAGGATGAGGTGGGCGACTTCGCCCCCGGCCAGCGCGGCGGCCCCGGCGCAGACCGCAAGATAGGTCTTGCCGCAACCGGCCGGGCCGAGGGCAAAGATCAGGTCGCCTTCGGCCAGCGCCTGCATATAGGCGGCCTGCGCCTTTGAGCGCGCAACGATGGCGCGCGCCGGGGTCTGAAGACGGGGCGCGGCGGGCGGGGACCGGGCGGCGGGCAGATCTTCTTCGGCGGGATCGCGCGCCTGCGCAAGGCGGGCGTAGCATTCGGCGAGCGCGCGCCGCGCCCGGGCGCGAGCGCGGGCCGGGCCGCGAATGACGAAGCGCCCCCCGGCGGCGGCGATCACCACGTTGAGATCACGCTCCAGACGGCGCAGATTGGAATCATGCGCCCCGACCAGCCGGGGCAAAAGATCGTTGCGGTCAAACAGCACAATCTCCTCGCCCGGGGCGGGGGCGGGCTTGACGCTCATTTCGCGGGTGGGACGGCTCATGCGCTATTCATGCGCTGTTCATGCGCTTGATGGGCGGGCGGCGGCGCGGCGGATGATTCGCGGATGATTCAAGGCGGCCTTGCAGCGAATGGCCCAGCGCGGCCAGAACCCGGACCGGGACGATCCGTCCGGCCAGATCGGAAGGCCCGTCCGCATTCAGCGCAACCCCATGCCGGGTGCGCCCGGTCATCTGGCCCGGATGGCGTCCGGGGCCGGTGAAGAGCACTTCAACCTCCTGTCCGGAAAACCTCCGGTTAAAGCGCCGCTGTTGCGCATCAAGCAACGCGCGCAGGCGGGCGAGGCGCTCCGCTTTGACCGCGCCCGGAATCTGATCCCCGGCCCCGGCGGCGGGGGTTCCGGGCCGGGGGCTGTATTGGAAGGCATAGGCGGCGGCAAAACCCAGTTCGCGCACCAGCGCCAGCGTCGCCTCAAAATCGCGCGGGCGCTCGCCGGGAAAGCCGACGATGAAATCGGAGGAGAGCGCGATATCGCCCCGCGCCCGGCGCAGGCGGGCGACGATCCGGCGATAATCATCCGCGCTGTGGCGGCGGTTCATGGCCCGGAGGACCGAATCCGATCCCGACTGGACGGGCAGGTGCAAGGCGGGCATCAGCGATGCGACCTCGCCATGGGCGCGGATCAAGCCATCGTCCATATCGGCGGGGTGGCTGGTCGTATAGCGCAGGCGGCGCAGGCCGGGAATCCGGGCGAGGCGGCGCAACAGACCACCCAGACCGATCCGCGCGCCGGTCTGTGCGCACCGCCCGCGCCAGGCATTGACGTTCTGGCCCAGCACGATGATCTCCCGCGCCCCGGCGGCGGCCAGCGCGCGGGCTTCCGCTTCGATGCGCGGGGCGGGGCGGGATATTTCGCCGCCGCGCGTATAGGGGACGACGCAAAACGTACAGAAGCGGTCGCAGCCTTCCTGGATCACGAGAAAGGCCGAGCCGGAGGCCGGGGCGCGGCGCGGCGGGAGGCGGGCGAATTTTTCCGCGGCGGCGAAGTCCAATTCCACCCGGCGCGCCCGGCGGCGCGCGCGGCCCGGCGCGAGAAGGGCGGGCAGGCGGTGATAGGCTTGCGGGCCGATGACCAGATCGGCGGGGGCGCGGGCGAGGATTTCCGCGCCCTCGGCCTGCGCGAGGCAGCCGGCGACCACGATCTGCGCCCGGGAAGCGGCGCGCAGGCGGCCGATCTGTGAATAGACTTTGTCCGCCGCTTTGGCCCGAATATGGCACGTGTTCAGCACGACCAGATCCGTGTCGCGCAGCGCGGCGGGATCGCCGGGCAGGGCGGCTATGTCAAAGCCTTGCGCTTCGAGAAGATCGGCGATCCGCTCCGAGTCATGCGCATTCATCTGGCAGCCCCAGTTTTTGATGAATGCGCGCCGGGGCGCGGACCCTTTGGCGGAAGGCAGAGCGGAATCGGTCATGGTCGGGGGCGGGAAAATCCTGTCAGCGCGTCCGGGGGCGCGCGGCGGGGCGGCTCTTGCGGCGCGGGGCGGAGGGGCGGCGCGGGGCGCGCTTGCCATAGAGTTCCAGCCGATGGCTGACCAGCCGGTAGCCCAGCCGGGCGGCGATCCGGCTTTGCAGTTTCTCGATTTTCTGGTCGGAAAATTCAATGACCTTGCCGCTTTCCAGATCGATCAGATGGGCGTGGTTTTTCTTGCCGGCATATTCGTAGCGGGCGCGCGGGCCGCCGAAATCATGGCGGATGAGCAGCCCGGCCTGTTCGAAGATGCGCAAGGTGCGGTAGACCGTGGCCAGCGAGATGGAGTCGTCGAGGGCGCGGGCGCGGGCATAGACGTCCTGGACGTCGGGGTGGTCGGCGGAGCGCAAGAGGACGCGGGCGACGAGGCGGCGCGGGCGGGTCATGCGCAAACCTTTGGCGGTGCAAAGACTTTCGAGGACATTCATGGCGGCGGCGGGCGAAGGACGATGCGGGGAGCAGATTGCAGATTAAAGGCTTTCGGCGCCCGGCGAAAGGGCGGCGGCGGGCTGCGGGTAGATGGGGCGCGCCGGCGCCGGGCGGTTGTGGGCGCAGCGTCCGACCGCCAGCGCGAGCGGCTGCTTCTGTGTGTGGATCGGGCCGCGGGCCGGGGCGGGCAGGCAGGCCTGAAGAGCCGGGCCGGCGGCGAGAACGAAGCGGCCCGGCGGCGCATGGCGGGCGAGGTCCGGGCCGGCGAAGAGGCGAGGCGGGGTTTGGGGGGCAAGATCGGCGGAAAAGACCTGTCCGGCGAAGGCGGCCCGGCCCGCCCGGACCGGGGCAAGCGGCAGGGCGGCGAAGATTGCCAGACCCGGATGGGCGCAGGCCGCCAAAGCGGCCCGGGCGAGCAAACTGGGGACGCCGCAAGCCGGGCGGCGGCAGGCCAGAGCCAGGGCGCGGGCCGCCGCGATTCCGGCGCGCAGCGCGATGAAGGGGCCGGGACCGGCGGCGGCGGCGATCCGGTCCAGCGCAGCAAAGCCCAGACCGGCCTCGTCCATCAGCTGTCCGATTTCGGGGACCAGATATTCGGCGACGGGCCGGTCGGCGGCCAGACAACGCCAGAGCGGCGGCGCGCCGGGCTGCAAGAGGGCCAGCGAGCCTGGGGTCTGCGTCGTGTCAATTGCCAGAATGCGCAATCGGATGGGCCGGTTACAGATCGTCCCGGGCGCGCACCGCGACGACTTCGGGCACATAGTAGCGCAGCAATTGCTCGACCCCCTGCTTGAGGGTCGCGGTGGAGCTGGGGCATCCGGCGCAGGCGCCGCGCAAGGTCAGGTAAACGATTCCGTCCTCGATCCGCTCGAAGAGAATGTCTCCGCCGTCTTGCGCGACCGCCGGGCGCACACGCTGATCGATCAATTCACGGATTTTGGCGGCGAGCGGATCATCGCCCGCCCCCGCCCCGGACTGCGCCCCGCCGCCCGCATTGGGGGACTCGTAAAACAGCGGCGCGGCGCGGGTGAAATGCTCCATGATCACGCCCAAAATATCCGGCTTGATCTGCGCCCAGAGGCGGGCCGGGGCGGCGGCGGGCGCGGTCTGGCGGGTGACCGCGATGAAATCCGCACCGAAGAAGACGCCGCTCACCCCTTCGATTTCAAACAGACGCTGCGCCAGAGGCGAGCGGGAGGCGGATTGCGCCGAGGGAAAGTCTTCCGGCGCGCGCGCGCCCATCACCGGCTGGCCGGGCAGAAATTTGAGCACCGCCGGATTGGGGGTTTCCTGCGTCTGAATGAACATCGCCCGGCCAGTATAGCACAGCCCGCCTCAAACGAGGGCGCGCAAGGCCTGGGCGGTGAGGTCGCCGGGGACGATGACCACCGGAATCACAAAGCGCCCCCCCGCCTCGCGGCCCGCCAAAGCGGCGACCAGCGGCCCCGGCCCTTCCGCGCCGGTCCCCGCCCCCAAAACCAGCGCGGTCAGTTCGCCGTCCTGGGCAATATAGGCCGCCAGCTCCTCCGCCTTGCTCCCCTCGCGCAGGACAATCTGCGGCGCGATTCCGGCAAAATCCTTGATCTCCCCGGCCAGGCGGCGCATCACCGACATGGCCTCGGCGCGGGCCTCTTCCTTCATGATCGCGCCGACTCCCAGCCAATGGTGAAAGGTCGCCGGCTCCAGGACCATCAGCAAGACAACCCGCCCGCCCCGGCGCGCCGCGCTCAGACCGGCAAAGCGCAGGGCGACCAGAGATTCCGGAGTCTCGTCGACCACGACCAGAAATTTGCCATGCGGCGGGTCTTGTGCCGGCCCGGCGGTTTTGGCGGCGGCGCGCTTGCGCGCCGGTTTTTTGGCCGAGGCGATCATGGCCGGGCCAGCGTGCCACTGCCGGAAGGCAGCGGCAAGGGGCAATCCCGGCTGCGGAGCTCAGCCGGCCAGACCGACGATCTCCTTGACCTGGCGCAAGACCGGCTCGGCCAGCGCGCGGGCGCGGGCCGCGCCCGCGGCGAGCAGGCGGTCGAGCTGGGCGGGATCGGCCAGCGCGCGCCGGATCCCGCACCCGACCGGGCGCAATTCGGCGACCAGCCTCTCGGTCAGCTCCTCCTTGAGCGCCGCAAAGCGCCTGCCCCCCCAGCGCCGGAGCACGTCCGGCCCACTCTCGCCGGACAGCGCCCCCAAAATTCCCAGAAGATTGGCCGCCTCCGGACGTCCGGCCAGCGCTCCGGCCTCGCCGGGGAGCGTATCGGAATCGGTCCGGGCGCGGCGAATCTTGTGCGCAATCCGGTCCGCATCATCGGTCAGCAAAATGCGCGACATGTCCGAAGGCTCCGACTTCGACATCTTGCGCCGCCCGTCGCGCAGCGACATCACCCGCGCCGCCTCCGGCAAGATGATCGCTTCGGGCAGGGGAAAAACCTCGCAGGCATAATCGGCGTTGAACTTGCCGGCAATGTCGCGGGCCAGTTCCAGATGCTGCGTTTGATCCGCGCCGACCGGAACATGAGTCGCCCGATAGGCCAGAATGTCGGCGGCCATCAGGATCGGATAGGCATAAAGGCCGACCGAGGCGTTCTCCCGGCTCTTGCCGGCCTTCTCCTTGAACTGGGTCATGCGCTCCAGCCAGCCGATCCGGGCGGTGCAGTTGAGAATCCAGGCCAGTTCGGCATGGACGCTCACCTGGCTTTGCGCAAAGACAATCTGGCGGACGGGGTCGATCCCGCAGGCCAGAAAGGCCGCCGCGGTCTGGCGGATGGCGGCGGCCAGCGCTTTCGGCTCCTGGCGCAGGGTGATCGCATGCAAATCGACCACGCAATACAGGCAGGAATGCGTTTGCTGCAAGGCGGCGAAATTGCGCAGCGCGCCCAGATAGTTTCCCAGATGAAGCGCCCCGGTCGGCTGCACGCCGGAGAAGACTCGTTGGCCGACGGTCATGGACGATCTCTCCGGGGCCGAATGTCACGCAGCCTGCCGAGCGCGCGCGCGCCGAGGATGTGGCAGAAAAGGCCGTAAAGCGCAAGGCCCAGCGCGAGGAGAACGGCCAGGTCGAGCGCGCGCGCCGGCAAATTGTTGAGCTGGGCGAGCGGGTCCGGCGCGCCGGCGCGCCACAGCGCGAGTCCCGCGCCCATGGCCAGCGCGGCCAGCCCCATGCGCCAGAGTTCCGCCATCAGGCGGGGATCGGGGGCGCAGATTTTGCGGCGCAGAAGATGGGCCAGCAGCAAGACCGCCTGCAGCCAGGCGGCGGCGGAGGTCGCCAGCGCGATTCCGCCATGTCCGATCCGGGCAAACAGAAAGAGCGCGCCCGCCACATTCAGCGCGATGGCGGCGAGCGCATAAAGAAAGGGTGTGCGGGTGTCGCCACGGGCGAAGAAGCCGGGCTGGAGGACCCGGATCAGGACGAAAGCGGGCAGGCCCAGGGCGAAGCCGATCAAGGCCAGCGCGCTGGCCTGGGTGTCGGCGGCGGTAAAGGCGCCATATTCGAACAGGGTGCGCAGGATCGGGGCGGCGAGCAGGGCAAGGCCGACCGCCGCCGGGAGCGTAAAGAGCATGGCCAGTTCCAGCGCGCGATTGAGGCTGGCGCGCGCCGCGGCCTCGTCTCCGGCCTGCCATCTGCGGCTCAGTTCGGGAAGCAGGGCGGTGCCGACGGCGATTCCGATCACCCCCAAAGGCAATTGGTAGAGGCGCTCGGCATAATAGAGAAAGGAGACCGCGCCGTCCTGCTGGGAGGCGATGCGGGTTCCGACGATGATATTGATCTGCAGCGCCCCGCCGGCGGCGGCCATCGGGGCGGCGCGGGCGAACAGGGCGCGCAGTTCCGGACTGGGACGCGGCCAGGTCCAGTTCGGCGCAACCGCGGCGCGGCGGCAGGCGGCGGCCATCATGACGACCTGCAAGAGGCCGGCGAGCGCGACCCCGCCCGACAACAGCAGGCCCGGCGCGCCAACCAGGCGGGCGAGGAGAAGACAGGCAATCAGAATCAGATTGAGCAGGACGGGGAGCAGGGCGGCGGCGAGGAAGCGGGCCTGGGCATTGAGAATGCCGCCATAAAGGGCGGCCAGACTGATGGTGATCAGATAGGGGAAGGTGATCCGGGAAAAGAGCACGGCGCGCTGGAATTTTTCCGGCTCCCCGGCAAAGCCCCCGGCGATCAGATGGACGAGTTGGGGCATGAAGAGTTCGGCCAGCGCGGTGAGCAGGATTGCCGCCAGGGCCAGCCCGCTCAGGGCCTGACCGGCAAAGCGGCGGGCCGCCGGGCCGCCCGCGGCCAGTTTTTCGGTGAACAGGGGAACGAAGGCGGCGGCCAGCGCGCCTTCCGCAGTCAGGCGGCGGAAGAGATTGGGCAGGCGGAAGGCGACGATGAAGGCTTCGGCGGCCAGCCCGGTCCCCAGGGCGGCGGCGAAGAGAATGTCGCGGATGAAGCCCAGAAAGCGCGAGGCCAGGGTCGCCGCGCCGACGGTCGCCGAAGCGCGCAATAAGGCGCTCATCAGGCGGCGGGGCGGCGCTCGCGGGCCAGCGGATCGGCCGCCGCCGCGCCCAGGCGCCGCTTCAGCGCCGCATGGCGCGAGGGGCGAATTTTCTGGCCGGTCCCGTCCTTGACATAAAAGACATCGGCCGCCCGCTCGCCGAAGGTTGCGATATGCGCCGAGACGGTGACCAGGCCCAAATGAAACAACGCGCGGGCCAGCCCATAGAGCAGGCCGGGGCGGTCCAGACAGCTGACTTCGATGACGCTGCAATCGGCGGAGGCCTGATTGTCGATGACGATCCGCGGCGCGACGGAAAACGCCTCAAGCCGCCCGGGCGGCGCCGGGCGGGCGGCCAGGATGCGGCCCGGGATCAGGCGTCCGGCGAGCACGTCGAGAATCATGCGGCGCAGCCGCTCGATTCGGCGCGGATCGCACAGGGCGCGGCCATTCTCGTCCTGGACCCAGAAGGCGTCAAAGGCGGCCCCGGTGCGGGCGGTGAAGATTTTGGCGTCGGCCACCCGTAGCCCGGCAACCGCAAAAGCCCCGGCCAGACGCGCAAACAGACCGGGATGATCGTCGGCGAGAATCAAGATTTCGCTCGCCGCCCGCCCCACATCATCATGGGCGGCAAAGACGAAAGCCCGGCCCGCGCCGGGGCGCCCCGGACGGGCGAAGCGGCGATACAGACGGGCATGGCGCAGGTGAACGTCCGGTTCCAGCCCGCTCCAATAGGCGTCGGGCAGGAAGGCGAAATAGCCGGCGCGGCTGTGCGCCGGCCAGCGCGCCAGCGCCGGGGCAAGACGGCGGCGGGCGGCCTGCGCCTCCTGCGCCGATTCCGGCGCGCGCCCGGTCAGGCGGGCCAGGGTCTGGACATAAAGCGTGCGCAGCAATTGCCCTTTCCAGCCGTTCCAGACGCCGGGGCCGACCGCGCGAATGTCGGCGACGGTCAGGATCAAAAGCAGCGCCAACCGCTCCGGGGTTTCGACCTGGCGGGCAAAGTCGAGGACGGTTCTGGGATCGGCAATGTCGCGCCGCTGGGCGGTGTCGCTCAGGATCAGATGATTCTCGACCAGCCAGGCGGCCAGCCGGGTCTGGCCGGGATCAAAGCCCAGACGCGGCCCCAGCCGTCGGGCGACTTGCGCCCCGATGCGGGAATGATCGCCGCCGCGCCCCTTGGCAATGTCATGGAGGAAGACCGCCAGATAGAGCACGGCCCGCGCCGGGGTTCCGGCCAGCCCGGCCATCAAACCGCTGGCCAGCGGGGCCTCGGCGCGCAACCTGCCCTGTTCGATCCGGGCCAGCTGGCCGACCGCGCGCAACAGATGCTCGTCGGCGGTGTAGTGATGATACATGTTGAACTGCATCAAGGCGACGATGCGGCCAAAATCAGGAATGAAGCGGCCCAAAATCCCGGCTTCGTTCATCAGCCGCAAAACGCGTTCGGCGGCTGCCGGGGCGGTCAAAATCTCGACGAAGAGGCGGTTGGCCTGCGGATCGGCGCGCAAGGCGCGCCCGCTCAGGCCGCGCGCCCGCGCCGCCTGGCGCAAACTGGCCGGATGAATGTCCAGATCATGGATCGCCGCGGCATGAAACAGCTGCAAGAGCATGAGCGGGCGCGCCGCCAGACGCTGCTCCGCCCCCGGGCGCAGGGCCAGACGGCGGCGCTCCAGAACAAAGCCGGGCGGCAGCACGGCTTTTGAGCGCCGCCGCAGCATGGCCGGCAGGCGCAGCAGCGGCTTCTTGTGCTGCTCCTCCAGCTGGGCGCAAAACAGCCGGGTCAGATCACCGACATATTTGGCGGTGAGAAAATATTTCTTCATGAAGCGCTCGACCGCATCGAGGCCGGGGCGGCGGGCGTGGAATCCGGCGCGGGCGGCAATCTCCTTCTGGACGTCGAAGGACAGGCGCTCCTCGGCCCGCCCGGTGAGAAAATGCAGATGGCAGCGCACCGCCCAGAGCAAAGTCTCGCAGCGGCGGAAGCGGCGCTGCTCGGTTTCGGTGAACAGCCCGGCGCGGGCCAGGTCGCCGCCGGTCTCGACCGCGTAGCAATATTTGGCGATCCAGATCATGCTCTGCAGATCGCGCAGGCCGCCCTTGCCGTCCTTGACATTGGGCTCGACCAGATAGCGCGACTGGCCCGCCGCCAGATGCCGCCGGTCGCGCTCGGCCAGTTTGGCCGCGACGAAGGCGCGCGCCCGGCGGGCGCGAATCCGGCGGGCGAAGCGGCGGGCGAAATCGGCGTAAAGCGCCGGGGCGCCGCACAGGAAGCGCGCATCCAGCAGGCTGGTGCACACCGTCATATCGGCGCGGGCCTGCTGAATGCACAGTTCCGGACGGCGCACGGCATGGCCCGTCTTCAAGCCCAGATCCCAGAGCATGTAGAGCATGTATTCGATGATCTTTTCGCTCCGGGGCGCAGGCGGGCCGGCCACCAGAAAGAGCAGATCAATGTCGGAGGCCGGGGCGAGCAGGCCGCGGCCATAGCCGCCGGTGGCGGCCAGCGCCAGGTCCGGGGCCGGGGCCGAATCGGCGCGGGGGAAAATCTCGCAGGCGGCCTGAAACAAACCGGTGATGATCCGGTCATGACTGCGGCACAGTCCCGCCGCCGCCGCCAGCCCGGCCAGCGGTTTTTGCGCCAGATGCTTTTGCGCCTGGGCGCGGGCCGCCTCCAGACTTTGCCGGAGCGCGTCCAGCGCATGACGGCGCGCCGCCGGGCTGGCGCCGTCGCGGGTCAGAATGGCTTTCAGGCGCGCCGCTGGAGCCGGTGCACGGTCAAGCAGAGTCATCGGACGAGCCGGCGCAGCCGATAGAGGAGATCATGAGCCTGACGCGGGGAGAGCGCATCGGGATCGGTTTGGCGCAGCACGGCCTCGGCCTCGGAGCGCGGCGCGGCGCGCGGCGGGGGCGGCGCGGCGCGCGGCGACTCGCCCGATTCCAGCGCGGCGAGCAAATCCGCCGCCCGCGCCAGCACCGCCCCCGGCAGACCGGCCAGCCGCGCCACCTGAACCCCGTAGGAGCGGTCGGCGGCCCCGGCGGCGACCTCATGCAGAAAGATCACCGCCCCGTCATGCTCCTCGATCCGCATCGACATATTGGCCAGACCCGGCAGTTTCTCCTCCAGCCGGGTGAGTTCATGGAAATGGGTGGCAAACAGCGCGCGGGCCCCGATGGCCGAATGCATGTGTTCGACCACCGCCCAGGCCAAAGACAGGCCGTCAAAGGTCGCGGTGCCGCGTCCGATCTCATCAATGACGACAAAGGCGCGCCGCCCGGCCTGATTGAGAATCGCCGCGGTCTCGACCATCTCGACCATGAAGGTCGATTGGCCCCGGCTCAGTTTGTCGCTCGCCCCGATCCGGCTGAAGAGGCGGTCGATGATTCCGATCCGCGCCCGGCGCGCCGGCACGAAAGAGCCCATCTGCGCCAGAATCGCGATCAGCGCATTCTGGCGCAAAAAGGTCGACTTGCCCGCCATATTGGGGCCGGTGACCAGCCAGAGCCGGGCGGCGTCGCCGGCGGCGGCGTCGAGGCGGCAGTCATTGGCGGTAAAACTCCGGCCGGCGGCCGGATCAAGCGCGGCCTCGACCACCGGATGGCGTCCGCCCTCGATCTGGAAGCGCAAACTGCGGTCGAGGCGCGGGCGGGTGAAGTCTCTTTGCGCCGCGATCTGGGCCAGCCCGGCGCAGACATCCAGTTCGGCCAGCGCGCGCGCGGCGGCGAAGAGGGTTGGCGCCTGCGCTTCGACCGCCGCGGTCAGATCGGCGAAAATCTCCAACTCGCGGGCCAGCGCGCGCGCGCCGGCGCGCAACACTTCGCTGGCCTTGCCGGCCAGCGGCGCGGTCGTGAAACGCATCTGGCTGGCCAGCGTCTGCCGGTGAATGAAGCGCTCGGACAAGGGCGGTTCCAACAGCCGCGCGCCGGCCGCCGCGGGAACTTCGATATGATAGCCCAGCACGCCATTGTGCTTGACCTTGAGGGCGCGCAGCCCGGTCTCACGGATATAGCGGGCCTGCAGGGCGGCGATCTCGCGCCGCGCCGTTCCGGCCTGCTGGCGGTGGCGGTCCAGCGCGGAATCGAAGCCGGCGGCAATAAAGCCGCCCTCGCGCGCCAGCAGGGGCGGGGCGGCGATCAGGGCGGCGGAAAGTTTCTCCGCCAGGCGATCGTGCTCGCGCCGCAAATCCGCCAGCGCCCGGGCGATCACCCCGCCCGCCTGATCCGCCCCCGCCGCGTCCAGCAACTGCGCCAAAGCGCCGGCCGCGGCCAGGCCGTCGCGCAGCGCGGCCAGATCCAGCGGCCCGCCCCGGCCCAGCGCCAGACGCTGCAAGGCACGGGCCATATCGGGGGCGGCGCGCAATCCGGCGCGGGTTTTGGCGCGCAACTCTTCGCGCTCCAGAAAAAAGGCCAGCCCGTCCTGCCGTGCGCCGATCTCCTCCGGATCGGTCAGCGGGGCGCAGAGCCGCTCGGCCAGCAGCCGCCCGCCGGGGCCGGTGACGGTTCGGTCGATCGCCCAGAGCAGGCTGCCGTGACGCTGGCCGGAGGAAGAGCGGATCAGTTCCAGTCCGGCATAGGCGGCGGCATTGATCTGCATGGTCCGGCCCGGCGCTTCCAGCCGCGGCGGCTTGAGGCGCGGCGCAGCGCCGGCTTGAGTCAGCTGCACGTAATCCAGCAGCGCGCCGCAGGCGGCCTGAACCTGTGCGGGAAAATCGCCGAAGGCGGCCAGATCCGCCACCCCCAGCGCTTCGCGCAGCCGCAGGGCGGCCTTGCCGGACTCAAAGGCGCGGGCGGGCAGACCGGTATGCGGCGCGGAGTCCAGAAACGGGGCCAGCCAGTCCGGAAGATCGGCGGCCAGCGTCTCGGGCAAAAGAAGCTCACCGGGAGACAGCCGGGCCAATTCCGCGGCCAGATCCTGCGCCCCGGCGGGCCGGGCATAAAAATCACCGGTCGAAATATCGGCCCAGGCCAGCCCCCACAGCTGCGCCCCGGCGGCGGGCGGCGCCAGCGCCGCCAGATAATTATGCGCCCGCGCCGGCAACAGAGCCTCTTCGGTGACCGTCCCGGAGGTGACCACCCGCACGACCGCCCGGCGCAGCGGACCACGCCGGGCGGCGTCGGGCTGCTCCATCTGTTCGCAGACCGCAACCCGATGTCCGGCACGAATCAATTTCTGCATATAGCTGTCGGCGGCATGAACCGGAACGCCGCACATCGGCACCGCCCGGCCCAGATGCCTGCCCCGCCGGGTCAGGGCAATGTCCAGCGCGGCGGCGGCGGTTTTGGCGTCGTCGAAGAATAACTCATAGAAGTCGCCCATCCGGTAGAAGAGCAGGCAGCCGGGATGTTCGCGCTTGATTTGCAAATATTGGGCCATCATCGGCGTCGCCGCGCCCGCCGCCGCCGGGGCGGAGGGCCGGCGCGCCGGGGCGGCGGCCTCCTGCCCGGCGAACAGGTCGCGCGCCGCGCCGGCTTCTTGCGCTTTGATTCCGGTCATGGACGGCAGGTCCGGCGACGCCTCCCCTCCGGCGCGGCGTCCGATGCGCCGCCGCCTTCGCCCGTCCACTATAGACGGGCCGCCGCTTGTCTTCCACCGGGCGGAAGCCTACAAAGGCCGCACCGGGCGGGCAGCGGCCCGGCAGGCGCAGGGAGCAGAGCATGGCCGCCGGCAGCGACAAATCCGACACGCGCGGGATCACCGATCAGGAGGCCCTGCGCTTCCATCATGGGGGGCGGCCCGGCAAGATCGAGATTGCCGCCACCAAGCCGATGGCCACGCAGCGCGATCTGGCGCTGGCCTATTCGCCCGGGGTCGCCGCCCCGGTGCGCGCCATCGCCCAGGATGCGGGGCGCGCCTATGACTATACGAGCAAGGGCAATATGGTCGGGGTGGTCTCGAACGGCTCGGCGATTCTGGGTCTGGGAAATCTGGGGGCGCTCGCCGCCAAGCCGGTGATGGAGGGCAAGGCGATTTTGTTCAAGCGCTTTGCCGGTCTGGACGCCTTCGATCTGGAAGTCGACGCCGCCGATCCGGACGATTTCATCAATTGCGTGCGCTATCTGGGCCCGGCCTTTGGCGGAATCAATCTGGAAGACATTAAAGCCCCCGACTGCTTCATCATTGAGGAGAAACTTTGCGAGATCATGGAGATTCCGGTCTTCCATGACGACCAGCACGGCACCGCGATTATCGTTCTGGCCGGGCTGATCAATGCGCTGCATCTGACCGGGCGCAAATTTTCCGATTTGCGGGTTGTCGTCAACGGAGCAGGGGCGGCGGGGATTGCCTGTCTGGATTTGATCCGGGCGATGGGGACGCCGGCGCAAAACGCGATTTTGTGCGACAGCCGGGGCCCGATCACCCGGGGGCGGCGGGCCGGGATCAATCAATGGAAGTCGGCCCATGCCCATCCGCACCCGTTCAAGACGCTGGCCGAGGCGGTGCGCGGGGCCGATCTGTTTTTGGGCCTGTCGGTCAAGGGCGCGCTGAGCGAAGACATGCTGCGCTCGATGGCCGAGCGGCCGATCGTTTTCGCGCTGGCCAATCCCGATCCCGAAATCACTCCGGAACAGGCTGCGGCGGCGCGGCCCGATGCGATCATCGCCACCGGGCGCTCGGACTATCCCAACCAGATCAACAATGTTTTGGGCTTCCCCTATATTTTTCGCGGGGCGCTGGATGTGCGGGCCTCGCGGATCAACCGGACGATGAAGATCGCCTGCGCCGAGGCGCTGGCGGCGTTGGCGCGCGAAGACGTGCCCGACGAAGTCGCCGCCGCCTATGGCGGGACGCGCCTGCGCTTCGGGCCGCAATATCTGATTCCGGCCCCCTTCGATCCGCGCCTGATTCACCGGGTGCCGCCCGCAATTGCCCGCGCCGCGATGGAGAGCGGGGTCGCCCGCGCCCCGATCATCGATATGGAAGGCTACGCCAACCGCCTCTCCGCCATGCAAAATCCGGTCGCCGCCACCTTCCAGACCATCCTGCGCCAGGTGCGCGAGCGGCCCCGGCGGGTGATCTTCGCCGAGGGCGAGGAAGAGCAGGTGATCCGCGCTGCGCTCTCCTTCCGCGAACTGGAACTGGGCAGGCCGGTTCTGGTCGGGCGGGCCGAGGAGATTCGCAAGACCATCGCCCGGGCCGAATTGGCCGAAGCCGATCAGCTGGAGATCAATGACGCCCGCCGCGACCCGCGGGCCGGCGACTATGCCGAGTTTCTCTACCGCCGCCTGCAGCGGCGCGGCTTTTTGCAGCGCGACTGCCTGCGCCTGGTCAATGACCGCAATATTTTCAGCGCCTGCGCGCTCGCTCTGGGCGACGCCGATGCAATGGTCACCGGCGTCACCCGCAACTACTCGGCGGCCTTGCAGGAGGTGCGGCGGGTGATCGATCCCAGCCCGGGGCGGCGGGTGATCGGCGTCTCGATGATTCTGGCCCATGGCGGGCGCACGGTGCTGGTCGCCGACACCAACGTCCATGACATGCCGCAGGCCGAGGAGATCGCCGGGATCGCGATCGAGGCGGCGCGGGTCGCCCGGCGGCTGGGCCACGAGCCGCGGGTGGCGCTGCTCGCCTATTCGACCTTCGGCCACCCGGAAGGCGAACGCTCGACCCGCATGCGCGAGGCCGCCGAGATTCTCGACCGGCGCGGCGTCGACTTCGAATATGAGGGCGAAATGGCCGCCGACGTAGCCCTCAACCCGGAGCGCATGCGCCTCTACCCCTTCTGCCGCCTGAGCGAGCCGGCCAATGTCCTGATCATGCCCGCGATCCACTCGGCCAATATCTCGACCAAAATGTTGCAGGAAATGGGCGGCTCAACCGTGATCGGCCCGATTCTGGTCGGCCTTACCCATTCGGTTCAAATCGTGCCGATGGGCTGTTCGGTCTCCGACCTCGTCAATATGGCGGCCATCGCCGCTTATGATTTGAACACGTAGAAAGAAGCCGCCTCTCAAAACGGCTTCAAGCCGCCATGCCGCCCAAAGCGGGCAGGCGGCGATAGGCCAGCGCATTTTTCAGTTCTTCGGGTCCGGGCCGGGCGATTCCCTCAAGATCAGCGATGGTGCGCGCAACCCGCAAGACCCGGTGCATGCCGCGCGCGGTCAGGCCCATCTTGCGGGCCTGCTCGGCCAGTTCGCTCAGTGGCGCCCGCGCCGGGCCGGCCTCGGCCAGAGATTCGCTGTCAATATCGGCGTTGAGAAAGCCCTGCGCCTCTTCGCCCTGCGGATGCCGGGCGGCCTGGCGGGCGCGGGCGGCGGCGACTCTTTCGGCAACCTGCCGGCTCGACTCGCCGTCGGCAGGAAGGGTCAAGGCGTCGGGCGGAACCGGCGGCACCTCAATGACCAGATCGATCCGGTCCAGCAACGGCCCCGACAGGCGCGCCTGATAGTCGCGCGCGCAGCGCGGCACCCGCCCGCAGTGGCGGGACGGATCGCCGGCATAGCCGCAGCGGCACGGATTCATCGCCGCGACCAGCTGGAAGCGGGCCGGATAGGTGATATGCATCCGCGCCCGGGCGACCGCCGCCAGCCCGGTCTCCAGCGGCTGGCGCAAGGCGTCGAGCACGGCGCGGGGGAATTCCGGCAATTCGTCCAGAAACAGGACGCCGCGATGGGCCAGCGCCACTTCGCCGGGCCGGGCCAGTGGGCCGCCGCCGATCATCGCCGCCATGCTGGCCGAATGATGCGGGGCGCGAAAGGCGCGGCCCCGCTTCAAGACGCCGCCGCTCATCTCGCCGGCCAGACTGGCGATCATCGCCGTTTGCAGGGCCTCGCGCGGGGTCAGCGGCGGGAGCAGGCCGGGCAGACAGGCGGCCAGCATCGACTTGCCCGCGCCGGGCGGACCGATCATCAGCATATTGTGTCCGCCGGCGGCGGCGATTTCCAGCGCCCGCTTGGCGCTGTGCTGGCGGCGCACCGCGCGCAGCTCCTGCGCCGGAGCGTCGCTCTCCTCAACCGCGCCGCGCGCGGGCGGCGACAAAATCTGCCGGCCCTTGAAGTGATTGACCGCCTGCAACAAAGAGGCCGGGGCGATCAGACCGTCGCGCTCCCCCAGCCCCGACCAGGCGGCTTCTGCGCCGCAGGATTCGGGGCAGACAAAGTCCAGACCCAGATCGAAGGCGGCCATCGCGGCGGGCAGGGCGCCGGGCACCGCGGCCAGCGAGCCGTCGAGGCCCAATTCGCCCAAAGCCATCCGGCGCGACAGCTGCGCCGCCGGAATCACCTCCATCGCCGCCAGCAGGCCCAGCGCAATCGGCAGATCGAAATGACTGCCCTCCTTGGGAAGATCGGCGGGGGCGAGATTAACCGTCAGCCTTTTGGGCGGAAGGCCCAGGCCGATGGCGCTCAAGGCGGCGCGGACCCGCTCGCGGCTCTCGGCAACCGCCTTGTCGGGCAGGCCGACAATCGTAAAGGAGGGCAGGCCGGAGCCGATATGCACCTGCACATCAACCGGGCGCGCCGCCAGCCCTTGAAAGGCGGCGGTGTGAATCCGGGCGATCACGCCCGCCCGTCTCCGGCCAGCCGGGCCTCGATCGCATCCCAGAACAGGGCGGCGATATCCGGCCCTCCTTCCCGCGCAATCTCGCGCAGGCCGGTCGGCGAGGTCACATTGATCTCGGTCAGCCAGCCGCCGATCACGTCGATCCCGGCCAAGATCAGGCCGCGCGCCCGCAGTTCGGGGCCCAGCGCAGCGCAGATTTCCTCCTCGCGTGGCGAGAGTTCCGCCAGAACCGCCCGGCCCCCGGCGCGCATATTGGCCCGCGCCTCGCCCGGCTGCGGCAGCCGGTTGAGCGCCCCCACCGGCTTGCCCTCCAGCATCACAATGCGCTTGTCGCCCGCGCGCACTTGCGGCAGATAGGCCTGCATCACCAGCGCGGTGCGGTAATGGGCCAGCATCATGTCGATCAGGCCATTGGCGTTCTCATCGCCGGGGCGCAGGCGCTGAATCCCCTCGCCGCCGCCGCCGTAAAGCGGCTTGAGAACAACCTCCCCGGTCCGGCGATGGAAATCACGCAGCGCCGCGCCGTCGGCGCTGATCAGGGTCGGCGGCATCAGACCGGCAAAGCGGGCGCAAAGCAGTTTCTCCGGCGCGTTGCGCACCCCCGCCGGATCATTGACCACCAAAGTCTCCGGCTGCACATGCTCCAACAAATGGGTGGCGGTGATATAGGCCAGGTCGAAGGGCGGGTCCTGGCGCATCAAGATCAGGTCCATGCTGCGCAGCGCGATGAGCGCGCGCTCCCCGGCCTCGACATGGCGGCCCGGCGCGTCGCGCAGGCGCACCGCGCGCAGGCGCGCCGACAAGACCCCGTCCGCCAGTTGCAGCGCGGGCGGCTCGTAGACCAGAAGATCAATACCGCGCCTTTGCGCTTCCAGCGCAAGAGCGAAAGTCGTATCGCCCTGAATGGCGATTCGCTCAATCGGGTTCATCTGGATCGCGACGCGCATCAGCCGCGCCCGGCGGGGCGAAAGGCGTCGGCCAGGTGCACCGGCAGCCGCCAGGGGCGAATCAGGATCGCGTCGAAGCGCCCGCGCCAGCCGCCGGGCAAAGCCGCCCGGGCCGCGAACAGGCGGGCGGCGCGTTCGATTCGCTTTTGTTGCCGCATGGTCAGCGCCTCCCCCGGCCGGGCCGCCTGCGCCTTGACCTCGACGAAGATCACCAGCCGCCCCCGGCGGGCAATAATATCGATTTCTCCCTGCCGTGTCCTGTAGCGCCGGGCGAGCGGCCAAAACCCCTTGGCCAGCAGCCAGATCAAGGCGATGTGCTCGCCGCGCCGCCCGCGGCGAAAGGCCCGCAGGCCGCGAAGACGGCGCGCGGCGGGGGGTTTCGTCACCGGCTCGTGTCCGGCGGCAGGCCGGATTCGGCGGCGGCCAGAATGACGACCTCGCCCCGGGGCCGGTGGGCGGGATCGGCGTAAAAGGCGGCGAGTTCGGCAAGGGAGGCGCGGCGCGCCTCCTCGAAGCGTTTGGTGATCTCGCGCACGACCGCGCCCGGGCGCGCCGGCCACAGGCTGGCCATCTCCGCCAGACTTGCCGGCAGACGCCGGGCCGATTCGAAAAGAATCAAGGTGCCCGGGGCTTCGGCCAGCGCGCGCAAGGCGCGGCGGCGGGCCGAAGGCCGGGGCGGCAGGAAGCCGGCAAAGGTGAAGCGGTCGGGCGGCAGACCCGACAGCTGAAGCGCCGGCAGCAGGCTGCACGGCCCCGGCAGGGCGTGAACCGCAATCCCGTCTTGGAGCGCCGCGCGGACCAGTTTGTAGCCGGGATCGCACAGCAGCGGGGTGCCGCCGTCGCTGGTCAGGGCAATTGCGGCGCGCGCGCGCAGATGCGCGAGAATCCGGGCGCGCCAGCCGGGCCGGCTGTGATCGTGATAGGCGCGCAAGGGAGGCAACGGCAGATCATGGATCGCATAAAGACGCCGGGTCACGCGCGTATCCTCGCACAAGACCAGATCGGCCCCGGCCAGCACATCCAGCGCGCGCAAGGTGATGTCGCGGGCCGCGCCAATCGGGGTCGGGACCAGATAAAGGCCGGGAGCAAGAGGGTCCGGGCCGGACTTCGCGGGCCTTGTCATGCGCGCTTCCTTCTCGTTCCACTCCTTCATCGCGTCAGATATGCGCATTGGACAGATCGGCCCTGTTTGAGGCGCCGGCGCGGGGGCTGTCCTGCCGGAGCACTTTATGGCATTTTGGGAAGCATTTTGACGGGCATTTTGAGGCGGCGATGACTCCCCAAAGGATCCAGGCACCTCCCCGCGCTTTTCGCCGCGGCGGCGCGCCGCGCCGGGCGCTGATCTGCGCGCTGATCTGCGCGCTGGCCGGGCTGGGCGGCTGCCAGACGGCGCAGGCCCCCCGGCGCATTGAGCCGGTGCGCGCCGGTCTGCTTTTGCCTTTGAGCGCCCCGCAAGAACAGTGGCGCGCAACGGCGCGGGCCATGCTCGAAGCCGCCCAGCTGGCCCTGTTCGACCAGGGCGAGACCCCGGTCATTCTCCTGCCCCAGGATACCGGCGGCACCGCGCAAGGCGCGGCGCGGGCCATGCAGGCGGTGCTCGCGCAAGGGGCGGAGGTGGTTTTGGGGCCGGTCCTCTCGGCGGGCCTGCGCGAGAGCGCGCAACTTGCCCGCGCCCGCAATGTTCCGGTCATCGCCTTTTCCCCCGACCGCCGCAACCGGCAGGCGGGCCTCTATCTGTTTGGCTTCGCGCCCGAGGAGGAAGTCGAGCGGGTGCTCGACTATGCCGCCACGCGCAATGTCAGGCGGATCGCCGCGCTGATTCCCGACAGCGATTACGGGCGGCGGCTGCGCGCGGTTCTGGTCGAGCGCACCACGCGCAACGGGACGGAGATTCACGCCATCGAAACCTATCGCCCCTCGGTCAAGGCGGCGCTGGCCCCGGCGCGGCGGCTGGCCGAATATGCGGCGCGGCAAAAAGAGCTGGAAGCCGAACGCCGCCGCCTGCGCCGCCGGGTCGAGCGGGCGCAAACCGCGCTGGCTCAAGGCGGCTTCGGGCCGCAGGCCCCGGCGACGCACCGGCCCGCCCGGCGCGGGCGGAGCGGGCCGGACGCTCCGCTACCGGCGGCGCAGGACCGGCAGACTTACACCGTCTTGAACCGCGAGCAGATCGCCGCGCTCCTCAAGGCGCTGGAAGAAGCCCGCGCCGCGCGCGCCGCCGCCCTGCCCGAAGATCAGCTCAAGGCCGCACAAGAGGCGCTGGAGAAACTCAGGCAGTTCGAGACCTATGGCGAGATTCCCTATGATGCGGTCTTTCTGCCCGAAGGCGGGGCGCGCCTGCGCGGCATTGCCCAGCTGCTGCCCTTCTTCGACGTCGGCGCGCGCGATGTGCGCTTTCTGGGCACCGGATTGTGGGACGATCCCTCCTTAAGCCGGGAACTGCCGCTCAACGGGGGTTGGTTCGCCGCGCCGCCGCCTGAGGACGTCCTGCGCTTTCAGGCGCGCTTCCGCCAGGCGTTCGGCTCTGACGCACCCCGGCTGGCCAGTCTGGCCTATGACGCGGTGAGTCTGATCGCCGCCATCGTCCGGGGGGGCGGGGGGCGATTCGAGGAGCGCACCCTGCTCCGCCCCGAAGGCTTTCGCGGTCTGGACGGCCTGTTCCGCTTCCGTCCCGACGGTGTCGCCGAGCGGGCGCTGGCGGTGATGGAGATTGAGCGGCGCGGGCGCAAGGTGATCGCCGCGCCTCTGGCGCGCTTCCCGGACGCGGCCCCGGTCATTCGCCAGGCGGAGGCGCAGTTTCGCCGTCAGCGGCCAGAGGGTCAGCGGCCAGAAGCCGGCGCAGAACCGAGTCCAGAACCAGCCGCCCCCGCGCGCTCGCCTGAAGACGATCCGGATAGGGACGCAAAAAGCCCGCCGCAACCAGACCGGCAATAGCCGAAGCGGAGAGGTTTAGCGCCGCCAGATCGCTCAGGCGCACGCCTTCGCTCAGACGCAGACCGGTGATCAGGCGCTCTTGCGCCACTTCGCGGGCCGAGAGGGTTGCGCAGTTTTCGATTCCCCGCCCCCGCGCCTCGACCGCCGCCAGCCAGCGCCGGGGGTCGCGCCGGGCGCGCAACGCCAGGCGGCGGCCCCGGCGCGTCATTCGTCCATGCGCCCCCGGGCCGATCCCCAGATAATCCCCGCCGCGCCAGACGGCCAGATTATGCCGGCAGGCGCCGCCGGGGCGGGCATGGTTGGAGATTTCATAGGCGGCAAGACCCGCCGCCGCGCTCATCTCGGCGCTGATTTCGTAAAGCGCGGCGGCGCGCGCGCCATCGGGCAGGCGGATCTGCCCGCGCGCCTGGGCGCGGGCAAAGCCGGTGCCCGGCTCAATGCTCAACTGGTAGAGCGACAGATGATCGCGCGCCAGATTCAGCGCTTCGGCCAGTTCGGCGCGCCATCGGGCCGGAGTCTGGCCGGGGCGGGCATAGATCAGATCGAAGGAGAAGCGCTCAAACAGCGCGCCCGCCTGCGCGATGGCGCCGCGCGCGCGCGCCGCATCATGGCGGCGGCCCAGCGCCTTGAGCGCGCGGTCGTCGAGCGCCTGCACGCCCAGCGACAAACGGGTGACCCCGGCCTGCCGCAGATCGGCCAAATGCGCGGGCGCGCTGCTTTCGGGATTGGCCTCCAGCGAGATTTCCGCCTGCGCCGAAAGGCGAAAGCGGCGCGCAATCGCCTCGACCAGTTCCGCGACCTGCCCCGCGCTCATCAAGGACGGCGTGCCGCCGCCGAAAAAGATGCTGTCCACCCGCGCGCCGGGCAGATCGGCGGCGAAACTCTCGATCTCCCGGATCAGCCCGCGCTGGAGGGGAGCGGGGTCGTGGTCTCCGGCGCGCGCTACGTTGAAATCGCAATAGGGGCAAATCGCCGTGCAGAGCGGCCAGTGAATATAGATTCCCAGCCGGGGGGCGGGTTCAGGAGTCACCGGCGCATCAGGAGTCAAGGGCATCGGCCAGCCGGGCAAAGGCGCGGGCGCGGTGGGAGAGTTGCTGTTTTTGCGCCGCGCTCATCTCGGCGAAGGTCCGGGCATGGCCGTCGGGCTGAAAGATCGGATCATAGCCGAAGCCGCCGCGGCCCCGGGGCGGCCAGACGATCCGGCCCTCGACGCAGCCGGAAAAAGCGGCTTTCGCCCCGCCGGGAAAGACGAGGCAAACCGCACAGACAAAGCGCGCGCGGCGGTCGGGATTTGCGGAGTTTTCCATTTCGCGCAGGAGTTTTTTGTGCGCGGCGGCGAAGTCGCGCTCCGGCCCGGCGAAGCGGGCCGAATGAACGCCGGGCCGCCCGTTGAGCGCGGCGACTTCCAGGCCGGAATCATCGCCCAGCGCAGGCAGAGCGCAATAGGTGCAGGCCGCGCGCGCCTTGAGAAAGGCGTTGCCGGCAAAATCGCACGCCGTCTCGGCGGGCATGGTCACGCCGGCCAGAACCTCTCCGGCGGCCGGGCGAATGCCGCGCCCGGCGAGAAGGGCCGCAATCTCGCGCCATTTGTCCCGATTGCCGGTGGCGATCACCGGACGCCAGCCGGCCAGCGACGGCAGGCCCCTCACCCCAGCGCCTCCTTCTGGCGCGCGACCAGACCAGCAATCGCCCCGCGGGCCAGCGCCAGCAGGGCCTCAAAGGTCTCGGCGGCGAAGGGCGCATCCTCGCTCGCCGCCTGAATCTCGACAATCGACCCGGTCCCGGTCATGACAAAATTGGCGTCCAGCTGCGCCTGCCTGTCCTCGGCATAATCCAGATCGCAGACCGGCCGGCCCCGGTAAAGCCCGCAGGAGACCGCCGCGACATGATCGCGCACCGGATTGTCCGCGATCACCCGGCGGCGGCACATCCACTCGCAGGCCTGCCACAGCGCCACCCAGGCCCCGGTGATCGCCGCCGTGCGGGTGCCGCCGTCGGCATTGAGGACGTCGCAATCCACAATGATCTGCCGCTCGCCCAGAGCCTTCAAATCGGTCACCGCGCGCAGGGAGCGTCCGATCAGGCGCTGAATCTCCTGGGTGCGCCCGCCCTGCCGCCCCTGCACCGCCTCGCGGCGGGTGCGCTGGCCGGTCGCGCGCGGCAACATTCCATATTCCGCCGTGACCCAGCCTGCCCCGGCCCCGCGCCGCCAGAGCGGCACCCGCTCTTCGAGGCTGGCCGTGCACAAGACCCGGGTGCGGCCAAAGGCGGCCAGGCAAGAGCCTTCGGCCTGCAGGGCCGCGCCCGGCTCCAGCCGGACGGGCCGCATGGCATCGGCGGCGCGGCCCGAAGGACGGCGAAATTGTGCGCTCATCGGCACTCCATTCTTTTTGCAACAGGTGGCCTGCGGGCCGGGGGCGGAGCCTGTTTATGCTAGAGGAAGGGGCCGGGGTAAAGTAAAAGAAAAAGCGCAAAAAGCGCCACAGGCGCAAGCGGGAGAGGCGAAGATGACGCGCAAGACAAAAGACCCCGGGGAGACGGGGGAGGCCGGGGAGGCAAAGGTCAAAAAGGCCGAAACCGCGCAAGCGGGCGCGCCGCCGGACGCCGGGCCGAAAGAGGCGGCGGCGAAGCCGCCGGAAGAGATGGCGGCCCGGCTGGCCGCGCTGGAGGACAAGTTCCGCCGGGCGCTGGCCGAGGCGGAAAATGTGCGCCGGCAGGCGGCGCGGGCGCAAGAAGAGGCGGCGCGCTTTTCGATTGCAGCCCTGGCCCGCGATCTTCTGGCGATCTGCGACAATCTCCACCGCGCGCTCCAGGCGGCCTCACCGGAGGGCGCGCAAGCGCAAAGTCCGGACAAATTGCTGGACGGCGTGCGGATGACGGCGCGGGAGATGGAGGCGATCTTGGCCCGGCACGGGGTGCGCAAGATTGAAGCGCAGGGCCGGGCTTTCGATCCCCACCGCCACGAAGCGCTCTTTGAGACGCCCGCCCCGAACGCCGCGCCGGGCGAGGTCGTTCAGGTGGTTGAGGAGGGCTACATGATCGGCGAGCGCCTTTTGCGCCCGGCCCGGGTCGGAATTGCCGCGCCGGCCTCTGCACGCGGGGCGGGCGGAGAACCGGGAGCGCCGGAGACGGCGCCCGCCGGCCGGAGCCGGTCCGGCGAAACCCGCCCCGGCGGCGAGTCTTGAGGCGGCCCCCACAAGCATCTTGCAGGCGGCGGCGGGCGTTCATATATAAGCAGGGACTTATCCCCCGACTGGGGGTTATCCCCCGACCGGGGGTTGTCTCCGGGCGGGGGAGCCGGGATTTCGGGAATTTCAGGAGCGGCGCGTCATGGACAAGGAAACAGGCAAGGAAAAGGGCGCGGCAACCGGCAAGGTGATCGGGATTGATCTGGGCACGACCAATTCCTGCGTGGCGGTGATGGAGGGGGCCGCGCCGCGGGTGATCGAAAACGCGGAAGGAGCGCGCACGACGCCCTCGATTGTCGCCTTCGCCAAGGACAACGAGCGTCTGGTCGGCCAGTCCGGCAAGCGGCAGGCGGTGACCAACCCAAAAAACACCCTGTTTGCGATCAAACGTCTGATCGGGCGCAGTTTCGACGACCCGGAGACCGTCAAGGACCGCAAACTGGCCCCTTATGAGATCGTCAAGGCCAAAAGCGGCGACGCCTGGATGCGCGCCGGGGGCAAGGATTATTCGCCGCAACAGATTTCGGCCTATGTTCTGCAGAAAATGAAGGAGACGGCGCAGGATTATTTGGGCCATGAGGTCACACAGGCGGTGATCACGGTTCCGGCCTATTTCAACGATGCGCAAAGACAGGCGACCAAGGATGCCGGCAAGATCGCCGGGCTGGAAGTTCTGCGGATCATCAATGAGCCGACCGCCGCCGCGCTGGCCTATGGGCTGGACAAGCAGGCGGCGAGCAAGGTCATCGCGGTCTATGATCTGGGCGGGGGCACATTCGACATTTCGATTCTGGAACTGGGCGACGGGGTTTTCGAGGTCAAGTCGACCAATGGCGACACCTTTCTGGGCGGCGAGGATTTCGACCAGAAACTGGTCTCCCATCTCGCCGATGTCTTCCAGAAGGAGAGCGGGATCGACCTGCGTCAGGACAATCTGGCCCTCCAGCGCCTGAAGGAGGCGGCGGAGAAGGCCAAGATCGAATTGTCCTCGGCCCAGACCACCGAGATCAACCTGCCCTTCATCACCGCCGACCAGTCGGGGCCGAAGCATTTGACCCACCATCTGACCCGCGCCGCACTGGAAAGCCTGGTCGAAGAGCTGATCGCCCGGACGGGGGGGCCGTGCGAACAGGCGCTCAAGGACGCCGGGGTCTCAAAGGGCAAGATCGACGAGGTGATTTTGGTCGGCGGCCAGACCCGGATGCCGCGCCTGCGCGCCTTCGTCAAGGCGTTGTTCGGGAAAGAGCCGAATGTCGGCGTCAACCCCGACGAGGTGGTGGCGATGGGGGCGGCGATTCAGGGCGGCGTGCTGCAAGGCGACGTAAAAGACGTCCTCCTGCTCGACGTCACCCCGCTGTCTTTGGGGATCGAAACGCTGGGCGGGGTTTTCACCCGGCTGATCGAGCGCAATACGACGATTCCGGCCAAGAAGGCGCAGACGTTCTCGACCGCGCAGGACAATCAGACCGCGGTGACGATTCGGGTCTTCCAGGGCGAGCGCGAAATGGCGCAGGGCAACAAGTTTCTGGGCCAGTTCAATCTGGAGGGGATCGCCCCGTCCCCGCGCGGGATGCCGCAAATCGAGGTCAGTTTCGACATCGACGCCAACGGGATCGTGCACGTGTCGGCCTCCGACAAGGCGACCGGCAAGGCGCAGCAGATCCGGATCGAAGCCTCGGGCGGCCTGTCGAAAGACGAAATTGAGACGATGGTAAACGAGGCTCAGGCGCATGCCGAAGAGGACGCCCGGTTGCGCGCGCTGGCCGAGGCGCGCAATCAGGCCGAGGCGCTGATTCACGCGACCCAAAAGAGCCTGACCGAAGGCGGCGACAAGATCGGAGCCGCGGAGCGCACCGCCGTCGAGGCGGCGATTGAAGAGCTGAACAAAGCGCGCGAAGGCGACGATGCGCAGGCGATCAGCGAGAAGACGCAAACCTTGGCGCAAAGCGCGATGAAAATCGGCGAGGCGCTCTACAAACAAAAACAGGCGCAGGCCGGAGAAGCCGAAGGCGCAAGCGCCGGGGATGCGCATGCCGCAGACACCGGCGCCAATGGGGCCGGGCCGGATGGAGGCAATGGTAAGGTGATGGACGCCGATTTCAAGGAGGTCAAGCCGGGGGAAGAGGACAAGCCCGCGCGCAAGTGACCGGATGACCGGCCCTCGCAGTTTTTTTGCAGTTCTATGGCCAAGCGCGATTTTTACGAGACTCTGGACGTTGCGCGCGGCGCGGACGATCAGGAGATCAAGCGCGCTTATCGCCGTCTGGCCAAGCAATATCACCCGGACCGCAATCCGGGCGATCCGGCGGCGGAGAAGAAGTTCAAGGCTGTCAGCGAGGCCTATGAGGTTTTGAAGGACGCGCAGATGCGGGCGGCCTATGACCGGTTCGGCCATGCCGCCTTCGAGCATGGCGCGCCGGGCGGGTCGGGGGGCATGGGGGGCTTCGGCGGCGATTTCGCCGCCTCAATGTCCGATATTTTCGGGGACCTGTTTGGCGGCTTCATGGGCGCGGGCGGGCGGGCCGGGGCGGGGCGGGGCGGCATGGCGCGGGGCGGCGATCTGCGCTTTGACCTGACTATCTCGCTGGAGACCGCCTTCCAGGGCGGCGAGAAGGAGATTGAGATTTCCGCCGCGCAGACCTGCCCGACCTGCCGCGGGACGGGGGCGAAAACAGGCTCGGCTCCGCAGACATGCCGCCAATGCGGCGGGCACGGGGCGGTGCGGATGAGTCAGGGATTCTTCATGATGGAGCGCACCTGTCCGGCCTGCCGGGGGGCGGGACAGACAATCGCCGATCCGTGCGCCGCCTGCCGGGGCGAGGGCCGGGTTGGGGGGCAAAGCAAATTGATGATCCGGATTCCGCCGGGGATCGAGTCCGGCACGCAACTGCGCCTGGCCGGGCACGGCGAGGCGGGCGGGCGGGGCGGGCCGCCCGGCGACCTTTATGTCTTCGTCAAGCTGCGGCCGCATGAGATTTTCCAGCGCCGGGGCCGGGACCTGTTATGCGCCCTGCCGGTGGCGATGACCACCGCCGCGCTGGGCGGCGCGGCCCGCGCCCCCCTGCCGGAGGGCGGCGCGGCCCAGATCACGATTCCGGAAGGCTGCCAGCCCGGCCATCGCCTGCGCCTGCGCGGCAAGGGCATGCCCGGCCTGGAGGGGCGCGGGCGGGGCGATCTTTATGTCAGCCTTCAGATCGAAGTCCCGGTCGGGCTGTCCGGCGGACAGAAAACCGCTCTGCGGCAATTCGCAAAATCGCTGAAGCCAGATAACTCGCCCCGCACCGAGGGTTTCTTCGCTCAGGTCAAGCGTGCCTTCCATGCCTTCCGCTCCTAGTCCGCTTGGATAGATAGGTTGCATGAGTGCGCCGGGCGTATTTTACAATTCCTTTTAGTTGTTTATGCGCAATTAACCCAAACCAGCAAGGAATTACTGCGCAAATTCCCCTTAATCCCACGGAACCAAAAAGCGCTTTTGAGTCCCTCAGAGCGCCTTTTGCAAACTGGATTTGACTTGATCGTGGTTATGTGACAAGGAGGGGGAATCATTTGCCGGGGGGCTTCCAGTTATGGAAGGGCATCGAAAAAAACTCTCCTCAAAACAGAAGACAAGGGCGGGACTTTGATACCGGCGGAGGCAAAAGAAAAGCTCGTTGTCGCCCTTGATTATTCCGAACCAGAGAGGGTGCTCGATATTGTGCGCCACCTGAATGGCAACGTCGGCGTTTATAAAATCGGAATCGAATTGCTCTGGAGATTCCCGGACATAATTTACAAGATCGCTGAAGAAAAAAACCAAGAAATCAATCTTTTCATCGATGCCAAGTTGTTTGACATTCCCCGCACGGTCGAAGCCGCCGCGCGCCAGATTGCCCAAATCAACGCCAAATTTCTCACCGTTTACGGCGACCCCGCCTGCATCCGCCCCGCCGCTCAAGCGGCGCGCGGTAGCCAGATGAAGATTCTTGCGGTGACCGCCCTGACCAGCCAGGAGGCAAGTCTCGGCCAGGTTTGCGACATGGCCGCCGCGGCCCAGGAGGCCGGAGCCGACGGCGTGATCGCCTCGGCCCGGGAGGCGAAGGCGATCCGGGAGCAATGCGGCAAGGGGTTTTTGATCGTCACCCCCGGCATTCGCCCGGCGGGCGCGCCCGCCCATCACCATCGGCGCACCGCCACCCCGGCGCAAGCGATTCGGGCCGGGGCCGATTATCTGGTGGTCGGGCGGCCCATTCTCGACGCCGACAGGCCGGTTCAGGCGGCGCAGGAAATCGTGCATGAAATGAGCGGCGCACTGGCGGCGCGACAGCGCGTCCTTCCCGCCGGGTGGGCGGCTTAACGCCCGTTCTCCAGTTCTAGAACGGCGGCGCGGGCCGCGCCGGGGCCGATTCCCCGGTCGAAAAAAACCTTCCGCCACAAATTGGCCGCATAGTAAATGCGCGGGCGCATCATCGCGCCATAGGCCCGGAAATTATCGGGGTGAATCCAGCGGCACTCGGTGATGTTCTCCTCAAGGCGCGGGCGCAGTTTCTCGCCGCGCCCGCCATAGTCCATCACAAACCACGCGGTCTTCTTGATATAGTCCCGCGCCTCATAAGACGTCTTATGCCATGTCTGGCACAGGGGACAGATGATTTTCAGCTGATCCGGCTCAATGGCGGTCTCCTCGACGACCTCGCGCAATGCGGTCTGCTCGCGGCTGCTCCCCGCCTCGATCCGGCCCTTGGGCAGGTCCCAGCGCCCGCCCTTGAGAATGAACAGGGCCAGGCCGGCCCGGTTGACGACCAGCCCCCCGGCGGATTCCAGAACCGGCAGGCCGGCGGCCCGAATAAATCGCCCCTCGTCCATGCCGCCTACTCGGCCAGACCCGCCATCACCGCATATTGCTGCGCGCTCAAGCCCTTGAACTTGACCCCGTGCAGTTCGAACTCATAGTCCGTCTCGACCATCTCGCCGGTGAGGGGGACAAACGCCATCTTGTTGTGACGGACCAGATGGAGCATGCAGGTCAAGGCCGCCTCGCGCTTGGAATTCGAGTTGACCACCACCCAGGGCAAATGCGCCGAGGAGGTGCGCGCAAACATCTGCTCCTTATATTTTGAGAAGCGCTCCCATTTTCTCTGCGCCTTGAGATCGTTTTCGGAAATCTTCCAGTATTTCAGGGGATCGTGCAGCCGCCGGTTGAATCGGATCAGCTGGGTTTCGAGGTTGACGGACAGATAGAATTTGACCACATCGGTCCCCTGTTCGACGAGATTTTCCTCCCAGTCCACAACCTTTTTCATGAAATAGGTGTATTGCGATTTGGAGCAGTAGCCCATGGTCGGCTCGATCAGGGCGCGGGTGTACCAGGAGCGGTCGAAAAAGACGATCTCCCCCTGCCGGGGCATATGGATTTGATAGCGGCGGAACCAGTTTTTGGATTCCCTGTCGGAGGGAACGCCCAGTTCGACGACCCGGTAATGGCGGGGCATCATGTGCTCGACGCAGCGCTTGATGGTCGCGCCCTTGCCCGCCGCATCCCGGCCCTCAAAGACGATCGCGACTCGCCGCCCTTTGCGCACCACGTTCTGCTGCCAGCGCAGGAGCTCGTATTGGAGGCGGCGCTTTTCGATCTGGTAGGAGACGGCCCGTATTTTCCGGTAGGGGGTGGCCAGGCGGCTGACCGTGCCTTTGGGTTTTTTGGTCTTCGTCATCGGCAAAAGCGCCGGAGCGGGGGGGCAAAAAGGGCGGCGCGCCGGAAAACTATAGGGCGGCGATGACCGGGCGGTCAAGGCGGCGGGATTGCCCGGCCCGGCGCGAGCTTTTATGGTTCGGGTCATGGCGGGAGCAAAAGCAAAAGCGCGCGCCGGGCCGATGCCGGTGATCGTCGCCGGGGCGGCGGGCCGGATGGGCCGCGCGGTGGTGCGCGCCGCGCACGGGCGGCGCGACCTGCGTCTGGCCGGGGCGCTGGAGGCGGGCGGGGCGGCGGAGCTGGGCCGCGATGCCGGGCTGATTGCCGGGATTGCCCGGCTGGGCCTTCCCCTGCGCGCCGATGCCGCGCAACTGCTGGCGCAGGCCGGACCCGGCGCGGGCCTGATCGATTTCACCGCCGCCGGGGCCAGCGGCGGGCTGGCGCGCGAAGCCGCGCGAAGCCGCGCGGTTTATGTCGTCGGCACGACCGGCCTGACCGCCGCCGACCGCCGGGCGATCACCGCCGCCGCCCGGCGCGTGGCGGTTATTCAATCTGAAAATATGAGTCCGGGCCTCACCGTGCTCGCCGAACTGGTCCGCCGCACCGCCCAGACGCTGGGGCCGGACTGGGACATCGAGATCGGCGAAATCCACCACCGCGCCAAGATCGACGCCCCTTCCGGAACCGCGCTTTTGCTGGGCCGGGCCGCCGCGCAAGGCCGGGGCCGCAAATTGGAGTCGCTCAAGGCCGTGCGGGCCGGCAACCGGGCGCGCCGGGCCGGCCAGATCGGCTTTGCTTCATTGCGCGGCGGAACCTTGCGCGGCCAGCATGACGTCATCTTCGCCGGGACGCAGGAGCATCTGCGTTTGAGCCACAGCGCCGAGGATCGAAGCATTTTCGCCGCCGGCGCGCTGCGCGCCGCCCTGTGGGGGCGCGCGCGCCGGCCCGGCCTCTATACGATGCGCGACGTCTTGAATCTGACATGACCGGCGCTCTTGTCCTGATCCGTCACGGCGAAAGCGAGTGGAATGCGCGCAATCTGTTCACCGGCTGGCGCGACATCGGCCTCTCCCCCAGGGGCCGCGCGCAGGCCCGCGCCGCCGGGCGGCGGCTGGCGGCGCGATCCGTTCGATTCGATCTGGCCTTTGCCTCCGCCCTGATCCGGGCGCAAGAGACCTGCACGCTGGTCTTGCGGGAAGTCGGGCAGCCAGCGCTGGCGATGCGCTGCGCGGCCGCCCTCAACGAGCGCGATTATGGCGGCCTTTCCGGCATGGACAAGGATGCGGCGCGGGCGAAATGGGGAGCGGAGCAGGTTCATCGCTGGCGGCGCGGCTGGGCCGACCGACCGCCGGGCGGCGAGAGTTTGAAAGACACCGCCGCGCGCGTCAGCGACTGTTATGAGCAAGAGATCGCGCCGGAGCTGGAGAAAGGCCGGACGATTCTGATCTGCGCCCACGGCAATTCCCTGCGCGCTCTTGTTCAGAAACTGGAGGAGATTCCGGTGGAGGAGATTTCCGGTCTGAACATCGCCACCGGCGAGATTTATCTCTACCGGATCGGCGCCGGGGGGCAGGTCCGGGAGCGCAAGATTTTGCCGCCGGAAGAGGCCTGACCGCCGTCCGGACGGCTTTCGAAGGCGAGCATGGCGCGCTTGCGGATCAGGCCCCAGTGATAGCCGCCAAGCCCGCCGTCGGCGCGGCAGACGCGGTGGCAGGGGACAATATAGGAGAGCGGGTTGCGCCCGACCGCCGATCCGACCGCGCGCGCCGCGCCGGGCGCGCCCAGCTGGCGGGCCAGCGCGCCATAGGTGACCCGCGCGCCCTCCGGGACGGCGAGCAGCGCCTGCCAGACCCGCAGATCAAAGCCGGAGCCGATCAGGATCAAACTGATCGTCTCCGGCCCGCCGCCCTCGCGGACTCCAAACAGGGCTTCGGCATAGGGGCCGGTGCGCTCCGGGGCAGAAAGATACGCCGCGTTGGGCCAGCGCGCCTTCATATCGGCGAGCGCGGCGGCCTGCGCGGCGCGGCCCGGATCGGCGAAGGCCAGGCCGCAAAGGCCGCGCGCCGTCGCCATCGCCAGACACGCGCCGAAGGGGGAATCATGAAACCCCCAGAAAATCTCAAGACCCGCCCCTCCGGCCTTGTAGACGCCGGGGGTCATCGCCTCGCGGGCGAGGAACAGATCATGCAGCCGGGACGGCCCGGACAGGCCGCTGTCCAGCGCCGCCTCCAGCACGCTCGCCTGATCGCGCAAGGCGGCGCGGGCGCGCTCGAAGGTCAGCGCCTGCAGAAAGTCGTGCGGCGTCATCGCCGCCCAGCGCCGGAACAGGCGGTGAAAATGATGCGCGCTCAACCCGGCATGGGCGGCAACCTGCGCCAGATCGGGCCGGGCCGGAAAGGCGCGGACGAGAAAGTCAATCGCCCGCGCCACCCGCAGATAATCGCGCGCCTGCGCGCCCGGCGGCGGCCAGGCCTCTTCTCCGGCGGGCGGTTCTTCGGCGCGGCGAACAGAAGCGGGTAAAGGCATGGCGCAACGTTCTCCCATCAGCGCAATCGGCTGATTAAACCGCGCCAGCGGCGACGCCGCCACCCGATTCTTGCTTTGAAGGGCGGAACCGGGCAGGGTCGGGCCTTCCGTTAACCGGCGCCGATTTCCCGCTCATGCCCGCTCCTCTGTCTGCCGCCCGGATTCGCGCCTTTTATCGCCGCCTCGCCCAGGCGCGGCCCGCACCGCGCGGCGAGCTGGACTACACCAATCCCTTTACGCTTCTGGTCGCAGTCGTCCTGTCGGCGCAGGCGACCGACAAGGGCGTCAACAAGGCGACCCCGGCCCTGTTCGCCCGCGCCGACAGCCCGGAGAAAATGATCGCCCTGGGCGAGACGCGCCTGCGCGGCCTGATCAAGACCATCGGCCTGTTCCGGGGCAAGGCCCGGAACATCATCGCCCTGTCCAAAATCCTGTGCGCGGCGCATGGCGGCCAGGTTCCGCGCCGCCGCGAAGCGCTGGAGGCGCTGCCCGGCGTCGGGCGCAAGACGGCCAATGTCGTCCTCAACATCGCCTTTGGCCAGCCGGTGATTGCGGTCGACACCCATGTCTTCCGGGTCGCCAACCGCACCGGCCTGGCCCCGGGGGCGACGGTGCGCGCGGTCGAGGAGGCGCTGGCGCAGCGCACCCCCAAAGCCTTCCGCGCCCATGCCCATCACTGGCTGATCTTGCACGGGCGCTATATCTGCAAGGCGCGCCGGCCCGGCTGCCCCTCATGCCCGGTCGAGAGTCTGTGCGGCTATCAGGCCAAGACGCTGGCCGCGTGACCGGAAAGAGGGGGGTTCCATGAGCGACGAAACGCAGGCCGAATTGCTCGGGCTGGGCAACGCCCTGCTGGATGTGGTGGCCGAGGTTGAGGAGGGCTTCCTTGCCCGGATCGGGGTCGAGAAGGGGGCGATGACCATGATCGGGGAGGCGCGCGGAGAGGAGATCCACCGCGCGCTGGAGGCGCAGGCCGAGTTGTCGGGGGGCGCGGTCGCCAACACTTTGGCGGCCCTGGCCGGGATGGGCGCGCGAACCCGCTTTGCCGGAATCGTCGCACAGGACGGGGCGGGGCGGCGCTTCCGCGCCGATCTGACGGCGCAAGGGGTGGAATTCGTTGGCGCGGTCCGGGCGCAAGGCCCTCCGACCGGGCGTTGTCTGGTCATGGTCACCCCCGACGCGCAACGCTCAATGGCGACCTTTCTGGGCGCGGGCGCGACGCTTACGGGCGGCGATCTTGCGCCCGCCGCCTTCGCCGGGGTGCGGATCGTCTATGCCGAAGCCTATCTGTGGGATGCGCCGCAGGGCCGCGCGGCGGTCTGCCGGGCGGCGCAACTGGCTGAAAAAACCGGCGCGCGCTTCGCCCTCAATCTCTCCGATCCGCTTTGCGTTGCGCGCCACCGCGCCGGTTTGCGCAACTTCGCCCAGCGCAAGGCGGCCATCCTGATCGCCAATCAGGCGGAAATCTGCGCTTTCCACCAAACCGAAAGCTTCGCCGAGGCGCTGGACGCCTCCCGCGCCCTTGATCTGGATTATACGGCGCTGACCCGCTCCGAGCGAGGGGCGGTGGTTTTTGACCGGGATGGCTGTTTCGCGATTCCGGCCCGCCCGGTGGCGCAGGTTCTGGATACGACCGGGGCGGGCGATCTGTTCGCCGCCGGGTTTCTTCACCGCCTCCTGGCCGGCGATGATGTGCGCCAGGCGGGACAGGCGGGCGCGGCGGCGGCAGCGGTGATTTTGGGGCAATTCGGCGCGCGCCCCGGACGGGCCGCGCTGCAAAGCCTGGCCGGGGCGGATCAGGACTTGCGCAGCCAGACCTCGCCGACCGAGTGATCGGCGCGCTTGGACAAAATCAAATCGGCCCGCGCGCGGGTCGGCAGGATGTTGCGCATCAGATTGGGCCGGTTGATTTCCTTCCAGAAGCGCTGCGCAACCCGCGCCGCCTCTTTTTTGGGCAGCGTGGCGTAGCGGTGGAAATAGGCTTCGGGGTCGCGGAAGGCGGTGGCGCGCAAACTCAAAAAGCGCTCAATGTACCAGTTGCGGAGGATTGGCGCCTCGGCGTCCAGATAGATTGAGAAGTCGAAAAAATCGGAGACGAAAGGGGTCTGCCCCTGCCCGGCGCGGGCCGGCGGCTGGAGCACGTTGAGGCCCTCCAGAATGACGATGTCAGGCCGGGCAACCTCGATCTCCTCGCCGGGCACGATGTCATAGGACTGATGGGAATAGACCGGGGCGCGCACCCGGCGGCAGCCCGATTTGAGCGCGGCGACGAAGCGCAGCAGGCGGGGCAGGTCGAAACTTTCCGGCCAACCTTTGCGCTGCATCAGGCCGCGCGCTTCCAAAACGGCGTTGGGGTGGAGAAAGCCGTCGGTGGTCACCAGCGCCACCCTGGGATGATCGGGCCAGCGCGCCAGCAACAGGCGCAGCAGGCGCGCGGTGGTGCTCTTGCCGACCGCGACGCTCCCGGCAAGGCCGATCAGGTAAGGCGTCTTGATCCCGCCCTGGCCCAAAAAGCGGTGGCGGGCGCGGTGCAGATGCTGCGCAGCCGCGACATGCAGATTGAGCAGGCGCGAGAGGGGCAGGTAAATCTCGCAGACCTCCTCCAGACGGATCGTCTCGCCGCGCCCGCGCAACCCGGCCAGTTCCTCTTCGCTCAAAGGCAAGGGGGTTTCGGCGCGCAGCCGCCCCCATTCCGGGCCGGAGAAGCGGCGAAAGGGAGAAAGGCGCGCCGCGCGGACCGGCGGGTCCAGCGCGATCGGGCGCAGGGCCGGCGCGGGACTCATCGCCGGAGCCTCACAGCCCTCTGGCGGCGCGCCCGCGCTGGGCCAATTCCTCATAGACGGCCTGCGGCTTGATCCCGCTGGCCGCCAGCAGAACCAGCCAGTGATAGATCAGATCGGCGGATTCGGCGATCACCGCCTCACGCTCGCCGGCAACCGCCGCCAGCAGCGTCTCCAGCGCCTCCTCGCCCAGTTTGCGCGCACAGCGCGCAACCCCGCTCTCCAGCAGATCCGCCGTATAGGAGTGAGCCGAATCCTCCCCGCGCCGCGCTTTGATCACGGCAAACAGGCGATCAATCTCCAACCCGTTTCGCGCTTGGTCTTTCATCGCCCCTTCCCCCGCCTCTTTTCCACCGCGCCGCGCCGGGAGGCCGCCCCCGGCTCAGCAAAGAATAAAGAAGCCCGGACCGCCGCGCCAGTCTTCTGCGCCCGGCCTCACCGCCGGACCGGCAGCCCGGCGGCGGCCAGATGCGCCTTGGCCGCGCCAATCGTTTGATCGCCGAAGTGAAAGATCGAAGCGGCGAGCACCGCGCTGGCATGGCCGTCACGGGCGGCGGCGACCAGATGATCCAGCGTCCCCGCCCCCCCGGAGGCGATCACCGGCACCGGAACCGCGTCGCTGACCGCGCGCAGAAGGGCAAGGTCGAAGCCGCGGCGCGTCCCGTCGCGGTCCATCGAGGTGAGCAGAATCTCGCCCGCGCCCCGCGCGACCGCCGCGCGCGCGAAGGCCAGCGCCTCCAGACCGGTGGGCCGCCGCCCGCCATGCGTGAAAATCTCATAACCCCGCGCCCCGCCCCCCGCAGCCCGCACGCGCACGTCAAGGGCCAGGACAATGCACTGACTGCCGAAGCGGCGCGCCGCCGCTTCGATCAGGCCGGGGTTTTGAATCGCCGCGGTGTTGATCGCAACCTTGTCCGCCCCGGCGAGCAGGGCGGCGCGCACATCCTCGACCCCGCGAATCCCGCCGCCGACGGTCAGCGGCATGAAGCAGGCCTGCGCGGTGCGGCGCACGACATCGAGCATCGTCGCCCGGCCTTCATGGCTGGCGGCGATATCAAGAAAGCACAACTCGTCGGCCCCCGCCGCATCGAGGCGGCGGGCGCTTTCGACCGGATCGCCGGCGTCGCGCAGATTCTCGAAGCGCACCCCCTTGACCACCCGGCCCGCGCGCACATCCAGACATGGGATCAGGCGCAGTTTCAGCACGCCGCCCCCTCCGCCGCGAGCGCGGCCAGCGCGGCGCGCGCATCCAGGCGGCCATCATAGAGGGCGCGGCCTGCAACCACCCCCTCGATTCCGGGACAGGCACCAAGCGCCTTGAGATCCGCCAGCCCGGAAAGGCCCCCCGAGGCGATCACCGGCACCGGCGCCGCTTCGGCCAGTTCCGCCGTCGCCCGCAGATTGATCCCGGACTTCCGCCCGTCGCGCAGGATATCGGTGTAAAGCAGCGCCGCCGGGCCGCAATCGGCAAAGCGGCGCGCCGCCTCCAGCGTGGTCAGGGCGCTCAACCGCGTCCAGCCTTCCAGCGCAACCCGGCCCGCGCGCGAATCCAGCGCGATCACGATCCGGCCCGCAAAGCGCCGGCAGACGCGCTTTGCAAAACCCGGATCGCTCAGCGCCGCGGTTCCCAGAATCACCCGCCAAACGCCCCGCCCCAGCCAGGATTCAATCGCCCCCTCGGTTCGAATCCCGCCGCCCGCCTGAATTCGCACCGCGCCGCCCGCCGCCGCCGCGCCCAGAATCGCTTCCAGCGCGCCGTCATTGGCCCGAACCCCGCCGACCGCCCCGTCCAGATCAATCACATGCAAAAAGGAAAAGCCCTGCCCGACAAAGCCGCGCGCCTGCCCCGCCGGATCATCGCTAAAAACGGTCGCCCGCGACATCCGGCCCTGATCCAGACGCACGCACCGGCCCTGCTTCAGGTCGATCGCGGCAAACAGAATCACCCGGTCTGCGCCTCCGGCTCCCATTCCAGAAAGGCGCGGAGGAAATCCAGCCCGGCCTTCTGGCTCTTTTCCGGATGAAACTGCACTCCGGCCATCGCCCCCCGCCGGACGGCGGCGGCGAAATCGCCGCCATGATCGCATGTCAAGCCGATCACCGACCGGTCTTCGGGGACAAAGTGAAAACTATGGGCGAAATAGACGTCGCGACCCGCCAGCGTCTCAAACAGCGCCGGGAGCGCCGCCGCCGCCCGGACTTGATTCCAGCCCATATGGGGCAGGCGGCAGGCGGGATCGGACGGGGTCAGCGCCCGGACCTCGCCGGCGATCCAGCCCAGACCCGCGCGCCGTCCATGCTCGCGGCCCCAGCCGGCCATCAGATGCATCCCGACGCAGATTCCCAGGAAGGGGCGGCCTTCTTCGCAAACCGCCTTTTGCAGGGCCGCCTCGACGCCGGGCAGCGCGGCCAGACCTTCCCGGCAGGCCTGAAAGGCGCCGACGCCGGGCAGCACGATTCGCTCCGCTCCGGCGATGCGGTCCGGCGCGCGGGTCACCTCGACCGCGCCCGGCGCGCGGGCGCAGACCGCCAGCGCCCGGGCGACCGAATGCAGGTTGCCCGATCCGCAATCGATCACGGCGATGCTCATCCGGCCGGGAGGCGCAAAGGCCCCTCGCCGGGCGGTTCCGGGGCGGCTTCGGCGCGGCGCGCCTGCGCATAGCGCGCTTCGGCCTCGCCCCGGCTGCGGGCGGCGACAATCACCGGCGGGCCGAAGCCGCGCCCGCGCAGCGCCCGCACGCGCAACGCCCCGGCCTCCAAAGCCAGAACCAGCTGCAGGCCGAAGAAAAACAGGGCCAGCGCCCCCGGCGCGACAAAGACTCCGGCGCTGGCCGCAACCGGAATCGCCCCGGCCAGAAGATAAAGCCCCAGTTCCGGCCAGAGGCGGTGCGCCACAAGCCAGAGCGGCCCGGCCCAAAAGGCCGGCCAGCAAAAGCCCTCGCGCAACAGGACGAAGCGCTCGCGCGGCGTGTGGCCCGGCGTTTCCAGCACGGCATAAAAACGCATTTTCATCCTGCGCCCGCGCCGGAATCGGGGTCTTTGGTCGAAACCCGCACCGCCGGGGCGCGCGGATCAATCTCGACCGCCATGCGCACCGCCCGCGCCAGCCCCTTGTAGCAGGACTCGACAATATGATGCGTGTTGCGCCCGTAAAGGGTCTCGACGTGCAGCGTGATCCCCGCCGACTGGGCAAAGGCATGAAACCATTCGCGAAAGAGTTCGGTGTCCATTTCGCCCAGCCGGGCGGCGGGCAGCGCCACGCGCCAGATCAGGTAAGGCCGCCCCGAAATGTCGAGGCTGACGCGGGTGCACGTCTCGTCCATCGGGATCAGGGCCTGGCCATAGCGGCGGATTCCGGCCAAATCGCCCAGCGCGGTTCGCAGCGCTTCGCCCAGCGCCAGCCCGGTATCCTCGGTCGTATGGTGCAGGTCGACTTGCAAATCGCCGGCCGCCTGAAGGGAGAGATCAATCAACCCGTGGCGTGAAAATTGCTCCAGCATATGATCCAGAAAGCCGATTCCGGTCGCAATCTCATAGCGGCCCGCGCCGTCCAGATCGAGGCGCACCGCAATATCGGTCTCTTTGGTCCGCCGCCGAATGCTGGCGCGGCGCGTCTGTTTTTTGCCTGCCGTCATGAAAATGGAACTCGCAACAAGGTTTTGGCGCGATCCGCACCGGGCGTCCCTTTTAGCAAGCCGGGCGGGCACTGGCCAAGCCCAGCCGAATTAAACCTTGGCGGGCCGGGGGCGGATCAAACGCAGATAAAACGCCCCCTCTCCTCCGTCATGGGGCGGGGCGGGCGCATAGGCGGCGACCCGGCTTGCCAGCGGCGGCTGGGCGAGCCATTGCGGCAAGGCGCGGCGCAGAAGTCCGGGGGCGTGATCCGGCAAAACGCCGGAGGAAGACGGCCTGCCCTTGCCGGTGATGACGCAAACCCAAAGGCAGCCTTGCGCCTGCCCGCGCCCGACAAATGTCTCAAGCGCCCGGCGCGCCTGCGCCTGGCTCAACCCATGCAGATCAAGCCGGGTCTGGGGGCGAATCCGGCCTTGCCTGATCTGGCGCAAGACGCGCCGGTCGCGGATTGCAACTGCGGGGCGCGGAGATTTTCCGGAAGCGCGCCGGGCCGGGCGCACAGGCGCGCCCGGCGGGCGGGCGGGCGCGGATTTCAGCCGGGGCGCTTCAACAAATTCCTGCCACGCCGCCCGATCCGCCGGATCAAGGCTTGCAGCCCGCGCCGCCTTGCCCCGGACGGCTTTCAGGCCGCCGCCGTCGCCACCACCTGCCAATTGGGATCGCGCGCGCGCAGATCGCGGCGGAACGTCCAAAGATCGCTCATCGCCCGCGCCTGACCGGGATCGCCGGCGATGATCCGCCCTTCCCCGTCCTTGACCCAGGAAATCTGGCGGCTTTCAAAGCGCACCGCGATCCGGGCCATGCGATCTTCCAGCGCGGCCTCCATGATTCGCGCACCGGTCATCTCGCACACGGCGGCCCCGGCCTCGTGTTGCTGGACGGCGCGCTCCTCGATCACCTGACGGAAGCGGGCCAGAACCTCCGCCGAAACCAGCCGCCCCAAAATTTTCAAATCCCCCTTGGCGAAGGCGGCGATCACCATCTCATAGGCCTTGGCCGCCCCGGCGAGAAAGACCTCGCCGCGAAAATTGCGGTCGGCGCGGGCGATCTGGCCAAGACCGGCCCGGGCGCGCTCATGAATCTGGGGCGTGGCGGCCAGCGGCGCGGCGCTCTGCGCCGCCCGCGCCGCCGGGGGCAATACCGGGGCCGGGCGCGCCCGGA
The DNA here is from genome assembly GCA_965204775.1 of Alphaproteobacteria bacterium. Classification (GTDB taxonomy): domain Bacteria; phylum Pseudomonadota; class Alphaproteobacteria; order JAPOUT01; genus CBDBFH01. The sequence continues at coordinate 42,470 of CBDBFH010000011.1, forward strand.
CCGGCTTGCCCGCCGGACCGGGGCGCGGGCCCGTCCGGCGGCCCAAAACGCTGCGCAGTTTGAGCAGAACCGCCAGCGCGCCAACCGCCAGAAGAATGTCAAAAAGCGTGAGGCCGCTCATCCTCTCACCACTCACCTGTCTTGCGCCCGCCATCCGCCGGCAGGTCTCATATCAAAGGCGAGTATGGCATGAAAGACGCGCCTTCGACAAACCCCCTTCTGCGGGCCCCCTTCTGCAGGACCCCGCGCCTTACAGGTAATCCTTCCAGAGCGCCTCAGGCCCCAGACTTTCGACCAGACGGGCATGGGCGTGCGCTTCGGCTTCGGTCAAAAGGCCGGGAAGAACCGGACCCGGCGCAGGCCGAGGCGAGGGGGCTGCCCCCCGCCTCTCCCCGGTCCGGCGCGCCGCAGGCGCGTCCAGCCCAAAACTCGCCTGCCGCCCTCCGGTCAGTTCCAGATAGACGCCGCACAACAGGTGCGCATCCAGCAAGGCGCCGTGGCCGTGCTCTTCGCGCGCCCGCAAATCGATTCCCATCCGGCTGCACAGCGCGTCCAGCGAGATTTTTTGACCGGGAAAGCGCGCCCGCGCCAGCGCCAGCGTATCCACCACGCGCGAAGGCGGCAGAGGGGGGCGGTCGATCCGGGCCAGTTCCATGTTCAAAAAACCCAGATCAAACTCCGCATTGTGCATCACCAGCGGGGCGGCGCCGAGAAAGGCGAGCAACTCTTCGGCAATCCCGGCAAAGCGGGGCTGGCCGCGCAAAAACGCGTCGGTCAGTTTGTGCACCCGCCGCGCCTCTTCCGGCATTGGGCGTTCGGGATTGAGATAGCGCTGGAAGACGCGGCCCGTCGGAATCCGCCGCGACAATTCCACACAGCCGATCTCGACGATCCGGTGGCCTTCCGCTGTCTTCAGACCGGTGGTTTCGGTATCCAGAACGATTTCGCGCTCTTCCACCATCACCCGCCGCCCCGCTTGAGGCGCTGCGCCAGCGCCTTGATCTGCCCGGCGGCATAAGCGCGCCCGCGCCCGGTGTCGATCACCACATCGGACCGCCGCCGCTTTTCCTCATCGGGCAGCTGGCGGGCCAGAATTTTTTGAAACTTCTCTTCATCCATATCGGGGCGGGCCAGAACACGCTGCCTTTGCACCGCATAGGGTGCGCTGGCGACCACGACCAGATCAACCGCTTTGTCCCCCCCGGTCTCGAAGAGGAGCGGAATGTCGAACAGGACCGCCGGGGCGCGGGCGGCGCGGGCCGCGGCCAGAAAGTCTTGCCGCGAGGCGGACAGCAGAGGATGAACCACCGCCTCCAGAGCGCGCATTTTTTCCGCATCGCCCAGCGCCAGCCCGGCCAGCGCGGCGCGATCCACCGCCCCGTCCCGCACCGCCTCGGGAAACATCGCCCCCACCGGCCCGACGCCCGCCCCGCCCGGCGCATAAAGCGCATGGACGGCGGCATCGGCGTCATAAAGCGGAAAGCCGTGGGCGGAGAGCGTGCGCGCCGTCTCGCTCTTGCCCATTCCGATTGAGCCGGTGATCGCAACCCGCAGCATTCAGGCCCCCGCAAGATCGCGCGCCACCGCCCGGCGCAAAGCCGTGCTGATTTCAGGCCGCTCCCCGAACCAAATGGCGAACGAGGCCGCCGCCTGATGCAGCAACATTCCCAGACCATCGACCGTCTCGTGGCCCCGCCCGCCCGCCGCGGCCAGGAGCGGGGTTTGCAAAGGCGCATAGACGATATCGGCGACCGGCGCCGCGAGGGGCAGCGCCTCCAGCGGCAGCGTCAGTCCCGGCGCGCCGGTCATGCCCAAAGAACTCGCATTGACCAAAAGACCGGCCCCCTCCAGCGCCCGGCGGCAGCCGGCGGGGTCGGCCAGATCGACCGGATCAACCCGCATCGCGCGCCCCCCCGCCCCGGCCAGCGCCCGGATATGGTCCAGACTGCGATTGATCACGCGCAATTCGGCAAGACCGGCCTCTTCCAGCGCCAGCGCGATAGCCCGCGCCGCGCCCCCGGCCCCGACCATCACCGCCGGCGCGCCGGATGACGCCCGCCATTGCGGGGCGGCTTCGCGCAGGCCCGCCAGAAAGCCGGCCCCGTCGGTGTTGTAGCCGGTCAACCCCTCCGGCCCGGCCCGAATGACATTGACCGCCCCCAGCCGCCTTGCCTCCGGGGCCAGATCATGCGCCAGCCCCAGCGCCGCGCAGGCCGTCTGTTTGTGCGGGATCGTGACATTGACCCCGGCAAAGCCGTGCCGGGTCAGCGCGTGGATGAAGGGAGGAAGATCGACCGGAGGCACATCGAGTGCCTGATAGACGGCCTCGCGCCCGCTTTGCTCCAGCCAGTGATTGTGAATCAGGGGGGAGCGGCTATGGGCGGCGGGCCAGCCGATCACCGCCAGTTTTTGCCCGGCCCCGCCCTTGCCCCGACTCACGCGGCCAGCGCCCCCCGGCGGCGCAATTCTTCCAGCAGGGGCAGAAGAGGCAGGCCCAGAATTGCAAAGTAATCCCCGTCGATTTGCGAAAACAGATGAACCCCCAGCCCCTCCAGAGCGTAGGCCCCGGCGCTGGCCAAAATGCCCGGACCGGTGGCTTCCAGATAGGAGTCCAGAAAGTCGTCGCTGAAGGCGCGCATGGTCAGGCGCGCGCTTTGCCGGCGCCGCCAGACTTCCGCGCCGTCCTGGGCCAGAACCAGGCCGCCATGAAGGGCATGGGTGCGCCCGCGCAGCCGCCGGAGAAGCCGGCGCGCCTCTTTCATATCGGCGGGCTTGTCCAGTCTTTCGCCTTCCAGTTCCAGAATCTGATCGGCCCCGGCGACCAGTGCGCCCGCCCGCCCGGCGCTGACCTTGCAGGCCTTGGCGCGGGCCAGATGCACCGCCAGATCGGGCAGGGCGCCGGAGAAAGCCTGCTTGATTGCCCCCTCATCGACGCCTGAAGGCGCGATCTCAACCCCGGCCAGACCGGCCCCGCGCAGAAGCGCGGCCCGCGACGGACTCTTTGAGGCCAGAACAAAGGGGGGGCCGGACAGAGGCAGACGGCTCATAGCGGGCCTTCGCGGGTCCGGCCCTCGCGGGCTTCGCGCTCCAGATTGAGGACCGCCGCCGCCGTCTCCTCGACCGAACTGTGGGTCACGTCGATCACCGGCCAGCCTTTGCGGGCGAAGAGCCGGGCGGCGGCGCGGGTTTCCTCGGCGACCTTGTTCGGCTCGACATAGGAGCCGGTGCGCATCTCTTCGGCTTCGGGGAAGCGCGTGCGCCGCAGCTGAACCAGCCGGCCCGGACTCAGGCTCAATCCGACGATCAAGGGCCGGGCCGCCTCTTCCAGCGCGCGCGGGACGGGCAGGTCCGGAACCAGCGGCACATTCGCCGCCTTGATTCCACGCTGGGCCAGATAAATGCAGGTCGGAGTCTTCGAGGTCCGGCTGGGCCCAACCAGAATTACGTCGGCCTGATCAAGCGTCTCCAGCATCTGGCCGTCGTCATGGGCAATCGCGTAGTTGAGCGCGGCCAGTTTTCTGAAATAGGCGGCGTCCATGTCATGCTGCCGTCCGGCGCGCCCGGCCAGCGGCGCGCTCAGATAGGCCGAAATCGCCTGAATCGGCGAGTCAAGAACCGCGATGCAGGGAAGGTCCAGCACCCGGCAGCGAGTCTCCAATTCGGCGCGCAGATCGTCGTCGATCAGCGTGAACATCACCAGCCCGGGCTGGGCGGCGATGGCATCCAGCACCGGCTTCAGATGGCGGGGCGAGCGGATCAGGGCATAGACGTGCTCGACCGGCGACAGGCCGACAAAACGCGCACAGGCCGCCCGGCTGATCGCATTCAGCGTCTCGCCGGTCGCATCCGAAATCAGATGGAGATGAAAAACATCGTGCCGCATGATATGCGCCTCGCGCCGCCCCGCTTGATGTGGATCATCCTGTGAAGACCCGGCGCGCGGACCGGCAGGCCGCATTTTTGTGCTCGTCTGCTCACATGATCCTCCGCCGCCGCCGTCCCTGAATTGCTTTGGCGGGAATATCCAGGGCAATGCTCATTTGCCCCAAGCCTCCCATCTTCTGTCCCCGCAATTCACAGGATATATCTCACCTTATCGCGACCGGGTTTGCCGAAGAAATTTCCCCGCCTTCTCCCTTTCCCTCCCTATAATCAACAGGTCTGGAGTTCCAGGCGGGAAAAACGCGGGAAAACTCCCCTTTTCTCCCGAATAAACAGATACAGCAACAAACAACAACATTTCTATATTTATTGAAGAAGAAGACCAAAGGACGAAGAAACAGGCGGAAGCAATGGCCTCCAAAAGACAGGAAGAAAAAAGACCCGCTCTCCTTCAGGTCTTGGAGGGCAAAGTAAAAGAGCCTCCCCCCATCTGGTTTATGCGTCAGGCCGGGCGCTACCTACCTGAGTACCAAGCCTTGCGCAAAAAAGAGCCTGATTTCCTGCGCTTCTGCCTCTCGCCTGATCTGACCGTCGAGGCTGCGCTTCAGCCCATTCGGCGCTTTGAGCTGGATGCAGCCATTCTGTTCTCCGATATTCTTTTGATTCCCTTCGCGCTGGGCCAAAATTTGCGCTTTGAAGAAGCGCGCGGCCCGGTTCTAGAGGCTTTGGAGAGCAGGGATATAGCCGGCCTTTCGTTGCGGGGCCTCGCCAGACTTGATCCGGTCTATGAGACGATCCGGGTCTTACGTTCCCGCCTGCCCGAGGAGGCTGCGCTGATCGGCTTTGCCGGTGCGCCTTGGACGCTGGCCTCCTATATGGTCGGGGGCGGCTCTTCCCGCGCTCCGGCCTTGCGCATGGCGCGCATGAAGCCCGATGATTTTGACCGCCTGATTTCTTTGTTGACCCAGGCGGTGAGCGCGTGCCTGTCCGAACAGGTTCTGGCCGGGGCGCAGGCGATTCAGATTTTTGACAGCTGGGCCGGGGACTTGCCCCCTGATCTCTTTGACCGGCTGTGCATTGCCCCAACCGCCAAAATCGTAGAAAACCTCAAGGCGCGCCATCCCGCCCTTCCTGTGATTGGCTTTGCGAAGGGCGCCGGGGAGGCGGTCGCCGATTACTTTCACCGCACCGGCCTGACCGCCGTAAGCGTCGATCACACTCTGCGGACCGGCTATGTGCGCGAGGCTTTGATGCCCTTGGGGCCGGTGCAGGGCAATCTTTCTCCGGATCTGCTGGCCTCCGGAGGCACGCCGGTCCATCAGGCGGCGGGCGAGATTATCTCGGCCTGGCGGGGGCGGCCCTATATTTTCGGTCTGGGTCATGGCATCTTGCCGCACACGCCTCCCGATCATGTCGCCGATCTTGTGCGCTTCGTGCGGGAGACGGCAAGGCCGGGGCGGTGAAGGGCGCAAGAAAAAAAGTCGCGGTGATTCTTTTCAATCTGGGCGGTCCGGACGGCCCGGCGGATGTGCGCCCCTTTTTGCGCAATCTTTTCTCCGATCCGGCGATCATACGCCTGCCCGGCCTGGTGCGTCTGCCTTTGGCGGCGCTGATCGCATGGCTTCGGGCCGGATCTTCCCGGCGCAATTATGCGCTGATGGAGGGCGGCGGCTCTCCGTTGCTGGCCAATACCCGGGCGCAGGCTGAGGCCGTGACCCACTGCCTCGCCGATGACCGGTCCCATGATTTCCGCGCCTTTGTCGCCATGCGCTATTGGCCGCCGCGCGCGCTGGAAGCGGCGCGCGCCGCCGTGCAATGGGGGGCTGAAGAACTGGTTCTCCTGCCCCTTTACCCGCATTACTCAACGACCACGACCCAGTCTTCCTTTGATGACTGGAGGCAGGCTCAAAAACGCGCCGGTGCGGCGCTTCGCGTCCATGCGGTGTGCTGCTATCCGCAGGCGGCGGGTCTGGTCGCAGCCCAGGCGCGCCGTCTGCAGGAAGCCTTGACCCGCGCGCGCCGCAAGACGGCGCAGTTACACGTTCTCTTTTCGGCCCATGGCCTGCCGCGCCGGGTGGTCGAAGACGGCGACCCCTACCCGGAGCAGATCGGCCAGAACGCCGCCGCGCTGGCGCAGGCCTGCGGCTTGGCGCGCAACGCCTGGACGCTGTGCTACCAAAGCCGGGTCGGCCCGGTGGAATGGATCGGCCCGGCGACGCCCGACGAGATCCGGCGCGCCGGGGCCCGCAAGACGGGTCTGGTTGTCTGCCCGATCAGTTTCGTCAGCGAACATATCGAGACTCTGGTCGAACTGGATATTGAATACCGGGCGCTGGCCGAAGAGGCGGGCGTTCCGGTCTATGAGCGGGTTCCGACTCCCGGCTGCGATCCGGCCTTCATCGGCGCGCTGGCCGAACAGGTGCGCGCGGCCTGCGCGCGCGACTCGTTGCTTTGCCCGGAAGACGCCCCGGGCCATCTGTGCCTGTCCGGATTTTGAGGCCCGGAGCTGAAAACAATGGAGTTTCTGGCCGCCGCCCAGCTGTGGATCAAGGCATTTCATGTAATCGCGGTGATGTTCTGGATGGCCGCGCTCTATTATCTGCCGCGGCTCTTCGTCTATCACGCCGAATGCGGGGCCGGGTCGCCGCAGGCGCAGACCTTCAAGGTGATGGAGCGCCGCCTGCTTCAGATCATCGCCACCCCGGCGATGCTGGCCGCCTGGGGAGCGGGCCTTTTGCTTCTGGCCGCGCCCGGCGCGGTGGATTGGGCGCAGGGCTGGATTTACGCCAAACTGGCCCTCGTCCTGGGGCTGAGCGCACTTCACGGAGTTTTTATGCGCTGGCAGAGGCAATTCGCCCAGGACGGCCCGATGCGCCCGCCCCTCTTCTACCGCCGGATCAATGAAATCGCCCCTCTGATCACGATTTTGGTCGTGATTCTGGCGGTCGTGCGCCCGTTCTAGGGGCCCTTGCGAAAACCTGTTGAAACTTTTCCGGCCTGCGCCTATAGTCCGGGCGGGAGACAGGGGGACGCTTTTTCCCGGAAAACTTTTGCGCGGGCCCCCATCGCGATCCCCCTTCGGGGCTTCGCTGCCTTTTTCGCTCCCGGCCCGCGGACCCCGCGCCGGGCCTTCCCCCTCCCTTTTCACAACCCCTCAAGGAGCCTTTCCGCTCATGGATATAGCGAAAGAAGAAGAAATCCCCGCCGCGCCTCCGGCTCCGGCCGAGGCCCCGCCGCCGGTCCGCCTGCAAAGCCTGAAAGCCAAGACGCCCTCCGATCTTCTCGCCTATGCCGCCGAGATCGGAATCGAGAACGCCAGCGCGCTGCGCCGCCAGGACATGATGTTCGCGATTTTGAAGCAGCTGGCCGAGCGCGGCGGCGAGATCGCCGGCGAGGGGGTGATCGAGGTCCTGCAGGACGGCTTCGGCTTCCTGCGCGCGCCGGAGTCGAATTACCTGCCCGGCCCCGACGACATCTACGTCTCGCCGGGGCATATCCGGCGCTTCTCGCTGCGCACCGGCGACACGGTCGAAGGCGAGATTCGCCGCCCGCGCGAGGGCGAGCGCTATTTCGCGCTGGCCCGGATTCAGCAGATCAATTTCGCCCCGGCGCAGGCGCGCGGCAAGATTCACTTCGACAATCTGACCCCGCTCTATCCGCAGGACAAGATCGGGATGGAGGTCGAAAGCGACGCCCCGGCGCGCAACCGCGATTTGTCGGCGCGGGTGATCGACATCGTCGCCCCGCTGGGCAAGGGCCAGCGCGCCCTGATCGTCGCCCCGCCGCGCACCGGCAAGACGGTTTTGCTGCAAAACATCGCCCATTCGGTCACCGCCAATCATCCGGAGTGCTATCTGATCGTCCTCCTGATCGACGAGCGCCCGGAGGAGGTGACCGACATGCAGCGTTCGGTCAAGGGCGAGGTGGTCTCCTCGACCTTCGACGAGCCGGCCTCGCGCCACGTTCAGGTGACCGAAATGGTGATCCAGAAGGCCAAGCGCCTCGTCGAGCACGGGCGCGACGTGGTCATCCTGCTCGATTCGATCACCCGCCTGGGCCGGGCCTACAACACCGTGGTTCCCTCGTCGGGCAAGGTTCTGACCGGCGGGGTCGACGCCAATGCCCTGCAGCGCCCCAAGCGCTTCTTCGGCGCGGCGCGCAATATCGAGGAGGGCGGCTCGCTGACCATCATCGCCACCGCCCTGATCGACACCGGCAGCCGGATGGACGAGGTCATCTTCGAGGAATTCAAGGGCACCGGCAATTCCGAGATCGTCCTCGACCGCAAGGTCGCCGACAAACGCGTCTTTCCCTCAATCGACATTTTGAAGTCGGGAACCCGCAAGGAGGAGTTGCTGATCGACAAGGCGGCCCTGCAGAAGATTTATGTTCTGCGCCGGATTTTGAATCCGATGGGGGTGGTCGACGCGATTGAGTTTTTGCTGGGCAAATTGCGCCAGACCAAGAACAATCCCGAATTCTTCAACTCGATGAACACGTAAAATAAGGAGGGCGCAAAATATGGACGCGGCGGCAGATTTGGAGCGGGCCGGATTCCGCAGCATGGCGGAAAGCACGGCGGAGGACTGGCGCAAGATTGCCCAGGCCCACCGGATGAGCGACGGCCGGCTGGCCGGGCGGGCGCTGGCCCATCTCAGACTCTTGGACAATGACTATGGCGGCTTTGCGGTTGACCGGCTCACCCACTCTTTGCAGTCGGCGACGCTGGCGCGGCGCGCCGGGATGGACGAGGAATATGTGGTCTGCGCCCTGCTCCACGACATCGGCGACACTTTGTGCCCCCATAACCACGCCGAACTGGGCGCGACCCTGCTCAAACCCTTTGTCAGCGAGCGCAATCACTGGATGCTCGACAAGCACGGGATTTTTCAGGGCTACTATTTCTTTCATCATTTGGGGCTGGACCGCGACATGCGCGAGCAATTTCGCGGCCACCCGCATTTCGAATATACGGCGAAGTTCTGTCACCAGTTTGATCAAAACGCCTTCGACCCGGGCTATGACACCATGCCGCTGGAGGCTTTTATCCCGATGGTGAATCGGATTCTGGCCCGCCCGAGGCGCTCAATCTATACGGCTGAGTAGAAAATAAGGGGGCACGGGGGGGGCCCCCTTGATCCCCTGATTGCCGCCACTGCCCCAAAATCAGCCCCCGGAAGCAAGCGTCTTCGCCAGCGCTTCGGGTGTGCGAAGCGGGGCCAAACAGCGCGTCCCGAAACAGACCAGCGCATAAGAGTCAGGTAAATCCCGGTCCACCCCGGACGCTTCGCGCCGGATCGTCCGGTGCGGCCAGCCGGAAGCAAACGCCGCCTCCAGAAAACCCCGCTCCGCCGCGCCGTCGGCGCAGATCGTTATCTGGGCGGCGTTTTCGGCAAACTCGCAGCCATTGAGATAGGTCGCCATCGCGGGCCATTGCGCTTCCGGCAGCCCGGAGAAACTCCCGGCCAGACGCTCCATCCGCTCGCGAAATACGGGCTTTCCGGTTACATGATGAAGCCGGGCGAAAACCTCGATCATCTGGCCGTTGGCCGCCGGCGCCGCATCATCGGCAATCACGCGGGCGCGCGCGATCAGCAGAGGCGCATCATCGGCGGTGAAAAAATAAGACCCGGCCTGCGCGTCCAGATAATGCCCATCAAAGGCGGCCAGCCAGCGCTGCGCCTGCCGGAGACAACGCGCTTCGCCGGTCAGCTCGAACAAAATCAGTCCGGCGCGAATCATATTGGCATAGCCGTCGGCGCAGGCCGGGGCGCGCCCCAAAACCCCGCGCCAGGACTGGGCCAGCCGCCCCTGCGGATCGGTCATCCGCCCGGCGATAAAGTCAAAGGCGCGCCGCGCCGCCGCCAGCCAGTCAGGCCGGGCGAAACACACCGCCGCCTGCGCCAGCGCCGCGATCATCAACCCGTTCCAGTCGCTCAAAACCTTGTCGTCACAGGCCGGGCGCACCCGCCCCGCCCGCGCCGCCAAAAGCCGGGCGCGGGCCTGCGCCAGACGGCGCTCTTGCTCCGCGCCCAAATCCGGCCCGGAAGCCAGCCGGTTCAAAATTGTCTTCCCTTCCCAATTGCCCTGCGCCTGCACATCATAGGCGCGGGCGAATGCCGCCGCCTCGCCGCCCAGAATCTGTTCGATCTCTTGCGCCCGCCAGACATAAAAGCGCCCCTCTTCCCCTTCCGAATCCGCGTCCAGCGAGGAGGCAAAGCCGCCCTCCGGCGTCTGCATTTCGCGCAAAACCCACTGCGCGGTTTCTTCCAGGCTCCACGCCAAAAGCCGCCGTCCCGCCCCGCTCTCCAGAGAGGCGCAGCCGCGCCAGACCTCGCACAACAAATCAATCAAAAGCGCGTTGTCATAAAGCATCTTTTCAAAATGCGGGGCCAGCCAGCGCGCATCGGTCGAATAGCGGGCAAAGCCGCCGCCCAGATGATCGTAAATCCCGCCCCGGCACATCATCTCCAAAGAGCGCAAAACGCCTCTCCCATAATCGGGCCGCTTCTCGCGCAAACCCGCCCGCCACAAAAGGCGCAGGAGTTCGGTATTGGGAAATTTGGGCGCGCCGGAAATTCCCCCGAACTCCGGGTCGATCATCTGCGCAATCATCTGCGCGGCCCGTCCGGGCGCGGCCCGTTCGGGCGTGGCGCCGCCGGACTCGGCCCGTTCGGGCGCCGCGCCGCCGGACGCGGCCCCGCCGGGGCGGTGCGAGTCCAGCGCCTGCGCCAGCGCGGCGGCGATCTTGCCGCCTTGCGCGAAAATCTCCTCACGCCGCTGCGCATAGACCTGCGCCACCTCCCGCAGGATGTCGGCGAAAGAGGGGCGGCCCAAGCCCGCCGTTTTGGGAAAATACGTGCCCCCCCAAAAGGGCCGCCCCGCCGCGTCCAGAAACATGGTCAAAGGCCAGCCGCCGGGCTGGCCCATCATCTGAAGCGCGCGCATATAAATCCGGTCAATATCGGGCCGCTCCTCGCGGTCGAGCTTGACGCAGACGAAATGGGCGTTCATCAGACGGGCGGTCGCCTCATCCTCGAAACTTTCATGCGCCATCACATGACACCAATGGCAGGCGGCATAGCCGCTGGAGAGCAGGACCGGACAGCCGCGCTGGCGCGCCTCGGCGAAGGCGGCGGGCGCAAAGGGCTGCCAATGGACGGGATTGTCCTTATGCTGAAGAAGATAGGGGCTGGTTTCGCCCGCCAGCCGATTGCCTGTCATGCCCGCTAGGTCCCAAGGAATGTAAAGGATGATGATGGACGCGCCCGGCCAGACCCGCAAATTACGCATGACCGGTCAAGCGGAAAAAGGCGAGGCGGTGGGCCTCCGTCCGGAGTCGGACCGCCACCCGGAGGCAGGCGCGGCAACGATCTATGCCCCGGCGACTGCGCCGGGCCGGGCGGGGATCGCGGTGATTCGCCTCTCCGGCCCGCGCGCCGGCGCGGCGCTGGGGCAGTTGCTGGCCGGGCCGCTGCCGCCGGTGCGCCGCGCCCAGGCGCGGCGGCTTTATGCCCCCGGCGGCGAGCTTCTGGACGCGGCGCTGGTCTTGCGCTTCGCCGGACCGGAAAGTTTTACCGGCGAGGATATGGCCGAACTCCACCTTCATGGCGGCCCGGCGGTGATCGCCGGTCTGCTGGACGCGCTGGCGGCGCTGCCGGGTCTGCGTCTGGCGCGGGCCGGGGAGTTCTCGCGCCGGGCCTTTTTGAACGGCAAACTGGACCTCCTCCAGGCCGAGGGGCTGGCCGATCTGGTCGCCGCGCAAACCGCCGCCCAGCGCCGTCAGGCCCTGCGGCAGATGCGCGGCGTCTTCGGCGAGAAATGTGAAACCTGGCGCAGCCGCCTCCTGAGCGACCTCGCCCGGCACGAGGCCGGACTGGAATTCCCCGAAGAAGGCGAAGGTATGACCGCTTCCGGTCAGACCGGTCATACCGGAAATGGCTCAGTCAGGGAGGTTTTCGACGAGATAACCGCCCATCTCGACGACCGCGCCTGGGGCGAAAGGCTGCGCGAAGGGATCCGGGTTGCGATCACCGGCGCACCCAATGTCGGCAAATCCAGTCTGCTCAATGCCCTTCTGGAGCGCGAGGCGGCGATTGTCTCCGAACAGGCCGGGACGACGCGGGACATTCTTGACGCGGCGCTTGACCTCGACGGCTATCCGGTCGTCTTGAGCGATATGGCGGGTCTGCGCGACGCCCGGCCCGGCTCGATTGAGGCTGAAGGCGTCCGCCGGGCCTGCGCCGCGAGCCGGAGCGCCGATCTGCGCCTGATCGTCTACGCCTCTGATGCGCCCGCCCGCCTGCGCCCGGCGCGGGCGGGCGACCTTCTGGTCTGCAACAAGATTGATCTCGCCCCGCCCCCGCCGGAGCCGGGCGTTCTGGCGGTTTCGGCCCGGACCGGGGCCGGGCTGGGCGCGCTCAAAAAAGCCCTGATCGAAGCGATTCAGGCCCGGCAGGCCGAAGAAGACCCTCTGATCACCCGCGCCCGCCACCGCGAGGCGCTGGCCGAGACCGCCGGGGCGCTGCGCCGCGTTCTCGAAGGACAACCGCGCGCCCGTCTGCCCGAACTGATCGCCGAAGATCTGCGCCTCGCTTTGCGTGCGCTGGGCCGAATCACCGGCCAGGTCGATGTAGAGGATATGCTGGAGCGCCTCTTCGCCCAGTTTTGCATCGGCAAATAGGTGGGGCAAATAAATGGGCCAAATGAGCGGGAGAAAAATGTTTCATGTGAAACACGCTTTATGCGGCGCACATTTTATGGAGAACATATGCGAGGCTGGCGGTGGGTGAGGACGCATTTGACGTAATCGTGGTCGGCGGCGGTCATGCCGGCTGCGAGGCCGCCGCGGCCAGCGCCCGGCTGGGGGCGCGCACCCTGCTTTTGACTCACAGACGCGCAACGATCGGAGCCTTGTCGTGCAATCCGGCGGTCGGCGGGGTCGGCAAGGGCCATCTGGTGCGCGAGGTCGATGCGCTGGACGGCCTGATCGGGCGGGTGGCCGACCGGGCCGGATTGCATTTCCGCCTTCTGAATCGCAGCCGCGGCCCGGCGGTGCGCGGGCCGCGGGTGCAGACCGACCGGCGGCGCTATGCCCGCGCCATGCGGCTGGCGCTGGCGCAGCAGGCGAATCTTGACGTATGGGAAGGCGCCGCCGAAAAATTGTTGATTGAAAAAGGGCGCTGCGCCGGAGTCGCCGACGAAAAGGGGCGGGTCTTTCGCAGCCGGGCGGTCGTCTTGACTACGGGGACGTTTTTGCGCGGGCGCATCCATATCGGGGCGCGCAACTTCCCGGCGGGGCGAATCGGCGAGGGGCCGGCGCTGGGCCTGTCCGGGCAGCTTTATGAACTGGGGCTGAAACTGGGCCGCCTCAAGACCGGGACGCCGCCCCGGCTGGACGGGCGGACGATAGACTGGGCGGCCCTCGCCCCCCAGCCCGGCGATGCGCAGCCGGTTGCGCTCTCCTTCATGACCCGGAGCATTCCGGCGCGCCAGATGGTCTGCCGCCTGACCCGGACCACGCCGCAAACCCATGCCGTGATCGAAGAAAATCTGCGCGCCTCGCCGATCTATTCCGGGCAGATCGAAAGCACCGGCCCGCGCTACTGCCCCTCGATTGAGGACAAAATCGCCCGCTTTGCCGGGCGGACCCATCACCAGATTTTCCTGGAGCCGGAGGGCCGCGACGATCCGGCGATCTATCCCAACGGGATTTCGACCGCGCTGCCCGAAGCGGTTCAAAAAAAGTTTCTGGCCACCATTCCCGGTCTGGAAAGGGCGCGGATTGTGCAATTCGGCTATGCGATTGAGTATGACTATATTGATCCGCGCGAACTGACCGCAGGCCTTGAGGTCCGGAAACTGCCCGGCCTTTATCTTGCCGGTCAGATCAACGGCACGACCGGCTATGAAGAGGCGGCGGCGCTGGGGCTGGCGGCGGGCCTTGATGCGGCGCAGGCCGCCGGTGGCGCGCCGCCCGGGCGGCGCGCCGCCTTTCTGTGCGACCGCTCCCGCTCCTATATCGGCGTTTTGATCGAAGACCTGATCACCCGCGGGGTCAGCGAACCCTATCGCATGTTGACGGCGCGAGCCGAATACCGCCTGAGCCTGCGCGCCGACAATGCCGATCAGCGTCTCACCCCCGCCGGAATCGGTTTGGGCTGCGTCGGCCCGGCCCGCGCCCGGCGCTGGCGCAAATTTGCCGCCGAACTGGACGAGGCGCGCAACTTGGCGCAAGACTTGCGCCTCTCCCCAAAACAGGCCCGCGCCCGGGGCCTGAAAGTCAATCAGGACGGAAGACGGCGCAACCTGTCCGAACTTCTCGCCCTGCCGGGGATGGGCTGGCGCAAGGCGCAAGCGCTCTGGCCGCAATTGGCGCGCCTGTCGGCGCGCGCCGCCGAACAGATCGTCATCGACTCGCTCTATGCCGGGTATCTCTCCCGCCAGGAGGCCGACATTCGCGCCTTGCGGCGCGATCAGGCGCTCAAACTGCCCGCCGGACTGGATTACGCGGCGCTGGACGGCCTTTCGGCGGAAGCGCGGCAGAAATTGGCCGCGCGCCGTCCGGCCAATCTGGCCCAGGCCGCCCGGATCGAGGGCGTCACCCCCGCCGCGCTGGCCGCCCTGCTCGTCCATGCCCGCCGCCTCCGCTCCCCGGCTTGACCCGGCCCCGCCCTGGCCGGACTGGCTGGATGTTTCACATGAAACACTGGCCCGGCTGGAAGCCTATGAGGACTTCGTGCAAATCTGGGGGGCGCGCCTCAATCTGCTCTCCCGGCGCGACCTGATTCAGATTCGCACCCGGCATATTCTCGATTCCGCCCAGCTTCCCGCCCTCGCCCCGCAGGCGCGCAACTGGCTTGATCTGGGAAGCGGCGCAGGCTTTCCCGGTCTGGTCGTCGCCATCCTCCTCCGCCACCGGCCCGGCGCGCAGGTCCGCCTGATTGAGCGCAACCGCCGCAAAGCCGCCTTTTTGCGCGAGGCGATCCGCATGACCGCCGCCGCCGCGCAAGTCGAATGCGCGCCCGCCGAGCAGGCCGCCCCCGCCCCGCCCCCCGACGTCATCACCGCCCGCGCGCTCGCGCCCCTGCCGCGCCTGCTCGCTTTGGCCCGGCCCTTTTTCGGCCCCCCGACCATCGCCCTTTTCCACAAAGGCCGGGGCCTGTCACGGGAATTGACGCAGGCGCAAAGAGATTGGAGAATCAGGAGTGAGCGAATCAAAAGCCGCACCGATCCGAAAGCGGTCATCTTGAAGGTGAGGGGTCTGGAGCCTCGTGTCAGCGCCTGAAGAATCCCTTGACCAGGACGCGCCGTCCGCCCCCCCGGTCGGACCGGTCGCACCGGTCGCACCGGTCGCACCGGAGCGGAGAACATGGATGGCCGTCGTCAATCAGAAGGGCGGAGTCGGCAAGACCACGACCGCGGTCAATCTGGCCGCCGGTCTGGCGGCGGCGGGCCGGAAAGTCCTCCTGATCGATCTTGATCCGCAAGGCAACGCCAGCACCGGACTGGGCTTCGAGGCCGGTCAGCGCCGCCCCTCTTCCGGCGATTTCCTGCAGGGCGCGGCCCCGCAGGAGGTCGTCCGTCCCTCGGTCATACCGGGTCTGACCGTCATCCCGGCCTGCGACGACCTCCTCGCCGTCGAGCGTGATCTGGCCGCTCTCCCCGCCCCGGCCCATGCCTTGCGCGCCGCGCTGGCGCGCTTGCCGGACGGCCCGGATGGACCGGAGTGGATTTTCGCCGATTGTCCGCCCGGCCTCTCCCTTCTGACGATCAATGCCCTTGCCGCCCTGCCCTGGCTCCTGATCCCCCTTCAATGCGAATTCTTCGCCCTGGAAGGGTTAAGCCAGATTCTGCGCACGGTCGAACAGACCCGCGCCTCCCTCAATCCGGCGCTGGCCGTCCATGGCGTTTTGATGACCATGTTCGACCGGCGCAATCGCCTGTCTGCGCAAGTCGCCGAAGATGTCCGCGCCCATCTGGGGGCGCAGGTCTACCGGACCATGATCCCGCGCAATGTCCGCCTGTCCGAGGCCCCCTCGCATGGCAAGCCGGCCCTGCTCTATGATCGCGACTGCGCCGGCAGCCGCGCCTATCTGGAACTGGCCGGAGAAATCCTCGACCGGCACAGCCGCATCAAGACTCGCGGCCCGGCGGCTTGCGCCGAAACCGCGCGCGCGGCGGTCACGCATGGCGTTGCCGCGCGTGGCGTCGGGGAACATCTCCCATGAATCTCACATGAATCGCTCATGAGCCGGAATCCTGTTGCCAATTCTGCGCGCCGGGCTTTGGGCCGGGGTCTGTCCGATCTTCTGGGCGATCTGGCCCGCCCCGCCGCCGCGCCGGGCGTTGCGCCGCCGCCCGCCGCCGGTCTGCGCCAGACGTTGCGTGAAGTGCCGCTGGCCTTTTTGCGCCCCGGCCCGTTTCAGCCGCGGCGGCATTTCGGCGAAGAGGAGATCGCCCAACTCGCCCGCTCGCTGGCCGCGCAAGGTCTGGTTCAGCCGATTCTGGTGCGCCCGCGCGCGGCGAATCTCTATGAAATTGTCGCCGGGGAGCGCCGCTTCCGCGCCGCGCAAAAGGCGGGGCTGCATAAGGTGCCGGTCGTCATCCGCGAGGTTTCGGATCAAGAGGCGCTCGAAATCGCGCTGGTCGAAAATCTGCAGCGCGCCGCCCTTACCCCGGTCGAAGAAGCCCGCGCCCTCGACCGCCTGCGCCGCGACTTCGGCCATAGTCAGGAAGAAATCGCCCGCGCGCTGGGCCGAAGCCGCGCCTATGTCGCCAATATGGTGCGCCTGCTCGCCCTGCCCGCCCCGCTCTTGCGGATGATCGAGGAGGGGCGATTGTCTGCCGGCCATGCCCGCGCGCTTTTGGCCGCGCCGGACCCGGAGGCGCTGGCCCGCGCCGTGCTGGCGCGCGGCCTCAATGTTCGCCAGACCGAGAGGCTCGCGCAAAGCGCGGCGGGGGGGAAAAGCGCCGGGGCCAAAAACCGGGCGGGGGCGCCCGATCTGGCCGCGCGCGACTTTGCGCAGCGCCTTTCCGGGCAACTGGGCCTGCCTGTGCGTCTGGTTGCGCGCCGGGGCGGAGGGGAGTTGCGCATCGCTTGGCGCGGTCTGGATCAGCTGGAAGATCTGGCCCGGCGGCTTTCCCGCCCCCCCGCCCCGCCGGGCGCACCCGGCGGGCGGTGAGTGCGCCGCCGGGCGTAAATCGCCAGCGCAAACAGAGCCTGATGGGCCAGCGTCTGTCCGGGCGCGCCGGTTCGGCGCTGGGCCGCCGCCGTCTGCCAGAGCGCCCGGCAGGCCGCCGCCGCGCGCGCCTGCGGCCAGACCCGGCATTGGCGGACAAAGGGCGGGACGCGGGAAAAGTGAAGCGGCGGCCTGAATCCGGCGGCGATCTCCTCGGCTGAGCGGCCTTGCGCCTGCTCGCCGGCGGCGAAATAGAGGCGCTGAAAATGACGTTGCGCGGCGGCGATCAGCGCCGCCGGACTGACCCCGCCGCCCTCCAGCCGGGCGAGCGCGCGGCCCAGCCCGGCCATCTCGCCGCCGGCGCAGGCATAGACCGCATCCTCAATCCCGCTCATGCCGCCGTCGCCGGTCGCGGCCTCGACCATCTGCAGACTGATCGTCTTTTGCCCTTCATGCGGCCCGAAGCCGCCGCAATAAAGAATCAGCTTTTCAATCTCGCTTTCCGAAACCCCGCGATCCGCCCCCAGCCGACCGACCAAAAACTCCAGCGCGCCGGGATCGATGGTCAAACCGCGCGCGCGCAGGCGGCTGCGCGCCAATTGCGCCAGCTGCGCCGGGCTGTCGGCATAGCAGGCCAGCGCCGCGCAAGCTTTTTCCCGCTCGGCCAGTTGCCGCAATTTCGAGCGCGGCGCAAGCGGCCCCGCCTCCAGGATCACCACCCCGTCCTCCTGAGAGTTTTGAGGCGTTCGCAAAAGCTCTTCCAGCGCCCGGGCCGCCTTCTCCTCGGCCCCGCTTACCCGAATCGCCGCCCGCCCGCCGCCCAGAACCGGACTGGCCGCCTCTTGCGCGAGAAGATGAGGATTCTCCGCCAGCGCCTCCGGGGAAAGCCGCCGGTGGCGAAAATCATTGTCCTCTCCGGCGATCCGGCTGGCCAGCGCCCGGCCCCGCAGGCGGACCAGACCTGCATCGGGGCCATAGATCAAGGCGGCGCGCAACCCCGGCGGCGGGTCGCGGAGGAAGGCTTCGATCTCGCGCGGGCGCAGCTTCATGGCCGGTCGCCGGTCTGCGCCTGCGCCGCCTGCCGGTGGAGAAAGCCCGCCACCCGCGCGCCGATATCCTCGGCCAGAATGCGCATCGCCCGCGCCCGCGCATTCTGGCGCGCCGTCACATTGGCGAATTCGGAGGCGATCCGGTCATAAGAGGCCGCCGCCCGGCTGCGCCCGGTCCAGTCCTGGCGCACCGCCGCCGCCCCGTCCGCCCCGCCCGGCGTCTCCAGATGATAGCGCGCCGAGAGAATGAAACTGCGCCGGGTGACTTTGGCGTCGCGGCGGATCAGCACGTCGCGCTCGTCCAGAGTGAGCGCGATCACCAGCCGGGCGCTCTTCGCGCCGCCCGCCCCGAAGCGGCGCACCAGTTGCTGCTTGAGAATATCGCCCGCCCCGGTCGCCGGGGTTGCGATTTCAATCCCGCGCAGCTGCGCGCGGATGTCGGGCCGGTCGTCCAGCGGCAGGTAAAGCGGGCGGAACCCGCAGCCGCCCGCCAAAAGCACAATGCCCGCCGCGCCGGCCCGGAGCCGGTTCGCCCGCAATGTTTTAAACCACGACATTGACGATTCGCCCCGGCACGACGATAACTTTGCGCGGGGCGGGGGTCTGCGCCGCTTCCAGCGCGCGGCGCACGGCGGGCAGGTCGAGCGCCGCCGCCTCGGCCTCGCCGCGCGAGGCCTGCGCGGCCAGTTCAATCTCGCCGCGCCGCTTGCCGTTGACCTGAACCGCCAGCCGGATCGTCGCGCGGGCGAGCAGCGCGGCTTCGGCTTGCGGCCAGGGCGTTTGCGCCGCCAGCGTCTGATGACCCAGCCGCCGCCAGCAGGTCTCGGCCAGATGCGGGCACATCGGCGCGATCATCAAGACCAGCAGGTCCAGCGCCTCGCGCAGGCCCGCGCTGCCCGACTCCCCGGGCTGCGCCGCGCTCAACAGATTGACCAGCTCATAAATCCGGGCGACCGCCCGGTTAAAGCCGCGCGCTTCAATGTCGCCGGTAACTCCGGCCAGCGCGCGATGGGCGGCCATGCGCAACCTCTCCCCCCCCGCGCCCCTGGTCTTGCGGGCCGGGCGCGGGCCATGAAGATCGACCAGACGCCAGACGCGCTGGACAAAACGCGCCGCCCCTTCGATTCCCCCCGCCGACCAGATGATATCGCGCTCGGCGGGCGAGTCGGACAGCATGAACCAGCGCACCGCGTCGGCCCCGTAAGTCTCGACGAAGGCGTCAGGATAGACGACGTTGCGCTTCGACTTCGACATTTTTTCACTTGGCCCGATTCGCACCGCGCCGCCGCCGGGTTTGCGCGCCCGGCCTCCTTCGGCGATCACCTCGTCGGGCGAAAGCCAGCTGCCGTCCGCGTCCTGATAGGTTTCGTGGCGCACCATGCCCTGCGTGAAAAGGCCGGCGAAGGGTTCGTCAACCGGCAGATGGCCGCTTTGCCGCATGGCCCGGGCAAAATAGCGCGCATAGAGAAGATGCAAAATCGCATGTTCGACCCCGCCCAGATATTCGTCGACCGGAAGCCAGTAGGCGGCGGCTTTGGGATCGGTCGGGCGCTGGGCGGAGGCCGCGCAAAAACGCGCGAAATACCAGGACGAATCGACAAACGTATCGAACGTGTCGGTCTCGCGCGCCGCCGCGCCGCCGCAGGCCGGGCAGGCCGCGTGCTTCCAGCTGGGATGGGCGTCCAGCGGATTGCCCTTGACGTCAAAGCGGACGTCTTCGGGCAGCGTAATCGGAAGATCGCCGCGCCGCGCCGGAACCGCGCCGCAGGCCTTGCAATGAATCACCGGAATCGGACAGCCCCAATAGCGCTGGCGCGAAATGCCCCAGTC
The DNA here is from genome assembly GCA_965204775.1 of Alphaproteobacteria bacterium. GTDB lineage: Bacteria > Pseudomonadota > Alphaproteobacteria > JAPOUT01 > CBDBFH01. Next base: position 62,412 of record CBDBFH010000011.1, read on the forward strand.
GCGCAAGCGCCAGCTGATCTCGCGCCGCCCGCGGCCTTGCGCCTCCAGGCGGCGGATGACCTCTTCGCCCGCCTGGCTGGCGCTCATGCCGTCCAAAAAATCGGAATTGCGCACAAACCCCTCCCCGGTATAAGCGCTTTCGCCGATCTGGAAATCCGCCTCTGCGCCGGGCGGAAAAATCACCGCCCGCACCGGAAGGCCCTCCCGGCGGGCGAAGTCCAGATCGCGCTGGTCATGCGCCGGGCAGCCGAAAATCGCTCCGGTCCCGTAATCCATCAAGACGAAATTCACCGCGTAGACCGGCAAAAGCCGCCCTTCGACAAAGGGGTGAACCGCCTGCACCGGCAGGCGGCGTCCGCGCTTTTCCTCCGCCTCCGGCCCGGCGGCTTTCCCGCCCCCCCGCCCGCACTCCTCCAGAAAGCGCGCCAGTTCCCGGTCCTCCCGCGCCGCCTCCCGCGCCAGCGGATGATCGGGCGCCAGCGCGCAAAAACTCGCCCCGAACAACGTATCAGGCCGGGTCGTAAACACCTCCAGTCTGCGCCCGGCCCTCGTCTTTCCGGTCAGCTCAAAGCCGAACGCCACGCCCTGCGAGCGCCCGATCCAGTTCTTCTGCATCAGGCGAACCTTCTCCGGCCAGCGCGCCAGCCCGTCCAGCCCGTCCAGCAACTCCTGCGCCATGCGCGAAATCTCCAAAAACCATTGCGTCAGCCGCCGCCGCTCCACCACCGCCCCCGACCGCCAGCCCCGCCCGTCGATCACCTGCTCATTGGCCAGAACCGTCTCCTCGACCGGGTCCCAGTTGACCTCGGCCTGCTTGCGCGCGACAAACCCGCGCTCCAGAAAATCCAGAAACAGATTTTGCTGGTGCTTGCAGTAATCGGGGTCGCAGGTCGCAAATTCACGCGACCAGTCAAACGAAAAGCCCAGACGCTGCAACTGCGCGCGCATATGGCCGATATTGTCCCGCGTCCAGCGCGCCGGGTGGACGCCATGCGCGCGCGCCGCATTCTCCGCCGGAAGACCAAAGGCGTCCCAGCCCATCGGGTGCAAAACATTGAAGCCGCGCGCCCGCTTGTAGCGGGCCAGAACATCGCCCATCGTATAAAGGCGCACATGACCGACATGAATCCGCCCCGAAGGATAGGGAAACATCTCAAGGACGTAACATTTGGGAGCGGAATCTTTTTCATCCGGATCGGCGGCGCGAAAACAGGCCCGCTCGGCCCAGACCTTCTGCCAATGAGGCTCGTGTTTTTGCGGATCGTAGCCGGACATGAGATGCGCGCCAAACCCCGCCCTTCGCGGCCCGCCCGGCGCTCCGCTCAGTTTCCCCCCGCCCCGGCGGCCAGGCGCAAGCCCCGTGCGCGGGTCAAAATCGCATCTTCCAGCGCCCGGGCCGCGTCCGGGCTGGCCGCCGCATCGCGCCAGTTGCCGCCCCGGCGCTCCTGCCGGAACAGGGCCACCCGCACCGCATCGGCCCGCAGGCGCGAGTCGAGAATATAGATCGTCATCTGAAACCGCTCATCGGGCGCGTCTTGGCTCGCCCGCCAGTCGCTGATGATCACCCCGGCCCGGCGGTCGGCCTGCCGCAGGGGGAGCGGCTGAATCACATCCAGCGCCGCGCGCCAGAGCAGCGCATTGACGCCGGGCGCGGCGGCGTCCGCCGGGGCCGGACCGGACAACCCGCGCCCGGCGCAGGCGCTGGTCAAGGCCAGCGCCCCGGCCAGCGCCAGCGCGCCCGCCGCCCGGCCTGCCGCAAAGCCCGCGCGCGGGCGCAGAAAGTCTTGCATGGCGGGAAAGCCTCCGGGATTCCGGTTGACGACAGGCAGATTCCGGGCGGGCCGGTCTTTGCGCCGGGCCTAGTCTAGACCATGAAGCCGCCGCCGGATCAAGACCGGCGCGCCGCAGGCCTTTGGCGGGAGGGGGTGTCCGGCGGCGCGCCGGGTGTCTCACAAAAACATGCGCCGTCCGGCCAGCCCCGCCGCCCCGGCGTGAAGACAGGCCCGCGCCTGTGCCGGGGTCCGGATCCCGCCCAGCGCATAGACGGGCAGGCGCGCCCTGTGGCAGATATGCGCCAATTGCATCAGACCCAGCCCGGCGGCGCCGGGGTGGGAGGGAGTCGGGAAGATGGGCGAGAGCAAGACCGCATCGGCCCCGGCCTGCTCGGCCCGGCGCGCGGCGGCGCTGGAATGGGCCGCCGCCGTGATCAGCCAGCCGGGCCGGACCCAACCGGGCCGGACCGCGCCGCGCCGCAGCCGCCCGGCCCGGCGCAGGAGGCCTTCCGGATAATGCACGCCCTGCGCGCCGACCGCCCCGGCCAGTTTCGGGTCGCCCCCGATCAGCAGGCGAATCCCGCCCGCCCGGCAGACGGCGGCAAGATCATGGGCCAGTTTCGCCCGCCCGCCCGCGTCCATCCGGTAGTGGCGCAAGATCAAGCCGCAGCCCGGCGCAAGGCCGCGCGCCAGGCGAAAAACCGGATCCGGGCGCACCCCCGCGCTCATCGCAAGCAGGGGGGGCAGCGGCGGCGGCCCGGCGCGCGCGCTCCTTATCTCAAGCATTGCCGCAGGAATAGCCGCAGGCGCAGCTGATGCAAGAATCTTCTCCCGCCAGCCCCGCGCGCCATGCGCAACTTCTTGCCCGAATCGCCCGCGCCGCCCGCGAGGCAAACCGCCGGCCCGGCGAGATCACGCTGGTCGCGGCCGCCAAAACCTTCCCGCCGGAACAGATTATCCCCCTTTTGCGCGCCGGACACAGGGTTTTCGGCGAAAACCGCGTTCAGGAAGCCCGGAAGAAATGGCCGGATTTGCGCCGCCGCTTTGCCGGTCTGGAACTCCATCTGATTGGACCCTTGCAGACCAACAAGACGCGCGCCGCCATAGAGCTGTTCGATGTTATCCAGACTCTCGACCGCCCGCGCCTTGCCCATGCGCTCGCCGAGGCCCGCGCTGCCCATGCTTCCGGCGGCGGCCCGCCCCCGCGCCCCTTCCCCCGTCTCTTCGTTCAGGTCAATATCGGCGAGGAGCCGCAAAAATCGGGCCTGGCCCCCGCCGCTCTTGAATCGTTCCTCGCGCTTTGCCGCACTTTGGGCCTGGCCGTCGAAGGCCTCATGGGCCTGCCCCCGCAGGGGCGCAACCCGGCCCCCTATTTCGCCCTTCTCGATAAACTGGCCCACGCCAACCGTCTGCCCGCGCTCAGCATGGGGATGAGCGAGGATTTCGAGACCGCAATCATGCTCGGAGCAAGCCATGTCAGGATCGGGCGCGCCCTGTTCGGCCCGCGCCCTTCGGGAGCGGCGGGATGATCCGGATTCGGGTGCGCCGGCCGCAGCGCGCCAGCAGCCAGAGCAGATCGGTTCGCCGCAGGGCGATGCAGCCCTCGGTCGGCGACAGGCCGGGCCGGGCGATATGTAGGAAAATCGCGCTGCCCCGGCCCTTGCGCACCGGCGCGTCATTATGGCCGATCACCGCGAAAACATCATAAAGCGGATCGGCGCGCCGCAACCGCTCCGGCGCACCCGCGCCCGCAGGCCGGCGCATCAGGCGGTTATAGGCCGGGTGGGCCGGATCCTCGCACCATTGATCGGCGGGCCGGATCGGCTGCAGTTGCAGCCCGGTTCGGGGCCGGGCGATTCGCTCAGGCCGGTAGAAGACCTGCCGCAAGGCGAAGACTCCCGCCGGAGTCGCGCCATCACCCTCGCGCTTGGCCTGCGCGATCCCGGACCGGCCCAAAGCGCAGGCAAACATGCGCCCTCCGAAAAACAGCTGCCCTGCGCCTCTCCGGCGCGCGCGAACATTAATATGCTCAAGACAGATGCGGATCATCGAAGCTCCAACTCTGGCCGCCCTTTGTTCCCGGCGCGGGCGCGCCGTGATCAAAAACTTGTGAGGGGGCGCGATTTTTTCTCCATGCGATTATATACTCGCGCCCTTCACGGGGCGGGAAGAGACAGGCTGAAGCCGGACCGGCGCATAATCCCACCCATGCCCCATGAAACCCCGCATCACGCCATAAATCTCCAGAGACCACCGACCCCCAGAGATCAGAGTAAATGAGTTCAGAGAAAAAAATCTTGCTGGTCGACGACGACGACGATCTGCGCGAAACCCTGGCCGAACAATTTGCCCTCCATGAGGAATTTCAATTGATCCCGGCGCCCGATGCGGCCTCCGGCATGAGGAATCTGCAGGGCAACCAGATCGACCTGGTCCTGCTCGACGTCGATCTGCCCGACATGGACGGGCGCGAAGCCTGCCGCACCCTGCGCCGCCAGGGCATGAAAATGCCGGTGGTGATGCTGACCGCCGCCGACGGCGAGGCGGACACCATCCTGGGGCTGGATTCGGGCGCCAATGACTACATCACCAAACCTTTTCGCTTCGGGGTTCTGCTTGCGCGCCTGCGCGCCCATCTGCGCCAGCATGAGCAAAATGAACATGCGGTCTTCAAGATCGGCCCCTTCACCTTCCGCCCCGGCGCCAAGCAGCTGAGCAACGAGGACGGGCGCAAAATCCGCCTGACCGAAAAGGAATCCGCGATTTTGAAATATCTTTACCGGGCCGGGGAAAAGCCGGTCTCGCGCACCATCCTGCTCCACGAGGTCTGGGGCTATCGCTCCGACATTTCCACCCACACGCTGGAAACCCACATCTATCGCCTGCGCCAGAAGATTGAGCCGAATCCGTCGGAAAGCCGCCTGTTGCTGACGGTTCCCGGCGGCTACAAGCTGATTCCCTGATTCCCTTAAATCCGGAAGCGGGCGATCAGGGGCGCATGGTCGGACGGGCGCGGCCAGGCGCGCGCGGCGCGGACAATCTCGAAGCTGGGGCAGCGCTCGGCCAGCGCGGGGGTCAGCCAGATATGATCCAGCCGCCAGCCGCAATTCGGCGCCTGCCAGTCGCGGGCGCGGTAGCTCCACCAGCTGTAAAGTTTTCTGTCCGGCGGCGTTGTCCGCCGGGCGATGTCGATCCAGTTGCGGGTTGCCTGGACCCGGTTCAGCCGCTGGATTTCAGTTGCGGTGTGGCCGATTGACCGGCGCAGCTTCTGGTGCGACCAGACATCGTTTTCCCCCGGCGCGACATTGAGGTCGCCGGCCAGAATCATGGCCGGCGCATGCCGCCGGGCCGGGGCGAAAAAGCCGGCCATAGTGTCGAGGAAAGCCAGTTTGTGGGCGAATTTCGGATTGCGCCCGGGATCGGGCGGCGCGCCGCCGCCGGAAGGAACATAAAAGTTATGCAAATCAATTGGCCCTTGGGGGGTGGGAATCTGCGCCGCAACATGGCGCGCGGCCTCCGCCCGCCCCGGCCAGCGCCGGGCCAGCGCCGCCCGGGAAACGCCGGTCAGCGCAATCCGGCTGGCAATCGCGACGCCGTGGGTTCCTTTCTGGCCGTGGATCAGAAGGTGGCCGAAGCCCAGGGCGCGCAAGGCGCTGGCCGGGAAATCCTCCTCCCGGCAGCGAATCTCCTGCAGGCAGAGAATGTCGGGCCGGAAGCGCCGGACGAAGCGCGCCACCAGATCGATTCGCAGGCGGACGGAATTGACATTCCAGCTGGCCAGTGAAAAGCGCATTAGCGGCGCAGCCGGAGTCGGCGCCAGGCCCGCGCCTCGCCCGCTTCGTCCGGCGCGCGCCGGGACAAAAACAGGCGCGCGCGCAACTGCGCCGGAGGATACAGCGCCGGGTCTTCGCGCATCGGCGCGTCCAGAAAATCACGCGCCCTCAGATTCGGGCTGGCATAGCCGGCGGCGCGGGCAATCTGCGCGGCGCGCTCCGGCTCCAGAATGTGGTCGATCCAGCGCATCGCCGCATCGCGCCGCGCCCCGGGCCGGGGCGTGACCATGACATCCATCCATAACAGCGCGCCTTCTTCCGGCGCCAGAAAGCGAATCTCAACCCCTGCACCCTCCTGCGCCGCCCGCCGCTGCAGCCGGGCCGCATCGCCCGACCACATCACGCTCAGGCAAAACTCGCCGGTCAAAAGGCCGTCATTGTCCTGCGAGGCGCGGAAGCCGCGAATATAAGGCCGCACCCGGCGCAAGGCCGTTTCGGCCGCGCTGAGCGAGGCCGCGCCCGGCGGGGCCGCGCCCGGCGCGCCGTCTTCCGGCGGATCACCCGGCGGATCGCCGTCCCGCGCCGCCAGATAGCGGCGGGTGATCTGAAACATCTCATCGGGCGCTTCGGGCAGGCTGACCCCGCATTCGGCAAAGCGCGAGACCAGCGCGGGGTCGAACAAACTCCGCCAGCTGCGCAGCACCCCGCCCCGCACATTGCGCGCCGCCGCCTGCGCCGCGTCATAGGCCAGACCAGTGATCCCCCATAAATAGGGCACCGCATAAAGATTGCCGAAATCAACCTCCCCCAGCCGGTCGAGCAGGTCGGGGTCAAGATGGCCATAGCCGCCCAGCGCCTCCAGATCCAGAGGCCGCAGCGCCCGGCGGTCCAGCAGCTCTTCAAACAGATCCAGAGGCACCACCGCCACATCATAGTTGGCGAGGCCTTCGGCCAACATCGCGCGCGCCTGCGCCGCCGTGTCATAGGAATCGTAGGAGACCCGAATCGCATGGCGCCGCTCGAAACTGGCGACCACCTCCGGCGCGATATAGCCCGACCAGTTCAAAACCCTGATCTCGCTGCCCTCCAGCGCGGCGCGCCGGTCCTCCGGCAAGACCACATCGCGGGTCTCAATCCGGGTCGGATCGGGCCGGACCGGGCCGAAGACCTCCGCCGCCCTCGGCTCCGGCGCGGCCTGTTGCGCGGGCGGCTCCGGCCCGCGCGCCGCCTCCGGCGGGGTCTCCGGAATAATCAAAGGGTTCGCAACATCAGTGCCCGGCCCGCGCGCCCCCGGCGCTTGTGTCTGCGGCACTCGTGTCTCCGGCGCTTGTGTCCCCGGCACTTGTGTCTGCGGTGCAGGGGTTTGTGGCGCAGACGCCTGCGGCGCGGATTGCGGCGGCGCGTTATCTTCGCCGCAAGCCGCCAGCCCCGCCAGCGCCAGCGCCAGAAAACTAGCGGCCGCGCGCAAACGGATCGCGCTCATCGACCTGAAACAGAGCGTTGCTCGCCTTGCGCCCGTGGCGCAGATTGCTCAAGATGACCTCCGTGCGTTGGCCCTGCGCGTCGGTCACCGACCATTCCGCCAGAGCCAGCGCGGGGGCGGTGTGAAAGCGCAGCTGCACCAGGCCGGGCGTCTCCTCCTCGCGCGCGGCCAGCCACAGGCGCACCGACTGGCCCTGGCGGCGCAGGCGCACAATCCTGGCGTCGCGGGCAAGATCAATGTCGGGCGCGAGCAGAAAGCGGGCCGGGGTGGATTTGAGCGGATAGCGGTCGGCCCGGCCCCCGGCCCCTTGCTCCTGGACGATCAGCCAGGTGCCGTCGGCGACCACCAGCATCGGGTCGGGCCGGGCATATTGGAAGCGCATCCGCCAGGGGCGGCGCAGATAAAACCGGCCCTGCCTTCGGCCTCCGGCGGCGTCGATCTGGTCGAAGTCGCCCTCCAGATGCCGAATGGAATTGAGATAGGCGTTGATCCGGGCGATCTGGCCGCGGTCGGCGGCACTGAGCGCGGCGGCCTCTTCGGCCCCCGCCTCCCGCGCCCCGCCTGCGGCCAGCGCCGCCGCCAGCAAAATGGCGGCCCGAATTGCGCGCCCCCGCCCCATCAGGCCCCGCGCTCCAGAACCTCGCGTTTGCCGGAATGATTGGGCGGGGTGACAATCCCCTCCGCCTCCATCTGCTCGATCAGCCGCGCCGCCCGGTTATAGCCGATCTGCAATTTGCGCTGGAGAAAACTGGTCGAGGCGCGCCGGGCCTCGGTGACCACCGCCACCGCCTGAACATAAAGATCGCCGCCGTCCTCCAGCATCATCTCGGCCTCTTCGGCGCGATCCGGCTCGGCGGTGATCTCCTCGCGATAGTCGGGCGCGCCGGACCGGCGCAGAAAATCCGCCACCGCCTCGACATCGCGGTCGCGCACCAGCGCCCCATGCACCCGCCGAACCCGGCCCCCGGCGGCCATAAACAGCATGTCCCCCTGTCCCAGCAATTGCTCGGCCCCGGCCTCGCCCAGAATCGTCCGGCTGTCAATTTTGGAACTCACCTGAAAGGAAATCCGGGTCGGGAAATTGGCCTTGATCGTCCCCGTGATCACATCCACCGAAGGGCGCTGGGTCGCCGTGATCAGGTGAATCCCGGCGGCCCGCGCCATCTGCGCCAGACGCTGCAAGGCCGCCTCGATCTCCTTGCCGGCCAGAATCATCAAATCGGCCATCTCGTCCAAAATCACCACGATGAACGGCATCGGCTCGGCTTTGCCGCCCGCCCGGCGCACCCGCTCATTGTAGCCGGCAATATTGCGAACCCCCCACTCCGACATCTGCTGGTAGCGGCGCTCCATCTCGCGCACCGTCCATTTGAGCGCCGCAACCGCTTTTTTCGGCTCGGTGACCACCGGGGCCAGCAAATGCCCGATGCCCTCATAGACCGACAGCTCAAGACGCTTGGGGTCAATCATGATCAGCCGGCACTCCTGCGGCCTGAACCGGTAGAGGAGGGAGAGAATCATCGCATTGATCGCCACCGACTTGCCCGATCCGGTCGTCCCGGCGACCAGCAGATGCGGCATGCGGGCCAGATCGGTGATCACCGGCGCGCCGCCGATCGTCTGGCCCAGCGCCAGAGGCAGATCATGGCGCTCCGGCTCCGCCGCCAGCATATGGGATAAAAGCCCGCGCAGCGCGACCGTCTGCCGGCCTGGATTGGGCAGTTCGATCCCGATTACGTTGCGCCCCGGAATCCCGGCAATGCGCGCGCTCAAGGCGCTCATCGAACGGGCGATGTCGTCGGCGAGGCTGATGATCCGCGCCGATTTGACCCCCGGCGCTGGCTCAAACTCATAGAGCGTGACCACCGGTCCGGTCGAGGCCGCCTTGATCTCGCCCTGAATCCCGAAATCTTCCAGAACCGAAGACAGCTGCGCCGCCGTCTCCTCAATCAGGCGGCGGCTGACCGATTTTGCCCCGCCCGCCGTTTCGCTGTCCGGGGCAAGCAGGCTGAGCGGCGGCAGACGCCCGGCGGGCGGGCGCTTGCCGCCGCCCGTACGCCCCGCCCCGCCCGCGCCGGGGACGCTTGCGCCAGAGACGCCTGCGCCGGAGACGCCTGCGCCGGAGACGCTTGCACCGGGGACGCTTGCACCGGGGACGCGTGCGCCAGAGGGGTCGCCTGCGCCCGGCATTGTGCGGGTTCCGGCCTCCGGCGCGCCGCGCTCCAGATTGCGCAAGGCCGTGCGCAGAGGCGAAGCGTCTCCGCCCGCCCGCCGCGCCCCTGCCACCTTGAATGCGCGCCCGGCAATCCGGGCGAGGGCTTTCATCATCCACCAGAGCATCCGGACCGCGCCCGGCGCCAGTCCGGGCAGGGCGGCGGCCAGCCCGGCCAGTCCGGCCAGCGCGAAGAGCGCCCCGGCAACCCCTTCACCGCCGCCGGGAAGCGCGCTTTGCGGATCATTGATATTCACGCTCCGGTCAAGGATATCCGCCCCCAGAGCATGAAGCCTCTCTCCGACAAAGCCGCCCAGCCCGGCGGGGAAGGAGCCGGTGGCGGACAGGGCGTTGGCCCCATGTAAAGAGGCCAGCGCCCCGGCGGCGAGCAGCGCGGCCAGCAGGCCCAAAACGGCGCGGCCCGCGGGCCGCGAGATGCGCATATGCGCGGCCAGCCAGCCGCCCCAGGCCGCCAGCAGAAGCGGGAGGAGAAAGACGGCGAGGCCAAAAAACTGAAAGGAAATATCGGCCAGCCCGGCCCCGGCGGCGCCCAGCCAATTTTCGGTCGCGCCGGGCCGGGCGTGATTCCAGCCGGGGTCGGTGGGCCGGGCGCTGATCAGGGCCGCGAAAAAGCCCGCCGCCAGTCCCAGGAGAACCAGTCCGGCCAGTTCCGCCAGACGGCGGCGCAGGAAAAAGCGCACCCGCTCCGGCCACGCCGCCGCGTGGCCCGCGGGTCCATGGCCCGTGGGTCCGTGGCCGTTTTCAACGCCGTCCAGAGCGGTTTGGGGGGCTTTTAAGGCCATCATTCCTGTATCCTGCCCGGCCCCCGCGCGCGAAGCCGTCATTCAAGCCATCACCATCAAGAGCCGCGCCGGGTCCCCGGCCCTTTCAGCTGTCGCCAGATCGGCCCGGATTCACCCAGATTCGCCCAGACTCGCCCGGATTCACTTTGTAGCACAGCTTTGCTCCCCGCGCCCGGCGCGCCCGCCCGGCGTGAGAGACAGGTCAGGCCTCGGAGGTCGCGCCGATCTTGTGGACGGCCAGATCGGAGCCCATATCCTCTTCTTCCGGCGAGAGGCGGATTCCCATCGTGTTTTTGAGCAGGGCGTAGACCAGATAGCCGGCGGCGAAGGCGTAGCCGCAGATCAAAACGCTGCCGACCAGCTGGGAGAGGAAACTCACCCCGCCCGCGCCGCCCAGCGTGGCCTGACCGAAGATTCCGGCGGCGATGCCCCCCCACAGGCCGCAGACCCCGTGGAGCGGGAAGACGCCCAGCACGTCGTCGATCTTCCAGCGATTCTGGCACTGGGTGAAGAGATAGACAAACAGGCCGCCGGCGATCAGCCCGGTGATCAGGGAGCCGAGCGGGTGCATGATGTCCGATCCGGCGCAGACCGCGACCAGCCCGGCCAGCGCGCCGTTGTGGACGAAGCCGGGATCGCCCCGCCCCAGAACCAGACTGCCCAGAATGCCGCCGACCATCGCCATCAATGAGTTGATCGCAACCAGCCCGGAGACGGATCCCAAATCTCCGGCGGTCATGACGTTGAAGCCGAACCAGCCGATGCACAGCAGCCAGGAGCCCAGGGCCAGCCAGGGAATGCTGGAGGGCGGGAAGTTGGGGGCGTTGGGCCGGTCATAGCGCCCCCGGCGCGCGCCCAGCATCAAGACGGCGCCCAGCGCGGCGAAGCCGCCCATGCCGTGAACCACCAGCGATCCGGCGAAATCGCGGAAAGGCGCGCCGAAGAGGTTTTCGAAACTGCCCTGAATGGAGAAGTTTCCGTTCCAGACGACTCCCTCCAGCAGGGGATAAAGCAGGGCGACCAGAATGGCGCTGGCCGCCAGTTGCGGCCAGAAGCGGGCGCGCTCGGCGATTCCGCCGGAGATGATCGCCGGCACGGCGGCGGCGAAGGTCGCCAGGAAAAAGAAGCCGACCAAATCCTTGCCCTGCGGCGCAAAATCGCCGCCTGCCGCGCCGCTCAAAGTCGCGGCGGCATGAAAGAAATGGACGCCATAGGCGATCAGATAGCCGATCAGAAAATAGCTGAGGACCGAGACCGCAAAATCGCTGAGAATCTTGACCAGAGCATTGACCTGATTCTTGCGCCGGACGGTTCCGACTTCCAGAAAGGCGAAGCCGCCATGCATGGCGAAAACGAGAATCGCCCCCATCAGGACGAAGAAAACGTCGCCCCCAATCGCGCTGTGCTCCATTGTCCTCTCCCCCAATCCGGCCTGTCGCCGCCCGCGCTCCGATTCAGGCCGTTTTTAATTTTAAGGAGAATGGATAGCCGCAAAAAGACCCCGGCGCAAGAGCGGATCGCGCCGGATGAGCGTGAATGATGGGGGCCGGGATTTTGAGGGGATAGGGGATTGCCTGAAGGCCGCCGCCCCCGTAAAATCGGGAAAGGGAAGCCGGACGGACCGCCGGGACCGAGGGCGCGGCATGTCCAGCGGCTGACACGTAAGAACAAAGGGGAAGGGGACAATGCCGGAAGCCAGCGAAGCGACGCCAAATCGCTCATCTGTGCGAATCGCGCTGGGCGTGATTCTTCTTGCGCTGATTGCCGGGGTGATCTGGTGGGCGGTGGAGCGCGCCGCCGCGCCGCCGCCCTGGGCCGAGGCCCCGCTTTACATCGACGGCGCGCGCATCGCCGCCGCCGACGCGGAGCCGGGCGCGTGGCTGGCCCATGGCCGGACCTATTCCGAACAGCGCTATTCGCCGCTTGCGCAAATCAACCAGAACAATGTTGGGGCGCTGGGCCTGGCCTGGCATTTTGAGACCGGAACCCGGCGCGGGCTGGAAGCCTCGCCGATCGTGGTCGGGGGGCGCATGTTCATCACCGGCAATTGGGGCGTGGTCCATGCGCTGGATGCGCGCAGCGGGCGTGAAATCTGGAGTTTCGATCCGGAAGTGCCCGGCGCCTGGGCGCGCTATGGCTGCTGCGACATCGTCAATCGCGGGGTGGCGGTCTGGAAGGAGCGCGTCTATGTCGCCAGTTTCGACGGACGCCTGATCGCGCTGGACGCTGCGACCGGCGATAAAATCTGGGAAGTCAACACCATCCCCGGCGCGCCCTACACCATCACCGGCGCGCCGCGGGTGGTCAAGGACAAGGTGATCATCGGCAATGGCGGCGCCGAACTGGGCGTGCGCGGCTATGTCAGCGCCTATGACGTCCGCACCGGCGATCTGGTCTGGCGCTTTTACACCGTCCCCGGCGACCCCGCCGAGCCCTTCGAGCACCCGGAAATGAAAGAGGCCGCCAAAACCTGGAAGGGCGGCAAATGGTGGGAAATCGGCGGCGGCGGCACCGCCTGGGATTCCATGGCCTATGATCCCGAACTCAACCTGCTCTATGTCGGAGTCGGCAATGGCTCGCCCTGGACGCGCGCGATTCGCTCGCCCGGCGGCGGCGACAATCTCTATCTGTCCTCGATCATCGCGCTCGACCCCGACAGCGGACGCCTGCGCTGGCATTACCAGACCACCCCCGGCGACAATTGGGACTACACCGCAACCCAGCACATCATCCTGGCCGATATGGAAATCGAAGGGCGGATGCGCAAAGTGCTCATGCAGGCCCCCAAAAACGGCTTCTTCTATGTGATCGACCGCGCGAGCGGCGAACTCCTGCGCGCCGATCCCTATGTCGCGACCACCTGGGCCAGCCATGTCGACATGCAGACCGGACGCCCGGTGGAATTGCCCGAAGGCAATTATGACGACCAGACCCGATTCATTTTCCCCTCGGCGGTCGGCGGGCACAACTGGCAGCCGATGGCCTACAGCCCCGATACGGGTCTGGTTTATATTCCGGCGATCGAAATGGCCGGGATTTTCACCCTCAGCCAGGAGTGGAAGAAAGACCAAACCTATACCCCCCGGCCCGGCTGGTGGAATGTCGGCCTGGACTGGCCCGAATATGTCGCCCAGATCGACGCCCTTTTTCCCGACCAGCTTCCGCTCAATCGCGGCTATCTCAAGGCCTGGGACCCGAAGACCGGCGCGGCGCGCTGGACCGTCGAGCACAGCGATTTCTGGAACGGCGGCCTGCTGGCGACCGCCGGCAATCTGGTCTTTCAGGGGACCGGCGACGGCCGCTTCGTAGCCTACGCCGCCGACAGCGGCGCGAAACTCTGGGAGACGCCGACCCTGACCGGAATCATCGCCCCGCCGGTGACCTATGAACTGGACGGCGAGCAATATGTCGCGGTGATGGCCGGGGCGGGCGGCGTGGGAATCCCGGCCGGCGACGCCCGCACCGCGGCGGTCGTCAATTATGTCAATGACGGACGCCTGCTGGTCTTCAAATTGGGGGCGAAGAAAGTCCTGCCTGCGCTGGCCCGGGTCAATCAGAAGATTCCGCCCCAGCCGCGGATTACCGCCGGCCCGCGCGAGATCGCCCAGGGCGGCGCGCTCTATGGCGCGCATTGCCTCGTCTGTCATGGCGCGCTGGTGGTCAGCGGCGGCGTCCTGCCCGATCTGCGGCGCATGGCGCGCGGGACGCATCAGAATTTCGACGCCATCGTCCGCGACGGCCTGCTCGCCGACAACGGTATGGCCGGTTTCGGCGATCTTCTCTCAAAGGAAGACGCGCGTCTGATCTACGCCTATATCGTCACCCGCGCCCGCAACGACCGCCGCGCCCAGATCGAGGCCGAACGCCGCCGCCCCAACTAGACGCGCCCGTCCAGACGGGCATCTTATGCAGAGCCGGAAGGTCCGGCGTTCTCGATCCGGGGCCGGGCCGGTTCGCGGCGCGCAACGGTCAGCCGCGGCCCGCGCTGAAACTCTGCGCTGCGCCGCCGGGTGCCGGTGAAATACCACTCAACCGAAGCCCGCGCCCGGCTCAGCTCGATCACCGCCGTCCCGCGATGTTCCGGGTCCAGAAAGTCAAAATTGCGGTTCTTCTCCAAAAAGCGCGCCCGCCAGACATCCTTGATTTTCGGCGCGATGGATTCCAGGCCGGGCGAGGAGACCCCGGGAACGCCGATCTCGACCCCCAGCGGGGCCTGCTTCGGCCCGAAGCGCGCCGCCCAGGCATGATGGGTGTCGCCGGTCAGCACGATCGCCGGCCCGCCCGCCGCGCGCACGGCGCGATAAAGCGCCGCGCGCGAGGCCGGATAGCCGCTCCACGGGTCCAGCGAGAGCGGCAGTTCAAGGCCTGCGCCATGCGCCAGCGCGCTCAACCGGCCCAGCGCCTGCATGGCTTCGGGCAGATCCAGTCCGGCCAGATCGGGCAGCGTCTGGCCGGACAAGGTCACCTGATTGCCCAGCACCGCCCAGCGCGCCCCCGCCGCGGCCTCGGCCAGCGCCCGCGCCGCCCAGGCCTCCTGCTCCGGCGACCAGATGCGCTGGCCGGGGGCTTGCAGGGCGGCGGAAAAACCCTCGGCGTCAAAGCCGGGCGGGCCGCCTTCCTGCGCCGGGGGGCGCAGGAAATCGCCATAGGCCAATTGCTGCGCCCGCCCGTCATGGCGGGTGTCGAGCATGATCAGATGGGCCAGATCGCCAAAGCGGAAGCGGCGATAGATTCGATTGCCCCGGTTGCGAATCGGCAGCCACTCGAAATAGGCCCGCCGGGCGGCGCGCTGCCGGGCGGCGAAATCGCCCTCTTCCGGCGAATGATTCTCGGCCCCGCCGCGCCAGCTGTTGTTGGCGATCTCGTGATCGTCCCAGACCGCGATCACCGGATGGGCGGCATGGAGCGCCTGCAAATCGGGGTCGGAGCGGTAAAGGGCATAGCGCGCGCGATAGTCGGCAAGGGTGACAATCTCCCCCGCCGGGTCCAGCGGACGGGCCGGGTGGCCGCCATAGACGCCGTCGGCATATTCATAGATGTAGTCGCCCAGATGGAGGACGGCGTCCAGATCGTCGCGCTGGGCCAGAATCCGGCAGGCGTTGAAATAGCCGGCATTGTAATTGGAGCAGGCGAGCAGACCCAGTTTGAGCGATTCCACCCGCCCGCCGGGCAGAAGTCTGGTGCGCCCGACCGGCGATCTTTCCCCGCCGGCTTCGAAGGCGTAGTAGTAGGGGCCGGGGCCTTCGTCGAGGCCGCCGATATCCAGTTTGACGGCAAAGCCGCGCGCGCGCGCGGCGCGCGCGCTCCCGCGCCGGACGGGCCGGGCGAGGCCGCGGTCGCGGGCGATGATCCAGTTGACCGCAACGCTCTCCGGCGCGCCCGCCGGCGACAGCCGCGTCCACAAGATGACCCGCGTGCGCCCCGGGTCGCCGCTCGCCACGCCGTGCCGGAACAGCCCGCTTTGCGCCCGCGCGCCAAAGCGCGCGCCAAGCACACCTGCGCTCGCCGCCCCGCCCAGCACGCCTTTCAAAACATCGCGCCGGTCAATCTTCATTCGTCTTCTCCCAGAGACCGCGCCTCCTCGGCCAGCATAACCGGAATCCCGTCCCGAATGGGATAGGCCAGGCGCGCCTTGCGGGAAATTAATTCGCCCGCCTTGCGGTCATATTCCAGCGGGCCTTTGGTCTGCGGGCAGACCAGAATCTCCAGCAATTGCGGGTCGATCTCGCCGCCGGGCTGTTTGGGTTTTTCGGCCATGCGTCTCTCCCCGCCCCGGTCTATTGCACCGATTTCATGCCGTCCGCCCCGTCGGCCAGCGCCATCTCGGTCAGGGCGATCAAAATCTCGGCCCGCCGGGCGCTGTCGGCGGCTTCCAGCAGGGCCTGTTTCTCCTCCGGCCCGAAAGGGCTGATGATCGACAGGGTCGTTACCAGCATCTCATTGGGGGTGCGCTCAATCGCCTCCCAGTCGGCCTTGAGATTGTGCCGCTTGAGATAGCGATTCAGACAGGCCAGCAGCCGGTCGCGATCGACCGCCGGCTGGTTGCGGTCTTCCTCCAGGTCGCCCAGGAAGGGCGCATAGTCGGCACGCCCGCGCCGGTAGCCGCCGGGGGACATCTCCTCGCCGGTCAGGCGGAAGCGGCACAGGCCGGTGAGGGTGATCAAAATCCGCCCGCGCCGCTCCGGCTCGCGCCCGGCGGCGATTTCGCTAAAGGCGGTGATCCGGCCCGCGCAGCCGACATCATGCAGCGGGGCCGGGCGGCTTTCGTCCTTACCGGAGCCGGGCCGGGGCTGGATCATGCCGATCATCCGGCCTGTGCGGAGCGCGTCGTCGACCATGGCCAGATAGCGCGGCTCGAAGACGTTGAGCGGCAGGCTGCCGCGCGGCAGGAGCAGCGCCCCCGGCAGGGGAAAGAGTCCAAGACTGCGGGGCAAAGCGCTGGGGGAGGGGGTGGAGGTCATCGGTGGCGGATCAGCGAAAGAGCAGCGCCGACAACGCGCGGCGGGCGGCGATGACCGCTTCGTCCTCGGCGCCGTAGGCTTCGAAGAATTCAATCAGCTGGCGGCGGGCGGCGTCCTGGTTCCATTTGGAATCGCGGCGGATGATTTCCAGCAGGGCGTTCATCGCCTCGGCCTTGCGGCCCTGCCCGTTCAGCGCCAGCGCCAGATCAAAGCGCGCCTGATGATCGGCGGGATTTTGCTGCAGGCTGGCCTCCAGCGCCTGGTGCGCGCCGGGGTGGCGGCTTTTTTCGGCCAGCGCCAGCATGGCCCGCGCCGCCTGCGCCGCCGCCGCCTCTTTTTGCGCCGGGGGGATCAGATCCAGCGTCCGGGCGGCTTTTTCCAGATCGCCGGTCTCGATATAGCAACGGGCCAGCCCGGCAATCGCCCGCGCCTCGCCCGGCGCGGCGGCCAGCGCCTCACCGAAGAGCTGGGCGGCGGCGGCGGCCTCGCCTTTTTTGAGTGCGGCTTCGGCCTGCTCGATCAGTTCCGCGCCCGGCGCGCCGCCGTCCTGCCCGGCCAGCCGGGCGACGAAGGCCTTGACCTGATCCTCCGGCAAGGCCCCGACAAAGCCGTCCACCGGCCGCCCCCGCGCGAAGGCGAAAACCGCCGGAATCGAGCGCACCCCCAGCTGCGCGGCGATTGCGGGATGCTCCTCAATATTGAGTTTGGCCAGCCGCACCGCGCCGTTCGTGCTCTGGACGGCGGCCTCCAGGAGCGGCGCGAGGCTGCGGCAGGGCGCGCACCACGCGGCCCAAAAATCGACGATCACCGGACGAGTCTGGCTTTCGGCGAGCACGTCGCGGGCAAAATTTTGATCGCTGGTCTCGATCACCGCCGCCGCCGCGGCGGGCTGTGCCGAAGTCTGACTCATGCCCCCAGCATAGCATGAAGGCCCGCCCCGCCCCCATCTCTTTGATTTTTGCTCCCGCTTGCCATAAAACCGGCAGCCATGCGGGCGTAGCTCAGGGGTAGAGCACAACCTTGCCAAGGTTGGGGTCGTGAGTTCGAATCTCATCGCCCGCTCCAGGGATTGGAGAGGCCGCCGCCGATGAGATACGGGCGCGTCAGTCAGACGGCTCTGAAGGTCGCGCTGACCATGGTCACCCTCGACAAAAAGCCGGGCTGGCATGAGCGGCTGCCGTCCGGCCTGGCCGCGATGAGCGAGCGGCTGATTCTGGCGGCGGGTGTTTTCGGCTATGGCCCGGGCGTGATGCGCTGGTCGAAGCAGGGCTGGATGGTCGGCTTCTATGACGGCTTCGAGGCATTTATGCCGGGGATATTCGAGGGGTTGGGAGAGCGCAAGATTTTCATCGATCAGCAGGTGCGCGCCGGTCTCAAGGCGGGCGCGGCGCAGGTTCTGGTTCTGGGTGCGGGCTTTGATGCCTTGTGCCTGCGGCTTGCGCCGGAATTTGGGGATGTGCGGTTTTTCGAGCTCGATCATCCGGCGACTTCGGCCGCCAAGCGGCGCGGGGTTGAGCGGGAGGGTCGGCCCGACAATATGAGTCTGGCGGCGGTCGATCTGGCCCGCACCCCTCTGGGCGAGGCGCTGGCGGCGGTTCCGGGCTGGAAGCGGTCGGCGCGGACGGTGATCGTTGCCGAGGGTCTGTTCATGTATTTGACTGCAAAACAGGTGCGCGGCCTGTTTGCCGCCGCCGCGCCTTGCGTGGGTGCGGGCAGCCGTTTTGTTTTTTCCCACCTGCCGGATTTGCGTCGGCATGGGATTGCCCGCTTGTCGGTGGGCCTGATTGGCGAGCCGTGGCGCTCGGCCTCGGCGACTGAGGATTTGCCCGCCTATATCGGGCCGGGCTGGAAGGTGATCACCTCCCGCCCTGCCCGGCACGGGCGCGACCTGGAGGGGGTTGCGGTGGCGGAAAAAGAAGGGGGGCGCGGTAAAGGAAAGTAGGGGGGTGTGGGGGGCTTTGCCCCCCACGAAGCCCCCGGCAGGGGCCGCGAAGCGGCCTGACCTTTTTGCGCGCGCTGGGGAGAAGCGATTTCGCGCAGGCGAAATCGCGCCAGCGCGCAAAAAGCCCCTTCGGCAGGCGAAGCCTGACGTGGTTAAATTTTTTTCTTGGTCGAGAGAATGGTTTTGCAAAATTTTCTCTGTCTGCTATAGTGAGATCGCAACAACAACAGGGTGACCCACGTCGGGTCTCCCGCCGAATAGAACACCGCTTGGAAATAGGCGGGGCGGACTACATACCCTGTTGTTTGTTGCAAGGCCCGGCATCCGCCGGGGAAACAACAAACAACAGGAGTAAAGCCCGGTGACTATTGCATACAAAACAACCAAGTTCTTGGCAGTTGTCGTTCTGGCATCAGTCATGTTTCTGACTGGTGCAGCTTTCGCTATTTTACCGGCCAATGCGGTGACATGCTTCTTCAAATATGAGCAGACAAGCGGAATGAACAAAATCTGCTATTATGATTGTTTGGGAAGTTTGGCGGCCATCACAATCGACAGTTTCAAATTGTGCCCATTAACGATAACCCAGTAGAAATTTCTTCTTATCCAGAATCAAGATCAGGCCCCTTGTTCTTGGTTGCCAAAAATGGGAAGGATGCGCTAAGGGAGTTTCCAGTATAGCGCGGCTATCGATCTCATAACAGCAAACAGACGCTCTAGTAGCTCCGCACTATCCTTGCCCGAAGCGCGCAAGCTGGGGGTAATGTCATTTTTCTTCTCCAGGTTTTGCCCTTTCGGTGCTGGTGGTGGAAAGCCAATCTTTGTAGAATTTAATGCAACCTTTCACCGCTTTTTAAACGGCAGGCTCCGCCTGCCGGGAGGCTTTTTGCGCGCTGGCGCGATTTTGCTTCGCAAAATCGCTTTCCCCCAGCGCGCGCAAAAAGATGGGCCGCTGGCGCGGCCCCCTGCCGGGAGCATCATGGGGGGCGAAGCCCCCCATACCCCCCTTTTTTATTTCTCCCTCCTGAAGCGCCGCGCATCCTCGCCCGCATAGCGCATCATCGAACGATTCAACGAAACCGCACCCTCAATCGCCTCAACCATCTCCCCCAACCGCGCCCCCGGCAACGCACATGTCATCTCATGCGACCCCATCCCCGTCCGAACCCGCGACAGGGCGCAGCCGACCGAGGCCGCCGGCACCTGCTCTTCCTTGGCCAGAGCAATGATGTGACATTGCGGCTTGCTTTCAATGCGCAAATCCGGAAGCCCGTCGCTCAAGGTCATCAGACCCAGCCCGTCAATCCGCAGCAGAACAACATCCGCCGCCTCCGCGTCCCGCAAAGGCCCGTAAACAATCGCCGCCGGGCGCTCCTTGATTACCGGCAGAGCCTGTGCCGCCTCAGCGCTGATCCAGCCCGCATCCAGAATCGCGGCGACGTCATCGCCGCGCGCGGCTTGCGCAAAATCGATCAGGCCGTGAGTCAGACTGCCGACCGAACAATTGGCGTGATCGGCGGCGCGGGTCGTAAAGGTTCGCTCCGCCGCCAGCATCCAGAACACGCAACCGGCCGCAACCGCGCCCGTGCGCCCCGCAGCATTAGGCGGCGCGGTGGCGCGCCCCAGCGCGGCGGCGCGCTCCAACGCCGCAGCAGGCGGCAGCCGGCGGTGGAAAGAAATCGCCACCGGTTCGGCCAAAGGCCGCACGGCGGCTTTCAGCCGGTCGGCGAGGCCCGCGTTGGGCCGCGCCCGCGCTTTTTTTTGCGGCTTTGCCTGCGCCATGCTTTGCCTCCCCCTTCTTTGGCCCCTTGTTCGGCTGATGATAGCCGGTGTAAATCTGAAACGCGCCGGGGCCGATCTCGGTCTCGACTTCAATCGCATGGGCGTCCAGCGCGCGCCATGACTCGTAGAGCGCGCCGCCGCAGATTATTTTGACCCGCTGCGCGTCCGGCAGGTTGACAACCCGAAAAGACGTTTTTTCCCCGGCCCGCGCCGGCTCTCCGGCAAAGACGCTCAAGAGCAGCGCGCCGCTTTTCGGATCATTGCAGGCCTGCGCCACGCTCAAGGCCGGATAGGCGACGCCCTCAATCGTCGGGGCGGAGAATTTCTCCAGATTGGGCTTGCGGAACATATCTTCCCATGATCCCGGCGCGCCGGTCTCGGCGACCATCGCCAGCGCCGCCAGCTGCCCGCGCGGCCAGGCCTCGCCCAGGTGAAACCAGAAGCCGAAATCCCCCTTGTCGGCGCCGAAAAAACGCGGCTCGAAATGGCGCTCGCCATAAGCGCGCAGCCGCGCTTCGGTCATGTCGTCGCCGAACTCGCGCGCGACCGCCAGCCCCAGCGCCATCTGGCGCGGATCAGGAAAGGCGGCCACCGCTTGCGCCGGATTGTCCCATTGCAAAAACCGCACCGCCGCCCGGTAGAGAAACTCGGCAAAACCCGGCGCCTGCGGCTTGATGTAAAAGGCCAGCGCCAGGCCGAAATTCGGCCCCGTCGTCTGCAGGTGATCGGCCAGCGGATCGTAATACAGCGTCGTCCACTGCAAAGCGCCGTCCTTGCCGATGCCGTAATATTTTTCCTTCGTATGCTCCAGCCATTCGTCATAGACGCCGTGGGCGGTTTTGCCGAAGACGGCGTCATAGAGCTGCAGCCCTAGCCCCGCCGCCGACAGGCAGTAGGGCCAGATTTTGGTGTTCTCGCAATGGACCCCAAGCGGATTCTTTTTCCACTGGCCGGTCAGGTGCTCGACCAGGCGGTGCTGGGTCCATGCGAAGCGCGCGCGCTCAACCCCGGCGACCTCGAAAGGCGTGCACCATTTGCCCGCGCCGCTGACATATTCATGCAGGGACTGGATCAGGTTGAGCCAGCCCTTGAAAAACAGGTTGCCGTCGGCGCCGATGGGATCGGGCTGGAGTCCCCAGGGCGCGATTCCGTTGGCCACCCAGCCCGGCGTGTCGTAGTTGCCGGCCAGATGTTGGGGAATCAGCAGATCGATCCATTCCTGCGGATAGGTCTTGCGGCGCGGATCGGGGCCGAATTGAGTCAGCCAGTCGACCGCCGCCCAGTAGGTCAGGTGGCGCTGGGCCAGCTGATCCAGAATCGCGGCATAGACCTCGCGCCAGGCCGGCGTCCGGTCGGCCATGAGGCCCAGCGCATAGCTGGATTCGGACAGATCGAAGCGCGGGAAATCCATCATCGGCGGCGTCGAGCTGCGGTCCCACCAGTCATGCGGCGTGCCGTCTTCCGACCAGTCGTCGGGGGTCATCGCCTTGCGGTGGAGGAAGCGCAGCCAGCCGCTCGCGCGCGGACTCAATGCCGGATAGGAATTGCGGATCTCCGGGGCCAGACTCATGGCATCGTCTCCTTCGCTTGCCAAGGGTCGCATAACCGGGTCAGAATAAAAAGCCTTTCGGGGGGCTTGTGTGCTGATGAAACTGGCCCTGATCTTTTCGTGCGCCGCGTTTCCGGACCGGGTGAAAGTTGTTGTGATCGAAAACGCGGGCCATGCCCTGCTGCCCGAGCAGCCGGAGACAATCGCGCGCGCCGTGCTGGAGTTTCTTAAAGAGACGGCACCGCCGGGTCAGCGTTGAAGCGTTTCCAGATGCTCGACGATCGCCTCGATCACCGCCGGGTCGCCGATCCCCGGGCCGGGCATCGAGGTGCCTTCGACCACCGCCTGCGGATCGCGCAGGAATGCGCGCAGCCGCGCCGGCGTCCAGCGCCCGCGCGCGCGCCTGAAGCCGGGCGAGTAATCGTCGAAATCGCCCGCCCCGATCCGCCGCCCGATCACCCCGGCCAGCGCCGGCCCCCGCCCGCCGGCGCGGTTCAGCTCATGGCAAACCAGACATTGCCGCCAGGCCGCCCGCGCCGCTTCGGCAATCTCTTGCGGGGGATCAAACCCCTCGATTGCGCTCTTCACCCGGGCGGGGCGGATCACAAATAAAATCCGCCGGTCGCCCAGCGCAATCAACGTGCCGCCGCCATGATTGTGGACATAACGAATCCGGCGTCCCAGTTTGATCGGCTCGGCCAGGACGACGCGCCCCTCGACAATGCGCAGCCGGTAGAGCGTCCGGCCGGTCAGCGAGGCGGCGAGCAGGTCGCCGTCCCAAACCGGATCGAAATCGTCAATCAGCGTCAGATTGGAAATGCCGATTGCAGGCACAAAGGCATAGACCGGCTTTTCGTAAATCTCGTGGCGGCCCTGCTGCTGCGAATGCGGCCAGGCGAAAGACCCGTAATCGGTGCCGTAGGTGACAAAGGGCCAGCCATAATGTTTGCCCGCTTCAATCAAATTCAGTTCATCGCCGCCTTTCGGCCCGTGTTCGACCGACCAGATGCGGGTTTGCGCGTCCAGCGCAATCCCCTGCGGATTGCGATGGCCGGTGGAGATGACGGTCTTTGCGCCGCTCTTGATATTGATCTCAAGGATTCGGCCATAGTCGCTGGCGGGATTTTTCTGCGTCTCGTCATCGAGAGAGCCGCAGCCATAATGGCCGACGGTCAGCAGGACATGGTTGGGCCGGGCCGAGAGCGCCAGCCTTCCGCCGGCCTCATTGGGGGCAAAATGCTCAAAATGATCGTCAAGGCGGATGCAGGGCCGAGTTTCAAAGATGATCCGCCAGTCTCCGGCGGCAATGCGCCAGTCGCGCAAACCCGGCCCGGCGTCAAGCGTCGTGCGCGCCAGACGCATGCCATAGCAATGATCGCGCATATTCCAGTAATTATAGGCGATCAGAAAAATCCACCGCTCCCCCCGCCGGATTAGCGCCATATCGGTATAGGCCATTTTGGCGTCGTTGAGGTCGACCAGATGCCGCAGCTGAGGCTGGCTGCTCATATAGGCAAACATCTCCCGGCGGCCATTGTCCGGCGGGGCGATGGCCAGCCGGGTCAGCGCCAAACTCTCCAGATCGAGATGAAAGAAGCGCAAATCTTTCTGAATCAAAACCTCGTCTCCGGCGCTCGCAACGCTTCCCAATGAAATATTGCGGCCCGGCAGGACGTTGCGGGTCAGGGCGTTGTTATATTCCACCCGGTGCAGCTGCAGCGCCAGGAGATTGGTGTTGATGATCTCATCGTCAAGCGGGCGGACCGGATTGGCGAGGAGGAAAAGCGCCGCTCCGGCCAGCGCCGCCACACTCCCGGCGGCGATGCCCCCGATCCATAGCAGGGCCCTGCGCCGCCGGCTCATCAAGACCGCGCCCGCCTCAGGATTTTTTTTGCGCCTTCAGCCACTTCGAGACCGCCTTGCCGATTTCGTCGGGAGAATCCTCCTGGACGAAATGCGAGCCCTTGACGGTCACTTCGGTCTGGTTCTTCCATGTCCGGCAGAACGCGCGGTTGTCGCCGGTCAAAATCGCCCCCGGATCGGCATTGATGAACAATTTGGGCAGATCATTCTCCGTCATCCACTGCGCGTAATCTTCCACGATCCGGGTGACATCGGCAGGTTCGCCGCCGATCGGAATCTGGCGCGGCCAGGTCAGCGTCGGACGCCGCCCCTCCCCCTCATGGATGTAGGGCTGGCGGTATTCTTCCATCTCCTCGTCCGATAATTTGCGCAAAATCGAGCCCGGCAAAACCAGTTCGATAAAAAGATTTTCCTTCAAAATCATCTTCTCCCCGGCCTCGGAGCGGAAGCCTTGAAAAATCGCCCGCGCCTCCTCCGGCCAGCCCTCCCAGGACGCAATCGGGCGCACGATCGCCTCCATATAGGCGATCCCCCGCACCGCCGCCCGATGGCGGTTGGCCCAGTCAAAACCCAGCGCCGACCCCCAGTCGTGAAGGACAAAGGTCACATCCTTCTCGACTCCCAGCGCGCCCAGCAGCCCGTCCAGATAGTGCCGGTGCTCGACGAAATTATAAACCCCCGGCCCGCTATGGGGCAGTTTCTCCGAATCCCCCATCCCGATCAGATCGGGCGCAAGGCAGCGGCCCTGTTTGGCCAGATGCGGCATGATGTTGCGCCACAGATAAGACGATGTCGGATTGCCGTGCAAAAACACAATCGGCGCCCCCTTGCCCATCTCGGCATAGGCCATTTTGCGGCCCAGCACGTCGATCCTCTTCTTGTCCTTGCTCCATTTGCTCATTTTGCCCTCCCTTGCGGCCTGTCCGGCAGTTGCGGCGCGGCGTTCGGATCGCCGCCTTCTTCCCGAATCGCCCCCCGATAGGCGCGTTGCGACGTATAGGGCCAATGGGGGCGGAACTCTTCGATCCGGGCCGGGACCAGTTTGCCGCCGCTCTTCGGCCTGACCTTGAAGACGCCCCCCTTGCGCCCGATCACCGGAAAGGGCTTGCCCCGCCGCGAGAAAATCCGCCGGGTCTGCGCCGACTGGTCGACAAAAGCCTCTTCTTCATCCGCGTCCAGCGCGAACAGATGTTCATAGCCGGCGATCAGCTCGGCGACGAATTTTTTTTCGACAATCCAGAGATTCGACACCACCCAGCAGCGATCCTCAAAGCCGGGGTAAACCGAAATCCCGACAAGCGACCGCGCGCGGGTGAAATAGGGAAAGAAGGGAAACGACCGGCAGGCCAGCGTCCGGTTGTCCCGCTCGCAAAAGGCCGCCCCCTTGCAGGCCAGCGCCGTGCAGCTGCGGGGCAGTTCGGCGACGATCTGGCGCGTCGCCCAGTCATAAGGCCGGAAGCGCCGCCACAAGTCGGTGCGCCCGCGCAGAAGAGTCCATTCGGCGCGGGTGGCGACCGGAACCGTGTGCTGCGTCGAGCAGCACAGCGCCGATCCGCCGTTGAGCGGCGCGCAAAAGCGCCCGCAGTCGAAGCGCTGCGAGATCGGCGCGGAAAACAGATCGTAAATCCGCGCAAAGTCCGCCGCCGCCAGCCCCCGCCGGCGCGGCGGCTCAGCGGAACGGGCGTCCTTCTCGGGCATAGGCCGCCGCCGATTCAAAAATATTGACGGACATCAGCGCCGTCTCGCCGCGCGCGCGCGCTTCATAGACCTGCGCCACCTTCTCCTGCACCGCGCCGTCCTGCGGCGCGGCCTCCAGCGCATAATCGGCCAGATGGCAGGCCAGCCGCCCCTCGCCCTTCTCCGACAGGGCCAGCGCGCGCGCCGCCAGCGCCGCCGCGCCCCCGGCCAGGGCCGCGATCTCCCCGGCCAGCTGCGCGCGCGCCGCCGGCTTCAGCTCCGAGGGCCGCCCCGTCCACCAGCCCCCGTAAAGGCGAATAATGTTGCGCACGATAAACTCGGCGTCGTCATAGACCGGCTGCAGCCAGGGCGAATCGCTTTGCGGAATCTCAACCTCATGGACAATATCAATATGCGGCGGCGAGCCCTTGTTCAGCGCCGCCAGGGTGCGGCTGTGAATCGCCTCCAGAAAACCGGCGGTCTCGCTCAACATGCGGGCGATCCCCGGCCCGTCCTGCGCCACCGGCCCGCCATGACCCGGCCCCAGCGAGACCGGCGCGCAGGCCGCCATCTCGCGCAGGCCCTGCGCCCATTCGCGCGCAAAGCGCTGGACCTTTTGCGGATTGCCCGCATTGGGAACCCCCCAGATGAACAAATCGCCCGGACATAACACGCCGC
Source organism: Alphaproteobacteria bacterium (assembly GCA_965204775.1). GTDB lineage: Bacteria > Pseudomonadota > Alphaproteobacteria > JAPOUT01 > CBDBFH01. Next base: position 88,407 of record CBDBFH010000011.1, read on the forward strand.
GCTCCGGGCAGAAAATCCAGCTGTGATCGTCGGTCTCGCCCGGGCAGTGGTGAATCCGGAACGTCAAACCCCCGACCGCGATCTCCAGCCGGTCGCGATAGAGAAGATCGGGCATCACCTCCGGCGGGTTGTAAAACGAGTCATAGACCTCCGGCGAGTCCTCGGCCAGTTTGACCGTGCCGCCGAACTGGCGCGCATTGAGCGCCGCATTATGCGCCGCGCTGCGGGCGTAGCGCGCAAAGCGCGCCGGCATCGCGGCATGGGCGATCACCCGCGGGCGCGCCTGGCCGGGGCGCAAAAACGCCTTCAGCCCATAGGCATGGTCGACATGGCCCTGGGTGAAAATGGCGGTGTGAATCGGCGCGTTGGTCTTGCTGCGCAGCATTTCGGCCAAAGACGGGGACAGCGCCTTCAGGCCGGAATCAATCAGGACGATCCCCTCATCGGTCTCGAAGGCGGTCACCCCGGAAAAAAACGACTGAAACCACGTCCGCTCGGCCAGTTCGACCGGCCCGCCCGACCAGAAAAACTTCGCCTCTTCCGGCGAACGCCCGCGCATGGCGGACATCCGCTCCATCATGTTGACCGGCATAGGTTTCTTCCTTTCTCTTCCAGCCTAAAGTCTTTTCCCGGCAAAGGCTAGTGGCGCAGATGCCGCCGTCCGGTCATGACCATCGCGATCCCGGCCTGATCGGCGGCGGCGATGACTTCGGCGTCGCGCCGCGCCCCGCCGGGCTGGATGATCGCCCGCACCCCCGCCCCGGCCAGCGCCTCGACCCCGTCGGGAAAGGGGAAAAACGCATCCGAAGCCGCGACGCTGCCCCGCGCCCGCGCCCCGGCCTTGCGCACCGCCAGCCCCGCCGCATCCACCCGGCTCATCTGTCCGGCCCCGATCCCGGTGCTGGCGCCGCCCGCCCCCAGAACCACCGCATTCGACTTCACATGTTTGCAAACCCGCCAGACGAAAAGCAGATCCTCCATCTCCGCCGGCTCCGGCTTGCGCCGGGTCGGGCAGGCCAGATCCTGCGCCCCGATCCTGGCCCCGTCCCGGTCTTGAACCAGAAAGCCCCCCCCGATCTGCTTGACCAGCCCTTCGCCCGCCATCCGCGAAACCGCGTCCGGCGGGGCCTCGCCCGGCGTGGCCGCGTCCGGCGGGGCTGTGCCGGTCAGCAGGAGGCGGAGATTTTTCTTGCGGGCGAAAATCTCCCGCGCGCGCGAATCGGCCTGCGGGGCGATCACCACTTCGGTAAAAATCCCGGTGATTGCCTCGCTCAGCTCGGCGTCCAGCGCCCGGTTGAGCGCGACGATCCCGCCAAAGGCGCTTTGCCGGTCGCAGGCCAGCGCCGCCCGATAGGCCGCCAGCCCATTCTCGCCCAGCGCCGCGCCGCACGGATTGGCGTGTTTGACGATCACCGCCGCCGCCGGTGCGCCAAACTCGGCCAGCAGCTGAAGACCGGCATCGGCGTCGGCCAGATTGTTGTAACCAAGTTGCTTGCCCTGAACCTGCTCGGCCCCGATCAACGTCCCGGCCCGCGCCCCGCTCCCGGCGCGCGCATAAAGCGCCGCCGCCTGATGCGGATTCTCGCCATAGCGCAGACTCGCCGCCCGCCGCCCGCTCAGAACATAGACCGGCGCGGCCTCCCCTTCGGCCTGCGCCATCCATTCGGCAATCGCCGCGTCATAAGAGGCCGTCCGGGCAAAGGCGGCCAGCGCCATCCGGCGGCGAAACGAGGCCCGCACACCCCCATGCGCCTCAATCTCCTCGATCAAATCCCGGTAGCCGCCCGGCCCGGTTATGACGGTTACAGACGCATGATTCTTCGCCGCCGCCCGCGTCATCGCCGGCGCGCCGATGTCGATCTGCTCAATGCAGGCATTCCGGTCCGCGCCGCTCTCGACCGCCTCGCGGAACGGGTAGAAATCAACCACCAGAAGATCAATCGGCGCAATCTTGTGTTCGGCCAGCGCCGCCATGTCGGCGGGCATATCGCGCCGGGCGAGCAGGCCGCCATGAATGCGCGGGTGCAAGGTCTTGACCCGGCCCCCCAGCATTTCCGCAAAACCGGTGATCCGCGACACCTCCTCCACCGGAACCCCGCTTTGCGCAATCCGCCGCGCCGTTCCATCGCTGGCGATCAGGCGCACCCCGCGCCCGTGCAAAAAAGCCGCCAGCTCGGAAATCCCGGTCTTGTCGAAGACCGAAAGCAACGCGCAGGCGACCGGCCGGGGCGCATCTGTCATGCCGCCCCCTTTCCACGCCCGGCCCCGATTCTGCGCCAGAGCCAGTTGACCCGCGCGCCCTGCGGGCCACTCACCCCGCGCAGGACGATCTGGGTCGTCCGGCGCGGCGTCCCGTCGCGCCCGCCCAGATAGACCCCGGCCTCGGCGGCAATCTGCGCCCGCTGATCGCCGATCCGGGCCATAAAGCGCCAGCCGTCGCCATTGGCCAGCCGAACCAGAAGGCCCGCCCCGCCCTGCACCAGACCGGCGCGCACATCGGGATGAAGATGAAAGCGCAGGCTGAAGGAAATCGGCGTGCGCGCTTTGAACCATCGCTGCCGGGCCGGGACCAGGCGGTCTTCGCCATGCAGGGCCTCGCCGGCGGCGGACAGAAACAGACGGCGGTGGTGTTCGAGGCCGAAGGGGCGGGCATAGCCGTTATGGCCGGCGTCGAGCCAGATGCCCGCTTTGCTCTCCTTGCGCCGGGTTTCGATCCGGCCCGGCCCGGCGAGCCGCCGCCGGTCCCGCCGCCGCCAGAAGCCGGGGCGGATGAATTCAGCCGAGGAGCGCTCGCCGAGGCTCAGCGTCGAATGGGCCGCGGTGCGCCGCGCCGCCTCCCGCCAGGCCGGACTCAGGCCCGGCCCGCTCCCGCAATTGACGATCATCCGGCACGGCCCGGCGCTCATTTCCAGCGCCAGACAGCCGGCATGGGCCGTGGCCGAAAAGGGCGCGGGCGGCGCGCGCCCGGCATCGACCAGAACCAGACTGCGCCCCGCCGCCAGCCGTTGATAGCCCGAATGCGGCGCAAAGCCGAAAGGCCGGCCATGGCCGTCGTCATGGGCCAGCGCCGCCTCGCTCATCTCGCGCGCGGCTTCGCCGCCGCCATTGAACAGCGCCAGCCGCCCGTCGCCGTGGCGAAAGAAGCGCACCATCGGCAGCATGCGGTCGAGCGCCCCGCGCAGGGCGATCGGCCCCGGACGGCCCAGCGCCTGCAGCGCGCCGTGCAGGGTCAGCAGGTCGAAAAGAATCGAAAGATGCGCCGCCGGCGAGCGGCTGACATGGCCGCCGTCGGCCAGAATCTGGAGGCCGATCTCGCGATTGACCAGCTCATAGCCCTGCATGATCCAGCGCTGGCGTTCGGGCACGACCAGCCCCAGCAAACACAGCGCCGCCGCGCCGGTGATCCGGTCCGGCCCGGCGGGCAGCGCCCAGGCCCGCCGCGACAGGCGGCGGCCCTGCCAGAGCAGGCTTTTATAGAGCGCCGCGTGCAGCGCGACGGGCCCCTCTTCGAACAGAAGCGGCCCGTTGCTGAGCCAGGACAGGAGGCGGCGCGCCGCGGTTCCGGCCTGCCAGGCGCGGCGCTGGCGGGCGTCCGCTCGCCAGCCAGGCCGCCGCCAGATCGCGCGCCCGCGCGCGCGCCGCGCCGCCAATCCGGGGCGCGGAAAAATGGCGCAGCCACAAAAAGCCGTGCAGCTCTTCGGCCCAGGCCGCCGGGGCGTCGGCCAGATCAAACGGGTTGGCCTGCCCGCCGGTCACCGCCACGCCGGAAAAGACATAATGGCCCCGCGCAATCGCCTGCGCCCGGGACGGCTGAACCGGGCGCGGGTCGCGCGGATAAAGCAAAAAGCGCGGCGCAAACGTGCTCCAGGCCAAATTCACCCCCTTGCGCGCAGCCGGGCAATCGCCTCGGCATAGGACGCGCGCCCCGCCGAGAAAATCGCCGTTCCCGCAACCAGAATCGTTGCGCCCGCCGCAATCGCGCGCGGCGCGCTTTGGGCGTCGATCCCGCCGTCCACTTCCAGCGCAACCGCCCGCCCGCTGCGCTCGATCATCTCGCGCACCGCCGCGATCTTGCCGAGCTGGCTGTCCAGAAAGCGCTGCCCGCCAAAGCCGGGATTGACGCTCATCACCAGCACCAGATCAAGCATGTCCAAAACCGGCGCCGCCGCCTGCGCCGCCGTCGCCGGATTGAGCGCCAGACCCGCCCGGCAGCCGGCCTGGCGAATCGCCTGCAGCGAGCGGTGAAGATGCGGGCCGGCCTCCGGATGAATCGTCAAAATATCCGCTCCGGCCTGCGCAAAGGCTTCGATATAGGGATCGACCGGGGCGATCATCAAATGGACGTCAAGCGGCAGCGGGCAGTCTTTCTTCAGCGCCCGCACCACGTCCGGGCCAATCGTGAGATTGGGCACGAAATGGCCGTCCATTACGTCAATATGAATATAGTCGGCCCCGGCCTCGGCGACGGCGGCGATCTCCGCGCGCAAGGCCCCGAAATCGGCGGCCAGAATCGAAGGCGCTATTTTGACCTCTGGCGGCATGAACTCCGGCGGCGGGCGCGGCCTGGATCGAAACCCGGGGAATCACCCGGCGGTTCGAATCAGCCGGGCGGCATAGAAGCCATCCATACCGCCTTGCGCCGCATAATGGCAAGGCAGGCTGCGCAAATCGCCCGCCGGGGTGAGCAGTTCGCGCTCCGGCGCGCCGCAATGCTCCGGCTCGCTCCGGGCCATGAAATCATGGTTCTGCAAAAAGGCGTTGATTTGCTCCTCGCCTTCCTCCGGCTCCAGCGAGCAGACGCAATAGACCAAAACCCCGCCCGGCGCGAGCAGGCGGACGGCGGCGGCCAGCAGGTTTTTTTGCAGACGGGTCAGCACCTTCAGTTCGCCGCGCCGCTTGAGATGGGGCAGGTCGGGGCGGCGGCGAATCGTGCCGGTGCCCAGACAGGGGGCGTCCAGCAGAATATGGGAAAAACGCTGCGCGGGACGAAATGCCGCCGCATCGCACAGACGGCACTCGGCGCGCATGCCAAGGCGGGCGAGGTTTTCGCGCAGCCGCCCCATGCGCGCCGGATCGCGCTCCAGCGCGACCACCTGCGCCCCGGCGGCGATCATCTGCGCGCATTTGCCGCCCGGCGCGGCGCACATATCGAGGACGCGCCGCCCGCGCAGCGCGCCGAACAGGCGCGCCGGCAAGCCCGCCGCCCAGTCTTGCACCCACCACCGGCCTTCGCCGAATCCGGCGATCTGCTCAATCCGGCCCGCCGCCGCCAGACGAAAGCCGCCGCCGGCCAGCGCCTGGGCGCCGGGCGGCGGCGGCGCGCCGGGTTGCACGCGCAAGTCGAGCGGGGGCGGGGCCAGATGCGCCTCGGCAATGTCTTGCGCCAGAGGCCCATACGTCTTTTGCCAGCGCCGCCACAGCCAGCCGGGCGTCGTCCATCGCCCGGCGGGAAAGCGGGCGAGGTCCCGGCTCCCCTGCGCGGCAATCCGGCGCAGAAGGGCGTTGATCAGTCCGGCGAAGCCCCGGCTCGCCTGATTCATCCGCGCCGCTTCGACCGACAGATCCACGGCCGCATGAACGCCGCTTTGCAAAAACAAAATCTCCGCCGCGCCGCTGCGCAAAATCGCCCGCGCCCGCCCGGCCCCGGGCGCCAAAGGCTTGCGCAACCCCTCGTCCAGCAGCGCGTCGATCTGGCCCAGCCGCCGCAAAGCCGCTCCGGCAATCGCGCGCGCCTGCGCCTGCTCCGGACTTGTCAGATCCCGCCGCGCCGCGCCGCGTGCCCGGTCCGGCGCCCGGGCCAGCGCCCGGTCCAGCATAAGCCTCTCTTCCAAAACCGCATGGAGAAGGTCATGCGCGCGCATCCGCGCCGCCAGACCCGGCTTGCCGCCGCCCGGCGCTGCCCGGCTCAGATCAATGGCGCCAGCGCCTCGGACCAGCCCACAATGAAAGCGCGCAATTTCGCCGTCGGCTGATACAATTCCTGGCGGCCAACCTTCTGCTGCAGGCCGATATAGCCCGCCCGCTTGAAGCGCTGAAAAATCGCCCGCACCATCCCCGGCGAGCCCCCGGCGGCCTGAATCACATCGCGCACGACCGTGCCCCGCCCCGCCGCCTCATTTTCGAAAAGCACCTGAATCAAAACCCAGTCGGCATGGGTGCGCAGGCGCCCCGAAAACATCTTCTCGCCCTGTTTGAGCGACGTCATGACGAAATCCAGATTCCGCGCCGCGCGCGCCGGAAGCGCCAAACTCGCCCGCGCCTCCTGATCCGCCGCCGGGCCGGGCGCAGGTCCTGGAAATTTGACCGGGGCGCTCTCTTGCGCCCGCTGTGCATTGCGCCCCATCCTTGCTCCCCCCCGCGTTTTCCCCTTTTCGTGTCCGCGCCCGTCCTTGCCGCCGAACGCATATTCTACCCTCAATGTTATAATATGATCTCCGGGGCAATCAAGACACAAAAGCTCTTTTTGCGTTCAACTTTCTTCTTCCCCCCGGTTTTGCCGGTTGCCGATCAGCTCCTCGACCACTTCCGGTTCTGCCAGAGTTGAAATGTCGCCCAGTTCGGCGAAATCATCCGCCGCGATCTTGCGCAAAATCCGGCGCATGATCTTGCCCGAACGGGTCTTGGGAAGCGCGGGCGCAAATTGGATGAGATCGGGCAGGGCGATCGGCCCGATCTGCTCGCGCACCGCCTGCGCCAGACGGCGGCGCATCGCCGGATCGGCCCGCGCGCCGGTCTTCAAGGTGACATAGGCGTAGATCCCCTGCCCCTTGATCGGATGGGGATAGCCGACCACCGCGGCCTCGGCCACCGGCGGGGCGGCGACCAGCGCGCTTTCGATTTCGGCGGTTCCCATGCGGTGGCCCGAAACGTTTAAAACGTCATCGACCCGTCCGGTGATCCAGTAATAGCCGTCGGCGTCGCGCCGCGCGCCGTCGCCGGTGAAGTAGAAGCCGGGAAACTGAACGAAATAGGTCTCGATGAAACGCCGGTGGTCGCCGAAGACGGTGCGCATCTGACCGGGCCAGGAGCCGGCCAGACACAGATTGCCCGCCGCCGCCCCCTTCTGTTCGCGGCCTTCGTCGTCCAGCAAAACCGGGCGGACCCCGAAAAAAGGCCGCACCGCCGATCCCGGCTTGAGCGCCGACGCCCCGGGCAGGGGGGTGATCAAAATCCCGCCGGTCTCGGTCTGCCACCACGTATCGACAATCGGACAGCGCCCCTCGCCGACCACCGCGTGATACCAGCGCCAGGCCTCCGGATTGATCGGCTCGCCGACCGTCCCCAACAGGCGCAAACTCTTGCGCCCGGTCCGCTTGACCGGCGCTTCGCCCTCGCGCATCAGCGCGCGCAGCGCGGTCGGCGCGGTGTAGAAGATCGAGACCGCGTGCTTGTCGCAGACCTGCCAGAAGCGCTCGGGGCCGGGATAGTTCGGAACCCCCTCAAACATCAGCGTCGTCGCCCCGTTGGCCAGAGGCCCGTACAGAATATAGCTGTGCCCCGTAACCCAGCCGACATCCGCCGTGCACCAGAAGACATCCTCCTCGCGCAGATCAAAGACGGTCTCATGGGTCAGCGCGGCATAGACCAGATAGCCGCCGGTCGTGTGCAAGACCCCCTTGGGCTTGCCGGTCGAGCCGGACGTATAAAGAATGAAAAGCGGGTCTTCCGCCCCCATCTCCTCCGGCGGGCAGTCGGGGCCAACCTTGTCGCGCTCTTCATGCAGCCAGAAGTCGCGCTCCGGCTCCATCGCCACCGGAGCGCCGGTCCGCCGGACGACCAGAACGCGCTCCACCCCGGGGCAGGAGGCGAGCGCGGCGTCGGCGTTCTTTTTCAAAGGAATCCGCCGCCCGCCGCGCACGCCCTCATCGGCGGTGATCAGGGCGCGGGCCGCGCAGTCCTGAATCCGCCCGGCCAGCGCCTCGGGCGAGAAGCCGCCGAAAATCACCGAATGCACCGCCCCGATCCGCGCGCAGGCCAGCATCGCAAAGGCGGCCTGCGGAATCATCGGAAGATAGATCGCAACCCGGTCGCCTTTGCCGACCCCGTGCAGTTTGAGAATATTGGCCAGACGGCTGACCTCGCCGTGCAATTCGCGGTAGGTGATTTTGCGCGCCTGATCGGGCTCGTCGCCCTCCCAGATGATCGCGGTCTTGTCCCCGCGCGCCGCCAGATGGCGGTCCACGCAATTGACGCAGGCATTGAGCGTCCCGTCGGCAAACCACCGGATCGAAACCCGCCGGTCCCCGAAAACCGCCTCGCCCGCTTTGGTAAAGGGCCGCATCCAGTCCAGCCGCGCGGCCTGCTCTTTCCAGAACCGGTCGGGCGCTTCCAGGCTTTGCCGGTAGAGCGCCTCATAGGCCGGCCCGTCCAGCGTCTTCGGCCCCGCCCAGTTGGCCGGAACCGGAATCACCTGCGCGCTGCTCCCGGTTTTTGTCATGACCGCCTCCTGGGCCTATTCTATCGCCTTCGGGGCGGGGTGCGGGGGTATTTTCTCATTCTGGTTCGGTGGCGGGTCCGGCGGCGGGTTCGCTGCGCGCCGCCGGGCGGGTGAACAGGGGGGCGAAGGCCTGATTGATTGAACTGCGCCCGCGCAGGATGTGATCGACCGCGAAGACGACCGGCATTTCGACGCCATGTTTTTTGGCGAGCCGCACCAGAGCCGCCGTGCTGTGGACGCCTTCGCTGACGCTGGTCTGCGCGGCCAAAATCCGGTCCAGACTCTCGCCGCCGCCCAGCCGGATCCCCAGCGCGGTGTTGCGCGAGGCGCGGCTGGTGCACGTCAAGATCACGTCGCCCAGCCCGGCGGGTCCGGTGAGGGTTTCGCGTTTTGCCCCCATCGCCAGGCCCAGACGCATCAACTCGGTGAAGCCCAGCGTGATCAGCCCGGCGCGGGCGTTTTCGCCCAACTGCCGCCCTTCGGCGATCCCGCAGGCGAGGGCCAGGACGTTCTTGACCGCGCCGCCCAGCTGCGCCCCGATCAGATCGCGGGAAGGATAGAGGCGCAAAGGCGGCCCGGCGAGTTGGGCGCACAGCTGCGCGCCCAGTTCCGGGTCGGGGCAGGCCAGGGTCAAGGCGGCGGGCAGGCCTGCCGCGACCTCGTCGGCGAAACTGGGGCCGGACAAAACCGCAAGTCTGGCCCCGGGCGCGCTTTGGGCGAGGACCTCGGACATCAACAGGGCGCTGGATTGCTCAATCCCCTTGGCGCAAATGACCAGCACCGCCTGCGCCCCGATCTGCGCCGCCAGCCGGGCGGCAATCCGGCGCAGATGCTGGGCGGGGACCACGAGCAGAAAGGTGTGCGCCGTTTCGCCCGCGCCGGTGATTTCGGCCAATTCGGTGGTTGCGCGCAGATTTTCGGGAAGTTTCACCCCCTTGAGGAAAACCGAATTTTCCCGGCTCCGGTTGATCGCCCGGGCGACTTCCGGCTCGCGCACCCAGATCCGGACCGGCCCGGCGCGCCGGCGCGCCAGAATGGCGGCCAGCGCCGTCCCCCACGCCCCGCCCCCGATCACCCGGGGCGCGCTGCCTTCCTCCGCTTCGGCCATGCCTTGCCCAACGCCTCATTTCACCGGCCCCTTTTGGGCCGCCGGGCTTATTTTACCCTATCGCCGCCCAATCAGCCCCCAACACGTTTATAAAGCCGGTGTGAAACTGCCGGACGGGCGTAGCCCGGGATGGGGGACCGGGAATTCGATAATTATTGAAAAATCGGTTCACTCCTCCATAATCATGGAATCCGGTCTGGATTCGGCGCCTGCCAAAACCCATCTTAAACCGGAGCCGGTGGAAGAACCGGCAAGCGTATTCAAAACCGCCCGGCCCGATTGCCTGCATTCGGCGCCGGTCATGCCGCCCGCCACGGAATCGACCCGGATGGATCATCGCCGCAACGCCCCCCCCGATCTTGATCTCACGCCGCCGCCGCCTGCCGGCGGGGAAAAGCGCATGTGCTTCGACGCCAGACATGCCTGCCACTATGGCGAAGGCCCGTGCTGCACGCCTGATCCGGTCAAGACCGCCATCCTGCGCGCGGCGGAGGCCCGCTTCAAACATTACGGCTACGCCAAAACCACCATCTGCGACATCGCCCATGATTGCGGCATGTCGGCGGGCAATCTCTACCGCCACTTCAAGAACAAACTCGATATCGCCGCCATGGTTATGGTCGCCCACGGCCATGAGGCCTGCAACAAATTGCGCGCCGTGCTGGCGCGCGGCAAGCTCACCGCCCGGCAGAAACTCCGCCGCTTCCTGCGCGAAAGACTGAAAAACACCTTCCATGAACTCGAAAACGACCCGCAATCGGTCCGGCTGGCCCAGATGATCTTCTCCCACAAACCCGCTTTGGCCCAGGACGACGTCGCCCGCGAGCGCGAGATGCTGGTCGAAATCCTGGAAGAAGGGCGCAAAAACGGCGAATTCGCCTTCTGTTGCGCCCACTCCGCCGCCCATTTCATCCAATGCGCCACCACCCGCTTCCGATACCCGCATATGATGATCTCAATGCACAAAAGTCTGGATTTGTTCGAAATGGAACTGGAAGGCGTCTTCACCCTGATCGCCGCCGGACTCAAAAAAGAGCGCAATCTTCCCTCCGCCCAAGCCGCTTTCGCCTCCCCCGAACCCACCGAAAATCAAGATCAGACCCGAATCTCGCCCCCGCCTCCCCTAAATCATTCAATATAAACGACAATTTTCTCTCTGCGCCCCCTTTTGGATTCTTTGTGAAAAATAATGAATATTTTTCATTTTATTCATTGATTTTTCTTCATCTCTCCCTATATTCTATTTGCCTGTCGCCGGTCCCCCCGGTGGCGGGCGGAAACGAAACTTGGAAATCCGGAGATTAAAGACATCCATGTTCAGCCCCGATAAAACGAGCCCGCCTTCCGCCCCTGCCTGCCTGCGGCAGATCAGCGTCGGCTTCACCGCCGGCACACTCGCCCTCTACGGGTTCGCGCTGGTCCTGCACATCGCCGGGGTCGCCTGAGCCGAACCCGCCCCATGCCCCCGGGGGAGACGGAGCGTCGCATCACACCATGCGGCTTTCCCTTTTCCCTCCCCCTCCGCTCCCTCGGGGGTTCTTTCATAAAACCGTCCCGCGCTCACGATTTGTTGACTTCACGTAAGCGTCCGAGTCCGTCTATCACGGAAACCATATAGACCCTATAACCTCCGGGGCGGACGCATCACCGCATATATTCATGCGGTCTTCCCTTCCCCTTCGCCGCCCCGGAGGTTTTCCCCCTCATTTTTCTCCCAAAGGCCAGCGCGCGCGCGGCGGCGCGGTGAGGGAATCCGCGCGGCCCTGGGCCAGCTGCGCCGCCCCGGCCCAGGCGATCATCGCGCCGTTGTCGGTGCACAGCGCCGGCGGCGGCGCGACGAAGCGCCAGCCCTGGGCGGCGGTCAGTTGCTCCAGTCCGGAAGCGATCCGCCGGTTGGCGGCAACCCCGCCGGCGGCGGCGAGGCGCAACTCCTTTTGCGGGCATAAATCGGCATGGCGGCGCATGGCGCGGGTGGTGCGCTCAATCAGGCAGGCGGCGGCGGCGTCTTGAAAAGAGGCGGCGAGATCGGCCCGGCGCGCCTCCAGCCGCCCGGCCCGGCGCGCTTTTTCGACCTCCCGGCGCACCGCGCTCTTCAGGCCGGCAAAGGAGAAATCGCAATGATCGCGCCCGGCGAAGGGCCGGGGCAGAGCGAACGCGCCGGGGTCGCCCTGAGCGGCCAGGCGCTCGATCCAGGGGCCGCCGGGGAAGGGGAGGTCGAGCAGGCGGGCGGTCTTGTCGAAGGCCTCGCCCAGCGCGTCGTCGCGGGTCTCGCCCCAGAGGCGGACCGCGCCCGGCGCCAGAATGCTGGCCAGAAGCGTGTGACCGCCCGAAACCAGCAGAAGAAGATAGGGAAACGGGCAGGGGGCGCAAAGTCCGGGGCTGAGCGCATGGGCCTCCAGATGATTGACCGCGCAAAAGGGGAGGTTATGGGCGAGCGCCAGCGCCTTGGCGCTGACCAGCCCGGCGATCAACCCGCCGATCAGACCCGGCCCGGCGGCGACCGCGACGGCGGACAGATCGGGGAAATCGCACCGGGCGTCCTGCATGGCGCGGGCGATCACCCGGTCCAGATGGAGGCTGTGGGCGCGGGCGGCGAGTTCGGGGACGACGCCGCCATAGGCCTGATGTTCCGTTTGCGAGCGGATTACGTTGGAGAGAATCTGCGCGCGTCCCGTCCTGCTCCGGCGCACGACCGCGGCGGCGGTTTCATCGCAGCTGCTCTCGATTCCCAAAACGGTCAGCACGCCGCGCGCGGCCTGGGCCGCCGGGTTTTGGGTTTTTTCGGGCAAGGCAGCTGGGGGGATTTAAAGGGGTGGGGTTTTTCCGCCTTCCGGGCCGGATCGGGAGCGAGTATATCAGGCCGGAAGCGATTCTCGTCCTCCGGCTTTTCTGATGCCTGTCTGATGCCTGCTGCGCCGCGCCGATCTTTGCCTGACATTCTTCGCATTGGCGTGCGCACGAGCCGTCTGGCGCGCCGCCAGGGCGAGGCGGCGGCGCGGGCGCTGGCGCGGCTGGGGATTCGGGCCGAGCTGGTCGGGGTGCGCACCAGGGGAGATTGGGGGGAGGGCGGCGCAAACCGCCCGCTGGCCGAACTGGGAGGCCGCGAGTTGTTTGTGCGCGAGATTGAGGCGGAGTTGCTGCGCGGGGGGCTGGACCTTGCGGTTCACTCGGCGAAAGACTTGCCCGCGCAGCAGCCGGAGGGGCTGATCGCCGACTGCCTGCTGCCGCGTGCGGCGGCAGGCGATGCGCTGGTCGCGCGGGGCGGGGTGCGGCGGCTGGCCGATCTGCCGCAAGGCGCGCGGGTCGGCTTTGCCGGTCCGCGCCGCCGCGCCCAGATTTTGCATTTGCGCCCCGACACGAAGCCGATTTTGTTGCGCGGCAATGTCGACCGGCGGCTGGCGAAGATCGCAGCGGGCGAGGTCGAGGCGGCGCTGCTGGCGCAGGCCGGGCTGGCGCGGCTGGGGCTTTCGGCGCGCGGCGCGCCGTGCACGCCGGAAGAGATTCTGCCCGCCGCCGGGCAGGGCGCGCTGGCGATTGAGCGCCGGATCGCGGATGAGGCTTTGGGCGATCTGCTCGCCCGGATCAGCCACGGCGAGACGGCGGCCTGTCTGGCCGCCGAGCGGGGTTTTGCGTCTTCATTTGGGGCGTCGTGCCATATTCCGGCGGCGGCGCTGGCGCGAGAGAGCGGCGGGGAGCTTCACCTGACCGCCGAATTGCTGTCGCCGGACGGCGGCGAGCGGGTTCGGGTGGTCCGGCGGGGCCGGACCGGCGCGGCGGCGCAGATCGGGGCGGCGGCGGCGGCGGCGGCGCGCGCCCGGGCGAGCCGGGGGCTTTTGGAGGCCCTTGCGAAATTCACGGCATGAGTTGCCTACGGCATGAGTTGCCTGCGGCATGATGGGCTTGTGTCTTATGGGATATAGGCGATGAAAGCGGTTTTGATCACCCGGCCCGAACCGGACGGGGCGCGGCTTGCCGGGATTTTGCGCAAAATGGGGTTTCGGGCGATTGTCTGCCCGATGCTGAAGATCGTCCCGGCGCCGGATTTGAAACTGCCGGGCGGGGTTCAGGGCCTGATTTTGACCAGCGCGAATGGGGCGCGGGCGCTGGCGTTGCGCGGCGCGGTTGCGCCGGAACTGGCGGTTTTTGCGCTGGGGGAGAAGACGGCGCGGGCGGCGCGGGCCGCGGGCTTTGCCGATGTGCGGGCCGGGGACGGGCGGCGCGCCTCGCTGGTGCGGCGGATCAGGGCCTTGGCCGGTGATCCGGGCCGGGCGCGGCTGGTTCATGTCTGCGGGGCGCATGTCGCGGGCGACTGGCGGGCGGAACTGGCGGGGCAGGGAATAGAAATTCTGCGGCTGGAGGCCTATCGGGCGCAGGCCGTTGAGGGCCTCTCGCCCGCCGCGCGCCGCGCGCTGGCGGCGGATGAGGTCGGGGCGGCGCTGTTTTTCTCGCCGCGCAGTGCGGAACTGTTCTGCCGGGCGGCGCGCCGCGCCGGTCTGGCGGGGCGGCTGGGCGGGGTGCGGGCGCTGTGCCTGTCGGAGTCGATCCGCCCGCCCGGCTTCGCCGGGCGTCTGGTGGCCCGCGCGCCGTCGTGCGCGGCGCTGATCGAGTTGCTGGAAGGCGATCAAACGGGTATTAAGAGCGGCAGGAAGCCCCGGCCATGAAGCTTGATTATGCCCGCCTTCGGGCTTGCCGCAGTAGCTCAGTTGGCAGAGCAATGCATTCGTAATGCATGGGCCGGGGGTTCGAATCCCTCCTGCGGCGCGCCCGGCTTCCGGGGCGGGAAAGCCTGCTGAAAAGACCCCTGAAAAAATCCCTGAAAAACCCCTGAGAAAAACCTTGAGAAAAGCCTTGACAAGGCGAGGCGGCAATTCGAGACTAGACTTGGCCTTTGCCGCGCGGACGGGGGAAGTCCTACTATGTGCGCGGGCGGGGTTTTGAGATTATTAAGGGGGAGTCTCGCATGACCCGGATTTATGGCCTTCGGCAGAACCTTCGGCAGAAATTGATGAATGCCCGCCCCGGACTGGGTGCGCTGGCGGCGGTTGTGGCCGCCGGGCTTCTGGCGGGCGCGCCGGGCAAGGCCGAAGCGTGGGATTGCAGCGAAATCCGGATTTTGAAGAGATTTCTGGACGGCTGTTCGGTCGACACCACGCTTTCGGCGGGCATCTCGGTGCGGGCGGCCAAGCGCGACAGCCAGTTTATTTCCGAAATCAATGGCGGGCCGCTCGCCCCGCGCACACCGGAGGAGGATCCCCGCGTTGTCGCCGCCCCAATAATGGTCGGTTTTGGAGGCGGGTTGTTTCCCTCCATGATCATCGTTGATTCAGATTTCCCCGACGGCCAAGGTGGTGTACTTGCTCCGGTGCCCGACAATTTCGACGGCGGGATCAACACTGACGACGGCAAACTCAATTTCGACGAGGGCGATCCGATCGGCGCGCCCTTCAAGATCACCAGCGAGGCCCTGCTGGAATCGGGGCGCTACGCCGCCTTTGTCCGGGCCACGTTCTTCTATGACGCGGTGCTCAACACCGATTCCTCCTATGAGCGGATCGGGCTGCAGGGCGGCGACGCCGAGGCTGCGGTCGGCCTCGACTTCGAACTGCTCGACGCCTTCGTCAGCGCCGATTTCGACATCTTCGAGCGGCCCCTGCAGATCAAGGTCGGCAACCAGCTGATCAATTGGGGGGAGAGCACCTTCTACCTGTTCGGGGTCTCGACCAACACAATCGACATTCCCTCCTTCCGGCGGCCCGGAACCGAGATCAAGGAGGCCTTCCTGCCGGAATGGTCGGTCTCCGCCTCCTATGACGTGCCGGTCGGGGAGTGGATCGAGGAGAATATCGGCCAGTTCGCGGTCGAGGGCTATTACACTTTCCAGTGGCGCGGCTTCGACTTCGAGGCGGGCGGCTCGCCCTTTTCCGGAGTTGATCTTCTGGTCCCCGGCAATTACGGCAATCAGAATTACTGGAGCAGTTCGGCGGTCGGCGGCACTTTCCGGCGCAACTGCTCCGGCTCCCCGGCCCGCCGGGTCGCCGATATGCTGACCAGTTCGGCTGGCCGCATGGCGGTGGCCGAGGGGCTGGTGCCTGCGGCCACCCCCAACAGAGCTGACGTCGTAGCCGGCACCGCGGCGGCATTGGAGACTCGCGCTCTGCCCGCCCTGCCCGGCGACCCCGCCGATGCCGCCGCCGGTTACGTCTCCTGCGCCGACGTCTATGCCGGGACCAATACGCTTGCCGAATTGCTGGCAAATCCGGCGGAAGCGGCGCGCGACTACCGCACCGTGGTCCGCAACAATGGCGAGGCGGTCAACAACCGCTTCGGCAATCTCAATCAGGGCCCGCAACTGTCCGAGCTGGACGCCGACGATCAGGGCCAGTGGGGGATCGCGGTGCGCTGGTTCGCCGAAAATCTCAACAGCACCGAATTCGGCTTCTATTACAAGAATTACCACTCCAAGATTCCGATCCTGGAATATTTCCCCTCCCAGGTGGTTGATCCCAATGCGCGGGCCACGGTGACCGTCGTCCCTACCGGGGTCTCCGGATTCAACACAAACGCCCTCAACGGCATCGGTTGCGTCGGCGTGAATCCGGCCCTTGATGCCCTCACCGGAGGCGGCTATCTGGTCACCGGCGCCTTTGCCGACTCCGAGCTGGCGGTCCTGCAAAACACCCGAACCGCCCGCGCCGTGCGCCCCGTGTCGGCGAGCATGATCCCTTCCCCGACCATGGATGACCCGGACAGGATGATCATCGACCCCAATGACCCGCTCAACATGATCACCGCCGAGGACGCCGACGGCCTGCGCCTCGCGCTTGATCCCGCCGAGTTCGGCACGACCCCGGGGGCGCTCGACACTGTTGCGAACGCCGAAGACGTCATGGTGGCCGGGCTGGATGAGTTCCGCAGATATGCCGAATTCGCCGATGCGATTCTGGGCGTCGTCTCAGCCGGAGCGGGTTGGACCCATGATTCCATCGCCGACAGCGTCGACCGGAACGGTCCCAACCGCTTTGACGTGGCCCGGATCAATTGCGCTCTGATCTCCGTCCAAAGCGGCCTGTCGGCGGGCAATCCGGTGGCGGTCAACGGGGCCGAGTTGCTCGGCATCCAGCACAACACCAGCGGCCGGTTCTTCTATCCCGAAGACATCCAACTCTACGGGTTCAGTTTCGCCACCACCATCGGCGACTGGGGCGTGCAGGGCGACTTCACCTGGCGGGAGGACCAGCCCCTGCAGGTCAACACCACCGAGCAGGTGATCCAGTCGGCGGGGATGCAGTGCACCGGCCATTCGCTGGGCGACACGCTCAGAATCGCTCTCACCCCGCTGGGCACGCAGGACCAGGAAGAGGTCTATGGCACGGCTATCGGCGGCGAAGGCGGCCGCCTCTTCCGGGCCGGCGACGCACTCGCCACCTTCGCCGGCTTCCCGCAGAGAAGCTGCGTCGCCGAATTGGTGGCCGAAGGCCGCGCCGACGAAAACGGGCAGGGCGCCTTCCGCCCGGTCTCCCATATCCGGCAGGATGTCTTCACCGCGACCCTGGGCTTCACCTCGGCGATCTACACCGCCTCCAACCCCTTTGTGGATTTCATCGGGGCCGACTCGCTGGTCTTTGTCGGCGATATGCAGGTGATCTACGCCCCCGACCTGCCGCCGGTGCGCACACCTGCAAGCGGGGCGAATAAATACGCAACCCCGCTCCGGACGTGCCATACCGGCACGGTGCTGCCGCTGGGCGGGTTGCTGGGCCTCGACACCCTGCTGGGCGACCGGGTCGAAGCCTGCTATCCGGACAAGACCAGCTGGGGCTATACGATTCTGGCCAGCGCGAACTATTCCAACGCCTTCGGCACCGCCTGGAACCTGAACCCGGTGTTCGTGTTGCGCCATGACGTGCAGGGCAACTCGCCTACGCCGCTTTCCACCTTCCGCGAGGACCGCCTCTCGGCGACCTTCACGCTCAACGCCACCTATCAGCAAAACTGGCGGGCCTCGTTTTCCTACACCAACTTCTTCGGGCGCGAGGGCGGACTCAACAACACCGCCACCGACCTCGACTTCGCCGCCTTCTCAATCAGCTATGCGTTCTAGGACACAGCATCAAAAGGGAGACACTGAGATGACTAAGACAACTCTCACCGGCTTCGCCCTCGGCCTCGGCCTTGTAATCGGTCTTGTAATCGGGCTGGCCGCGCCGGCCGACGCCAAAGTCCCCGCCGCACAGGCCGCGCGGCTGGGACAGGACCTCACCCCGATGGGCTCGGAAAAGGCCGGCAACGGCAATGAAATCCCGGCCTGGACCGGCGGCCTCGCCGCCGTCCCGCCCACCGTCAACTGGAAAAGCGGCGAGGGCGCCCATGAAGACCCCTTCAAGGACGACCGCCCCCTCTTCACCATCACCGGCGACAATATGAGCCGCTACGCCGGAAAACTCACCGACGGCTATAAAAAACTCCTCGCCGACTATTCCACCTTCTCCATGCCCGTCTACCGGACGCGCCGCAGCTGCGCGCTCCCCGAATTCGTCTATGAGTCCAACAAAAACAACGCTCTGGTCGGCGAACTGGTCGGCAGAGGCAACGGCGTCTCCGAGGCGATCATGGGCTCGCCCTTCCCGATCCCCAACAGCGCGCTGGAAATGGTCTGGAACCACACCCTGCGCTACCGCTCCTTCAAGGCTACCCGGGAATTCACCGCCGCCGCCCCAACCCGCAGCGGCTCCTGGACCCCGATCACCGTGCAGGACGAAGCCATCCTCCAGTGGTCCGACCCCGGCAAGGCCCGCGCCGAAGACCTCGACAATATCTCGATCTACTACATCGCCAACACCACCGCCCCGGCGCGCTCGGCGGGCAACGTAATCCTGGTCCACGAAACCCTCAACCGCGCCCTCGAAGCCCGCCGCGCCTGGTCCTACTCGCCCGGAACCCGCCGCGTCCGCCGCGCCCCCAACATCGCCTACGACAACCCCGGACAAAACTCCGACTCCCTGTCGACCTCCGACAGTTTCGACGGCTACAACGGCGCCCCCGACCGCTATGACTGGACCATCCTCGGCAAGTCCGAGAGGTATATCTCCTACAACAACTACGCCACCGCCACCGCCCCCATCGGCGGGCTGCTCTACCGCCAGGGACGCGGCCGCCATCCCAATCAGGACTACGCCAGATACGAACTCCACCGCGTCTGGACCATCGAGGCCAAACTCAAGTCCAGCGCCCGCCACGTCTATTCGCGCCGCGTCAAGCACATCGACGAAGACGCCTGGCGAATCGCCACCACCGAACTCTATGACGGGCGCGGCGAACTCTGGCGTGTGCAGGAAATGCGCTTCGCCCAATTCTACGAAGTCCCCCTGTGCGGCGGCTCCGCCGAACTGGTCTATGACCTCCAGGCCGGGCGCTTCCTGGCGCTGGCCCTGCGCAACGGAACACAGGGCCTCAACTACTTCGCCGACGAACTCAACAAAAAGCGCTATACCCCGGCTGCCATCCGCCGCCTCGGCAAGCGCTAAACCCCTTCGGCGCAGGCGGCTCTCTCCCGCACCTCCCCTGTGACGCGGGCATTGAAGTGGGCATGAATCGGGCATGAATCGGGCATGGGGCGAGCCTGAGGCGAGCCTGAGGCGAGCCTCCTCCTCCTCCGCCCGGTGTGTGCGGGCCGTCTGCGCGGCGGCGCTCCTTGCCGCATCCGGGGCCGCATCCGGGCTTGCGCCGGTCTCCGGGCTGGCCCGCACCCCGGCTGATCCCAAAACAAAATCCGCCGCCGACTTCGCCGCCCAGCGCCTCCTCCTCGCCGCCGTCAAAGCCGGGGAGCGCCTCGTCGCCGCCGGGCAGTTCGGCAATATCCTCCTCTCCGACGATCAGGGCCAGACCTGGCGCAAAGCCCAAAACCCCACCGACATCACCCTCACCGACCTCTTCTTCCCCTCACCCCGGACCGGCTTCGCCGTCGGTCATGACACCGCCATCCTCAAGACCACCGACGGCGGCGAAACCTGGAAACTCGTCTACAAAGACCCCGAACATGAAGACCCGGTCGCCCTGATGCGCTCGCTGACCAACGCCGACGGCGATTCGTGCGCCAAACAGCCCGAACCCGACGGCTGCCAGCTGCCCTTTCTGGGCGTCTATTTCCGCGACGAAACCCACGGGATCGCGGTCGGCGCGTTCAGCCTCGTCATGGAAACCCGCGACGGCGGCCAGAACTGGAACTGGAGGCCGCTCGCGCCGGGCAATGAAGACGACCTCCATCTCAACGACCTCTTCGCCGGGGCCGACGGCGCGCTCTATGCCCCGTCCGAATTCGGCATCGTCTATAAATCCACCGATCAGGGCGCTACGTTCCAGCCGATCCAGACCCCCTATGAAGGCTCTTTTTGGGGCGGCCTCGCCCTCGACGACGGCGCCGTCCTGATCCACGGCATGCGCGGCAACGCCTTCCGCTCCGCCGACAACGGCCAGAACTGGCAAAAAGTCCCCACCGGCAACGATCAGTCCTTCGCCGGATCGGCCCGGCTGGCCAGCGGCGAGATCGTCATGACCGGCCTGTCCGGGGCCGTCGCCCGCTCCGCCGACAACGCCCGCTCCTTCACCTCGATCAACCGCGCCGACCGCCTCGGCAACGCCGCCATCGCCGAAGGCGCCGACGGCGAACTCCTCCTCTTCGGCGCAGGCGGAATCCGCCGCCAGCCGCTCGCCGAAATCCCCCCCGCCCCGTAACGCATGGGCCGCGTCGACGGCAAAATGGCCTTCATCACCGGCGGCGCCCGCGGTCTGGGCTTCGCCGCCGCCCGCCTCCTCGCCCGCGAGGGGGCCAAAGTCGCCATCGCCGATCTCGATCAAAGCGGCGCGCAAAAAGCCGCCCAGACCATCTCGCGCGAATGCCAAACCGACGCCATCGCCCTCACCCTCGACGTCGCCAGCCCCGCCCAATGGCCCAAAGCCCTCCAGCAGGCCGCCGATCATATGGGCGGCCTCAATATCCTCCTCAACAACGCCGGAATCGGAGGTAGCGGCACCGTCGAGGAGACCGACTACGAAACCTGGAAAAACGTGCTCGCGGTCGATGTCGACTCCGTCTTCCTGGGCTGCAAATATGCCCTGCCCCTGATGCGCCCCCACGCCCCCGGCGCGATCGTCAATATCTCCTCCATCGCCGGCCTCATCGCCGGACACAATATGGCCGCCTATAACGCCGCCAAAGCCGCCGTCTGGCTCCTGACCAAATCGGTCGCCCTCCACTGCGCCCGGAGCGGATACAAAATCCGCTGCAACTCGATCCACCCGACCTTCATCAAAACCCCGATCATCAACCCCATGATCCAGCGCTTCGGCGAGGACGAGGCCCTCGCCAAACTGGGCCGCCAGGTCCCGCTGGGCCATATCGGCGAGCCCGAGGACGTCGCCTATGCCGTCCTCTATCTCGCCAGCGACGAATCCAAATTCGTCACCGGCGCGGAACTCAAGGTCGACGGCGGCATCAGCGCCATGTAGCGCCCGCTCGCGTCTTGTATGATGGCCCTGCTATGGCGCGCCCGGTCCTGATCGTGATCCACCCGGCAACCGGAAACACCGGGCGGCTGGGCGCGGCTTTGCGCCGCCGGGGCGTGCCGCTTGAGATTCGCTGTCCGGCCAGAGGCGATCGGCTGCCGGAAAGCCTCGACCCCTTCGCCGGCGCGGTCATGCTGGGCGGCCCGATGAGCGCCAATGACTCCGACTCCTATATCCGCGAGGAAATCGCCTGGACAGAGAAAATCCTCGCGGCGGGCGCGCCCTTTCTGGGGATTTGTCTGGGCGCGCAGATCATGGCCCGGGCGATGGGGGCGCACGTCTTTCGCCCCCCCTCCGGCGCGGTCGAGGCCGGCTACTACCCCTTGCAGATCTGCCGGGCCGGGCGCGAACTCTTTCCCGCCGGATTCTCCCCCTATCAATGGCATCAGGAAGGCTTCGCGCGCCCCGCCCAGGCCGAATGGCTCGCCAAGGGCCAGGGCGACTTCCCCTGTCAGGCCATCCGCTATGGCGCGGCTTACGGCTTCCAGTTCCATCCCGAAGCCGATCTGACCATGATGCGCCTGTGGATGCGCCGCCGGCCCGAACGGCTGACTCAACCCGGCGCGCAGGCGCCGCTCACCCATTTCCTGCGCCATGCCCGCTTCGCCCCCGGCTTGCGCCGCTTTCTGGACCGCTTTCTGGATCGCTGGCTTCGCCCCGAAACGCCCGAAGTTTGACTCCGGACCGCAAAGCGCAGAAAGTGGCTCCATGATCGTCTCGACCACCCACTCAATCGAAGGCCGCCGGATTTCCTCCTATCTGGGCGTCGTGGTCGGCGAGGCGGTGATGGGGGCGAATATTTTCCGCGACCTTTTCGCCAGCGTACGCAATATCGTCGGCGGGCGCACCGCCTCCTACGAAAAAGAGCTGGAATCCGCCCGCCATGCCGCCTTCGTCGATCTGCAGCACCGCGCCGCGCAGCTGGGAGCCAATGCCGTCCTCGGCGTCGACATTGATTATGAGGTGATCTCATCGGGCAGCGGCAGCATGCTGATGGTCTCGATCAGCGGCACCGCGGTCAAACTGGGCTGAAGCCGGTGGTGGAGCCGAGGGGAATCGAACCCCTGACCTCGTCATTGCGAACGACGCGCTCTCCCAACTGAGCTACGGCCCCGGCTCGCGGCGGGCAGAATAGCCCGAACCGGACAACAGGAAAAGACGCCCCGCTCTGGCCCCTAATATGGCCTTTGACGCCAGCCGGGCGGATCGGCTAAATCTGACATGTCTTTCCGCCCGGCCAGGCCGCGCCATGTATTCTCTGCTTAGCCTCGTCTCCAGCCTGATCACGCTTTATGTCTGGGTTCTGATCTTCTCGGCGGTGCTCAGCTGGCTGATCGCCTTTGATCTCGTCAACCGCCGCAGTTCCGCAGTGCAGACCATCGCCTATGCGCTCGCCCGCCTGACCGAGCCGCTCCTGCGCCCGATCCGCAGCCTGCTGCCCGATCTGGGCGGCATCGACGTCTCGCCGGTGATCCTGATTCTCCTCCTCTTCTTTGCCCGCAACCTGCTCTGGGAATTCTATGCCGGCCTCGGCGCGCCCGGCGGGAGCGGCGGGCCGTTTATCCCGTGAGCGCCCCCGTGATGTTCCCCATTACTTGCGCATGACCCGGATCATTGACGGCAAGGCGCAGGCCGCCGCCTTGCGCCGCACAATCGCCGCCTGCAGCGCGCGTCTCGCCGCCGAACACGGGATTCGGCCCGGCCTCGCCGTCATTCTGGCCGGCGGCGACCCGGCCAGCCAACTTTACGTCCGCAACAAACAGCGCGCCGCCGAAACATGCGGATTTCATGCGGTCACCTTCCGCCGCCCCGGTGATCTGCCAAAGCCGGCGCTGCTTGGCCTGATCGCCGAACTCAATGCCGATCCGGCCATTCACGGCATATTGGTGCAATTGCCGCTTCCCGCCGGACTGGACGCCGCCCCGGCCATCGCCGCGATTGACCCGCAAAAAGATGTCGACGGCCTGCATCCGCTCAATGCCGGACGACTCGCTTTGGGCCTTCCCGGTCTGGTTCCCTGCACGCCGTCCGGCTGCCTGTTGCTGGCCAAATCGGTTCATCACAACCTCGCAGGTCTGGAGGCGGTCATCATCGGCCGCTCGGCGCTGGTCGGAAAGCCGCTCGCCGCCCTGCTCCTGGCCGAAGACTGCACGGTCACCATCGCCCATTCCCGTACGCGCGATCTGCCCGCCCTGGCCGCCCGCGCCGATCTGCTGGTCGCCGCCGCCGGACGCCCCGGCCTGGTCCGCGCCGGGTGGATCAAGCCGGGAGCCAGCGTGATTGATGTCGGAATCAACCGCATCGAACAAAAGGGCCGGACCCGCTTCGCCGGCGATGTCGCCTATGAAGAGGCCTGCGCCGTCGCCGGGGCGATCGCCCCGGTGCCGGGCGGAGTCGGGCCGATGACCGTCGCCTGCCTGTTGCGCAACACCCTGCTCGCCGCCTGCCGCCAAAACGGCCTGCCCGACCCCCGCCTCGAAGCCGAAGCAATCAGCCCCGCTCCCGCGCCGCCAGCCGCTTGAGCCGAAGCCCGGTTAAGCCGATAAACCCTTGCGCATCGCGCTGATCGTAGCCGGTGTCTTTGTCGAAACTCGCCAGCTGCGGCGAATAGAGCGAGCCCGCCGCCGCCCGCCCGACAACCTGGAGCGAGCCCTTGTAAAGTTTCAGCCGGACCCGGCCCGCCACCGCGCTTTGGCTGTGGTCGATCAGGGCCTGAAGCATTTCGCGCTCCGGCGAAAACCACAAGCCGTTATAGATCAGCTCGGCATAGCGCGGCATCAGCTCGTCCTTGAGATGGGCCGCGCCCGCATCCAGGGTGATCTGCTCCAGCGCCCGGTGGGCGGCGAGCAACAGCGTGCCGCCGGGAGTCTCATAGACGCCGCGCGATTTGATCCCGGTGAAGCGATTCTCGACCATGTCCAGCCGCCCGACGCCGGCCTGTCCGGCCAGCTGATTGGCCCGGGCGAGAAGTGCGGCGGGCGGCAGAGCCGCGCCGTCCAGCGAGACCGGGTCGCCCGCGGCAAAGCCGACCTCGACCTCGACCGGCCTGTCCGGCGCATCCTCCGGGGCCGCGGTCAGCGCCCAGGCCTGCGCCGGGGCGGCGCGGGCCGGGTCCTCCAGCGCCTTGCCCTCGCAGGAGCGG
Organism: Alphaproteobacteria bacterium; assembly: GCA_965204775.1. GTDB lineage: Bacteria > Pseudomonadota > Alphaproteobacteria > JAPOUT01 > CBDBFH01. The sequence goes on from CBDBFH010000011.1 coordinate 112,656, forward strand.
TGGAACAGATTGGCGTCAATCGAAAAGGGCGGCTCGTCTTCCACCCTCGTCTCCAGCGCCACCCCGCGCGCCTGCGCATAGGAGAGCAGATCGCGCCGCGAGCGCATCGCCCATTCCCGCCACGGCGCGATCACCTGCAAATCCGGGGCCAGGGCGGCATAGCCCAGTTCAAAGCGAATCTGATCATTGCCCTTGCCGGTCGCCCCGTGACAGAGCGCATCAGCCCCGCTCTGCCGGGCGATCTCAACCTGGCGGCGCGCAATCAAAGGGCGGGCAATCGCCGTCCCCATCATATACGCCCCCTCGTAAAGCGCGTTGGCCCGCAGCATCGCAAAGACGTAATCGCGCACGAAAACCTCGCGCAGATCCTCGATCACAACCTGGCTTGCCCCAATCGCCTGCGCCCGGGCGCGGGCCGCCGCCATATTCTCGCCCTGGCCCAGGTCGGCCAGAAACGCGATAACCTCGCAGCCATAGGTCTCGCCCAGCCAGCGCAAGATCACCGACGTATCCAGACCGCCCGAATAGGCGAGGACGACTTTCCTGATCTGTCCGGCCATGACTTGCGCGCGCCCCCGGCGGCTTTCCGCAAAAATGCGCCGCCGAGACTACAGGCCCGCCGCCGCTCCGGCAAGCCGGGAAGATTCAGGGGCAGGCCCCGGCGATCTCCTTCAGACCGGCGGTCACCCCCTTTAGCGAATAAAGATCCTGAGCCTGGACTCCGCCCGCCGCCAGCGTGATCTTCATGGTCAGGCCGCGCCGCATGGCGGCCAGCAAGCGGGGCGTGTCTTTCGGATTCTCCGGCCACGCCCAGCGCGCGGCGTCGCCGACCCGCGCGCCCCCTGTATACATCGAAAAGCGCCGCTGCGCGATTTGCAAATCCGGCCGGGCGTCGGGCGGAATCCTCACCCCCGAGCGCCAGGCCGCCTCGAAATAGCCCGGATCGCCGGGCCGGCGCGTGATTACGAAAAAAACCCCGCCCTCCCGCGCCGGACTGGAAACCGAAGGCTCCGAAGACAGCGCACAGACCTTGCCTTGCGCCGACTCGTAACTATAGGCATCCCACGAACCGAACTGGCCCAGATGATTCGACTCCGGACGCTGCGGCCCAACCCCCGGCTGCGCCTCTTGCGCCGCCGCGCCCTCCGGAGCGGTTGCGCCCTCCGGGGAGGCCGCCTCCTGCGCGCCTGCCGCCGCCGGCAACACCGCCAGCGCCGCGCACAAAAACCCCGCCGCCCATCGCCTGTCCGCCGTCATCTTCGCTCCGTCTCCCGATTTGCCCGCCGACGCCGCCTTATGATAAAGCATGGAAGCGCCCGCCGCCAAACCGCCGCCTTTCCATCCGGGGCGGCGGCCCGTCACAGGGGCGGCGGCGCCAAGGGCCGAAGGCAGAGCAGGGGAGGCTAACCGATGAAAGCCGTTTTGTGCCGTGAATACGGACCGCCGGAAAGTTTGGCTGTCGCCGAAATCCCCGATCCGGAGCCGGGAGACAAGGAACTGCTGATCGAGATTCATGCCGCCTCGGTCAATTTTCCCGACTTTCTGATGATCCAGAACCTCTATCAGTTTAAGCCCGCCCTGCCCTTTACCCCCGGCAGCGAGGTCGCCGGGGTGGTCACGAAAGCCGGACCCGGCGCCACCCGCTTCAAGCCCGGCGACCGCGTGATCGGCTCCTCCGGCCATGGCGGCTTCGCCGAGCTGATCGCCCTGAACGAGGAGCGGATGATCCCGGTTCCCGAGGGCATGGATTTCACCACCGCCTCGGCTCTGATTCTGGTCTACGGCACCTCGATCCATGCCCTGATCGACCGCGCCGCTCTCCAGGCGGGGGAAAATCTGCTGGTTCTGGGCGCGGCGGGCGGCGTCGGCCTGGCGGCGGTCGAGATCGGCAAGGCGCTGGGCGCGCGGGTGATCGCCGCCGCCTCGAGCAGTGAGAAATGCCGGGTCGCGCGCGACCATGGCGCCGATGACGCGATCGTCTATTCCCCCGACCCCCTCGACCGCGCCGGGCAAAAGGCTTTTGCCGACGCCATCAAGCAGAAGACCGGCGGCGCGGGCGCCGATGTCGTCTATGATCCGGTCGGCGGAACCTATTCCGAACCGGCGCTGCGCGCGACCAACTGGAACGGACGTTTTCTGGTGATCGGCTTTGCCGCCGGCGACATTCCGCGCCTGCCGCTCAACTTGCCCCTGCTCAAGGTCTGCCAGATCGTCGGAGTCTTCTGGGGGGCCTTCACCGCGCGCTATCCCGACAAGAACAAGGCCAATATCGCGCAGCTGACCGACTGGTTCAAACAGGGCAAGATTCGCCCCCATGTTTCCAGAACCTACCGGTTGAACGAAGCCGGACAGGCGCTGGCCGATATCGGCGCGCGCAAGGTGACCGGCAAGATCGTCGTCACACCACGCGCATAGGGGGCAAGCAGACATGAAACTGGACAAGACAACCGCCGTCATCACCGGCGGGGCGAGCGGTCTGGGCGCGGCGAGCGCCCGGGAACTGGCCGGGGCCGGGGTGCGGGCGGCGATTTTCGACCGCGACGCCGAAAAAGGCGAGGCGCTGGCCAAAGAGGTCGGCGGCCTGTTTTGCCGCGCCGATGTGACCGACGAGGCTTCGGTCGATCAGGCTTTCGCCCGCGCGCGCGCGCAGCTGGGGCAGGAGCGAATCCTGATCAATTGCGCCGGAATCGGCGCCGCGGTCAAAACCGCCGCGCGCGACCGCCAGAGCGGTGAAATCCGCCCCCATCCCATTGAAATTTTCTCCCGCGTCATCGCGGTCAATCTGATCGGCACGTTTCGCTGTCTGGCCAAGGCGGCGGCGGGCATGATGAGCCTCGATCCGCTCACTCCCGACGGCGGGCGCGGGGTGGTCATCAACACCGGCTCAATCGCCGCGCAAGACGGCCAGATCGGACAGACCGCTTATGCCGCCTCCAAGAACGGCATTGTCGGCCTCACCCTCCCCGCCGCGCGCGATCTGGCGCGCGAGGGAATCCGGGTCTGCACGATCCTCCCCGGCCTGTTCGACACCCCCGCTCTTTGCCGGGGCCCCGGAGGAGCCTCAAAAAAACGCTGGGCGCCTCCGGTGCCCTTCCCCGCCCGGCTCGGTTATCCCGAAGAATATGCTCAACTCGCCCGCCACATCTGCGAAAACGACATGCTCAACGGCGAAACCATTCGCCTCGACGGCGCCTTGCGCATGGCCCCGCGCTAGCTCGCCCCGCCGCCCCGCGCCTGATGGCCGGCGGCCAGATAGTCCTGCGACTGCATCTCCTGAAGGCGCGAGACGGCGCGGGCCAATTCCGGCGCGCCGCCCGCGTCCAGCCCCTCCGGAGGGGTCTGCGCCGAGGCGACCAATTTCACCCGCGCCTCATAGAGCGCATCAATCAGGGCGATAAAGCGCTTTGCCTCATTGCGCTGCGCCGCCCCCAGAACCGGAATGTCGTCGATCACCAGCGTATGAAAGCGCCGGGCCAGTTTCAGATAGTCGGACGCCCCCAAAGGCCGGGCGCATAACTCCTCGAAGGTGAAGCGGGCGACCCCCATGCTGTGTAGCGGAATCGCCAGACTGCGCCCGCCCGCCTCCAGCCGCCCCGCCGCGCGCGGCGCGCCGCCGGTCAGGCGGGCAAAGGCCGCGTCCAGCGCGCCGCGCCGCGCCCCCCGCCGCGCCGATATGCCAGACCGGCCCGCCGCTCAGCCGGTTCAGCCGGTAATCGCGCCGCGCCGCCAGATGCAGCGCCTGCGTCTTCTCCTCCAGCAGCGCGATGAAAGGCAAAAAACGCTGGCGGTTGAGGCCGCCTTTGTAGAGTTCGGCGGGCGGAGAGTTCGACGTCGCCACCACCACCACCCCGGCGGCGAAGAGGGCCGAAAACAGGCGGCCCAAAATCGCGGCGTCGGCGATGTCGTGAACCTGAAACTCGTCGAAGCACAGCAACTGCGCTGTGCGCGCCATGGCTTCGGCCTCCGGGACAATCGGATCGCCGCCGCCCCGCTGGCGCCGCGCGTGAATCCGGGTGTGCACGTCCTCCATGAATTCATGGAAATGCGCCCGCCGCTTGCGCGCCACTGCCGCCGCCTCGAAAAAGATATCCATCAGCATGGATTTGCCCGTTCCGACCGCGCCCCACAGATACAGGCCGCGCGGCGCATGGCGGCGGCGGCGGAAGCCGGGCAGGCCCAGCCGGCGCGGGCGGGCATACAAAGCCGCCGCCTCGCACAGGCGGTCGAGTTGGCGGGCGGCCTCTTCCTGCGCCGGATCGGGCCGCAAAACGCCCGCCGCCACCAGCGCCGCCCGCCGCGCCTCGACGCTCCCCGCCACGGCCCGCGCCCGCGCCCGCGCTCCTGCCCGGACTACAATTTACGCGCGGCAATCCGCTGCTTGAGCCGGGCAATCTGCCGGGCCGGATTCAATCCCTTCGGACAGGCCTTCGTGCAATTCATGATCGTATGGCAGCGATAGAGCCGGAACGGGTCTTCCAGCGCCTCCAGCCTTTCGCCCGCCGCCGCATCGCGCGAGTCCTCCAGCCAGCGCATCGCCTGGAGCAGCGCCGCCGGACCCAGATAGCGCTCGCCGTTCCACCAATAGCTGGGGCACGACGTCGAACAGCAGGCGCACAAGATGCATTCATAAAGGCCGTCCAGCTTCTCGCGCTGGGCCGGAGACTGCAGCTGCTCGCCTTCCGGGGCCGGCCCCTCGCGGTGAAGCCACGGCTTGATCGAGGCGTAATGCGCATAA
>CBDBFH010000012.1:0-8172 GCA_965204775.1 Alphaproteobacteria bacterium
CTGGCGTGCCTGGTGCGCGAGAACGAGGCGCTTCGCGCGGAGAATGCGCGGCTCAAAACCACGCCGGCGTCGGCGAAGGATGCGGCGCGCGACCTGGAGAGACGCGCGAAGGCCGCCGCCCGAAAGGTGAGCGCGGCGTTTGCGGACCTCGCGCGGGTAGTGGGCGAGGCGGGTGCATCGGCGGAAATCGCAGGTTTGCACGGCAACGCGCGCGCGGCACTCGACGCGCGCCTGAAACGCATCGTGTGCTCGGCCGGCAGAGATGCGGCCGGCGTGCAGATGCGCTTCACTTTCGGGGCGGGCGAATGAATCCCCACGCCCGTGAAACCGCCCTGCAACCCTCTTTCATCGCCCTGGAAACGCCCGAAAAACTCCCTTGCAACGACCTGGAAACCGCCTGGAACGCCGCCACGGACGCCCAGAGAGAGCGCGCCGTGAAGCGGCTGCGTGCGGTCGAGCGTTCCGAGGCTTTGGCGGCGGAGGGGATAATGCGCGCGGAGGCGGACGGAATAGCGGCACTTGAATGCGGCGCGTCCAAATCCGCCGTCGCCACCTGGCGGCGTCGCGCACGAGGTGCGGGGCGGGGAGATAGACTGCGCACGCTTCTTGACGCACCGGGGCGCGGACGGCCGCGTGCAGAATGGACGGGCACGGCGGCGGAGACGCTCTGGACGCTGTGGCGCACGGACTGGCTCCGAGAGGAAGCACCGGATGCGGCGGCGGCACATCGGCGGGTGGAGGCGGTCGCCCAGGCGCGGGGCTGGGAATGTCCGCCCCTCCAGGCGTTCACCCGCAGGGTGCGGCGCGAGGTTTCCCGCCGCGAAGTCGTACGCGCGCGCAAGGGTGCCCTCGCCGCCATGAACACCTCGCCCCACCAGACGCGAAGCGTGGCGGGTTTGCGCCCGCTGGACATCATCAACGGAGACGGTCGGCGGCACGACGTGCTCGTGGAATTTCCCAACGGGCGCGAGGGGCGGCCGGTGGCGTGGATGTGGCAGGACGTGTGGTCGCGGCGGATTCTGGCGTTTCGCGCGGGGGAGACGGAAAGTGCCGACCTCGTTCGGCTCGCCCTCCACGCGGTCATCACCCGTCACGGCGTCCCTGGACGGATTTTGCTGGATTCCACGCGGGCGGCGAGTGCGAAGTGGCTCACGGGCGGAATGCGCGGACGGCGCCGCTGGCGCAGTGCGGACGAGGAACTCCCCGGCCTGCTCGCCCTGCTCGACGTCAAATTTTCCACAACCGCGATCGATCGCGACGCCGGCGGACGAGGCAAGGGGCGCGGACGCGCGAAACCCATCGAGCGTGCCTTTGGCGACCTCGCACGGCAGATTGACACGCATCCGCTGCTTGCGGGGGCGTTCACCGGACGCTCGCCGAGCGACCGTCCCGAGACGCATCGCAGGTGCGCAGCACCCTTCGCGGATTTTCTCCGCGTCCTGGAAAACGCGGTGGCGGAGCACAACGCCCGCCCGGGGCGTGCGACGGAGATAGCCGCCGGGGGTTCGTTCGACGAGGCGTGGGCGGCCGGCCTTGCGGATTGTGCGGTGCGCCGTCTTGTGCCGAGTCAGGCCGCCGTTCTCCTGCTGGCGGCCGAGGACGCGAAAATCGACTCCGCAGGCTGCCTGCGGCTGAAAGCCGGGCGCGGGAGCGGTCTGCCGCCGAATCGGTATCACCACCCCGACCTGGTGGAGCGGGCGGGGAGCCGCGTCGTGGCGCGGTTCGACCCTGAATGTTTGCACGACGGCGTGCACGTTTTCGACCGCGAGGGGCGTTTCGTCTGCCGCGCACCCTGCCTGGTGCCCGTCGGATTCGCGGATACGGAGGCTGCGGGGGCATACGAGCGGGCGCGGCGACGCGCGCGGCGGGCTGCGGAAACCTCGCTCGCCGCCCAGAACGACATGGACGCACTCATCCACGCACTGGATGAGACGGCCCCGCCCGCACCTCCCGCCGCGAGGCCCGCCGCTGTGCGGGTGGTGGCGGGCGGGGGACTTCCCGAATCTGTGCCCCCAAAACCGCGAGGAGGAGGCGCCGTGATTCGCGCGCTGCGGAAAATACACAGGGATGAGGAAGAATAGATATGGGCGAGAGAGGAAAACAAATGCACCTGGTAGGCGGCCCGCCGCAGATCGCAGACGACGCCGAGTCGGTTCAGGAGGCCTGTCGGGCGGAGATTTCCGCCGCCGGATTATCGAACGCGCAGGCGGCGCACGAGATGGGCAAGGGCGTATCAAGCGCCACGCTCTCCAGGTGGCTCCGCGGCGTCTATGAAGGCGACGCGGCGGCGGTTGGGAAGCGGGTCGCCGCCTGGCTCACGAAGCGCCGAGAGGCCGCACAGCGCGACATGAGTGCGGCGGGGCTGGACAGGCACGTGGACCTCGGCGTCTCGGAGGAGATCGAGGCGGTGCTTGCCCACGCGCAGGCGGCGGGCGACGTGGGGCTGATCCACGGGCGGAGCGGGGCGGGAAAAACCTGGGCGGCGCGGCGCTACTGTGCGCGCCGGGCGGCGACGCACATGATGGTCGCAACTGGAGTGCTCACGACCCTGCCGGGTTTGCTCTGCCGGGTGGCGGGGGCGGTGGGTGCGGGAGTGCGGCATCCCTCGGGACTGGCCGCCGAGACGGCGGTGGTGGCGAAACTTGAAGGGCGCGGCGCACTGCTGGTGGTGGACGAGGCGCATCACCTCTCCCCGCGCCTGCTGGACGAATTGCGGTGCATCCGCGACATGGCGGGCTGCGGACTCGCGCTCATCGGCGGAGACGAACTCTGGACGGGGCTCGCATCGTCTCGCAGGTGCGATCAGATCCTCGGGCGAATCGGAGTGCGGCTCGCACTCGGTGCGGCGGCGGAGGCGGACGCACTTGACCTTGCTTGCGGCGTCCTCGGACGCGCACCGAGGGGGCGGGAGGCGAAACGCATTCTCGCCGCCGCGCGCGCAGCGGGCGGGTTTCACGCGATGCGCCGACTTCTCGCGCGGGCGTGGATGATCGCCCGTGCGGACGGGCGCGAAGGCATCCAGACGGCGGACGTGGAGGCGGCGGCGGAGGCTGCCGCATGATCAAAAAAGCTGTCGGCTCGGGGCCGGCACAGAAAAGGAGGGCGCGATGAGAAGCATATGCAAGAGCGCGGCGGAGGCGGCGTTTGTTCTGGCGATTCTGACTTTGCCGGCGATTTCGATAGCCGAAGCGCCCAAGCCGGAGGCGCATCAGCTGCCGGCGTGCGGCCCGGCGCGTGCGGTGGAGAAAATGCTGCGCTCCCTGGGCGAGCACCCGGCGTGGCGGGGCATGGCGGAGAGCGTGCACACCACGCTTTGGCTCTCCAGGGCGGGGACGTGGACGATCACGACGCGCTTGCGCGGCGTCGCCTGCATTCAGCTGAACGGCAAGTCGCTCTCCGGCTGGTGGATGCGGAAGGGCGAATCTTTTTGAGAGGGGGAAGCGATGCAAATCACGATGCGGGCGGATGTTTTCGTGCTTGCGAAAAACTCCGACGCTTGCGCCGCGCGTGAGGGGGAGGCGGGAATCGCTCGCGTTCGGATAGGCGAATCGACCCTCCTGGTTGAGGGGAAGATCGCCATGGATGAGGACACCGGACGCATAGGGCTGCGCGCGGAGATCGGAGACGTAATCCATTTTTCCGATGAGGGAGGAGTTGGGTGATGGGAAAAAAACCGAAGGGTGCGGATTCGCCGCGCATGAAAGAGATTCTGCGACGCTGTGAGGAGTTCTCCGCCGCGCGGAGGGTGCTCGCCGAGGTGGTCGATAAAATCCGCGAGGCACAGCGCAAGATCGTCAAGGAGAATCGCCGCGCACTGGAATCGCGCACCGCGCGGGTCTCCGCGGCGAAGGGCGAGATCGAGAACGCGCTTATGGAGGCGCACGACCTCTTCGCTTCGCCCAAGTCCATCACGCACGAAGGCGTCAAGGCGGGTTGGCGCAAGAAGCCGGGCGCCGTGAAGGTGCAGAGCGAGGCGCGCGCCATCGCGCGGATTCACGAGATGGCACCCGACCTCGCACCGCGCGTCATCAAAATCAAGGAGACGCTCGACAAGAAGGCGTTGCGCGATCTGCCCGCGAAAGTTCTCGCCGGCGCCGGCGTGACGATTCTCGCCCCGTTTGAGGAATCCTTCGTCTCCACGCCGAAAGACGATCTGGACGCGATCACCGCCGCACTCATGGGGGAGTCGGATGAGAATGTTTAACGGTATCAAGACGATGCAGCGCGGAATGGCGGGTGCGTTTCGTGCGGTCGACGTTTGCCGCCAGCGCACCGGTCTGCCGTTCCTCTCGATGCGGGGCGGGTGCGTGTTCGCCTGGATGACGCGCGTGGACGTGCGGTGCGCCTCCGCAGACATCCAGATTCCCCGATGCGCCGTGTGCCGCGCCCCGATGCAAAAGGACGAGCCCTACGTGGGGACGCTCCTTGCTACGGCCGCCCCTGGCCTGCCGAGGCGAAAACTCATGGCCATCGCGCACGTGGAGTGCGGTGCCCCCGTTTTTTCAGCCGCCCCCATGAGGACGTTCGAATGAGCGGGCGGGCGGAGACCCGGCGCGTCCGCAAACCGCAGCAGACAGGGCGGCGGGTGGAGCGTGCGAAAACCTGGCGCGAATGTGTGCTCGCGCGGATTCACATCGCGGCGAAAGAGCTGGGTCTGGAGCGGGAGGAATACGAGACGGCACTGGAGGTCGCGACGGGCAAGAAGTCCGCAAAAAACATGACAAAAAGCGAGCTTGCAAAAGTGCTCGACCAGATGAACCGCCTGGGCTTGCGCGGTGCGAAGCGCAAGGACAGGCTTCCGAAAACCGCCGAAGTCTCCAAAATCCGCGCGCTCTGGATCAGCGCGTATTCCCTCGGGGTGGTGGAAAACAAGACGGACGGCGCCTTGATGCGCTTCGTGAAGCGCCAGACCGGGCTTGACGCGGCGGCCTGGGTGGGCGGCGGGGAGGCGGCGTTCAAGGTCATCGAGGCGCTCAAGGCGTGGATGGCGCGTCCCACCGACCAGGGCGGCGGAGGCGTGGACTGGACGCCGCATTCGGACGGCGTGCTGCGCCCGCGGGCGCGCGTCGTCGAGGCGCAGCGCAGAAGGCTCTATGGGCATGGCGGGCGTGGACTTCGCCCGGCGGAAACGTTGTCGGCGAAGGAGGCGGATGCCGAGATTCGCCGCCTGGGGCAGCTCATTCGCAACCCGCTCAAGCCCGCAGCCCGCAAGCGCGAGCGCTCCGGATGACGCCTCCATCCCCTCTCCCCGGCGTTCTTGGCGACATTGCGCGCATCGCGGGCCGCGAGACGGCACTTGACGTCGCCGAGCGATTTGGCGGACGCGACGCATACGTCCGGCAGGGCGACGGCGCCCCCATATCGGACGGCCTGGCGGCGGACGTCAAGCGTGTGCTCGGGCGCGAATTCGGCGGAACCTCCCACTACATACCGCGTGCGCGGCGCCACGTCGCACAGCGGCTCTTCGCGCGCGGCATGACGGTGCGCGAGGTCGCAACCAGGCTCGGCGTCACCCGCGCCGCCGCCCGCAAATACCATACGGGCGTCTGATAAATTTACCCCAAACATGTTTCCCTCGCCCGAACTTTCCCCCAGGGCTACATTCGGGGCGGGAGGTGTGGGATGAGACGCGCGCGGATTCGGCGGGAGGTGGGCGATGCGCAGGGTGTTCTGGGCGTCCTCACGTTTGGCGATGAGACGCTGTGGACGATGGAGCTGCCCTGGCGGGAGAACAGGCGCAACGTCTCGCGGATTCCCGACGGGAAATTTGAAGTGTGCCCCCGCGTCTCCCCGCGCTTCGGGCCATGCCTGGCGGTGCACGGCGTGGAGGGACGCTCCCACATTCTTTTTCATTCAGGAAACCTTGCCGGCGACGTCACAAAAGGATGGCTCTCGCATTCAAAGGGCTGCATCCTTCCGGGGATGCGGTGCGGAACTCTCACGCTTGACGGGCACCCGCCGCAGAGGGCGGTGCTGGGCAGCCGGACGGCCATGCGGCGGCTCATGACGTGGGCGGACGGGCGGGGCTTCGCATTGGAGGTGTGCTGATGGATTTTCTGGTCTCGATTCTCACCGGCGGTGCGACGGGGCTTCTCGGAACCATTCTCAGTTTCGGTACCGCATATTTCAAGGAAAAACAGAAGCACGCCCAGGAAATCGAGTTGCGGCGCCTCGACATGGAGCAGGCGCGCGCGGAGGCCGAGGCGGCTTCGGTTCGTGCGAAAATCGAAGCGGAGGCGGCGACGGAACAGGCGGAACTCGGCGCGCTCGCGGCATCTTACAAGGAGGCGGCGACGCGCTGGAGCGACGGCGATTCGCGCTGGCTGGTCGCCGTTGACGTGATTCGCGGCCTCATCCGCCCGGTGCTGACGCTGATATTCGTGGCCTTGACCGGTGCCGTTTACTTCACGACGCAAGACGCGGCACTGCGCGTCCGGGCGGTGGAAACCGTGCTGTATCTCGCCACCACCTGCGTTCTCTGGTGGTTTGGCGCGCGCCAGATTGCGAAAAAGGCGTAGGAGGCGCGGGAGTGATCAGCACAGACGCGTGGCAGGCGTTCGGAGGCGTGGCCGCCGTCGTAGTGCTTCTGGGCGGCGTCGCCCTCGCGCTCAAGCGCCTGGGCTTCGTCGGCGACAACCGGGCGGGCGAGGTGGAGCGCAACCTCGAAAAATTCAAGGTGCACGTCGCCCAGAATTACGTGGCGCGCGAAGAATGGGTGCCGGCGATTTCCAAGATCGCGGGAATGCTGGAGAAGCAAAACGAGATGCTCGCGCGTCTCGACGAAAGAACGAAGCACATGGAGGCGCGGCGCGATGAATAACGTCCTGGACGAACGCTTCGTCCCCTATGCGCGCTGGACGATTTTACGGACGATCTGGGTGGGCGGACGCCTCGGTGCAACGGAGAAGATGGTTGCTGACGTCCTCCACACCGACTATCTGGGCGTTTCGATTGACTTCATCCGGAACCAATTCGACTACCTCAGAAAACGCGGCCTCGCGGAGGTCGAGGAATCCGAGATTTACGCCTGGCGCGCGACGCTCACGCGGGCGGGGACGGACCTCGTCGAATATCAGATTCCCTGTGAGTCGGGCATCATCCGCCCGCCAAAAATCTCGGCGGACGGATGAAAATGAGCCGCAGAAGCAGCGTGGCGACGCTGCCGCCGGAAGTGCGCGCGGAGTTTGACCAGCGGCTCATCGACGGGGGATTCGCCGGGTATCGGGAGCTCATTGACTGGCTCGCCGAGCGGGGGTTCAAGGTTTCACTGGGTGCGCTCTCGCGCCATTCCCAGAAACTTCAGAGGCGCATCGAGCAGGTGCGGCTGGCGACGGAGCAAGCCCAGGTGCTCGCCTCGGACGCGGCGGGCGATTCAGCGGCGATGGCCCAGGCAGCCATCCAGCAGGTGCAGGCGCGTATTTTCGACGTTCTCCTCACCGCGGAGGAGGGCGACATGGGTGCGCTCGCGCGCACGGCGCGCGCCTTGTCGGAAACGTCGCGGGCACTCGTCTCCATTCGACAAGAGAGAAGGCGGGCGATGGAGGATGCGGCGGACGCCGCGGACGCCGCCGCGAAAAAAGCGGGGCTGTCCGCCAAGACGGCGGAGGCGATTCGCACCGCCATCGAGGGGGCGGCCGCATGAGTGTGCGCACGCTTCTGCCTTATCAGACGCGGTGGGTACAGGACTCCGCCGGCCTCAAGGTCGTCGAGAAATCCCGCCGAATCGGAATCTCCTGGGCGGAGGCCTACGCCGTGGTGATGCACGCCGCCCAGGGCCGGGGAAACATCTATTACCAGAGCTACAACAAGGAGATGACGCGCACCTTCATCGACGATTGCGCGGAGTGGGCACACGTCCTCAATGCGGGGGCGAGTGCGATTGGGGAGACGCTTGTTCGGGATGGAGTGCGCGACGTCCAGGCGTTTCGGATTGCGCTGGCCAGCGGACGGGAAATAGTGGCCATGACTTCGGCACCGCGCGCGTTTCGCTCCAAGGGACGGCCAGGAGACGTTGCCATCATTGACGAGGCGGCGTTCGTTGACGACCTGGACGAGGTATTGAAGGCGGCGATGGCGTTTCGGCAATGGGGCGGAGAGGTGCACGTCATATCGACGCACAATGGCGAAGGCTCGCCCTTTGCGGTGCTTTGCGACAATGTGCGGGCGGGACGT
>CBDBFH010000013.1:0-6364 GCA_965204775.1 Alphaproteobacteria bacterium
GACGCCTGGAACTGCGCCTGGCTCGATCCGCGCTTCCGGGACTGGAACATCGAGAGCTGCCTGCCCGCAATCGTCGCGCCGCTGCTGGCCTTTCAGGGCGAAGACGATCCTTACGGGACCAGCGCCCAGACCGACCGGATCGCGGCGCAGGTGTCGGGGCCGGCGGAGGTGATGCTGCTTCCCGGCTGCGGCCACACGCCCTGGCGCGAAGCGGCGGAGCCCGTCGCCGCGGCGCTTGCGGCCTTCACGATGCGGCTTGCGGGCGCTCTTCCCCGGTAAGGCCGTACCAGTCGCGATACAGCGCCTCCACGGCGGCCGGGTCGCTGCGGGCCTCACGGTCGAGCGGCGAGCCGCGGTCGGAGACGATGCGGGCCGGATGCCCGCCGAGTTCCAGTATCCGGTCTGCGACCGCCAGCGCCTCGCGCCGGTCATGGGTTGCCATCAGCGCCGCTGCGGCAGTGCGGTCCAGCAATTGCACCAGCAGGCGGCGGATGCCGGCTGCGGTCTCCGGGTCGAGCGACACCAGCGGTTCGTCCAGCAGGATAAGCGCCGGCTCGACCGCCAGAGCGCGCGCCAGGGCCACCCGGCGCTGCATACCGAGCGAAATCTTTTCCGGGAACGAATCGGCGGCATCGCCCAGCCCGACTTCGGCGAGGGAGGCGCGCGCGCGGGCAAGATCGCCGGCGCCGGGGATCAACGCGATATTCTGGGCGAGCGAGCGCCAGGGCAGCAGGCGGGGGGTCTGGAAGACCATTGCCGTCTGCCCGGCCGGCCGGAGGATGCGCCCCTCGAAATGGGTGTCGTAACCGGCGATCAGGCCGAAAAGCGTGCTCTTGCCGATGCCGGAAGCGCCAAGCAGCACGGCGCGTTCGCCCGCTTCGAGCCGAAACCGGACCTCGCCCAGCACCGCCCGGTCGCCGAAACGCTTGGCGGCGATATCGACTTCAAGGCCGCTCATCGGCGCCACCGGGAGGCGTGCCGTTCCCACGGTTCGAAGATGAAGAGTTCGATGGCCTGGACGACGATGATGAAACCGACCGTGTAGGCGAGGATGGTCGCGACATCGAATAACTGGAAATAGACATGCAGCTGGAAGCCGACGCCGTCGGGCCGGCCCAGCAATTCGACCACCAGCACGATTTTCCAGACCAGGGCGAGGCCGTTGCGCGCCGCCACCGCGAAGAACGGGGCGAGTTGCGGCAGGATGACATGCCGCAAGCGCTGCATTGGCGGCAGCCGGTAAACGTGGGCCATTTCCGCCAGATCGCGGGAAAGCGACCGCGCGCCCTCGCGCAGGGTCGCCGCCACATTGGGAATCTTGTTGATCGCCACGGCGGAGACAGCGGCTGTCTCGGTCAGGCCGAACCACACATAACAGAGGATGATGACAACCAGCGCCGGAATGTTCAGCAGCAGGGTGAGCCAGCCGCCGAACACATTGTCCACGATGGACCGGACGCCCAGGGCGAGGCCGATGGCGCTGCCGATCACCATGGCGAGGAAGAAGGCCGCCGCGACCCGGGCAAGCGTTATCAGCAAATGCCCGAAATAGTCGGCCTGCTCCACCTGGACGACGAATGCGGCCCAGACTGCGACGGGGCCCGGCAGCACGTCGCTGGCGACAATCTCCGCTGCAACGGCCCAGATCAGCACCAGCCCTGCAAGCGAGGCCGCCTGCAGGGCCAGGCGGCGTCTAGCCGCCATCGACCGCCGGCGCTGCGAACAGGGATTCGTCGAAGACTCCGGCCTGTTCCTTGAAGGCCGGCGGGGCGTTGTCGATCAGCAATTGATGCAGCAGCCCGGCGGACTTCAGGTCAGCCTCGCCCCATTCTCCCGGGATACCGGCGCGGAAATGGTCCCGGAGCGTGATGAACGCCTTGTCATCCTTGGGCTTCATGCGGGGGCGCAGCACCTCCCACTCGGCATCATCGTCCGCCAGGAGCGTTTGTGCGGCCCGCACCGAGCGCAGGAAAGCCGCGACCGCCTTGGCGTTGCCGCGCGTCCGGTTCCAGACAAAGCCGATCAGCGAGGGCGCCGGCTCAATGCCGAGCGCTGCGAGGGCGTCGGTGACGCCGAGCAGACGCGTATTGCCGGCGGCCTCCATCTTGGCGGCCCAATGCCAGAAGGTGGAGACGGCATCCACTTCGCTGATCTGCAATTGCTTGCTCATCAGGGGCGGCGCACCGAACAGCGCCTCGGTCTCCGCGGCCAGCTCGAAGCCGCAATCCTTGCGCGCCAGCGCCTGCAGCACCAGCCAGCTCTTGTCGAACTCCCCGCCGACAATGCCGACCTTGCGCCCGCGCAGGTCGCAAAGGCCATCGACATCGCCGCGCGTCATCAATGCGCCCAGCGCAACAGAGTAGGGCGAGAACCCGAGATCGACGCCCTTCTCGCGCTGGCGCAGCGCCCAGACCCAGTCGGTCACCATCAGGTCGGCGTCGCCGGACTGGAAGGCGATCGTCGTAGCCGCCTTGCCGGCCAGCCCCACGACCTCCAGCTTGTAGCCTTCCTTGCTGTCAAGGCCGTGTCTGGAAATCGTGTCCATCAACCAGTTGACGGTGCCGAATTTCAGCACCGCGATGCGAAGCGCGGGCGCCTCCGCATGGGCGAAACCGGTGAAGAGCAGCAGAGCGGTTGTCAGAATCAACCGGCATGAGCGCATGAATTTGGTCTCCGTTTGCGTTTGCGGGCGCATCATAGCGATTCTCGGCGGCATCGCCAGAACGCTGTGCCGGACTCCCGGACGTTGCCCGGCCTCCCCCTTGTCACCCCGGATCTGGTCCGGGGGCCGGCTCCGGTTCTCTCCGCAGCCTCGAACGGTCTGTCCGTTCTCCACCACCTGCGGCGGCGTTGCGTATCCGGGATGGACCCCTGCCTTCGCGGGGGGTGACGGATGAACGCGGTAGCGAGCCCAAATGCCAAACGGAGACACTCGCGGATGTCGTGCCTCTTTGCCCTGCCGGCGTCATCGTGGCAGGATGGCGGCAGGCTGTATCCGACAGGAGAGAGGTCATGGGAGAGAAGCTGGGTATCGGCGCTTCGTTTCCGACGCTTTCGCTGACTGTGCTGGACCAGGGGCCGGTCTCCGTGCCTTCCGGAATGGCGGGCGGATGGAAGGTCGTGCTGTTCTACCGCGGCCATTGGTGACCCTATTGCCGCCGTCAGTTGGACGGCTTCCAGGAATTGCGGGCCGAGTTCGAGGCGCGCGGAGTCTCGATCCTCGCGGGCAGCGTGGATGACGAGGGCAATGCGCGCAAGATCGCCGAGGGCAAGAGTTTTCCGTTCGCCTACGGCATGACGCGCGGCCATGGGGACCAGATCGGAGCCTGGTGGGAGGACCGGCGCAGCATCATCCAGCCGTCGGAGTTCATTCTTGACGAAACCGGGGCGGTCCAGGCGTCAAGCTACAGCGACGGCCCGCTCGGCCGCATGGACGCCGCGGACGTCATCCGGCTGATAGACCTCTACAAGTCCCGCCGCTAACCCGGCAAAGAGTTCCACGGCCCCCCGTACCCAGCCCTCGTCCCGGAAAGGGGCGAGGGTTTCCGTTGTTGCGGGAGCGGCGGAGGCAGCGCCTCTGCCGGCCGCACCGCCGTCCCCCTCACCCTTCCCTCTCCCCGAAAGGGGGCGAGGGTATTCTCTGCTGCGGGGAGGGCGGGGGCCTGGCCGCTGTTTTCTCCCCCGCCTTGCAGGGTGGGTGCCGGGTGGCGGGGTCTTTCTCTCCGCCTGCACCGCCTGCGCCAGCCGCACCACTGGCCCCCTCACCCTTCCCTCTCCCCCGGAGGGGGCGAGGGTTTCTTCTGCTGCCGGAGGGGGAAGGGGCCTGGCCGCTGTTTGCTCCCTCTCCCTGCAGGGAGAGGGTCGGGGAGAGGGGTCTTTCTCCCCACCTGCACCGCCCGTGCCAGCCGGACCGCTGGCCCCCTCACCCTTCCCTCTCCCCCGAAGGGGGCGATGGTTTTTTCTGCTGCGGGGAGGGCGGGGGCCTGGCCGCTGTTTTCTCCCCCGCCTTGCAGGGTGGGTGCCGGGTGGCGGGGTCTTTCTCTCCGCCTGCACCGCCTCTGCCGGCCGCACCGCCGTCCCCCTCACCCTTCCCTCTCTCCCGGAGGGGGCGATGGTTTTTTCTGCTGCGGGACGGTCCGATGGCGGCCAGCCTCAGCTATATGACCAGGGATCGGGACAACGGCATGGACGCCTCGGCGGTCATGGCGTCGGTGCGCTATACGCTGGCGCCGGGCGTCGAGTCGCGGACCTCGATCTTCCAGGCCGAGGATGACT
This sequence comes from Alphaproteobacteria bacterium, assembly GCA_965204775.1. GTDB lineage: Bacteria > Pseudomonadota > Alphaproteobacteria > JAPOUT01 > CBDBFH01. The sequence goes on from CBDBFH010000013.1 coordinate 4,276, forward strand.
CCTTGGGCGCCGAAGGCACCGGCTTCGTGACCGGTATCAACATCGGTTTCTGATCGGTTATCATGCTGCCTGCGGGCCGCTTCCGGGCGGTCCGCCCCTTCTTCCGGCCTGGCCGGAAGACCTTGGCATCAGTCCCCCTGGTGCCAGCCCGGGGCGGGGCCTGGCGCCGTATCGGTTGAAGGGCAACCGGGCGCCGGCCCCGCCCCGCTCGCGCTGACCGCCCCGGCGGCTCTTTCCCCCGAAGCGGACAGGGAAAAGGAGGGGTGTCTCTGCATCAACACGACCCCATAGCGCCGGCGCGCGGAATGTGACAATTATGCGTCTTAGGGACGCATTCGGGCATGGCAAGGCTTGCGCCGGTTTGCGAGTTCGCGGATACCCGCCGCTTTGCTCCCGGACAGGCGGGAGCGCCGCAAGAGCTCCTGAAAATGCGAGAATCGGAACAGGGCAGAAAGGGCAGGATCGCGTTCCGGTTTTCTGGGCCGCTGGCGCTGTTCTGTCTTGCGGCATCGCCGGCCGCGGCCGATATGCCGCCGCCCGCCGTGACCTATGGCGACGCCATGCGCTGGTATGCGCGCGCGGCCGAAGCCGGCGACGCCGGTGCGCAGTTCTATCTCGGATATATGCATGACCGCGCGCTCCGCGGGACCAATAGCGTGTCGAAAGCCCTTTTCTGGTATCGGCGCGCGGCGTCAGCGGGCGATGTCCGCGCGCAGTTCCGGCTCGGGCTCCTGTTCGATGCAGACCCGCGTGTGCCGCGCGACCCGGAACGGGCGGAACGCTGGTATGAGGCCGCGGCGGCGCAGGGCCATGCGGAGGCGCGCTTCAACCTTGCACGGCTGGTCGAAGCCGAAGACGCCCCCCGCGCCGCCCGCCTTTATGAACGCGCCGCGGAGGCCGGCATCGCGCCGGCGGCCTACAATCTGGCGCTGCTCCGCATCAACGGGCCGGACGAGGTTTACGACCCGTCTGCCGCCTGGCGCTGGGCGCTTCGCGCGGTGGCGATGGGCGCGCCTTCCGCCGAGGCGCTGCGCGACCGGCTGGCGGCCGTTCTCGATGAGGAAACGCGCGGCGGCCCGCCTGCGCGCCCGCCTGCCGTTCCCGAAGCGGGGCGCCGCTAGGCCGGTCCGGCCGGGCCCTCCGCAAGCCGGCGGGGCAGGTCGGCCATGATTGCGGCGCGTTCCGCTTCCTCCATCCGGGCCCAGCGCGCAATCTCCGGAAGCCGCCGCCCGCACCCCTCGCAAGAGCGGGTCTCCGGCGAGATGCGGCAGATGCGGACGCACGGGCTGACGATGGGGCGGGGAGCGGTCATGGCCGGCGAGGATAGGGCCGCGGCGCCGTCCCCCGCAAGCGCGGGTTTCCGGCGTCTTTCCCTGGGCGGCGTCGGCGTCTGCCGAGCGCGCCAATCGCGAAACCCGGCCGGGATATGCTATGTGCCTGCGATGGAAGCGAGGCGGGGCAGGGGAGTGGACCCGATGCGCGGGGATGAGTTGCTGGAAGCCGGGTTTGCGTTCAAGACCGTGGAATTCACCGTCTCCCGGTCGTTCCAGGAAGAGAAGCTGCGCGCGGCCGGCATCGACGCGGCGCGTTACGGAGACCGGGCGGACCCGACCTTTCTCGGCCATGGCGCGCTCCAGGCGATGAGCGCCTCCGGCATCTCGATCCTCGGGCAGGTGCACATGACGCAGCGTTTCCGTCTGCATCGCGCCGTGCGGCTGGATGAGCCGTTGACGGTGGCCGGCACGGTGACGCGGGTCGAGACCGTGCCGCGCGGGCGGCGGGTCTGGTGCCGCTTCAGCTATCGCGACGGGGCGGGCAGGGAGGTCTGCGAAACCGAGCGGTCCGGCTTGCGCCCGGACCCGGCGCGCAAGCGGAGGCCGGGCGGCGGTGCGGCAGCCCCGCCGGAGGAATGCGGCTTCGAGGAAGTCGCGGCGCATCGGCTGACGCCGGAGGGCGTGGCAGCCTATAGCGACGACACGCTCAATGCAATACACAACGACCCGGAAGTTGCCGCGCAGTTCGGCTTCAGGGCGCCCATTGCGGCCGGGTTGATGGGCATCCACTACTATGTGGCGGCGCTGTCGGAGGC
>CBDBFH010000014.1:0-3809 GCA_965204775.1 Alphaproteobacteria bacterium
CTGACCCGTGAATTTGCGGTGACGATCCCGGCGGACGAGGTTTCCGCCGAGATTGCGCGGCGGATTGCGGCGCTCAAGCCCCGGCTGAAGATGGACGGCTTTCGGCCCGGCAAGGTTCCGGAGTCGCATATTCGGGCTTTGCACGGGGCGGCGCTGGCGGGCGAGGCGGTCGAGCATTTTGCCCGGCTGGCGCGGGACCGGCTGATTGAGAAGGAAAAACTGCGTCCGGCGGCTCCGGCGCAGTTTGTGCCGGAGGGCGATCCGGCCTCTTTGCTGGAGGGCGGGCGCGACCTGCGCGCCGCGCTGCGCTTTGAACTTATGCCGGAGGTGGAAATCCCGGACTTTGCCTCTCTTGATCTGGAGCGTCTGGAGATTCAGCCGGACGAGGCGGAGCTGGACAAGGCGCTGGAGGAACTGGCGGCGTCCCGCAAGCGTTTTGCCGAGTCTGCCGCCGGGCGTCCGGCGGAGAAGGGGGATTTGGTGGTTGCCGATTTCGAGGGCCGAATCAATGGCCGCCCCTTCCGGGGGGGATCGGGCAAGGACGGACGTTTTGTGCTGGGGGAGGGGGGTCTGCTGCCCGGCTTCGAGGAGGCGCTGGCGGGCGCGGAGGCAGGCCGGGAGATTTCGGTCGAAACCCGTCTTCCCGCAAGCCATCCGGACCGGAAAATCGCCGGGCGAACGGCGCGTTTTTCGATTCGGATCGTCAAGGTTCAGGCGCCGATTCCGGTCAAGGTGGATGAGCTGCTGGCCTCGGAGATGGGCCTCAAATCTCTCGACGAGCTGCGCGGCAAGATGCGCGAGCGGCTGGCGGCGCAGGACAGGGCGCTCGCGCAGATGCGCCTGAAGCGCGATCTTCTGGATCAGCTGGCCCGGCTGAGCGATTTTCCGGCACCGCCCTCGCTGGTCGAGAGCGAGTTCGAAGACATCCGGCGGGAGGTGCAGGCCGAAACGGAAGGGCAGGGGGAAGAGAAAGAGAAAGAGAATCAACACGCCGAATACCGGGCGATTGCCGAGCGGCGGGTCCGGCTGGGGATTTTGCTGAGCGAAGTGGGCCGCCGGAGCAAGGTCGAGGTCGCCGCCGCGGAGCTGGACGGGGCGATCAGCGCCTACGCCCGCCGCTTTCCGGGCCGCGAGCGCGAGGTCTATCGCTACTGCAAATCAACTCCGCATATGCAGGAGCGGCTGAAAGCGCCGCTTTTTGAGGATAAAGTGGTCGCCGTGATTCTGGAGCAGGCCGCCCCCCGCGCCAGACCCGTCACCCGCCGGGAACTGGCTGAACTGGAAAAAAAACGGGGTCAGGCATAGTCTGGCAAGGAATCTTTAACCGGAGCGGGCAAGTCTTTTACAACAAACCGAATCACCCGCAGCAGGACGCCCTCGCGGCCTCATAAAGAGAATAGAGAATGACCGGCGCAACGCAGATGAGCACATTGATCCCGATGGTGGTTGAGCAGACCAATCGCGGCGAGCGCGCTTACGACATTTATTCGCGCCTGCTGAAGGAGCGGATCATTTTTGTCACCGGGCCGGTGGAGGATCAGGTTTGCGGCGATTGTCTCGGCGCAGCTGCTCTATCTGGAGGCGGAGAATCCCGACAAGGAAATTTCACTTTATATCAACTCCCCGGGGGGTGTGGTTTCGTCGGGTCTGGCGATCTACGACACGATGCGCTATATCCGCCCGCCGGTTGCGACGCTGTGCATCGGGCAGGCGGCCTCGATGGGCTCGCTGCTGCTGGCCGCCGGGGCGCAGGGCCAGCGCCGGGCGCTGCCCAATGCGCGAATCATGGTTCATCAGCCGTCGGGCGGCTTCCAGGGCCAGGCCGCCGATGTCGAGCGCCACGCCCGCGAGATTCTGTCCCTGCGCGAGCGGCTCAACGCGATCTATGCCGAGCTCACCGGGCCAGACGATTGAGAAAATCGCCGCGGCCCTCGACCGCGATAATTTCATGACCCCGGCGGAGGCCAAAACCTTCGGACTTGTTGACGAAGTGGTCGAATCGCGATTGACTCCGTCCGGTGCAGGCCCCTCCCCGGCAGGCGGCCCCACGCCCGCGGGGAAGACGGGAGCATAGGAGTCTGATGAGCAAGGTCGGCGGAACCGAGTCGAAAAATACGCTCTACTGCTCCTTCTGCGGCAAGAGCCAGCACGAGGTGCGCAAACTGATTGCGGGCCCGAATGTTTTCGTCTGCGACGAATGCGTCGAATTGTGCATGGACATCATCCGCGAGGAGAACAAGACCTCGCTGGCCAAATCGCGCGACGGCGTTCCGCCCCCCGCCGAGATCAAGGACGTGCTCGACGACTATGTAATCGGCCAGGACCACGCCAAGCGGGTTCTTTCGGTGGCGGTGCACAATCATTACAAGCGCCTGTCGCACGGGGGCAAGAGCGGGGTCAATGACGTTGAGATTGCGAAGTCCAATGTTCTTCTGATCGGCCCGACGGGCTGCGGCAAGACCCTTCTCGCCCAGACGCTGGCGCGCATTCTCGACGTGCCCTTCGCAATGGCCGACGCCACCGCCCTGACCGAAGCGGGCTATGTCGGCGAGGACGTCGAGAACATCATCCTGAAGCTCCTGCAGTCGGCGGACTACAATGTCGAACGCGCCCAGCGCGGGATCGTCTATATCGACGAGGTCGACAAGATCAGCCGCAAATCGGACAACCCCTCAATCACCCGCGACGTGTCGGGGGAGGGGGTCCAGCAGGCGCTGCTCAAGATCATGGAGGGCACGGTCGCCAGCGTGCCGCCGCAGGGCGGGCGCAAGCATCCGCAGCAGGAGTTCCTTCAGGTCGACAACCACCAATATTCTGTTCATCTGCGGGGGGGCCTTTTCGGGTCTGGAGAAGATCATTCGCGACCGGGGGCGTCCCGGCCTCGATCGGCTTCGGCGCCGATGTGATCGGCCCCGACGACCGCCGGGTCAGCGAGATTCTGAAGGGGGTCGAGCCGGAAGACCTGCTGAAATTCGGCCTGATCCCGGAATTCGTCGGGCGGGTTCCGGTTCTCGCCACGCTGGAGGACCTCGACGAAGAAATGCTGGTGCGCATCCTCAGCGAACCGCGCAACGCGCTGGTCAAGCAATACCGCCGCCTCTTCGAGATGGAGAATGTCAAACTCACCCTGCGCGAGGACGCCCTGCGCGCCATCGCCGCCAGGGCGATTCGGCGCAAGACGGGCGCGCGGGGCCTGCGGGCGATTCTGGAGGGGATTTTGCTGGACGCCATGTTCGACCTGCCGGGCCTGAAATCGGTGGAGGAGGTGGTGGTCGGGGCCGAGACCGTCAACAACCGCAGTCAGCCGCTTTATATTTATTCGGACAGGAGCAGCGAGGCCGGGCCGCCGGTTTCGGCCTGAAGGCCCCGGTCGCGGCGTGAAGCCGCCGCCCCCTTGAAATTCGGCGGCGGGTCGTCAATGTTAGGGGAAGAGATTCCCCGCCGCCAAAGCCGGAGACCCGCGCGATGAGCGACAGTAGCCGCGATGACAAGGAAGCCGGGCGCGCCGCCGCGCCACTGCAGGGGGGCGAAGTCGTCTCGCTGCCGGTTCTGCCTTTGCGGGATATGGTGGTCTTCCCTGCGATGATCGCGCCGCTCTTCGTGGGCCGCCCGCGCTCGGTGCGGGCGCTGGAAGAGGCCGCCGCCGGGTCGAAGCAAATGCTGCTGGTCACCCAGAAAGACGCCGAAGTCGACCGGCCCGGCCCCGCCGACCTCGCCCGCACCGGCGCGGTCGCCTCGATCCTGCAATTGCTGAAACTGCCTGACGGGACGATGAAGGTTCTGGTCGAGGGGCCAGGTGCGGGGCCGGA
>CBDBFH010000015.1:0-19530 GCA_965204775.1 Alphaproteobacteria bacterium
GGTGTGCAGTTTCAATCCACGCCCCCGCGCGGGGGGCGACCTCCTTGGTCAAGGCACGAATACGTCACACCAATGTTTCAATCCACGCCCCCGCGCGGGGGGCGACCCGACACCCAGGCCAGAAAGAGAGATTGAAATGTTTCAATCCACGCCCCCGCGCGGGGGGCGACATGGCGACAACGAGTAGCGCCGACATCAGGTCAAGTTTCAATCCACGCCCCCGCGCGGGGGGCGACCCGCCGCCCTCGGTATGATCCCCGCCGCCGCCCTCGTTTCAATCCACGCCCCCGCGCGGGGGGCGACATGATCGCATGAGCAACAGCCGAGGGGCCGATCCGGTTTCAATCCACGCCCCCGCGCGGGGGGCGACGCCGGGCGGACGCCTGAACGAGATCAGTAAGAGGTTTCAATCCACGCCCCCGCGCGGGGGGCGACCAGGCGTCTCAGGAACAAAAGCAGAACTCAGCGGTTTCAATCCACGCCCCCGCGCGGGGGGCGACTTCCAAGCCATTGGCACATCACGACAAAACCAGAGTTTCAATCCACGCCCCCGCGCGGGGGGCGACGGGCCTGGATGGACGACCTGGGCAACTTCGGCGAGTTTCAATCCACGCCCCCGCGCGGGGGGCGACCTTTATACTCGTATTTCCCGTACAAATCCTGACCGTTTCAATCCACGCCCCCGCGCGGGGGGCGACGAGGCGCCATCGCCATGTCCCGGCTGACGAATCGTTTCAATCCACGCCCCCGCGCGGGGGGCGACGATGAGCCGCCCGGACTCCAGTGCCGGCGCCTTTGTTTCAATCCACGCCCCCGCGCGGGGGGCGACCTCCCGCCGCGGCCGCACGCGCCGCGCTTCAATGTTTCAATCCACGCCCCCGCGCGGGGGGCGACGAGCGGGAAAATCCGAGGTCGTCTCGCACTTATGGTTTCAATCCACGCCCCCGCGCGGGGGGCGACACCAAGCGACCGCAAGCGCGAAATCCGATGATCGTTTCAATCCACGCCCCCGCGCGGGGGGCGACGCGCGCTGCAAGCCTCGACCCTGCTGCGCCGTGTGTTTCAATCCACGCCCCCGCGCGGGGGGCGACGGAGATCTACAAGTCCCAGGCGCCGATCGGGGTGTTTCAATCCACGCCCCCGCGCGGGGGGCGACATGTGGTGCCGGCGGCGTGGCGGCCTACATTACGTTTCAATCCACGCCCCCGCGCGGGGGGCGACGTGCCAAACATGCGACCTATGGTCTGACTTCGGACGTTTCAATCCACGCCCCCGCGCGGGGGGCGACGCGCGCCCGCATTGCCAAGGCTGGCGTAGTTGCCGTTTCAATCCACGCCCCCGCGCGGGGGGCGACGCGGTATATTAGCTTTTCTCAGGCTTCCTAGACGGTTTCAATCCACGCCCCCGCGCGGGGGGCGACCGCCGGCGCGACCTCTGGGTCGCCTGCGTGGTCGAGTTTCAATCCACGCCCCCGCGCGGGGGGCGACCATCCAAATAAACGGTTTCGCCGTTGGTCATGTGTTTCAATCCACGCCCCCGCGCGGGGGGCGACCACATTGTGTGCGCCGCGAGTGTCGCGATTCGCATGTTTCAATCCACGCCCCCGCGCGGGGGGCGACATGGGTTGCCAGTCTGACGTGTCGCAAGCAAAGGAGTTTCAATCCACGCCCCCGCGCGGGGGGCGACAATAGTGTGGTCGTTTCTCTCGAAACGAAGTTTCGGTTTCAATCCACGCCCCCGCGCGGGGGGCGACCCGTAAGCTCATGTATAGCCTTCACCTTGGAATCGTTTCAATCCACGCCCCCGCGCGGGGGGCGACGAGTGGCAATGCCAAGGTCGGCACTGACGCGCTGTTTCAATCCACGCCCCCGCGCGGGGGGCGACAGGGGCCGCGCGCGGGACACGCAGCAGTTGCTCAAGTTTCAATCCACGCCCCCGCGCGGGGGGCGACCGGGCTATCGACCTGGAGCCCGCAGTCAACGCGGTTTCAATCCACGCCCCCGCGCGGGGGGCGACATGACGGTTCGAACCGCCTGCGGCGGATCAGGGGTTTCAATCCACGCCCCCGCGCGGGGGGCGACCGCCGCCGTCAGCACGGCGGGGAGATCGTCGATGTTTCAATCCACGCCCCCGCGCGGGGGGCGACATCTCGTCGCCGGCGCCGTCGAGCAGCCGCTGCTGGTTTCAATCCACGCCCCCGCGCGGGGGGCGACCAGTCCTGGTCGGCCGCGCGCGAGGCGGCCTGGGTTTCAATCCACGCCCCCGCGCGGGGGGCGACCACTAGTCAGGCTAACGCCCGCCACCTTAACAAGTTTCAATCCACGCCCCCGCGCGGGGGGCGACCAGATCAAGACCAGATTTTAGAGGTGACTGATATGTTTCAATCCACGCCCCCGCGCGGGGGGCGACAAGCCCGATCGGCGATGAGGCCGTTGCCATAGCTGTTTCAATCCACGCCCCCGCGCGGGGGGCGACGGGCCATCATGAAGCACGTGACCCAGCCGGCGTGTTTCAATCCACGCCCCCGCGCGGGGGGCGACCCGTCGCGTCTATGTGCACCGCCTTGACCGCATTGTTTCAATCCACGCCCCCGCGCGGGGGGCGACGGGATGACGCCGCCCACCATGCCGAGGGCGGTGGGTTTCAATCCACGCCCCCGCGCGGGGGGCGACTCGCCAACAGTTCCGACGGCAGGCCGGAAAGCGTGTTTCAATCCACGCCCCCGCGCGGGGGGCGACACCTGAAAGGAAACAACACGATGACCGAGGCCATGTTTCAATCCACGCCCCCGCGCGGGGGGCGACCGGCCCGCCGAGAGCTTGGCCGCCGCGCGGTAGCCGTTTCAATCCACGCCCCCGCGCGGGGGGCGACCATTGATCGAACGACTTTGCCGCGTATTCAACATGTTTCAATCCACGCCCCCGCGCGGGGGGCGACTATTCGTGTCGTGCCTCGTCCAGGTGCAGGTCTGGTTTCAATCCACGCCCCCGCGCGGGGGGCGACTCCGGATGAACCGGGGCTTCGGCCTGGAGGCGGCGTTTCAATCCACGCCCCCGCGCGGGGGGCGACCGCGAGCAGGAGGCTATACCTGTCCATTGCCATATCGTTTCAATCCACGCCCCCGCGCGGGGGGCGACCCGAACGGGCGTTGCGCGACGCATGGGACAACCAGTTTCAATCCACGCCCCCGCGCGGGGGGCGACTCGACGGCCTGGACGCGGCCGTCATCCAGGCGAAGGTTTCAATCCACGCCCCCGCGCGGGGGGCGACGGCCGACGATATCCAGACCATCGCCAGGCGGGCCGTTTCAATCCACGCCCCCGCGCGGGGGGCGACCGGGCCCGCAAGCGCTACCCAGACGCCTCGCCCGTTTCAATCCACGCCCCCGCGCGGGGGGCGACCGCCATGAGCGCTCGCGGGAGCCATACGCTCGAAGTTTCAATCCACGCCCCCGCGCGGGGGGCGACCGCAAGACTGCCTGTGTGCTTCCAGTTTGTACGTGTTTCAATCCACGCCCCCGCGCGGGGGGCGACTATTCACATCCTTGGAATTTCTCCAAATGACGAGGTTTCAATCCACGCCCCCGCGCGGGGGGCGACACAACCATGTACTAACCGCCTTACGCCATAAGGCGTTTCAATCCACGCCCCCGCGCGGGGGGCGACACGGATGCGTCGACGCCTCGAGACGCGACGTCATGTTTCAATCCACGCCCCCGCGCGGGGGGCGACGCTGCGCGCCGAGTACGGCGCGCGGGCCGGCGAGGTTTCAATCCACGCCCCCGCGCGGGGGGCGACCTGCTCAATGGGCCGCCTTCGAGGCGTCCTACAAGGTTTCAATCCACGCCCCCGCGCGGGGGGCGACCACAATGTTGGTCGCCTTCTCAGTCGGCTCATTGTTTCAATCCACGCCCCCGCGCGGGGGGCGACTCGCCCATATCTCACATGGCGCTAGATCGGTCTAGGTTTCAATCCACGCCCCCGCGCGGGGGGCGACCCGAGTTCCCGCGTCTCAATCGCGATGTCCCGGATGTTTCAATCCACGCCCCCGCGCGGGGGGCGACTTGACAGGCGAATCAGTCGGGCGGTTGGTTTCAAGTTTCAATCCACGCCCCCGCGCGGGGGGCGACGCCTTGCCCGAACGTCGAGTCTTGCTGCAGCTCCGTTTCAATCCACGCCCCCGCGCGGGGGGCGACGCGCCGCCGTCAGCACGGCGGGGAGATCGTCGATGTTTCAATCCACGCCCCCGCGCGGGGGGCGACCATCCTCGCCGCGCGCCGTCAGCGTCGCCGTCGTGTTTCAATCCACGCCCCCGCGCGGGGGGCGACCCGTCGAGCCAGTCGGCGAGGCCGCGATAGTTCGAGTTTCAATCCACGCCCCCGCGCGGGGGGCGACCTCCGAGCCAGTCGGCGAGGCCGCGATAGTTCGAGTTTCAATCCACGCCCCCGCGCGGGGGGCGACGGGAGACGAAAAATGACGGCAACCTCGATCGCTACTGTTTCAATCCACGCCCCCGCGCGGGGGGCGACCTCGAGGCCCGACGCGCGGTGCCGGGAGGATGAGTTTCAATCCACGCCCCCGCGCGGGGGGCGACGTCTGCCACCGAATACCTCGCATACCTCGCAGGTGTTTCAATCCACGCCCCCGCGCGGGGGGCGACTTCCGTTGCGCGGTCCGCCGTTATGCTGCGCCAGGTTTCAATCCACGCCCCCGCGCGGGGGGCGACTTTTCCGCGTTGAGGTCACCCCAGGCAAGAGACGGTTTCAATCCACGCCCCCGCGCGGGGGGCGACCCGAGGAGGCTCTGGATGATGCCCAGATCGTCAAGTTTCAATCCACGCCCCCGCGCGGGGGGCGACGCCGCCCGCTCCGGGTCAGCGGGCCCCAGCCCGAGTTTCAATCCACGCCCCCGCGCGGGGGGCGACCCGCCACTCCCATGATGACGCCGGCGATGTAAAGTTTCAATCCACGCCCCCGCGCGGGGGGCGACCTGCCACCGAGATGGGCAATCTCGCGCGAAAAGAGTTTCAATCCACGCCCCCGCGCGGGGGGCGACTTTCCGCGTTGAGGTCACCCCAGGCAAGAGACGGTTTCAATCCACGCCCCCGCGCGGGGGGCGACACGGGAGGGAGAGGAGCTGGAGGCGGCTGTCAACGTTTCAATCCACGCCCCCGCGCGGGGGGCGACTGGAAACCGTCGAAAACCGCGTGTCGGGTGTGTCGTTTCAATCCACGCCCCCGCGCGGGGGGCGACAGGTCGCGCATCACGCCAGGTCCTCCGCCCCGTCGTTTCAATCCACGCCCCCGCGCGGGGGGCGACGCGCGCTGCAAGCCTCGACCCTGCTGCGCCGCGTGTTTCAATCCACGCCCCCGCGCGGGGGGCGACCCAAATCGCATCGCGGATGCGACGATTTCAGGTCGTTTCAATCCACGCCCCCGCGCGGGGGGCGACTCGTCGAGCCTTACTAGTCCGCCGGTCTATGTCGCGTTTCAATCCACGCCCCCGCGCGGGGGGCGACATGGTTCATCAAGCCGGGGATCGCCACCAGGTGGTTTCAATCCACGCCCCCGCGCGGGGGGCGACGATTTCGGATCTCAGCACGATGAGGTTTTCGCAAGTTTCAATCCACGCCCCCGCGCGGGGGGCGACGCCATCCGATAGCCGTCCAAAGGCCGATAACGCGTTTCAATCCACGCCCCCGCGCGGGGGGCGACACCTGATCCCAGCCAGATCGCCACTGATGTCCGGTTTCAATCCACGCCCCCGCGCGGGGGGCGACCCTGATTGGGCTTTTGTTGGCTCGGGTTTCGTTCGTTTCAATCCACGCCCCCGCGCGGGGGGCGACCGCCGGCGCGACCTCTGGGTCGCCTGCGTGGTCGAGTTTCAATCCACGCCCCCGCGCGGGGGGCGACCCGTCGCGCAGGGCGTCGCGCAGGGGGGTGGTCTGTTTCAATCCACGCCCCCGCGCGGGGGGCGACCCGACGCGCCATCGTGCAAATCACCGATGCCCAGTTTCAATCCACGCCCCCGCGCGGGGGGCGACTCCAGCCGGCCCAGCCGACGATCCCCGGCTTGATGTTTCAATCCACGCCCCCGCGCGGGGGGCGACAAGCAACATACTCCGCACTCTGAGGTATTGGCGGTTTCAATCCACGCCCCCGCGCGGGGGGCGACGCCCAGTCCGCCAGCTTGCCAGCGGCCGTTGACGTTTCAATCCACGCCCCCGCGCGGGGGGCGACCACACGTCCAGGCTCCGGCCTTCGGCCTCCACCTGTTTCAATCCACGCCCCCGCGCGGGGGGCGACAACCAGCCGATAGTTCGACACAAACTCCTTGACGTTTCAATCCACGCCCCCGCGCGGGGGGCGACGACTTTCCAGCACCGCGCCGTAACCAGCCGGACAGTTTCAATCCACGCCCCCGCGCGGGGGGCGACAGCCCGGATCAACCAGGACACCAAATATCAGCAGAAAGTTTCAATCCACGCCCCCGCGCGGGGGGCGACACGGCACCGGCGTTAGCTCGGATGCGTCATAGCTCGTTTCAATCCACGCCCCCGCGCGGGGGGCGACGTTACCGCCAACACTAATAGTGAGATCCTGAGAGTTTCAATCCACGCCCCCGCGCGGGGGGCGACCTGTGCCTCATCAAAGTTCCAACAGTCACCCTGCCGTTTCAATCCACGCCCCCGCGCGGGGGGCGACCTCGATTAAGATCGCGCCTCGTATTAGCAACGTGTTTCAATCCACGCCCCCGCGCGGGGGGCGACCTTAGGCCGCCAACTACATTATCCACCACTAATCGTTTCAATCCACGCCCCCGCGCGGGGGGCGACACCAGTCCGCGTCAGGGAGCCGATACCGCCAACAGTTTCAATCCACGCCCCCGCGCGGGGGGCGACCCGCTGGCGCACCGCGCACCGCGTTCGACGCCCTCGAGGACACCGCGAGGGTTTCAATCCACGCCCCCGCGCGGGGGGCGACCCGCTGGCGCATCAGACACCACGTTCGACGGATCGTTTCAATCCACGCCCCCGCGCGGGGGGCGACCCGGTAAACGGCATCGATCATCTGATCGAGCCAAGTTTCAATCCACGCCCCCGCGCGGGGGGCGACGGTACGGCGGCGATCGCCGCCGGGCAGCAGACAGAGTTTCAATCCACGCCCCCGCGCGGGGGGCGACGTCGGCCTACGTGCCGACACGTCCTGCACATCGAGTTTCAATCCACGCCCCCGCGCGGGGGGCGACCTGTGGTGCGGGCCCGGTGTCGGGCACGCTGGTGTTTCAATCCACGCCCCCGCGCGGGGGGCGACGGGTCGCCCTCGATGCCGCCTCGCCGTCATGGAGTTTCAATCCACGCCCCCGCGCGGGGGGCGACCAGACGGCGAAGCTCAAGTTTCAAGGATCAGCCGTTTCAATCCACGCCCCCGCGCGGGGGGCGACCAGACGGCGAACCCTCAAGTTGGCCAATCTCATCAGCAGTTTCAATCCACGCCCCCGCGCGGGGGGCGACGTCAGACGTTAACCCATAAGCTGCATGTTTGGCGCCGTTTCAATCCACGCCCCCGCGCGGGGGGCGACCAGTACGCAAGCGCATGCACGCGCCGACATCGCAGTTTCAATCCACGCCCCCGCGCGGGGGGCGACTCCGGTAGCATATGTGATTGTCAAAGAAAGGTAAATTCGGTCGTTTGTGCGAACTTCGGGAAAGGCGCCGAGGTGCGCCGGCTCCCGGTGGGGGGCGAACCGAAACCCTGTCGAAGATCAACGGCATGGACGTCGCGCGAACCTCCCCGGGATTTCCTGCGCGCTCGGGGTTCGCACACGCGTCCGCGGCGCGGCACGTCTTCAGGCGCACCGGCATCAGAACACCAGGGGCCCGCCCAGATCGGGCACCGCCTTGGCACCCACATGCTCGACTCGGGGGCGCCAATTCGCACCCAGGCGGTAAAAGCGCAGGCTGTCGCGATCCGGATCGATCTCGCCGACAAGCCGGTCGCGGAGGTCGGCCCACTGGGCGGGATCCAGCTCGCATTCGAACACGGAATACTGCACCCGCTGCCCGTAGTCCCGGCAGGCGCGGGCGATCCGCCGCAGACGGCGCGGCCCCGAGGGATCGGTGGTGTCGATGTCGTAGGTGATCAACATCATCATCGGTGGCCACTCCCTCAGCGCCGGACGAAGGCGGGATAGCCGTCGAGGTCGCCGCGCAAATGGCGGGCCAGCAACCGCGCCTGAAGATGCGGCACCAGACCGAGTGTCGTCTTTTCTGCGAGGAAGGGGTGGGTCACCTCGTCCTTCTTGCGCTCCTGCCACGCAACGAGGACGAGCTTGCGCCCGTCGTCGCGCAGGCCGACGGCGCCGGTCGGACCGGTCTTGAAATCGCGCAGGCCGAGCTGGCGGCGATTGATCAGGGAAAGGGTCAGCCGGTCGGCCAGGATCGGGCGCAACTCCTCCATCAAGTCGAGGGCCAGGCTCGGCCGGCCCGGCCGGTCGCGGTGCAGGAAGCCGACGGCGGGGTCGAGCCCGACCACTTCCAGGGCCGAACGGCAGTCGTGCGTCAACAGGACGTAGAGGAACGAGAGCACGGCGTTTACCGCATCCAAGGGCGGCCGGCGCGAGCGAGTGGTGAAGCGGAATGCCGCCTCCTCACGCAGGATCAACCAATCAAAAACCGCGAAATAGCGCCGCGCCGCCTCGCCCTCGATGCCGCGGATCGTGTCGACGTCGTCCGCGGCGAGCGCCCTGCGCCCGGCGTCGGCCAGGTCGCGCTGCGTCGTCTCCAACGCGTCGCGGCCCGCCTCGTCCAGCCGCCCGCCATGATCGGCGAGGCCCCGGCGCAGGACAGCGCGCTGGTTGGCGATCTTGCCGGCGACCACATGCCGGGCCAGTGCGGCCGTGGCACGAGGGTCGTCCGCCAGCCGGTACTGAGCGCGGCGCAGCAGCACGTTGCCGCTGACCGGTCCCTCGACCCGCGCGAGGAAGCGCCCGTTGGGCGTCAGGAAGCTGACGCCCACGCCCATCCCGGCACAATGCCCGAGCAGCGCCGGCGACGCGCCCATGCGGGCGAAGCAGACCACGCCGCCGATCATGTGGATCGGAACCCGACCCACCTCCTTGCCACCCGCCTCGACGACGACGTTCTCGCCGTCCTTGCGAATCCAGGCGTCCTCGGTGGTGACGTAGAGGGTATTGAGATGGCGGCGCATGGCGATCAGTCGGCCAACCGGTCGCGCAGCCAGTCGACGACCGACGGGGCTGCCGCCAGCGCGCACGGCCGGCAGATCTCCGTCAGGGAACAGGCCTCGCACTTGCGCTTCTCGAAGACGGGCGGTGGCGTCCGCCCCGCCGTCAGGAGCCTTCGCGCCGCACCCGCCGTCTCTTCGACCAGGGCCCGCAGCGCCCCGTCCAGCTCGACCGCCTGGCGGCGCCGCGTCTTGCCGTAGAAGAGGAAGCCCCGCGGCACCTCCCGGTCCAGCATCTCCTCCAGCGCCATGCCCTGGGCACAAAGCTGGACCTCGTCGGCGCGATGCGCCTTGGGCCGGCCACGCTTGTATTCGACGGGTACCGGGCGACGGCCCTCGTCATGAAATTCCACCACGTCGGCCACGCCCACCAGGCCGAGCCGGTCCGAGCGCAGCGCCACCGCGCGCGAGATGCGGACGCCGTCGCGCGTCTCCCCGCCACCAGCGTCCACGCGGTCGTGCAGCAGCCGACCCTCGACGGTGTGGAGGTTCTCCGCCCACTGCCGCTCGACATGGATCAGAGCGAACTGACGCGGGCAGAAGAGTTGATGTTGCAGCGCCGAGATCGGCAGCATCTCCGGCGCCAGGCCGGGGCCCGTCATTGCTCAGATCCGATCGTCGGGGGTCACGCCCGGGGGTGGGTCGCTCCAGTCGAGGCTCACCTCGTAATCGTCGTAGGCGCGGGCCGGTGGCAGGTTGTGGGTGGCGGGATCGCGGGGATCGTGGCGCTCCCCGCGAAAGACGCGTTGGACGCGGACCCGCTTGAACAGCTCGTGCGCCTTGGCGTTGCCGAGCCGGCTCTCGTGGCGGAAGACGATCAGGCGGCGGGCCGCCATCTCGCCCCGCGCGGCGGAGCGGTCGTGCTCGAACATGTTTTCGAGCGATTCCCACAGCAGCTCGAGGTCGTCCTCGGAGAAGCCGGTGCCCTTGCGCGTATCGTCGGCGAGCGGCGCCGAGATGTAGCCGTGCGCCCGGTAGAGCCCATAGGGCACGATGTGCTTGCGACCCATGGTGCGAATGTCACCCTTGCTCTCGGCATCCTCGACCGTCGTGGCCGCCATGCGGGTGATCGAGACCTCGAGCGGCAGGATCGGCTCGATCGAGCGGGCGAAGTTGAACTGCACCGGTCCGCGCACCTGGCCGCAGTTGACCTTCGTCGTCATCACCGCGCCGAAGGCGCGGATGTCGAAGAAGTTGGCACACATCCAGAGCGTCAGCGCCCGCGCCTTGGCCTCGTCCTTGGGCAGACGGCTCATCACATCCGCCTTCTCCTCGGTGAGGCCCAACGCCTCGCGCCCGCGCTTGTGCTGGTTGTTGAGGATCGCGCGCTCCGCCATGTAGATCTCGTGGCCGGGCGCCTCCTCGCGGGCGAGCGCGACGTAGTTGCGGATCTTGCGCTTCAGGCAGACGTCGGTGACCAGGCCCTCGCTGGTCTCGGGATCGAGACGCGGCAGGTTTCCGGCATCGGGATCGCCATTGGGATTGCCGTTGGTGACGTCGAACAGATAGACGAATTCGTAGCGATTTCGAATGGCGCCCATGATTTAACTCTCCTCCTCGTCGTGTGTGTTCTCGTCGGTCTGGTCCGCCGCCGGTAGATCACGTTTCCGCCGTCGATAGAGCGCTTCCCGCTCGTGGTAGTAGCCGATGGCGAAACGCCCCTGATCGGTCATCGAGAGGTTGCGGGGAAAATCCGTCGTCTCGAAGCCGTCGACGATCTCGCCGATCTCCTTGTCGTACCAATGGGCCAGGCCGCCACCCCGCCGGGTGCGGATTACCTTCAGATGGTTCTTGGTGTTGCGGATCAGCGTCGGGAAGGTCGAGGCGGGCGTCGCCGAGGCGGCACCGAAGTAGCGGTCGCGGATCGTCGCGTTGACGTTGCCGAGGGCGGAGCGTTGCGCGCCCTCCAGCACCGCGAACAAGCGGCCGAGGCGATAACCGGCGTTGGCTTCCTTGAGATCGAGGCTCACGTATCGGTCCTCCCTGGTCTGGGTTTGGTCGGTGTTGTTATGGCCGGGGCCACGCAGGACGCAGGCCTTGAGGATCGCTGCCCGCGTGCCGTTGACGTCGCCGTCGGCCCGGATCCGCGTGATCACGGCCGAGAGCAGCGCGCGGGGGTAGGGCCCGCCCGTCAGGATCGCCCGCATCAGCGCGCCGCCCAGCAGCGGGGGAATGTTCTTGCCGTCGCGCTGCTGGGCGGCCTCCAACAGCAGGCGCCAGGCCGACGGCGGCCGGACCCAGGGCACCGGCTCGATGCGCAGGTCCCGCCAGTGGCGTTGCAGCTTTTCGAACAGCGCACCGATGGGATCGGTGTGCCAGAAGCGGATCGACAGCCGCGAGGCGTTCGGCGCCAGCCCCAGGACGTGCAAGCGGGTCTCGGGGTCGAGGCCGAGATCGGCCGCGACCTCCGCGAACGGCCGCCCGGCCGCCAGGCGGTCGAGCGCGCCCCGCAGCTTGGCGGCTTCGGCGTCTTCGACGTCGCCCGGCGACAGAACATCGCCGAACAGGGTTTCCGCCATGACGGCCGAGTCTTCGCGGTCCGCCCCCGCCTCGGCCCAGAACACGGTCGTCGCATCGCCGATGCGCGCGCGATTGCGGCTGCCCCGTGCCAGCAGCCGGTTGAGGGCGGTGGTGTAGGCGAAGGCCGCGCGCTCCGAAACAGGCGCGTTCAGGCCCTGTTCCTTGCCCTGCGAGGTGAAGGCGTTGAGGTTGAAGGAGACGATCGAGGCGCCGGAACTCTGCGCGCCCTGCACGCCCTTGATCGAGGGATGCAGGCGCGCGATCGGCGCGCGCTCCCCGGTCACGAGGCAGAAGCTCTCGATCCCGCCGCCGGAGGCCGCGCGGCGGGCCACCAGGTCGCGCGCGGCGGGCCGGTCATGCAGAAAGGGAAGCTCACCATCCAGTCGGAAAACGATGTTGGCATCGCGCATCTCCCCGCGGAAGGGCGCCGCGTCGAAGCGGTCCGGCGACCAGCCGGCAAGGAAACGCGCGAGCGCGATGAGGCCCGCGTCGGTGCTGCCAACCAGCAAGTCAGCGTGCAGCGCCGCGAAGGCCGCGTGAGCGCGCAGCGCCTTGAAGGCCGCGCGCTCGCTGGCCAAGCGATCGTCGGTCTTGCCGGCGACGCCCAGGACATAGGCTGACTTGTCCCACAACAGATTGGGGGCGATACCGCTCGCCCGCTTGACCGCGGCCGGGACCTGCATGGCCCGCGGGCGCGGTTTCTTGTCGGCGGTGACCTGGAGATCCATCACGTCCACCGCCGTGCCCTCGGGCGAGAGCACGATCGCCCAGGAAATATTCTCCTGCGAGAAGCCGATGGGCGGCGCCTTGCCCCGCGCGGCCAGACGGTCGTAATAGCCGCTCAAGGCTTGCAGCACAGTCATGTCTTCACCACCGCCGCGCCGAGAGGCGGCACCTCGATCACCCCGTCGCACAGCCGGGCCTGGAAGAAGTGCGGCGTGGAATCATCCTCATAGTCGAAGTCGTGCAGCATCCAGCCGAGGTCGCGATTACGCTCGCCCTCCGCCAGGCAAGACGGTGGCATATCGCCCTCGACCAGATCGAAGTCGGCGGGAAACTCGCGCACACCCAGGCAAGGGCGGTGAAAGCATTGTCCCTTGGCGGCGCGGCGGTTGAACATGGAAAGGTGCTTGGCCGGCGTGTCCTCGGGACCGGCGGCTTCGGTCATGTCGAAGCGGGCCTCGATGACATAGGCGACATCGCGCAACACGGTGGCGGCGCGTTGCTGGCGGTCGTCCTCCACCACCTGGAACAGGCCCTCGGTGCTGGCCCGGCGCATGGCGGTCCCCGCCTTGGCCGCCGACAGCTTGCCGCCGACTTCGTTGCGGCGGATGGTGTCGAAGCGGACGGGGCGGAGCACATGGAGGTGGGTGATCCGCCAGCGGATCGCCGGTTTCCAGTGAATCGCCTCGACGATGCCCCGCGCGGCCGAAGGGGTGATCACGTCGTAGGAGACCCGCTCCACCTTCATCTCGGGCCGCGTGAAACAGGCGTAGTCGCCCCAGACGTGCAGCTTTATCCCATTGGCTGATACTCTCCTCGTGCCTATTAGCCGCCACGAGGACGACTAATGTAATCGTCCTCGTGGCGAACATCCGGGTAGCCAAAATTGTCTAGTTTCAACCCACACCGAGTCGACGGAGATGGTTTGCGTCCTGAGTAGGAGCGTTTCACCTCCAGACCGACGAACACCCGGCGGCGGACGGTCTCTATGAGCAACAAAGCGCGAAACCGTATCGAGCATTCCATGCCAGCTGGCCCTTCATCCGTTATTCCTAGCCGAGGAACGGATATGGGAGTTGCCATTGCCAGAAACAAGGTTCGGTAACCAAAATCGTCTAGAACAGAGATGGATCGATCCATGGTAGAAGGCCACTTGCTTTGCCGAAGTCACCACATCAAACCCTCGGCCTGCCGAAACGCTGGATCGTCCCACTGCAGCCCGACCCTCGCATCATAAAGATCCTCGTTCACGAGAACGGCAAATTGATCGCCAAACGATTCCTCATTTATTATTTCAACGGCTCCCGCGCCGATCAACTTATTTCGTATGCTTGCGCCAACCTGTACCAGAAAAGGTTGCAGTTTCCGGGCGATGACGCCCGGCCTGTCGGTGCGGCGAAGCGCCTTAACCAACGATGGAACGGGCGAATCGCGCTCATCCGGGCCGGCCCAAGGGACGATGATCGGACGCAACGCGGATTCGATGACGCGGAAATCACGGGCAATACGCGCAAAGGGGAAGTTCAGGTTCGAGGCATGGTCGGCCAGGCGCGCCAGGATATCCGCCCGGTCCATTTGTGCCCCTTTTTCCCAGTAGACCTCTTTGAAATAGGCCTCGACGGCTTCCAGGGTTAGGGGATCGCCATGGTGCCTCAGTACCCGCCGGGCCGCGTCGGCGTATTGCGCCACCTCGCGTGGTGGCTTGTGATCCGGCGCCTCAAACAGCACCAGGCGACCGCCGTCGCGACCCAGCGCGCCCTCGCGGTTGCAGCGGCCCGCCGCCTGGGCCAGGGAATCGATACCGGCCAAGGCGCGCCAGACCTCGGGGAAATCGAGATCGACGCCCGCCTCGACCAGCGAGGTGGCGACCAGCCGCACCGGGCGCTGGTGGCGCAGGTCGTCGCGGACCTCGTCGAGCACCGCCGCCCGATGGCGGGCGCACATCAGCGTTGTCAGGTGGCGGGCGCCGGGCGCCTCCGCGATGCATCGGAACAGCTCACGCGCGTGCGCCCGGGTGTTGACGATGCAAAGCACCCGTTCCGCCGCAAGCAGCTGCTCGGCCAGGTCCATGTCCGCGATCTCGCCCGCGCGCTCCACCCGAACCCGCTTCAGCCGGCAGTGGAGCCGTTCCGGTTCCGGCGCGATCTCCCGCACATTCTCGAAACCGCCGTCGAACTCCGGCGCGCGGAGCGCCGGTTGCGTCGCGGTGCACAGCACGATGCTGGCGCCGTAGTTGCGGACGAGTTCGTCGAGTGCGGCGACGCAGGGGCGCAACTGGGCGAGCGGCAGGGTCTGCGCTTCGTCCAGCACGACGACGGAATCGATCAGGTTGTGCAGCTTGCGGCATTGGGACGGCCGGTTGGAATAGAGACTCTCGAAGAAACGCACCGCCGTCGTGACGACCACGGGGGCGTCCCAGGTCTCCATCGCCAGGCGGAGCTTGCGGATGGCGTCGCGACCCTCCGGGCTGGTCTCGTCATGCAGGCCGGTCTCGTCGAAGGTGCCGTGGTGTTCCAGCACGGCGGGGGCGGCGTCCCCAGGGCTCTTAAGCGCCGTGCGGAACACGTCCGCCGTCTGTTCGACGATGCTGGTGAAGGGGATGACGTAGATCACCCGCCGCTTGCCGTGCGCTCTGGCGTGGGCGAGCGCGAAGGCGAGGGAGGCGAGTGTCTTGCCCCCGCCCGTCGGCACGGTCAGGCTAAACAGTCCCGGCGCCGCCGCCGCCCGCGTCCGGGCCGCCGCCAGCACCTCTTGGCGTAGCGTGTGCACCTCGGGGTCGGCGGCGCCTCGCGCCTGGGCCTCGGCGACGTGGCCGTCGAGGTACGCGTCCAATCTCGCCGCCAGCGTGCCGAGGTCCGAGTGGCCGCCGCGCGGCGCCCGCTCACCCAGGAGACTCAGCGCATAGGCCTCGGTGTCCAGACGGTCGGCATCGACCAGGGCCGAGAACAGCATGCGCGTGAAGAAAGCGGGGGTGTAGCCCGGCCGACAAGGATGGGGGGTGAAATGGGGCAGCGGCGGCGGCCCCGAGCTCAACAGCCCCTCGATCTCGGCCCGCCAGACGGACGCGAGGCGGGGAATATCGCGGGCGCCCGGCAGCGGCTTCAGCCGGGCCTGGAGCGGCAGCGGGTCGCCAGGCGCGAAATCCTCGGAAGGCAGGCCGTCGGCGAGGCCCGCGTGGTGCCCAGCTATGACGAAGGCGAGGATGCGTCCGTGCGTATCGCCGTAGCGATCAACGGCGACCCGCGCGCCGGCGGTGGAATGGTCGACCCGGGGACCGCCGTCGAGGCGGTTCTGGAATTCGGGCGTGTACTTGCCAAGGTCGTGCAGCAGCCCGGCGAGCCGCCCGAATTCCCCCGCGCCCATACGCTCCAACGCCCGGGCTGCGCCCTCGCCCGTGGCGAGCAGATGGTCGGCCAACCCGTGCCACGCGCCCGCGCCGCCATTCTCGGGCGCGTGGGCAAAAAAATTTATTGTATCTGTTCGTTGCATATTACTCGTTATACCCAACTCACTCCAGAACCCGAAAGTCCTTATGGGGTATGATCCTGATATTATCGGTGACGGTATCTCGCCATTTGATCCACTCTTGTGGCATTCGTCGGCGAAAGAAGGCGTTGTCCCTCCGGATGTTGAAAAGGGCAAGGTAGGCATCGTGTGATTTTGAGGCTACGCGGCCTCGTTGATGTCGTCAATGGCAGCCTTTCTTTTTGCCTTCTCGACGGCGTCTCGCAAGGCGGCGTCGAGGACGGGGAGTTGCCTGTAGGCCTTGAGGCGGCGGAAGGTCTTCTTCGCCTCCAAGAGGCCAGCGGCGGTCCAGCGTAGCGCCATCTCGGCGTTGCGCCATCGTTTGACGTTGCGTTGCACGGTCCTGACCGTGCCCGGCGCGTTCTCGATGGCGTTTGTGCAGGCCAGTGCGCGGCGGCGTTCCGCCGGCAGGCCGAGGCGGATGACGGCGAGGATCTCGTCGAGGCCCTCCTGGATGGTCTTGGAGACCCCGGGAGCGTTCAGTTCCAGGCGGCGGGCGAGATTGCGCAAGAGCCGCTCGGCCTTGGCCGCGTCGCTCTGATCCCAGGCTTGGCGCAAGGCCTTGCGGACGCTCGGCACCTGGCTCTCGTCCAGCCGGTCTGTGATGTTGCGTCCCTTGTGCACCTGGCAACGCTGGATCAGGGCCGCGTGCCCGAAGCTCCGCCGGATCGCCTTGGAGAGCGCCTTGGCGCCGTCGACGATGTAGAGCCGGGGGCGCTCGAGACCGCGCTCGATCAGGTTGTCGAGCAGGGCCCGCACCGTGGCCGTGTTCTCCCTCACGCCCTCGGCCAGGCCCAGCACGTGTTTCTCGCCGCCCGCATCGATGCCGATCGCCGCCACCATCACGTGATTGCCGACATGAAGCCCATCGATCCGCATCATCACATGGAGGAGGAATGAGCATGAGTAACATCGTGGAGCTTGGCGACGGCACCGGGGCGGTGCGCGCCGCCTGTCGGGAGGCCATGCAGGCCGCCGGCCTCTCGATCGCGCGGGCGTCGCGGGAGATCGGCATCGCCACCGCGACGCCCGGCCGCTGGCTGCGCGGCAGCTATCCAGGCGACGTACCCAAGGTCACGGCCCGGGTGTCGTCCTGGCTGCAGACCCGCCGCGAGGGCGCGGCGCATTCCCTGGCCGGCGCGGGCCCCGACCGCTTCGCGGCGACCGGCGCCTCGGCGGAGATCGCGGATGCGCTGTCCTATGCGCAGGCGAGCGGCGACATCGTGCTCGTCCACGGCCCCTCGGGCCGCGGCAAGACGCGGACGGCGGCGCACTACCGCGCCGCACACACCGGCGTCGCCTGTCTCTCGGCGACCGGCGCGATGGTCACCATGCCCGGCCTGCTCGGGTGCGTCCTCGAGGCGGTGTGCGGATACCGGGAGCGCGGCTCGGCGCTCGAGGCGGAGCGGGCGATCGTCGAGAGCCTGCGCGGCCGGGGCGCGCTGCTCATGATCGACGAGGCGCACTATCTGCGCGCCGGTCTGCTCGACGAGTTGCGCCGCATCCGCGACCACGCCGGCTGCGGGCTGGCCCTGATCGGCAGCGATGGCGTGCGCATGACCCTGGAACGCTGCCGCAGATCCTGGGCCGCACCGGCATGCGGGTCGATCTCAAGCATCTGGCCGAGCGGGACGTGGCCGCCATCGCCATTGCGGGGCCTCTCGGGCGCCGGCCCGGCAAGGCCGAACTCGAGGTTCTGGTGCGCGCCGCGCGGGGCCGGGGCGGCCTGCACACGCTGCGCCGCGTGCTGACCGAGGCGTGGAAGCTCGCGCGGGCCGAGGGCGGCGGGCCGATCGATGCTGGGAGCCTGGCGGTCGCGGCGGAGGCGGTCGCCGGGCAGGAGGGCCACGAGGGCGAGGGGGCCGGGCGCCCGATCCCGGCCCTTGGCACGTGGCAACACATAGAGCGGCGCGCCGGGGTCATGCCTCATCTCCGCCACAGCGCCGTCAGGGACGCGCGCGCGCCCCGAGCACCCGATCTGGCACGGCGCCGTGTGCGCCCGGGACCACCCGCTCCGGCGCCGCCACGACCCGCCGGAGGGCGGGAACGCCGCCCGGGTCCGGCGCGACAGGCGCAACGGATTCGCCC
This sequence comes from Alphaproteobacteria bacterium, assembly GCA_965204775.1. Classification (GTDB taxonomy): domain Bacteria; phylum Pseudomonadota; class Alphaproteobacteria; order JAPOUT01; genus CBDBFH01. Next base: position 18,100 of record CBDBFH010000015.1, read on the forward strand.
GGGACCTTGAGGCCGGCGGCATCGCCCTCGGCGACGACAGCTTCCTCGAACCCTTCCGCCAGGCGCTCAGTATGCGCCCGGAGAATACCGCCTTGTCTGTCAGCCGATGATTTCCGAGTTTTTCATCATCTGAAGTGGTCACTTTCCTTGTGGCCACGCTTTTCATGATGATGGAGAGGATCGCGATGTTGGATGATGAGGATCTCTCGGCCCCGACCACGAGCGCCGAGCCCCGGCCTCGCCGTCGCTGGCCGGTGGCGGAGAAGCGTCGGATCGTTCTGGAGAGCCTTGAGGCAGGCGCCTCGGTTCCGGTCGTGGCGCGCCGTCACGACGTGAACGCCAAGCAGGTGTTTGCCTGGCGGAAGCTCTACTGGGACGGTCTGCTGGGCGGCGGCGGACTGGTTCCAGTGGCCGTGGTCGCGGATGGCCCGGTTGCCTCGGCGCCGTCTCCGCCGATCGGCGCGGGCCGGATGACGATCGAACTCGGCTGTGGCGCGCGGGTGGTGGTGGATGCGGGCGTGGACAGCTCGGCGCTCTCCCGCGTTCTCATCGCGCTGGCGGCTCGATGATCCCGGTCCGTGGCGATGTGCGGGTGTGGCTGGCCTCTGGCGTGACGGACATGCGTCGCGGCATGAACACACTGGCCTTGCAGGTTCAAGAGGCCCTGGGACGGGACCCGCACACGGGCGACCTCTTCGTCTTCCGGGGCCGTCGGGGCGACCTTTTGAAGATCCTCTGGCACGACGGCGTGGGGATGTCGCTCTACGCCAAGCGGCTGGAGCACGGGCGCTTCATCTGGCCGTCGGCGCAGGCGGGGTCGGTCGCGATCTCTTCGGCGCAGCTTGCCTACATGCTGGACGGGATCGACTGGCGCAATCCGAGAATGACCTGGCGACCGCGCAGCGCGGGCTGAGCCTGCGACAAATTGACTCAGGGGGACGAACAGGGCTGGCGTGCCGGCACGAACTTTGATTCACTCCCGCCCATGACGTCCGCCGCCCCCGATCCCGCCACCGATCCCGCCACCGAGAACGCCGCCTTGCGCGCGGCACTCGTGGCGGCGGAAGCCGAGATCGAACATCTGAAGCTGCAGATCGCGAAGTTGCGTCGAGAGCGGTACGGCCAGTCCTCGGAACGGGGCCACCAGCTGCTGGATCAGATGGAACTGCAGCTGGAGGAGCTGGAGACAGCGGCGGCCGAGGACGCGGGCCAGGGCGAAACCGACGACGGCGATACCACGGTGCGCGCCTTCACCCGCCGCAAGCCCAAGCGGGCGCCTCTGCCGGCCGACCTGCCGCGCGAGCGGGTCGTGCTGCCCTCGCCCGAGGCCTGCCCCTGCTGTGGTGGCGCGGCTCTGGTGAAGCTGGGCGAGGACGTGACGGAGACCCTGGAGCTGGTGCCCCGTCAGTGGAAGGTCGTGCAGACGGTGCG
>CBDBFH010000016.1:0-10880 GCA_965204775.1 Alphaproteobacteria bacterium
CGGCGCGCCTTTCAGATTGAAACTCTCCTATATCTTCAACCGGCTCTTCCGCCGCCGCAAAATCAAAATCCCCGCCGTGGACGAAACCCCCCGCCCCGGCGCGCGCGCCGAGGCCGAGGCCGCCCGGCTTCTCAACGCCGTCGCCCGGCCCCGCGCCCGGCCCGATCAAATCCTGCGCGCCCTGCACGAATTCGCCGCGCCGCCCGGCGGCGACCCGGACGCTTATGCCCGCAACGCTGAAACCGGCCAGAACGCCTTGCGGGGCCGCCTCGACCAGCTCAGCGATCTCCAGCTCTATCGCCTCCACCGCAAACTGGGCGGGCGCATGCTCAACAATCTGCGCGGCAGCCTTGATTTCGCCGGAAAATATTACCACGCCACCACCCTGCCCGATAACCGCTGGCGCGGCGAGGTCCCGGTGCTGGAAAAGGAAATGGCCGAAATGGGCCGCGCCCTCCAGCAACTCGACCGGCAGGCCTGCCGAATCCTGGAAGAGAGAAATCCCGACTGCACGATTGATGAAAATCCAGCCCGGCCTCTGGTCGGGGAGGATCAGATTCATCCCGCCAATCTCCAGGCTATCAAGGGTTTCGCCAGACAGACGGAAGTCACGATGGCCGCCGGGCAAGGCAAGATCGCCGAAGGCGGACAGAGGGCCTCGGTGCAGGCCGGGCTGGAGGAGATCGCCCGCGCGCCTGACAAACCGCCCCGCCGGCATGCCGCCCGCCCGGGCGCGGACTCGTCGTATCCGGTCAGCGCGCAATTCCTGAAAAATTGGCGCAATGATCCGATCCATGTCGAACTTGATTCGGGCACAAAAGCGTTTTCCGAACTGGCCGCCGCGCCGCCCGACACCGCTGACGCACCCGATCAGGCCGCCGCCGACGCCCTGCTTGAGCTGTGCGGCGGAAACCAGGAGCAGGCCCGGCGGCTTTCCCGCCTCCTCTCCAGAAAAACCGGCGCGCACCTGCGCGACCAACTGACCCGCGCCGGGCCGGGCAATGGCGAAGCCCGCGTGCGCCTGCCGGACGCGCTGGCCGCCCAGCAAGGCAGGCTGTGCGCCGATCCGGACGCTCCCGGCCAGGACAGCTGCCGCTTCGCCCTCCGGCGCACCGAGCCGGACGGAGACATGCGCCTGCGCTTCGACGCCTTCCTGCCTCTGGCCTCGGTCGAAATCCCCGGCGGCGGCACGGCGGCGCTGGATCCGAAAAAGTCTCGAGTCGAATATGGCTTCGATATTGTCGTTCCCGCCCAAAGCGGCGCGCCGGTCCGTCTGGAAGGCGCGATCGACTATTCCTACGCCCTCGTCATGGACGCAAACCGGGCCGTCGACAGCCCTGATGCCGATCTTGCCATCGCGCCCGATCTGCTCGCCCGCCTGCCCCGCTCCGTAGCGGACCGCCCGCCGCCGCCCGCGCCCTGACCCGCCGCGCCCTGCGATGCCGCCGTTGCAAGGAGTCCCGCCGCCCGCCATTCCCCGCCCCGCCGCCGCCGGGGCCGCCGCCGGGGCCGCCGCCGCCCCGCTTCCCGCCGCCGCCGGAAATTTGGCCGCCCGAACAATTCGGCCCGGCCCGGCCCGGCCCTCGCGGGTCAGCATTTTCCGGCGCGCCGCGCAAAAATTGCGCAGCTTGTTCAGCCGCCGCCCCCCGCCCCGCCATCCCCCGCCCCACCAGCCCCTTTGCCGTCGATCAGGCCGAAGAGGCCGCAGCCTTGACCGCTTCGCTTGCCCGCCCGCGCCTGCGCCCCCGCCAGACCCTTCAGCTGCTCCGCAAAACCGCCCTCATTTCAGACAATGCCTCCCCCGAGGTCCGCAAAAGTCAGGCGCAATTCACCGCCGCCTTCAAGGAGCAGCTCGGCGCAATGTCAGACCGCGAATTGCGCCTGCTCGACCGGCGGCTCAATGGCCGCGATATGCGCCAGCTGCGCTCCGGACTGCTGCGCGCGGCGCAAGACGGCATGGTCTTTACCGGCAATCCCGCCGAAAACCGGGCCCTCAACCGGGAAATCTCCGCCTTGAGCGCCCATGCCGAAACCCTGTCCGGCCTGGTGCGCCAGGCCTGTGAAGCGCGCAATCTGGGCCCCTTCGCCCGCCCGGCCTCGGTCGCGCCGGCCGGCGCGGCCCGGAACTGGAAAGACCGCGCCAAACTGGGCCGGCAAATCCAGAGTCTGGCCGATGACATCGCCGGGCAGATCACGGTCTCGCGCGGCCTCGCGCCGCCCGCCTTCCAGGACGCGATTCAGGCCGAATATGAGGATATCTCCGCCAAAGCCCCGGCCCAGGCCGCGACCCGCGTCGCGGAGGACCACAGCCCCGAGGCCGAGCGTCTCGCGGTCCCCGATATCTTCATCAAAGATTTTTTCCGCCTGGACAAAAGATTCGACGCCGGCGACGGCGCCAGACCCCTGCCCACCGCTCAGGCCAGCGGCCTCGAACATGCCGGACAGCGCCGGGAGATTTCCGATTTCCTCCTCGCCTACTGCAAGGGCAATCGCGATCAATGCCTGCGCCTCGCCAGCTTGACCAATCAGGAAGCCTTCGCCCGAATCTGGGGGAACTTCGCCAAGACCGGAATCATCAGTCCGCCGCCCGGCCTCAAACACGCCGGGCAGATCTTCTACGGCACCAGCGTTGCCGCCCAATGCGATCTGACCCGCGCCGCCAACGGCGATATCAAGGCGAATATGACCTTGGATCTCTACGTCAATATGATCGACCACGCCGATCCGCAGGGCCGGCGCGACACCGCCCGCCCCGATGACAGAAAATCGGCGATCCATTGCACATTCAACGTCACGGTTCCGGCCCGGCCCGGCGCCCCGCCCCGCCTCGGCCCGATTGGCTATGAGAGTCATTTGGCCGAAAAGTCCTGGCCTTGACGCAGGCGTGATCTTCGCGTGAGCACTCTTCGACCCCCGGCTCCGCCGTCCGGTGCTAGACTGGAAGCCTCTGCGCCAAAGCCCGCAACCAGGGCGCTGGCGGGGATGGCGTCTCCGGGGGCCGGGTGGGGGGAGAGATCATGTCGAGCCGATGCCTCTTCGCAAGATTGCCCCGCGCCCGCCAATCCAGGCCCATCCTCCGGACGGCGCGAGCAGCGCACCCGGCCCGCGCGAGGTCCGGCAGGCGCCCCCGCTTGAGGGAGCGGCTCCTCGTGTGCGGTTCACACCCCCCCACTCGCAGCTGCGCCCTTCCGGCTCCGCCGCCGCGCCCGCGCGACTGGGGCGGCGCACCATTGAGCGCGGCCCCGCCCCGCGCCTGCGCCTCAAGCCCCTGCGCAGCGCCTTGCTGCGCCTGCGCGCGCTGGTCACCCGCGCCCGCCGCCGCGAATTGATCCCGCAGCATGGCGCCGAATTCGGACCCCTCGCCGACAGCGCCGGGCTGATCAACGCCCTCATGCGCCCCCGCCTGGCGGTGTCCGATATTCTGACTCGCCTTCATGCCTCGGCGGCGACCGCCTCCGGCGCCTGCCAGGCCGGGAGCCAGGCTAAAGAGTTTCTCACCCATGCCCTCAACGCCGATCTCAACCGGCTCGACGATCTTCAGCTCTACCGCCTCCACCGCAAATTGCAAAGCCGCCGGATGCGGCAATTGCGCGCCGGGCTGCTCGAGGCCGCCGATCACGGCGCCGGTCATGACGATCCCCACAAGGCGCAGGCCATGACCCGCGAATTCACCGCGATGGGCGAGCAACTGGCGGAAACTGACTCAGGCCGCCGCCGCGCAGCTCGCCCGGCGCGGCCTCGCCCGCGCCCCCCGCGCGCAGCGCTTTGTGGTCGGCGCGAAAGCCCCGGCGCGAATCCGCCGCGACATCCGCTTCTTCGAGCGCGACGCCCGAACCGCCTTCACCGCCGGGGGCGGCGAACTGCCCTCCGCCCTTCAGCGTCAACTCGCCGCGCGTCTCGCCCGCGTCTCCGCCGAGGCCGCCGATCAGGGAACCCTGGCCGAAATCGGCAATCCCGCCTCCCCTCAACTCGCCATAACCGCCCCCTTCATCGCCTTTTGCGCCAAGTCCGCAATCCCCTGCCGCCTCGAAGAGGCGGGCGGCGGCGAAAACATCGCCGGTCACGACTTCGACCCCGAAGATGAAGACCAGCGCGCCGGCCTCTCGCGCCGGATGCTCGATTTTTGCAGCGGCAACGAAAGCCAGGCTCTGCGGCTCTCGGCTTTGGTGAACGCCGAATCCGTCCGGCTGCTGCGCAGCGGATTGATCGGCGGCGGCGCGCAGGCTTCCCCTCCGGTCGATCTGCCCTTCCCCGAAGCCGCCGGCGAACCGGGCAGCCTCGCCGCCGCCTGGGGCGACGGCAGCGCCCCCGCCTTCACCGCGCGCAAACGCGGCGATGGCGACATCGAATTGCGCTTCGAGGAAAAAGTCGATCTGCAAGGCTACGTCCAGCCAAGGGGCGGGCGCTTCGCCTTTGACCGCAACAAGTCCGCCTTCGAATACCGCATGTGCGTGCGCATCCCCGCCGACCCGCGCCTTCCTCTCCGCCTCGAAGACGCCGGATACGCCTACCAGATCTTCCGGCCCCCCGCCGCCGCCGCCGTCGAGCGCCGAGTCTAGATCCGAACCGCCCCGCCCTGCAGCGCCGGACCGGGGGCAGAGCGCGGCTCCTCGTCCAGAGACAAAACCCCGTTCTTGACCCGCCCCGCCCAATGCTCCAGCGCATTGACAAAGCGCTCAATCTCTTTTTCCAAAATCTCCGCCGTCACTGCGCTCATCGCCAGAGTGCGAATCAGCAAAATCTCCTCGCTCTCCGCATCGGCTGCAAAAAACGTCCCCGCCATCCGCGCATGGTGCAAAGGCGCTTGCAGCAAAGCCTGATAAAACCCGCTCCCGCCGCCCTCCGGAAATTCCGGAAGCGCCGAAACCGCCGCGATCAAAAACAGCGTGTCAATATCCGCCGCGGTCTGCGCCTCGACCAGAAGGTGGTCGTCGAAAATCAGCGACAAAACCCCGTTCTCATCCAGAGCCAGATCGCGCATTCCCAGATTCTGGCCAAATTGCATGAAGGCCTGCTTGATCTCGGAGGTCATGTCCGCGCCGCGCCCGCCGCCGCCAGACCCGCCCCCGTCTGCGCCCGGCGCCGCAAGGCCGCCCGCGCCGCCGCCAGTCCCGGAGCCTCCCCGCCCGCCGGTCCCCGCGCCAGCGCCGCGCGCGCCTCGCCCAAACGCTCCAGCGCAACAAGGCACAGGCCCTCCCCCAAACTCCAGCGCGCATCCTGCGAAGCGCCGCAGGACAAAAACCGGTAGAGCACCAGCGCCTCTTCATAACGCTGAACCGAAAGCCGATTATAAGCCAGCGCCGCCAGAATCTCCCGGTCCGTCCCGCTCAAACCGTCCGCCGCGCCCTGCGCCCCGCCCGCCGTCGGCCCCGGCCCCCTAGCAGGGGATGACCATGCGCCGCCGGCCATGAAAGTCCTCCGCCAGGCCCACCTCCTGCTTCAAAAGCGCCCGCACCTTTCCCGCCAGCGCCGCAACCGGCTCCGGCGCGGCCGCCGCCGCTCCCGACAACTTCTCCCCAATCCGCGACAGCTGCGCCAGATGATTGCGCGGCACAAAGCGCGAGCGGTCAATCGTCTCCGCCGGGTCCAGACTGTCGGCCAGCGCCGCCAGCGACAAACGCCCCGCACTGCCCAAACGCCGCGCCTTGCCCAAAGGATGACCCAAACTGGGAACCAGCGGCCAGTGAAAATGCGTCAGACTCTTGCGCAGAAACGGATCGCCCGCCGGAACAGCCTCGGCTGAGACAGCCTTGGCTGAAACAGCCGCCGCCGGCGCCCGCCCGCCAATCGAACTCCCAATCTGTGTGCCGTCCGCCTTCATCGTCGCCTCCTTACATGCGCTGGGTGATTGACTTCGTAATGTCGCCGAACGACTTGATCAGCGCCGCCGTCAACTCAAGACCCGCTTCCACCTTCTTCATCTGCAGCTCCATCTTCAGCGCATCGCCGGGGCTGTCGTTGTCGATGCTCTGGGCCATCTGCAGCAGCGAATCCATGTTCGAAGTCGCCATCTGCTGCGAGCGATCGATAAGGCCGTCAATGTTTAAACCGGACATCATCATTCTCCTTCTGTCTCATGCGCCCCGTCGGGGCAGGGGAAAAACTCATGCGCCGCCGCGCGCGCCGGGATGGTTGGCCTGCCAGACCATCTCAACCGTCTTGCGCGCCGCCGCCAGCGCGGCCAGCTCTTTTTGCGCCTCTTGCGCCTCCGCCGGCGGCAGCCCCGCGGTCAGGCGCTGCTCGGCCTTCGCCCGGCGCGCCTCCAGCGTCTCCAGCAAGGCCCGGTGAAAGCGGCCGTCCGCGTCCCGGCCCAGTGCTTCGCCCATCTCGGTGCGATTGGGAAAATCCGTCTGTGTGCGATCCGGCTGCATCTTCGCCCGGTCTCCTGCTGTCTTGTCTCCGGCTCCCTTTCAAGACTATGGGGTCTTTTGCTCCCGGTGTGAAGGCTCCGGCCCGTCACAGAAAATCACGATGCGGTGACACGCCGGCGCGCCGGACTCACAAACGGCGCATGGCAACGCCGCCGCTTGCCTCCACCGCCCCGCCCCGCGCCGCCAGAACCCGGCGCAAGGCCTCCGCCTGAGCCAGAAACGCGCCAAAGCGGCGGCGAAACTCCTCCCCCCCCATCGGCTCCGGTCCGCCGCGCAAGGCCAGACAGATGCTCTCGCCGTCCGCCGAAAGCTGCAGGCCGAAGCCATAATGTGCGACAAGCGCAAGATTACGCTCCAGCATGGCTGCGATCCCCGCCGCCCGCGCCGCCTCCTCATAGGCCAGAGGCGCAATCTGCGCGCGTAGCCAGACCGGCGAACCCGGCGCCAGCAGATCGCGCCGCACGCTCAGCCGCCCCGCCCCGCCGATCACCGCCTCGAAAACCTCCAGCCCGCCCGCGCGCCCCGCGCCCCGCACGCCCCGCGCCGCCAGCCAGGCCGCCAGCCGCTCGCCAAAACTCACCGCCGCTCCTTCAGCGCTTCAATATAGCGCAAGACTTCCGCCACCGGCGCGAGAAAGTCGCGGGTGATGTAATGGCCCAGCTCGACGTCGGCATATAAATCGCGCGCCAGACCGGCATCCTCATAGACCGGAATGCCCTCCCGCTCGGCGAGTTTGACCATCTCGCGCGCCAGCCCCCCAGACCCCTTGCCCAGAACAACCGGCAGCGGCGTCTCCTCTTCATCATAAAGCAGCGCAATCGCGTAATGGTCGGGGTTCTTGATCACCACGCTCGCGCGGCGCACGCTGTTCAACATGGACGAATTCAAAAGCTCCTGATGGGCCTGGCGCCGGTACGACTTGATCTCCGGACTCCCCTCCATCTCCTTATACTCTCTCTTCACCTCATCCTTGGTCATGCGCAATTCCTTGAGATAAAAATAGCGCTGCAAGATGAAGTCAACCACCGCAACCGGAATATACACCGCCCCCAAAACGCCGAACAACACCCCCATCGCCCGCCCCCCGGTCCACAACATGCACGCAAAGCCGCACTGCACCGCGCCGAAAAACTCGCCAATAAAGCCGCGAAACACAAGATAGGCGACATAGCCGATCAACAAAAGTTTGACCAGATTCATGAAAAAATTGAACAGATTGCGCCCCGACGCCATCTGTTTGGCGTTGCTGATGAAATTGAGCGCCTGCAGCCCCTTGCTCAATTTGGCCGGAGAAAAAACCGGGCCGGTCTGGGCGACATTGGCGATGATCGCGGTCAAAATCGCCGCGCCATAGACCGCGCCCAGCGTTGTCGCCGCAAAGGAGAAGATCAGGCCCAAAAGCCTCGGCAGACTCGCCTCCAGCGGCTCGCCGACATGATCCAGCGCGCCGTCGAGCATCGCCTGCAGGCGGGCCAGAATCATCGGCGCCGTCAGGAACAAAACCAGCGTGATGGCGATCAGCAGAGCGCCGGCGACAATCTCGCGCGAAAAGAGAAACTGGCCCTTCTCGCGCGCGTCGCGAATCCGCTTTTCCGACGGCGGCTCGGTCTTCTCGCTCATCGGCGCTGCGCCTCACCCGCCCGGCGCGAGCGCCCGCAAAAACGCCCCCGCCGCCTCAAAGGACAGGCCCCGCCGGAAAATCAGATCGGGAATCGCCGCAAAATAGAGCAGCAGCAAAAACACCGCCACCAGACTCTTCAGCGACATCGAAATGAAAAAAACATTCAGCTGCGGCGCAAAGCGGCTGACCAGCCCCAGGCCGACCTCGGCGATCAGCATGGCGAAAATCACCGGCGCGGCGATCAGCAGGGCCAGTTTCAGCAGCGCCCCCAGCGCTTCGCCGACATGGCCGATCGCCTCCGGCCCGAAATCGGGCAGAAACGCCGTGACCGGATAGAGCGCAAAAGAGGCGAAGATAAACTCAAAAAGCAGCGTAAAGCCCCCGGCCACAATGAACCAGACCAAAAACGCCTGCGACAAAAACAGCCCCATATTCGAACTCTGCTCGCCAACCGCCGGATTGAAAAAAGAGGCAATCGAAGAGCCGCGCTGATTGTCGATGAAGTCGCCGATCACCTGCGGGACGTGGAAGACCATCGCCACCACAAAGCCCAGCAGCGCTCCCAGCAGGCCCTCCTTGAAGGCCAGCGCGATCAGACTGTGCCCGGCCAGATGGCCCGGCTCCAGCTGGGGGAAGATCGACGGGGCGATTATCAGGCCCAGCCCCGCGATCAGCGCATTGCGCGCCATCGCCGGAACCTGCGCCCCCGACAGAAAAGGCAGAAACGCAAAAATCCCCGCCACCCGCGGCAGACCCAGAAGAAACGCCCCGCTGGTCTGCTGCAAGGGACCGGCCTCAAACTCCATCCCGCCGCCTCACAGATTCCAGCGCCCCGCCAGCGAGAAGACGTGCCGGGTGAAGGTCAGAAAATTGCCGCTCACCGCCTCCATGATCGCAATCAGGGTTACGATCACCGCGATCAGTTTGAAGGCAAAGCCCAGCGTCTGCTCCTGCACCTGGGTCAGCGCCTGAACCAGGCTGACCACAACCCCGACAATCGCCGCCGCCAGAACCGGCGGCAGCGAGGCGACCAAAATCAGATTGATCGCCTGCGTGCCGTTGTTGACGATGTCGGCAAAGCCCATCTGCGCCCCGCCTTCCGCTAGCCGCCCGGCGGCGGGCCCAGCGTCCCGTAACTGGCCAGCAGGCCCTGAACCAGGCGCGTCCAGCCGTCGGCGGCGACAAACAGAAACAATTTGAAGGGGAGCGCAATCGTCACCGGCGAGACCATCATCATCCCCAGCGCGAGCAGAATATTCGAGACCACAATGTCAATCGCAATAAAGGGCAGATAGATCAGAAAGCCGATCTCGAAGGCTTCCGACAATTCCGTGATCAGAAAGGCGGGCAGCAGAATCAAAAACCTCTCCAGCTGCGGCGGCAGCGACAGGTCCTCCGGCCAGGCGCGCGCGGCGTTGCGCTCAAAAAATTTCCGGTGATGCGCGTCGGCATTGTCCTCCAGAAAGCCGCTCAGCGGCTCGCTCGCCAGAGGCAGGTAATCCGAAACCTCGGCATTTTGCGCCGTCTCCTCCTCGATGATCCGGTAGACCCGGTCCCCCACCGGCAGCATGATGTAAATCGTGATCGTCAGCGCCAGACCGTAGATCACCATATTGGGCGGAATCTGCTGAACCCCCAGCGCGTTGCGCACCAGCGAAAAAATCACCGCCAGTTTGACGAAACTCGTCGCCGAAACGATCAAAAAGGGCGCAACCCCCAAAAAGCCGACCAGCAAAAGCAGATCCGACGACAGGCCCAAAGAGCCCAGCAGGCCACCGCCAAAGGTTTCTTCCATCCCGCCCGCCTAGTCCAGAATCTTCTGGATGCGAAAGCCGATTTTGCCGTCCAGCTCGATCAGCTCGCCCTCGGCAAAGACGCGGCCTTGCGCCAGCGCCTGCACCCGCGGAAACGTGACGGCGGGAAGATCGGTCAGCGTAAAGCCCGGCGTCAACCCGCTCAACGCGCTGACCGGCAGGATCACTTCGCCAATCCGGAAATCAATCCGAACCTGAATCTTGTCGAGATCAATCCCGGCTTGCTCCGGCTCCGGCTCCGCCGCGCCCGGCCCCGCCGCGCCCGGCTCCGGGGCGCCCGGCTCCGGCGCCATTGCGTCCGCCGCCGCCGGTTCGCCGCCCGCTCCCGCCGCCGGCGGCGCAGACTCTTCGCCGCCCGCGCCCGGCGGCGCGCCTGCCTGCGCCGGCTCCGGCGAACCGTCCGCGAAGGCGGCCTCTTCCAGAAGCGTGCTGTCCTCGGCTTGCGACATCTCCTGCGCCCCGCCGCCGGCTCCGGCTTGCGTGTGATGTCTCTCCGCCTCGCCCGCCACTTTGCCTCCCGCCGCGCGCTCCAGTCAATATGATCGCGCCGCCCTGCAGGTCACATGATTTTTACCGCGCGGCCCGCGCCCGGGCCGCACACACCACCTTCACAAAACTGATATAGTCGCCGCCGCGCGCAAAACGCGCCAACACCGAAACGGGGGAACACAGCGGGGGGACAAAGGAGCCGCGCGCCCCCCATGCTCCACGCCTTCAACCTCGTGATGGAGCGCCTCTCCCAGCGCCAGGACGTCATCCTCGCCGTCTTCATCGTCTCGGTGATCTTCATGCTGATCCTGCCCCTGCCGACGCTGCTGGTCGACAGCCTGATCGCCGCCAATATCGCCATCGCCGTCATCTTGCTGATGGTCGCGGTCTATCTCGCCTCGCCCCTCGACTTCGCCTCCTTCCCCGCCGTCCTCCTGATCACCACCCTGTTCCGCCTCGCTTTGTCGATCAGCACCACCCGCCTCATCCTCCTGCAGGGCGACGCCGGAGAGATCATCGACACCTTCGGCAATTTCGTCGTCGGCGGAAACCTCGTCGTCGGGCTGGTCATCTTCCTCATCTTGA
>CBDBFH010000017.1:0-5769 GCA_965204775.1 Alphaproteobacteria bacterium
GGCCTGGGAGGCGGCCTGGGTGATCGACGGCTGGATAGGGCGCGTTGGGCACTCGGCGCACCCGCTCTGCGATCTGAGAAACGCGCTGGGGGAATCTGCCTACACGCTGGCAGAGAAAGGAGCAATCCGCATGGCGGAAATACACTGGACAAAAACCGAGGCGACCATTGCCGGCGAGCCGCACCTGAGCTACGCCGCCGAAATGAAGGGCGACGGCTATATGGTGCGCCGTGCCAGGACTGACGGGCGCCCGGTATGGATAGCCACGAAACGCTGTGAGCGAATAGGGGGAGGATTTGCCACGTCCGACGAAGCGATTGAGGCCTGCCACGCCGTGGCGGGGGTGAAACGCCGCTCCCTTCCCGCCCCCCGGCCCCGCTCACCCGCACCGCCCGGCCCAGGGCGGGCGGCGAAGCCGGAGAAACACCGCCCCTGGGCGGGCGGCCAGGCCCCGAAAAGTCCCTCTTGAAGGGGCCGGGCCGGGTCTGAAGAAACCGCCACCAGGCGGGCGGCGCAGCCGGAGGGAAGGCCGCCTTTGTGGGGCGGCCGGGTCCGGGGCAAGAAGTAGGAAGGCTCCTCGACCGGCCGGGCCTGCGTCGTGGACGAACCACCACGCCCCCCAGGACACCAAGGCGTCGGGCTGTTTGCTCACGGCTTAGCCGGGAACCCTCGGCCAGTCCGCTCGTCCCGCCGCTGGGACCAGGAGAGCGCCGGGAACCCTCGTGCGTCCTGGTTCGTCCCGCCACGCCGTCAGCAGTGGCCCGACCATTCTTCACCAGGAGACCCCCGCCGCCCCCGGACATGCCGCGCCGGCACTAGCCCCCCCACCACAGCCCCCGCCCCCGACCCAGGCCGGCGCAGCCCCCGGCTCCGTGTCCAAAGCGACACCGAGCCCCCCCCAGGGGATAAGGCCCCCCCCGTTCACCAATGGGAGGGGCGTCTCTCCCCGCTGGAGTGATGTTTGACCCGCAAACCGCGCCAGAACGTGGCCCAGGGCGGCCATAACCTGTCACGCTTTCCGGGTTTTCCACGCGGCGGCGTGATCGAAGGAAAGGGTGCCTCTCGGCAGGCTTTCGCCTCTTTTTTTTCAAACGGGAACTGGGGGTGAGCCGTTTGAAAAAAAGTGTTTTTGCGACTGGAAATTACAATGCAATCCCCCTGCCTACCCGTAGCCGCCCCCGCGGTGAATAGCCGAAGCGAGAGGAGTTCCACTATGCAGGTCAAATTGACCACCGAGGGACCGGGCGCAATCTCGGTTTCCGCCCAGGATGTCGCGCAGACCGTCCGTTGTGTCGTCCAGCGGGTTGATGCCCGGCACTGGCGGCTGTCCGCCCAGGACTGGCGCGCGCGGGCCTGGCACCATCAAGCCGTGATTGACATCTACCCCGCCCAGGGTATCGCCCTCGTCCACGCCGGTGCCTTCTTGGAACGCCTCCGCCTGGCGACCCAAACCCAGCCCGTGCTCCCGGCCTGTTCCGCGTGTGGCTGGCACGGCCCGCAGACCGCCGCCGGCAAGTGCTACCAGTGCGCGGACCCGCTCCCCACTCGAACGTAATGGACGTCTTCCTTCTCGCCCTTCAGCTCGACTATTGCCTGCTCTATGACACCCGCCTGTCTTGCCCAGAGTGTCCCTACTTTGGGCTGCCACACGGCGGCCGCCCGCCGCCCCGCAGAGTCTCATCAAGCGGGGCGGCCGGGTCCAAAAAAACCGGCGTAAGGCGGGCGGCGTAAGCCGGAGAAAACCAGCGTGTAGCTGGGCGGCGCAGCCGGATTCTTTTCCGCGGGGGCGGGGCGAGAGGGTGGGGGCTGGGATTACGCTTTCTCGGCCAGCAGCTCTTGCAGGTGCACATACTGTTCAGGATTTTTGACCAGCGTGAGCAGGGCCGTGGGAAACTGAAAATCCAGGCGGGTTTCGGTCAGGACCGTCGAGAGCAGGGGCGCGGCGACGCTGAGCTGGCGCACGCCGTCCGTGCCGTCGAGGAGGACACAGCTCCGGCCCAGCCGTTCGAGGGCGTCACATAAATGCGCCCGGTCGCGGCGCTGTTCCGCATGGCGGAGGCCGGCCAGCGCTTCTTCGATAGGGATGGTGTGGTCGGGTTTTTGGGCGAGCTCGTCCCACACTTTATGCACAAGAAATTCCCACAGTAGCCCATCCGTCCTGATCCACGGCCCCCGGATTTTCACCGTCAGCTCGTCGGTGGGGGGGGGTGATGGGGCCGGGGCGGGCGGCGAAGCTGGAGGGGGAGCCCCGGCCGGGGGAGAGTCGGCCGTGTCCAGCTTCGCGAGTTGCTGGAGGCACCATTGCACGGTCATATGATTCCATTTGCTACTGTGAGGTGGAAGCGGCGCCTCCTCTTTTTGGAGAAGAGCCGCAATCTTCCGTAGGCTGTAGCCCGCGGTCCGCAGCGCGTGGACCCGTTGGAGATAGGGCGCTAATGGAGTGTTAGTCTGCATGTTCAAATGGTTGTAAATGGTTTGTAAATGGTTGTAAATGGTTTGTAAATTCCAAAGAAATCAAGCCTTTAGAGAAATAGGAGGGCGGGGGGTGGGAGTGGTTGGTTTTTTGAGAAAAACCAGATGGGCGAGGGCACCCTGAGCAGGGGAAAAGGGCGGGGCGGGGGGCATTTTCAGGCGACGAGGCCCGCGAAAAACAGGAGATCGAGGCGGCGCGCGCGGGGAGCTGGGGCGGCAGGCGAGAATGCGCGCGTTTTTTGCCGAAAATTCAGGCGGCCGCGGTGGTTTCCGGGCGGGGATGGTGCTAAAAACACGGGCCATGAGCGGGGAAAAAGCGGGGCGCGGCCGCGGCGAATTTGTAAGACCTGAATTATTCGCCTTTTTCGGCCTTTTTTT
Source organism: Alphaproteobacteria bacterium (assembly GCA_965204775.1). Lineage (GTDB taxonomy): Bacteria > Pseudomonadota > Alphaproteobacteria > JAPOUT01 > CBDBFH01. The sequence continues at coordinate 2,851 of CBDBFH010000017.1, forward strand.
GCGAAGGGGAATAATGCGTTTACTTTTTACCGTAAGGCAAGATACGCATTTTGTTGTACAAAAACCCCGAGGCCGGGTTTTTGTCACAAACTGCCCCGGCTTCGCCGCCCGCCCCAGGGCGGATAGGAGAGGAGGAAAATCGCTATGTCAGGCCGGCGGAAGCGGGGAGCTGGGGTCCAGTCGCGGGTGGTCGGTATCCGGTTTCGAGAGGAAGAGTGGGCGGCGCTCCAGCAGTTTGCGGCGGGGGTGGGGCAACCGGCGAGCCGTGTCCTTCGGCGCCTGGCTCGTGAAGCCGCCAGCGGCCGGCCGGACTATTTCAAAGACGAGTTGGTAGACCTCCGGGGAGCGGTAGCGGAGCTGACGAAGATAGGTGGCAACCTCAACCAGCTCGCCAGGGCAACGAATCAGGGACGCGTGGTGCAGGGGGAGGATGTTCGGCGGGCCGTCAACGCCTGTATCGTCCAGGTGTCGGCGGTGCGGGAACTGTACTGGTCCGCGGTACGATCCACAGCTAAACGGATTGTCATTCCGGACGGGGGGGACGAGTGAGCTTCCCGGCCGGCCGGACCGTGGCGCTGGGGTTGGGAAGCAGGAGATACCGCGTATGAGATACGACGACGAGCGCTTTGTTGATCTCGACACAGGGCGCAGGGGGCGCCGGCCGGGGCGGCGGTGGACCGGCTCGGTCGGGCAGCGGTCGAGGGCCGCGCAAGGTTTCCCCCCGGCCGTCTTCAAGATCAGCAGCTACAGCCACAGCGCGCGCGCCGTCCGAGGGAGATTCCAGTACATCAGCCGGGACGGGGAGGTCGAGGCCGAGGGGCCGGACGGGATGCTTCGGGGGCGAGAGGAGCTGGACGGGCTGGCGGACTTTTGGGAGGGAATGACAGAGGAGGGGAGGGGGAGACGGCAAGCCATGAGTGCCATGGTGAGCTTCCCGGCGGGGGTGGACGAAGAGCAAGCGAAGGAGGCGGCGCGGCAGTTCTTCCGAGAAGCCTTTGCCGACACCCATGATTATGTGTTTGCCGGCCACCAGGACACCAAGAATTTCCATGTCCATGTTGTCGTGCAAGCGACCGGCCAGGACGGAAAAAAAATCCGGATTCAGCGAGCCGACATTCAGGACCTACGAATGCTCTTTGCCGAGAAGGCAGCCGAGCAAGGGATAGAGCTGGACGCCTCCCCCCGCTGGGCGCGAGGAGAGGAACGGGGCAAGACGCCCAGCCCGGAGGTCGAGGGCATCATGCGCCGCTGGGCGCGGCCCGAGTTGGAGCTTGCCGGGGCCTTTATGCCGTCCCCTATACGGCGCACCCAGCTTGAAGCGCTGGCGGCCGTCCGACGAGATCGAGACCCGGAAGGTGACGTGACGCCGCTGGAATACGCTCGGGCCGCCGAGCGGGTGATGGGGGCAGGGGGGGAGACGGAAACTACCACGGAGAAGGTGGCGAGAGTCAAGGCGGCGGTCCAGCTTGCGCGGTTCGGGCTCCACCAGGCGGCCGCTGCCCGCGGCCGGGGCGACGAGAACGCCGCGGAGGCGTGGGCGGCATGGGAGGTTGTCGGGGGAGTAGATAAAGCCGTCTCCGCGGAAATCCGGGGGCTGGGGGATGATCCGGCCGGGAAGCGGGCGGCCCTGAGCGCCAGGCGGCCCCTGGCAGATCAATTAGCGGAGGAGCGTCCGCCCGCCGAGCGGCGCTGGGCTCGGGGCGAAGAGGCCGAGCGGGCGGCCGGCCGGGGCGCGGCCGTACAAGGCTTAGAGTATGCGCGGGCCGCGGGGAAAGTGGCCGTGGGGCTCCATACCCTCCCGACCGATCACGACAGGGTGGCCGGTGTCAAGGCGGCCGTGTCGCTGGCACGGTTCGGGTGGGAGCTGGCGGCGCGAGACAAAGCGCCCACGCCGGAAGGGGCTCTGGCGCGGGAGATCATTGACACGACCGAGCGGACGGTGCGGGATGAGATTCAACACATCAAAGACCCGCAAGCGAAGAGAGAAGCGATCCAGGCGCGGGCCGTCCTCTACCATGCCGGGGTAAAGGAATACCGGGCCGAGCGGCAGGCAGAGGAGCAGCAACGGAGACGGGAACGGGAGCGCGAGGAGGGGTGGGAGCGGTGAAAAGGGGGAGTTCCGGAGAACCGGCAGCCGAACATGATTCGGGAGAGAATCCCCCCGCCCTTTCCCCTTCGGGCGGGTGGGGGCGGCCCGTACCGGGCAAATATGGAGCCCGTTTTTTTCCGGGATTCCCCCGATATCGGGCTTTTCGGCCGATATGCCCGGATGAAGCCCATATTTGCGATTTAAGGCCCCGGAAATTTGACCTGGTCTTAATCCCCACGGTCCCTCCGGTTCCCGCGTTCTTCCCCCCATCCAACCCTTCACCCTGTCAACCTGTTTTCCATGGCCCGTGAGCCAACCCCGTAAGCGGCGTCTCGGGGTTGGCCCCTGGCGCAGCCACAGCGCCCGGAGCTGGGGAGCCGCCGAGGCTTCGACCAGGGCGGGGGGTGACACGGTTTAGCCCGTCCACTTTCCGGCCTGAGCGGCCCGAGCGGAAGCGGGGCCAGGCGGGGGAGGGGCCTAGCGTTCCATCTCCGCTTCTTGTTCCCGCTGGCGCTCCTGGCGGGGCGCGGGCTCCTCACGAATAATCCGCATCAACCGTTCGGCTTCGGCGCGTTGCCGGGGGTCTTCAAGCTGCTGTATCTGTTCCTCGACCCGCTTATCCACCGCTACGTCTTCGGGCCGGGGGAGGGAGGTCAGCACATACTCTTTTGTGGGGCCGTTGCTGGTAACGACCTGGTCGAGCTGGGCGGTCTGAGACTGAGGGAGCTGGCCGGCCGCCTGGGCGGCGGCCTCCTTGGAATGGAACACCTGGAAAGACCCCCCGGCCGCTTCGGTGGGGCCGGGGGTTTCCACATCATAGCGGCGTTGCG
>CBDBFH010000018.1:0-1593 GCA_965204775.1 Alphaproteobacteria bacterium
GCGCACCGGGATCGGCGCCGCCGGCGAGCAGCGCCGCAATCGCGGCAACATTGCTCCTCCTTGCAGCCACGTGCAGCGGGGTGGAGCCTTTATCGCCCCACGCACCGGGATCGGCGCCGCCGGCGAGCAGCGCCGCAATCGCGGCGGCTTGGTTCTCTCTTGCAGCCTCGTGCAGCGGGGTCTCGCCACCCTCGTCCCACGCACCGGGATCGGCGCCGCCGTCGAGCAGCGCCGCAATCGCGGCAACATTGCCCCTCCTTGCAGCCACGTGCAGCGGGGTGGAGCCATCCTTGGTTTGTGCGGCGGGATCGGCGCCGCCGTCGAGCAGCGCCGCAATCGCGGCGGCATTGCCCTCACTTGCAGCCTGATGCAGCGGGGTCCTGCCACCCAAGTCTCGTGCGTCCGGATCGGCGCCGGCCCGCAGACAGGCGCGCACACCCGCAGCGCTGGCTGTCTCGAAGAAATCCCCGCTCTGCCAGTTTGCCCCGTTTGCGCAGTCGGCCTGCGCCCGCGCGCCCGACACGGCCAGACTTACCGCCAGCGCCGTCAAGATCGCAACGATTCCAACCCTCACACCACCATCCTCCCACTTCCAACCCCGATTGCGGACAGGGGATCTTGCCGGTAGCGCTTCCCGACCCGCGTCTGGCGCGACGCGCGATCCCATCTGCCGCAACGCCAGCGATCCCTTGCAGACCCCTGTCTAGCACCGCGCCGCTCTGCTGTCACGACGGTCTTGCCCGCGCGCAGGGACGCCGGGAACGGCATCGGCCCGATCCCATCGGGCCGCAAACCCCGGCGCAAACGGCATCGCCGTTGCCCTGAAGGTCGCTTCCGCCTCGACTGTCTCCCGCGCGATAGACCGCACGATACACCCTGCCCGGTCGCCATGGAAGAGACGCCCGAGCGTCCCGAAGCCCCGACCTCCTCGGGGACACTCTGCTCGGCCAAGAGCCGCGGAAAATTGGCGCGCCCAAGCCCCCTCTTCTTCCGCTGCCGGATCGATCGGTCGCCGTCCGCCGTCAGGTTCGGTCTATCGGGACCGCTACAACGTTCAAGGCGATCCTGGCCGGAAAAGGGGCCTGGAAATCGGGGCGTTTCGGGCTGGAAAATTCCCGCCCCTGAGCGCCGGTTTTCGGGGCGCCGGTTTCAGGCCGTCATCGGCGGCGCCGGGCGCGGCGGCGCCGGTAATCGGTCGGGGGCTGTCCCGGTTTTGCGGCGTGAAACAGAAGGTGACGCGCCTGCGCGCGGCGGCCTGCCCTGCGTGCTGGAGGCTCCAGCCGTCGGCGGCGGCAGTGATCGCGATGCGGCTGCCCGGGGCCGCTTGCGGGGGCGGGTCGAGGTGGAGGGTTCCGCCATCGCCGCCGACCTCCCGCCGGCAGGCACCCTCGAGACCGGCAGCGTGAGCAAGCCCGAGGGCGAAGGCTGGACCCTCGTCTCCCGAGACCCCGGCAACGCCCCCCACGAATAGGTCCACCACCTGCAAGCCGCCCTGCCCGCCCTCGACCGCCTCTTCCAGGCGCTCCACAGACGACGCACCGCACGACCCGAGGGCATGCGCGAGGCCGTGGATCGATCGCCATCCCTACATCG
>CBDBFH010000019.1:0-145288 GCA_965204775.1 Alphaproteobacteria bacterium
ACCTTTCCCTCGGCGTCTTCGGGGATGACGGCATCAGGGATGGGGGGCAAGGCGCGGGGGGTCCCGGCAGCTGCGGGCGGCGGGGCGGAGGCGTGCTGAGCGTTGTCATATGCGGTCTCGACCATTTCGGCGGCGCCGGGATAGACGTTTTTCAGGCGGTTGGTGAGGGCTTTCAGGTCTTGCGGGCTCAGGCTGGCGAGGCCCTGGGGGAACCGCTCCGGGTCGCCGCTCTGGTTTTTCAGCAGGTCTCCCAGCCACTGATCGAAGTCTTTCTGGCGGATATCGGGGTCTTTCTTGAGTTGTTTGCCGATGACCCAGGCCAGATCATTGATCGTCTGGCTGCTCAGACCGGTCCCGGCCGGGGCGGAGGCGGGGGCGGAGGCGGAAGAGACGTTCATCGAGGCCATGAGGAGTCTGCCTTGCCTGCGGGCGGGGTGTGCGGTTCGAGCGGCGCGGCGGCCAGATTGCGGGGCGGGCGGGGGTGGAGCAAGGCACAAAGCCTTGATCTGACCGGAAAGTGATTCCGTGCGCCGGTCACCTGACGATGCTGTGTTCGGTGTCGGCATAGGAGCGCAGGAAGGAGGAGAAGGTTTCGTTCATCTCGTCGACGATTCGCTCGAAGCGCTCGGAATCGAGGTTGATCTCCTTGTCGTCGCTGTTGAGGGCGCTCATTTCCGACTTGGCGACCTCGATCATCTGATCGATCTCGGACTGGGTATAGGTCTGATCCTCGTGATGCTTCCAGAGCGTACGACCATTCTTTAGCTTGAATACGGAGCGCCAATCGAGGTGGTCGTGGCGCTGGCGGTCGAGCATGTTGTAGCGCACGAAGGGATTGTATCCGTAGGTTTGGCGGAATTCGCCGAAGGCGTAGCTGTTGAGTTCGCTGACATTGACTTTGGCGTCGGGTTTGCCTTCGGGGCGGATCAGGCGCAGTTTTTCGAGCCATTTGGTTGCGGCCTCGATTTCGGTGCTGAGGTGGCGCAATTCATCGGCGATCAGGCCGAGTCGGGCATTGGCGCGGGAGATGGCTTCGCTGGAGAGTTTGGAGACGGCGCTGATGAAGTCGAGCGCGCGGCCATGGATGACGAAGCCGCCCTGGTCGACATAGACGCGGTCATGCTCCCGGGCGAAGGCGCGGGCCTTGGCGCGGGCGGTTTTGATGGGATCGGCGGCGGGCGCCCGCCCGGGGTCATATTTTCCGAGGCTGGAGTCGGGAATGCCGGGTTGGATTGTTTTGTCGCTCATGATCTCGCGTATCCTGTCGCTGATGGGGTTTGGCGGTCTTGCGGGCCTTAGGTGCTGACGTATTTGGAGCCGCCGTGAAAGACGCCGCGCATCGGGGCGTCGAGTTGGGCGAGGAGGGCGGGGACCCCCTTGAGTTTGTATCCGGGCAGCCCGGCGTCGCGGCGCTGGAGGTCGTGGTTTCCGGTCTCCAGGGCGAATTGCGTCCGCAGGCGGCGGCTTTGAGAGGTGGGCGGCTGGTCGGGCGGCGGCGGGGTGCCTCTGGCGATATCGGTCATGGCGTGGAGATATTTGACTTCGCTGTCATAGTTTCCGGTCCGGTCTTTGCCGCTCTTGCAATGGACGAGGGTCTCCTGGCCCAGCGCATGGGTGAGCGCGCCCAGCCGGGTGGCCATTTTGTAGGGCTCGTGGCCTTCGCGGACATAGTTGCCGGAGCGCCAGATCTGCTTGACCTGCCGCCCGTAATTGGCGAGCGCGCCGATCCGGTCCTGATTGCGGGCGAATTCGATTTCCAGTTCGCGGCGCTGGGAAGGCAGGGCGGGGCTGTCGCCGCGCAGTTCGGTCTGGATGTGGCGGTTGCGCGCCTGCAGGGTGTTAATCTGGCTTTGGGTTTCGCCGCCCAGCGCGGCGGTGTTGCGCGCGCCGACCAGGGCGGTCAGATTGGGATCGTTGCGCCGGGCGGCGAAGCCCCAGCCCATCATACGGCGCCAGAGCGGCGCATGATTTCCGGCGCGCACGCCATAGCCGCGCAAGGCTCCGGCATTGACGCCGAAGTTGAAAATGCGCGGCTGCACTGTGACTTTTACGTCGCGCAATTGATTGGTGGCCCGGTCGCGCAGCTGGATGGTGAGGGTCTGGCCGGGGCGGGCGAGGCTTTCCAGCGCGCGTTGATGATGTTCCAGCATGGCTTTCTCGCTGGCTTTGCCCAGCGGCCCGCGCAGATAGTCGGGGGTCATCAGCGAGATTGAGGCGATGGGCAAGGTGACCGTCTCGCCGCGCATGGCCTGGGCGTATTTTTCGGGATTGTCGGCGATCAGAGAGGCGGCCAGATCGCGGCCCATGGCGGCGGCGGCCTGGGTGCGCAGATCGGCGGCGAGGCGGCGGCGCTGGGCCGGGCTGGCGCGAAAGAGGCGAACGAGGTCGGCGGGGTCTTTGCCGGCGTAGCGCGGCGGGGGATCGGCGGAGTCGGTCAGGAGGTCGCGGCACATGGCTTCGAGTTCGGGGTCGGTGAGCCGGGCCAGTTTTTCGGGCTGGATGTCATAGGCGTCGATGACTCCGGAGCGGTGGCCGCGATAGAGGGTGTTGCCGTCGGCGTCCTTGAATTCGCTCAAGGCGAGATTGGGCGGATGCCGGTATTGGAGGCGGTCGGCGGAGCACACGCCCCGGCTGGCATAGGGGGTGGACAAGGCGTCGGCCCGGCGCGGGGCGGGGGTGATCAGGCTTTGGAATCGGTGGGTTCGGCCTTCCACCTCGACCCGGATGTGATGGTCGATGACCGGGTTGGGGCGGGCGTTGATCGCGGCGACCATGCCCTGCTCGTAGAGAAATTTGAGGTCTTTGAGGGCAGCGTCGGGGACTCCGGCTTTTTTCATCTCGTGGCGAATCAGGAGATCGATCATCTGCTGCTGTGTCATGTCGCGGCGGGCGGCGGGCAGGGCGGCGCCGAAATCGGAGCCGCGGGCGGCGCGCTCGAAGCGGTCAGCGAGTTCGGCGCGGGCCTGGCTGGAGATTTTGCCCTTGCCGCGGACCGGCATTTCGAGGGCGATGGCGAGGTCTTCGCGGGCGAGGCGTCCGGCGGCCGCGCCGCCGCCGGTTTTAAGCGCGGCCAGTTCTTCATGATGGACGGCGAGGATTCCCTGCAGCACCTGACAGCGGTCGCGCAGCTGGTCGTTGCCCGGATTGCGCCGGGCGAGGCGGGCCAGCGCCTGCATCATGCCCTCGGTCTGCAGCATATGATTGTCGATCCGGTCGCGGCGCGGGACCGCCGCCCGGTCGGGCAAGCTTTCGGACTGCCGGGCATAGATGTCGGCGGCGGCCATATGGAGGTCGGCGGCGCGCTGGATCACGATTTTGACCAGCCGCTGCGCGGCGGGATCATCGCCGGCCTGCTCCAGGGTTTCGGCCAGCGCGCCCTGCAGGAGGGGGAGGGTTTCCTTGTAGCTGTGAATGAGATTTCCCAGTTCGATGTATTCCTTGTCGGGGAGGGTTCCGGCGGCGTCGAGTTTTTGGGAGAGGGCGGCGAGTCTTTCCAGATCGGGGCGGGCGCTGTCCAGCCAGGCGAGCGCCTGGGTGAGGCCGGCGCGGACCGGGTCGGGCACCGAGTTTGCGGCGAGGTCGCGTTCGACGGCGGCGCAGAAGAATTCGGTCCCGGCGGCGTCCAGATAGCTGTTGTGGAGGAGCTCGGCCTGGGCCTCCAGTTCGCCGAGGCGGCTGGCCAGGGCGGCGCCGATCTCGCGGCCCCACTGGTTGGCGGGGTCGATGCGCTGGGCGGCCTCTTCGACCGCCCGCCGCTCGCGGGCGAGGATGGCCCTGCCGCTGTCGAGCAGCCCGGTCAGTTCACGCTGTTCGCCGGGGGAGAGGCGTCCGGTGTCCTCGATCTTTCCGGCCAGCTGGGCGGCGCGCTCGGCGGCCAGCCCGGCCTGATCCAGCGCGCCCAGCGCGCCGGCGAAACGCTCGGCTACTCCGGCGGGGAGTTTGGTCTGCTCGACTCTGGCGATGTCGGCGAGTTCGGCGGAGATATTCTTGCGGAAGGAGGCGGCGGTGCATCCGGAGAATCTTTGGGTTAATTTGGGGTTGAGCGACCCGCGGGCGGGGGTCAGATCGCCTTCGGCGGACTGCAGCCGGGCGGCGAAGGCGAGGTCCTTTTCGGTCAGATAGTAATCGCCCTGGAGGACGGCCCGGCCGACTTCGGGGGCGTCCTGGCGCAGGAGGGTGCGGACGTCGACCGGGCGGGCGCGGGCGACGATTCGGGCGGCGGCGGTGTGTTCGGCGGCGGCGAGGGGCTGGTTGGTGTCGGCCCAGACGGCCTGGTAGTTGCGGCGGCGCACGGCATAGGGGGCGTTCTTCTCACGGCTGGTCAGGATGGCTTCATCGGTGTAGCGCACCTTGATGAGTCGGGAGTCCCGGCCCGGCGCGGAGCGGGCGACATTGCGTCCGGAAAAATTTCCGCTCTGTGCGGGGGGAGTCTTTTGCGCGGCCGGGCTGGGCGGGGGGGCAAGGTGTTCGCCGATTTTGGACATTTGAAGCGTGATTCCTGTGCGCAGGGGGGGAAGCGTTTCGGGCCAGTTTACGTCTGCGGGGCGCGGGGTTTTTTCAATCCCGGTCACATGGTGTTGAGGAGGGGCGGCGCGCCCGGCGGGGCGGGGCCGGGGTTTTGTAGAGAGCGAGGAGATCGGCGAAGGAGCGCGCGAGACTCAGCCGGCGCGGGGAGAGGCCGGCGGCGCGGCGGGCGAATTGCAGGCCGCCGACGGCATGAGCGAAGCGCATCCGCGCAACCGGATCGGCGTCCAGATCGGGCGCAGGCGGCGCGCCGTGGCGGTCCATGCACAGATGGAGATATTTGACGGCGTCGTCAAAAGGTCCGGTGCGGTCCAGCCCGTTGCGGCAATGGACGGCGATTTCGTCGCCCAGCGCATAAGCCAGGGCGGCGATGCGGACGGCCATTTTGTAGGGATCGCGCCCCCGGCAGACCGCGTCCGGATCGCGCCAGAGGGTTTTGACCTGCTGGCCGAGGTGATGGAGGGCGCGATTTTGGGCCATCAGCTGGCGGAGGCGTGTGCGGCATGAACCGGGCGCGCCGCCGGGGGCGGTTTCGAGGCGGCGGATCAGGCGGCGGCTTTCTTCCTGCAAGTGATTCATGCGCGCGCGCGCGCGTCCGCCGACGAAGGGTTCATCATGGGGTCCGGCCAATTCGGCGAGGGCCGGATCGGCGGGATCAAGGCCCAGGCCCCAGGCGCCGGAGGCGGCGCGCCGGAGGCGAAAGGCATAGAATTTGGGGCGCAGGAAGATGCGCACCTCCCGCTTGCGCGCCTCCGGCGGGCACAAGGTCAAGGCGAGGGGGGCGCCGTGATTGGCGAGGATGTCGAGGGCGGCGGCGGCCTGGCAGGCGGCGCTTTCGGCCTGGGCCGGGCTGCCGGGGCCGGGGGCGATCAGGCAGAGCGCGGCGACGGGCAGATCGACGATCTGGCCCTCGAAGGCGGCGGCGCGTTTTTGCGGATGATTGAGAAGGAGCGCGGCGATCAAACTGCGGGTCATGGATTTGGCCGCCGCCAGCTGCACGGATTCCACCAAAGCGTCGAAGCGGGCGGGGGCGGGGGCGAAAGCGGGGAGCGGGTTGGGCAGATCGCCGCCGGGTCCGGGCCGACCTCTGGCGAAGAGGGCCTGCAGTCCGGCGCGCCCCAGCCGGGCGAGCTGTTCGGAGGTGAGGTCTGCGGCGGCGGGGACGGCGGAGCGATGGGCGCGATAGAGAATGCGTCCGGCGTCATCGGTGAGTTCGCTGCAGGCGAGGGCATGGGGGAGAAGGTCATGCTGTCCGCCGGACAGCGCCAGGCGGGGCGGGGCGGGGCAAAGACGGCTGCGCAATCGGCGGCGGTCCGGGGCGGGGGCGGAGTCGAGGACGGCTTCGATTCGGGGGGCGGGGTCGTCATTGAGGGCGGCGCTTTGCCCCTGCCGGAGGAGGAAAGCGAGGTCGGGCAGCGTGCGGCGGGCATATCCGGCGCGGGCGAGGGCATGGCGCAGGTAGAGGGCGAGGAGGGTTTCTTGCGGCAGAGGGGCGGGGACGGGCAGCGGGGGGAAGCGGTGGGGGCCGGTGGCCGCCCAGCGGGTTTTGAGGCTGCGGATGACGGAAAGGGGGGTGGACGGGCCGGGGGCGGCCATAACCGGTCCGGTCCGGGTCAGCGCGCTGTGGTGGCGGGACAAGGCGCGCAGGAGTCCGGTGCACAGCCGGGCGAGGCTGCGCTCGCCGGGGCGGCTTTTCTTGAGGAGGCGCACGGCCTCGATCATGGCCTGGGTATGCAGGGGCCGGGCCTCGGCTTGATCGGCGGGCGCGTATAGAGCGGGGCGGGGTGATGCGGCGTAGAATCCGATCAGATCGGCTATGCTCATTTCCAGCGCGGCGGTGCGTGCGATCAGGGCGGCGGCGATCTCCTGAAGGGGCCGGGCGCGGTTGGTGTGTTCAAGGCGGGCGAGGAGGTCATGGAGGAGTTGGAGATTTTGGCCGGCGCTGTGGAGACGGGCGGTCTGCGCCGGATCGGGGGCGCGGCGCGCGGAGGTCAGGCGGCGCAGTGTTTCGGCTTCCTGCAGTTGATCCAGAGCCTGGATCAAATCGCGCTCCAGGGCGGGGCCGGGCCGGGCGCGGACGATGTCTTGTTCACGCCGGGCGCGGAACGTTTTCCAGTTCAGCGCGGCGGCGCCGGCGGGGGGGAGCGGCGCGCAGACGCCGCGCACGGCGTCCAGATTTCCCTGGCTCAAATAGTAATCGCCGCGCACATGGATTTCGCCGTTCTTGTCGGCGCGCCGGACCAGTCCGATGCGGGCGAGGAGAGGCGGGCGCATGGCGTCGACCATGGTTTGGGCGGCGGCGCGGTCGCGCGCGCTGAGCGGCGCGCCGGTATCATGCCAGACCATGTCATAGTCGCGCGCCAGCAGGCGCAGACCGTCCTGTCCGGCGGCGAGTCTGCGCCGGGCGTGATCGACGAAGGCGACTTTGATGATTCGCTCGCCCCGCTGGAGATAGCCGACCCGCTCGCCGGCGGGCGCGTCATGCCGTCCGGGGAGCGGCGGGGCGAGGTGTTCGCCGGGCTTGCCGGAAGCCTGGGGCATGAAGGAGTCCTTGTGCGTTCGGTGCGTGGCCGGCGTATGGGCGGTGTTCGGTCCCCGCGCCCTGTCCCTTGCTCATATGTGCGCAGACCAGAAAGCATGGCGGGGGGCGGGGAGAAAGGGGGCGGCGCGCAAAATCGTCTCACTTTGTCTCGACTCGCGCCGGGTGCGCAGTCACGCGGCGGCGACGGCGTGATGAGCGGCGTGTTAGGCTGGCGCGAACAAAGAGGAGAGATGCGTGATGCGCATGCCGCCGGCTGACGCGGAAATCATTGCCCGGCGCGGTGAGATTGCTTTGGCGCTGTCGCGTCTGGTTCCCGGCGGCGTTATCGCCGAGGCGGCGCGCTTGAAGGCCTATGAGAGTGACGGCCTGACCGCCTACCGGCAGATGCCGCTGGCCGTCGTCCTGCCTGAGACGACGGCGCAGGCCGCCGCGGTGCTGCGATTTTGCCGCAGGGAGAAGGTGAAGGTGGTGCCGCGCGGGGCGGGGACGTCGCTGTCGGGGGGCGCGCTGCCGCTGGCCGACGGGATTGTTCTGGGTCTGGCGCGCTTCAACCGGATTTTAGAGATCGACCTGGCCAATCAATGTGCGATTGTCCAGCCGGGGGTGACCAATCTGGCGGTCAGCCGGGCGGTGGCGGGCGAGGGCCTGTATTACGCGCCGGATCCGTCCAGTCAGATTGCCTGCACGATTGGCGGCAACATTGCGGAGAATGCGGGCGGGGTGCACTGCCTGAAATACGGCCTGACGACGAACAATCTTCTGGGTCTGGAAGCGGTTTTGATGGACGGGACGATTGTGCGCTGCGGGGGCCGGGGGATTGATCCGGGGGCGGGCTATGACCTGATGGGGCTGGTGACGGGATCGGAGGGGTTGCTGGCGGTGGTGACCGAGGCGACGGTCAAATTGCTGGCCAGGCCGCCCTGTTCGCGCACGGCCTTGATCGGATTTGGGTCGATCGGGGCGGCGGGGCGGATGGTGGCCGGGGTGATTGCGGGCGGGTTGATTCCGGCGGGGATGGAGATGATGGACAAGACGGCGCTGGAAGCGGCGGAAGCTTATGCCGGGTGCGGCTATCCGCTTGAGGCGGAAGCGCTGCTGCTGATTGAGCTGGACGGGAGCGGGATTGAGGTGGCGCAGATGATGAAGCGGATTGAGCGGATGGCGCGGGCGGCGGGGGCGGGCTTGTTTCGGGTTTCGCGCGATGCGGCGGAAAGCGCGCAGTTTTGGGCGGGGCGCAAGAGCGCCTTTCCGGCGGTGGGCCGTCTGGCGCCCGACTATTACTGCATGGACGGGACGATTCCGCGCGGCAAATTGAGCGCGGTTCTGGAGCGCATTAGCCAGATGAGCCGCCGCTATGGCCTGGGGGTGGCCAATGTGTTCCACGCCGGGGACGGCAATCTGCATCCGCTGATTTTATACGACGCCAACGCGCCGGGCGAATTGGAGAAAGCAGAGGCCTTTGGCGAGGAGATTTTGCGCCTGTGCGTCGAGATGGGCGGGGTCTTGACCGGCGAGCACGGCGTTGGGGTTGAGAAGCGCGATTTGATGGAGCTGATGTTCAGCGCGGGCGATCTGGATCAGCAGCAAAGGATCAAATGTGCGTTTGATCCGGAAGGTCTGCTCAATCCGGGCAAGATGTTTCCGCGGTTGCGGCGCTGTGCGGAGTTGGGGCGGATGCATGTTCATGGCGGGCGGCTGCCGTTTCCGGAGCTGGAGCGGTTTTGAATGGCGGGGGCGGCGATTGAGCCGGATGGAGAGGAGGCGCTGTGCGCGGCGGTCGCCGGGGCGGCGGCGCGGGGCGGGCGGCTGATTGTCGAAGGGGCGGGGTCGAAGCGGGGTCTGGGCAGGCCGGTTTGCGGGCGGCGGCTGCGCTGTGCGCGGCTGAGCGGGATCACGCTCTATCAGCCGGAGGAGCTGGTTTTGTCGGCGCGGGCCGGGACGCCGATTTCGGAGATTTGTGCGGCCTTGCGCGCGCGCGGCCAGATGCTGGGTTTTGAGCCGCCCGATCTGGGTCCGGTGTTTGGCGGCGCGGCGCGGCGCGACACGCTGGGGGGCGTGATCGCCTGCAATCTGTCGGGGCCGCGGCGGATGGCGGCGGGGGCGGCGCGCGATCATCTTCTGGGTTTCGAGGCGGTTTCGGGCCGGGGCGAGTTTTTCAAATCCGGGGGCCGGGTGGTCAAGAATGTCACCGGCTATGATGTGAGCAAACTGATGGCCGGCTCATACGGCACATTGGGGGTTTTGACCCGGATAACCGTGAAAGTCGCGCCGGCCCCTGAGGCGGTGGAGACGATCGTGATTCCGGCGGCGGGGGCGGCGGAAGGCCTGGCGCTGCTGGGCGAGAGCGCGCGGCTGGCCTATGGGGCGAGCGGCGTGGGGCTGATTCCGGCGGCGGTTGCGGCGCAGGCGAACTGGCTGCCGGAAGGCGGGCGAGGGGGTTGCGTCGTGATTCGCTTTGAGGGGCTTGCCGCCGCGATTGCCGAACAGGCCGGGGCGGTGGCCGCACATTATCAGGCGCAGGGGGCGGCGCGGATGAAAGAGCCGGAGGCGGTCTGCGCCTTGTGGAAGGCGGTGCGCGATGTTGCGCCTTTTGCCGCCGGGGCCGGGGGGGCGGTGCTCTGGCGCCTTTCGCTGCCGCGCGGGAGCGGGCCGCAGACGGCGGCGGAACTGGCCGGGCGGATTTCCGGGGCGCGCTATTATCTGGATTGGGGCGGGGCTCTGGGCTGGCTGCAGACGCCGCTGGGGGACGGCGATGATCCGGCGCATGAGAGCGTGGTCCGCCGGCAGACGGCGGCGGCGGGCGGGACGGCTTTGCTGATGCGCGCGCCGGAGGCGGTGCGGCGCGCGGTTGAGGTTTTTCCCGCTCTGGAGGCCGGGGGTCAGGCGCTGCGCCGCCGGATCAAACAGGCCTTTGATCCGCGGGCCTGCCTCAATCGCGGCTTGATGTTTGCCGATCTTTGAGCGGGGCGCAGGGGTCTGATGCGCAGTGCATTCACCGCACGCCACCGCGCCGATCCGGAAAAGCGGGCGGGCGAGCAGATTGTGCGCACCTGCGTGCATTGCGGCCTGTGCACGGCGTCTTGCCCGACCTATGTTCTGACCGGCGACGAGTGCGACAGCCCGCGCGGGCGGATTTATCTGATCAAGGACATGCTGGAGCAAGACGCGCCGCCCGACCCGCACAGTGTGCGCCATATTGACCGCTGCCTGTCCTGCCTGGCCTGCCAGAAGGCCTGCCCTTCGGGGGTCAACTACATGCATCTGGCGGACATGGCGCGGGCGCATATTGAGCGCAGCTATCGCCGCCCCTGGGGCGAGCGGTGGCTGCGCCGGGCGCTGGCGGTGATTTTGCCCCGCCCCGGTCTGTTGCGCCTGGCGCTGATTGGGGCTTTTTTCGCAAGAGCGCTGCGCCCGGTTCTCCCCGGCGTTTTGGCCCGGCTGGCGGGGTTTGCGCCGGTCGTTAATCCCTTCCGGCCCGCGCCGGGGCCGGGTCTGTATCGGGCGCAGGGCGCGCGGCGGATGCGGGTTGCGCTGTTGGCCGGATGCGCCCAGCGCATTGTCGCTCCTGAGATCAATCAGGCGGCGATCCGTCTGCTGACCCGGCACGGAGCGGAGGTGGTGGTGGTGCGCGGAGAAGTTTGCTGCGGCGCGCTTTCGCGGCATTTGGGGCGAAGCGCGGAGAGCGAAGCTTTCGCGGCGCGCAATGTTGATCTGTGGAGCCGGGAAATCGAGGCCGGGGGTCTGGACGCGGTGATCGCCACGGCTTCGGGCTGCGGGGCGGTGCTGAAGGATTACGGGCATATTCTGCGGGGCGATCCGGCGCGCCGCGCGGCGGCGGCGCGGATTGCGGGACTGGCGCGCGACGCAAGCGAAGTATGGGCCGATTTAGGTATCAAGGCGCGCGGCGGCGCGGCGGACAAGCTGAAGGTCGCCTATCACGGGGCCTGCGCCCTGCAGCATGGACAGGGCATTCATGCCGGGCCGGTGCGGCTTTTGTCCGAGGCCGGCTTTGAGGTCGTCGAACCGGCGGAGGCGCATATGTGCTGCGGCTGGGCGGGGACGTATAATGTGCTGCAGCCCGATCTGTCCGAGGCGCTCCGGGCGCGCAAGAGCCGGGCGCTGTCGGATCTGGGGGCCGATCTGGTGGCGGCGGGCAATATGGGCTGCCTGCTTCATCTGTCCGGGTCTTTACCGGTTCCGGCGCTTCATACGGCGCAGCTGCTGGACTGGGCGAGCGGGGGTCCGCCGCCGCCGGGGGTGCGGACCCGGTGAGGCGGCGCGCCGGACTTGATGGGTTTGGGCTTTATGTATTGCTATAATATGTTTATAGAAGGTCTTCCTTTTTGAGCCGGAGTTTTGGCGGGAGATGTTTGCGATCATTGAGACCGGCGGCAAGCAGTACCGGGTTGAGAAAGACGGGGTCATCGCGGTGGAGAAACTGCCGGGCGCGGTGGGCGCGGCGGTGCGCCTTGACCAGGTTTTGCTGATCGGGGGCGGGGAGCGGGTTCGGATCGGGACGCCGTTTGTGGCCCAGGCCTATGTTGAGGCGGAGATCATCGGCCAGCGTCGCGGGCGCAAGATTGAGGTGTTCAAGAAGAAGCGGCGGACGCATTACCGGCGGCGGCAGGGCCACCGGCAGGCGCATTCGCTGCTGCGGATTACGGGTTTGCGCGGCGGCGGGGAGGCTTGAGGTCCGATGGCGCACAAGAAAGCGGGCAGTTCCTCGCGCAACGGGCGTGACACGATTGGCCGGCGCCTGGGTGTCAAGCGGTTTGGAGGCGAGCGGGTTGCGGCGGGGAACATCTTGATTCGCCAGCGCGGGACGAAGTGGCGGGCCGGGGCGAATGTCGGCACGGGCCGCGATCATACGTTGTTTGCGCTGCGGGCGGGTCTGGTTTCTTTTTCGCGCACGCGCCATGACCGGAGCGTGGTTTCGGTGATTGCCGGGCGGGCGCCGCCGGACGCCTAGCGCGGACAAGCCGTCTCTCGCGAAGTTTCCGGCAAAGGGGGATGGGCGGCTCTGTCTCCGTCATGCGGGCCGTGCGATATGCGTGGGACCGGAACGAATGGACCTGGAGATCAAAACGTCCCGGCTTTTGCTGCGGCCCCTGGCGGCGGCGGATGGGCGGCGGCGATGAAGTTTCTGGACGAGGCGAAGATTTACGTGCGTTCCGGCGCGGGCGGGGCGGGCTGTGTGAGTTTCCGGCGCGAAAAAAATGTTCCCCGCGGCGGCCCGGACGGCGGCGACGGCGGGCGCGGCGGGGCGGTGATCGTCGAGGCCAGCAGCGGGCTGAACACGCTGATCGACTACCGCTACCGGCAGCATTTCAAGGCGCGGGACGGGCGGGCGGGCATGGGGCGCAACCGGTCGGGGGCGGCGGGGGCCGATGCGGTTTTGGCGGTTCCGCCGGGAACGCAGGTTTTCGACGAAGCGGGCCAGGTTCTGGCCGATCTGACCGCGCCGGGACAAAGGCGGGTTGTGTTTGCCGGCGGGCGCGGCGGGGCGGGCAATGCCCGCTTCAAGGGTCCGGTGCGCCAGGCGCCCGACTGGGCCCGGCCCGGCGAGGCGGGGGGCGAGGGGCAGATCATGCTCCGGCTGAAACTGATTGCCGATGCCGGATTGATCGGCCTGCCCAATGCGGGCAAGTCGACGTTTCTGGCGCGGGTTTCGGCGGCGCGCCCCCGGATTGCCGATTATCCCTTCACCACGCTGCATCCGGCGCTGGGGGTGGCGGTTTCGGGGGAGGCGAGTTTCACCCTTGCCGACATTCCGGGCCTGATCGAAGGGGCGCATCAGGGGCGCGGTCTGGGGGATCATTTTCTGGGCCATATTGAGCGCTGCCGGGTTTTGATTCATCTGGTTGCGGCCCGGCATGAGGACCCGGCGCGGGTCTGGCGGATTGTGCGGCGCGAGCTGGAGGCGTATCAAGACGGCGGCGCGGCGGGCGGTCTGGCGGCCAAGCCGGAGATCGTGCTCCTCAGCCAGAGTGACACGCTGAGTGAAGCGCAGGCCCGCGCCCGCGCCGGGCGGCTGGAGGAAGCGGCCCAGGCCCCGGTCAAAATGGTTTCGGCGATTTCGGGAGCGGGGATTAAAGCGGCGCTGGCCGAGATTGCTCATAACCTTGCCGGGGGACGTGACGGCGCGGACTCCGCCTCCGGGCGAGGGCGGCGGGCATGGCGGGCATGACGACGGCGGCGGATCTGGTGGCGCAGGCCCGGCGGCTGGTGGTCAAGACCGGCTCCTCGCTTCTGATCGACGGGCGGGGGCGCTTGCGCAGTTCCTGGCTGGCGGGGCTGGCCGAGGATCTGGCCTGCGCCCGCAAGCGCGGGCAGGAGGTTTTGATCGTCTCTTCCGGGGCGATTGCGCTGGGGCGCAAGGCGCTGGAACTCTCCGGGCCGCTCAAACTGGAGGAGAGTCAGGCGGCGGCGGCGGCGGGTCAGATTCATCTGGCCCACGCCTGGCGGGCGGCGCTGGCGCGCGAGGCGATTCCGGTCGCCCAGATTCTTCTGACTCCCGGCGACACCGAGGAGCGGCGGCGCTATTTGAACGCCCGCAGCACACTGCGCACGTTGTTGGGCCTGGGGGTGGTTCCGGTGATCAATGAGAACGACACGGTTGCGACCGCCGAGATTCGCTATGGCGACAATGATCGTCTGGCGGCGCGGGTGGCGAGCATGGTCGGGGCCGAGTGTCTGGTTTTGCTTTCGACCGTGGACGGCTTTTACCGGCGCGATCCGGCTTTGGGCGATCCGGGCGGACTGATTGAGCGGGTGGATGAGATCACGCCGGAACTGGAGGGATGGGCCGGGGATGCGGGCACCGGCCTCAATCGCGGGGGGATGAAGACCAAACTGGCGGCGGCGCGGATTGCCCGGCAGGGCGGCTGTCATATGCTGATTGCGCCGGGGGTGGGCCGCCGCCCGTTGCGGGCGGTGGAGGCCGGGGGCCGCTGCAGCTGGTTTCGGGCGGCGCTTTCGCCGCAAGCCGCGCGCAAGAGCTGGATTGGCGGCCATGTTGCGCTGCGCGGGCAGATTTACATTGACGCCGGGGCGGCGGGGGCGCTGGCGCGGGGCAAGAGTCTGCTGCCGGCGGGGGTGGCGTGGACGGAAGGGGCATTCGAGCGCGGCGATGCGGTTGGGGTGCGCGATGACTCCGGACGCGAACTGGCGCGCGGTCTGGTGGCCTATTCCAGCGCGGATGCGGCGCGGATTGCGGGGCGAAAAAGCGATGAAATCGAGGCGATTCTGGGCTATCGTGGCCGCGACGAGATGATCCATCGCGATGATCTGGTCTTGACCGGAGTGGAGCCTGTTCGATGAGCGGTGCGGCAATGGAAGCGCGGGCGCAGGCGGCGGGGCGCGGCGGGGGAAGCGCGAAGCGCGGAGAGGAAAGCGCGAAGCGTGGAGAGGAAAGCGCGGCGCGCGGCGAGGAAAGCGCGGCGCGCGGCGAGGAAAGCGCGGCGGCGCTGAGCGAGATGGGGGCGGCGGCGCGGGGCGCGGCGCGCATCTTGGCGCAGAGTTCGACGGCGGCCAAAGACGCGGCGTTGCGCGGGGCGGCGCAGGCGGTGCGGGCGGGCCGGGAGCGGATTTTGCAGGCCAACCGGGCGGATATGGCGGCGGCGCGCGATCTTTCTGCGGCCCGGCGCGACCGGCTGGCGCTGGATGCGGCGCGGGTCGAGGCGATGGCCGGCTCGCTGGAGGCGATTGCGGCATTGGAGGATCCGGTCGGCAAGGAGATTGCGCGCTGGCGGCGGCCCAACGGGCTGGAGATTTCGCGGGTGCGCACACCGCTGGGGGTGATCGGGATTATTTATGAAAGCCGCCCGAATGTGACCGCCGATGCCGGGAGTTTGTGCCTGAAGGCGGGCAATGCCTGCATTTTGCGCGCCGGTTCGGAAAGCGCGCATTCGGCGCGGGCGATTCATCAATCTCTGGCGGAAGGGGTTGCGGGGTCGGGGCTTCCGGCGGCGGCGATTCAGCTGGCCCCTCTGGGCGACCGGTCGGTGGTCGGGGCGATGCTGTCGGGTCTGGACGGCGCGATTGATGTGATCGTTCCGCGCGGGGGCGCCGGGCTGGTCGGGCGGGTGCAAAGCGAGGCGCGGGTTCCGGTTTTCGGCCATCTGGAAGGCCGGTGCCATGTTTATGTCGACGGCAGGGCCGATCTGGCGATGGCGCGCGCGGTCGTTCTCAATGCGAAGATGCGCCGCACCGGGATTTGCGGCGCGGCGGAGACGCTGCTGGTCGATCAGGCCTGTGCGGCAAGTCATTTGGGGGGTTTGGTCAAGGCGCTGCTGGATGCGGGCTGCGCGGTTCGCGGCGACGGGGCGGCGCAAGGCTGTGATTCGCGGGTTGAGCCGGCCAGGGCGGCGGACTGGGACACCGAATATCTGGACGCGATCATCAGCGTCAAATGCGTCGACGGGGTTGAGGGGGCGGTGGCGCATATTGCGCGGCACGGCTCGGGCCACACCGAGGCGATCATCACCGGCGATGCGGGGCGGGCGCAGTATTTTTTCCGCCATCTGGACAGCGCGATTCTTCTGCACAACGCCTCGACTCAATATGCCGACGGCGGCGAGTTCGGCATGGGCGCCGAGATCGGCATCGCCACCGGCAAATTGCATGCGCGCGGTCCGGTGGGAGTCGAGCAGCTGACGAGTTTCAAATATATTGTTCGCGGCCAGGGGCAGTGCCGCCCTTAAGAGCGGGGCGGAGGCGGTCCGGTTTTCATGCGCGGCCTTCATCTGGAGCCGGGCATGCGCGTGGGGATTTTGGGGGGCAGTTTTGATCCGGCCCATGAGGGGCATCTGTTCATCAGCCGCCTGGCTTTGCGGCATCTGGGCCTGTCGCGGGTGATCTGGCTGGTGGCGCAGCGCAATCCGCTGAAGCCGCGCGCCGGGGTCAAACCTTTCGCCGTGCGTCTGGCCGGGGCGCGGGCGCAGGCGCGGGGGGATCCGGCGATTGTGGTCAGCGATTTTGAGGATCGGATTCAGGGCGGACGCACGGCGCGGGTTCTGGCGGGTTTTTGCGCCCGCCACCGGCAGCTGCGGGCGGTCTGGCTGATGGGGGCGGATGTGATGGCCGATTTTGCCCTGTGGCACAGATGGGAGGAGGTGGCGGCGCGGATTCCGATTGCGATTTTTCCGCGTCCAGGCAGCATCTGGCGCGCGCGGCGGTGCCGCCCGGCGCAAGTTTTGGCGCGGCATTGGCTGGACCCCGCCGACAGCCGGCTTTTGCCCTTTCTGGAGCCGCCCGCGCTGTGTTTCCTGCATACGCCGGTCTGCCGGGCGTCGTCGAGCGCGCGGCGGGGGCGGGGCGGATTTGACCCGCCGCCTGTGGCCGTCTAGAGTTCGGCCTCCTGTTTTTGCCCGTGCCCTTTTGAGATTGAGGAGATGGCGGCGGCCCGACCGAGGAGCGGAGCGCAGACCAGCCGGCCCCCGGCGGCGGATGGCGATCCGGCGGAGGTTTATGCGCCGCCGGAGGATCTGTCCTGCCGGGAAGCCTTGTTGCGTATCTTGCGCCGGGTGCGGGCGGATACCGAGGCGTTGTGCGCGCCCTTGAGCGGCGAGGATCAGGCGATTCAGACGATGGCCGATGTCAGCCCGGCGAAATGGCACCGGGCGCATACCAGCTGGTTTTTCGAGACGTTCATTCTGGCGCGGTTTTTTGCAGGCTACCGCCTGTTTGATTCTTCCTATCCGTATTTTTTCAACTCTTATTATGAGCAGATCGGCGCGCCCTATCCGCGGGCGCGGCGGGGGCTTTTGTCGCGGCCCGGGGCCGGCGAGATCGGGCGCTACCGGGAGGCGGTCGATCAGGCGCTGGAAGATTTCGCCGCGCGCGCGCCGGAGGCGGTCTGGCGGCAGGCCGCGCCCTTGATCGTTTTGGGCCTGCACCATGAGCAGCAGCATCAGGAGCTGATCTTGACCGACATCAAACATGTGATGGCGCAAAATCCGTCCAAACCGGCGGTTTATCCGCTGGCGCGGGTCTCCCCGCCGGGACGAGCTTCCCTGCCGGGGCAAGGCGGGGCGAAGGCGGGGGAAGAGCCGGCCTGTTCCTGGATTGCGTTTGAGGGCGGGCTTTGCGAGATCGGCAGGCAGGAGGGCCAGGCCTCCGGTTTTGCCTTTGACAATGAGACGCCGCGCCACCGGACATGGCTTGCGCCGTTTCGGCTGGCGGGGCGTCTTGCGACCAATGGCGAGTATCTGGCTTTCATGGAGGATGGGGGCTATGAGCGGGCCGAGTTCTGGCTGGCCGACGGCTGGGCGGCTTTGGCGGGGGACAAGAGTCATGCGCCGTTATATTGGCGGCGCGGCGCGGATGGCGGTTGGCATGAGTTCACGCTGGCCGGGGAAAGGCCGCTGGATTTGGCGGCGCCGGTGGTTCATGTCAGCTATTACGAGGCTTCGGCCTATGCGGCCTGGGCGGGCAAG
This sequence comes from Alphaproteobacteria bacterium, assembly GCA_965204775.1. Classification (GTDB taxonomy): domain Bacteria; phylum Pseudomonadota; class Alphaproteobacteria; order JAPOUT01; genus CBDBFH01. The sequence continues at coordinate 17,503 of CBDBFH010000019.1, forward strand.
CGCCTGCCGCGCGAGGCGGAGAGCGAGGTTGCGGCGGTTTCGGTTCCGGTTGCGGGCAATCTGGGGCGGGCGGTTTGGGATGGGTCGGCCTGTGCGGCGCATCCGCGGGCCGGGGACGGCGCGGGGCTTTCGCAGATTTACGGCGATGTTTGGGAATGGACGATGAGCGCCTACAGCCCCTATCCGGGTTTCCGGGCGGCGGGCGGGGCGATTGGCGAATATAACGGCAAGTTCATGTGCGGGCAGTATGTCTTGAAGGGGGGCAGTTGCGCGACGGCGCCGGGTCATATGCGGGCGTCGTACCGGAATTTTTTCCCGCCGGGGGCGCGCTGGCAGTTTTCCGGGATTCGGCTGGCCGAAGACGGATGAGCCCTGCGAACGGCACGGCGGCGGGGCCGGTGGCGTTTTTCGACGACCGGTCTCCGCCCGGCGATGACTTTCTCAGCGACGCGCTGGCGGGTCTGGCGCGCAGGCCCAAGCGGTTGCCGCCGAAATATTTTTACGATGCGGCGGGCGCGCGCCTGTTTGAGGAGATTTGCCGGACCGAGGAATATTATGTGACGCGCACCGAGACGGCGCTGTTGCGCGCTTTGGGTCCCGAATTGGCCGAGCTGGCCGGGCCCGGTGCGGTGGCGGTGGAGTTTGGGAGCGGGGCGGGGACCAAGACGCGCCTTTTGCTGGAGGCGCTGGACGCGCCCTGCTTTTATATTGCGATTGACATCAGCCGGGCGCAATTGCTGGCGGCGAGCCGCAAGCTGGCGGAGGGGTTTCCGGCGGTGCGGGTCGGGGCGATCTGCGCGGATTTCTCCAAGCCGCTGGCCCTGCCGGATCTGGACGGGGGGCGGCGTCTGGGGTTTTTGCCCGGATCGACGATTGGCAATTTTTCGCCGCCGGAAAGCGTTGCGTTTCTGGCCGGGGTCCGGCGGAGTCTGGGCGCGGGGGGCCGGCTGTTGATCGGGGTGGACCTGAAGAAAGACCGCCGCCTTTTGACCCGGGCCTATAATGACGGGGCGGGGCGCACCGCGGCGTTCAATCTCAATATTCTGGCGCGGATGGTTCGCGAGCTGGATGCGCGGCTGGACCTTGCCGGCTTTGCCCATGAGGCGGTCTATAATGACGGGGCCGGGCGGATGGAAATGCATCTGCGCTCCTTGCGCGCGCAGGAGATTGGCCTGGACGGGCGGCGCTTTCCGGTGGCCGAGGCGGAGCGGATTCACACCGAGAATTCCTACAAATACGACATTCCCGGCTTTCAGGCTCTGGCGGAACGGGCGGGGTTTGCGCCGCGCCGGGTGTGGACGGATTCGCAGAATCTTTTCAGCCTGCACTGGCTGGAGGCGGGGGGATGAGGCCGGGGGAGCCGGGCGGATTGCTTGAGCTGATTTTGGCGCTTCTGGCGCAGGGCAAGGCGCAGGATGTGGTTGCGCTTGACCTGGCCGGGAAGAGCACGCTGGCCGATCACATGGTGATCGCCAGCGCGTCTTCGGCGCGGGGCGTAACGGGTCTGGCGGGCCGGGTGATGGAAGGGGTGAAGAAGGGGGCGGGACAGGCGGTGCGCAGCGAGGGTTTGGGGGCGGGCGACTGGGTTTTGATTGATGCGGGCGATGTGATTGTGCATCTGTTCCGCCCGGAGGTTCGCGCGTTTTACGATCTGGAGAAGATGTGGTCGGCGCAGGAGGCGTCCGGCGGCGGGCGGGGGCGATTGACAGGGGGCCGGGTTGCGCCCTAGGGTCCGGCCCGGTGCTTGGGAGGCGCGGCGGGCGCGCAGGAGAGGGCGAGCGCGATGAAGATTCTGGTCTGCGTCAAGCGGGTGATTGACTATAACGTCAAGCCGCGGGTCAAGCCCGACGGATCGGGGGTTGACTTGGCCAATGTCAAGATGTCGATGAATCCGTTTGACGAGATTGCGGTTGAAGAGGCGGTGCGCCTGAAAGAGGCGGGCGCGGCGGAGGAGATTGTGGCGGTTTCGATTGGTCCGGGCGAGGCCGGGGAGACGATTCGCACCGCGCTGGCGATGGGGGCCGACCGGGGGATTTTGATCAAGACCGGAGAGCGGGTGGAGGCGCTGACCGCGGCGAAATTGCTGCAGGCGGTGGCCGGAGCGGAAGCGCCGCAGCTGGTGATTTTGGGCAAGCAGGCGATTGACGACGACTGCAACCAGACCGGCCAGATGCTGGCGGCGCTGCTGGGCTGGGGGCAGGGGACGTTCGCCTCGAAGGTGGAGGTTGGGGAAGATTCGGTTCAGGTCACCCGCGAGATTGACGGCGGGCTGCAGACGGTCCGGCTGAAACTGCCGGCGGTGGTGACCACCGATCTGCGGCTGAACGAGCCGCGCTATGCCTCGCTGCCCAACATCATGAAGGCGAAGCGCAAGACGATTGACGAGAAGGAGCCGCAGGCGTTTGGGGTTGACCTTTCGCCGCGCCTGGAGATCGTCAAGACGTCGCCGCCGCCGGAGCGGGCCGAGGGGATTCGGGTGGACTCGGTGGCCGCCCTGGTCGACCGGCTGAAGAACGAGGCGGGGGTGATCTGATGAGCGTTTTGCTGCTGGCCGAGCATGACAATGCGCAGGTGAGTCCGGGCCTGGCGAAGGCGCTGAGCGCGTGCGGCGCGCTAGGCGGGGAGGTTGACATTCTGGTTGCCGGATCGGGCTGTGCGGCGGCGGCGCAGGCGGCGGCGGAACTGGCGGGGGTGCGCAAGGTTTTGTGCGCGGACGATCCGGCCCTGGAGAAGCAATTGGCCGAGCCGGTGGCGGCGCTGATGGTGGCGCGGGCCGGGGATTATGAGCATATCGCCAGCGCGGCGGGGGCGGCGGGCAAGAATGTGATGCCGCGGGTTGCGGCGCTGCTGGATTCGCCGCAGGTCTCCGATGTCAGCGCGATTCTCGCCCCCGACACGTTTGAGCATCCGATCTATGCCGGCAATGCGATTGAGACCGTGCGCAGTCTGGGCGGCAAGAAGATTTTGACGATTCGCACGACGGCCTTCGCCGCGGCGGGGGCGGCGGAGTCGCCCGCGCCGGTGGAGGCGATCTCCGCCGCGGCCTGCCCGGCGCTGTCGGAATATGTCGGCGAGGAGCTGACCCGCTCCGACCGGCCCGAACTGACGGCGGCGCGGGTGGTGATTTCGGGGGGCCGGGGGATGCAGTCGGGCGAGAATTTTGCGCTGCTGGAGAAGGTCGCCGACAAATTGGGGGCGGCGGTGGGGGCCTCGCGCGCGGCGGTGGATTCGGGCTTTGTCCCGAACGACTATCAGGTCGGGCAGACCGGCAAGACGGTTGCGCCGGAACTTTACATCGCGGTGGGGATTTCCGGGGCGATCCAGCATCTGGCGGGGATGAAGGATTCGAAGGTGATCGTGGCGATCAACAAGGACGAGGAAGCGCCGATTTTTCAAGTGGCCGATTACGGCCTGGTGGCGGATCTGTTCAAGGCGCTTCCGGAACTGGAAGCGGCGCTGGAGAGCAAGTAGCGCCGCCGCCGGGCGGGCGGGGCGCGGTCAGGCGGAGGCGAGCCAGGCGGCCAGCGCGATCAGGAGGAGGGCGGCGGCCTGCATGAGAACCCGCAATCGCATGAAGAATTGGGAGCGGCGCGCGGAGTCGGTCTGAATCATGGTGAACAGGCCGGCGAAGAGAATGGCGGCGACGGCGGCCAGCGCAACGAGGATGATGAGAGGAGCGGTCATGGTCAAGGCTACGGGTATCGGGCGAGGTTTACGCCGGGGCGGGTGTTTCGGCAAGCTGCGCGTTGTGCCGGGGCCGGAAGGGGCCGGGGGCCGGGAGGGGCCGGGACTATGAGCGAGCGGATGCTGGACGGCCCGCGGCTGGCGGCGGCGGGGGGCGCGGCGGATCGTTTGATTATCTTGTGTCACGGCTATGGCGCGGACGGGCAGGACCTGATCGGGCTGGCCGGGGCGTGGCAGCGTCTGATGCCGCGCGCGGCTTTTGCCGCGCCCAACGGGCCGGAGCGCTGCGCGGGCCAGCCTTTGGGCTATCAATGGTTTGCGTTGCCGCATGGCGGCGGCGGGGCCGGGCGCGATCCGGCGATCATGCGGAGCGGGGTGGCGCGGGCGGCGGCGGCGCTGGAGCGATTTATCGAGGCGGAACTGGCCCGGCACGGGCTGGCGGCGAACCGGCTGGCTCTGGTCGGCTTCAGTCAGGGAACGATGACGGCGCTGCAGGCGGGCCTGTGCGGGCGGGCGAGGCCGGCGGCGATTATCGGCTTTTCCGGGGCGCTGGCGGCGGGGCCGGATTTCGGGGCGCAACTTGCCGCCCGTCCGCCGATCCTGCTGGTGCATGGCGACGCCGATCCGATGATCCCGCTTGAGGCGATGTATGACGCCGCCCAGCGTCTGGGCGCAGAGGGTCTTCAGGTTCTGTGGCATGTCAGCGCCGGGGTCGGCCACGGGATTGCGCCGGACGGGATGGAACTGGCCGGGGAATTTCTGGTCCGGGCTTTTGCCCGGGGCGGCTAGAACCGGCTGGAGAGCGCAATCGCCGCCCGGGTGACGGCGGCGACCGCGCCGGAGAGGAGGGGGAAGCCGGCGGCCTGGCGCGCGCCGGCGCGCAATGCGAGGTCGCGATGGGCCAGTTCCTGCGCGCGGAATTTCTCAAGGGTTTTTTTCAGTTCGCCCTGTTCGCGACTGGCGGCAAGTTCGGCGATCTGTTCGGCATAATGGCGGTCGATCACCTCTTCGACCGCGACGGTGCAGGCCATGGCGGCGCGCGGCGAGATCAGCGCGGTGGCCGCGCCCAGCGCGAAGGCGGCGGCGTGCCAAAGCGGCATAAGCGCGCTCGGGCGCGCGGCATGGCGCTCGGCGAGGGCGGCGAAACTGGCAAGATGCTCTTTTTCCTCGGCTTCCATCTCTTCGATCAGGCGCAGGGTCCGGGCATGGGCCGGGACATGGGCGAAGACGGCGCGCTGGCCGCGATAGATTCGGACCGCGCCATATTCCCCGGCCTGATCGACGCGGATCATGCGATCGAGCGCGGGCGGCGGCCTGGTGCGGACAGTCATGGCGTGATTATGGAGCGGTTACGGCGGGGGCGGGGGCCGGGGGCCAGCGCCCGGGCAACGCGGAGGGCGAAGACGGCGGCGGCCAAAGAGAGGAGCGCATTGTACCCGGCGAGCGACAGGCCTGCAACGCGGAAGGGGGCTTGAGCGCAGGAGACCGGGGCGGGGGCGGTTTCCAGCTGGCGGAGGAGGTCTTCGGCCTGCCAGAGCAGGGGGGCTTGAGCGGTGCAAGAGGCGAGTTCGGGGAAGAGGCCCCATTCGATTCCGGCATGCCAGGCGCCCAGCCCGGCAGACAGGGTCAAGCTGAGGGCGGCGAGGAGGAAGGCGGCATGGACCGCGGCCGGCGCGCGCGCGCGCCGCGCCGGATGCCAGGCGGCGGCGGCGAGGAGGAGGACGGCGGCCCAGGGCAGCCGCTGCCAGAGGCACAAGCGGCAGGGGGCGAAGCCGCCGATGATCTCAAGGCCATAGACGGCAAGCAGGCTGGCGGCGCTGGCCAGAAAGAGAAGGGCGGCGGCCTGCGGCGGGGAACAATGCGGCATGGGGGGCGGCATGGGGGGGAGCCTCCCTAGAGGATCGCGGCCAGGGCGATGATCAGGGCCAGCGCGGCAAGCGCAGCAAAGAAGAGGGCGGAGGACCACCCCCCTGCCCTTTTGAGCAGCGCTTCGGCGCGCGGTCCGGCGATGCGGCACACGAGGGCAAGAGCATAGAAGCGCCCTCCCCGCGCAGCAAGACCGGCGAGGACAAACAGGGGCAGGTTCATGCCGGCGGCGCCGGCGGTGAGGGCGACGATCTTGTAAGGGACGGGGGTCAGGCCGCCGATGAGAACGATCCACAGCCCGTAGCGGTCATAGTTGCGGCGAAAGTCTTCGACCTCCTGGCCGAGGCCATAGAACGCGATCAGCGGCCCGGCGGCGGCGTCATAGAAGAACTGGCCGATGAAGTATCCGGCGGTTGCCCCGGCGACCGAGAAGAGGGTGGCCAGGGCGGCGAAGCGCCAGGCGCGGGCCGGGGCGCTGAGGCACATGGGGGCGAGCAGGGCGTCGGGGGGGATCGGGAAGACGACGCTTTCGGTGAAGGCGACCAGGCCCAGCAATTGGCTGGCGCGGGGGTGGGCGGCGCTGGCGCGCAAGCTTTCGCGGGAGAAGGTCATGAGGCGGAAAAGGCGGGGGCAAGGGCGGGGCGGCGGGGGAAACGCGCTCTTTCCCCGCTGCGGGCAAAGAGGTATTATCGTGTCACGTTCGCGGGCAATGCAAGCGGACGGGCGCTGTGGCGGAATTGGTAGACGCGGCGGACTTCATGCAAAGGGGTTGCTCCGGCGGAAACGCCGGGGACAGAACTCGTCAAATTCGGCGAACGCCTCCGGGCTTGTCCCGAAGCCAACGCCGAGCGAAGCCCGGGGGATTTCTTTCGGGAACGTGTAGAGACTAGACGGCGAGCGGCTAAAGCGCCGGTTTTTAATCCGGAGCCAGGCCGAAGGCATAGTCCAGCGCACGAAACGGCCGGAGCGGGTCTCCTGGCCGGCGGCGAAAGCCGCAGTGTGACGCAAAATCCGTTGTTCCGTGAGGAACGTGAGAGTTCGAGTCTCTCCAGCGCCACCATTTTTTGCGGGCTTGACCCTGTCGGGCGGCGGGCTAGTATTGGCGTTTGAGGGATGGGGGCGACAGGGGGCGAAGATGGGTGTCATCAAGCGGCTGCGCAATGAGCTGGCGACGCTGGCCAGCGGGATTCGGCTTCAGCGCCGGCTGAAGGAGATTCGCGAAAATCCGGCTTTGACCTTTTCGGAGCGGATTGCGGCGCGGGCGGCGCAGACGCCGGATGCGCCGGCGATTTTTTACGAAGACGACGTCATGACCTACCGCGCCTACAATGCGCGCAGCGATGCCTATGCCCACTGGCTCAGGTCGCAGGGTCTGGCGGCGGGCGAGGTGGTTGCCCTGAACATGGAGAACCGGCCCGATTATCTGTGCGCCTGGCTGGGGATCGTCCGGGCCGGGGGGACGGCGGCGCTGATCAACACCAACCAGACGGGGCGGGTTCTGGCCCATTCGCTGAACATTTCGGGGGCGCGGCGTCTGATTTTGGGGGCGGAGATGGCGCACAATCATGCGACGTGCACCGGCGAGCTGGAGCGCGAGATGGAGGTCTGGGCCCAGGGGGGTGCGATTCAGGGCATGAAGGATCTGGACGCGGCCCTGGCCGAGCAGCCGCAGGAGGCTTTTGCCGCCGACGCGGCCCACACGCCCGCGCCAACCGATGTTGCGCTTTATATTTACACCAGCGGGACGACGGGCCTGCCGAAAGCGGCGAAGATTTCACATTTCCGCCTGCTCAACATGATGGGCGGCTTTGCCACGATCAGCCGCGCCGGCCCCAGGGACCGGGTTTATATCGTTCTGCCGCTTTATCATTCGGCGGGCGGGGTGTGCGCGGTGGGGATGGGGCTGTTGAGCGGCGGGGCGGTGATTTTGCGCCGGCGCTTTTCGGCCTCGGCCTTCTGGGAGGACGCGGTGCGCTATCAAGCGACAATTTTTCAGTATATCGGCGAGTTGTGCCGCTACATGCTCAATGCGCCGCCGCACCCGCAGGAGGGCGCGCACGCGATTCGGCTGGCGGTGGGCAACGGCTTGCGGCCCGAGATCTGGCCGAAGTTTCAGGAGCGCTTCCGGATTCCGAAGATTCTCGAGTTTTACGGGGCGACGGAGGGCAATGTGGCCCTGATGAATTTTGACGGCACGGTGGGGGCGGTTGGCCGGATTCCGGGATGGGCGAAGAAGATGTCGGAAGTCGAGCTGGTGCGCTTTGACACCGAGCGCGAAGAGGTCGTGCGCAACGCGCAGGGCCTGTGCGAGCTGTGCGGCGACGGCGAGACGGGCGAAGCGGTCGGCAAGATCATCACCGACGATCCGGAGCGCGCGGCGACCCGTTTTGAAGGCTATGCCGATGCGGCGGCGACGCAAAAGAAGCTTCTGCGCGACGTCTGCGAGAAGGGGGACACCTGGTTTCGCACCGGCGATCTGCTGCGCCGCGACCGGCAGGGCTATTACTATTTTGTTGACCGGATCGGCGACACCTTTCGCTGGAAGGGGGAGAATGTCGCGACCTCGGAAGTGGCCGAGGCGATTGCGACCTTTCCCGGGGTTGACGAGGTGAATGTTTACGGCGTTGCGGTTCCCGGCGCGGACGGGCGCGCCGGGATGGCGGCGATTGTCGCGCCGGAGCTGGACCTGGCGAAGTTCCAGACCTATCTGGACGGCCAGCTGCCGGCCTATGCCCGGCCCGTGTTTTTGCGCCTGCAGGAGAAGATCGAGATTACGGTGACCTTCAAGCACCGCAAGGTCGATCTGGTCAAGGAAGGGTTTGATCCGGAGGCAATCGGCGAACCGCTCTATTTTGCCGATCCGCAGGCGAAGGCCTATGTCCGTCTGGACGCGGCGCTTTACCGGCGGATCACCGGGGGCGAGGTCCGGCTTTGAGGGACGGCGCGGGACCGGCGCCGGGCGAGGTTCTCGATTTCTGGTTTGAGGCCGGCGCCCGGCGCTGGTTCGGTTCTCACCCGGCCTTTGACCGGGCGATTGCTTGGCGCTTCGGCGGCCTGCTGGCCGCGGCGCGGGGCGATCAGCTGGAGGAGTGGAGGCAGACCCCGCAAGGCGCGCTGGCTTTGGTGATCGTGCTTGACCAATTTGCGCGCAACATTGGCCGGGGCACGGCAGAGGCTTTTGCCGCCGACCGGCAGGCGCTGGCGGCGGCGCGCGCGGCGATCGGGCGCAGGCTTGATCTTGAGATGCCGGAAGCGGCGCGGGTCTGGTTTTACATGCCCTTCATGCATGCCGAGGACCGGGCGGCGCAGGCGGAGGGGCTGCCCTATTTTGCCGAACGGATCAGCGCGCCGGAGACGCTGCAATTTGCCCGCCGCCACGCCGAGGTGATTGCCCGTTTTGGCCGCTTCCCCCACCGCAACCGGATTTTGGGGCGGGTGAGCAGCGCGGCGGAGGCGGATTTTCTGGAATCGGGCGGCGGCTTTGACGCGGATGCCCCCGCCCCGGCCTTTGTCCGCACCGGCCAGGGCGTCCGGCTGGCCTGCGAGGTCTACGATCCGCCGGAGAAGACGGACAAAGCGCCGGTTTTGCTGATACGCGGTCTGGGAACCCAGCTGATTATGTGGCCCTATGAGCTGATCGAGGGCTTGTGCCGGACGGGACGGCGGGTGGTGATTTTTGACAACCGGGATTGCGGCCTCTCAGACAGGTGTCCGCAAGGGGGTTATGGGCTGGCCGACATGGCGGCGGACGCAGCCGGCCTGCTTGACGGGTTGAAGATTCCGGCGGCCCATGTGATCGGCATCTCGATGGGGGGGATGATCGCGCAGCATATGGGGTTCGGCTTTGGGCCGCGGGTTGTCAGTTTGACCTCGATCATGTCGACGACCGGCAACCGTGGGCTTTCGCGCGCCGCGCCAGAGGTTTTGGCCCGGGTGATGGCGCCGGGGGCGGCGGGCGAGGGGGCGGCGGCGGCGATTGCCCGCCTGGTCTCAGGTCTGGAGGCGACCGGCTCGCCGGGGTTTGCGACGCCGCCCGATGAGCTGCGGCGGATGGCGCGGATGGCCTATGAGCGCGCCTGGGCGCCTGAGGGGGTGGCGCGCCAGCTGCGGGCGATTGAGGCCGATGGCGACCGCCGGCAACGTCTGGGCGCGATCGGCGCGCCGGCCCTGGTTATACATGGACGTGACGACCGGCTGATTCCGCCGGACGGCGGCGAGGATACGGCGCGCGCGATTCCCGGGGCGCGGCTTGCGCTGGTGTCCGGCATGGGGCACGATATGGCGCGCGGTCTTGTGCCGCACATTCTGGCGCAGCTTGCGCCCCATCTGGACCGTAGCGAGGGAGGATCCGGCGATGACGGCGATCAAGGCGAACGGCATCACGATTGAATACGAGACGTTTGGCGACAGGAGCGATCCGGCGCTTTTGCTGGTGATGGGTCTGGGGGGGCAGTTGACGCTGTGGCCGGAGGCTTTTTGCCGACTTCTGGCGGACAGGGGCTTTTACGTGATTCGCTATGACAACCGGGACATCGGCCTGTCGGAGAAGTTTGACAGCGCGGGGCTTCCTGATCTGGCGGCGGCGATGGCGGCGGCCTATGGAGGCAAGAAGCTGACGCCGCCCTATAGTCTGGCCGACATGGCGGCGGACGGGATCGGTCTGCTGGATGGGCTGGGGATCGAGCGGGCGCATATTGCCGGGGCCTCGATGGGGGGGATGATTGTTCAGCATATGGGCTTTGGCTTTCCGGAGCGGGTTTTGAGTTTGACCTCGATCATGTCGACGACGGGCGACTTGTCTTTGCCGCAGCCGTCGCCTGAGGTTTTGGGGGCCTTGCTGGCCCCGGCGGCGCCGCTGGAGGACCGGGAAGCGGTCATCGCGCAAGGGATCAAGCTGTGGCAGACGATTGGCTCGCCGGGGTATCCGCAGGATGAAGCGGAGTTGCGCAGGCGGGTTGGCGAGATGGTGGAGCGCTCCTATCACCCTGCCGGGGTTGCGCGGCAGATGGTGGCGATCATGGCGGACGGCTCGCGGCGCGAGCGTCTGAAGGGCGTGCGTGCGCCCAGCGTTGTTTTGCATGGGCGTGCCGATCCGCTTGTTCTGGTTCAAGGCGGCGAAGACACCGCGGCGCATATTGAGGGCGCGGAGCTGCGGATGATCGAGGGCTGGGGCCATGATCTGCCGGAGGCTTTGTTTGAGCAGATTGCCGACGGGATTGCGAGCGCGGCGCGGCGGGCGGATTCGGCGGCGGGCTTGGCGGCGGAATAGACGCGCCCGTAGCTCAGCCGGATAGAGCACCGGATTCCTAATCCGGGGGCCGCAGGTTCGAATCCTGCCGGGCGCACCCCTATCCGATCCGAGGAGGCGGCATGAACAACCTGACGCCGGCAGACGACTATCCGCTGCACCAGACCGCCGAGCCGATCGCTTTTGCCGGCGCGGACCGCAATTTTTACGACCGCTTCTTCTTCAACGGCTATGACGCCGGACAGGATGTCTTTTTTGCCGCGGCGCTGGGCGTCTATCCCCAGCTCAACGTCATGGACGCCGCCGTCTGCCTGTCGCTCGACGGGACGCAATACAATCTGCGCGCCTCGAAAGACATGAAGATGGACAGGCTCAATCTTCAAGTCGGGCCGATTCGGATCACGCTCGCCCAGCCGCTTGCCCGCACCCTGATTGAGGTCGCCGACAACCCCCACGGACTGAGCGGGCATCTGGAAGCGCGCGCGCGCCACCCGGCCATTGAAGAGCCGCGCTTCACCCGGCGCATCGGGCCGCGCGGATTTATGGATTACACCCGCCTTACGCAAAACATCAGCTGGCAGGGGTCGCTGACTCTTAAAGGGCGGAAAATCGATCTCACCGGCTTCCAGGGCACCCGCGACCGCAGCTGGGGGGTGCGCCCGGTCGGGGCAGCCGATCCGCAGCCGCCGTCCCGGGAGATGCAATTCTACTGGCTGTGGACGCCCGCCAATTTCGCCGGCCACGCCCTGTTCTGCCACAGCAACGACGACGCGCAGGGCGCGGCATGGAACCGGCGCGCCGTGCTGGCGGATCTGGCGCGGGGCGCGCAGCAGCAAACGCATTTCCGCCGCGTTGCGCTCAGCCCGGCCTACCAAAGCGGCACGCGGCGGATTGAATCGCTCGGCCTCGAACTGCGCGAAGGGGATCAAAGGATTGAGGCGCAGATGGAAGCGACCGGGCGGCTCTTCTATATGAGCGGGCTAGGCTACACCCACCCGCACTGGTCGCATGGTCTTGATCACGGCGCGCTGGAGGTCGGGTTTGACGAGATGGAGCTGGACAAGGCGGAAGCGCAATTGCGCTCCGGCACGATGCATCATCTGCATGTGCAGGCTCTGAGCCGGGTCGCGCTGATGCGGGGCGGGGAGCGCTATGAGGGGAGCGGCGTGATTGAGCAGTTGTTCATCGGCCCCCATGCGCCGAGCGGCTTTGCGGGGCTGCTCGACCGGATCACGGACTGATGGCGGGGCTTCCCGATCATCCCGACAAATTTGATCCGGACTGGCTGGCGGGCAAGCTGGGGCGCGCGGCGGGGTCGCTGCGGGGCTGGACGCTTCAGCCGGTCGGCACCGGCCAGATGGGCGACAGTTACCGGCTGGTGCTGGACTGGGCGGGCGGGTCCGGGCGGCCGGCGACGATCATCGCCAAATGCCCGGCGGCGGACCGGCAAAGCCGCGAGACCGGGCGGCGGCTGCACAGTTATGAGGTTGAGGTGCGCTGGTATGAGCGGTTTGCGGCGCGGGCGAAGATTCGGGTTCCGCACTGTTATTTCACCCGGCTGGACGCGGCGGGCGATTTTGTTCTTCTGATGGAGGATGTCGCGCCGGCGCGGGCCGGCGACCAGCTTGCCGGGGGCACGGCGGCGCAGGTGCGTCTGGCGATTTCGGAGATTGCGCATTTGCATAATTTTCGGTGGAACGATCCGGCTCTGGTCGGGATTGACTGGCTGAATTACACGCGTGGCAACCGCGGATTTTTGCGCGAGTTTATTGCCCAGTGCTATCCGGAATGGCGGCGGCGCTATGCGGGTCGGCTTGACCGGGAGGTTCTGGAGATGGGGGCGGCGCTGGTGGCACGCCTTGAGCGCTATTTTGGCGATCGCGGTGCGCCGCTGGCGATCACCCACAATGATTTGCGTCTGGACAATATTCTGTTCACCGACGCGGCGGGGCGGGCGGTGATTGTTGACTGGCAGACGATTGGGGCGGGTGCGCCGATGAGCGATGTTGCCTATTGCATTGGGACCAGTTTTGCCGATCCGGCTTTGCGGGCGGGTGCGGAAGCGGGTTTGGTGGAGCATTATGTTTCGCTGCTGACGGGGTCCTATGATGGGGAGCGAGCCTGGCGGGATTACCGCTTTGGGGCCTTTGGCGGTTTTGTGATGGCGGTGGTTGCAGCCCAGCTGGTTGAGCGGACCGGTCGGGGTGACGAGATGTTTGCGGTGATGGCCGAGCGTTCGGGCTGGCAGGCGCTCCATCTTGACAGCCTCGCGCTGTTGTAGATTGGAGCTAGCGCTGTTCAGAAGCTAACGCCCTGCCGACGGACAAACATCAGCCGGATAGAGCATCGGACTCCTAATCTGGGGGCGTAAGTGGTGCCCTGTTAGATTGGGGACGCAATGCCCATACTCCCACGCCTTTGCCCTCCGGCATGTAGAAGAGGTCTAGACCACCGCGATAGTTATCAGAGTCCGACGAATGATCCTCTAGGGTACGTCGCACTACTGCCTCAAGTGTTCTGGGAACTGAACGCCCGGCGTTGCGACGCTCTTTCTTTATTTCGCGGTAAATGCTGTGTAGCGAAGCCTTCCCGCCGAGGTGCGAAAGGGTGGCCTTTACATCGTCGCGCCAAGTCACGGTCCCGTCCTCTCGAAACGTTTCATCAAACTCTCCAGTTCCTTCCGTATCCACCTCGCCTGTCGCTATTCCTCGTCTTGTTGCAATCTTCTTCGGGTCACGTAAATCGGCAACGGGCCGACGCCCGCTCAATTGATCACGGTAGAGCCAATTGACCCATGCGTTTTCAGTCTTTGCGCCTATTGCCCTGCTGAGCTCGTTTAGGCTCCGAAAGACACGTCCATCTCCTTGCAACACCCAACTGCCGTCACGAGCTTGCGCTCGATACTCAACCCCGAGGTAAGTGCGAAAAATCTCGAACCCTTGTGCGAAGTGGACACCATGCCGAGCGTCGTAGAAACCCATCCCTCCACTCGGCGGAGTCGGAGGGGCAGAGGAAGAGTCATCCCGCCTAGGTCCTTGGCAACCCAAGAATCTGTGCAGGATTTCATCCTCTGTGTTCTCATCCGCCCTCCTAAGGGTCCAGATTCTCGCGAACACGTCTGTCGAGACCTGAATGGCGCGCATTCTCTACTACCTCCATTTCCTCTCTTATAACTCCATATATATAGTATGGAGGTGGGTAGGGTCAAGAAGAAACTTTCCGGGATTCTAGAGGTAGCAGAATCTCAAGTAATACACTATATACGCGAGCAATTTTGGCCTCCACAGCACAAAGCGGGGCTATTCGACAATTACTCAACGGGCTATGACGAACGCACGGAGAGGTTCCTTGAACGGTGTGTTCAGTATCTTCACCCGCGCTCATATAGCGCGGTTGACTTCCGCTACCCTCCACGCCTAGCGGCGGCACAGGCTACCGTTTTGCTCTTCGACTCATTTTACAATCGATGCAGGTCGCGATAGAGCCGGTCAAAGGCATAGGCCCCCAGTTCCAGCCCCTGCTCGATCTGCCCGCGCTTGCGCGGATTATCCCAGTAAGGCTCCAGAAGAGCGAAAAACTCCTGCGAATGCTGAATGTCCAGCTTGGTGTGCAACTTGTAATGCGCCAGATTGTCCTTGCCAACCCAGCCCCGCTCAATGACGATCCGGGCCATCAGCGCGGAAATGTCGGCATAGGCCCGCTCGATCACCCCCATGCAGCCAATCGCCACCGGCAGGGCGTCCAGCGCGCAGGAGGCCGCCAGAACGCAGTTGAAGGCGCGAACCGGCGGCGCAAGCGGCTGCTGCTCAAAGCCCGCCTCGCTGCCGATCGACCGCAAAAAGGCTTTGAAGGTCGTGGCGTGAAACGCCTTCTCCTCCAGATTGCCGTGCTCTTCGAGAATATTGTGGATGATGTCGAGCCGGTCGCGCGCATGCGGGATTCGCCCGGCCAGCGCCGCCATCGGACGCGAGAAGAAGATCACCGCAAAATAAAACTGCTCCTGACTCTCCCGAAACCGCTCAAGCCCGGTGCCGCCGCCGCGCAGGCCGGCAAAATACGGGTTGCGCATAATCGCGACCCTGTCCAATATCTGCTCGGCGCGCGCGGCGGCGCGCGGCGCGGAATCGGGTTTTGCGGTCATCGTGGTCATGCGTCAATGTCTCCGGTCCTGGGGTGAATGCGTCCGGCCATTTTGGGCCGCGGCGGGCGGCGGCGGCGATCACATTGGCAACAAGAAATCTTGCGGGGCCGCCCGCCCGCGCCGCAGGCGGGGGCGATGAGGGGGCGGCGGCTGATCTTCCCGGCGCTGGCGGCAGGCTTGGCCGCGGCGCTGTGGGGCTTTTGGCTGGAGCCTGCGCGGGTGACGATTCGCGAGCACCGGCTGGAACTGGCCGGATGGCCGGAAGCTTTGTCGGGCCTGCGGGTGGCGCTGCTGACCGATCTGCATATCGGCGCGCTCCATATGACGCCGGAGAAACTGGACCGGATCGTCGCGCTGACCAATCAGGCGGAGGCGGAGATGATCGTGCTGGCCGGCGATTATGTCGCCGGGCGGGCTTTGGTGGGGGCCTCGTTTGTCGCGCCGGAAGCGATTGCCCCGGCGCTGGCGCGGCTGCGCGCGCCGCTTGGGGTCTGGAGCGTTCTGGGCAATCACGACCGGCTGCTGGGCCCGGCGCGGATGGCCGCCGCCTTCACCGCCCATGACCTCGCCCTGATTGAGGACCGGGCGGTAAAAATCGCCCGCGGCAATGCGGATTTCTGGCTCTTGGGGATTTCGGATTTTTATACCGGCCCCCATGATTTCGCCCGCGCGCTGGAGGCGGTGCCCGCGGGCGCGCCGGTTGTGGCCCTGACTCACTCGCCGGATATTTTTCCCGAGCTGCCCCGGCGGATCATCCTGACTTTGGCCGGGCACACCCATGGCGGGCAGGTCTATCTGCCGTTTTTGGGCCGGCTGGTGGTGCCCTCGCGCTATGGCCAGCGCTACGCCAGGGGCTTTGTGCTGGAGAAGGGACATGCGATCTTTGTCGGATCAGGTCTGGGGACGACCCTGCTGCCTGTCCGGTTTTTGACCCCGCCGGAGATCAGTCTGGTGACCATTGTGCGGGGAGAGGGAGGAGACTCATGAGCGAGTTGATTTTGCACCATTATGACGCCTCGCCTTTTTCGGAGAAGGTGCGCCTGGTGATGGGGCTGAAGGGTCTGGCCTGGCGGTCGGTCGAGATTCCGGTGATCATGCCCAAACCGGATTATGTCGAACTGACCGGCGGCTACCGGCGCACGCCGTCGCTGCAGATCGGGGCGGATATTTATTGCGACACGAATTTGATTTTGCCGGTTCTGGACAAGATCAAGCCCGCGCCCGGCATCTGTGGCGATGCGCCGCGCGGGGCGGGGATGGTGGCGGCGGCCTGGGCCGAGGAGAGTCTGTTCTGGCCGGTGGCCAGTTATGTGATCGGCCTGAATGCGGAGTCGATTCCGGCGGCTTTCGCCGCCGACCGGGCGAAGATGCGCGGGGTTGCGCCGCCGACGGCTGCGGAGGCCCGCGCCGCCGCCCAGCAGGCGGCGCCGGAGATTCGGCGCGGACTGGACTGGATCGCCTCGATGCTGGAGGCCAGAGCCTGTCTGTTTGGGGCAGAGCCGGGTCTGGCCGATTTTGCGGTCTATCACTGCCTGTGGTTTCTGGCGCGCGCGCCGCAGGGCAAGGCGGAACTGGCCCGGCACGCAGGCGTCGGGCGCTGGATGGCGCGGATGGCGGAACTGGGACACGGCGCGCGCAAGGCGATGGAGGCGGGCGAAGCGATTGAGATCGCCAAAGCCGCGCGGCCCGCCGCCCTGGAGCCGGGCGCGGCGGACGAGACGGCGCCGCCGGTCGGGGCGCAGGCGTGCATCCGGGCGGTGCGCTTCGGGCGCGACCCGGTGAGGGGCGAGATTGTCCATGTCTCGGCGGATGAGATCGCGCTGCGGCGCGAATCGGCGCGGGCGGGCGAGGTGATTGTCCACTTTCCCCGCCGGGGCTATACTGTTCACCCGGTTTGAAAAGATAAGCCGAGGGTCGCTGAAGGATGGTCAAGATGAGAAAAGGGGCGGGCGGTTTTCTGCTGGCGGCGGCGCTGGGTCTGGCGGCGTGCGGCGGCGAGGACGGGCCGGACGGGGTGGTCGAGATCAAACTTCTGGTCACCAGCGATGCCGGACGGGTGATGGGGACGATCAGCTGGCGGGACACGGATGAGGGGATCGTTTTTGCGCCCGATCTGCGCGGGGTTCCGCGCGGGCAACACGGCTTTCACATTCACGCGTTCCCCGATTGCGGCGATGCGGGCCGGGCGGCGGGGGGCCACTACGACCCGGAAGAGACCGGACGGCATGAAGGGCCGGAGGGCGACGGCCATCTGGGCGATCTTCCGGCGCTCTTTTCCGATGAGGGGGGCCGGGTGACCCAGGCGGTCACCGCGCCCCGGCTGGCGGGGGTGGATATTCGGGGGCTGTCTTTGGTGATCCATCTGGGCGGGGATAATTATTCCGACACGCCCCGGCCTCTGGGCGGGGGCGGGGCGCGTCTGGCCTGCGGGGTGATCGAATGAGCGGCGCGCCGCCGCCGGACGGCGCGGCGGGCGGCTATTGGAAGGCGGTGCTGAAACTGACCGCGGGTCTGCTGGCGGTCTGGTTTATGGCCTCCTACGGGGCGGGGATTTTGTTCCGCGAGGCTCTGGACCGGTTCCAGCTGGGGGGCGCGCCGCTGGGCTTCTGGTTTGCCCAGAACGGGGCGATCTATATTTTCGTTGCGCTGATCTTTATCTACTGCCGGGCGATGAAGCGGATCGAACGGCGCTTCGGCATTGAAGACTCGGACTAGTCCGGCGGCGGTTTGATGAGTCAGCTGGTCTGGACGATCATCTTTGTCGCCGGGACTTTCGCGCTCTATATCGGGATTGCGGTCTGGGCGCGGGCGGGCTCGACCCGGGAGTTTTACGTAGCCGGGCGCGGCGTCCACCCGGTGGTCAACGGCATGGCGACCGCCGCCGACTGGATGTCGGCGGCCTCCTTTCTGTCGATGGCCGGTCTGATCGCCTTTCTGGGCTATGGCGGTTCGGTCTATCTGATGGGCTGGACGGGGGGCTATGTTTTGCTGGCGCTTTTGCTCGCGCCGTTTTTGCGCAGTTTCGGCAAATTCACGGTGCCCGACTTTGTCGGCGACCGCTACTACTCAAACTGGGCGCGGGGGATTGCGGTGGTCTGCGCGCTGTTTGTCTCCTTCACCTATATCGCCGGACAGATGCGCGGGGTCGGGGTGGCCTTTTCCGGCTTTCTGGGGATTCCCTATGAGGCCGGGGTTCTGGCCGGGATGGCGGTGGTGTTTTGCTACACGGTTCTGGGCGGGATGAACGGGATCACCTATACGCAGGTTGCGCAATATTGCGTTCTGATTTTCGCCTACACGGTTCCGGCGATTTTCATTTCGCTGATCATCACCGGCAATCCGGTTCCGCAGCTGGGCTTCATCTCCGATGTGCGGGGCGGCGGGGTTTCGATGCTGGAGAAGCTGAATATGGTTCTGCAGGATCTGGGCTTTCTGGAATACACCTCGACCGACAAATCCATGCTTGACGTTCTGTGCATCACGGCGGCGCTGATGTTTGGGACGGCGGGTCTGCCGCATGTGATCATTCGCTTTTTTACGGTGCGCTCGGCGCAGGCGGCGCGGGTTTCGGCGGGCTGGGCGCTGCTGTTCATCGCCGCGCTTTACACGGCGGCCCCGGCGGTGGGGGCCTTTGCGCGGCTTAATTTTATCGATTCGGTGAATGAGGCGTCCTATATCGCGGACGGGGAGGATTATGCGGCGCGGGCGGCGGAGATTCGGGCGGCGGGCGGCAAGCCGGTCCCGGAATGGTACAAGTCCTGGGAGAAGACCGGGCTGGTCCGCTATGACGACCGCAACGGCGACGGGGTCATGCAGTATCGCGGGCCGGATGCGCCGGACGGGCTGGCCAATGAGGTGGAGCCGAATCGCGACATTTTCGTTCTGGCCAATCCGGAGATTGCGCAGCTGCCGCATTGGGTGATTGCGCTGGTGGTGGCCGGGGGTCTGGCGGCGGCGCTTTCGACTGCGGCGGGGCTTTTGATGGTGATTTCTTCGGCGGTCAGCCATGACCTGTGCCGGCGGACGCTGTTTACGGGCATGAGCGACGCGGCGGAGCTGCGGGTTGCGCGGGCTTCGGCGGCGGGGGCGGTTCTGGCCGCCGGGCTGCTGGGGATTTACGCTTCGCAGCTGGGTTTTGTTGCGCAGGTGGTGGCGTTCGCCTTTGGTCTGGCGGCGGCCTCGCTGTTTCCGGTTTTGTTTCTGGGGATTTTCTGGAAGCGGATGAACCGGGAAGGGGCGATTGCGGCGATGGTGACGGGGCTGGCCTCGACCTTTTCTTATATTGTTTATTTCAAGTTTCTGGGGGGCGGGCCGGATCAATGGTTTTTGGGGGTGTCGCCGGAGGGGATCGGTTTTGTCTTTATGTGGCTGGCGCTGGGGGTTGGGGTGATTGTTGCGCTGGCGAGCGCGCCGCCGCCGCGGGCGGTGCAGGATCTGGTTGAGGAGATTCGCGCGCCCGGCAGGGCGGCCCCGACGCGGGGGGCGGCCCCGGCGCGGGGTGCGGCCCTGGCGCGGGGCGCGGCCCCGGCTCGGGGGGCGGCGGAATGAGTTTTATTTCCGGCCTTTGGTTGGGAAGATGATGGCCGCTTTATTTTTCGGAGTCCGGGGAAGCGGGGATGTGGAAACGGACGCCGAGGAGTTCGTCGAAGGGCGGCAGGGGCAATTTTTCCTCTTCGAATTCGAGGTTTTGGGGGGCGGGGGAGATGAGGTGGCTATAGCCGGATTTTTTGAGTTCCTCGCGGATAGCGGTGAGGAGGTTGCGGCAATATTCGTCCTCCAGGAGGCGGCAGAAGGTATTGAGGTGATCGGTGATGATATAGGGGGCGGATTTCCGGTAGTGCCGGGCGTAGTTGAGGGCGGCGTCCCGGATTTTACCGGGCGGCGGGGGGCGGGCGGATCGGGGCTGGAGGAAAACGCCGATGACAAAGCCAAAGAATCCTGCGCCGAGGAGATAGGCGATGATGTCCATTGTGGGCCTCCCGGTTCCCGGCGGGTCTGTTCCCGCGTTTATGTCAGGGTTGTAGCATATAAGTATCTACCACTCAAGGGGTTTTGATACTTATATGATGTCGCATATAGTCTACATTTCGGCCATGCAACCAATATGGCCGATCTGTTGTGGATTATCGGACGCCGGGTCTTCAAGTTCCGGAAAGAGCGGGAGTGGTCGCAAGAGCGGCTGTCTTTCGAGTCGGGCCTGCACCGCGCCTATATCAGCGGGGTCGAGACCGGGGAGCGGAACCCGACGGCCAAGACGCTGGCTAAATTAGCGAAAGCGCTGAGGGTCTCGCCCGCCGATTTACTGCCGGGCCACACCAGATGGACGCTTCCCGACTAAAACCAGGGGGTTCAAGGGGGACGAGTCCCCCTTGAGAAAGAAAACCGAAAACCCGCGCCTACCAGATATCCGGCTTGCGCAGTGGCGGGTTTCCCGGAACCGGATTGGGCAATTGGCAGACTTTCAAGACCCCGGTTCTGATCGGCTTCATACGATTATTGCTGGCTTCACGCAGTTGCCTGGACACATGCCAACGCCTTCTGACAGGCGCAAGAAGCATGATGGTTTTTTGGGAGTGCGCTTTTTTTGTCAATTCGATTGCCTCGGTAAAATCGCTGTCATTGGAAATAATCACAGCGCAGTCATATTCATCCCGCCAGCCATCATTTAACAGGTGAACGGCAAGATTGACGTCCGATCCTTTCTCCTCCGTCTTGATGACCCGCACCTTTTCCTGCGGATTATCCGCGCGAGGCATCCATCTTTTTTCACTCATGAAACTGCCATTATAAATCTCCAATTCCGGGATATGCCGCCTTAATGCAAGCCAGTAGATTTTCTGGCGTTCTGGCTGTTGAGAATCTCCTTCACGCGGCTTGACCGGAGCGGTGAAGAATTTAATCCTGTCCACCGCGCAGTCCGGGGGAAGCAGACGCAGGCAAAGTTTTTTCAGATCAAGCCATTTATATTGGGTGTCTTTGAGCGCTCCATAATAAAGATTAAACCCGTCAACATAGACAAAGGTGCGCATCGCATAAGGCTCTCTACAATATTTTCAGGTGCGTCGCGAAAATACATCCCTAAAAAGCAGGGGCCCCCCGAAGAGGGCCCCGCACCCTGAAGACGAAACAACAGGGGGTATCATTAATGTAATAATGGGAGAAGTTGCATTTAAAGTCAACGTCTTTTTCAGGCGAATTTTCCTTGTTTTCCAAGGGTTTGCGGGCTTCAGGCGATCAGTTCGTAGTCGGCGAGGTTGACCGAGGACGTCGCCGCCGCGTAGTCGCGGGTGTGCGAAGACCAGTTCTGGGTGATCTTGCCCTGCGCGTTTTTGTACCATGAGGTGCAGTTGGGGTCGGCCCAGACGCGCGTGCGCAAATCCTTTTGCAGTTGGGCGTTGAAGCGGGCCTGGGCTTCGGGCGAGGGCATCAGGGCGCGGGCCCCCTTCTCTTCCAGAAGTTTCAGCGCCTTGACCGCGTAATTCACCTGATCCTCGATCATCACCAGAATCGAGTTGTGGCCCAGATTGGTGTTCGGCCCGTAGAGGACGAAGAAATTGGGAAAGCCGGAGACGGTGATTCCCAGATAGGCTTCCGGCCCCTCGCGCCAGGCTTCGGCCAGACGGGTTCCGGCGCGGCCCTCGATATCCAGCGACCAGTGCCAGCCGGTGGTCTCAAAACCGGTCGCGCAGACCAGAACGTCCAGTTTGTGCAAACTGCCGTCTTGAATCTCGACCCCGTCGGGGACGATGCGCGTGATTTTTTCCGTCACCAGATCGACATCCTCGCGCAGCAGGCAGGGGTAGAAGTCATCCGAGAAGAGGATTCGCTTGCAGCCGATTGGGTAATCGGGCGTCAGTTTTTTGCGCAATGCGGGGTCGGAAACCTGCTCCTCCAGATGGGTTTTGGCGAGAAGCGTCTGAAAGTCGCGGCCCTGTTTGGTCCAGGCGAAGGCCTGCCAGAAAAAATGATCGGCGTTTTCATAGATCATCTGCCGGTTGGCCTGGGCGATGCGCAGGGCGGCTTCGGGATTGGTCGCCATCAGGGCTTTTTCCTCGTCGCTGATCGGGCGGTCGAGGCGGGGGACGACCCAGTTGGGGGTGCGCTGGAAGACGGTCAGATGGGCGGCTTCCTGCGCGACCTCCGGAATCAGCTGAACGGCGCTCGCCCCGGAGCCGATCACCCCGACCCGCTTTCCGGCCAGCGCCAGCGCGCGGTCCCAGCGGGCGGAATGCATCACCGGCCCGGCGAAGCGCGCCAGACCCTCAATGTCGGGCATGACCGGGCGATTGAGCTGGCCAAGCCCGGCGATCACCGCATCGGCCTCGATTTCGCCGCCCGAGGCCAGGGTCAGCCGCCAGCAGCGCGCGGCTTCGTCCCAGCGCGCCGCGCGAATCTCCTCGGACAGGCGCAGGCGGGGCTTGAGCTGAAAGCGCTCGACCACCTCCTCGGCATAGGCCTGAACCTCGTCCGAGCGCGGAAACAGATGACTCCAGCGCCCGCTGGGCGCAAAGGAAAGATGATAGAGGGCGACCGGCACGTCGCAGGCGCAACCGGGATATTTGTTCTCGTGCCAGACGCCGCCGACTTTCGCGTTGCGGTCGAAGATCAGGAAATCGCCGATGCCGCTTTCCTTCAGCCGGGCCGCCGCGCACAAACCGCCGAAGCCCGCGCCGATGATCGCCACGCGCAGTTTTTCATCAGGCTTTTTGCTCATCACTCTCTCCCCCTTGTCTTTTTGTCCTTCGCGCTACGCCCGGCGGATCATTGCGGATCCTGCGCGAAGACCGGCAGCGTCTCGTCGATATGGGCCCAGGGCGGCGCCGAGCTTTTCCACAGAGTCATCGACGGCTTGAGCCAGGAGGCGTCGTCCAGCGTCCCGGCCTTGATCCCCCAGATCGCCGGCGTGGCTTTTATGTCGGAGAAGAGGGGGGTGCCGCATTTGGCGCAGAACCGGCGGGTGACGATATTGCCTTTCCGGGTTTTGCAGTCATAGGCCTGGGTTTCGCCGCGGGTGAGTTCAAACGCATCACGGGCGACGATCAGCACCGCCGCGGCATTGCCGCCCGAAACATAGCGGCACTCGCGGCAGTGACAGTTGATGAACGCCATCGGCTCGCCCGTGCAGCGATAGCGCACCGCGCCGCACATGCAGCCGCCTTCAAACGGGGTGGTCATTTGCGCTCTCCTTCCTTTTCCCTTTGTCCGTCCTTGAGCCTCGTCCGGGACGGGAGCAGTCTATCACGACGTTCCGGGATTGTCGGCCTCGCCTGCCTCGGCGCTTTCAGCGGCGCTTCTGGCCGCGGCGGCGCTGCGCCGGGCGGCGGCGCGGGCCAGCACCTGACAGAGTTTATCCGCCGCCGCCGCGACGTCGATCTTCTCGACCGCCGCGACCTCGCGGGCCATGCGCTCCAGCGCCGCCTCAAACAATTGCCGCTCGCTGTAGGACTGCTCCGGCTGCTGATCGGAGCGGTAGAGGTCGCGCACCACCTCGGCCAGCGCCATCAGGTCGCCGGAGTTGATTTTGCTCTCATATTCCTGGGCGCGGCGGCTCCACATGGTGCGCCGAATCCGCGCCCGGCCCTGCAAAATTTTCAGCGCGGCGGCGATCTCGGCGGGCTCGGCCAGTTTGCGCAGCTGCACCGACTCGACTTTGTCGACCGGAACCGAGAGGCGCATCCGCTCCTGGGTGAAGGCGACGACGAAGAATTCGGTCTCAATCTCGGCGATGCGCTCCGAGCGAATCTCGATCACCTGTCCAACCCCATGCGAGGGATAGACCACGTAGTCATTGGGCTTGAAGGACAAACGCCGCCGGGGCGCGGCGGCCTGGCGGACGGGGCGGCCCCGAAAGCGCGGGCCGGAGCCAGAGGCCGGGCTTTTGGCGGCGGACTTCGGCTTTGCCGCCGCGCGCGCCGCGGCCACCCGTGGCATGGTCACGCGGGGCGTAGTCACGCGGGGCGTGGTCACGCGTGGCACAGCTGCCTGCGCCGCCGCCTTCTTTTTGGCCGGGGTTGGGGCGGGTTTGCGGGCGGGTTTGGCGCTTTTGGTGTTTTTGGCGGTTTTGGCCTTCTGGCGGCTTTTGGCGCTTTTTGCCGGTTTCGCGCTCTTTGCCGGGGCGGGGCGGGTCCTGGCGGCGGGCTTTGATGATCCGGCCGGCTTTTTGCGCGGCGCAGATCGCGCCCGGGATGCCGCTTTTGCGGAACGAGGCTTGACCGGCTGCGCCTTTTTCTTGTCCGCCTTTTTGGCTCTGGCCGCCATTCCCGAGTCCCCGCAAAGGCCTCTATATCACACCGGCGCGGCGGCGGCAACCGGAGCGGGTCAATCGCCTTCGCCGGGCTCCGGGCTGAAATGGCTCTGGAATTTGTTCTCGACCCCCTCGAACTGCTTGGCGTCGGGCGGCGGATCACGTTTGACCGTGATGTTCGGCCATTTGAGGGCATATTCGGCATTGAGTTCGAGCCAGCGCACCAGGCCGCTTTCGGTGTCGGCCTTGATCGCCTCGACCGGGCACTCCGGCTCGCACACCCCGCAGTCGATGCACTCGTCGGGGTGAATCACCAGCATCACCTCGCCCTCATAGAAGCAGTCGACCGGGCAGACCTCGACGCAGTCCAGATATTTGCACTTGATGCACTCTTCGGTGACGACATAGGTCATGGGGTCATGAGCCTCGCCTTTCCAGAACCCGGCGGCGCGCCTCGGCGGCGGCGCGGTCGGGAACATAGAGCAGCCCGGCCAGGCGGCGCAATAAATTGGCCTCGAAGTCGTCGAGCCGCCCGTCGGCATAGACCACCTCCCACAGGCGCTCGATCAGTTGGAGTTTGCCGTCCTCGCCCATTTGGTCATTGACCGTACGTGTCCAGCGATAGAGGTCGGCGGCTTCGGCTTCGGCGCGGGTGGCGCGCGCCAGCAGCCGGGCGCGGTCCGGCGCGGCAAGGCCAAAGCCTTCGCCCAGAAGCCGGTCGAGCGCGCGCTCCTCTGGCGGACTGATCGCGCCGTCCGCCCGCCCGGCATGGACCAGCAGCGCGGCTTGCGCCAGACGCAAAGCCTCGCCCGGCGGCGGCGCGGGTGGGGCGGCGGCGGCTTGAGGCCGGAGCAATCTTGTCAGAAACTTAAGCATTTTTAAGAGTTCGGTCCGCCCGGTTAAGACAGGCGCGAAATCCGGAACAAAGCATGTGCGAATCGCTGACCTGGCGCATTCCCCCTTTTGTTCTCTCCCATATGAAGTGGGAGGAGGGCGCGGCCCCCCAAGGGAATGATTGCCTGCCGGAACAAAACCGCCCTTTATCTGTGCGCAGATTAAGCCTTTTGTCAACCTTGATCGCGGGGGCGGGGGAGGCCAAAGTGCGGAGCGTCTCGGGTTTTTCTCCGGGGCCGAACAGGAGCCAGCGCCGCTGCCCCATGCGGATCATCCGGGATGAGAGACGTCTGTCCGCGCCGCTTCGCGGCGGGGTTTATGCGCTGGGCAATTTTGACGGTCTCCATCGGGGCCATCAGGCGGTGATTGCGCAGGCGGTCGCGCAGGCGGCGGCGCGGGGCGCGGTGAGCGGGATGATTACGTTTGATCCGCCGCCGGGCGACTATTTCCGGCCCGGCGACCCCCCTGCCCGCCTGACCGGCTTCCGCCTGAAGGCGCAATTGCTGGCGGGTCTGGGTCTGGACTTGCTGATTTTGCTCCGCTTCGGCCCGGGGCTGGCCCGGATGAGCGCGCAAGCTTTTGCCGAGCGCATTTTGGCCGGGCGGATCGGGGCGGGCGGTGTTGTGGTCGGGCCGAATTTTCGCTTCGGCAAGGACCGGGGCGGCGACAGCCGGACTTTGCGCGAGATGGGGGCGCGGGCGGGCTTTGCCGTGCAGGTCGCCGAGCAGGTCGGCGGGGCGGGCGCGCCGGTCTCTTCGACCCGGGTGCGGGCGCTTTTGGGGGCGGGGCGGCTTGCGCCGGCGGCGGAGCTTTTGGGCCGTTGGTGGGGGTTTTCGGGCCGGGTCCGCCGGGGCGAAGGGCGCGGGGCGCAATTGGGCTTCGCCACCGCCAACCTGCCGGCGGCCCGGCGCATGCCTTTGGCCTTCGGGGTCTATGCGGCGCGGGTGTGGATCGGGCGCGGAGCGCATCGCGGCTGGCATCAGGCGGTCTTGAATCTGGGCGCACGCCCGACTTTCGGGCCGGCGGCGCCATTGATGGAGGTGCATCTGCTGGATTTTTCCGCAGACCTTTATGGGGAGCGGCTGAATGTCTTTCCCCTGTTTTTTTTGCGCGCCGAGCGGCGTTTTTCCGGTCCGGCGGCCTTGCGGGCGCAGATTGCCGAGGACATCCGGGCGGCGCGGCGCGGGCTGGCGCGGGCGGGGCGGGGCAGTTTTGCGCCCTTTGCCTGAGTTGCGCGGCGGCTTGACAGCCCCCGGCCCTTCCTGTTTCTAGGCCCGGTGATGAGCGGCGGCAAGACAGGCAAGCGGGCGGGCGGCGCGGGGAATCGCTATCGCGACACGCTCTTTTTGCCGCGCACCGCGTTTCCGATGAAGGCCGGGCTTCCCGCCCTGGAGGAGAAGCTGCTGGCGCGCTGGGAGCGGATGGACCTTTACGGGCAACTGCGCCGGGCGGGGCGGGGCCGGGAGAAGTTCGTTTTGCATGACGGCCCGCCTTACGCCAATGGCGCGATTCATGCCGGCACCGCCCTCAACAAGATTTTGAAGGATTTCGTCAACCGCTCGCAGCAGATGATGGGGCGCGATGCGGTCTATGTTCCGGGCTGGGACTGCCACGGCCTTCCGATTGAGTGGCAGGTCGAGGAGGGTTACCGGGCGCGGGGGCGCAAGAAGCCGGAGATTGCGCGCGCCGAGTTGCGGCGCGCCTGCCGGGCTTTCGCGTCTCGCTGGATGGAAGTTCAGCGCGCCCAGTTTCAGCGTCTGGGGGTGGCCGGCGACTGGGCGCATCCCTACACGACGATGGATTTTGAGGCGGAGGGGGGGATTGTCGCGGAGTTTTTGAAATTCGCGATGGACGGCTCGCTCTATCGCGGCCTGAAGCCGGTGATGTGGTCGGTGGTCGAGCAGACGGCGCTGGCCGAGGCCGAGATTGAATACCGGCCGCGGGTTTCGCCGGCCTTGTGGGTGCGCTTTCCGGTGATCGAAGGTTTGGGGGCGGCGGCGGCGAGCGCGGTGATCTGGACGACGACGCCCTGGACGCTGCCGGGCAACCGGGCGGTGGCGTTTTCGCCCGCGCTGAGTTACGGGCTTTACCGGGTTCGCGCGGACGCGCCAGGGCAGAGTCTGGCGCAGACCGGCGAGGTCGTGATTCTCGCCGATGCGCTGGCCGGGGCGGTCGCGCGGGCGGCGGGGCTGCCGCAAGGTTTTGAGCGCATAAGCGATGCGCCGGAACTGGCCGGACTGGTCTGCGCCCACCCTTTGCGCGGGGCGGGCTATGAGTTTGACGTTCCGCTTCTGGCGGCGGATTTCGTCACCGCCGAGACGGGGACAGGGCTGGTCCATATCGCGCCCGGTCACGGGCGGGACGACTTTGAGCTGGGCCGGGCGCATGGCCTGGACCTGCCGGAGACGCTGGACGCCGACAGCGCCTATACGGGCGAGGCGCCGGGCTTTGCGGGCTTGCGGGTTCTTGATGCGCGGGGCGGCGAGGGCCCGGCCAATGCGCGGGTTTGCGAAGCGCTGCGGGCGCGCGGGCGGGTGCTGGCGCAAGGCGCGCTGCGCCACGACTATCCGCATTCCTGGCGCTCGAAAGCGCCGGTGCTCTTCCGCGCGACCGCGCAATGGTTCATCAGCATGGAGAAGACGGGTCTGCGGCGCAAGGCGCTGGCGGCGATTGATGCGGTGCGCTGGCACCCGGCCTCGGCGGGGGCGCGGATTCGGGCGATGGTCGAAAACCGCCCCGACTGGGTGGTCTCGCGCCAGCGCGTCTGGGGGGTTCCGCTGACGCTGTTCGTCAAGCCGGAGAGCGGCGAGATTTTGCGTGACCCGCAGGTCAACGCCCGGATCGTTGCGGCGGTCAAACAGGACGGGGCCGACGCCTGGTTTGAGCGCCCGGCGCGCGCCTTTCTGGGCGAGGCTTACCGGGAAGACGCGTGGGAGAAGGTCGAGGACATTCTGGATGTCTGGTTCGACTCCGGCTCAAGCCATGCGCTGGTTTTGGAGCCGCGGGCGGATTTGCGCTGGCCGGCCTCGCTCTATCTGGAGGGCTCGGATCAGCACCGGGGCTGGTTTCAGTCTTCGCTGCTGGAATCTTGCGCGACGCGCGGGCGGGCGCCTTACGAGGCGGTTTTGACTCACGGCTTTGTGCTCAATGCGCAGGGGCGCAAGATGTCGAAATCGGAGGGCGCGGCGATTTCGCCGCAAAAGATTTGCGGCGCGCGCGGGGCCGACATTTTGCGGCTGTGGGCGGCGCTCAGCGACTATGGCCAGGATGTCCGGATCGGCGAGGAGAATCTGGCGGCGGCGGGCGAGGCCTACCGCAAATTGCGCAACGGGCTTCGCTTTCTTCTGGGCAATTTGAGTCACTGCGGCGCGGGCGGCGGGGCGGCGGTTGCCGAAAGCCGCATGCCGGAACTGGAGCGGCTGATGCTTCACTATCTGTTCGAGCGGCGCGCGCGGGTGGAGGCGGCCTATGCCGGCTTCGACTTCAAGAGCGCGCTCCAGGAGATTTTATCCTTCACGCTTCTGGATCTCTCCTCGTTTTATTTCGACATTCGCAAGGATGCGCTTTACTGCGATCCGGCCTCTTCGCTGCGGCGGCGTTCGGCCTGCCGGGTTTTGGATCACCTGTTTTGTTTTTTGACGGCCTGGCTTGCGCCCCTGCTGTGCTTTACGGCGGAGGAGGCCTGGAGCGCGCGCGGCGGCGGGGATGAGGCGGATTCGGTTCATCTGCGCCTGTTCCCGCAGGCACCGGCGGGCTGGCATGATCCGGGGCTGGGCGAGAAATGGGAGCGGGTGCGGCGGGTGCGGCGGGTGATTTCGGGGGCGCTGGAGATTGAGCGCAAGGCGGGGCGGATCGGAGCGAGTCTGGACGCCGCGCCTGAGATTTATATTGCCGATCCCGATCTGCTTGCCGAATTGTCGGGTCTGGATCTGGCCGAGATTGCGATCACCAGCCAGGCGTCGCTCAAGCCGGGGCGGGGGCCGGCGGGGGCGTTTCGCCTTTCCGATGTTCCGGCGGTTGCGGTGGCGCCGCGGCTTGCCCAGGGGCGGCGCTGTGCGCGGTCGTGGAAGATTCTGCCGGAGGTCGGCGCGGATCCGGCCTATCCCGATGTGAGTCGGCGCGATGCGGCGGCGCTGGCCGAGCGGGCGGCGGCGGATGGCTGACGCGGGCGCGGGCCGGCGGCGGCTGTGGGGTCTGGGGGCGGGAGCGGCGGCGCTAGCGCTGGATCAGGCGTCGAAATGGCTGGCGGTCGGGTTTTTGTCCCGGACGGCGGGCGGGCGGATCGAAGTTCTGCCGGTGCTGGATTTTGTCCTGATCTGGAACCGGGGGGCGAGTTTCGGCCTGCTCTCCGAGGCCGGGGCGGGGGCGGCGATTGCGGCGGTCACCTGCGCGGTTCTGGTTTTTTGCGCGATCTGGCTGTGGCGCACCGACAGTTTGACGAAGGCGCTGGCCTTGGGGCTGATTTTGGGCGGTGGGGCGGGCAATCTGCTCGACCGGATTTTCTATGGAGGGGTAGCCGACTTCATCAGTCTGAAATTGTTCGGCTTTTACTATCCTTATGTGTTCAATCTGGCCGATCTTCTGCTGGGGGCGGGGGCGGGGCTGTTTTTCTGGTCGGAATGGCGGCGGCGCACCGGGTGAGGCGGCGGCTTCCCCTTGGGGGCGCGCCGGGCTATACCGGGAGGGGGCGGGGCGCGCTTAGAATGAGGCGAAAGGCGATGGAGCGAAGCGGGCAAAGGCGGTTGAGGCAGGCCGGGGCGGGTCTGGCGGTTGTGATGTTGTGCGGCTGTTCGGGGATTCCGGGTTTTTTTACGCCGTCTCCGGACGCTTTTTTGATTCGCACCACGCCGCCTTTGACGGCGCCGGCCGAGTTGTTTTTGCGCCCGCCGCGCAGCGCGGCGGCGGGGCCGGAGGGGGGCGGGCCGACGGCGGCGGACATTCTCTATGAGTCGGGTCAGGGGCCGGAGGGGCGGCGGGCGCTGTCCGCCGGGGAGCAGCAATTGTTGCGCGACTTGGAGGCCGGGCGGCGGCTGAAGAATATTCGCACGTTGATCGACCGCGAGGCGCGCCGGATCGAGCGTCTGGGCGAAGCTTTGACTCGCGCTTTGCTGGAGCCTGCGGCGCAATCGGACGGCTAGAGGCCGCGGCGGGAAAAGGCGTCGAATCCATGCTGCGCGTTTCCTGGCGGGGTTTCTTTCCCCGGATCTGTTATGCGCTGGCGCTGCTGGGCGGG
This sequence comes from Alphaproteobacteria bacterium, assembly GCA_965204775.1. Lineage (GTDB taxonomy): Bacteria > Pseudomonadota > Alphaproteobacteria > JAPOUT01 > CBDBFH01. Next base: position 47,813 of record CBDBFH010000019.1, read on the forward strand.
GGCTGTGCGCATGAGGGGGAGCGCGCGTCCTGGCGGGCGGAGCGTTTTGTCCTGGCCAACGGGTTGCAGGTGGTTGTGCTGCCCGACCCGCTCTCGCCGGTGGTCACGCATATGATCTGGCACAAAGTCGGGGCGGCGGATGAGAGTCCGGGCAAAACCGGTTTGGCGCATTTTCTGGAACATTTGATGTTCAAGGACCGGCGGCAAGCGGCGCAGGGGGGCTTTTCAGGGATCGTGGCGCGGGCGGGCGGGCGTGACAATGCGTTTACCTCGCTGGACTATACGGCCTATTACCAGCGGATCGGGCGGGAGAAGCTGGATTTGGTGATGGGCCTGGAGGCGGCGCGGCTGCGGGGTCTGGAACTGAGCGCGGCGGCGGTCGCCGCCGAGCGGGAGGTGGTTTTGGAGGAGCGCGCCCTGCGGCAGGGGCGCGATCCGGGCTGGGCCTTGCACCAGAAGATGCGCGCGGCGCTGTTTGGGGCGCACCCTTATGCGCGGGAGATCATCGGGCTTGAGGCGGACATTGCCGCTTTGAGTCTGGCCGATGCGCTGGAGTTTCACCGGCGCTATTACGCGCCGCAGGCGGCGGTGGTGATTCTGGCCGGGGGGGTGGAGGCGGCGCAGGCGCGGGCGCTGGCCGAGAAACATTATGGGGGGATTGCGCGGCGCGGGGCGGGGCGCGGGGCGCAGTTGGCGCAGGTTGAACGGCGGCGCGGCGGGACGGCGCGGATCATTCATAAGGCGGATGCGGCGCGGGCGGCGGCGTTTTATCGGACATATGTGCTGCCCAATGCGGTGCGGGCCGGAGCGGATGAGGCGGCGGCGCTGGAAGTTCTGGCCGAGATTTTGGGGGGCGGCCCGCGCAGCCGCCTCTATCGGGATTTGGTCCTGGAGGAGAAGGCGGCGGTGAGCGCCTGGGCGAGTCTGTCGCTGGTTCAGCGCGGGCCGGGGCGTCTGTTCATTTCGGCCTCTCCTCCGGCGGACAGCGCCGATCTGGCGCCGGTCGAGGCGGGGCTGGAGCGCAGTCTGCGCCGCGTGCTGGAGGAAGGGATTCAGGCCGGGGAGCTGGAGCGGGCCCGGACCCGGCTGATGGCCGAGGCGGTCTATGCCCGCGACGACCAGCGCCAGATGGCGAATATTTTTGGCCGGGGGCTGGCCGCCGGCCTGTCTGTCGGGGAGATCGTCAGCTGGGAGAAGCGGATTGCCGCGGTTGACCGGGAGATGGTCGAGGCGGCGGCGCGCAAATATCTGCGTCCGGAGCGCGCGGTGAGCGGCTGGCTGCTGCCGGGGGGCGGGGGATGAGAGCCGGGGCGGCGCTGGGGGCTTTGATCTGCGCCGGGCTGTTGACGGCTTCGGCGTCTGCGGCGCGGGCGCAACGGGGGATTGAGATTCAGCCGGTGGTCAGCCCCGGCGGGATTGAAGCCTGGCTGGTCTCCTCGCACCGCGTTCCGGTGATCAACGTCTCGGTGATCTGGAAGGGGGGCGCGGCGGGCGACCCGCGCGGCAAGGAGGGCTTGACCAATCTGATGAGCGGCCTGCTGGACGAGGGGGCGGGGGCGCTGTCCGCGCAGGCTTTTCAAGAGCGCCTGAGCGCGCGGGCGATTCGGCTGCGCTTCGACGCCGGGCGCGACGGCTTTTATGCCCGGCTTCGCACCCTGGCCGTCCACCGCCGGGAAGCATTCGCCCTGCTGCGCGAGGCGATCACCCGCCCGCGCTTTGACCGGGAGCCGGTGGAGCGGGTGCGGGGGCAGGTTCTGGCTTTGTTGCGCGCGCGGGCGAGCGACCCCGCCGACCGGGCGCGGCGGGCCTGGTTCGAAGCGGCGCTGCCGCCGGGCCATCCTTATGCCCATGCGGTCGAGGGGACGGCGGACAGCGTGGCGGCGATCACGGCGCGGGACCTGCATCTTCGGCGCGCCGAGGTTTTGACCCGCAAGGATGTGATTGTCGTGGTGGTCGGGGCGATGGACAAGGCGGAGCTGGCGGGGGCGCTGGACGAAATTTTTGGCGGGCTGGAGCAGACCCGCGCGGGGCGGCGGGAGGCGCGCCCGGCGGTTGGCGCGCCGCAGGCGCGGCGGCTGCGGCTGGCGCAGGCCGGCGGGCAGACGACGATCATGTTCGGCCATGACGGACTGCGGCGCGATGATCCCGACTTCACCGCCGCCTATGTGATGAATCACATTTTGGGCAGCGGGGGTTTCGCCTCGCGCCTGATGAAGGAGGCGCGGGCGAAGCGGGGTCTGGTTTATTCGATTCACACGCGTTTGCTGCCGCTGGAATTGGGGGGTCTGTTCTGGGGGATGGCGGCGACGCGCGACGCGCGGGCGGGCGAGACGCTGGCTTTGATTCGGGCCGAGCTGGAGCGGATGCGGGCCGAAGGGGTCAGCGCGCGCGAACTGGCCGACGCCAAGGCTTATCTGACCGGGGCCTATGCGCTGCGCTTTGACGGCGGGGCGCGGATTGCCGCACAGCTGGCGGCGATTTGGCGCGACGGCCTGGGGATCGATTATGTGGCGCGGCGCAACCGCCTGATTGAAGCGGTTCGTCTGGAAGATGTGCGCCGGGCGGCGCGGCGTTTGCTGCACCCGGAGCGTCTAGTGGTGGTGACGGTCGGCGGGGAGGCGGAGCCTTGACGCGCGGCGCGGAAGGGCGGCTCTACCGCCAGGAGATGAGCGCCGCCGGTTTTGATGCGGGAAAGGAGCGGGCGGCGGCGCAGCTGGCGATGGCCTTCTGGCGGGGGCGGGCGGCGGAGCCTCTCTTCCGCGACCTGATGGAAGAAGACGGGATCGACCGGCGCAGCGAAGAGACTCTCGCGCGGATCATGGCCGGGGCCAAAGACATTGTCGTGATCGGGATCGGGGGGGCGATATCGGGTCCGGCGGTGTTTTGCTCGCCGCAGCGCAGGCCGCCCCGGCTCCACTGGCTGGACACGCCGGATCCGGCTTATGTGGAATCGCTGTTTTCGCGCCTGTGTCCGGAGGAGGCGCGCTTGCTGATTGTGTCGAAATCGGGGGCGACACCGGAAACGCTGGCGCTGGCCCGGGCCGGACTGGACTGGCTGGGGGCGAAACTTGGCGCGCGGGCGGCGGCGGGCGCGGTGGCCGGGCTGTGCGCGCAAGAGCGCACGCCCTTGCACGCGCTGGCCGCCGGGCGCGGATTTGCGCTTTTGTCCGGCCCGCCGGGGATCGACAGCCGCTTTTGTCTGTTCACGATTCTGGGGCTTGCGCCATTGATTGCGCTGGGCGGCAAGGCTGAGCGGGTGCGCGCCGGGGGGCGGGCGGTGCTGGCCCGGCTGCTTTCGGGCGCGGCGCGGGCCGAAGATTTTCCGCCCGCCGCCGGGGCGGCGCTGCTGGCGGCGGGGGCGAGAGCCGGGCGAATTCATGTGACGATGGCCGGGGCGGAGCATTTCGCGCCCCTCACCCGGTGGTGGCGTCAGATTGCCGCCGAGAGTCTGGGCAAAGCGGGCAAGGGCGCGCTGCCCGCGACCGCCCGCCTGCCCGCCGACCAGCACAGTCAGTTTCAGCTGTATCTGGACGGGCCGGACAGATGCGTCTTCACGCTTATAACCGGGCCGGAGACGGAGCCGGGAGGGGGCGGCGCGTTGGGCCGCCTTCTTGCGGCGCAAAACCGGGCGGCGATTTCGCAGTTGCGCGCGCGGGGGCGGGTCTTGCGGATTTTGCGCGCCGGGACAGGCGAAGAGAGTCTGGGGGCGCTGGCGATGCATTTCCTTCTCGAAATTCTGCTGGCGGCGCGCATAATGGGGGTGAATCCTTTTGGCCAGCCTGCGGTCGAGGCGGGCAAGGCCGCGCTGGCGCCGTTTCTGGCGCAGGCGGCGGAACAGGACGGAGAGCGCAGCTGATGGGCAAGATTGTCCGCCTTCCGGAATCGGTCGTGAACCGGATTGCTGCCGGGGAAGTGATCGAGCGCCCGGCGAGCGTGGTGCGCGAGTTGGTCGAGAACGCGATTGACGCGCAAGCGCGGGCGATTCGGATTCGGATCGAGGAGGGCGGGCGCGACTTGATTGAGGTGGTGGACGACGGGCACGGGATGAGCGGGGAAGATCTGGCGCTGGCGACCGAGCGCCATGCCACATCGAAACTTTCGCCGCATTCGGCGGGCGACGTCTTGCGCGGGGTTTCGACGCTGGGCTTTCGCGGCGAAGCGCTGCCTTCAATCGGCTCGGTCAGCCGCCTTGCGATTCGCAGCCGGCGGGCCGAGGACTCCCATGCGCTTCAGATTGAGATGCATTTTGGCCGCAAGCCACCCCCGCCGCGTCCGGCGGCGGGGGCGCAGGGCACGCAGGTTCTGGTCCGCGATTTGTTTCATGCGCTTCCGGGGCGCCTGAAATTTCTCAAAACGGCGCGCAGCGAAGCGGCGGCGGTGATTGATGTGGTCAAGCGCCGGGCGCTGGCGGTTCCGGGCTGCGCGGTCACGCTGACCAGCGGCAAGGCGGCGGTTTTGCGCCTGAGGGCGGAAGGCGGCGCGGACGGCGCGGCGCGCAGCGCGCGCATTCGGGCGGTGATGGGGGGCGAGTTTTTCGACAACGCCCTTCCCATCGAGATCGCGCATCGGGGGATGAGTCTGTCCGGCTATGCCGGTCTTCCGACCTATCACCGGGCGACGCTGCAGTGGCAGTTTCTGTTCGTCAACGGGCGTCCGGTTCAAGACCGGCTGCTGGGCGGCGCGCTGCGCGCAGCCTATGGCGATTTGATGGTCAAGGGGCGTTTTCCGGCGGCGGCGCTGTTTTTGACTCTGCCGCCGGGTGCGGTGGATATAAACGTCCACCCGGCCAAGGCCGAGCTTCGCTTCCGCGATGCGCAGGCGGTGCGCGCCCTGGTGATCGGGGCGCTCAAACAGGCCTTTGCGCAGGCCGGGCACCGGGCTTCGGCGGTTTTGTCCGGTCAGGCGCTGGCGGCGATGCGCCCGGGTTCGGCTGCGCCGGGGGGTCCGGAGTCTTTTGCGGGCGGCCCGGCTCCGGCGGGGTTGGCGCCCCGGCCCTTGCCGGCGGGAGGGACGGGCGAACTGCCCGGGCTGGGCGGGCACGGCGGACGGGTCGAACCGGCGGCAGGCGGGAATGCGCAGATGAGCGGACCGGGCGAGGGGCCCGGGACCGAAGGCGGGCCGGAGCTGCCTTTGGGGGTCGCCCGGGGGCAGCTGCATGAGACGTATATTATTTCCCAGACCGCGGACGGGATCGTGATTGTCGACCAGCATGCGGCGCACGAGCGGATTGTCCATGAGAAGATGCGCGCGCAGGCGCAGGCGGGCGGGATTGCCCGGCAAAGCCTGTTGATTCCGGAAGTGGTCGAACTGACCGCCCCGGAGGCCGACCTGCTGATGGCGCGAGCCGGGGAGTGGGCGCAGCTGGGCTTTGTGCTGGACCGTTATGGACCGGATGCGGTGATCGTGCGCGAGGTTCCGGCGATCTGCCGGAATATGGACATTGGCGGTCTGGTGCGCGATCTGGCCGACGGATTGAGCGACGGCGGACGGGGCGGGGCGCTGGCCGAACGTTTGAACGAGATTTCGGGGACGATTGCCTGTCATTCCAGCGTCCGGGGCGGACGCCGCCTGACCGGAGCCGAGATGGATGCGTTGTTGCGCGAAATGGAGCGCACCCCTCATGCCGGGCAGTGCAATCACGGGCGTCCGACCTATGTCGAGCTGAAACTGGCGGATATCGAAAGACTATTCGGGCGGCGCTAAGAGCGGGGCGAAGCGCAGGAGAATGAAGCGGGTGCGGGCCTGGAGATGCGCGCTCAGGAAGGTGAAATTTTTCGGCAGAGTCGGGCGCAGATCTTTGCGCTCCTGAATGACGGCATAAGCGCCGGGGGCGAGCAGGCGCAGGGCGGCCAGAGCGTCGAGTGGGGCGGCGGCGAGGTTTTGGCCATAGGGCGGATCGGCGAAGACGAGACCGGCGCACAAGGGTTTTGCGGCAAGGCGCGCCGGGCGGGCGCGGATCGGAGTGCGCTGCGGGAGGAGGGCGAGCCGGGAGGCATTGCGCCGGATCAGGCGGCGGGCCTGCGGGTCGCGTTCGACGAACAGGACGCGGGCGGCCCCGCGCGAGAGCGCCTCGAAGCCCAGCGCGCCCGATCCGGCGAAGAGGTCGATGACCTCAAGGCCGCCGAGTTCAAGGCGGGGCGGGCCGTGGACGAGGAAATCAAAGAGGCTCCGGCGGGCGCGGGCGAGGGTGGGCCGGGCGTCGAGACCGGGGCCGGGGCCTTCGAGGCGGCGGCCTTTGAGGAGGCCGGCGGTGATTCGCATGGCCGCGCGCGCTACCGCGCCCCGGCGCAGGCCGCGCGGGCGGGGCCGGGCAGAGTCAGCTTTTGCAATTGGGCGGGCGGGACCTCGCGCCATCGGCCCGGGGCCAGCGCGCCCAGCGCGAAGGGGCCAAAATGGGTTCGAATCAGGCGGTTGACAATCAGGCCCTGCGCCTCAAGGAGGAGGCGGACTTCGCGGTTTTTTCCCTCGCGCAGGCCGATGGCGATCCAGCAATTGCGCGCCTGGCGGCGCTCCAGTTTGGCCTGGGCCGGGGCATAGCGCACCCCCTTGAGCGTGAGGCCCTGAGCGAGGCGGTCGAGGTCTTGCTGGCTGACCTCGCCGAAGGCGCGGACGCGATAGCGGCGCAGGAAGTTGGAGGCAGGCAGTTCCAGGGCGCGGGCCAGGGCGCCGTTATTGGTGAGGAGGAGGAGGCCCTCGCTGCTCATATCAAGCCGTCCGACCGGGGCGGCGGCGCGCAACAGCGGCGGCAGGTGATCGAAGATCACCGGGCGCTGCTGCGGATCGCGCCGCGCGGTGAGCAAGCCGCGCGGCTTGTGATAGCGCCACAGGCGGGGCGGGGGAATTGCGGGCAGGGGCCGGGAGTCCAGTTCGATCCGGTCGCCGGGGCCGACATTAAGCGCGGGCGAGGCGGCGACCCGGCCATTGACGCGCACCCGCCCGGCCCGAATCATGTCTTCGGCCTGACGGCGCGAAGCGAAACTGGTGTGAGCGATTCGGCGCGCCAGACGCATGACCTGGCAGGCAGGGGGCGCGCTCATTGCTCCGGCGGGCGCTCCGGCGGGGGCTCCGGCGGGCCGGAGCCGGAGCCGAACAAGCCGCGCACGCGGGGGGGTGGGCGGTCTGAGCCTGAAGCCGGGGCCGGGGCTGGAGCTGACAGGCGGCTTTGTCCGGAGACCAGATCGATCACCAGCCGCTCGCCGGTCAAAACATGCCGCCCCTGGCGCAAAATGATGCTGCCGCCCATGGTGATCTGGCGGCGGGCTACGTCATATTCGGCCCAGTCGCCCTGGGCGCGCTGATTGTTTTCGCCGGTGATGCGGACATTGCGGGCGGCGCGCAATCTGGTGATTTTGCCGCGCGGGGCGGAGTCCGCCGCCGATATGTCCGGCGGGGGCGCGGCGGCATAAAAGACGGTCGCCCGGGCGGCTTCGAGGCGAAGCGCGCCCTGGGTGATCTGGACATTTCCGGCGAAGACCGCCTGCCCGGCGGGGCGGTCGACCTGCAGCGAATCGGCTTCGATCGCGACCGGCGCATCGCCGACCCGGGCAAAGCCGGAGAAGACATCGGCGCCGTCTTGCGCGGCCTGCGCCGGGGCGGCGAGGACCAGCGCAGACACAAGAAGCGCGGCGGTTGGTGTGAGGCTCATGGTTGCGCGCCCTGCGGGGCGGCGGCGGCGCGGGGCGGCGGCAGGCGCAGCTGCACTTTGACGCCGCCATGAAAGAGCAGTTGGCGGCCCCGGCCGGCGGCCTTGAGGCCCCCGGCCTCAAAGCGGCCCAGAGGCCCGTGGCCCCGCACGGCGGCGGGGACGGTCAGTTCGCCTTTTTTCAAATCGATCACGGCGCGGCGGGCATGAAGTTCGTAGCCGGCGGTGGAATAGAGATCGAGGGGGCGGCCCAGTTCGAGGCGGGCCTGTTTTCGGAGGAACATGCCTTTTCCGGCCCGGGCCAGCAGCCAGCCGCCCGGCTCCAGCTGCAGATCCAGTTCGAGGACTTCCAGATCGATCTGATCGGGGGTTTCGCGCCCGTGGCTGGCGGCCTGTGCGGTGAGCACATAGGGGGCGGCGTCCTGGGTGCGTCCGGTTATGCGCAGATTGACGAGGCGGGAGTCCTCATTGACCGGGGACAATTCGGTGGAGGTCATGACCAGCCCGCTGCGGTTCTCGACCGACAGGGCATAGAAGACGAAGAGGGCGAGGACGCCCAGCACGCAGGCATAAAGCGCGCGGCGCAGGGCGGCGACGGCGGGGTGGCGGCGGGCGGTTTTTTCAATGCGCGAAGATATCCTCGTCTCTCCATCCGGCCAGATCGAGGCGGGCGCGGGCGGGCAGGAAGTCGAAGCAGGCCTGCGCCCAGTCGCGGCGATTTTCGCGGATCAGCATGGCGTCGAGTTTTTCGCGGAGGGCGTGGAGGTGGATGACGTCGCGGGCGGCATAGGCGATTTGCTGCGGGGTCAGTTGTCCGGCGCCCCAGTCGGAGGACTGCTGCTGTTTGGAGATTTCGACGCCCAGCAGATCGCGGCACAGATCTTTGAGGCCGTGGCGGTCGGTGTAGGTGCGGGCGAGGCGGGAGGCGATTTTGGTGCAATAGACCGGGGCGGCGGTGATATTGAGGTAATGGCCGAGGGTGGCGAGATCGAAGCGGGCGAAATGGAAGATTTTCTCCCGGGCCGGGTCGGCGAGCAGCGCCTGAAGATTGGGCGCGCGGTAGCGGCTGCGATCCAGCTGAACGATATGGGCCGCGCCGCGTTGATCGGCCAGTTGCACGAGGCAGAGGGGATCGCGGCGCGGATCCAGCCCCAGGGTTTCGGTGTCGACCGCCAGCGCCCCGGCCAGATCAAGGCCGGAGGGCAAATCTTTCTGATGGAGGACGGGCGGCGGGGTCATGGCGGTTGGCAGATTTGCACTCTCGCGGGGCTGTCAGGCCGGGGTGGGGATGGTGCCCAGGAGAAGACTCGAACTTCCACGTCCTTTTCGGGACACTGGCACCTGAAGCCAGCGCGTCTACCAATTCCGCCACCTGGGCGCGGGGGCGCAGTCTAGCGGGTTTTCCGGGCGGGGAAAACCGGCTAGACCGGAGGGCATGATGGCGGTGCAGATGACAGGCCCGCGCGCGCGCGGACGGATTGCGGCGGTGATCGGCGCGGGCGGATTTATTGGCCGCCATGTGGTGCGGCGTTTGGCCCGCGCCGGGTTTCGGGTCAAGGCCGGCGTGCGCCGTCCGGAGCAGGCGCTGTTCTTGAAGCCGATGGGCGAGACCGGCCAGATCGAACTGGCGCGGGCGGATTTTGCCGATCCCGATTCGCTCGCCCGCCTGTGCGCCGGGGCGGAGGTGGTGGTCAATGCGGCGGGCATTTTGTATGAGCGCGGCGCGCAGCGTTTCGACCTGCTGCACCGGCGCGGACCGGCCCAGGCCGCGCGCCGGGCGAAAGAGGGGGGGGCGGCGTGTCTGATTCATCTTTCGGCGCTGGGGGCGGAGCGAAGCAGCGCAGCGCTTTACGCGCGCTCGAAGGCGGCGGGCGAGGAGGAGGTCCGGCGCGCTTTCGCGCAGGCGCACATCCTGCGCCCCTCCCTCGTCTTTGGCCCGGAGGATGATTTCTTCAACCGGTTTGCCGGACTGGCGCGGCTGTTTCCGGCCCTGCCGGTGATCGGCGGGGGGACGACACGCTTTCAGCCGGTCTATGTCGAAGATGTCGCAGGCGCGGTCCTCACGGCGGCGCTGGGCCGGGCCGCGCCCGGCATTTACGAACTGGGCGGGCCGCAGATTTACACGTTCCGCGCGTTGATGGCCTTCATTGTGGAGACAATCGGCCGCCGCCGTCTGCTTGCGCCGGTTCCGGTGTTTGCGGCGCGGGCGCTGGCGCTTTTTGCGCAATATATGCCGAAGCCGCTTTTGACTCCCGATCAGCTGCGTCTTCTTGCGCAGGATTCGGTGGTCAGCGCGGCGGCGGCGCGGCGCGGGCGCGATCTGGCCGGTCTGGGGGTCGCTGCGCCCGCCTCAATCGAGGCGATTGTGCCGGCCTATTTGAGCCGCTTCCGGCCCGGCGGGGCGGGACCCTAAAGCGTCCAGATCAAGATGGCGGCGGCCAGGGCCAGGCGATAGAGGACGAAAGGGGTGAGCGTCCAGCGCCGGGCGAAGCGGACGAAGAGCGCGAGCGCGAGCAGTCCGGCGAGAAAGGAGAGGAGGATCACCGCCGCCAGCAATGCGGGGGCGGGGGGCGGGGCGGACGGGAGCGGACGGGCGGCGTCGAGCAGGGTCACAAAGCTTGCCCCCACGATGACGGGCAGAGCCAGGAGCAGGGCGAAGCGCACCGCGCTTTCGCGCGCAAACCCCAGGGCGCGCGCGGCGGTGATCACGACTCCGGCGCGGCTGGCGCCGGGGATGAAGGCGCAGGCTTGCGCGCAGCCGATCCAGAAAGATTGGGCGGCGGTCATGCTGGCGAGGCTTCGGGTTGGGCGGCGGGTGCGGTCGGCGAGGAAGAGGAGGCAGGCGAAGAGGATATTGGCGAGCGCGATCATGGGCAGATTGCGCAAGACCTCGATTCGGCCTGAGGCGAACAGACCGGCCCCGGCGAGCAGGGCAGGCAGGGTGGCGAGGAGGAGGAGGAGGAGGAGATCGCGTTCCGGCGCGCGGCGGCGGGCGAGGAGGGCGGCGGCGCCGCGCCCCAGCGCGCTCATCTCGCGGCGGAAATAGACGAGCCCGGCGGCCAGGGTTCCCAGATGGGCGGCGGCTTCGAGGGCGAGTCCGGACTGGCCGGTCAGGCCCAGCCGGGCGAGGAGGATCAGGTGGCCGGAGGAGGAGATGGGCAGGAATTCGGTCGCCCCCTGAACGAGGGCGATCAAAAGCGCGGTTTCGAGGAGCATGAAGGAGGCCGGGGGCTTGCGAACAGAAGGCGCGCAAGGGGTTATACTACAGCGCCTGTTGTTTGGGAGCGGCTGCGGTGATCAAGGGTGCAAACCGGGGGGCGGCGGCGCGGGGGCGGCGGATTGCCGATGAGATTGCGGCGCGGGCGCGCGGCGCGGGCTTTGAGGCGTTCGGGATTGCCGATGCGCGGGCGCTGGCGCGGGTTGCGCGGCGGAGCGGGCCGGATCTCAAGGCGTTTTTGGCCTCCGGCTATCACGCCGGCATGGACTGGCTGGGGCGCGACCCGGAGCGGCGCAGCGATCCGGCGCGGCGCTGGCCGGAGGTCAAAAGCGTGATTGCGGTGGGGATGAATTACGGGCCGGAGCGCAATCCTCTGGGCGATCTGGAGCGGAAGGCGCAAGGGGTGATTTCGGTCTACGCGCGCGGCGAGGACTACCACCGGGTTCTCAAGGAGAAACTGAAGCGGATGGCGCGGGAGATTGAGGCGCTACACGCGGCGCGGGCGCGGGTTGTGGTCGACACCGCGCCGGTGATGGAAAAACCGCTGGCGCAGGCCGCCGGTCTGGGCTGGCAGGGCAAGCACACCAATCTGGTTTCGCGCGATTTGGGGTCGTGGTTTTTCCTGGGCCTGATCCTGACCGATCTGGCGCTGCCCGGGGCGGCGGGGCACGGGGTTCATTGCGGGCGCTGCCGGGCGTGCCTCGACATCTGCCCGACCGGGGCGTTTCCCGCGCCCTTTCAGCTGGATGCGCGGCGCTGCCTGTCCTATTTGACGATTGAGCACAAGGGGGTGATCGCGCGCCGGCTGCGGCGGGCGATGGGCAACCGGATTTACGGCTGCGACGATTGTCTGGCGGTATGCCCGTGGAACAAATATGCCCGCCGGGCGAACTGGGCCGGTTTCCACGCCCGGCGCGAATTGGAGAATCCGGGATTGCGCGATCTGGCCGGGCTGGACGAGGAAGGCTTTCGCCGCCTGTTCGCCCGCTCGCCGGTCAGACGGATCGGGCGGGCGCGCTTTTTGCGCAATGTTTTGATTGCGATCGGCAATTCGGGCGATTCGGGTCTGGCGGCCAGCGCCGAGCGGCTGTTGCGCGATCGCGCGCCGCTGGTGCGGGGGATGGCGGTCTGGGCGCTGGCCTGTCTGCTGGAGGGCGCGCGCTTTGGGCAAGTCCGGGCGGCGCATATGAGCGCGGAGCGAGACCCGGACGTCCTCGCCGAATGGCGGGCGGGGCCTGCAGGACACAGCGCCTGATGGCCGGGGTTCTGGTCTGTTTGGGAGCGGGGTTTTCGGCGCGCGCGCTGGCAGGCTTTTTGGCGCCGCACGGCTGGCGGATTCGGGGCACGTGCCGTAGCGCGGCGGGGCGGGCGCGCTTGCGGGCGGGCGGGATTGAGGCGCATCTGTTCGACAGCGCCCGGCCCCTGCGGGCGGAAGCGCAACGGGCGCTGCTGGCGGGGGCAACGCATCTGCTGATTTCGATTCCGCCCGGCGGCGGGCGGCGCGGGGCGAAGCCCGACCCGGTTTTGCATTGTCTGGAGGCGGGGCTGGATCGCCATGCGGGCGGGATGGTCTGGGCCGGTTATCTTTCGACCACTGCGGTCTATGGCGACCGGGGCGGGGGCCGGGTCGATGAACACAGCCCGGTCGGAGGCGGCTTTTGTGCGGCGCGGGGGCGGCGGCGGCTGGCCGCCGAGCGGGCCTGGCAGGCCTGGGCGCTGGCGCACGGGGTTCAACTGGATGTGTTTCGCCTGGCCGGGATTTACGGGCCGGGGCGCAACCCGTTGCGCCGGCTCGCGCAAGGCGCGGCGCGGCGGATTTACAAGCCGGGGCAGGTTTTTTCGCGCATTCACGTAGAAGATCTGGCGCGGGTTGTCGCGGCGGCGATGGCCGCGCCGCGGCACGCGGGCGGGACCTACAATGTCTGCGACGACGAACCGGCCCCGGCCCCGGAGGTGATTCGCCACGCGGCGCGCCTGCTGGGCCGTCCCTCTCCACCGCTGACGCCGCTGGCCCGTGCGCAGCTTTCGCTTATGGCGCGCGGTTTTTATGCGGAAAACCGGCGGGTGAGCAATCGCCGGATTCGCTTCCGGCTGGGGGTTGAGCTGCTCTATCCGACCTATCGGGAGGGGTTGCGCGCGCTTCTGGCTCAAGGGGAGGGCGCGCCGTCTTCGCCCGCGCGGCAAAAGCGCCCGAGGAGATCGGTGAGCCGGTTGAGATCGGCGGGGGTGGAGAGGCGATGATCGCCGCGCTTGACGAGGGTCAAGACGAGATCGGGCGTATCGAGCGCGGCGGCGAGGTCGAGGACATGGGCCAGGGGGACGGTCTGATCGGCCATGCCGTGGAGGATATGGACCGGACAGGCGAGCGGGATGGGCGCGCCGAGGATGAAATGGTTTTGGGCTTCTGCGATCAGGCCGGGGCTGATGGGGATTTCGCCGTCGCGCGCGGCGGGGGGAGCTTGGGGCGGCAGGAGGCGGGTGAAGTCGGGGGCGGGGGCGAGGAGGAAGAGGCCGCGAATTTTCCGGGGCCGGTCGCGGGCGGCGAGCAGGGCGAGCCAGGCCCCCATGCTGGAGCCGGCGAGGAGGGCGGGGCCGGGGATCAGCTGATCGAGGACGGCGAGGACATCTGCGCGCCAGCGCCCGATGGTCGCCGCGCCGAAGGCGCCGCTGGAAGCGCCGCAGCCGAAATAGTCGAAGCGCCAAAAGGCGAAGGGCTGATTTTGGGCCCATTGGGCGAGATGGGAGGCTTTGGTTCCGGTCATCTCGGAGCCGAAGCCTGAGAGCCAGACCAGGCTGTGAGCGGCTCGGGAGGCCGGGGGTATCTGTTTCCAGGCCAGGCGGTGGCCGCCGGGGCGGGGCAGGAAGCCGGAGCGGGGGGCGGGTTTTTCGATCATGGGGCGATTATGGGGCGATCATGGGGGGGGTCTGGCCGCGGGCGGGAGGAGGGCATGACTTGACTCATCGGGCGAAAAACTTCAAATTTTCAAATGACCGCCCATCAGAATCGAGGAGTCGCCGACAATACGCCCTTCCGCCCCATTTGCGCCGCCGGTGACCGACGGCTTGCGAGTCAATGATTCGATTGACGCCGCGCGGGTCCGGCTGATTGACGGCGGGGGCGAGAATCGGGGGATTGTTTCGCTGGCGGCGGCGCAGGAGGCGGCGCAGGCGGCGGATCTGGATTTGGTGGAGATCGCGCCGGACTCGGCCCCGCCGGTGTGCAAGCTTCTGGATTACGGCAAATACAAATACCGGGCGCAGAAGAAGGCGAGCGAGACGCGCAAGCGGCAAAAGGTGATCGAGGTCAAGGAGATCAAGATGCGCCCGAATATTGACCGGCATGACTATGAGGTGAAGCTGCGCAATTTGCACCGCTTCATTGAGGAGGGAGCGAAGGTCAAGCTGACGTTGCGCTTCCGGGGCCGGGAGATGGCGCATACCGAGTTGGGTTCGGCGCTGCTGGCGCGGGTTCGGGAGGCGGCGCAAGAGGCGGCCAAGGTTGAGGTGGAGCCGAAACTGGAGGGCCGCCAGATGGTGATGGTGTTTGCCCCGCGTGGCCGCACCGAGAAGCCGGGGCGGGCGGCGGGTTTGCAATCGGCGGAAAAGGGCGTATAAGGCGGTCTTTCATCGGGGCGGCGCGCCGGCGGCGGCCCGAAGCTGGAGGCGGCGGGCCCGGGGCCGGACGCAGATGCCCAAACTGAAGAGCAAAAGCGGGGCGCGCAAGCGGTTTCGGCGCACGGCGCGCGGCGGGTTGCGCGCGCAGCAATGCGGCAAGCGGCACGGGATGATCAAGCGCTCGAATCGCCAGATTCGGAATTTGCGCGGGACGGCGGCGGTCGCCGCGTGTGATCTTCGGATGGTGCGCCGCTATCTTCCTTACGGGGGGCGCTAGGTGGCGCGGGTTGCGCGCGGGGTGACTCGCCATGCCCGCCACCGCAAGGTGCTGGCGCGGGCCAAGGGCTATTGGGGCCGGCGCAAGAATACGTTTCGGGCGGCGATTCAGGCGGTGGAGCGCGCCGCGCTTTACGCCTATCGCGACCGGCGGCGGCGCAAGCGCCAGATGCGGCGTTTGTGGATTCAGAGGATTAATGCGGCGGCGCGGCTTCATGGCCTGACCTATGGGCGATTTATCAGCGGCCTCGGCAAGGCCGGGGTCGAGATGGACCGCAAGAGTCTGGCCGATCTGGCGGTTCGGGAGCCGGATCTGTTTAAGGCGCTGGCGGACAAAGCGGCGGGCGCGGACAAGACGGCGTCTTGAGCGCGCGCTTTTCCCGGCTGAGACGGGACAAGATGAAGGACGAGGAACAGATTGAGGCGCAGGCGCTGCGCTGGCGGGCGCAGATTGCGGCGGCGGCGGATGTCGCGGGTCTGGAGGCGGCGCGGGCGGCGGCGCTGGGCAAGAAGAGCGCGCTGGCCCAGGCGCTGCGCGGCCTGGGCGCACGCGCGCCGGAAACGCGCGCCCGGCTGGGGGCGCGCCTCAACCGGCTCAAGCGGGAACTGGCCGGGCTGATCGCCGCGCGCGCGCGCGCGCTGCAAGCCGCCCGGCTGGACGAGAAACTGCATGCGCAAAGCTTTGATGTCAGCCTGCCGGTGCGCGCCGGGGGGCTGGCGCGCGGGCGGATTCATCCGGTCTGGCATGTGATGGACGAGATCACCGCCCTGTTTGTCGAACTGGGCTTTGCGGTCGAGGAGGGTCCGGAGGTTGAGACCGATTATTACAATTTCGAGGCGCTGAACATTCCGCCCGGCCATCCGGCGCGGGCGGATCACGATACGTTTTATTTTGCGCCGGCGGCCGACGGGCGGCGCGCGCTGCTGCGCACCCATACCAGTCCGGTGCAGATTCGGGCGATGGAGCGCGGCACGCCGCCCTTTCGCTTTATCGCGCCGGGCCGCACCTTCCGGCGCGATTCCGACCAGACTCATACGCCGATGTTCCATCAAGTCGAGGGTCTGGCGATTGACCGGGGGATTCATCTGGGCCACCTGAAATGGGTTTTGAGCGAATTTCTGGGCCGCTTTTTCGAGCGGGCCGGGATTGAGATTCGCTTCCGTCCCCATTTTTTTCCCTTCACCGAGCCTTCGCTGGAGGCCGACATTCGCTGCACGAAGCGGGCCGGACGCATTGAGATCGGCGGCGGCGATGACTGGCTGGAGATTTTGGGCTGCGGCATGGTGCATCCCAATGTTCTGGCGGCGGCGGGGGTGGATCCAAAAAGGTGGCAGGGTTTTGCCTTCGGCCTGGGGGTGGACCGGCTGGCGATGCTGAAATACGCGATTCCGGATCTGCGCGGTTTTTTCGACGCCGATCTGAACTGGCTGCGCCGCTACGGCTTTTCGCCGCTGGACGGGATGCGGGGCGGGGGGGGGCGATGAAATTCACCTGGAACTGGCTGCGCGATCATCTGGCGACGGAGAAGAGTCTGGAGGAGATCACCCAGACCCTGACCCGGATCGGCCTGACCGTCGAAGGGGTTGAGGAGCGCGCCCGGGCGCTGGAGGGGTTTTGGGTGGGGGAAGTGGATTCGGTCCGGCCCCATCCGAATGCCGACCGGCTTCGCCTGTGCCGGCTGCGGATGAAGACGGGCGGGCGGGCGGCGCGGGAGATTGTCTGCGGCGCGCCCAATCTGCGCCCCGGCCTGCGGGTGGTGGCGGCGCTGCCCGGGGCGGTGTTGCCGGGGGGCGGGCGCATTGCGCGCCGCATGATTCGCGGCGCGCTCTCGCAGGGCATGATCTGTTCGGCGGCGGAGCTGGGGCTGGAAGGCGGCGGCGAGAAGATTTTGGAACTTGGCGCGGAGGCCGGGATCGGCGCGCGGGCGGCGGCGGCGCTGGGGCTGGACGATCCGGTGATCGACGTAGAGGCGACCTATAACCGCGCCGACTGGCTGGGGGTCGCCGGGATTGCGCGCGATCTGGCGGCGGCCGGATGCGGACGGCTTCGCGATAAGAAGAGTCCGGCCCTGCCGGGCGGGGCGGCGAGCGCGATCAAGGTCCATCTGGATTTTCCCCGGGGGGCGGAGCCGGTCTGCCGGTTTTTCGCCGGACGCATGGTTCGGGGGGTGGAGAACCGGGCGAGTCCCGGCTGGCTGCAGGCGCGGCTGCGCGCGGCGGGGCTGCGCCCGATCGACGTTCTGGTTGATGTGACCAACTATATCGCGCTGACCTATGCGCGGCCTTTGCATGTCTATGACGCGGCCAAACTGGAGGGGGATCTGGTGGCGCGGCTGGCGCGGCGGGGCGAGCGGCTGGCGGCGCTGGACGGCAAGACCTATGCGCTGGAGGAGACGATGTGCGTGATCGCCGACCGCGCCGGGGCGCAGGGGCTGGGCGGGGTGATCGGCGGGGCGGCGGCGGGGGTCGGGGCGAAGACGCGCGATGTGTTCATTGAAAGCGCCTGGTTTTCACCGGCGCGCACGGCGGCGACGGGCCGGGCGCTCAATATTGTTTCCCATGCGCGCCAGCGCTTCGAGCGCGGGGTCGATCCCCAGGCGACGGCGGCGGGGTGCGACCGGGCGGCCCGGATGATCGCCGATTTGTGCGGCGGCGAGATCAGCGCGCCGGTCCGCGCCGGACGGGCGGGCGGGCGCCGGCGTCTGATCGCCTTTGATCCGGATTCGGTGCGCCGCTTAACCGGGCTGGACGTGCCGCGCCGGCGCGCCTGTGCGATCTTGAAGAAACTGGGCTGCGAGATTTCCGGAGGCGGGCGGATCAAGGTGCGCCCGCCCTCCTGGCGGCGCGATCTTTCGATGGAAGTTGATCTGGTCGAGGAAGTGGTGCGGATCGCCGGGGTCAATGAGATTGCTCCGGCGGCGCTGCCGGCGGCGGGCGGACGGGTGGCGCGGCCTGACCGGATGCGCCTGTCCAGCCGGATGGGGGCGGCGCTGGCGGCGCGCGGGCTGATTGAGGCGATGACGTGGTCGTTCATTCCCGAAGAGATGGCCCGGCTGTTCGCCCAGGCCGGACGGGTTGAGGAACTGCGTCTGGCCAATCCGATTGCCGAACCCTTGAGCGTTATGCGCCCCGGACTGCTGCCGGGCCTGCTGATGGCGGTGGGGCGCAATCTGGCGGCGGGCGCGCGTGACATTGCCCTTTTTGAGCGCGGCCCGGTCTATGCGGCGGCCCGGCCTGGAGCGCAGAGTCTGCATATTGCCGGGGTGCGGCAGGGGACGGCGCAGATGAGCGGGGCGGGGCGGCATTGGAGCGGGGCCGCCGCGCCGGTGGGGGTGTTTGACGCCAAGGCCGATGCGCTGGACGCGCTGGCGGCGGCGGGGGTGGAGGCGCAAGCCGTTGCGGGCGGGCCGGGCGCGCCGGACTGGTATCATCCGGGCCGCAGCGGAGTTTTGCGGCTGGGGGAGGGCAAGGTTTTGGGCTTTTTTGGCGAGATTCACCCCCGGATTTTGCAGCATCTGGATTTTGCCGGTCCGGCGGCCTGCTTTGAGCTGAACGCCGAGGCGCTGGCGGGGGGCGGCGGCCGGGACCGCCGGGCGGCGGAAGGTTTGCCCCCGGCGCGTCTGCATCCGATTCGGCGCGACTTTGCCTTTGTGGTTGACCGCCGGACGCAGGCCGGGCCTGTGCTGGCGGCGATCCGGCGGCAGGCGCGGGGGTTTGATCCGGAAGTGATCCTGTTCGACCTGTTTGAGGGCGCCGGTCTGGGCGAAGGCAAGAAATCGCTGGCGGTGGAAGTGGTTTTGCATCCTCCGGCGGGGGGGATCACCGAGGCCGGGATTGAAGAGGTGAGCGGGCGGATCATTGCTGCGGTGGAGAAGGCGGCGGGCGGGGTGCTGCGCCGGCCCGAAGCGGGATGACGGGGCTGGATCATATTCGCAATTTTGCGCTGGTCGCGCATATTGATCATGGCAAATCGACTCTGGCCGACCGCCTGATCGAGCTTTGCGCAGGTTTGCCGGCGCGGCAGATGCGGGCGCGGGTTCTGGACAGCATGGAGTTGGAGCGCGAGCGCGGGATCACGATCAAGGCGCAGACGGTGCGGCTGGATTACCGCGGCGGGCACGGGGCGGGCTTTTGCTTCAATCTGATCGACACGCCCGGGCACACGGATTTTTCCTATGAGGTTGGGCGCTCGCTGGCGGCCTGCGAGGGGGCGCTGCTTTTGATCGACGCCAGCCAGGGGGTCGAGGCGCAGACTCTGGCCAACGCCCATCTGGCGCTTGAGCATGATCTGGAGATCATTCCGGTGTTGAACAAGATTGATCTGCCGACGGCGGACCGGGCGGCGGCGGCGGCGCAGATTGAGGCGGTGATCGGTTTGGATCCGGCTTCGGCGGTGGCGGTTTCGGCCAAGAGCGGCGCGGGGGTTGAGACTCTGCTGGCGGCGATTGCCCGCCGTCTGCCGCCGCCGCAAGGGGCGCGGGGCGCGCCGCTCAAGGCCTTGATCATCGACAGCTGGTATGACGCCTATCTGGGGGTGGTGGTTTTGGTGCGGATTTTTGACGGCGTCCTCAAACCGGGGATGAAAGTGCGGATGCTGGCGGCGGGGACGGAGCATGTGGTTGACCGGATCGGGGTGTTTCGCCCGGCCAAGACGCCGGCCGCGCAGCTGGCCGCCGGGGAGATCGGCTATCTGACCGCTTCGATTCGCTCGGTGGCGCAGACCCGGATCGGCGATACGATCACCGGGGCGCAAGAGCGGTGCGGGGCGGCGCTGGCCGGGTTTCGGGCGGCGCAGCCGGTGGTCTTTTGCGGTTTTTTCCCTGCCGATGCCGGCCAGTTCGAGGCCCTGCGCGCGGCGCTGGAGAAGCTGCGCCTCAATGATTCCGGCTTGCGTTTCGAGGCGGCGTCGAGCGCGGCGCTGGGGCTGGGCTTTCGCTGCGGTTTTCTGGGCCTGCTCCATCTGGAGATCACCAGCGCGCGGCTGTCGCGCGAATTCGGGATTGAGCTGGTGACCACCGCGCCGGGGGTGGTCTATCGCCTGGTTTTGCGCGGCGGCGGGCGGCGGGCGATTCACAATCCGGCGGAACTGCCCGATCCCGCGCAGATTGCACAGATGGAAGAGCCGTGGATTGCGGCGACGATCATGGTTCCCGACGCGCATCTGGGAGCGGTGCTGGGCCTGTGCGAGGAGCGGCGCGGGCGGCAGCGCGATTTGACCTATGCCGGGGGCCGGGCGCTGGCGGTCTATGATCTGCCTTTGAACGAGGTGGTTTTCGACTTTCATGACCGGCTTAAATCGGCGAGCCGGGGCTATGCCAGTTTCGACTACCGGCTGAGCGGCTATGAGGAGTCGGATTTGGCGAAATTATCGATTCGGGTCAACGGGGAGGCGGTGGATGCGCTGTCGGCGATTGTCCATCGCAGCCGGGCTGTGCCGCGCGGGCGGGCGATCTGCGCGGCGCTGCGGCGCGAGATTCCGCGCCATTTGTTCAAGATTCCGGTTCAGGCGGCGTTGGGCGGGCGGATCATTGCGCGGGAGACGATTCCGGCCTTGCGCAAGGATGTGACCGCCAAATGTTATGGCGGCGACATTTCGCGCAAGCGCAAGCTTTTGGACAGGCAGAAGGCGGGCAAGAAGCGGATGCGGGCGGTGGGGGGCGTTGAGATTCCGCAAAAGGCGTTTTTGGCGGTTTTGCGTCAGGAGGGCTCCTGATTTTCGCTGCGGCGCAGGCGGCGGATCCAGAGGATCAGGAAGGGGAGGGCGAGGAGGGCGGAGAGGGTCCAGACCGGCTGCTGCAGGATCCAGATGATTCCGGGGTCCCAGATTTGGGGCCAGAGATAGCGCTGGATGACGGCCTGGGCGAGGTTGAGGGTGCCGGGGGAGAGGCTGAACCACAAGCCGCCGATCAGCATGGCCTCGCCGGTGATGAAATGGCGGGCGGCGAGGAAGGCGGCCAGCGCGGTGAAGAAAACCGCGGCGATGCGGACGAGGATCATGGGTGCGGGCCTCCGGTCTTTTGCGCGCCGTGGGGCGGCGGCTTCGGGGCGGGTATTTGACTTGGCCGGGCGTTATGCTGTCAAGTGCGGCGGTTTTTTGCGGAGGGATGGCCGAGTGGTCGAAGGCGCACGCTTGGAAAGCGTGTAGGCGGTTTTCCCGTCTCGAGGGTTCGAATCCCTCTCCCTCCGCCACGTGCACTGCGCGAACCTGAGGCGAGGCCCCGGTGGAAGCTTTTTCAAGGCCACCCGGGTTCGAGGCCAGGAGTGTAGATGCTACGACACTGGCACACTGCGCCGGATTGCTGCTTGCTCCAGTCTGGGCCTCACGGCGTCAGACATGGGCGTGACCATGTAGCCGGTGTTCAAGTCGCCCAGCATGGCGGAAGAGGCGGCGGGCCCTGCCCGCCATACCAGACCGATCAGCGCACAGAGCACCGCATCCAGCTTGTCCTGATCGGACTTCGCAGGCGGAGAGAGGTCATGCATGCCATCGGACCAGTCGGCAAGGCCGTTCACGCCGAACTTTTCGGCGGTTGCCTGGATCACGCGCACGACGCAGCGCCAGTCATCAAGACGGAATTTCTTCCGGTTCTGTGGGTTGTACTTCGGGGCGCCAAGCCGCTGCGCGAAGCCATCCTCCAAGGCAGGCAGTGCAAGAGCCGGGAAAACTTCGATCAGAAAATGGCCGGTACGTGCTGCGCGTGCCGCGACGGGGTCCTCGGTTGCCTTGAGTTCGGAGAGGAAAGACCAGATCGGTGCGTCATCACAGAACATGCCGATCTTGCTTCGGTTGGCCGGTTGAACGCCTCCCCCGATGAACGAGACCAGCGCCGCAGCAACCTTGTCGACCGGGCGGCTTCCCGCGGTATTGGGCACGACCGTTGGCTGATCAAGGGCAACAAGGCTGACAGAGAAATCCTTGCGGCGCGCTTTGATGAAGGCGAGCGCATCGGCAAAGGAGGCGGGCTGAGGTTCATGAAACTTGACTTGGCCGTGATCATTGAACGCGATGGCACAGATTGCTCCCGGTTTCTTTGGGTTATCGGCCCACGCTGAGTCGAAGCCGAAAATGACGGTGCTACTTTGCGGGTTCACGGGCTTCATGCTGTCCTCCGCAAAGCAGTATAGTCAGCGGCCAACGGGGCCGCAATCAGCTATCTTTATCGCCATGCCCCGCATCTGGCAAAATCTCTTTGCTTGTTCTGGCTGCGAGTGTATTGGCCTTCGCCCCGGCGGACTGGCCGGGGGCGCACTTTTATCTTGCCTGCGGAATTCTCGCCGGATAAATTACGCTCTGGCGGCGAATTATCTGTTCGGCTGGCGAACCCTGCGGAGGACAATCATGGCACGTGCGCCCGGTGCGACGGACGAGTTCGAAACCGACTTCTGGAAAGACGCCAATTTGCGCAAGACGTGGGATGACATTATCCCCGGGGTGCCGCGTGAAACGATCCCCTACACGCTGACCAAAGAGGCCATCGCGCTTCTGTGCAAATCGGTGGGCGAGACGAACCCGCTTTATCTCGACGAGGACTACGCGCGCAAGGGGCCTTATGGCGGGATCATCGCGCCGCCGTCGATCCACATTCTGCTGATGTTTGCCTGCACGAAAACCGATGACTGGATGCGCAGCCCCGGCACGATCAACGCCGGTCAGTCGTGGACGTATAACGTGCCTGCGCGTCCGGGCGACACCATCACGATGGCGGGGCGCGCTCTGGACAAATTCATCAAGAGAGACCGCTTGTTCGTCGTGCACGACAACGTCTTCTACAACCAGCACGGCGAGGTCATCTGCGCCGGGCGCGGCCAAACCATCCGGCCGGCCTGAGGGGAAGACATGACCGGGGCATTTGACGCGCTGAAGGTGGGCGACACGATCGCAGGGGCGGATTTCGCGGTGTCGCGCGAATCCATCCGGCTCTTTTGCGACGCTTCGCTGGACTACAATCCGCTCCATCTGGACGACGACTATATGAAGGGCAGTTTCGGCAAGACGAATTTCGGCGGGATCATCATGCACGGAATGAACATTTTCGGCATCATGACCCGCATGCTGACCGACTGGGGTTATGCGCATGGCGGGATTCAGAAGCGTCTGGAAACCCGCTGGGTCAAGCCGGTCTTCCCCGGCGACACCCTTCGCCCCGAAGCACTGATCAAGAACAAGAAGAAGACCGGGAAATCGGCCTGGATCGTTGTCGATGTGTTGGTCAAGAACCAGAAGGGCGAACCGGTCGCCAGGGGCGAGGCGATGCTTGAATTTTCCGAGCCTGTGAATCAGGCCCACGCCTGAGCGGCAAACCCGCCCGCCCCCGCGCATCGGCGCAGGACGGCGGGATGATGAAACCGGCAGGCTTTGACTGCCGGCGGCTGACCCCCCGGTGGCAATCGAGTTTACAATCAGCTATCTTTATCGCCATGCCCCGTATCTGCAAAATCTCTTTGACTGCCTTGGCCGCGGGTCTGTTTGCCTTCGTCCCGCCGGCCACCGCCGGGCCGCAGGACGCCTATCTTGCAGCCTATGGCCGGCTCCTGTCGGATCATGTCCGTTTGGGGCAAAAGGACGGCATCAAAGCCGCTCTGGTCGACTATCCGCGCTGGGGCAAAGATGAGCGTCACGCCGAGGCGATGACGGCTTTGCGGCGGGTCGATCCGGAAAAACTTTCCGGGCGGCAGAAAATGGCCTTCTGGATCAACGCCTATAATTTGCTGACGATTGATCTTATCATCAAGACCGGGGAAACAAAGAGCATTCGCAATCAGGGGGGATTGTTTCGCAATGTCTGGAAAATTCACCGCTGGCGGATTGCCGGCGCCCCCTACACCCTCGACCAGATCGAGCATGAGATTCTCCGCCCCCTGGGGGACCCGCGCATACATTTTGCGATCAACTGCGCCTCTCTCTCATGCCCGGATTTATCAAAGGCGCCCTACCGGGCCGAGACGCTTGAGCGCCAGCTGGAAACCCAGACCCGCCTTTTTTTGCGCAACCCGGCAAAGGGGCTGAAGAAGACGGCCTCCGGGATCCGGCTGTCGAAAATTTTTGACTGGTTCGAAGAGGATTTTGGCCGTGGGAAAAACCTCATGCGATTCTTGCGCGCCCATCTGCCGGGATTGAGAGAGAAACCCACGCTCAAAGGCTATCTGGATTATGATTGGTCTTTGAATTGCCGCCCCTGCCGCCGGGGTCTGCCGGAGGCGGCTGTCAAGCGCAAGGGTTGGGTTCACGCGGCGGGACCGCCCGGCCAAATTGTGAACCGCCCTGTCTTGCGCGGGCGGCGGATGCCTCTATAATCGGGCGCTTCGAGGGGGAGCGGGATGAGCAGCCAAGCACCGACCATGCGCCCGGGTCTGTCGGCGATCACGCCGGCGCGGCGCACCTATACGCTCTTCATGCTGGTTGTGGTCTATGCCTCGTCGCAGATCGACCGGCAGGTGATGGGGATTCTGCTCGAGCCGATCAAACGCGATCTCATGCTGTCCGACACCCAGATGGGCTTCATGAGCGGCTTTGCCTTTGCCATTTTCTACGCGACCCTGGGGGTTCCGGTTGCCTGGCTGGCCGACCGGTCGAACCGGCGCAACATCATTGCGATTGCGATTGCCCTGTGGAGCGGCATGACGGCGCTGTGCGGCCTGTCGCAGAATTTCACCCAGCTGGCCCTGGCCCGGATCGGGGTTGGCATCGGGGAGGCAGGCTCCAGCCCGCCCTCGCATTCGATGATTTCCGACCTTTACCCGGCGGAGAAGCGCGCCGGGGCGATGGGGATTTTTGCCCTGGGGGTTTATATCGGGGTGATGATCGCCTTCATCGGCGGCGGGGTGTTGAGCGATCTCTACGGCTGGCGGGTGGTATTTTTTACTTTTGGCCTGCCCGGCCTTGTGGTTGCCCTTCTGGTGCGCTTCACCCTGGTCGAGCCGAAGCGCGGGGCGGCGGACGGGACGGCGCCCCCGGCCCCGGCGCCCGAGATCAACGCGATTGCCGCCGGGTTCCGCCATTTGTGGCGCAGCCGGGCCTCGCGCCATCTGACCCTGGGGTGCACGCTGGTCTCCTTCATCGGCTATGGCGGGGTGATCTGGGTTCCGCCGTTTCTTGCCCGCTCGCATGATCTGTCGCAAAGTGAGATCGGCCTGATTCTGGGCCTGATGGTCGGGATCGGCGGCGGGGCCGGCGCGCTGACCGGCGGGTGGCTGGCCGACCGCTGGGGGGGGCGTGATCCGCGCTGGGGGGCCTGGATCGTCGCCTTGTCGCAGATTGTCTCGGCGCCTTTTGTGCTCATCTTTTATCTTGCCGACAGCACGCTGATCGCCTTCATATCCTATGCGCCGATCATCTTTCTGGGGGCTTTTTATCTGGGGCCGACCTTCGGGATGATTCAGTCTCTTGCCCCGCCGCACCGCCGGGCGATGGCGGCGGCGATTCTGCTGTTGATTCTCAACCTGATCGGTCTGGGGCTGGGGCCGCAAATGGTCGGCATTCTGTCCGACCTGTTTGAACCCTATGCCGGCAGCGACTCGGTGCGCTATGCCCTGCTCGCGGTGTCGGTGGTCGGCTTGTGGGCGACGGCGCATTATTATCTGGCCGGGGCGCATTATGCGCGCGAGATCGCGCGAGATCGCGCCGGTGCGCCGTCCCGATGAGCGCCGCCCGGCTTCCGCTTTTGATCGGCGGAACGTTTATCGAAAGCCGCAGCCGCAAGGCGCAGGCGGTGCGCAACCCGGCGACGCAGGAGGTGATCGCCGAGGTTCCCTTTGCGCTCGAAGAGGAGATCGCCCGGGCGGTGGCGGCGGCGCAGGCGGCGTTTGAAGAATGGCGCCGACGCCCGCTGCCCGAGCGCGCC
Source organism: Alphaproteobacteria bacterium (assembly GCA_965204775.1). GTDB lineage: Bacteria > Pseudomonadota > Alphaproteobacteria > JAPOUT01 > CBDBFH01. Next base: position 73,404 of record CBDBFH010000019.1, read on the forward strand.
CGGCTGATGCTGGCCTATCAGGCGCTGCTCAAGGAGCACCAGGAGGAGATCGCCGGGATGATCAGCGCCGAGACCGGCAAGATTCTGGAGGACGCCCGGGGCGACATCTGGCGGGGGATCGAAGTGGTCGAGCAGGCGGCGGCGATTGCGCCGCTGATGATGGGCGAGACCGCGGAGAATGTTGCGGGCGGGGTGGACACCTATAGTTTTCGCCAGCCGCTGGGGGTGTGCGCGGGGATTACGCCGTTTAATTTTCCGGCGATGATTCCGCTCTGGATGTTTCCGATGGCGGTGGCGGCGGGCAACGCCTTTGTTTTGAAGCCGTCGGAGCAAGATCCGATGACGCCGGCGCGCCTGCTGGAGCTGTTTTTGGAGGCGGGCGCGCCGCCCGGGATCGTGCAATTGATTCATGGCGGGCGGGCGCAGGCCGAAGCGCTGATTGCCCATCCGGACGTAAAAGCGGTTTCCTTTGTCGGCTCGGTGGGGGGCGCGCAGGCGGTCTGGCGGGCGGCGACCGGCGGCCTCAAGCGGGCGCAATGTTTTGCGGGCGCAAAGAATCACATGGTGGTGATGCCCGATGCGCCGAAGGCGGCGGTGGTCTCGGCGCTGGCCGGGGCGGCGGCGGGAGCGGCAGGGCAGCGTTGCATGGCGATCAGCGCGGCGGTTCTGGTCGGCGAGGCCCAGGGCTGGCTGGACGAGATCAAAGCGGGTCTGGCCCGGATTCGCCCCGGCCCGGCGCATGACCCCCAGGCGGGCTTCGGGCCCTTGATCAGCCCCGCTGCCCGCACGCGGGTCGAGGCTCTGATCGCCTCGGGCAAGGCGCAAGGGGCGCGCTGCCTGCTCGACGGCAGCGCCTGCGCGGTCGCGGGCTATCCGAAGGGCAATTGGGTCGGCCCGACTCTGTTCGCCGATGTTCATCCGCAGATGGATATTTACCGCGAGGAGATTTTCGGCCCGGTTCTGGTCTGCCTGAATGCGCGCGATCTGGACGAGGCGCTCGCGCTGGTCAACGCCAACCCTTACGGCAACGGGACGTCGATTTTCACGCGGTCGGGGGCGGCGGCGCGCAAATATCAGCATGAAGTGGAGGTTGGGCAGGTGGGGATCAATATTCCGATTCCGGTTCCGGCGCCGTTTTTTTCCTTCACCGGCTGGAAGGGGTCGTTTCTGGGTGACCTGCATGCCTATGGCAAGCAGGCGGTGCAATTTTACACCGAGACCAAGACGGTGATTACGCGCTGGCCTTTGGGCGCGGGCGGGGCCGCGCCGAACACGACCATCCGGCTGGACTGAGCCGGGGGCGCGTGCGGCGCGCGGGCGAAGATGGATTTCGAACTGAGCGAAGAGCAAAGGGCGTTCCGCAAGACGGCGCGCGATTTTGCCGAGAAGGAACTGGCCCCGCAGGCGGCGCGCTGGGACGCCGAGGAGATTTTTCCCAAGGCGCAGATCGCCCGCGCCGGGGCGCTGGGCTTTTGTGCCTTGAGCGCGCCGGCGGAGATTGGCGGTCTGGGTCTGCCGCGGCTGGATTCGGTTCTGATCGTCGAGGAGCTGGCGCGCGGCTGCTGTTCGACCACGGCCTTCATTACGATTCACGCGATGGCGCTGGGGATGCTGGCGCGCTGGGGGACGGAGCCGGTCAAGCGGTCCTGGGGGCCGGACCTGGCGGCGGGGCGGCGGCTGGCCTCTTATTGCCTGACCGAGTCCGAGGCCGGCTCCGATGCGGCCAGTTTGCGCAGCAAGGCCGAGCGCCGGGGCGATGTTTATGTTCTCAACGGGGAGAAGGCTTTCATTTCGGGGGCGGGGGAGACGGATCTTCTGGTGGTGATGGCGCGCACCGGCGGGCCGGGGGCGCAGGGGATTTCGGCCTTTGCGGTTCCGGCGGATCTGCCGGGGATTTCCTATGGCGGGCGGGAGAAGAAGATGGGCTGGAACAGCCAGCCGACCGGGCGGATCAGTTTTGACGATGTTTCGGTTTCGGCCTCGCATCGTCTGGGCGCGGAGGGGGAGGGCTTCAAGATTGCGCTGAACGGCCTGAATGGGGGCCGGCTGAGCATTGCCGCCTGCTCGCTGGGGACGGCGGCTTCGGCGCTGGAGCGGGCGCGGCGCTATATGCAGGAGCGCCGCCAGTTTGGCCGGCGGCTGGCCGACTTTCAGGCGCTGCAATTCAAACTGGCCGACATGGCGACCGATCTGGCGGCGGCGCGCCAGCTGGTCTATCTGGCGGCGCACCGGCTGGACCGGGCTCATCGCGACGCGCCGCTGTTTTGCGCGATGGCCAAGCGGCTGGCGACCGATTCCGGCTTTGCGATTTGCAACGCGGCGCTGCAGATTCACGGCGGCTATGGCTATTTGCGGGCCTTTCCGCTGGAGCGCCAGTTGCGCGACCTGCGCGTCCATCAGATTCTGGAGGGGACCAATGAGATCATGCGCCTGATCATCGCCCGCGGACTTTTGCGCGCCGAGGGGATTGAGGATTTGTCGTGAGCGCACAGGTGGCGTTTTCGCGCAGCGGTCCGGTGGCGCGCGCGCGGCTCGATGCGCCGGAGAAGCTCAATGCGCTGGATCTGGAGATGGCCCAGGCGCTGGACCGCCGGTTGCAGGATTGGGAGGCCGATGACGCCGTCGCCTGCATTTTTCTGGAAGGGGCCGGGCCGCGGGGGTTTTGCGCCGGGGGGGATGTCGAGAAACTTTATCGTTCGGCGATAGATCATCCGGGAGGGCCGTGCCCCTATGCCGAGGCCTTTTTCGAACAGGAATACCGGCTTGACTATCGCCTGCACCGCTATCGCAAGCCGGTGATTGGCTGGGGGCACGGGATCGTCATGGGCGGCGGGCTGGGCCTGATTCAGGGCTGCCGCCACCGGGTGGGAACCGACTCGGCCCGCTTTGCCCTGCCCGAAGCCCAGATCGGACTGTATCCCGATATCGGCGCGGGCTGGTTTTTGCAGCGCATGCCGGGCGCACTGGGCCTGTTTGCGGCTTTGACGGGGTTGCGCTTTTCCGGGGCGGATTTGCGCCTTGCGCAGCTGGCCGACTATCTGATTGCCGGGGAGCGGAAAGAAGAGGTCTTCGCCGCTTTGTGCGCGGCGGACTGGCGCGGCGCGGCGCAGGCCGACCACGCGGCGGCGCAGGCGGTTTTGCGCAGCTTTGAGCGCGAATCCGGTCTGGCCCGGGCGCCGGGCGGGCTGGCCGGGATGATCGCGCCGATCACGCAGGCGTGCGGCGCGGGGCGCGTGCAGCAAATCGCCGCCCGTCTGCAGGCCTGGACCGGCGCGCCGAAGGCGATTGGGCAGGCGATTGCAACGCTGAAGACGGCCAGTCCCCTGTCGCTCCATCTGATTCACCGCCATGTGACTCAGACGCGGGGCCTGGATCTGGCCGAAGTTTTCCGGCGCGAACTGACCCTTTCGGTCAATATTATGCGCCGGGGCGACTTTGCCGAAGGTGTGCGGGCGCGCCTGATCAGCCGGGACAATGCGCCGCGCTGGCGCTATGCTTCTCTGGACGAGGTTGATGAGTCTTTCGCGGCGGGGCTTTTTGCGCCGCCCTGGAGCGACCATCCGCTGGACGATCTGGCCTGACCCGGCTAGGAGGCGGTTTATGGCGGTTATCGGATTTATCGGTCTGGGCAATATGGGCGCGCCGATGGCGCGCAATCTGCTGGAGGCGGGCCATGTTCTCAAAGTTTTTGACGTTGCGCGCCCGGCGGTGGAGGCGCTGGCGGGGACGCGCGCGTATGCGGCGGACAGCGCGGCGGCGGCGGTGGAGGGCGTGGAATTCGTGATCTCAATGCTGCCCGGCGACCGGGAGAGCGCGGCGCTTTATCTGGAGGAAGACGAACTTCTGGCGCAGAGTCCGGCAGGCGCGCTGATTATCGACTGCACGACGGTTTCGCCGAAGATGGCGCGGCGCCTGGCCGAGGCGGGGCGCCAGGCCGGGCGGGCGGTTCTGGACGCGCCGGTCTCCGGCGGGGTGGCCGGGGCGCAGGCCGCCCGCCTGACCTTCATGGCCGGCGGGGCGCAGGCCGACTTTGCGCGCGCCCGGCCCATTTTGTCGGCGATGGGGCGGAACATGTTTCTGGCCGGGGGTCCGGGAGCGGGGGCGGGGGCCAAACTTTGCAACAACCTGCTTTTGGCGATTCAGATGATCGGGGTGTGCGAAGCGCTGCGGCTGGGGGGCAAGGCGGGGCTGGAGGCCGGGACGCTGTCCGGGATCATGCTGCAAAGTTCAGGGCGCAACTGGGTTTTGGAACTCTACAATCCCTGCCCCGGGGTGATGGAAAGCGCGCCGGCCAGTCATGACTTTGCGCCGGGCTTCATGAGCCGCCTGATGCTGAAGGATTTGGAGCTGGCGCTGCGCACGGCGCAAGACGCCGGGGCCGCCGCGCCTTTGGGCGAGGCGGCGCGCGCGCTTTACGCCGCCCATTGCGCGGCGGGCGGGGCGGAGCTGGATTTTTCAAGCATTATCAATTTTTCCCAAAGCCCTGCGCCCAAAAGCCTTACGTAAGACTGGCGAGCATCTCCTTGTCATAGGGGCGCAGGGCGGACCAGTTTTGGCGGCGGACGTGCTGCGGCCAGTCGGGATTGGCGATCAGGGCGCGGCCAATCGCGGCCAGATCGAAGTCGCCTTTGGCGAGCGCGGCGTCCAGTTGATCGAGGCGCTCCCGGGCCGGGGCGGCGCGGGCCTGCGGCCCATAGGTGGAGATGAAATCGGTGTCGAGGCCGATTGAGCCGACCGTGATGGTGGGTTTGCCGGTGAGTTTTTTCGCCCAGCCGGCGAGATTGAGAGCCGATCCGTCGAATTCAGGCTCCCAGAAGCGGCGGGTTGAGCAGTGGAAGGCGTCGACGCCGACGGCGGCCATCGGCGTGAGAAAGGCTTCGAGCTCTTCCGGGGTGCTGGCGAGGCGGGCGGCGTAATCCTGCTGCTTCCACTGAGAAAAGCGGATCAGGATGGGAAAGTCCGGGGCGGTGGCGCGGCGCGCGGCGCGGATCAGGTCGCAGGCGAAGCGGGTACGCGCGGCGGCGGTTGCCCCGCCGTACTGATCGCGGCGGCGATTGGTGCCGCTCCAGAAAAACTGGTCGATCAGATAGCCGTGGGCGCCATGCAGTTCGATTCCGTCGAAGCCGGCGCTGCGGGCGGCGGCGGCGCTGGCGGCATAGGCCGCGACCAGGCGGTCGATCTCCTCCAGGCTCATCGGCGCGCCCTGGGCGCGGTCCGGTTTGAACAGGCCTGACGGACTCTGGCTGGGGACATTGGGGGCGTCGCTTTTCTCGGGGCGGCGGATGGCGCCGACATGCCAGATCTGGCAGAAGATCGTGCCTCCCGCCCGGTGCACGTCCTCGGTCACCGCGCGCCAGGCTTCGACGGTGGCCGCATCGATTTTGGGCACGGCGGGGCCATAGCTCGAGGCCGGGGTCGAGAGGCTGGTTCCCTCGGTGATGATCAGGCCGACGCCGCCCTGGGCGCGGGCGCGGTAGTAGGCGGCGACATCTGCGCCGGGGCGGCGGCCTGGTGAAAAGGTGCGCGTCATCGGCGCCATGACGATGCGGTTGGACAAACAGACCGCCCCCAGCTGAAAGGGCGAGAACAGCGCGGCGAAGCGGGTCATCAGGCGTGGACCGGCGGCAGGCGCTGGGCCCAGGGGCGGTCGGCTTCCAGTTCATAGGCGAGTTGCAGCAGGCGGCCTTCGCCCCCCAGGGCGGCGGCGATCTGGATGCCGATGGGCAACCCCGGTTTCGACCATCCCATCGGCACCGACATGGCCGGGGTTCCGGCGACATTGTGCAAAGGGGTATAGGCGGCATAGCGCGAGAGGCGCGCGCGCAAGCGCTGATAGGGCACGACCGGGGCCTGTGCGCCCAGCTGCGGGGCGGGGGCGGCGGTCACCGGGCTGAGCCAGGCGTCCCAGGTTTGGAAGAAGCGGGCGACGCGCTGCGAGATCCGGCCAAAGAGGGACAGCGCCCGGGCCAGAGCGGCGTCGGGATCGGGCAAGGCGCGATAGGCCAGCGCGAGCGATATGGTCCAGGGTTCCAGAAGATCGGTCTGGCGGGCGGGAGCCAGGCCGGTGCGGCGGGTCGCCTCCTGAGCGGCGGCATGGCCGAAGAAAGACCAGACGGTCCAGAAATGTTCGATCAAAGAGGGATCGGCCAGCGGGGTGGTTTCGAGGGGGGTTATGCGATGCCCCCGGTTTTCGAGCAGGGTGGCGGCGCGGCGCACGGCCTGGGCGACTTCGGGATCGGGCATGCGGCCTTCAGCGTCCTGCAAACTCATGACGATTTCAAGGCGCTTTTTGCCCGGCCCCTCGACGAAGCCGACAGGGGGCAAAGGCCCGTCGGGGCGCTCGGTCAAGGCGAGGAGCAAGGCGCTGTCGCGCACCGACCAGCTGAGGGGGTGGGAGATCGACAAGGGCCAGATCGGACGGGTGTCCTGCGCCTGCCGGGGAAAGCGTCCGCGCGAGGGTTTGAGGCCGAAAAGGCCGCAGGCGGCGGCGGGGATTCGGATGGAGCCGCCGCCGTCGCTGGCCTGCGCGGCGGGGACGAGGCGGGCGGCGACCGCCGCCGCCGCCCCGCCCGAGGAGCCGCCGGACGAGTGGGCGAGATTCCAGGGATTGCGGCAGGCTCCCAGCGCCAGGGATTCGGTGGTTGCCATCAGGCCGAATTCAGGAGTGTTGGTTTTGCCGAGGACGATCAGCCCCTGATCTTCGGTTTTGTCGGTATAGGGCGATTGCCAGTCGGCGACGTCATTTTTGAACATGCGCGAGCCCCGGGTGAAGCGCGCGCCGCGATAGGGGTTGAGGTCCTTGAGGAGATAGGGGACGCCCCAGAGGGGCCCGCCGGTGCGGGCGGCTTCGGCCCGCGCCCGGGCGCGGGCGAAGGTTCGGGTGACGACCGCATTGAGCGCCGGATCGATGCGCCGGATGCGCTCGATGGCGGCGGCGACCAGTTCCGCCGCGCTGGCTTCGCCCCGGGCGACGAGAGCGGCCTGGGTGATGGCGTCGCTTGCCGCCAGAGCCTCCGGGCCGCCCGGCCATGAGCGGCACGCGGCGGGGAAGAGCGCGGCGATGCCGCTCGAGGCCATGATTTTAAGAAAGTCTCTGCGCTCCATGCCTGTTTCCTTCCTGTCCGCCTGACGGGGACGGGGCAAAGGATAAGAGCAAACCGGCGCGATTGGAAAGTTTATTTCGCTGTTTTTTGCTATCCTTCCTGCCGGTTTTTCCAAAGCAGAGCAGGCGCGGGAGGGGTGAGAATGACCGGACGATTGTTGCGCGCGGCGGGCGCCTTGGCCGCCCTGACGCTTCCCGGCTGTGCGGAGGAGGACAACCGGACTCTTCCGGCTCCGGTTCCGGCGGTCAAATACGAAGTGGTTCGCCCTGCCGGGGGCGGGGAGCGGCGGGCCTTGTCGGGCAAGCTGGCTGCCGCCGGGCGCAGCCAGTTGAGTTTTCCGGCGGGCGGGCGGGTCAGCGAGGTTCTGGCCGACCAGGGCGACCGGGTGGTCAAGGATCAACCTTTGGCCCGCCTTGAAACGCGCGATTTCGAATTGGTCCGGGGCGCCGCCCAGGCCCAGCTGGGCGCGGCGCGCGGGCGGGTGCAGGAAGCACAGGAGGAATTGCGGCGCAAACGGATCTTGTTCGACAAGGATCTGGTTGCGCGCGCGGCGCTGGACAAGGCGCAAGCCGCCTACGATACCGCGCAGGGCGAAGCCGGGGTTGCCGAAAGCCGCCTGGCCCAGGCGGTGCGCGATCTGGAGCGCACAGTTTTGCGCGCGCCTTTTGGCGGGCGGATTGCGGTGCGCGAGGTTGATCCCTTTACCGAGGTGAAGGGGGGACAGAGTTTGTTCACGCTGGAGACGGTCGCGGCCCTGGAGGTGCGCGTGCTGGTGCCCGAGACTCTGATCACGCAGGTTGATTACGGGCAGGCGGTTGCGGTCTCCTTTCCCGGCCAGCCGCAGATCAGGCTGGGCGGGGTTGTTGCCAGGATCGACTCGGAAGCTTTAACCGGCAATGCGTTTGAAGTCACCATACGCTTGACCGGGACGCATCCCGATTTGCGGCCGGGGATGACGGCGAGCGCCGGCTTTGAGTTTGCCCGCGCCCCGGCGGGGGAGGAGGCCGGCGCGGCGCGGGTGGTTTTTCTGATTCCGCTCCCGGCGCTGTCGTTGCGCGGCGCGCTGTCCGACCGCGCCGGCGGACAGGGGCCGGGAGCAGCGCCGGTCTATGTCTATGACGCGGCGTGCGCCTGCGCCAGGCGGCGCCTGATCGAGATCGGCGGGGTGCGCGGCAACCGGATTGAAGTCTTCGCCGGTCTGCAAGCCGGCGAGCGTCTGATTAGCGCCGGGACGGGGCTTTTGCATGACGGCATGAAGGTGCGCCTGTGGCAGCCCGCGCCCGGCGGCGGCGCCCCGGGGCAATGAACGCCCTGACCCGCTTTGCCCTCGACCGCTCCCGGCTGACTCTGTTTGCCTGCCTGGTGCTGGTTGTCTGGGGTCTGGCCGACTTCACCATTCATCCCAGCCGGGAAGACCCGGAGATCACGATTCGCACGGCGGCGGTCAGCGCCCACTTTCCCGGCCTGCCGGCGGAGCGGATCGAAGCCCTGATCGCGCGGCCGATTGAAGAGGAGGCCAAGCAGATCGCTGAAGTCAGCGATGTCGAGTCGATCTCGACGCGGGGGCGCGCCCTGGTCAAGATTTCAGTTGAGGATCGCTATTTTGATCTGGAGCCGATCTGGAGCGATCTGCGTAACAAAATGGAGGCCCTGCGCCCGCGCCTGCCGCAGGGCGTGCAGGGGCCTTTCGTCAATGATGATTACGGACGGGTGGCGGTGGCGACCCTGGCGCTGACCGGCCCCGGTTTTACGGCCGGCGAGCTGCGCCGCGAAGCCCGCCGGGTGCGCGACGGCCTGGGCGCGCTGCCGCTGGTCGCCCGGATCGATCTGCACGGGGTGCAGGAGGAGCGCATCTGGCTGGAATTCGACCCTGGAAAATTGTCGCAGTTCGGTCTTGATCCACAGCAGCTGGCGCAGGCGCTGAGCAGCCAGAACGTTCTTTTGCCCGCCGGGACGCTGACCGCTTTCGGGCAGCAGATCGGGATTCAGGCAAGCGGCGATTTCCGTTCGCTGGAGGAGATCGCCGATCTGGCGATCTGGATTGGGGAGCGCGAGCAGCAGGTTTATCTGCGCGATGTGGTTGCGATTCGGCGCGGGGCGATTGATCCGCCGGACAAGCCGGTTCTGTTCAACGGGCGGGCGGCAGTGGTGCTGGCGGTCTCGATGAGTCCGGGGGTGGCGATCGGCAGTTTTGCCGAAGCCTTCGAGCAGGAAGTCCGCCGCCTGCGCCAGAGCCTGCCTTTGGGGATGAGTCTTGATCTGGCAACCTATCAGCCGCCGCGGGTTGCGGCGGCGATCAATGATGCGGTGATCAATTTGCTGCAGACGCTGGCCACGGTTTTGATTGTGGTGATCTTCTTTCTGGGGATCAGAACCGGTCTTGTTGTCGGGGCGATCGTGCCCCTGACGATTCTGGCGGCGCTGATCGGCATGGCGCTGCTCGAGATTCCGCTGCACCGGATTTCGATTGCCGCGGTGATCATCGCCCTGGGCCTGCTGGTGGATAACGGCATTGTCGTCGCCGAGAACATTCAGGCGCGCCTGGGCCGGGGGGAAGATGCGCGGGCGGCGGCGATTGCCGCCGGAGCGGAGCTGGCTCTGCCCCTGCTGTGCTCGACTCTGACGACGGTGCTGGCCTTCCTGCCTCTGATTCTGGCCGAAGACACGGCGGCGGAATATGTCGGAGCCTTGACGCAGGTGGTGGCGCTCTCGCTGCTTGCCTCATGGCTCCTGTCGATCACGGTGACGCCGGCGATGTGCCGCCGTTTTTTGCCGGCGGCACGCACAGGGAACGCCGGCGGGAGCGCCGGGCTGGACGGGTACGTCCGCGCTCTTGAAGTCTGCCTGCGCCACCGGTTTGCCTTTCTGGGCGCGACCGGCGCGCTGCTGGCGCTTGCCCTTTTCGGCCTGTCTTTTGTCACCCCGCGCCTGATGCCCAACTCCGACCGCGCCCAGATAGTGGTTCACCTGAAGCTTCCGGCGGGCACGGAAGCGCGCGCAACCCTGGCCCAGGCGACCCGGCTGTCGCAATGGCTGGCCGATGCCGAAGAGAATCCGGAGGTTGTCCGCCATGTCATTTATGTTGCCGACGGCGGCCCGCGCTTTTTCCTGGCCCTGTCGCCGGTTGACGCCGACCCCCATGTCGCCTTCGCCGTTGTCACGCTGGGCGCGCCGCACGAGGTGGCGCCGGTGATGGAGAGAATCGGGGCCTGGAGCGCGGCCAATTTGCCGGGGATGCGGGCGCGGGCCGAGCGCCTGTTTCTGGGCGCGACCGCGCCGGGAACGGTTTCGATTCGCCTCACCGGCGAGCGGATCGCCGATCTGGCGGCGGCGGGCGAAGCGGTTGAGGGCATCTTTCGCGCCAGGGCGGGCGCGCGCTATATCCGGGGCGACTGGGACACCCCGATTCTCGAAGCCCATGTCGAGATCGATCAGCAGCGCGCGCGCCGCGCCGGCGTGACCAGCGAAGACATCGCCCGGACGCTGGCCGCCAGTTTCGACGGCCTGCACATTACCGATTACCGCGACTATGACACCGTGATTCCGATTGTGATCCGGGCCGGGGAAACGCAGCGCGACAATTTCGATCAGCTGCGCGCGCTGACCGTTTTTTCCTCCTCGCGCAAGGTTGCCGTTCCGCTTTTGCAGGTCGCCGATTTTTCCGGCGCGGCCGTCCCCTACCGGATCAAGCGATTCAACCAGCGCCGGGCGATCACCGTTTCCGCTTTTCATCCCGACTTGCAGGCGGCCGAATTCTACGAGGACGTCCAGCCCGGCCTGACCGCCCTTGATCTGCCTGCAGATCTGGAGATGAGCGTCGAGGGCGAGATCAAGGCCTCGCAGGAGGCCAATGGCGCCCTGTTTCGCTACATGCCCCATTGCCTGGTCGGAATCATCGCCTTGCTGATCTGGCAGTTCAATTCGTTCCGCCGTCCGGCGATCGTGGCCCTGACCATTCCGCTGATCATCATCGGGGCCAGCGCCGGACTTTTGCTGACCGGAGCGTTTTTCGATTTTGTCGCCATTTTGGGCCTGCTCAGTCTGGGCGGGATCATTCTCAACAACGGGATTGTTCTGATCGACCGGATCGACCGCAACCGGCAGGCGGGCGGGAGCGTGCATGATGCGGTGGTCGCCGCCGCCCGGACCCGGGCGCGCCCGATCATCATGACCACGGTGACGACCTCGCTGGGCCTGGTGCCCTTGATGCTGTTTGGCGGGGCTTTCTGGTTTTCGATGACGGTGGTGATTATCGGCGGCCTGATCGTCGGGACGGCCTTGAGTCTGGGGGTGATCCCGGTTCTCTACAGCCTGTTGTTTGGTTTTGAAGATCAGCGCGCGCGCGGCTATACTGGCGGCGCGTAACGAGGGAGGAAAACAACCCCATGAAAATCTTGCGCACGCCTGAGACGCGCTTTGAAAATCTTCCCGGCTTTGCCTTTGCCCCGCATTATTGCGAGATTGACGGCGAGGGCGGGCGTTTGCGGGTTCATTATCTGGACGAGGGGCCGCGCGATGCGGGCGAGACCGTTTTGTGCCTGCATGGCGAGCCCAGCTGGTGCTACCTCTACCGCAAAATGATTCCGGTTTTTGTCGAGGCCGGGTTTCGGGTTCTCGCGCCGGACCTGATCGGCTTCGGGCGCTCGGACAAACCGGCGCAGCGCAGCGATTACACCTATGGCCGCCATATCGGCTGGATGCGCGAATGGCTGGAGAAGATGGACGGCCAAAATCTGACGTTATTCGGCCAGGACTGGGGCGGGCTGATCGGCCTGCGGCTGGCGACGGCGATGCCGGACCGGTTTGCGCGGATTGTCGTGGGCAATACCGGCCTGCCGACCGGGGCGGGGGCGGGGGCGGCGTTCAAGCAGTGGCTTGAGTTCAGCCAGAACACGCCGGAGTTTCATATCGGCGAGATCGTCAAGATGGGCACGGCGGGGGGTTTTTCCGGGGAGATCCAGGCGGCCTATGACGCGCCTTTTCCCGACGACTCCTACAAGGCCGGGGCGCGGCAGTTTCCGGCGCTGGTGCCGATCACGCCCGATCATGCGCAGGTCGCCGAGAACAAGGCGGCCTGGAAGATTCTGGAGCGGATGACCAAGCCGGTTTTGACCGCCTTCAGCGACGGCGATCCGGTGACGCGCGGCGGCGAGAAGAGGTTTCAGGAGAAGGTTCCCGGCGCTCAAGGCCAGCCGCATACGACCATTGAAGGGGCCGGGCATTTTCTGCAGGAGGACAAGGGCGAAGAACTGGCGCAGGCGATTGCCGCATTCATGCGCAGCAGCTGAAGGGGTCAGGCGGCGAGCAGGATCGGCGCTTCGACCAGATCGCGGAAGGCTTGCAGAAAGCGCGCCCCGGCGGCGCCGTCGATGGCGCGATGATCGCAGCACAAACTCGCCTGCATGACTTTTTTGCCGCCATCCTCAAGGGCGGCGGCGGCGGTGAGGACGGCGGCCTGAGGCGGATTGATGATCGCGGTAAAGGCGCGCAGGCCGAACATGCCCAGATTGGACAGGGTGAAGGTTCCGCCTTCATAGTCTTCCGGAGCCAGCCGCGCGGCGCGCGCGCGCGCGGTCAGCGCGCGGACTTCCTGTGAAATGCGGGGCACCGGCTTTTGCTCGGCGTCGCGGATGATCGGAGTCACCAGCCCGCCGGGCAGCGCCAGGGCGAAGGAGATATCGGCATGGGCGTGGCGCAGGACCGCGTCCCGGGCGAAACTGACATTTACGTCCGGAACCTCCATCAAGGCGAGGGCGGCGGCGCGAAGGAGAAAGTCATTGAGGCTGAAGCGGCGCTCGGTTGCGGCATTGATCCGGGCGCGCAGATCAAGCAGCGCGTCCATGCCGCAGTCGATGGTGAGGGCGAAATGCGGAATCTCGCGGAAAGAGGCGGCCATCCGCCGGGCGATGGCCCGGCGCATGGTGGTCGGCGGCGCTTCGGTGAAGCGGGCGGGATCATAGAAGAGCCGGGGGTCAGGCGGGGCCGGAGCGGTGGCGGCGGCGGTAGGCGGCGCGGCGTCGAGGTCGCGGGCGATGATTCTCCCCCCGGGCCCCGAGCCGCGCAGGGCGGCGAGATCAATCCCGCGCCGGGCGGCGAGCGCACGGGCATAAGGGCTGGACGGGGGCGGGCGGCTCACCGGCAGCAAACCTGCCGGACAGCGGCGATAATCTCTTCCGGCCCCGGCAAGGCCAGGCTCTCCAGATTGGCGGCATAGGGCATGGGGACGTCCTTGCCGCTGATCCGGATCGGGGGGGCGTCGAGATCGTCGAAGGCGTGGAAGGCGGCGGCGGCGGCGATTTCAGCCGAGATATTGCAGACCGGCCAGCCCTCTTCGACGATCACCAGCCGGTGGGTGCGGCGCAGCGAGGCGAGCACGGCGTCCAGATCGAGCGGGCGCAGCGAGCGCAGATCGATTACGTCGCAGGCGATTCCCTGCCCGGCCAGCTGGTCGGCGGCTTCGAGCGTGGCGGCGAGCGCATGGCTGTAGCTGACCAGGGTGGCGTCATCGCCCCGCCGCCAGAGGCGGGCCTTGCCGATCGGGACCAGATGCTCGCCTTCGGGGACCGGGAAGCGGCGGCCATAGAGTCTTTCGCTTTCGAGCACGATCACCGGATTGGGGTCGCGGATGGCGGCTTTGAGGAGTCCCTTGGCGTCGGCGGCGGCGTAGGGGGCGACGAGTTTGAGGCCGGGGACATGGGCATACCAGCTGGAATAATCCTGGCTGTGCTGGGCGGCGGCGCGCGGGGCCGGTCCGTTGGGGCCGCGAAAGACGATCGGGCAGGGCTGGACCCCGCCCGACATGTAAAACGTCTTGGCCGCCGAATTGACGATTTGGTCGATCGCCTGCATGGCGAAATTAAACGTCATGAATTCGACGACCGGGCGCAGTCCGGCGAAGGCGGCGCCGACTCCCAGTCCGGCGAAGCCATGTTCGGTGACCGGCGTGTCGATGACCCGTTTTTCGCCGAACTCCCGGAGCAGACCGCGGGTGACCTTGTAAGCGCCCTCATAGGCGCCGACTTCCTCGCCGATCAAAAAGACCTTGGGGTCGCGGCGCATTTCTTCGGCCAAAGCATCGCGCAAGGCGTCGCGCACGCTGGTTTCGACCCCGGCCTGCTCCTCAATGTTGAGGGGGCGCGGGGCGGCGGCGGGTGCAGGCGCGGAGCGCGGGGCGGCGGCAGGCGGAGCCGGAGCGGAGGCCGGCGGCGGGGCGGCGAGCAGCCGGTTCATGGCCGACTCATCCTCGCCCTCCAGAAGCAGGATGGCGATCAGGCGGTTGACCGCGACCGGCTGGGGAGAAGCGGCGAGGACCAGTTTGCCGATTCGGCCGTCGCCGGGGGCCTCCAGTTCCATCACCGCCTTGTCGGTCTCGATCTCGCCGATTACGTCTCCGGCCTTGACGGCGTCGCCTTCTTTCACGCGCCACAGCGCAAGGACGCCTTCTTCCATGGTCGGCGAGAGGGCGGGCATGGTGATCGGAACCGGCATGGGCGCAAAGAACGGCGGGGGTCAGGATGTTTCAGGGCCGGAGGGGGGCGAAGACATAGGCATCGAGCCGTTCGGGTCCGGGCGGCGGGTTTTCGAGGGCGAAGGCGGCGGCGTCTTCGACCCGCGCGCGCATTTCGGCGTCGAAGGCGTCGAAGGCCTCGGGCCCGGCCAGGCCGCGCTCGGCGAGGGTCTCGCGCATATGGGCGAGCGGATCATGGTGTTCGCGCACTTCGCGCACTTCGTCGCGGGAGCGGTATTTGGCCGGGTCGGACATGGAATGGCCGCCATAGCGATAGGTCTGCATTTCCAGAATATAGGGCCCGCGGCCGGAGCGGCACCAGTCGAGGGCGGCGCAGGCGGCGGCGAGGACGGCTTCGGCATCCATGCCGTCGACCTGCGCGCCGGGAATCCCGAAACTGAGGCCGCGCCGCGACAGGTCGGTCTGGGCGCTGGCCCGCTCCAGGCTGGTGCCCATGGCGTAGCGGTTGTTTTCGATGACGTAGAGGATCGGCAGTTTCCACAGCGCGGCCATGTTGAAGCTTTCATAGACCTGCCCCTGATTGGCGGCGCCGTCGCCAAAGGAGGTGATGCAGACCGCCTTGCGGCCCAGATAGGCGTTGGCGAAGGCGATTCCGGAGCCGATCGGAACCTGCGCGCCGACAATGCCGTGGCCGCCGAAGAAGTTTTTTTCGGGCGCGAACATATGCATTGAGCCGCCCAGCCCGCGGGCATAGCCATCGCGCCGTCCGGTGAGTTCGGCCATCACCCGCCTGGGGTCCATGCCGCAGGCGAGCATATGGCCGTGATCGCGGTAGCCGGTGATGATCTGGTCGGCGGGGTCGCGGGCGTGTTCCAGGCCGACGACGACCGCCTCCTGTCCGATATAAAGATGGCAAAAGCCGCTGATTACGCCGGTGGCATACATTTGTCCGGCTTTTTGCTCGAAGCGGCGGATCAGGAGCATGTCGCGATAGATGCGGACGAGATCGGCGCTGTGTTCGGCGCTGGGCCGGGCGGGGTCTTTTTCGGCGATTGGGCTGGCGCGGGACGGCATGGCGCGACTATAGCATGCCGCGGCGGGGCTTCAGCGTCCGGTGAAGCGTCCGGGGCGGCGTTCGGCGACGGCGCGCACGCCTTCTTGATGGTCCCGGGTTTGGGCGAGGCGGGCCTGCTGTTCCCACTCATGTTTCATGGCGCGGGCGGCTTGGGCGGCGAGGCTGCGGCGCAGGCTGGCGCGGGTGGCGGCGACGGCCAGCGGGGCCTGGGCGGCGATTTCGGCGGCCAGCGCCAGCGCGGCTTCGCGCAGCTGGTCCGCCGGGGCGAGGGCGTCGGCGATGCCCCATGCGAGGGCTTCGGAGCCGGACAGACGGCGGGCGGTGAGCATGAGGAGGGCGGCCTTTTGCGGGCCGATCAGGCGGGGCAGGGTTTGGGTGAGGGCGAAGCCGGGATGGAATCCGAGCTGGACGAAATTGGCCCAGAAACGCGCTTGCGGCGCGGCGATGCGGAAGTCGGCGGCCAGGGCCAGGCCGAAGCCGCCGCCGACCGCCGGGCCCTGCACGGCGGCGATCAGCGGCTTGACCCCGGCAAACAGGCGGGCGGCTTGCGCATAAAGCGCGGGCACATCGCCGGGGCCGGAAGAGGCCGCCCCGGCGTTGAATTGCGCCCCGGCGCAAAAGGAGCGGCCTTGCGCGGCCAGAACGACGGCCCGAATCTGCGGATCGGCATCCAGAGTCTCATAGGCGTCGGCGATTTGGCCGATCAGGGAATCGTCGAAAAAATTATGCGGCGGGCGGCGCATTTCGATCACGGCGATATGATCGGCGGGGCGCAAGAGCGCAACCTCGCTTTTGGAGCGTCTCTGCCCGTTTTGAGTCATGCGCGGCGTCCTGCTAGTTTGTCCGGCGAGGAATCATGACAGAATAAAGCGGCGCGGTGCAGGTTTTTCGGGCGATTTTTTTCTTTTTTCCCCGCGCATGGCTTGTTTGCGCATTGCTGGCCGGGCTGGCCGGGCTGGGCTGGGCTGGGAGCGCGGGCGCGCAGGCGGCGCGGGATTTGGCGGAGAAGCGGGCGCAGGCCGCGCGGGCGATTCAGGCGCGCGAAGGCGCGATCACGCGGCTGGGAGCGCAGCTGGCCGAGCTGGAGGAGGCGCGCGCCGCGCTTGAGGCGGATTTGGGCGCCGGACGGCAGGCGCGGCGCGCGATGCTGCGCAGTTTGATCCGGCTGGCCCTTTCGCCGGAGCCGGGCAGATCGAAGCCGGAGGAGGCTCTGGACCGGCTGCGCGGCGGGCTGGTTTTGCGCCGCCTGCGCGCGACGGCGACGGTGCAGTTGCGCGCGCTGGCCGCGCAAGCCGCGCTGGCGGCGCGCCTGCGCGCAGACAGCGCGGCGGCGCAAAAGAAACTTTTTGCCGAACATGGCGCGCTCGCCCGGCTGCACAAAGTTCTGGACGAGATGCTGGCGGCCCGGCCCGCCGCGCCCGATGCGCGCGCGCAGCGGCGGCGGCAAGAAGCGCTGGTGCGCGGGGCGCAGGACCTGACCGGGCTGGCCGCGGCGCTGGACCGGCTGGCGGGCGGGGCGGGGCGGGGCGGCGGCGGCTTGCGCCTGCGCCGCCCGGTGGAGGGGTTTTTGGTCGCGTCCTTTGGGCAAACGCCCACGCCCGACGCCGCGCCGGGGCAAGGGGTGCGGCTGAGCGCGCTGAACGACGGACAGGTGGTCGCCCCGGCGGCGGGGCGGGTGGTGTTTGCCGGGCCGTTCCGGGCCTATGGCGGGGTCTTGATCCTGGAGGCGCCGGGCGGCTATCATATTCTTCTGACCGGGTTGGGTCGTCTGACCGCCCGCCTCGGGGAGTCGGTCGAGGCCGGCGCGCCGGTGGGGCGGATGCGCAAGCGCAGGCGGGCGGCGCGCGAGGAGCTGTATCTGGAGGTGCGCAAGGACGGGCGTCCGGTTAATCCGCTTCTCCTGATCGATTCGGACTGGTCGCTGTCCCTGCCCTTTTTTCTTGAGTTTTGAAGATGCAACCTTTCTTTCGCCAGAGATGGCCCTCCCTGATTGCGGCGGCGAGCAGCACGCTGGCGATTGTTTTTGGTGTTTTGCTCTATCTGGACCGCAGCCCGGCGGCGCGGGCGTCGGATGCGGAGATTTACCGCTATTTCGACCTGTTCGGCGAAGTCTTCGAGACGGTGCGGGCGGACTATGTCGAGCCGACCGACGATGTTGCGCTGATCAAGGCGGCGATCAAGGGGATGCTGTCTTCGCTGGACCCGCATTCGGCCTATCTGGAGCCGGACAATTACCGGAACATGCAGATTTACACGCGGGGCGAGTTTGGCGGCCTGGGTCTGGAGGTGACCATGGACCAGGGCTTTGTGAAGGTGATTGCGCCGATTGACGAAACGCCGGCGGCGCGGGCGGGGATGCTGGCCGGAGACATCATCACCCATCTGGACGGGGAGTCGATTCAGGGTCTGACCCTGTCGGAGGCGGTTGAGAAGATGCGGGGCAAGAAGGGGACGGCGATTGTCCTGACCGTGCGCCGCGAGGGGGCGGACAAGGCGCTGAAGGTTCGCATTGTGCGCGCTGTGATCAAACTGCGCTCGGTTTCGGCGCGGCGCGAGGGCCGGGTCGGCTATTTGCGGGTGACGACGTTCAATGATCAGGCGGCGCGCGCGCTGCGGCGCGAGATTGGGAAACTGCAGTCGGAGCGCGGTGGGGTGATCGGCTATATTCTGGACTTGCGCAACAATCCGGGCGGGCTGCTGGATCAGGCGGTGGCGGTGGCGGATATTTTTCTGGAGGGGGGCGAGATCGTCTCGACCCGCCAGCGCGACGGGCGGGCCGGGGAGCGCTACAATGCGCGGCGGGGCGACTTGACCCAGGGCCGTCCGGTGATTGTTTTGATCAATGGCGGTTCGGCTTCGGCCTCGGAGATTGTCGCCGGGGCGCTGCAAGATCAGCGCCGGGCGGTGATTTTGGGGACGCTGTCCTTTGGCAAGGGATCGGTGCAGACGATCAAGTCGCTGGGCGGCGACAACGGCGCTCTGCGCCTGACCACGGCGCGCTATTACACGCCGTCGGGGCAGCGGATTCAGGCGGTGGGGGTGGAGCCGGACATTGTGGTCGAGCAGGTTTTGACCGAAGAGGAGAAGGACAAGCTGGGGATCACCGGCGAGACCGATCTGCGCGGCTATCTGGACGGCGGCGAGAGCGGCGCCGGCGGCGGGGGCAAGACGCGGTCGGGGTCGGCTTCTTATATTCCGCCGGAGCGCGACCGCGACGCGCAGCTCAATTATGCGCTGGAATTGCTGCGGGGCATGGACAAGAACGGGCGGGCGGCGCAGGCCGCGCAAAACCGCTAGGCGCGCGGCGCCTCCATGCGCCGCCTGCCTTACCGGCTGGGGGTTGGGGTCGTTCTGTTCAGCCGGGGCGGGCAGGTCTGGATGGGCGAGCGGCGTCTGGAGATGATGCCGGACCCGGCGGCGGCGCGCTGGCAGTTTCCGCAAGGCGGGATTGATCCGGGCGAGACGGCGGCGGCGGCGGCGCGGCGCGAATTATTTGAGGAGACCGGGGCGCGCCATGTCCGCCTGCTGGCCCGCAGCCGGGAGTGGCTGACCTATGATCTGCCCGCCGAGCTGATCGGACGGGTTCTGCCCGGCTTTAGCGGCCAAAAACAACGATGGTTTGCGATGCGCTTCGAAGGCGAGGACAGCGAGTTCAACTTGTCGGCGGGCGGGGCCGTTCCGGAATTCGGGCGCTGGGCCTGGCGCGATCTGAAAGAAGCGATTGATCTGGTGGTTCCCTTCAAGCGGGGGCTTTACGCGCGGTTGACCGAGGAGTTCGGGCGTTTTGCGCAAAGCCGGTCAGGCGCGCCTTAGGCGCGGGCGAGCGCGGCGCGCAGGGCGGCCAGTCTGGCGGCTTCCCGGGCGGCCTGGGCGCGCCGTTCGGGGCTGCGGGCATTGGCCTGATCGTCGCGGGCGCGAGCCAGATCCGCCTCCAGTCCGGCGCGCTCCAGACCCTCCAGCGCCAGCGCCTCATCGGCCAGAATCACGACATGCTCCGGCCCGATCTCGGCAAAACCGCCGGAGACGAAAAATTTCCGCCGCCCGTCCTGCGGCGTTTCGATCACGAGCAGGCCGGGGCGCAGCAAGGTCGCGAAAGGGGCGGCATGAGGCAGCGCGCCGAATTCGCCTTCCAGACCCGGCGCGGTCACCATGCGGGCGGGGCCGCGCCGGATTCGGCGCTGCGGGGTCACCAGATCGCAGGTGAACTGACTCACTGGCATGGGCTCAGGCGGCCTGCCGGGCCAGCTGCTTGGCCTTTTCGACCGCCTGCTCAATGGTTCCAACCATATAGAAGGCGATTTCGGGCAGATGATCATAGTCGCCTTCGCACAGGCCGCGGAAGCCCTTGATGGTGTCTTCCAGGCCGACCAGCTGGCCGGGCGAGCCGGTGAAGACTTCGGCGGTGTAGAAGGGCTGGGACAAAAAGCGTTCGATCTTTCGGGCGCGGGCGACGGTCAGTTTGTCTTCTTCGGACAATTCATCCATCCCCAGAATGGCGATGATGTCCTGCAGGGCCTTGTAGCGCTGGAGGATTTCCTGCACGCGGCGCGCGGTTTGATAATGGGTCTGTCCGACCACCCGCGGCTCGAGGACCCGGCTGGTCGAATCGAGCGGATCGACCGCGGGATAGATGCCCTTTTCCGAGATGGCCCGCGACAGGACGGTGGTGGCGTCCAGATGGGCGAAGGAGGTGGCCGGGGCGGGGTCGGTGAGGTCGTCGGCGGGGACGTAGATCGCCTGCACCGAGGTGATCGAGCCGCGGGTGGTCGAGGTGATGCGCTCCTGCAGCGCGCCCATATCGGTGGCCAGCGTGGGCTGATAGCCGACCGCGGAGGGGATGCGCCCCAACAGGGCGGAGACTTCGGCCCCGGCCTGGGTGAAGCGGAAAATATTGTCGACGAAGAAGAGGACGTCCTGCCCCTGATCGCGGAAGGACTCGGCGACGGTCAGCCCGGCCAGGCCGACGCGGGCGCGGGCGCCGGGCGGCTCGTTCATCTGGCCGTAGATCAGGGCGCATTTCGAGCCTTCGCCGCCTTTTTCCTTGTTGACGCCGGATTCGATCATTTCCCAATAGAGGTCGTTGCCCTCGCGGGTGCGCTCGCCGACTCCGGCGAAGACCGAATAGCCGCCATGCGCCTTGGCGATATTGTTGATGAGTTCCTGTATGAGAACCGTCTTGCCGACTCCGGCGCCGCCGAACAGGCCGATCTTGCCGCCCTTGGCGTAGGGGGCGAGCAGATCGACCACCTTGATGCCGGTGATCAGGATTTCGGTTTCGGTCGACTGCTCGGTGAAGGCGGGGGCGTCTTGATGAATGGCGCGCGCGGCGCGGGCGCGGACCGGACCGGCCTCATCGACCGGCTCGCCGATGACATTCATGATGCGGCCCAGCGTTTCGGGTCCGACCGGAATCTCGATTGGCCTGCCGGTGTCGCGCACCGGCGTGCTGCGGGCGAGGCCTTCGGTCGAATCCATGGCGACGGCGCGGACCATATTCTCGCCCAGATGCTGCGCGGTCTCCAGAACCAGCCGCCGCCCCTGATTGTCGGTCTCCAGCGCATTTAGGATCGGGGGCAGTTCGCCGTCGAATTCGACGTCGACCACCGCGCCGATCACCTGTGCGACCCGTCCGGTGGCGGACCCCCGCCCGGTGGCGGACTTCTGTCCGGTTTTGGAGATGGTTTTGTTCATGGTGAGTCTCCTGTGCTGCCCGGCAAGATCTAAAGGGCTTCGGCCCCGGAGATGATTTCGACCAGTTCGCGGGTGATCAGCGCCTGCCGGGTTCGGTTATAGGTGATCGACAAGGCGCCGATCATATCGTTGGCGTTGCGGGTGGCGTTGTCCATGGCGGTCATGCGCGCGCCCTGCTCGCTGGCGGCGTTTTCGAGCAGGCCCTGAAAGATCTGCTGGGCGAGGGCGCGGGGGATGAGCGCGTTGAGGAGGGTGGCCTCGTCGGGCTCATAGCCGCAAAGCGGCCGAGGCCCCGGGGCGGGCGGCGCGGGCGCCGGGCGGGCGGGAAGCAGGCGCAGACTCTGCGGGGTCTGGACGAGGACCGATTCGAAGCGGGAATAAAAAAACGTACAGGTTTGGGCGCGTCCGGAGGCGGGCCCCTGCCCGGAGGCGGACCCCCGCCCAGCGGCGGGCCCCTGCCCGGTGGCGGACCCCCGCCCGGCGGCGGGCCCCTGCCCGGCGGCCTGGCCGATTATCTGCCGGGCCAGATTTTGGGCGAGCGGCAGGAGGTCTTCGCGCCGGGCGGGCAGAGCGACGACGTCTTGGATCTGCGCCTCCCATTCGCGCTTGAGGGCTTCGGCGCCTTTTTTGCCGACGCACAGGAAGGCGATCTCGCGGCCCTGTTCGCGGGCTTTTGCGGCATGGCGGCGGGCGGCGCGGGTGATCGCGGCGTTGAAGCCGCCGCACAGCCCGCGGGCGGCGGTGGCGACGAGGAGGAGCTCGCGCGGCGGCGCGGGCGCGCCCAGCAGCAGGGCGCGGGTTTCAGGCGGCAGGCTTCCGGCCTGCGCGCGGGCGGCGGCGCGGGCGAGCAGATCGGCCATCAGGCCGGAATAGGCGCGGGCGGCGAGGACCGCCTCTTGCGCGCGGCGCAATTTGGAGGCGGCGACCATCTGCATGGCGCGGGTGATCTTGCGCGTCGAGTCGACCGAAGCGATTCGGTTGCGCAAATCTTTCAAACCGGGCATGGGGCGGCGGGGTCAGGAGAAGGTTTTGGCGAAAGCGGCGATGGCGGCGCGCAATTGTTTCTCGCTCTCTTCGGATATATCGCTGCTTTCGCGGATGGCTTTGAGGAGCGGGGCGTGGCGGGCGCGCAAGGTTCCGAGCAGGCCGCTTTCAAAGCGGCGGACGGCCTCGACCGGCAGATCGTCGAGGAAGCCGTTGACTCCGGCGAAGATCGCCGCCGCCTGTTCTTCGACCGGCAGGGGCGAGAATTGATCCTGCTTGAGCAATTCGGTCAGGCGGCTGCCGCGCTGCAGGAGGGCCTGGGTTGCGGCGTCGAGGTCGGAGCCGAATTGGGCGAAGGCGGCCATCTCGCGGTATTGGGCGAGCTCCCCCTTGATGCGTCCGGCGACCTTCTTGACGGCTTTGGTCTGGGCGGCGGAGCCGACGCGGCTGACCGAAATGCCGACATTGAGCGCGGGCCGCACGCCTTGATAGAAGAGGTCGGTTTCCAGAAAAATCTGTCCGTCGGTGATCGAGATGACATTGGTCGGGATATAGGCGGAGACGTCATTGGCCTGGGTTTCGACGATGGGCAGCGCGGTGAGCGATCCGCCGCCATGATCGTCATTGAGTTTGGCGGCGCGCTCAAGCAGGCGGGAATGGAGATAGAAGACGTCGCCGGGATAGGCCTCGCGCCCGGGGGGGCGGCGCAGGAGGAGGGACATCTGCCGGTAGGCGACGGCGTGTTTGGACAGGTCGTCATAGACGATCAGGGCGTGCATGCCGTTGTCGCGGAAATATTCGCCCATGGCGCAGCCGGTGAAGGGGGCGAGATACTGGAGCGGAGCGGGATCGGAGGCGGTGGCGGAGACGATGATGGTGTAGTCGAGGGCGCCGTTTTCTTCCAGTGTGCGCACGATGCGGGCGACGCTGGAGCGCTTCTGGCCGACGGCGACATAGATGCAATAGAGTTTGCGGGCCGGGTCGGCGCCGGCATTGACGTCTTTTTGATTGAGAATTGTGTCTATGGCGATGGCGGTCTTGCCGGTCTGGCGGTCGCCGATGATCAGTTCGCGCTGGCCGCGGCCAATCGGGATCAGGGCGTCGATCGCCTTGATGCCGGTCTGCATGGGTTCGTGGACCGAGCGGCGGGGGATGATGCCGGGGGCCTTTACGTCGACCCGGCGCTGTTCCTCGCCTTTGATCGCGCCCTTGCCGTCGAGGGGGCGGCCCAATGGATCGACCACCCGGCCCAGCAGAGTCTTGCCGGCGGGGGCGGCGACGATGGCCTTGGTGCGCCGGACGGCGTCGCCCTCGCGGATGCTGCGCTCGGAGCCGAAAATCACCACCCCGACATTGCCGCTCTCCAGATTGAGGGCGAGGCCGCGCACATCGTTGTCGAAGGCGACCATCTCGCCGGCCTGCACATTGGCCAGGCCGTGGATGCGGGCGATTCCGTCGCCGACCGAAAGCACCCGTCCGGTCTCGGCATGGGCGGCGCCCAGATCCAGGCCCTCGATCTGCTCTTTGAGCAGGGCGGTGATTTCTTCTGCCCGCAAACCGGTGGTCATGGGTCTGGCGTTCGCTGCTGGCCGGGGGGAGAGGACGCGGCGAGGCGCTGGGAGATGGCGCGCAGTTTGCCGGCCAGCGAGGCGTCGATCTCCTGCCCGGCGGCGCGCACGATCAGGCCGCCCAAAAGATCGGGATCGCGGCGATAGAGGATATGGAGCGCGGCGTCTTTGCCGCCGAAGGCGCGCCGGAGCAGGGCTTCCAGTTTGCGGCGCTGGGCCGGGGCGAGCGGGGCGGGGGCGAGGACTTCGACGTCGCGCCGGCCTTCGCTTTGCGCGCGCAGGGCGTGGAAGGCCCGGGCGATGGCCGGGACATGGGCCAGCCGGCGATTGGCGGCCAGCGTCAGAATGAATTTTTGGACAAGAGCGCCCAGTTCGAGGCGGGCGAGCAACGCCTCCAGCCCGGCGCGGCGCGCCGGGGCGGCGGCGGCCGGAGCAGCGAAAAAGGCGGCGAGAGCAGGCGCGGCGTCCAGCGCGGCGCACAGTTTCTCCAGATCGCCTGCAATGTCGTCGAGGACGCGGCGCTGGCGGGCCAGATCAAACAGCGCCGCGGCATAGCGCCGGGCGACCGGATCGAACGAGGTTTGCGCTCCGGCTTTTGTGCTGGACTGATCGCTGGCCACCGCCTCGCCCCCTCTTCGCCCGGCGCGCCGTCCGGGACCGCCCGCGCTTGCTAACACGGAACCTTCGCCGCGCGCAAGGCGCAGACCGGAAAGTCAGAGGAAATGATAAGGATCGATGTCGATGGCGATGCGCACGCCGGCGGGCGGCGGACACCGGCTTTGCAATTCGCGGGCGCAGGCATGGAGGCCGGAGGCGGTTGCGGCCTTGATCAGCAGACGGAGGCGGTGCCGCCCGCGCAGCCGGGCGAGGGGGGCGGGGGCGGGCCCCAGCAGGCGGACGGAGGCGGGGAAGGTTTTGGCGGCATGGGCGGCCAAAGCGCGGGCGGCCTGCTCGACCGGGGCGAGCGCCGCGCCGGAGACGATGATCGCAGCCAGATGGCCGAAGGGCGGCAGTTGCATTTTTTGGCGCTGAGCGCTCTCGCGGGCGAGGAAGGTCTCGCGCTCACCGGCGGTGAGCGCGCGAATCATCGGATGATCGGGCATATAAGTCTGAAGAAGGGCGCGTCCGGGATGGCGCGCCCGCCCGGTGCGGCCCGCCACCTGCTGCAGCAATTGCCAGCTGCGCTCGGCGGCGCGCAGATCGCCATTGGCCAGCCCCAGATCGGCGTCGATGATTCCGGCCAGGGTCAGGTGGGGGAAATGCAGCCCTTTGGCGATGATCTGGGTGCCGATCAGAATGTCGATGCGGCGCGCGCGCATATCGGCGAAGATGGCGGCGCGCCGATCGGGTTCGGGCGGCAGGTCGCGGGCGAGGCAGGTGATTCGGGCCTGCGGAAAGAGGTCGGCGGCTTCGGCGGCGATGCGCTCGATTCCGGGTCCGCAGGCGGCGAGTTTGCCCGTCGCGCGGCAGGCCGGACAGACCGAGGGGAGCGCCCGGCGATGGCCGCAATGATGACACAAAAGCGCGCCCGGGCGCAGATGCGCGACCAGCCAGGCGGTGCAATCGGGGCAGGCGAAGCGATGGCCGCAGGCGCGGCAGAGCATGAGCGGGGCGAAGCCGCGGCGGTTGAGGAACAAGAGCGTCTGTTCGCCGCGCCGGAGGGTGCGGGCGATCTCGTCCTGGAGGCGGGCGGACAGCCAGCGCTCTTTGGGCAGGCGCTGGCGGCGCATATCGAGGGCTTCGATGGCGGGCAGGCGGGCGCCGCCGTGGCGGGCGGGCAGGCGGAAATGCGCGTAGCGCCCGCGCCCGGCATTGACGAGGCTTTCCAGCGACGGGGTGGCCGAGGAGAGCACGACCGGAATCTTGCCGAGAAAGGCGCGGGCGACGGCCATGTCGCGGGCCTGGTAGAAGACGCCGTCTTCCTGCTTGAAGGCGGCGTCGTGCTCTTCGTCGACCACGATCAGGCCCAGATTTTTGAAGGGGAGCCAGAGCGCCGAGCGCGCGCCGATGACGACGCGCAGGCGGCCATTGAGGACGCCCTGCCAGACGCGGCGGCGCGGGCCGGGGCCCAGCGCGGAATGGAACAGGGCGGGGGCGGCGTTAAAGCAGGCCTGAAAGCGGTCGAGGAAGTAATCGGCGAGGGCGATTTCGGGCAGGAGAACCAGCGCCTGCCGGCCCTGTTCGAGGGCGGCGGCGATGGTGTCGAAATAGACTTCGGTTTTGCCCGCCCCGGTGACGCCGTCGAGCAGGCAGGGGGCGAAGGCGGCGGGGGCGAAGCGGGCGCGAATCTGCCGGGCGATTTGTTGTTGCCGGGGCGAGAGGCGCAAATTATTCAGGGCGGGGATTGGGCGAGGTTCGGCGTCCGGCGGGCTGGTTTGGGGGATCAAGGCCCGGCAACGCCGCAGACCGGCGACGACCGCCGGAGAGACCTGTGCGGCGCGGGCGAGTTGCGCGGCGGGGGCCGGGTTTTTGCGGGCGGCGGCGAGCAGGCGGGCGCGGGGCGCGGTGAGGCGGAAGGCGGGCGGATCGGGATTGAGGGCGAGGACGGGCCGGGGCGGGCTGGCGGCGAGCAGGGACGGGCTGCTCAGGCTGAGGCGTAAGAGCGCGCCGGGGGCGGCGAGCGTATAGCGCGTAGCCCAATCCAGAAAGCGGCGATGGAGATCGGGCAGGCCGGGCTGTGCGATTCGTTCGCGGACGGGGCGCAGTTTTTCAGGCGGGAGGCGGCGGGCGGACTCCGGCGCAGGGTCCCAGACCACGCCGGTCACCTCGCTGCGGCGCAAGGGGACGCGGACGAAATCGCCGGGCCGGACCGCGAGGCCGGGCGGCAGGCGGTAGTCGTAAAAGCCCGGCCCGGCGCGGGGGACGAGAACACGGCAGCGCATGGAGCCTCCTGTTATTGCGGGGCGCAGGCCGCCGGGTTTCATGCGCCGGTGGACAGACTCACACACAAGACGCATAGTAGGCCCATAGTAGGCGGGGAGGCGGAGTTGGGAATGCAGTTTTTCCTGGACAGCGCCGATTGGGAAGAGATCGCCGCTTTGGCCAAGAGCGGCCTGATCGACGGGGTGACGACCAATCCCTCGCTGATTGCGCGTAGCGGGGAGAAGCTGGTTGCGGTTCTGGAGAAAATCTGTGCGAGCGTTTCCGGCCCGGTCAGCGCCGAGGTGACCGCGACGGACCGGCAGGAGATGGTCCGGCAAGGTGAGAAACTGGCGGCGATTGCCGGCAATATTGTGATCAAACTTCCTTTGACCGAAGCGGGTCTGGCGGCTTCGCGGGTTTTACGGGGCAAGGGTCATGCGGTTAATGTGACGCTGTGCTTTTCGGCGGCGCAGGCGTTGCTGGCGGCGAAGGCGGGGGCGTCTTTTGTTTCGCCCTTTATCGGGCGGCTGGACGATGCCGGGGAGCGGGGCATGGATGTGATTCGGGACATGCGGCGGATTTTCCAAAATTACCGGCTGGAGACGAAGATTCTGGCCGCCTCGATTCGCTCGGTGGATCACGTTCGGGAGGCGGCTCTGGCCGGGGCGGATTGCGCGACCTTGCCGCCGGCGGTTTTTCGCGCCTGCTTTCGCCATCCTCTGACCGACACCGGGCTGGCCGCCTTTCTGGCCGACTGGAAGAAGACCGGGCAGGTCATATGATGCGCTGTGTTTTTTTATGAACGCGGCCTTATGAGCGGGGGCAAGCGCGCAGATGCATTGGGCGCGCAGCGGGCCGGCTGGCTGGACCAGCTGGCCGGCGAGCAGCGCAGGGCGGCGGCGACGTGCACGGCCTATGGCCGGGATCTGGACCGGTTTTTGGATTTTCTGGCCGACCATCTGGGGCGGCGGGCTTCGCTGGCGGATTTGCGCGATCTGGCGCCGGCTGATTTTCGCGCCTTTCTGGCGGCGCGGGCGCGGGCCGGGGTGAAGGGCGCGACGCTGGCCCGGACGCTTGCTGCGCTTCGCAGTTTCTACCGCTATCTGAAGCGGGCGGGGGCGGGGGATGATTCGGTTTTGAGCATGATCGCAACGCCCCGGCGCAAGGCGCGCCTGCCCCGGGCGCTGAGCGAGGCGGGGGCGCTGCGTCTGGTCGAGGAAGCCGGGGGCGGGGCGGGGGCAGCCTGGCAGCGGGCGCGCGATCATGCCCTGCTGGGGGTGCTGTATGGCTGCGGGCTTCGGATCAGCGAGGCGCTGGGGCTGGAGGCCGAGGCGGCGCGCGCCGATCTGCTGCGGATCACCGGCAAGGGCGGGCGCACCCGCCTGGTTCCGGTTTTGCCGGTCGTCCGCCGGGCGCTGGGCGATTATCTCCGGCTTTGCCCGTTTGATCTGGCGGCGGGGGGTCCGCTGTTTGTCAGCGCCCGCGGGACGCGTCTGGGGGCGCGGCGGGTGCAAAAACTGACCGCAACGCTGCGCCGCCGCCTGGGGCTTCCGGAAAGCGCCACGCCCCATGCTTTGCGGCACAGTTTCGCCACGCATCTTCTTGCGCATGGCGGCGATTTGCGCGTGATTCAGGATTTGCTGGGCCATGCCTCGCTGTCGACCACGCAGATTTACACCAAAGTCGACTCCGAACAGATGCTGGCGGCCTATGCGCAGGCGCATCCGCGGGCGAAGGCGGGGCGGTCATGAAGCATGCCGACAGTTTGTCGCGGCGGCGGCGCTTGCGCTTCTGGGGCTGGGGCTATGAGGATGAAGCGCTCTTGCCGGAAGAGGCTGAGGCGATTCGCAAATCGGCGGCGCGGCGCTTTGGACGGAGCCCGCGCGAGATTGCCCCGCCGCGGGCGGCGGAGATCGAATTGCGCGCGCCGCGGATTGCCCCGCCCGCGGCGCTGGCCGGGTTTTTATCCGCCAGCGCCTATGACCGGCTGACGCATAGTTATGGCAAATCTTATCCTGACCTTTTGCGGATGTTCCTGCGCGAGGTTCCCCATCCGCCGGACTGGGTGGCCTTTCCGCGCAGCGAGGAGGAGATTGCCCGGCTTCTGGACTGGGCGCAGGCGGCGGGGGTTGCGGTGATTCCGTTTGGGGGCGGCTCCAGCGTGGCGGGCGGCGTTGAGCCGGATGTGGGGGCGGATTATGCCGGGGCGGTTTCGCTGGATTTGCAATATCTGTGCCGGGTTCTGGAAATCGACTCGTCCAGCCGGGCGGCGCTGATTGAAGCCGGGGCGCTGGGTCCGGAGATCGAAGAGGCGCTGCGCCCGCACGGGCTGACGCTGCGGCATTTTCCGCAAAGTTTTCAGCTTTCGACGCTGGGCGGCTGGATTGCGACTCGCTCCGGCGGTCATTACGCTTCGGTCTATACGCATATCGACGATTTTGTGGAATCGGTTCGGGCGCTCTCGCCGGGGGGTGTGATGGAAAGCCGCCGGCTGCCGGGATCGGGGGCGGGGCCTTCGCCCGACCGGATGCTGATCGGCTCGGAAGGAACCCTGGGGGTGATCACCCGCGCCTGGATGCGGCTGCAGGCCCGGCCCCGTTTTCGGGCGGGGGCGGGGGTTGCGTTTGCCGGAATGGAGGCGGGCGCGGGCGCGGTGCGGGCGCTGTCGCAATCGGGGCTGTTCCCGGCCAATTGCCGGCTGCTGGATCCGGCGGAAGTTGCGGCCAACCGGTTGAGCGCGGGCGGCGCGGCGCTTTTGGTTCTGGGCTTTGAATCCGCCGATCACGACCCGTCAGCCAAACTGGCGCGGGCGCTGGAGATTGCCGCCGATCACGGCGGGCGGGCCGGCAAGAACGGCGCGGGGCCGGGCGGGGCGGCGGGGGCATGGCGGACGGCCTTTTTGCGCATGCCCTATTACCGCAATCTGGCGACGGGGCTGGGCCTGATCAATGACACATTCGAGTCGGCGGTCACCTGGGACAAATTCGACGCCTTCTACGCCGGGGTGCGCGAGAAAATGGGCGCGGTGCTGGAGGAGGTCTGCGGCGCGCCGGTCGAGATTTCGTGCCGCTTCACCCATATCTATCCGGACGGGCCGGCGCCCTATTTTTCCTTCACCGCGCCGGGCGGCGCGGACGGCGATCTGCGCGCGGCGCTGGCGCGCTGGCGCGAGATCAAGCAGGCCGCCAATGAGGTGATGGTCGGACTGGGCGGCACGATCACGCATCATCATGCGGTCGGGCGCGATCATCGTTCGGGCTATGACGCGCAGGCTCCGGCGCTGTTTCGCCGGGCGCTGGCCGCCGCCAAAAGCGCGCTGGACCCGCAGGGCATTCTCAATCCCGGCGCGCTGATTGATCCGCAGGGAAAAACGCTTTCTCCGGCAGGGGTGATGAAAGAGCCGCCGGGCGGCTGACCCGCGCCCGCCGCCGGCGTCACATATGGATGGCGTGTCCGGCGACGTTGAGGGCGGCTTCCTTCATCGCCTCGCTCAAGGTGGGATGGGCATGGGCGATCCGGGCGATATCCTCGGCGCTGCCGCCGAAGGCGAGCGCCGCGACCGCCTCGGCGATCATCGCCCCGGCTTCGGCCCCCAGAATATGGACGCCCAGAATGCGGTCGGTCTGCCGGTCGGCGAGAATCTTGACGAAGCCCTCCGGGGTGCGGTTGACCCGGGCGCGGCCATTGGCGGTGAAGGGAAATTTGCCGGTCCGGTAGGGGCGGCGGCTGTTTTTGACGTCCTCCTCGGTCTGGCCGACGGCGGCGGCTTCGGGCTGGGTGTAGACGACGCCGGGAATGGCCTGATAATCGACCTGCGATTTTTGCCCGGCGAGGGATTCGGCCAGCGCGGCGCCTTCTTCCGAGGCCTTGTGGGCGAGCTGCGCGCCGCCGCGCACATCGCCGATCGCATAGAGGCCGGGGCAGGCGGTGGCGAAATCCGGCCCGGTCTGGATGAAGCCCTGGGGGGAAAATGCCACGCCCACCTCTTCCAGGCCCAGGTCGCGGCTGCACGGACTGCGCCCGGCGGCGACCAGAACCGCATCGCCGGTGAGGGTTTGGGTTTCGCCGTCCGCCGTGGCGATGGCGAGTTCGACCTCGCCGCCGCTGCGCCGGGCGCGGGCGACTTTCGCGCCCAGTTTGAAGACCAGCCCCTGCCGGGCGAGGAGGCGTTGAAACTGGCGGGCGAGTTCGCCGTCCATGCCCGGGGCAATGCGCTTTTCCATTTCGACGATGATGGTCTCCGCCCCCAGCCGCTGCCAGACCGAACCCAGTTCGAGGCCGATATAGCCCGCCCCGATCACCAACAGGCGCCGGGGGACGCGGGGCAGGGAAAGCGCGCCGGTCGAGGACAGGACGGTCTCTTCGTCGATCTCCAGTCCGGGGGCCGGGATGGCGGCGGGGCGCGCGCCGGTGGCGATGACGATTCGGCGCGCGGAAATGCGGCGGGTTTGTTTGCCGCCCTGGCCGATCTCGATCTGGCCGGGCGCGGCCAGCCGGGCGCGGGCGGCGATATATTCGACCTGATTTTTTTTGAGCAGAAAGCCGACGCCTTTGGTGTTGGCGGCGACCGCTTCGGCTTTATAGGCCATCATCGCGGCCAGATCGAGGCGAGGCGGCCCCTGAACGATTCCCAGATCGTCCAGACAGCCGGCCTGGGCATAAAGATGGGAGGCATGGAGGAGCGCCTTGGAGGGAATGCAGCCGACCCGCAGGCAGGTTCCGCCCGGCTGTTCGGCCTGGTCGATGCACACGACGCGCTGGCCGAGCTGGGCGGCGCGGATCGCGCAGACATAGCCGCCGGGCCCGGCGCCGATCACGGCGAGGTCGAAGGAGGGCTGCATGGCGGACCGGCTCTTGCGCCGCCTAGAGGGAGACCAGCAGCCGTTCCGGCCGCTCGATCATCTCTTTGACCCGGACCAGAAAGGTGACCGCGCCCCGCCCGTCGACGATGCGGTGGTCATAGGTCAAGGCGAGATACATCATCGGGCGGATGCAGATTTCGCCCGCGGCGGCGACCGGGCGCTCTTCGATCTTGTGCATGCCGAGCACGCCCGACTGGGGGGCGTTGAGAATCGGGGTCGAGAGCAACGAGCCATAGACTCCGCCATTGGAGATGGTGAAGGTGCCGCCCTGCAGGGCGGCAAGCGACAGGGTTCCGTCTTTGACGGCCTGGGCATATTCGGCGATTTTCTTTTCGATTTCAGCGAGGGAAAGCGTCTGCGCCTCATGCAGGACGGGGACGACCAGCCCGCGTTCGCCGCCGACCGCGATGCCGATATTGCAGTAGTCCCGGTAGAGGATGGCCTCGCCGTCGATCTGGGCGTTGAGTTCGGGGATTTCGCGCAAAGCGGCGATGCAGGCTTTGACGAAAAAACTCATATAGCCCAGCCGCACGCCGTGGCGGGTCTGGAAGGCCTCTTTCGCCTCCCGGCGCAGACGGATCAGCGCGCTCATATCGGCTTCGTTGAAGGTGGTGAGCATGGCGGCGGTGTTTTGGGCCTGCTTGAGGCGGCGAGCGATGGTCTGGCGCAGGCGGGACATCGCCACCCGCTTCTCGCCCGGGCGCGGGGCGGGCGGCGGCGCGGGGCGGGCGGCGGGGGCTTCCGGGGCGAGGGTTTCGGGTTCGACCGGGGCTTTTTCGATCGCGCCGATGGCGGCAAGGACATCGCCCTTGAGCAGACGCCCGCCGGGGCCGGAAGGCGTGATCCGCCCCGGCTCCAGTTCATGCTCGGCGACGAGTTTGCGCACCGCCGGTGAAAGCGGCCCAGGGCCGGGCGGCGGCCCGCCTCCGGGCGGTGGTCCGGCGGCGGACTGCGCTTCGGAAGGGGCGGCCGACGGCAGAGAGGCCGAGTCCGGCTCAGCCGAGTCCGGCGAAACCGGTTCCGGCGCAACCGGTTCCGGCATGGCTGAGTCCGCAGAAACCGCGTCCGCCGGGGGGGTGTGCGGGGTTGCGGCCTCGCTCTGCCCCGGGCCGATTCGGCCCAGCAGCGCGCCGACTTCGACCGCCGCGCCGGCCTCGCAAAGGATTTCGGCGAGAACGCCGGAAGCCGGGGCGGGGACTTCGACGGTCACCTTGTCGGTCTCCAATTCGACGACCGGCTCGTCGGCGGCAATCGGATCGCCGGGCTTTTTCAGCCAGGCGGCGATGGTCGCCTCGGTGATCGACTCGCCCAGCTGGGGGACGCGGATTTCGGCGGGTGCGGACATATCAGGCGGCGGCATCGTCCCCGGCGCTGGAAGCGAAGGTCTTGCGGCTCTTTTTGCCGACAAGGGCGCGGGTGATCAAGTCTTCCGTTTCGCGCAGATGCTTGGCGGCGAAGCCGGTGGCGGTGGCGGCGCTGGCCGGGCGTCCGGCGTAGACGGCGCGGGCGGCGGGGCGTCCGGCGAGTTTGAGGGTCTCTTCGATGCGGGGATTGACGAAGTCCCACGCCCCCATATTGCGGGGTTCTTCCTGACACCAGATCAGCCGGGCATGGGGGAAGCGCCGGAGTTCGGCGGCGAGGGCCTTGAAGGGGAAGGGATAGAATTGCTCAAGGCGGATCAGGCCGACATGGGCGAGGCGGTCGCGGTCGCGGCGGGCGGCGAGATCGTAATAGACCTTGCCCGAGCACAGGACGAGGCGGCGAATCTCGCGCGGGCGGGCCTGCGCCAGGCCGGGGTCGGGCACGACGCGGTGGAAGGAGCTGGCCGAGCGCAGCGCATCGAGGCTGGAGCGGCATGCTTTGTGGCGCAGGAGCGATTTCGGAGTCATCACGATCAGGGGCTTGCGGAAATTGCGGTGCAGCTGGCGGCGCAGGATATGGAAATAATTGGCCGGGGTGGTGCAATTGGCGACCTGCAGATTGTCTTCGGCGCACAGCTGGAGGAAGCGCTCGAGGCGGGCGGAGGAATGCTCCGGCCCCTGCCCTTCATAGCCGTGGGGCAGGAGCATGACCAGTCCGCTCATCCGCAGCCATTTGCGCTCGCCGCTGGAGATGAACTGGTCGATGATGGTCTGGGCGTTGTTGGCGAAGTCGCCAAACTGGGCCTCCCAGAGGACGAGGGCATTGGGTTCGGCCAGGCTGTAGCCATATTCGAAGCCCAGGACGGCCTCTTCGGAGAGCATTGAGTTGACGACTTCGTAGCGCGCCTGGGCCGGGGAGAGGTGATTGAGGGGGGTGCAGGCTTCTTCGCTGTCCTGATCGAA
Organism: Alphaproteobacteria bacterium; assembly: GCA_965204775.1. Taxonomy (GTDB): domain Bacteria; phylum Pseudomonadota; class Alphaproteobacteria; order JAPOUT01; genus CBDBFH01. The sequence continues at coordinate 107,341 of CBDBFH010000019.1, forward strand.
GAGAACCGAGTGGCGCTGGGAGAAGGTTCCGCGCTCGGAATCCTGCCCGACGAGGCGGACGGGGTATCCCTCGTCGAGCAGGCTGGCGAAGGCGAGCATTTCGGCGGTGGCCCAGTCGATTCCCTCTCCGGCGGTGATCTGTTCGCGGCGGCGCTGGAGGAGGCGGCCCACGGTGGGGTGAATCTTGAAGCCTTCGGGGACGGCGCAGGCGGCCAGGCCCAGTTTGCGCAGGCGGGCGGCGCGCACCCCGGTCTGTCCGCGGCGGACGGTTCCGCTGGCCCGCTCCAGCCCGGACCAGCGCCCGTCGAGCCAGTCGGCGCGGGCGGGCCGCCAGCTGGCGGCGTTCTGGAAGGCGGAGTCCAGCCGGGCGCGGAACTGGTCTTTGCGCGCCTGAATCTCCTCGCGGCTGACGATGCTGCGCTGCCGCAATTTCTCTCCATAGGTTTCGACCACCGAGGGATGGGATTTGATTTTTTTATACATCCGGGGCTGGGTGAACATGGGCTCATCGGCCTCATTGTGTCCGAAGCGGCGATAGCAGATCAGGTCGATGACCACCGGCTTGGCGAAGGCGGCGCGGAAGGTGGCGGCCAGCCGGGCGGCGCGCCAGACGGCGGAGGGATCGTCGCCGTTGACATGGAAGATCGGGGCCTGAACCATCTTGGCGACGTCGGAGGGATAAGGCGAGGAGCGCGCCCAGCCCGGCGCAGTGGTGAAGCCGATCTGATTGTTGACGATCAGATGGATGGCGCCGCCGGAGCGGTGGCCCCTGAGGGCGGAGAGGCCGAAACATTCGGCGACGACTCCCTGCCCGGCGAAGGCGGCGTCGCCATGGAGGAGAACCGGCAAGACGGCGGTGCGGGCCGCATCGCCTTTCTGATCCTGCTTGGCGCGGGCCTTGCCGAGGACGACCGGATTGACGCTTTCCAGATGGGAGGGGTTGGCGACCAGCGAGAGATGGACCCGGCGTCCACCGAATTCGCGGTTGGCGGTCGCGCCCAGATGATATTTGACGTCGCCCGATCCTTCGACCTCCTCCTCGGAGGCCGAGCCGCCCTGGAATTCGTTGAAGATCGCCCGGTAGGGCTTGCCGACGATATGGGTCAGGACATTGAGCCGGCCGCGATGGGGCATGCCCAGCACGACTTCCTCGACGCCCAGTTCGGCCGAAGCCTTGATGATCGCCTGCAGGGCGGGGATCACGCTTTCCGCCCCGTCCAGGCCGAAGCGCTTGGTGCCGGTATATTTGACGGCGAGGAATTTCTCGAAGCCCTCAACCTCAATCAGAGTCCAGAGGAGCTGGCGGGCCTGCGCAGCCGACAGCCCGTCCGGCGGCGCGGCCCCCGCCGGACGGCGCGCCTGATCGGGCACTTCGATGCGCTCCTGCAGCCAGGCTTTTTCCTTCGGGTCGGCAATATGCATGAACTCGACTCCCAGCGTGCCGCAATAGGTGCGGCGGAGCATGGCGAGAATTTCGTTCACGCTGGCAGATTCCAGCCCCAGCATATGATCGATGAAGATGGGCCGGTCGCGGTCTTGCGGGCCGAAGCCGTAATGGGCCGGGTCCAGTTCCGGATGCGCCTTGGCCGCCTCCAGTTTGAGCGGGTCCAGATCGGCGGCGAAGTGGCCGCGCACCCGGAAGGCGCGGATCATCATGATCGCGCGCACCGAATCGGCGGCTGACGAGTCCGGCCCCGTCCGCGCCCCTGCCGCCGGGGCGCGGGCCAGGCCATTGGCCGGGGCGGGGCGGGGCGGGGCATCGGGCGTCAGCGCGGTGAAAAGCGCGTGCCAGTCGCCGGGCAGACTCTCTCCGGCCAGATAGCGCCGATGCAGCGCCTCGACCAGACCGGCATTGGCGGCGTGGAGGAAGCCGGTCGCTTCGAAGATTTTTTCGTCCAGGGGGCGACGCATTGTGTTCTGCGGGGTTTCTTGCCGGGCCTTGCGCAAATCTGTGGCGTGGGACGCAATCATTCTATCACCTTGTCACGCTCACTCGCCGATCACTTTGTCAGGCAGGCTTTGATGGTCCGCCCGATTTCGGAGGGCGAGGGGGCGAGGGCGGCGCCGGCGCTCTTCAGGGCCTCGATCTTGGCCCCGGCGCCGCCGGCGCCGCCGGCGATGATCGCCCCGGCATGACCCATGCGCCGCCCCGGCGGGGCGGCGCGGCCGGCGATGAAGGCGGCGACCGGCTTGCGGCGGCGGCTGGATTTGAGAAAATCGGCGGCTTCCTCCTCATCGCTGCCCCCGATCTCGCCGATCATGACGATGGCGCGAGTCTGCGCGTCGGCGAGGAACATCTCCAGACACTCGACAAAGCCGGTGCCGCGCACCGGATCGCCGCCGATTCCGATGCAGCTGCTCTGTCCCAGCCCCTCGGCGCTGGTCTGGGCGACCGCCTCATAGGTCAAGGTTCCCGAGCGCGAGACGATTCCGACCGCCCCGCGCCGATGGATGAAGCCGGGCATGATTCCGATTTTGCATTCGCCGGGGGTGATGACTCCGGGGCAATTGGGTCCGATCAGGCGCGAAGGGCCGCCGTCCAGCGCGCGCTTGACGCGGACCATATCGAGGACCGGAATCCCCTCGGTGATGCACACGATCAGGGGGATTGCGGCATCTGCCGCCTCGAGAATGGCGTCGGCGGCGAAGGGGGGAGGCACATAGATCACGCTGGCATCGGGCCGGGTGGCCTCCGCCGCCTGGCGGACGCTGTCGAAGACCGGCAGGCCCAGATGGGTCTGCCCGCCCTTGCCCGGGGTCACCCCGCCGACCATTTTTGTCCCATAGGCGATGGCCTGCTCGCAATGGAACGTGCCCTGCGCGCCGGTCAGGCCCTGGCAGATGACGCGGGTTTGGGCGCCGACCAGGACGGCCATCAGCCCGCCTCGGCGACCGCCTTGCGGGCGGCGTCATCGAGCGTTTCGGCGGGGATGACGGCCAGCCCCGAGTCCTGGAGGATGGCCCGGCCCTTGTCGACATTGGTCCCGGCCAGGCGCACGATCAAGGGCACGTCGAGTCCGGTCTGGCGGGCGGCGGCGGCGATTCCTTCGGCGATGATGTCGCAGCGCATGATCCCGCCGAAAATATTGACCAGAACCGCCTTGAGGCCGGGATCGGCCAGGAGAATTTTGAAGGCCTCGCTGACTTTCTCCTGACTGGCCCCGCCGCCGACATCGAGAAAATTGGCGGGGGCCGCGCCATAATGCTGGATGATGTCCATGGTGGCCATGGCCAGCCCGGCGCCGTTGACCATGCAGCCGATGGCGCCGTCCAGTTTGATATAGCTGAGGCCATGCTGGGCGGCGGCGCGCTCGGCGGGGTCTTCCTCATCGGGGTCGCGCAAGGCGGCGAGGGCGGGGTGGCGGAAGAGCGCGTTGTCGTCGATCGAGATTTTGGCGTCCAGACACAGCAGATCGCCCGCGCCGGTCTCAATCAGGGGATTGATTTCAATCAGGGAGAGGTCGCGGGCGAAGAAGGCGGCGGCGAGCGCCTCCATGATCCGGCCCAGCTGTTTGGTCTGATCGCGCTCCAGTTTCAAGAGGCGGGCGGCGCGGGCGGCATGAAAGGCGCGCAGACCGGCGGCGGGATCGAACGGAATGGTCAAAACGGCTTCGGGGGTTTGGGCGGCGACCTCCTCGATATCGACGCCGCCCGCCGGGGAGATGACGAAGGCGGGCCACCCGCGGGCGCGGTCGATCAGGAGGGAGAGATAGAATTCGCGGGCGATCGTGCTGGCTTTCTCAACATAGAGGCGGCGCACAAGGCGGCCTTGCGGGCCGGTCTGGGGGGTGATCAGGGTCATGCCGATCATCTGTTCGGCGATCTGGCGGACGGCTTGCGCCGATTCGGCGCGGCGCACGCCGCCGGCCTTGCCCCGGCCTCCGGCATGAATCTGGGCCTTGACCACGAAGGGGCCGGGCGCCAGCGCCCGGGCGGCGGCATGGGCCTGGGCGGCGGTGCGCGCGGGGCGGCCCGGCGGAACCGGCGCATCAAAGCGGGCCAGCAACTCCTTGGCCTGATATTCATGGATGTTCATGGATAATCCCGCATATTCCCGCAAGCCGGGGCGGCGGCTTTCCGGCTTTGGCGCGTCTCCTCTTTACACTGATTTTGGGGCGGGCCAAAGAGATTCAGGCGGCGCGGCCTGACACCGGCTTGGCACTGACTTGACACTAACTTGACACCGGCTTGACACCGGCTTGACAAGGGCGTGCGCGGCGCGGTTTGATCGCCGCAGTCCCTGCGCCCGCATGGCCGGGGCGCACAGCCAAGAGGAGGGCGAAGCACATGTCGCTGGCAGGAACATGGAATCTCAAAGTCTCGACGCCGATGGGCGAACAGACCCCGGTCTTGACCGTCAATGCCGACGGGAGCGGCAAGATGGACTCGCCGCAAGGGAAGGTCGAGTTCAGCGGGGGGCAGATCGAAGGCGAGTCGATCACGGTTAAATTCAAGATGAAGGTGATGGGGACCGAGATTGACGCCACCCTTTCGGGCAAGGCCGAGGGGGACAAGATCAGCGGTCAGATCGCCACGGCGATGGGCAACGCCTCTTTTACCGGAGCCCGGGCTTAAGGCCTGGGATCAGGCGAGCGTCGGCGCGATTTTGCGGCTGGCGGCGATCAGGCTTTTGACCGCCTGGGCTGATTTTTTGAGTTGGGCGCGTTCGGCGGGGCGCAGGGGGATTTCGACGATTCGCTCAACCCCGCCCGCGCCGATCACGGCGGGCACGCCGACATAAAGGTTGCGTAGCCCATATTGGCCGGAGAGGAAGGCGGCGCAGGGCAGGACCCGCTTTTTGTCGCGCAGATAGGCTTCGGCCATTTCGATCGCCGCCGCCGCCGGGGCATAGAAGGCGGAGCCGGTCTTGAGGAGGGCGACGATTTCGGCCCCGCCGTCGCGGGTGCGCTGGATGATGCGGTCGAGGGTCTGGCGGCTGATCCATTTCATCTTGACCAGATCCGGCAGCGGTATTCCGGCCATAGTTGAGTAGCGCGGCAGGGGGACCATGGTGTCGCCGTGGCCGCCCAGGACGAAGGCCGAGACGTCTTCGACCGAGACGCCCAGTTCCTGGGCGAGGAAGAGTCGGAAGCGGGCGGAATCGAGCACCCCGGCCATGCCGACGACGCGCTGCGGCGGCAAGCCGGAGAAGCGCTGCAGGGCCCAGACCATGGCGTCGAGCGGATTGGTGATGCAGATGACGAAGGCCTTGGGGGCATGGCGCTTGATGCCGTCGGCGACGGCGGCGATCACTTTGAGATTGATGGCGAGCAGATCGTCGCGGCTCATGCCGGGGCGGCGGGGCACGCCGGCGGTGACGATGACGACATCGGCCCCTTTGATGGCGCGATAGGCGTTGGCCCCGGCGAGATCGGCGTCGAAGCCGGAGACCGGCGAACTCTGCGCGAGGTCGAGCGCCTTGCCTTGCGGCAGGCCCTTGACGATATCGAAAATGACGACATCGCCCAGCTGCTTGAGTCCGGCCAGATGGGCGAGGGTGCCGCCGATCTGGCCGGCGCCGATCAGGGCGATTTTGGCGCGGGGCATAGGGGTCTCCTTTCCGGTTTCCGGTCCGGCTTCAGGCGGCGATTCGGTTGAGGGCGCGGGCGAGGTCGAGATCGCGCCCGGTGAGGCCGCCGGCTTCGTGGGTGGTCAAGACCACCTCGACCTTGCGGTAGACATTGAACCATTCGGGATGATGATTCATCTTCTCGGCGATCAGGGCGGCGCGGGCCATGAAGCCGAAGGCGGCGGCGAAGTCGGCAAAGACGAAATTGCGCATGATCGCCGCGCGCTCCGGGTGGCGGCTCCAGCCTTCGAGGCCGCGCAGGGCCTCGCCGATTTGCGCGTCGGTGAGTTTTTCTGTATCGCGGGCCATGATTTGCCTCTTGGCTTTGTGCGCCCGAGGCGCGCATGATCGGCATCATGGAGCAGGACCGCGCATGGAGCAAGCAGCGCGCCCCCGGCCTGGCGCAGATTGAGGCGCTGGCCCGCGAGGCCTTTGCGCGGCTACCTGCAATTTTTCGTGAACAATGCGCCAATCTGGTCATCCGGGTGGAGGAGTTTCCGGAGGAGCGGATTGTCGATCACTTCAAACTGGACAGCCCCTTCGACTTGATGGGGCTGTATCATGGCAGCGCCCTGACCAGCCGTTCGGTTCTGGACACGGCCGCCGGGCCGGACATGGTGTTTCTCTACCGCCGTCCGATTCTCGACCACTGGGCCGAGCAGGAGGAGGCGCTGGGGGATTTGGTTGCGCATATTCTGATTCATGAGATCGGCCATCATTTCGGCTTTTCCGACGCGGACATGGATTCGGCGGAGGCGCAGGCCGCGCGGGCGGAGAGGGGGTAGACCCGCTCGACCCGATAAGGCCCGCCGCCGCCGGGCCGGGCTGAGAAGAGGGCGAAGCGCGAGGCGGTCCATTTCTGGCGCAAGGAGAGCGCATGGGCTGCGGTCCAGTTTTGGATTTGCCTTTGATCCGGAGCGCGCAGGCGGGCGAGCGTGATATGGGGGGTGAATCTGCGCCGTTCGGGGGCATGTCCGGCGCGAACCAGCGCGCGGGCGACCTGGCGCTGAAGGGCGCGCAGGGCGGGGGCGGGGCGCAGTTTGGCATAAAGTGCGCGCGGCCCGGCGCGGGCCGCGAACAGACCGGCCCCGTCCAGTTCGATCTCCAGTGGATCGGCGGCGGCGCATTCCAGCCGCGCCAGGTGCCGGTCGATCTCCTCGGCCCGGGCCGGGGCGGCGGCGCCGATGAAGCATAAAGTCAGATGAAGATCGCCCGGCGCAACCCAGCGCGCCCCGGCGATGCCGCCCCGGCAGGCCGCCAATTGCCCGGCGAGGGCGGATGGCAGTTCGAGGGCGGTGAACAGGCGGAGCAAGAGGTTCAGGCGGCGCGCTGCTTCAAAGCGCCGGCGCACAGACGCTCGGCGATCTGGATCGCATTGAGCGCGGCCCCCTTGCGCAGATTGTCGGCGACGACCCACAGATTGAGGCCGGAGGGCACGGTCGGATCGCGCCGGATGCGGGAGACGAAGACCGGGTCCCGGCCTTCGGCTTCCAGCGGGGTCATATAGCCGCCATCGCGCCGCTCGTCGAGCAGGGTGCAGCCGGGGGCGCGGCGGATGGCCGCGCGCGCCTGCGCTTCGCTCAAAGGGCGGGCGAGCTGCACATTGACCGCCTGGGCATGGCCGACCATCACCGGAACCCGCGCGCAAGCGGCGGTCAGTTTGATCGCCGGATCGAGAATTTTGGCGGTTTCGGCGGCGATTTTGCTCTCCTCGCCGGTGTTGCCGTCCTCGGCGAAGCCGCCGCATTGGGGGACGACATTGAAGGCGAGCCTTTTGGGCAGGACGGGCGGGGGGGCGGGGCTTTGGTCGAGGGCGGCGCGGGCTTCGGCGGCGAGGCCCTCCATCGCCCGGCGGCCTGCGCCCGAGGCCGACTGGTAGGTTGCGACCACGACGCGCTGGATGTGCGCGGCCTGATGGAGCGGCTGGAGGGCGATCAGCAATTGCGCGGTCGAGCAATTGGGATTGGCGATGATGTTGGCGGCGGGCGGGGCGGCGAGCAGATGGCCGTTGATTTCAGGGATGATCAGCGGCACTTCGGGATGGAGCCGGAAATGCGAGGAGTTGTCGATGACCAGGCAGCCGGCGCGCGCGGCCAGGGGGGCGGCGGCGGCGGCGCATTCGGCAGGCAACGCGAAAAAGGCGAGATCGCAAGAGGCGAAATCAAATCCGTCCAGAGCCTCGACCGCAAGCCGGCGCGCGCCGCAAGACAGCTGCGCGCCGGCGCTGGCCGGCGAGGCGAGGGCATGGATGGCGGCGGCGGGAAAGTTGCGCCGGGCGAGGAGCGCGATCATCAGGCGCCCGACATTTCCGGTCGCCCCGGCGACGGCGATGGTCAGAGCCATGAGTCTCCTCCTTGGAGGGTCACGATTGCCCGGCGGGAGCGGGGTCGTCAAGCGCCTGCAGGACGGCATCGCCCATCTGGGCGGTGGTTACGACGTCGTCGGCGGGTCCGGCGATATCGGCGGTGCGCGCGCCGCGGGCCAGCGCCAGGCCAACCGCAGCCTCCAGCCGGTCGGCGGCGGCGGGGCGGGACAGGCCGGTGCGCAAGGCCATGGCCAGAGACAAGATCATGGCCAGAGGATTGGCCTGTCCGCGCCCGGCAATATCGGGGGCCGAGCCATGCACCGGCTCATAAAGGCCGGGCGCGCCGGGCGCGCCCAGCGAGGCCGAGGGCAGCATGCCCAGCGATCCGGTCAGCATGGCCGCCTGATCGGAGAGCAGATCGCCGAACAGATTATCGGTCACGATCACGTCGAATTGCTTGGGCTCGCGCACCAACTGCATCGCGCAATTGTCGGCGAGCATATGCTGCAAGGCAAGGTCGGGGTAGTCCTCGCGGTGGAGGCGGGTGATTTCCTCGCGCCAGAGAAGTCCGCTTTCCATGACATTGGATTTTTCAACCGAGGTGACCTGGCCGCGGCGCGTCCGGGCGAGATCAAACGCGGCGCGCCCGACCCGGCGGATTTCCTCGCTGTCATAGACTTGGGTGTTGACCGCGCGCCGCCGGTTTTCGCCCAGTTGGGTGATGCCGCGCGGCGTGCCGAAATAGATTCCACCGGCCAGTTCGCGCACGATCATGATATCCAGCCCTTCAACTTTCTCCGGCTTGAGAGCGGAAGCGCCGGTCAGAGCCGGGGGGCAAATGGCGGGGCGCAGATTGGCGAAGAGATCGAGCTGTTTGCGCAGCGCGAGGAGTCCGGCTTCCGGGCGCGCCTCATAAGGGACGCCGGCCCATTTGGGTCCGCCGACTGCGCCCAGGAAAATGGCGTCAACTTTGGCGGCTTTTTCGATCAGGCCGGGGGCGAGCGCGGCCTGATGAGCGTCATAGGCGGCGCCGCCGATCAGCTCTTCCTGGAGGTGGAAGTGGAGTCCGGCATGGGCTTCGAACCAGCCGAGGACGCGGCGCAGCTGGCCCATGACCTCGGGTCCGATGCCGTCGCCGGGCAGGAGCAGGAGGCGAAGCGGGGGGCTCACCTCGCGCATGGGCGCGGCGGCCTATTGGCCTCCGGCATAGGGGGTTTTGCCTTCGGTGACGGCGCGGACATCTTGCAGGCTCTGGCGAATTTCGGAGGGCTGGGTGGCCATCATTCTGGCGACCGCGCTGACCGAAGCCGCCTCGCCCGGGCCGCCGAGCGGCGCGCCGATCAGGCGGGCCTTTTCGGCGAGCAATTCGATGGTCAGGATTTCCTCTTCCGAGAGGGCCTGGGCGGTGGCTTCGGCCTCCCAGAGGCCGTTGGCGAGGTCTCCGTCCGGCTCGTAGGCGGAATGGGCGAGGGTGAAGCCGCTGTCCACGAGGACGGCGTTGGGGCTGGGCAGGAGAAAGGCGTCGGCGCGCGCGCAGGCTTCGCGCTCGCACAGGGCGATGGCCGCGCTGAGGGTGGTCGCCCCGCGGGCGCGATGATCCAGCGCCGCCGGAGCGTGGATCCAGACCTGCCAGGCGGGGCGCTCCGGGGTTGAGACGTCGCGGGTTTCGATGATCTGATAGTCGGCGGCATCCGCGCCGACCTCGACGGCATCCTGGACCGGCAGCACCCTTTGGGCGACCGCTGCCGGGTCTTCCTGGCTTGGGACGGGAACTTCCGGCGCGGCGGCCTCTTCGTCGTCGGAGCAGGCGGCGGGCAGCAGGGCCAGGGCGAGAATCAGGCTGGACGCGAAAATGCGCAGGCGCAAGAGGCTCATAAAACTCTCCTCATTTTCCTTGTGCGTTTCTTGTGCGGGTTTTTGGGCAGAACGTCGTGCGCGCCGGTTTCTTTATGGCGGACGCGCCGGGCGGGAGCGGCGATTCTAGACCGGATTTTTGGTTAAATCCAGCCGTAATTCTGCTTCTGGCGCGCCTCGAAATCTTTGATCTGATTCTGTTTTTCGAGGGTGAGCGCGATATCGTCGAGGCCTTCGAGCAGGCAGCGCTTGTGGAAGGGATCGATTTCGAAGCGCAGACAGCCGCCGTCCGGGCCGCGGATTTCCTGTTTTTCGAGGTCGATAGTGATTGGGGCATTGGCGCCGCGCCGGGCGTCGTCGAGGAGTTTGGCGATCTCCTCTTCGGGCAGCGTGACCGGTAGCAGGCCGTTTTTGAAGCAGTTGCTGTGGAAGATGTCGGCAAATGACGGGGCGATGACGCAGGCAATGCCGAAATCCTTGAGGGCCCAGACCGCATGTTCGCGGCTGGAGCCGCAGCCAAAATTGTCTCCGGCAATGAGGATTTTGGCGTTTTTGTATTTGGGCTGGTTGAGGACGAAACCGGAAATCTCCTTTCCGTCGGCGGAGCGGCGCAGTTCGTCGAACAGGGCGCCGCCCAGCCCGTCGCGGGTGATGGTCTTGAGGAACTGCTTGGGGATGATCATGTCGGTGTCGACATTGTCCATCGGCAAGGGCGCGGCGGTGGCGGTGAAACTCTTAAATTTCTTCATGAGGGGAGGTCCTTGCTGTGTGCTCGGCGGGGGTTTTGCGCCGGGTTTGCTCAAAGTTTTCTGACATCGACGAAATGGCCGGCGATGGCGGCCGCCGCGGCCATGGCCGGGGAGACCAGATGGGTGCGTCCGGCGCGGCCCTGGCGGCCTTCAAAATTGCGGTTGGAGGTCGAGGCGCAGCGCTCTTCGGGCGCGAGGCGGTCGGCGTTCATCGCCAGGCACATCGAGCAGCCCGGCTCGCGCCATTCGAAGCCAGCCCGGCGGAAAACCGCGTCCAGGCCTTCGGCTTCGGCCTGCGCCTTGACCAGGCCGGAGCCGGGCACGACCATGGCGCTGACCCGCCCGGCGACCTGCCCGCCCATCCGGCGCAGGATGTGGGCGGCGGCGCGCAAATCCTCGATTCGCCCATTGGTGCATGAGCCGATAAAGACCCGGTCGATCGGGATTTCGGTCATCCCGGTTCCCGGCTTCAGGTCCATATAGTCGAGGGCGCGGCGCATCGCCCGGGCGCGGGCCGGGCCGGGGGCGCGCTGTGGATCGGGAACCCGGCCGGTGACCGGAACCACATCTTGCGGGCTGGTCCCCCAGGTGACGAGGGGCGGAAGGTCGCGGGCATCCAGTTCGACCTCGGCCGCGAAGCGCGCGCCCGGATCGCTGGGCAATCTGCGCCAGTAGCGGCAGGCCGCCTGCCAGAGCCGCCCTTTGGGGGCGAGGGGGCGGCCCGCCAGATAGGCGAAGGTGGTCTCGTCGGGGGCGATCAGACCGGCGCGCGCGCCGGCCTCGATCGACATGTTGCACACCGTCATCCGCTCTTCCATCGACAGGGCGCGGATCGCGGCGCCGTCATATTCGATGACATGGCCGGTCGCGCCGCCCGCGCCGATCTCGCCGATGATCGCCAGAACGATGTCCTTGGCGCCGACTCCTTGCGGGGCGGGGCCGTTGACCCGGATGCGCATATTGCGCGCGCGGGCCTGCGGCAGGGTCTGGGTGGCGAGGACGTGCTCGACCTCGGAGGTGCCGATGCCGTGGGCCAGCGCGCCGAAGGCGCCATGAGTCGAGGTGTGGCTGTCGCCGCAGACGATGGTCGCGCCGGGCAGGGTGAAGCCCTGTTCGGGGCCGACGATATGGACGATTCCCTGCCGCCGGTCGTCCATGGCGAAGAAGGGAATGCCGAACTCGGCGCAGTTTCCAGCGAGGGTCTCGACCTGGAGGCGCGAGTCGGGATCGGCAATGCCCCGGGCGCGATCCCGGGTCGGGACATTGTGGTCGGCGACGGCGAGGGTTTTGTGCGGGGCGCGCACTTTGCGGCCCGCAAGGCGCAGGCCCTCGAAGGCCTGCGGGCTGGTCACCTCATGGACGAGATGGCGGTCGATATAGATCAGGGCGGGGCCGTTCGCCGGGGCGTCGACGAGATGGGCCTGCCAGATTTTGTCATAAAGGGTTTGGGGAAGAGAGTCGGCCATGACGGGTTTCAGCCTCGCCAGCCTGGCGCGTCGTGCGCCGGGGCGGGATCAGGCGGGGTTTGGGGCGGGGGGCTTTTTGTGGAGGGGGCTGCGCTTTTCGGCGATGCGGGCGGCTTTGCCGCGCCGGGCGCGCAGATAATAGAGTTTGGCGCGGCGCACCCGCCCGCGCCGGAGCACTTTGACGGCGGCCAGCGCCGGGCTGGCGAGGGGAAAGACCCGCTCAACGCCCTCGCCATGAGAGATTTTTGCGCACGGTGAAACTTTCCCGCGCCCGCCTTCGGCTACGGGCGATGCACACGCCCTCAAAGACCTGAATGCGCTCGCGCCTGCCCTCGACGACTTTGACGTCGACCTGCAGCATATCGCCGGGGGCGAAGGCGGGAATGGTCTTGCCGCCCATGATGCGCGCCTGATAGGCGTTTTCGAATTCTTCGACCGGATTCATCTGCGCCTCCCGGAAGGGGGCTGATAGCATAAATCCGGCGCGGGCGCGAGATTTTGCGCGTTGGGTGGCGCGCCGCGCGGCAGATCGGGGCGGCGGGCGGCGGTGCGGGCGCGGGCCTGAGCGGCGCGCCAGCGCGCGATTTCGTGGTGATTGCCTGAGGTCAAGACGGAGGGGATGGCGCGCGCGCGCCACTGACGGGGCCGGGTATAGTGGGGGTATTCGAGCAATCCGCCTTCGAAACTTTCCTCTCTGAGCGAGGCGGCCTGGCCGGCAACGCCGGGCAGAAGGCGCACGGCAGCCTCAATCAGGGCCATGGCGGCGGTTTCGCCTCCGGCGAGGACGAAATCGCCGACGCTGATTTCTTCCAGCTCATAGGCTTCGATGACGCGCTGGTCGACGCCTTCGAAGCGCCCGCACAACAAGGTTGCGCCCGGCCCCTGGGCCAGTTCGCGCACACGCTTCTGGCGCAGCGGCGCACCGGCGGGGGTCAGAAAAATGAAGGGGGCCCTGGCCCCGGCGGCTTTGGCGGCGTCGAGCGCCGGGCCGGCGACATCGGCTCTGAGCACCATGCCCGGTCCGCCGCCCGCCGGGGGGCTGTCGACCCGGGCGCCAATCCGGCCCGCCGGGCGGGCGAAGCGGCGCAAATCCAGCGTCTCCAGCGCCCAGAGTTTGCGGGCGAGCGCCCGGCCCGGAACGCTCGCGCCCAGGGGGCCGGGGAAAAGTTCGGGCAACAAGGTCAAGACCACCGCCCGCCAGCATTCCGGCATTCGGGTCATCGGCTTTTTCTCCAGGAGCGCCGCGCTCAAGCGGGTCTAGCCGCCGCCGGCTTCCCCGGTCTTTTGATCTGCGTTTGTGGTTTGGTCCACAGACTCTTGCTTTTCTTTGGGTTCGTCCACGGTTGCGGCGTCTTCTTCGGGCGCGGCGGGCGCGGCCTGCGGCGCCGGGGTTTGGGCGGATTTGGCCTCCTCTGCGGCTTTTTCCCGCCGCTCTTGCGCCTTCTTGCGCAGGCGGCCCTTGTGCGGATTGTCGCGCGCGGTTGCGGGCACGACCTTTTCGCACTCCAAAAACCGGGCGACCCGGTCGCTGGGCTGTGCGCCGCGGGCGAGCCAAACTTTGACTTTCTCCAGATCAAGCGCCATGCGCGGACCGGCCCCGGCGGCGCGCAAGGGATCATAGGTGCCCAGTTTGGCCAGGAACCGCCCGTCGCGCGGGGCGCGGGCGTCGGCGACGACGATCCGGTAAAAGGGCCGTTTTTTCGCTCCCCTGCGGGCGAGCCGGATGCGCAAACTCATGAAGGGCCTGTCTGGAAGCGCGGGGCTTTGCCCCCGCCCCGGCTGATCCCGGGCGGGGGAGAGTAGGCATGGGGGCCGGAATGTGTCAAGAAGAGCCGTTCCGCATTTTGGGCGAAGCAGGCGGCGAGCCGGATGCAAGACAGGCGCTTTTACAAGATGAGCGGGCTGGGCAATGACTTTGTCATTTTCGATGCGCGCAAAGAGCCGCTTGCCCCCTTGCCGGAGGCGCTGGTGCGGCGGATCGCCGACCGGCGGGCGGGCCCCGGCTGCGACCAGTTGCTGGTGATCGGGCCGGGCGCGGCGCAGAGCGATGCGCGGATGGAGATTTACAATGCCGACGGCAGTTCAAGCCAGGCCTGCGGCAACGGGGCGCGCTGTGTTGCGGCGTTGTTGATGGAGGAGAGCGGGCGCGGGAATGTGCGGCTGGCGACGCCGGGCGGGGTGGCGGCCTGCGAGCGGGCGGGGGCGGCGATTCGGGCCGATCTGGGCCGCCCGCGTTTTGGCTGGCACGAGATTCCGCTGGCCGGGCCGGCGCGCGACACGCTTCTGGTCGAGCTTCCGGGCGAAGCGGGCGAAGCGGGGCCGTTCACGGCGGTCAATATCGGCAATCCTCATGCGGTGTTTTTCCCCGAGGCGGAGGAGCGGATTGTGCTGCACGAAGCGGGCCCGCGTTTTTGCCGGCATCCGATTTTTCCTGAAGGGGCCAATATTTCCTTTGTCCGGGTCGAGGGGCGGGCGCGTCTGCGGGTCCGGGTCTGGGAGCGGGGGGCGGGCGCGACGGCGGCCTGCGGGACGGCGGCCTGCGCCAGTCTGGCCGCCGCCGCGCGCCGGGGGCGCAGCCGACGCACGGCGCGCGTCCAGCTGCCCGGCGGGGCGCTGGAGATCGAATGGCGCGAGAGGGACGATCACCTTCTGATGACCGGCCCGGCCCGGTTCGATTATGCCGGGCGGATCTGCGCGCAGGGCGCGCGCCTGACCGGCTGGCGGCGGGCGCGATGAGCAGTCCAGGCCGGGTGGTTACGTTCGGCTGCCGGCTGAATGGCTGGGAGTCGGAAGTGATCGAGGCCCAGCTTGCCCGCAGCGGGATTGAGGATGTGATTGTTTTTAACTCCTGCGCGGTCACCCAGGAGGCGATGCGGCAATTGCGCCAGGCGGTGCGGGGCGCGAAGCGGCGTTATCCGCAGGCGCGGATTGCGGTGACCGGCTGTGCGGCGCAGATCGATTCTGCGCTGCCCGCCGCGCTGCCCTTCGCCCATATCATCGGCAACCGCGAAAAACTGGATGAAAAGGTCTGGCGCAGTTTGCCGGAGAAGACCGGCAAACCGGCGGTGCGAATCGTCTCCGACATAATGCAGCGCAGACCCGGCGAGGCGGGGGCGGGCGGGTTCATGCCTGCGCCGCGGCGGGTGCGCGCCGCGGTGCGGGTGCAGACGGGCTGCGATCACCGCTGCACATTTTGCGTGATTCCCTATGGGAGGGGAAACGCATGCTCGATTCCGCCCCGGCGGGTGATCCGGCAGGCGCAGGCGCGGATTGAGGAGGGGGCGCGGGAGATCGTTTTGACCGGGGTTGATCTGGCCTCTTATGGCGCCGAGCGCGGCGCGGGCGGCGGGGCGGGGCTGGCCAGACTGATTCGGATTCTGTTGCGCCGCCTGCCGGAGGGGGTGCGGCTGCGGCTGTCCTCGCTGGACCCGGCTGCGGTGGGCGAAGAGTTGACCCGGCTGTTTGGCGGCGAGGCGCGCCTTGCCCCCCATCTGCACCTGTCGGTGCAGGCGGGCGACGATATGATCTTGAAGCGGATGAAGCGGCGGCACACGCGCCGGGCGGTGATCGAAATTTGCGCGCGCCTGCGCGCGGTCCGGCCGGAGATGGCCTTCGGGGCGGATCTGATTGCCGGCTTTCCGACCGAAAGCGCGGCGATGCATGAAAACAGCCTGCGCCTGATCGAAGAGAGCAATTTGACCTTTCTGCATGTTTTTCCCTTTTCGCCGCACCCGCGCACCCCGGCGGCGCGCATGCCGCAAGTGCCGATGGAGCTGCGCCGGGCGCGGGCGGCGCGCCTGCGCGAAAGGGGAAGGCGGGCGCTCGCGCGCCATCTGGCGGGCAAAGTCGGAAATTGCGGCGCGGTGCTGATGGAAACCGCCCGGCGCGGGCGTCTGGCCGATCACACGCCGGTCCAGCTCACGCCCGGCGCGGGCGGCGCGGCGGCGCCCGGCGATGTTCTGCGCGCCCGGTTTTCGGCCCATGACGGGGCGCAATTGCTGGCTTCGCCTGCCTGAGCGCGCCTTAGCGGGTTGCGGCGCGGGCGCGGGCCAGCGCCGGGCGCAATTGGCGCTCAAAACTCTCCTGGGTGATCGGACCGAAATGGCGCAGGACGATTCGGCCCTGCCCGTCGAGGATGAAGGTCTCCGGGACGCCATAGATTCCCCAGTTCAAGGCGGCGGCGCCGGTTTGATCGACGCCCAGTTTCCGGAAGGGATTGCCGAAGCGGGACAGAAAGCGGGCGGCGTTTTCGGGGCTGTCTTTATAGGCGATTCCGGTCATCTGGATTTCGCCCTCGTCGCGCAGGCGGATCAAGAAGGGGTGCTCGAGGCGGCAGGGCGCGCACCAGGAGGCCCAGACATTGACGAGCGAGACCTGGCCCTGTTCGAGGTCGGCGCGGGCGAGGCCGGAGGCGCCGATGGCGGGGAGCGCGGGCAGCGAGAAATCGGGGGCGCGGGAAAGGGTGCTGCGGCCTTCGCGGGGATCGTCGGCGGCGCGCGGCAGGAACAAGAAGAGCCCGGCGGCGCAAAGCGCGAGGACGGCGAGGGGGAGGAAAACGAGCCGGAGCATGGGCGCGGGGGTTTACGAATCGCGCCGCGCGCGGGCGAGGGCGTCCAGCGCGCGGCGGCGTTTTTTGAGTTCGTAGAGGCTGAGGGCGACGAGGCCGGCGAGGACGAGTCCGGTGAGCACGAAACTGGCCCAGACATAAAGGGCGTAACCGGTCTGGCCGGAGAGGGCGGACATGGGCGATCAGCCTGCCGGGGCGCGCAGGAGCGCGAGGGTTTTGCGGTGGAGGATTTCGCCTTGCATCCGGGCGAGGAGGAGGAAGACGAAGAGGGCGGCGAAGGCGGCGGCCATGATCAGAAGGGGGAGGAGGAAATCGGGATGGAGGGCCGGTCCGCCGCGGCGCAGGAGGCTGGCGGGCTGATGGAGGGTATTCCACCAGTCGACCGAAAATTTGATGACGGGCAGATTGACCGCGCCGGCCAGCGCCAGAATGGCGGCGGCGCGTCCGGCGCGGACCGGATCGGCGGAGGCCGCGCGCCACAAAGCCAGGTAGCCCAGATAGAGGAAGAAGAGGACGAGGACCGAGGCGAGGCGGGCGTCCCAGACCCACCATGCGCCCCAGATCGGCTTGCCCCACAACGCGCCGGTGGCGAGCGCGAGGAAGGTGAATCCGGCGCCGGGCAGGGCGGCGGCGCGGGCGGCGATGTCGCTGAGCGGGGCGCGCCAGATGATGCTGGCGGCGCTCATCAGGGCGATGAAGCCATAGACCGTCATGGCCATCCAGGCGGCGGGGACGTGGACAAACATGATTCGCACCGCCTCGCCCTGCTGGTAGTCGAGCGGGGCGCGCCAGACCAGAGCGAGTCCGGCCACGCCCAGCCCGGCGGCGGCGGCGGCGCTCCAGGGCAGGAGGCGGCGGGCCAGTTTCATAAAGCGGGCGGGATTGGCGTGGGCGAGCATGGGCGGGCGGCGGTGTGGGGGAGGTTTTATGATCTAGCCTTTGCCGGGGCCGACTTTCAAGACAGGGCGGCGCGCAGGGCGGCGGCGGCGGCGAAGGGGGCGGCCAGAAGGGCGGCGAGGGTCAAAGCGAGGAGGCACAGCGTTTCGGGGGCGGCCAGGAAGCCGGCCAGCGGCACCGCCCCGGCGCGCAGGCCGAAGATCATGAAGGGCAAATAGAGCGGCAGGACGAGGAGGAAGATCAGTCCGGCATTGCGGGCCAGGCCGGCGGCGAGGGCCGCGCCCAGCGCGCCCAGAAAACTCAGGCCCAGACTTCCGGCGAGCAGGGAGAGGAAGAGGGGCCCCAGCCGGTCCGGCGGCAGCCCCAGCAGGAGGGCGAGAAGCGGGGCGAGCGCGGCCAGCGGCAGGCCCTGCCGGAGCCAGTGGGACGCGGATTTGGCCGCCGCGGCCAGCGCCAGCGGCACGGGGGCGACCACCCATAAATCACATGAGCCGTCCTCCAGATCATCCTCGAAGAGGCGGTCGAGGGAAAACAGGGCGGCGGCGATCAGGCAAAACCAGATCAGAACCGGGGCCAGAGCATCGAGTTGGCCGGGAGCGGAGGCGTTCAGGGCCAGCGGGATGCTGATCCCGGCCAGAAAGAAGAAACTCACCCCGCCGCCCGCACCCAGATTGACGCGCAGATCATGAAGCAGGATGGCCGCAAAAAGTCTCAAGGGAAAACCTCCGGCTCCGGGCTTGACAAAAACATCTCCTGCGCCCCGGGCAAGGCGGCGGGCCCATGCGCGGCCATCACGATCAGCCCGCCGGCGGCGAGATGATCGCGCAGCAGACCGGTCAGTTGGTCCTGCGCCGCACGATCCAGAGCGGTGAACGGCTCGTCGAGCAGCCAGAGGGGGCGCGGATCGAGCAGCAGGCGGCTTAGCGCCAGCCGCTGGCCCTGCCCGGCGGACAGGGCGCGCAAGGGCAGATCGGCGCAAGGGGCAAGGCCGAAACAGGCCAGCGCGGCGCGCAAATTTTCTTCCGGCGGCGCGGCGCGGGTCAAAAGGCGGGCCTGAAAGGCGAAGGCCTCCAGCAGACGCAGGCGGGCGGCGGGGCGCGCAAAGGGCGGCGGCCCGGCATGGGCGACATAATGCAGGCGCGCGGCGGTTTTCGTCCGAAAGACGATCCGCCCGGCCTGCGGGCGCAAGAGACCGGCGATCAGACGCAGCAGGCTGGTCTTGCCCGCGCCATTGGGGCCGCGCACGATCAGGGCCTGGCCGGGGGCCAGCGCAAACGACACGGCGCGGAAGACGGAGCGTCCGCCGCGCCGGCACAGGAGATTTTCGGCCTCCAGTCGCATCGCCCTCCCCTGTTTTGCCTTGGCCGGGAATGTCATTATAGTGGACAGAACAGTGGACAGATCACTGCCGTCGCCGGGGCGCTGCCCGCTTGCGGCAGGGAGGATGTGATGAACGCGCCTTCTTTGGACAGTTTCCGCGCCCGGCGGGTTTTGTCGGTGGGCTCGAAATCCTACACCTATTACAGCCTGCCGGCGGCGATGAAGGCGGGCCTGCCCGATATTCGCAGCCTGCCTTTTTCGCTTCGGGTTCTGGTGGAGAATCTGCTCCGCCACGAGGATGGCGAGAGCGTGCGCGCCGAGGACATTGCGGCGCTGGCCGAATGGAAAAGCGAGGCGCGCCGGGCCGGGACGCGGCGCGAGCTGGCCTTTCGTCCGGCGCGGGTTTTGATGCAGGACCTGACCGGGGTTCCGGCGGTGGTCGATCTGGCGGCGATGCGTGATGCGCTGGCGGCGCTGGGCGGCGATCCGCGGCGGATCAATCCGCTGGCCCCGGTGGATCTGGTGATTGACCATTCGGTGATGGTCGACAAATTCGCCAGTCCCGGAGCGCTGGCCTTCAACATGGCGCGCGACTATGAGCGCAATGGCGAGCGCTATGCGTTTTTGCGCTGGGGGGCGGAGGCGTTTTCGAATTTTCGGGTCGTTCCGCCCGGCGCGGGGATATGTCATCAGGTCAATCTGGAATATCTGGCGCGGGTGGTCTGGACGCAGGCCGGGCGGCCTGTGCTGGCCTTTCCCGACACGCTGGTCGGCACCGACAGCCACACGACGATGATCAACGGGCTGGGGGTTTTGGGCTGGGGGGTTGGCGGGATCGAGGCCGAGGCGGCGATGCTGGGCCAGCCGGTTTCGATGCTGACGCCGCAGGTGGTCGGGGTTCATCTGTCGGGGCGTCTGCGCGAGGGGGTTCATGCGACCGATCTGGTCCTGCAGATCACCGAGACGCTGCGCGCCAAAGGGGTGGTCGGCAAATTCGTCGAATATTGCGGCCCCGGTCTGGCCGGTCTGGCGCTGGAGGACCGGGCGACGATCGCCAATATGTCGCCGGAATATGGGGCGACGTGCGGCTTCTTCCCGGTTGACGAACAGACGCTGGCCTATTTGCGGGCGAGCGCGCGCCCGGCGGCCTTGTTGCGCCTGATCGAAACTTACGCGCGCGCGCAGGGTTTGTGGCGCGGACGCGGCGCGCGGCGTCCGCGCTTTACCGAGATGGTCGAGATTGATCTGGGCCGGGTCGGGGCGAATCTGGCGGGGCCGAAAAGGCCGCAAGACCGGATCGGTCTGGAGCGCATGGCGCAAGAATTCGAGACGGCGCTGCACAAGACGTTTCCGGTTCCGGCGCCGGAGCGGCGGCGGCGGATTCCGGTTGCCGGACAAAGTTACGATCTGGGGCATGGCGATGTTGTGATTGCGGCGATCACCTCATGCACGAATACGTCGAATCCGCGGGTGATGCTGGGGGCGGGTCTTCTGGCGCGCAATGCGGTGCGCGCCGGGCTGCGCCGCCGGCCCTGGGTCAAGACGTCGCTGGCCCCCGGCTCGCGGGTGGTGGCGGATTATCTGAAAAAGGCGGGCCTGCAGGACTCGCTCAACCGTCTGGGCTTCCACCCGGTCGGCTTTGGCTGCACGACGTGCATCGGCAATTCGGGGCCGCTGGCGCCGGAGATCTCCGAGGCGATCGGCAAGGGGCGGCTGGCGGCGGCGGCGGTTTTGTCGGGCAACCGCAATTTCGAGGGGCGGATCAATCCGGATGTTCGGGCGAATTATCTGGCCTCGCCGATGCTGGTGGTGGCCTATGCGCTGGCCGGATCGGTGCGCACGGATTTAACCCGCGCGCCGCTGGGGACGGGCAAAAACGGGCAGCCGGTTTTTCTGCGCGACATCTGGCCGGGCGATGCGCAGATTGCCGCCGCGCTCAAGCGGGCGATCCCGAAGAGTCTGTTTCGCACGCGCTATGCCGACATCTTCAAGGGTGATGCGGCCTGGCGGCGGATCAAACCGGCGCGCAGTCTGACCTATGACTGGGCGGCGGAGTCGACCTATGTGCGCCACCCGCCTTTTTTCGAGAATATGCCGCCGGCGCCCCGCCCCGGCCCGGGCGCGATTCGGCAGGCGCGCATTCTGGCCCTGCTGGGCGACTCGATCACCACCGACCACATCAGCCCGGCGGGCAGCATCAAACCGGGCTCGCCGGCGGCGGTCTATCTGGAAGGCCATGCCATTTCCCGCGCGCAATATAATTCCTTCGGGGCGCGGCGGGGCAATCACGAGGTGATGATGCGCGGGACGTTCGGCAATATCCGGATTCGCAATCAGATGGTTCCGGGGACCGAAGGGGGCATGACCAAATTCTGGCCCGGCGGCAAGGTGATGCCGATCTACCAGGCGGCGATGGCCTATGCGCGCCGCAAGACGCCGCTGGTGGTCTTTGCCGGGCGGGAATATGGCACCGGCTCCAGCCGCGACTGGGCGGCCAAGGGCACCCGCCTGCTGGGGGTGCGCGCGGTGATCGCGCAGTCTTTTGAGCGGATTCACCGGTCGAATCTGATCGGGATGGGGGTTTTGCCCCTGCAGGTCGCCCAGGGTGACTGGCGCGATTTGAAACTGCGCGGCGATGAGCAGATTTCCGTCACCGGGCTGGATGAAATCGGGCCGGGGATGGGTGTTGAGATTCGAATCGCCTTTGCCTCAGGCCAGACGGCCTGCCTGCCCGTCCTGTGCCGGATCGACACCGGCAATGAGGCGGCGTATTACCGGCATGGGGGAATTTTACACTTCGTTTTGCGGAAACTGGCGGCCTGACCCTGCCCCTCTCAACGCGCTGAGAGAGGGGTTTGGGCCGAGGGGGCCGTCTTCACGAGATAATGAACGATTCTGACTGGCCGAACGGCGCAAAGCGGGCTTATCCTGCGTGGCGGAGGTTTGTTTCAACGAGCCGAAGGCCGGGAGAGAGACAGGATGACGCCAGAAGGGCGTTTGGGAGCGGACGGATCCGCCGGTGGCGCATGTCGCCGGGGGCGGCTTCGCGACGGCGGCCTGTTCGCCGCCGTGCTGGCCGTGCTGGTCTGTTGCGCCGGGGCGCAAGCCGACCAGTCTCTTGATGTCGCGGTTCTGCCGGGGGCTTTTATTTCCCCGGCTTCGCCTCTGGTGATTGAACTCTATACCAGCCAGGGCTGCTCTTCCTGCCCGCCCGCCGACCGGGTCGCCGGCCGGCTGGCCCGGCACAAACATCTGCTGGTCCTGTCGCTGCCGGTCACCTATTGGGATTATCTGGGCTGGAAGGATACGCTGGCCGATGCGTCTTTCGATTCGCGCCAGCGCAATTATGCGCAGGAGATGGGGCGGCGCCTTGTCTATACGCCCCAGATGGTGGTGGACGGCGAATCGCATGTCATCGGCAGCGACCGGGGCAAGGTCACCAAGGCGATCCGGACTCAGGCGAAGCGGCTTTCGCGGCGCATCGGGATTAATTTCTCCCGCTCCGGGCGGATGCTGCGCCTCAACGTCGCCGCCGGCCCGGACGATATCGGGCCGATTGACGCCACGGTCTGGCTGGTGCGCTACGACCCCTCGCACACGGTCAAGATCGGGCGCGGCGAGAACCGGGGCCGGACGCTGACCTACACAAATGTGGTGCGCTCGATTGAGCCGGTCGGGGTCTGGCGGGGCAACCCGGTCACCTTGCGCGTTCCCGATCCGCCCAATGCCGCCGGGAGCCGGATTGCGGCGATTTTGCAAGACGATTCGATCGGCGAGATTTTGGGAGCCGCCCGGCTGGGGAACTGAGGCGCGCCGCGGGCGGACGGGATCTTACCGCGCCTCGCTTTGTGTTGCGCTCCGGCCCAGCATCAGACGTCCGGCATCCAGGGGCAGTTTGAACGCCCAGCTCTTCGGACCGGCGAAGCGGGGATCGGCGTTCTGCTGACCGGGGCGCGCTTCCACCTCGACCGCCGCCCAGACCGCGCCGGGCCGGGCGAAGAGGTGAAAGATCACCCGCCCGCCATCGGCGCGCCGATAGACGGCGCGGGGAGCCTGGGAGAAGTCGAAGCGGGCGGCGGGCAGCGCATCCTCAAAACGCAGACCCGCCGGGGCGAGCGCGATGGCATTGCGCGCCGCTTGATCGGGGCCGGCATTTTGCGCCCCCGGGGGGGGGAGGAAATCGCCATTGGGCGCGCGCCGGAGGCGCAAGAGTTTCTGGCCGGGCGCGGCGAGTTCGACTTCGGCAATCTCTTCCGGGGCGAGGTCGAAGCCGTCGAGGGCGAGCCAGTCGGCGATTTGGGGGCGCAAGGGCAAAGCGCCGCGCGCAAGCCAGCTCTGGTTCTCGCCCGCCCGGCGAACATAGATCGCCCCGCGCCCCAGAACTGCGCCCGCGGCGGGCGGACGTTTGCCGACGAGCAGGGCGGCGCGTTCCCGCCCGTCCGCCCGGTCATACAAGGTGATGCGCACCGCCCGGCCCAGCTCTTCGGGGGCGACCAGCCCCAATGCGCCGTGCCATTTGGGCAGCGCGGTGCGCGGCTCCTCGGCTTCCAGACCGGCCAGTCCGAGGAGCATGGCCTTGACCCGGTCGGCGCGGGCCGGGAAGCCGCCGCGCTCGGCGACGGCGAAGCCGCCCGGCCCGGCGCGGCGCAAGGTGATGGTCTGCGCCGCCTGCAACCCGCGCCCGAAGACGAGGACGATCTTGCCGACATCATTGACGTGCTGTTCAAGGGCCGGGAAGAGCCGTCCGGGGGCGGGGGGCGGAGGAGGCGGGCGGGCGGCATACAGGGCGGCGGCGGCGCTGGCGGCGCACAACAACGCCAGCGCGCTCAGAAGCAGGAGCGGCGGGCGGGCCTTCATGACGCGGCCAGGGCCGGGGGGCGGGCGCGGCGGCGGGCGCGGACAGCGGCGGCGGCCAGCGCGAGCAGGGCGACCAGCAGGGGCATAGCGCCAATATTGAGGAAGCGAATCCACGCCGCCAGCTGATCGATCTCGCGCCGGAGTTCGGCCTGCACGGCGCGCAGCTGGGCGCGGGCTTCGGCCAGTTCGCGTCCGGCGCCGGCGGCGGCCCGCCGTTCCTCCTCGCTGAGCACGGGCGCGCCGGAAGGCCCGCCTCCGGCGCGCCCGCCGCCGGGCAGGGCGCGGGCGCGGGCGCGTTCTTCCAGAGTTGCAATTTTCTCCTGTAAGCCGCGCTCGCGGGCGCGCGACTCGCGGCGGGCGCGGGCGCGCAGGCGCGCGACCCGCTCGAAACCGCGCGCCGCAAAGGGGCGGGCCCGCAAGGAAATCAGCTCCTCCGAGCCCAGAAGATGATCGACCGCATTGAGAATGAAGCGGCCATTGTCGGCGAAGGGCACGATCACATTCTGGCCGGGCCAGGATTGGGCCCAGAAGCGGTCGTCGAACAGATCGGCATCGCCGACGACGATGAGATGGGCGGGCCGCTCTGCGGTGCGGGCGAGATGTTCGGGGCGGTCTTCGGGCTTCTCCTGGGCCGGGCTGTCCGGCGGCGGGCCGGCGGGGAAGGCGCTGGCGAGGGGGCCGGTCAGGCGCGCGGCCAGAATATAGGGTTGGCCGGCGGGGGTGAATTCGGCGAGCAGGGCGTCCGGGGTGGCATTTTCGGCGAGCCTCTCGACCGGGAACAGCATGGCCTCGGCGGAACTGACCAGCAGCGGCTGGAAGCGCGCGCCGGAGGCCTGCAGGACGGCGGGGCGCGGACGCAGCCGTCCAGCGGTGGCCAGCGTTATGCGCTCAAGGCCGCCGGTTATGATATCGGCGGGCATTTCTTCGCGGCCCAGATCAATCCAGAGCAGATAGTCGCGCAACGCCGCCGCCGGGCGGCCTGAGGCGGCGACCGGCTTGGCCAGCTGGCGGTCGCCGAGGACGTGGGCGGAGTCGAAGTCGACGCCCCAGGCGGCGAGGAGAGGCCGGAGGTTGGAGCGCTTATGCGAGCCGCGCAGGATTTGGCCGCCGGGTCCGGCGCGGCGGCTGAGTTCGGAATTGGGATCGAGAAAGGCCAGAATGCGCCCGCCGCGCATGACGAATTGATCGATGGCGTAAAGGGTTGAGGGGGAGAGGGGCTTGGGATGGACGATCACCAGCAAGGCGATGTCGGGGGGGACGCGGCGGAAGTCCTGCTCCAGGAAGCGGATCTGGAAGTCGCGGGCGAGTTCCTGATAGGCGAGATAAGGCCGGGCGCGGCCTTCGAGGGCGGCGGGCAGTCCGGCGGGGCCGGTGTCGAGGGGCAGGCTGGTGACCAGTCCGAGGCGGGGGCGGCGGGGGCGGGCGAGGGCCTGAATCAGGCGCATGATGTCATATTCCAGCGCGTCCTCGCGGGCGGGAGAGAAGAGGGGGATGACTTCCAGGCCGTCGACCAGATTGGAGCCGGCCAGTCCGAAGAAGAGCGCCTCGCCGTCTTCGACCGGCAGGGCCTGAAGTCCATAGGCCAGGGCGCGGTCTTCGGCTTCGCTGAAGGGGGCGGGGTCGATGATCTGGACGATGAGTTTGCCGCGCGCCTGTGCGCGCATTTCGGCGAGGAGGCCGCGCACCTGGCGGGCGGCGCGGCGCAAGGCCGGATAGGGCGCGGCGGCCTGGCGGGAGAAGAAGAAGCGCAGGCGGATCGGCTCTTCCAGTTTTTGCAGTCCGGCGCGGGTTCCCGGCGAGAGCGTATAGAGGCGCCGCTCAGTCAAATCGAGTCTCTGGGCCTGAAAGAGGTTTTGGGCGCAGGTGGTGGCGGCGGCGAAGATCACCGCGAGCAGGAGAAAGGCGGCGGCGCTGCGGGTGCGGGTTCTCATGAGGCGTCTTTGGCCTGGGCGACGCACAGGGCGTTGGCGGCGAGCCAGACGGCGATATGGATGGCGAAGAAGGCCAGATCGCGCGCATCGAGCAGGCCGCGGGTGATGGACTGGAAGCGGGCGGTGAAGCTGATTGAGGCGAGCGCCTCGACGGCGGCGGCGGGCAGGACGCCGCGGGTGAGTTCGGTGAGCAGGGGCGCGCCGGAGATGGCGAAGAGGAAGCAGACCACCACCGCACAGATAAAGGCGGTCACCTGGCTGCGCGCCGCCGCCGACAGGCAGGCGCAGACCGCCAGATAAGCGCCGGCGAGCAGCCAGCTTCCGGCATAGCCGGCCAGAATCACGCCATGATCGGGGCGGCCCAGCCAGGCGGCGGTCAGCCAGAGCGGGAAGGTCAGCGCCAAAGCCAGGGCGCACAAGGCCCAGGCGGCGAAGAATTTTGCGAGGACGGCCTCGCCGATGCGCACCGGCAGGGTCAAGAGGAGTTCCAGGGTTCCGCGGGCGCGCTCTTCGGCCCACAGCCGCATGGCCAGCGCCGGGGCGAGGAACAGATAGAGCCAGGGATGATAGGCGAAGAAGGCCTCCAGCGAGGCCTCTTCGGCCTCGAACCAGCGGGCGAGATAAAACGTGCAGATTCCGTTGACGAGGAGAAAGGCGATCAGCAGAACCGGGGCCAGAGGGGTGGCGAAATAGGCGGCCAGTTCGCGGCGGAAGATGGCGCGAAAGCCGTGCATTGCTCTAGTCCGCCTCCCCGGCGGGGCGGGGTGCGGTCAGGCGGCGGAAGCAGTCGTCGAGCCGCCCGGCCTCGATGGTCAGCGCCTGCAGGCTGATCGTGTGTTGGTCGGCCAGCGCCTGCACGCGCCGGGCCAGTTGCGGGGCGGAGAAGCCCGCGCCGGGAAACACCGTCAGACGGGCGAGCGCGCCGGAGCGCCGGGTTTCGGTTTGCAGTTGCGGCGCCGCCCCGGCGAGCGCGGCGCACAACCCGTCCAGCCGGTCGGCGGCAAGGGTGGCGCTCACCGCATTGTGATAGCGCGACCCGGCGAGCAGTCCGGCCGGGGTGTCATTGGCCAGACAGACGCCGCGCCCGATGATCAGCACCCGGGTGCAGACCGCCTCGACCTCTTCCAGACTATGGGTGGAGAGGAGAATGGTCTTGGCCGGGCGGCCTTCGCCGCCGCGCGCAAGGCGGGCCAGCAGGCGGCGCATGACGCGCTTTTGATTGGGGTCGAGGCCGTCGGTCGGCTCGTCCAGGATCAAGACCGGCGGATCATGGAGGAGGGCGGCGGCCAGCGCCAGGCGGCGGCGATAGCCCTTGGAGAGCGTCCCGGCGGTTTGGCGCAAGACCGGCGGTCCGCCATTGCCGGTCAGGCCGGCGGCGCGGGCGGCGGCGGCGATGGCCGGGGCGGGATCGGCCAGCGCGCGGGCGCGGGCGAAAAAGGCGAGGAAGGCTTCGGCGCTCATCTCGGCCCAGACCGGCGCGCCTTCGGGCAAATAGCCGATCTGCGCGCGCGCCGCCAGAGGCCGGCCGGCCAGGTCGAGACCGGTGATTTCAATGCGTCCGGAATCGGGGGCGAGGAATCCGGACAGGAGGCGCATGGTGGTGGTCTTGCCCGCGCCATTGGGCCCCAGCAGGCCCAGCACCTCGCCGGGGCGGGCGGCGAGCGAGAGGCGGTCGACGGCGGCCAGCCCTCCAAAGCGCTTGACCAGATTTTCCGCCGCAATCATCGCCGGCTGCACGCAAGGGGCAAATCGTTTAAACTGCCGCGGCGCGGCACGGCGCGATCAACATAGCGGGGCCAGGGATGAAAGCCGGTCTGGTGTCTTTTCCGGGGCGCGGGCTGCGGCGCGAGGGGGTCTTTTGGACCCGGGCCGAACTGAACGCGCTGTTCGGCCTTTACGGACGCCAGGTCGCCGCCGGTCTCTGGCGCGATTATGGTCTGGGGGCGGGGCGCGATCATGCCGTTTTCGCCGTCTACCGGCGCGCCCATGATGCGCCGCTCTACCGGATCGAAAAGCGGCCCCATCTTCCCCATACTCCTTATGCGGTGATTGCCTCCGGCGGCTTGATTGTCAGGCGCGGGCAAGACCTGCCCGCGCTGCTGCGGATTTTCGACAAGCGGCGCTGGCGTCTGATTGCGCGCTAAAACCCCCGGTCTCCCCGGCCTGTCGGGCGCTATCGCCGCTGGCCCAGAAACTGGAGGAGAAAGAGGAAGAGATTGAGAAAATCCAGATAGAGGCGTAGCGCCCCCATGATCGCGGCCTTCTCGCGCAATTCGGAAACCGGATCGCCGCCCGGCGCCCAAGCCTGCGCCGCGCCGGCCCGGCCCGGCGCCATCATCTGTTCGATCTGGTAATAGGTCTGCTTGATCTTTTGCGTATCCCAGGCGGTCAGACCGGCAAAGACCAGAACGCCGATGGCCGAGAGGGCAAATTGCAGCGCCGGGCTTTGCAAGAAGAGATTGACGACCAGCCCGATGATCAAGCCGAAGAGGGAGATCATCAGGAAGGTTCCCATCGGGCTCAGATCGCGTTTGGTGGTGTAGCCATAGAGGCTGAGCGCGCCGAAGGCGGCGGCGGTGATGAAGAAGACGCGGGCGATGGAGGCGCCGGTATAGACCAGGGCGATGCCGCCCAGCGAGATGCCGACCAGCGCGGCATAGGTCCAAAACAGGGTTTGGGCGCGGGCGGGGGAGATCGCATGGTGGCGAAAGGAGAGATAGAAGACGATGCCCAGAGGCGAAAGCAGGGCGAGCCAGAAGAGCGGCTGCGCCTGGGTCGCCATCCACAGGTAAAGTCCGGAATTGGCCGAGGCCCAGGCGACGAGGCCGGTCAGGCCGATTCCGACGGCCATCAGATTGTAGACCCGCAACATATAGGCGCGCAGGCCCTGATCGACCTCGCCGGTTGCGGCGCGCAAGGTGCGGGCCGGGCCGGCGCTCATGCGGGCTCTGGG
This sequence comes from Alphaproteobacteria bacterium, assembly GCA_965204775.1. Classification (GTDB taxonomy): domain Bacteria; phylum Pseudomonadota; class Alphaproteobacteria; order JAPOUT01; genus CBDBFH01. The sequence continues at coordinate 135,809 of CBDBFH010000019.1, forward strand.
ATCGAATTCGCTCATGGGACTTTGTGGCCTCCGGGTTTCTCGACGGCGATGCTGAGATCGCCCCCATAATATCGCGTTTTTGCGTCCGGATTCAAGATTCAAGGATTTCCAGGGCTTGCCGGAGGCGGGGGTCAGGCGAGGTCGCGCAAGACGCGCGAGGCCGGGGCGCGCAAGGCGCGGGCGAGCGCGGCGAGGCCGAAGGCCAGGGTCAAGGCCAGGGCGAGGAGGCAGGTGGCGGCGGCGGGGCCGGGGGGGAAGACGAAATCGGCCTCCATGACGCCTGCGACCAGCGCCCAGGCGACGGCGGTTCCAACCCCCAGTCCGGCGAAGGCGGCGACCAGTCCCAGTCCGGCATATTCGGCCAGGGCGGCGAGCAGGATCTGGCGGCGCGCCGCGCCCAGCATTTTGAAGATGACGGCCTCGCGCAGGCGCTGGCGGTATCCGGCGGCGATCGCCCCGGCCAGAACCAGAGCGCTGGTCACCAGGCTGAGCAGGCTGGCGGCGCGGGCGGCGCGGGCGATATTGCCGAGAATCTCATTGACCGCCTCCAGCGCGCGGGCGACCGGGATGGTCACGACGTCGGGGAAGGCGCGGGCGACGGCAAGGCGCGCGGCTTCGCGCGCCGGGGGGGCGAGGACGGCGGTCGCCAGATGGCTGTGCGGCGCGGCGCGCAAGGGTTCGGGCGAAAAGACCAGAACGAAATTGATCCCCAGCGACGACCAGTCGATTTCGCGCAGATTGGCGATGGTTGCGGTCACCGGACGGCCCAGAACATTGACGGTGAGGGTGTCGCCCGGCTTGAGGCCCAGGCCTTCCGCGATTTGCGCGCCGATCGAAAGCAAAGGCGGTCCGCGATAATCGGGAGGCCACCACCGGCCGGCGACGATTCGGGCATTGGCCGGCGGGGTGCGGGAATAGGTCAGGCCGCGGTCGCCCTGCAAGACCCAGGCGGATTCGGGGGCGGGGCGGGCCTGGGCGGCGTCGCGCTCCTTGATGCGGGTGATGCGCCCGCGCAGCATGGGGGTGGTCTCGATCCGCTCGACTCCGGGCTGGCGCTTGAGGAAATCGGTGAAGGCGGCGATCTGGCCGGACCGGATATCGGCGAAGAAGAAGGCGGGGGCGCGCTCGGGGAGTTGGCCGCGGATTTGATTTTGCAGATTGGCGTCGACGATGGCGACCGCCGAGATCAGACCCAGACCCAGGGCGAGGGCCATGATGACGGCGGCGCTGTCGGCGCGGTTGCGCAAGATATTGGCCCGGGCCAGGGCCAGGACCGGGCGGCGCGGGCGGGCGGCGCGGTTCAGCCCGGCAAGGAAGAGGCTGGCGAGCGCATAGATGAAGGCGAAGGCGAGCGGGGCATAGAGGATGAAGCGCAGCGCAAAGCGCTGGTCGGGGGCAAGGAGCAGGGCGAGGCCGGCGAGGAGCGCGGCGAGGGCGGCGCTGGCGATCAGCCAGACTGCGCCGGGCGCGCCGCGCAGGGGGGCGATGCGGGCGCGCAGCAGGCTTTGGGGCAAGGCGGCGCGGGCGCGGGCCAGAGGCCAGAGGCTGAAGAGCAGGGCGATCAGCAGGCCATAGGCGGCGCAGGCCGCCAGCGCGGGCCAATAGACGGCGGCGGCCAGCGGCACGGGCAAAATCCCGGCGAAAAAAGAGGCGGCCAGAAACGGAACCACGGCGCCCAGCGCCAGGCCCAGCCCGATTCCGGCCAGCGCCAGGGCGAGGATCTGAACCAGATAGATTCGGAAAATATCGCCGCCGCCCGCGCCCAGACATTTGAAAATGGCGATGGTGGCGATGCGCCCCTCCAGCCAGGAGGTGACCGCATTGGCGATTCCGATTCCGCCGACCAGCAGGGCGGACAGGCTGGTCAAGGTCAAGAGCAGGGCGATGCGCTCGACGAAGCGGCGCACCGAGGGCGAACTGTCGGAGCGGTCGCGGATTCGCCAGCCGGCCTGCGGGAAGTCGCGCTTCAGGCGCGCGACCCATGAGTCGATATCGGCCCCGGCGAGCAGGAAGCGATAATGGTAATTGATCAGGCTGCCGGGCCGGATCAGGCCGGAGGCGGCCAGCGCCTCATTGCGCACGAGGACGCGGGGCGCAAAGAAGACGCCTTCGGCGAGGCGGTCGGGTTCGCCTTCGAGGCGGGCGCGGGCGACCAGTTCGACCGCGCCGATCCGGAAGCGCCCGCCCAGTTTCAGACCCAGACTTTCCAGCAGGGAGGCCTCGACCGCCGCGCCGAAAGCGCCGCCGGCGGCCGGAGCGAGCGCGGCGGCGAGGGGTTGGCCGGGGGCCAGCGCGACGCTGCCGGCCAGCGGATAGACGTGATCGACCGCCTTGACTTCGACCAGCGTGCTGGAGGCGGCGGCGAGGTTATGGGCCATGGAGCGCATCTGGCGGGTTTCGGAGACGGCCTGCGCGCGCGCGGCGAGGCGGGCGCGCAATTCGGGGGTGAGCGGGCGGTGGACGAGGCGCAGTTCGACATCGCCGCCCAGAATCTCCTTGCCCTGCGCCGCCAGGCCCTCGATCAAGGCCGCCTCCAGCGAGGCGACCGCGCTGAGGGCGAAGACGCCCAGCGCGAGGCAGGCGAGGAAAATGCGCAAGGAGGCGAAGCCGCCACGCATCTCGCGCCGGGCCAGACGCAGGGGCAGGAAGGCGCGGCGCGCGGCGCGCGGCGCTGGGCTTCCGGTCTGCGCCGGGGCGCTCATGAGGGGAAAATCTGTCCGTCGCGCATGGCGAGGCGGCGCTGGCAGCGCCGGGCGAGTTCGGGATCGTGGGTGACCAGGATCAAGGTTGCGCCCTCTTCTTTTTGGAGGTGGAAGAGGAGATCGGCGACTTTGCCGCCATTGGCGCGGTCCAGATTCCCGGTTGGCTCATCGGCGAGCAGGATGGGAGGCCGGGGGGCCAGCGCGCGGGCCAGGGCGACGCGCTGCTGTTCACCGCCCGACAATTGGGCGGGGTAGTGATGGAGGCGGTGGTCGAGGCCGACCCGGGCGAGCATGGCGCGGGCGCGGGGGCCGGCGGCGCTGTCGCCGGTGAATTCCAGGGGCAGGCTGGTGTTTTCCAGAGCGGTCATGGTCGGGACGAGGTGGAAGGCCTGGAAGACGATGCCGACATGGCGTCCGCGGAAGCGGGCGCGGGCGTCCTCGTCCATCCGGGCCAGATCGCATCCTGCCGCTTCGACCCGGCCCCGGCTGGGCAGTTCGAGGCCGGCGAGGATCATCAGCAGCGAGGTCTTGCCCGATCCGGAGGGGCCGACCACGGCGACCGACTCGCCCTTTGCGACCGACAGGCCGAGGCCGCGCAGAATCTTGACCGGTCCGCCGGCGCTGGGCAAGGTAAGCGAGAGATTTTCGAGGTGCAAAATGGGATCGGTCATGAGCGCAGGGTCCGGCTCGGAGCGGGGTGTGTGCAGTTATGCCCATCTGTGGGCGGGGTGCAAGGCGGTCGGCATTTTGGCGCTGGCCTGTTATGCGCTTTTTTGCGCGCCTTTGAGCGGGGCGGCGGCGGGCGGCGCGCCGGTCTTGCTGATCTATGGCGACAGTTTGGGATCAGGATACGGGCTGGCGCCGGGCGAGGGATTCGGCGCGCAGCTGCAAGCCGCGCTGCGCTCCGGCGGGGTGGAGGTGCGGGTGCGCAACGCCAGCGTCGCCGGGGAGACGACGGCGGGGGGCCTGGCCCGTCTGGACTGGATTCTGGCCGGAGGCCGGGCCGACGCCGTGTTGCTGGAATTGGGGGCCAATGACGCTTTGCGCGGGCTTTCGCCGGAAGCGGCGGCGGGCAATCTGGACCGGATTCTGGCCCGCCTCGCCGAGGAGGAGATTCCGGTTCTGCTGGCCGGAATGCGCGCGCCGCGCAATCTGGGCGACGACTACGCCGCCGCCTTTGACAGCCTCTATCCGCGTCTGGCGCGCAAATACGCGGTGATGCTCTATCCGTTTTTTCTGGAAGGGGTGGCGACCCGCGCCGGGCTCAATCAGGCGGACGGGCGGCATCCGAATGCGCAAGGGGTGGAGCGGATCGTCGAGCGGATTTTGCCGATGGTGCAAGACCTGCTGGCCCGCGCCGGGGCGGCGCAAAAATGAGAGCGCGCTGTCTGCCGCCGGCGGCGGGGCCGGAGGCGCGGATTTTGATTCTGGGCAGCATGCCGGGGCGCCTCTCGCTGGCCCGGCAGGAATATTACGGGAATCCGCACAACATGTTCTGGACAATCATCGAGCGGATTTTTGCGATTCCCGCCGCCCTGCCCTATCCGGCGCGGCTGGCGGGTCTGGGCAAGGCGCGCTGCGCGCTGTGGGATGTGGTCGCCAGCTGCGCGCGGGCGGGCAGTCTGGATTCGGCGATTCGCGCGGCTGTTCCCAATGATTTTGGCCGTTTTTACGCGGCGCATCGCCGCATTGAGGCGGTTTTCTTCAACGGCAAGACCGCGGAGAGGATTTACCGCCGCCGGGTCTGGCCCGGCCTGGCGCGGGCGGCGCAGGAACTCCGGATGACCGGTCTGCCCTCAACCTCGCCGGCTTTTGCGCAGATGAAATCTGAGCAAAAAGCGGTGATCTGGCGGCGCGCGATTCGGGCGCGGCTGTGACGGGGATCAGATGCGGCGGGCGATTCTTGGCGGGTTTTTTGCGCTGTGCCTGGCGGCGTGCGGCGAGGCGGCGGCGCCGGACGGGCAGGAATTATCGCTTCTGATTTTGGGCGACAGTTTGAGCGCCGGACATGGGCTTGCGCCCGGCGAGGGTCTGGGTCCGCAATTGCAGGCGGCCTTGCGCGGGCGGGGCTGGCGGGTGCGGCTGCACAATGCCAGCGTCTCCGGGGCGGTGAGCCGCGATGGGATCGGCCAGCTGGAGCGGGCGCTGGCGCAGGCCGGGCCGTTCGACGCCGCGCTGGTCGCGCTGGGGGGCAACGACATGCTGCGCCGGCGCGCCCCACAGGAGGTGGAGGACAATCTGGACCGGATTTTGGGACGGCTCACCCAGAGCGGGACGAGCGTTCTGCTGGCCGGGATGGAGGCGCGCGGCCTGCTCAAGCGCCGCTATCGGGGCGGGGCGTTTTCCGCGCTTTATGCGCGGCTGGCCGAGCGTCATGGCGCGCTGCTCTATCCGTTTCTGCTGGATGGCATTGTTCTCAAGCCGCGCTATAATCTGGCCGACCGGATTCATCCCAATGCGGCGGGGGTGGGGGAGATCACCCGGCGGGTTTTGCCTTCGGTCGAAGCGCTGCTGCAGCGCGCCGCCGCGGTGAACAGATACCGGCGCGGGGCCGGGAGGGGGAGGCAGAATGGAGTATCGCCGTCTGGGGCGCACCGGCCTGGAGGTGAGCGCGCTGTGTCTGGGGACGATGACATGGGGCGAGCAGAACACGCAGGCCGAGGCGCATGCCCAGATGGATTATGCACTGGAGCGCGGGGTTAATTTTTTCGACACGGCGGAGATGTATCCGATTCCGCCCCGGCGGGAGACGCAAGGGGCGAGCGAGCGGATCATTGGAGAGTGGTTTGCGGCGCGCAAGACGCGCGGCAAGGTGATTTTGGCGACCAAGATTTGCGGGCGCGCGCCCTTTGACTGGCTGCGCCGGAGCGGGGGAGGAACCGAACAAAGCCCGGCCCAGATCGAAGAGGCCATCGAGGCCAGCCTCAAGCGTCTGCGCACCGATTATATTGATCTTTACCAGCTGCACTGGCCGGACAGGCCGATGAAACTCTTCGGGGGCGGTCTGGGCTACCGCCATGTCGCGGGAGAAAGCCATGCAATCGGGGAGATTTTGGAGAGTCTGGCGCGGGCGGTGCAGGCGGGCAAGATTCGCTTTATCGGCCTGTCCAACGAAACGCCGTGGGGGACGATGAGTTTCCTGCGCCAGGCCGAGCAGTTCGGCCTGCCGCGGGTGGCCTCGATTCAAAACGCCTATAATTTTCTCAACCGGGTTTTTGAGCTGGGGGGTTCGGAAATCGCGCTGCGCGAGGATGTCGGTCTTCTCGCCTATTCGCCGCTGGCGCAAGGCTATCTGTCGGGCAAATATCAAAACGGCGCTTTGCCGCCGGGCAGCCGCAAGCAATTGTTCAACCGCCTGCAGCGCTATGAGACGCCGGGTTCGGGGGAGCAGATTGAGGCCTATCTGGCGCTGGCGCGCCGGCATGGCCTGGACCCGGCGCAAATGGCGCAGGCTTTTGTGACGAGCCGGGATTTTGTCACCTCCAACATCATCGGCGCGACGACGATGGCGCAATTGCGCACGGCGCTGGCGAGCGGCGCGGTTGCGCTAAACGGCGAGATTGAGGCCGGGATCAAGGCGATTCATCTGTCCCGGCCCAACCCCTGCCCGTAAGGTTGCGCCGGGAAGCGCCCGTCCATGCCCCCGTCCATGCCCCGCGAGATGTCCGGCCTGACCGCCTTTCTCCACCGCCATCTCGACCGCCGGGGCTGGCCCGGCCCCGGCCTGTCGCCGGCCAACCGGGTGATCGTCGGCCTGATTGCGTTCAGCTGCGCCGGGGCGATTCTGGCCACCGAGCCGGCTTTGCGCGAGTCGTGGTTTCCCCTGATCCGGCTTCTGGAATGGATTTTGAGCACCGTCTTCGCCGTGGAATATGGCGCGCGCCTGATCGGGGCGGGCGGGCTGGCGCGCTATCGCGGACTGGCCGGACGGGGGCGCTACATGCTCTCGCCGCTGGCGCTGCTGGATCTTCTGGCGATTGCGCCCTTCTTCGCCTTCGGCAGCGAGGGGGCGGCCTTTTTTCTGCTGCGGGCGATGCGGGGGATGGTCTTGCTCTCCTTCGGGCATCTGGGCGGGGCCTGGCGTGATCTGGGGGCGGCGGTCGCGGCGCGCTCTTATGAGCTGGGGATCGCTTTTTTGAGCGCGCTGATCGCGCTGGTGGCGGGGGCGGCGGCGATGTTCGCGGTCGAGGGCGATGTCCAGCCGGAAGCCTTCGGCTCAATCCCGCGCGCGCTGTGGTGGAGCGTCGCCACCCTGACCACGGTCGGCTATGGCGATGTCTATCCGATAACCGGCGCGGGCCGGGTGGTCGCCGGGGTTCTGGCGCTGGCGGCGATCGGGCTGGTCGCTCTGCCGGCCGGGATTCTCGCCGCCGCCCTGAGCGATCTGACCCGCCGGCGGCGGGCGGCGGACAAGCCGGACCGGCCGCCGCCGCCGGTTTGACCGCAGGCCGGGCATTGCTATAGTGCGCGTGGGGCGAAGAGGCAGAAGATCACGAGGCGCGGCCCATGAAGCACACTCCCGCCGAGCGGCCTTTCGCGCGGCCCTTGTCGCCGCATTTGCAGATTTACCGGCCCATGCTGACCATGATGATGTCGATTGCCCACCGGCTTTCCGGGGGCGCGCTTTATCTTGGCCTGGCCGGGGCGGCGGGTTGGCTGTGGGCGCTGGCTGCGGGCCCGCGCAGCTATGCGGCGGCGCAGGGGCTGATCGCCAGCCCGCCGGGACAGGTGATTTTGTTCGCCTTCACCTGGGCGCTGATGCACCACATGCTGGGGGGCCTGCGTCACTTTCTATGGGATACGGGGCGCGGCTTCGGACCGGCCAGCATTGAATGGCTGGCCCGCGCCACGCTGGCCGGAGGCCTGCTGCTGGCTCTGGGCCTTTGGGGTCTGGCCTGGGCGGCGGCGGGCCGATGAGCGTGACGGACAAGAAAGATTTCGGCGCCGCCGGCCACGGCGCCGAGCATTTCTGGCGGCAGCGCCTGACGGCGCTGGCCAATCTTCCTCTGATCGGGTTTCTGGCGGTCTCGGCGGCGCTGGCCGCGCCCGGCGATTATCAGGCGGCGCGCAGCTGGGTGGCCGATCCGCTGACCGCGCCGGCGCTTTTGTTGTTCATCGTTTCGGCCAGCTGGCATATGCGTCTGGGCATGCAGGTGATCATTGACGATTACGTCCACAGCCCCGCTTTGCGGGTGGCGGCCCATATCGGCAATCATTTTTTCGCCGTCGCAACCGGCTTCATCGCGGCGCTGTCGGTATTGCGCCTGTTTGTGGGGCGCTAGCGGCAAGATGAGCGCCCACGGAACCGCCAATGGCGCTTATGCCTGGAACGACCACATTTATGATGTGGTGGTGGTCGGGGCGGGCGGGGCCGGATTGCGCGCCGCGCTGGGCTGCGCGCAAAGCGGCTTGCGCACGGCCTGTGTGACGAAATTGTTCCCGACCCGCTCGCACACGGTCGCCGCGCAGGGCGGCATCTCCGCCGCGCTGGGCAATATGGGCGAGGACGACTGGCGCTGGCATATGTATGACACGGTCAAGGGATCGGACTGGCTGGGCGATCAGGATGCGATTGAGTATCTGTGCCGCCATGCGCCGGAGGCGGTTTATGAGCTGGAGCGGTTTGGGGTTCCGTTTTCGCGCACCGAGGCGGGGCGGATTTATCAGCGCCCCTTTGGCGGGATGACCACCAATTTCGGAGAGGGGATTGCGCAGCGCACCTGCGCCGCCGCCGACCGGACGGGCCATGCGATTTTGCACACGCTGTATGGCGAGTCGCTGCGTCATTCGGCGGCGTTTTTCATTGAGTATTTCGCGCTCGACCTGATCATGGACGAGGCGGGCTGCTGCCGGGGGGTGAGCGCGCTGTGTCTGGAGGACGGCAGTCTGCACCGCTTCCGCGCCCAGATGGTGATTCTGGCGACGGGCGGCTATGGCCGGGCCTATTTTTCCTGCACTTCGGCGCACAGCTGCACCGGCGACGGCAACGCGATGGTTCTGCGCGCCGGACTGCCGCTGCAGGATATGGAGTTTGTTCAGTTCCACCCGACCGGGATTTACGGCGCCGGCTGCCTGATCACGGAAGGCGCGCGCGGCGAAGGCGGCTATCTGGTCAACGGCCGGGGCGAGCGCTTCATGGAGCGCTATGCCCCGACGGCCAAGGATTTGGCCTCGCGCGATGTGGTCAGCCGCTCGATGACGCTTGAGATTCGCGAGGGGCGCGGGGCGGGGCCGGACAAGGATCATATCTTTTTGCATCTGGATCACATTGAGCCTGAGATTCTCGCCCGGCGGCTTCCGGGGATCACCGAGTCGGCGCGGATTTTTGCCGGGGTGGATGTGAGGCGCGGGCCGATTCCGGTCTTGCCGACCGTCCATTACAACATGGGCGGGATTCCGGCCAATCATCTGGGCGAGGTTGTGAATCCGCGGGCCGGCGATCCTGACGCCGCCGTGCCGGGGCTGATGGCGGTGGGCGAGGCGGCCTGTGTTTCGGTGCATGGGGCGAATCGCCTGGGATCGAATTCGCTGACCGACCTGATTGTCTTTGGCCGGGCGGCGGCGGCGCGGGCGGCGGAGCTGGTGGAGGCCGGGGCGCGCCAGCCTGATCTTCCCCGGCAGGCGGGGGCGGCGGCGCTGGACCGCCTCGACCGCTTCCGGCAGGCGGGCGGCGCGACGCCGACCGCCGCTTTGCGCCTGCGCATGCAAAAGGCGATGCAGGAGACCTGCGCGGTCTTTCGCGACGGCCCGCTGCTGGAGGAGGGCCGGCGCGCCATGG
>CBDBFH010000020.1:0-8080 GCA_965204775.1 Alphaproteobacteria bacterium
GACTTCTTCGAAGAGTTCTTCAACCAAAGGCGCGGGGCCCCCGCCCGCCCGCGCAACGTCCGCTCGCTGGGCTCCGGCTTCATCATCGACAGCAGCGGACTCATCGTCACCAACAATCACGTCATCGAAAGCGCCGACAAGATCACCGTCATCCTCTCCGGCGGCGAGGAGCTCGAGGCCTCGATCATGGGCCGCGACCCCCGAACCGATATCGCCCTCCTCAAGGTCGAGCCCGAAAAGCCTCTCCAGCCCGTCCGTTTCGTGCGCCGCGCCAATCCGAAAGTCGGCGACTGGGTGCTCGCCATCGGCAACCCCTTCGGACTGGGCGGAACCGTGACCGCCGGAATCGTCTCCGCCATCCACCGCGACATCGGCGCCGGACCCTATGACGACTTCATCCAGACCGACGCCGCCATCAATCGCGGCTCCTCCGGCGGGCCGCTCTTCAACATCAAGGGCGAGGTGATCGGCGTCAACACCGTCATCATATCGCCGTCGGGGGGATCGGTCGGAGTCGGCTTCGCCATCCCCGCCGACGCCGCCCGCCGCGTCATCGAACAATTGCGAACCTATGGCGAAACCCGCCGCGGATGGCTCGGCGTCGTCATCCAGGGCGTCACCGAGGAGATCGCCGAAAGCCTCGAACTCGGCAAGCCCCGCGGCGCGCTGGTCTCCGAAGTCACCCCGGACGGCCCCGCCGACAAGGCCGGAATCATGTCCGGCGACGTCATCCTCGCCATCAACGGCGACCCCGTCGAGACCATGCGCGAATTACCCCGCATGGTCGCCAGAAAGGGCATCGGCGAGAATGTCGCCGTGCGCATCTTCCGGGACGGGCGAAACCTGACCCGCCGGGTCGAACTGGGACGGCTCGAAGACGCCCCCATCGGACAGCAGGGAAGCCGAACGCCGCAAGACCCGCCCCCCAAAAACGGCGTGTCGCCGTCGGGGCTGGGCATGTCGCTGACCAGCCTCTCGCCCAACTGGCGGCGGCGCTTCAACATTCCGCCGGAAGTCCGGGGCGTCCTCATCACCGAAGTCGAGCGCGGCAGCACCGCCGCCGACAAAAGACTCCGCCCCGGCGACGTCATCCTCGAGGCCGGGCGCAAAAAAGTCGCAACCCCCCGCGACATCACCGCCGTCATCAGGGACTCGCAAAAACAGGAGGGCAGGCGGAGCATTCTCTTTCAGGTCTGGAGCCGGGGGGCGGTCCGCTTTGTCGCCCTCGCTCCGGCTACAGGCGGCGCCGGGGCTTCCTGATCACGCCCCCGGACCCTCCGGCTCCGGCTTCAGCCCCTGCAAATACAGCAGCGCCGCAAGACCGCTATGCCGCAGCTGCACATCGGCATAGTTCTGCAAACCCGGCTTGCCGTGCAGCGCAACTCCAAGTCCGGCGGCTTTGAGCATCGGGCCGTCATTGGCCCCGTCGCCGACCGCCAGAACCTCCGAGGCCGACGCCTCTTCCACCACCCGCAATTTCTCCCCGGCCCCCAAAACCGGCGGCAGAACTTTGCCGGTTATGCGCCCTCCGGCGATTTCCAGCCGGTTGGCGCGAAAGCCGTCAAAGCCTGCCCGCGCCGCAACCGGTTCGACAAAGCAGGCAAAGCCTCCTGAAACCAGCAGCGTCCTCGCCCCCTGCCGGCGCATCGCCGCAGTCAGGGCGCGCGCCCCCGGACGGAGAGTCAGCGAGGCGGCGACCTCCTCCAGCAGCGAAGCCGCCAGACCCGCCAGACGCGCGACACGGGCCTGCAGCGCCTGCGCAAAATCCAGCTCGCCCCGCATCGCCCGCGCCGTGATCGCCGCAATCTCTTCGCGCCGTCCGGCGCGGGCCGCCAGCTCGTCCAGCGACTCCTCCTCAATGATCGTCGAATCCATATCGGCAATCAGCAGCTTCCTGCGCCGCCCGGCAGCAGGCAAAACCGCCCAATCCACCGGCCATCCGTCCAGCAGGCGCTCGACCTCCCGCCCGCCGGGGGGGGAAGGGAAGGGCAGCTCACAGGCCTCCTCCGGCGCAAGCCAGACCGCCTCGCCCGCCCCGGACAGGCCCCCCGCCCGCCTCACCAGCTCCGGCTTCAGCTCACCCGGCTTGCCAATCAAAATCAGGACGTATTTCATCCCGTCAATTCCGTCCGGGAGCCGCTCCCCCATGCCTTATGTGCTCCTTATCGCAGGCCCCACCGCAAGCGGCAAGTCCGCCGCCGCCCTCGCGCTCGCCGAACAGCTCAATGGCGAAATCGTCAATGCCGACGCCATTCAGGTCTATCGCGAATTGCAAATCCTCTCCGCCCGGCCCCCGCCCGCCGACGAGGCCCGGATCCCCCATCACCTCTACGGCTTTGTCCCCGCCGCCCAATCCTTTTCGGCGGGCGCGTGGCTCGCCCGCGCCGCGCCGGTCATCGAGGACATTTTGGCCCGCGGAAAATGCGCCATCGCCGCCGGAGGCACCGGGCTTTATTTTCGCTGCCTGACGCAGGGACTCGCCGCGCTGCCACCTGCTGCGCCTGAAATCCGCAAAACCCTCATGCGAGAATTGCAGGAACAGGGCGCAGAGGCCCTCCACCGCCGCCTCGCCCGGTGTGATCCCGAATGGGCCGCCCGCGTTCCGGCCACCGACCCGCAGCGCATCCTGCGCGGCCTCGAAGTCTTCGCCGCCACCGGAGTCCCCCTCAGCCGCTGGCAGAAAAAACCGGCCTCGCCACCCCTCGCCGGGAAGACGGTCGTCAAGGCCGTCCTCACGCCCCCCCGCGAATGCCTCCAGGCGCGCTGCAACGCCCGCGTCGGGCGCATGATCGAAGAGGGCGCGCTCGACGAAGCCCGCGAACTCGCCGCCCAAAATCTCCCCCCCCATCTGCCCGCCATGAAGGCGCTGGGCCTCGCCCCCCTCCTCGATCATCTGGCCGGGAACATCACCCTCGCCCAGGCCGCAGACCGAACCCGCAAGGCCACCCGCGCTCTCGCCCGCCGCCAACTCACCTGGGCGCGAACCCAAATGCCCTCCTTCCATCCCGTCACCGCCGCCGAACCCGGCCAGGTTCTCGCTCAGATACACGATCTGTTAAGCAATTCCGGCTTGACCATACCCTGAGCCGGGATTAGATCATTGAGGTTTGCCCCGGGATCATTCGGAAACCCCCTCATGCCCGCAGCGTCAAAAATCCTCACCGGCGCCGAGATCGTCCTCCAGGCGCTGGCCGATCAGGGATGCGAAGTTATCTTCGGCTATCCCGGCGGCGCGGTTCTGCCCATCTATGACGCCCTCTTCGAGCGCGAGAAGCCCCGCCATATCCTCGTCCGCCACGAGCAGGGCGCGGTCCACGCCGCCGAAGGCTATGCCCGCTCCACCGGCAAGCCGGGCGTCGTGCTCGTCACCTCCGGCCCCGGCGCGACCAATGCCGTCACCGGCCTCGCCGACGCCCTGATGGACTCCATCCCGCTCGTCTGCATCACCGGGCAGGTCGCAACCCATCTGATCGGCAACGACGCCTTCCAGGAGGCCGACACCATCGGAATCACCCGGCCCTGCACCAAACACAACTGGCTCGTCAAATCCACCGACGCCCTCGCCCGGACCATGCATGACGCCTTCTATGTCGCCACGCATGGACGCCCCGGCCCGGTCGTGGTGGACATCCCCAAGGACATCCAGATCGCGCAGGGCGCTTATGCCGCGCCGGACGGCGGCTCCCACAAGAGCTACCGGCCCCGCCTCAAGGGCGAAATCGCCCAGATCAAAAGCGCGGTCGAAGCCGCCGCCGCCGCCCGCCGCCCCCTGATCTACAGCGGCGGCGGAGTCATCAATTCCGGCGCGGGCGCAAGCCAGCTCCTCCGCGAATTCGTCCGCCTGACCAACTTCCCCATAACCTCAACCCTGATGGGGCTGGGCGCGTATCCCGCCAGCGGCGAAAACTGGCTCGGCATGGTCGGAATGCACGGCTCCTATCAGGCCAATATGGCCATGCATGACTGCGACCTGATGATCGCGGTCGGCGCGCGCTTCGACGACCGCGTCACGGGCCGCCTCGACGCCTTCTCCCCCGGATCGCGCAAAATCCACATCGATATCGACGCCTCCTCGATCAACAAGACCATCCCCGCCGACCTCCCGGTCATCGGCGACTGCGCCCATGTGCTCGAAGACATGCTCCGCCTCTGGAAGGCCGGAGCGCATCAAGCCGACCGCAAGGCCCTCGACGGCTGGTGGAAACAGATCGAACTCTGGAAGGCGCGCAAATGCTTCGCCTACAAATCCTCCAAAAAAACCATCAAGCCCCAATATGCGGTCGAGCGGCTCTATGCGCTCACCAAAGACCGCGACGTCTACATCACCACCGAAGTCGGACAGCATCAGATGTGGGCCGCGCAACACTATCATTTCGAGCAGCCCCGGCGCTGGATGACCTCCGGCGGACTGGGAACAATGGGCTATGGCCTGCCCGCCGCCCTCGGCGTGCAGACCGCACACCCGAAGGCGCTCGTCATCGACATCGCCGGCGAGGCTTCGGTCCTGATGACCATGCAGGAAATGTCCACCGCCGTGCAGCACGGCCTGCCGATCAAAATCTTCATCCTCAACAACCAGTATATGGGCATGGTCCGCCAGTGGCAGGAAATGCTCCACGGGGGGCGCTACGCCCACAGCTACACCGAGTCGCTGCCCGACTTCGTCAAACTCGCCGAGGCCTACCACGCCCACGGCATCCGCGCCGAAACCCCGGACGAACTCGACGCCAAAATCCAGGAGATGATCGACTCCCCTAAGCCGGTTCTCTTCGACTGCGTCGTCGACCGCGCCGAAAACTGCTACCCGATGATCCCCTCCGGCGCGGCCCACAACGAAATCCTCCTCGGACCCGAAGACGAAGCCCATGAGGTCTCCGAGGAAGGCAAGGCCATGGTCTGACCCATGAGCTCCTCCGGCCCGGCCTCGCGCTCCCATACGATAGCCGTCCTCGTCGACAATGACCCCGGCGTCCTCGCCCGCGTCATCGGCCTCTTCTCGGCGCGCGGCTACAACATCGAGAGCCTGACCGTCGCCGAAACCGATGAGGGCGAACACCTCTCCCGCATCACCCTCGTCACCCGCGGCAGCCCGATGGTCATCGAGCAGATCAAGGCCCAGCTCGGACGGCTGATCCCCGTCCGCCGCGTCGTCGACATGACCGCCGACGGCCCCGCCGTCGAGCGCGAACTCGCCCTGATTAAAGTCGCCGGGGGCGGCGAGAAGCGCGTCGAAGCCCTGCGCATGGCCGACATCTTCCGCGCCCGCGTCCTCGACGCCACCCCCGGCTCCTTCGTCTTCGAGATCACCGGACAGCCCGCCAAGATCGAAGCCTTTGTCAATCTGATGCGCAGCGTCGGCCTGATCGACATCTCGCGCACCGGCGTCGCCGCCATCCAGCGCGGCCCCGACGCCATGCGATAAACCCAGGAGAGGCACAACATGAAAGTCTTCTACGACCGCGACGCCGATCTCGCCGCCATAACCGGACGCAAGATCGCCATCGCCGGATATGGCAGCCAGGGCCGCGCCCATGCCCTCAATCTGCGCGACTCCGGAGTCGGCCAGCTGCGCATCGCCCTGCGCGAAAACTCCGCCTCCGCCCCCAAGGCCAAAGCCGACGGACTGCCGGTCGTCTCCGCCGCCGAAGCCGCCAAATGGGCCGACATCCTCATGGTCCTCACCCCCGACGAAGGGCAGGCCGACCTCTACCGCAACGAGATCGCCCCTCATCTCGCCAAAGGCGCAAGCCTGTTCTTCGCCCACGGGCTGAACATTCACTTTCAGTTGATCGCTCCCCGCGCCGATCTCGACGTGGCCATGATCGCACCCAAAGGGCCGGGCCACACCGTGCGCGGCGAATATGAGCGCGGCGGCGGCGTCCCCTGTCTGATGGCTGTCGAACAGGACCCGTCCGGCGAAGCCCGCCGGACCGCGCTCGCCTATGCCTCGGCCATCGGCGGAGGCCGCGCCGGAATCCTGGAGACCACTTTCCGCGACGAGTGCGAAACCGACCTCTTCGGCGAACAGGCCATCTTGTGCGGCGGCGTCACCCAGATGATCCACGCCGCCTTCGAAACCCTCACCAACGCCGGATACGACCCCGACCTCGCCTATTTCGAATGCCTCCACGAACTCAAACTGATCGTCGATCTGATCTATGAGGGCGGCATTTCCAATATGTTCTATTCGGTCTCGAACACCGCCGAATATGGCGCTTACGTAAGCGGGCCGAAAGTGGTGGACGCCGGCGTCCGGCGCAGGATGCGGGCGATCCTCGCCGACATCCGCTCCGGACGCTTCACCCGCGACTGGATGCTGGAAAACAAGGTCGCCCAGACCTCGTTCAAGACCATGCGCCGCCAGGTCGAGACGCACCCCATCGAGGAGACCGGGCGCAAACTGCGCGCCATGATGCCCTGGATCGCCGAACAGCGCCTCGTCGACCGCGGGAAAAACTGACGAAAATTTCTTGCGCAAAGCCGCAGTCTGCCTCTATAGTGCGTGGCCATGAGGCAAGTACGCGCCATATCCAATGCCTTTTCGTCCCGGACCTCCGGGCGGGCGCTCGCGCGCCTATCGCTCCTTATCGGCCCCTGAATCTCGCCTGGGAGGCATGGCCTCCGCCGATTTGAGATTCAGGGGATGATCTTTCGATCAACCGGTCTTTCCAAGGAGCTTACCCATGACCAGCCAAAACCAGTCCGCCCCCGCCCCTGAGCGGATCGTCATCTTCGACACCACCTTGCGCGACGGCGAGCAGTCGCCGGGGGCCTCGATGACCCTCGAAGAAAAACTGCGCATCGCCGAAATGCTCGACCAGATGGGCGTCGACGTGATCGAAGCCGGCTTCCCGGTCTCCTCGCGCGGCGACTTCGAGGCCGTGCGCCAGATCGCCGCGCTGGCCAAAAACGCCGCCGTGTGCGGACTCGCCCGCGCCTCCGCCGCCGACATCGACCGCGCCCACGAAGCCGTCCGCCAAGCCGCCCGGCCCCGCATCCATACCTTCCTCTCCACCAGCCCCGTCCATATGCGCCACAAATTGCAAATGCCCCCCGAAGACGTCCACGACGCCGTGGTCAAAAGCGTCTCGCACGCCCGCAAATGCACCGCCGACGTCGAATGGTCGCCCGAAGACGCAACCCGCTCCGACCACGACTTCCTCTGCCGCTGCATCGAGTCGGCCATCAAGGCCGGAGCCTCGACCATCAATATCCCCGACACCGTCGGCTATTCCGTGCCTGACGAAATCTTCGAACTCTTCTCCATGATCCGCAACCGGGTGCCCAATATCGACAAGGCGCGGCTCTCGATCCACTGCCACAACGACCTCGGACTGGCCGTCGCCAACTCGCTCGCCGCCGTGCGCGCCGGCGCGCGCCAGATCGAATGCACCATCAACGGCATCGGCGAGCGCGCCGGCAACGCCTCGCTCGAAGAAGCCGTCATGGCCCTCAACGTCCGGCGCGACCGCATGCCCTTCGAGACCGCCGTCAAAACCGAAATGCTCGTCAAAGCCTCCCGCCTCGTCTCCGCCATCACCGCATTCCCCGTCCAGTACAACAAGGCCATCGTCGGCAAAAACGCCTTCGCCCACGAGTCCGGAATCCATCAGGACGGAATGCTCAAACACAATCAGACCTACGAAATTATGCGCCCGGAAAGCGTCGGCTTCGCCAAAACCGCCCTGGTCATGGGCAAATTGTCGGGGCGGCACGCCTTCCGCCGCAAACTCGAGGAACTCGGCTTCGATCTCGGCGGCAACGCTTTCGAAGATGCCTTCCGACGCTTCAAAAACCTCGCCGACCGCAAAAAACACATCCATGACGAGGACCTCATCGCTCTGGCCGACGACAATTTCGCGCGCGGAAGCGGGCGAATCCGCTTCGTCTCGCTCAACGTGCGGGCCGGGTCCGAAGGGCCGCAAAAGGCCGAACTCACCCTCGACGTCGACGGACAACGCCAAACCGCCGCCGCCCAGGGCCAGGGGCCGGTAGATGCCGTCTTCCGCGCCATCCGCATGATCGCCCCCCATGACGCCACCCTCGGCCTCTATCAGGTCCACGCCGTCACCGGCGGAAC
>CBDBFH010000021.1:0-5759 GCA_965204775.1 Alphaproteobacteria bacterium
GACGCTTCATGGCAGTGGGGAGGCCGTCAAACCCAAACCCGCCCAAAAGGCCAAACCGGTCCCACCGCAGAATCAGGGCAGCCTGTTTTGATTCAGGGGTGGAAATTACCCGCCATACCCCCTATCTAGGAAAGCATTATGAACAGGTTCCAGCCAGATTTCCTGAGTGGCCGTGAAGCCACCTTGCGCTATCTCGACGCCGACTTCCAGATCGTCGTCCAGGGCGACTTTGTCCGCTGCGCTGTCACACGGAAACCCATCCCGCTGGATCAGCTGAAATATTGGGACGTGGAGCGCCAGGAACCTTATGTGGACGCTGCCGTTTCCCTGCAACGGTACCGCGAGAAAATCGGCGTTTGAGTTGACCCAAGCCGCACTTCCGATTTGTTCCAGATTGGAGACCGCTTCGACAATCTGTGTCACAAGGCCTTAGCAGCGCTGCTCGTTTCCCCAGGGTCGTCACCAGCTCAATCTGGAACTGCCCGAGCGCTGCAAAGCCATCGATTTCCTTGAGGAACCGCATGCCAGGCCTCAGGGTCTATCGGGCGTTGCGCAAGCGCCTCCATACAGCTTGCCAGGCGCAGCGCCCGATGTTCGGTGTTGTTGAAGGGGATGAAAGCTTGTCTGGAGCCAGGCGGGGGGAAGCAAAGCGAGGAAGGGGCGCAGTTGGCAAGACAACCGTCTCCGGCCTCTTCGCGCGTGAGGGTCAGGTTTACACGGAAGTCGTTCCAGGTTGCAAAAAAGCCACTCTATCAAGGCAGTATTGGAAGGAAGGTCGATCCTTTCAGGGACGCATTCGCCAGAGGCGGTGTTCATATCAAGGGCCTGGAAGGCTTTGGGGGGTGGCAAAGGGGGGTCTGTCAAAGGTCAGAGGTGTGCCAGACCGCACCGTTCATCTGCCGTTGGAAGAAACTGAATGGAGAGACAACAACAGGCATTCCAGCAGATACAAGTTACGGCTGACTGGCCTCAGACAAAATCCCCTGAAATTCCAGACGATTTGCTGAATCAAGAATACTCGATGGATATGTTCAGCCTTGAAGAGATCAGGGAAGCCTTTGAGTATGGATGTTCAGTCGTCGCACCAGCAGCAAGGAACCGTGTTCTATCGTCCAAAGTGACAGCGCTTGTTGAGAAGAATGAATTGGACCTGGCGCGCGAGGTCTCGGCTCAACTGGAAGAAGAGCATCGAAACATTATCGCGTCGAATCGCCCAGGTTTGTGGCAGAGGATGAATGAAACGAACGCAAAATGATGCGCCGGGTCTCGCCGGTCACCAGGTCTGCCCGAAGTGATTTTGCCATGTCAGCTTCGGGACAATTCATTTCCGGGGCCTGCACACCCCTGTACGCCGGCGGCTCAGATTCTGTGTGCGGAGGAATTTGCAAGCTCAGTCAAACCTTGACCTGCGGGCCCATGAGTGCCAGTCTCCCCGCTCACATCAACCCCCGGCTGGCGGGCGGTTGAGAGAACGCTTCGGAGGCAAATCATATGAGGAATGGATCATGACCAGGCTGCACTCGGCGGCCCGGAGAGGCGACGTAAAGGAGATCGAGGCGCTTCTGTCCGGCGGCGCCGATCCCAACGCGTGGACGACCAAGAAGGGCCAGGCCCCGCTGCACTTGGCGGCCAGGACGACCACGCGGAGGCCATCAATGCGCTTCTGGACGGCGGCGCCGATCCCAAGGCGTGGACGACCAAGGAAGGCAAGACCCCGCTGCACTTGGCGGCCAGATACGACCATGCGGCGGCCATCAATGCGCTCCTGGCCGACCCCCGCACCGATCCCAACGCGTGGAGGACAAGGATGGCAAGACCCCGCTGCACTGGGCGGCCTGGCTCGGTCGTCGGCGGCCATCGATGCGCTTCTGGCCGCCGGCGCCGATCCCAACGCGCAGGACAAGGATGGCAGGACCCCGCTGCACTTGGCGGCCAAGTTCGGCCACGCGGCGGCCGTCGCGGCGCTTCTGTCCGGCGGCGCCGATCCCAACGCGCAGGACAAGGATGGCGAGACCCCGCTGCACTCGGCGGCCAGGTTCGTCAACGCGGCGGTTGTCCCGGCGCTTCTGGCCGCCGGCGCCGATCCCAACGCGCGACAAGGAGGGCAAGGCCCCGCTGCATCGGCCGGACCCCGGCTGCGCTTCTGGGCGGCGCCGATGCGCAGGACAAGGAGGGCCGACCCCGCTGCACTTGGCGGCCCGCCACGCGGAGGCCATCAATGCGCTTCTGGCCGCCGGCGCCGATCCCAAGGCAGAGGACAGAGGATGGGGCGAGACCCCGCTGCACTCGGCGGCCGAGAGCGGCAACGCGGAGGCCATCAATGCGCTTCTGGCCGCCGGCGCCGATCCCAAGGCGCAGGACAGGGATGGCGAGACCCCGCTGCACTCGGCGGCCGAGGTTCGGCAACGCGGCGGCCATCAATGCGCTTCTGGACGCCGGCGCCGATCCCAACGCGCGGGACGAGGATGGCAGGACCCCGCTGCACTGGGCGGCCCGGTGGTCCGGCCATGCGGAGGCCATCAATGCGCTTCTGGCCGCCGGCGCCGATCCCAACGCGCCGCGGGACAAGGATGGCGAGACCCCGCTGCACTCGGCGGCCAAGAGAGACCACCCGGCGGCCATCGATGCGCTTCTGTCCGGCGGCGCCGATCCCAAGGCGCGGAACAGAGGATGGCTGAGACCCCCTTCGATCTGATCTCCGACGACTCTCCGCTCGTCGGAACACCGGTTTACTGGCGTCTGCATGAGACCCGGTGAGATTGAAGCCCTCCGCCCATATCGCTCAGGATCCGGGGCGCGCGGCCCGGTGTGTTCCGGGTGCGATACGGGCGGCGGGCCGGACGCCTCCGGCGGCGCAGATTCTGTGTGCGGAGGAATTTGCAAGCTCAGTCGAACATTGACCTGCGGGCCAATGAGCGCCAGTATCACCACTCATATCAACCCCCGGCTGGCGGGCGGTTGAGAGAACGCTTCGGAGGCACGTCATATGAGAGAGAAATGGATCATGACCAGGCTGCACTCGGCGGCCCAGAGAGGCGACGTAAAGGAGATCGAGGCGCTTCTGTCCGGCGGCGCCGATCCCAACGCGTGGACGACCAAGAAGGGCCGGGCCCCGCTGCACTTGGCGGCCAAGTACGACCATGCGGAGGCCATCAATGCGCTTCTGGACGGCGGCGCCGATCCCAACGCGTGGACGACCAAGAAAGGCAAGACCCCGCTGCACTTGGCGGCCAGGTACGACCATGCGGAGGCCATCAATGCGCTTCTGGACGGCGGCGCCGATCCCAAGCGTGGACGACCAAGAAGGGCCGGGCCCCGCTGTGGACGACCAAGGAATGGCTTCTGTCCCGGCGCCGATCCCAAAGCGCGGGACAAGGATGGCACCCCTTGCACTTGGCGGCCGGGTCCGGCCATGCGGCGGCCATCAATGCGCTTCTGTCCGGCGGCGCCGATCCCAAAGCGCCAAGGATGGCACCCCGTTGCACTTGGCGGCCGGGTGCGCGGCGGATCATGCGCTTCTGGCCGCCGGCGCCGATCCCAATGCGCGGGACAGGGAGACCCCGCTGCACTTGGCGGCCGGGTCCGGCCATGCGGCGGCCATCAATGCGCTTCTGTCCGGCGGCGCCGATCCCAACGCGCGGGGCAAGGATGGCGAGACCCCGCTGCACTACGCGGCTTGGTTCCACCACGCGGAGCACGCGGAGGAGGCCGTCGCGGCGCTTCTGGCCGCCGGCGCCGATCCCAAAGCGCAGAACAACCATGGCAGTACCCCGCTGCACTCGGCGGCGGTCTGGAACGACCATGCGGAGGCCGTCGCGGCGCTTCTGGCCGCCGGTGCCGATCCCAACGCGCAGAAGGACACGGAGGGCCAGACCCCGCTGCACTCGGCGGCCAGGTTCGGCAACGCGGCGGTTGTCGCGGCGCTTCTGGCCGCCGGCGCCGATCCCAACGCGCGGGACAAGGATGGCCAGACCCCGCTGCACTGGGCGGCCAAGAGAGACCACGCGGCGGCCATCGATGCGCTCCTGGCTGGCGGCGCCAATCCCGGCGCGCAGAACGAGGATGGCGAGACCCCCTTCGATCTGATCTCCGACGACTCTCCGCTCGTCGGAACACCGGCTTACAGGCGTCTGCGTAAGGCCCGGTGAGATTGAAGCCTTCCGCCCATATCGCGGAGGGTGCGATGCGGGCGGCGGGCCGGACGCCTCCGGCGGCGCAGATTCTGTGTGCGGAGGAATTTGCAAGCTCAGTCGAACATTGACCTGCGGGCCCATGAGTGCCAGTCTCCCCACTCACATCAACTCCCGGTCGGCGGGCGGTTGAGAGAGCGCGTCGGAGGCAAGTCATATGAAATGGATCAGGTGGGCCGTGATCGCCGGTGTCGTATCGCTTGGGCTGGCTGCTCTCGTCGCACCGGGGTGCAAGGGCTGGAATACCCGCGACTTCTTCAGGAACGCGGATGGCGCACTGGTGCGCGAATGCCTTGCCGGCGGCGCCGATCCCAACGCGCGGGACGAGAATGGCGATACCCCGCTGCAATATGCGGCCTGGAAGGGCAATGCGGCGGCCATCAATGCGCTCCTGGCCGGCGGTGCCGATCCCAAGGCGCGGGACAAGGATGGCGATACCCCGCTGCACTCGGCGGCCTCTGGCGGCGTGGTCGCGGCGCTTCTGGCCGCCGGTGCCGATCCCAAGGCGCGGGACAATGATGGCAAGACCCCGCTGCACTATGCGGCCAGGTATGGCCTGTCCGCGGAGGCCATCGATGCGCTTGTGGCCGCCGGCGCCGATCCCAAGGCGCGGACGATCAAGAATAGCCAGACCCCGTGGAATGCCGATTATGGCGAGACCCCGCTGCACTCGGCGGCCGAGTCCGAGTTCGGCAAGGCAGAGGCCATCGATGCGCTTCTGGCTGGCGGCGCCGATCCCAACGCGCGGACGACCAAGTATGGCAAGACCCCGCTGCACCAGGCGTCTGCGGCCCGGAGGAGCCGCTTCGCGGCCATCAGCTCCGTCCATGCGGCGGCCATCGCGAAGCTGGCGGCCATCGATGCGCTTCTGGCCGGCGGCGCCGATCCCAACGCGCGGGACAAGGGTGGCAGGACCCCGCTGCACTTGGCGGCCTTTGCACGCCACACGGCGGCCGTCGCGGCGCTTCTGGCCGCCGGCGCCGATCCCAACGGCGACCAGGCCGACCCCGCTATATGCGGGGACCCCGCTGCACACGGCGCCGATCCCAAAGCGAGAGCATAACCCCGCTGCACTGGGCGGGAGGTTATGAGGGCCAATGCGCTTCTGGACGGCGCCGATCCCAACGCGCCGATGGACCCCGCCAAAGCGCGGAATCAATGCGCTTCTGGACGGCGGCGCCGATATGGCGATACCCCGCTGCACTCGGCGGCCTTTGCAGGCCACACGGTGGCCATCAATGCGCTTCTGGACGGCGGCGCCGATCCCAAAGCGCGGAACAAGGATGACAAGACCCCTTTCGATCTGATCTCCTACCGCTTTCGGCTCGTCGGAACACGGGCTTACAGGCGTCTGCGTAAGGCCCGGTGAGATTGAAGCCTTCCGCCCATATCGCGGAGGGTGCGCGTGCGGGTGCGATGCGGCGGCGGGCCGGACGCCTCCGGCGGCGCAGATTCTGTGTGCGGAGGAATTTGCAAGCTCAGTCGAACATTGACCTGCGGGCCCATGAGTGCCAGTCTCCCCGCTCACATCAACCCCCGGCTGGCGGGCGGTTGAGAGAAAGCCTCGGA
>CBDBFH010000022.1:0-133162 GCA_965204775.1 Alphaproteobacteria bacterium
CTGATCGCGCAGGAAGATCACCGCCAGCGCGAACATCAGCACCGGGCCCAACACCCAATTCTGGAACAGCGACAGGGCCAGCACCCGCTTGTCGGCGAAGACACGCGGCAGTTCCTCGTACCGAACCTTGGCCAGCGGCGGGTACATCATCAAGATGAGACCGATGGCGATTGGGATGTTGGTCGTGCCGATCGAGAAGCTATTGACCCAGGCGGGCAGGTCCGGCGCCAGCGTCCCCAGAGCCACGCCGAGACCCATGGCCACGAAGATCCACAGTGTCAGCCAGCGGTCGAGGAAGGACAGGCGACGCGGCGAGGCGTCCGCCACCGGGGTATCGATCATCGCTTCACCCGCTGGCCGGCGGCGTCGACGACGACCTCGCCGTCCTCCTTGGTGAAGGGCTTGAGATCATCGGCGGGCAGAAAATCTAGCACGGCCTCCGATGGCCGGCAGAGTCGAACGCCCATGGGACTGACGACGATCGGGCGGTTGAGAAGAATCGGATGGGCCTCGATCGCGTCGAGCAGTTGATCGTCCGTCAGGCCCGGGTCCCCGAGGCCCAGCTCGGCGAAGGGCGTGCCCTTTTCGCGTAACAGGTCGCGCAGCGGCGCGCTGGTGCGTTCGGCCAGCCAGGCGATCATGGCCCGCGACGGCGGGGTCTTCAGATACTCGACGACGTGCGGCTCCATGCCGACATGGCGGATCAGCTCAAGCGCGTTGCGCGACGTCCCGCAGGCGGGGTTGTGATAGATGACGACGTCCATGGGATCCTCAGGGGCGGCAGGGTGCGAGTTCGGCCAGTAAGGGCTGACACAGGTCCGCCCTCCCCTCGCAGCAGTCCTTAAGCAGGAACAGGACCAGCTCGCGGAACCGGTCCAGGTCGGCCCGGTAAATGATCGAGCGGCTGCGCCGCTCCGACCTGATCAGCCCCGCGCGGGTCAGGACGCCGAGATGGGACGACAGAGTGTTGGGCGGGATCGCCAGATGGTTCGAGATGTCACCGGCCGCCAGACCTTCGGGTTCGTGCCGCACGAGGAGGCGAAACGCCTCCAGCCGCGTGGACTGCGCCAAGGCGGCGAGAGCGAGAATCGAGGCTTCCGTTTCCATAATTCCGAATTAGTCGAACTATGGAAACAATCAAGGTTTAACTTTCCCCTGATCAGGCTGGCCGACGTCCCAGCCCGGGGATGCCGCGGATGTAGACCAACTCCGCCAGGAGCTCGATCAGGGTCTGGGTGACGATGATGGCCGGGACCAGGGGGATGGCGCCGGGCACGACCAGGGCTAGCGGCAGGACCACGAGCGAGTTGCGGGTCCCCGCGCTGAAGGCGACGGCGCGGCCGGCTTCCGGCGTCAGCCGTGCGAGCCGCGACACGGCCCATCCGATGAGCGGCGCCAGCACGGAGAAGGCGACATAGACCGGCACGACACTCAGGGTCCGGTCGAGGGTCTGTCCGAGTTGCGGCATGACCGCGGCGACGACGATGAAGAGCACCAAGGCCGTGGCCGGCACCGGCGCCAGGCCGAGACCAGATGAGACTCGCTCGCCCGTTTTGCTGCGGGCCGCCCAGGTCTGGACCAGCGCCGCCAGAACGAACGGGATGGCGATCAGCCAGACGAAGGCGTGGATGAACGGACCTGGCTGCACATAGGCCGCCGCCTCGGCGCCGAGGAACAGACGCAGATAGATGGGCAGGAGCGCCATCTGGGCGATCAGCAGCACCGGGGTCGAGGCCAGGAGCAACCGGGCGTCCGCACGACCCAGATGAGCGAAGGTCACGACATAGTCGATGCAGGGACAGAGCAGCACCATCAGCACGCCGAGACGGATCAGGGGATCGGCCGGCAGGAACTGCATCAGGCCCAGGACGAACAGGGGCACAGCGATGAAGTTCACCGCCAGCAAGGCGCCCAGGAACCGCAACTCCTGAAGCGCCCGGCCGAGGGCGGCGACCGGCACCTGCAGGAAGGTGACGAACAGCATCAAGGCCAGCGCCGGATTGATCGCTGATTCCAGCACTTCCGTGCGCGGTATCAGGAACCCGATGGCCGTCGCGACGATCACGGCGGCGAAATAGATCCAGACCTGTCGGGCTTCGAGGCCGTCGCGAAGTTCAGACGTGTTCATCCCGGATCCTGACTTCGCACTGCACCCCTAACGGGCGCGACCGCCCCGGCTGTCAAGCCTCGTCCTGCGTTCCGCGGCAAGAGGGTGGACCGAACAACTGGCGGCGTTCGAGCGGCGTCGGCGCACGCCCGTAAGCTCTGGCGCGCGCACCGCACTTGAGGGTTTGGCTTGGTTCCTACTCCGGCTAAGATGGGCCCCGGCGGGCCTTGACCGGATAGCCTTTGATCTTGAGCCAGGGGACGTTCTGCGTCGGCGGCGATCACGGGTGAAGACGTCGAGCTTCACACAGAAGTTCCCGGCCCGCCCCCTCCCCTCCTCACCAACGGGCGACGCTGAGGCGGCGCCATCGATCCTTCTCCGCCAGAGGCACCTCGGCCAGATCGGCGTGATCGCGCCACCGAGTGATCACGCCCTTCTCAACCTCGAAAACATTGATGGCGCGGACGTTCATGACGAGGCCACGGTTCGCGGCCAGCAGATAGAGGCTTTCGGCGATGACCAGCTCGCCCTGGGTGACGGACTTGAGAATGTGAAGTTCGAACAGCGAATAGCTTTGGAAGAGCCGACGCCAGAAGCCGAGAAGCGCTGTACGTCCGACGAGTTCGCCCGCGATGTCGAACTGGGCCGCGACCTGCTCCGACAGATAGGATTCGAGGCGACGCACATCGCGTGATGCGATCTCCCCGGCGAAAGCTTGGACGACGTCTCCGGGCATAAGCGACATGATCACCGTTCAGGCGCGCAATCATGATCCGATTCTCAGCGAAAAACTCGCGTATCGCGTGTGACCAACGATGTCACTCCGGTTCGATAACCCCGGCCCCCACCGCGACCGCGACGGCCTCTATCCGGGTGCGCACGCGCAGCTTCGAGCACACCTTCTCAAGGTAGCTGTCGACCGTGCGCGGCGACAATCCGAGGATGGCGCCGATATCTCCCGAACTCTTGCCGCGACTGACCCACAACAGGCACTCCAGCTCTCGCGGGCTCAAGGCGAAAACTCGAGAGCCGACATTCGGTTGGAGGTTCGGAGCCATGATTTCACTCGCGATTGACCGGTGAAGGCTGAACGGACCAGCGGCCACGAGCAACACAGGGGAGTTGCGCATTCTCCGCAAGAAAGTTGCGGAGAATCGACGTCGGACCCGCCGCCCCTCAGGATCGAAGCCAGCGCCAGAGACTGATTGCCCCTGCTTTGGCGACCGCTTACACAGTCCGGCGTCGGGCGCCGTCAGATACGGGCGCAACTTGAGCCGGGGTCCGTCAGCGGCGGAGGCGGCGTTTCACCCTGAAGTAGCGGGCCTCTTCGCAGAGGATTCCTCGCCCGACCCCTCCGCCTTGCACCAGGACTCGCTTTGATTCATTGTCGGCCGTCGGCGCTTGCGTCGACAGGGGCCGGGAATCCCCTGTGCGAAGCTCAATCTTTACGACCGCGCCTCGACGCGCGGCGTCCGTCCGCTGGTGACCGCGGCGCACCCCTGTGTGCGCCCGGTCGAGGCGGGCGCGCTCTCGGATTCCTGCCTCCTGAAAACCGGCGGGAGGTCGCCTTGAGCGATGTGAAGGAGATGGATCCGGGCGCTGCGGCGAGCCTGAATGGGCTCTACCGACGCTATTCGGGGTGGTTGGGAAGACGGCTGCGCGGACGTGTGGGCGCCGATGAAGCCGCCGATGTGGTGCAGGAAACCTATCTTCGCCTGGCTCCCTATCTCCTCGAAGATATCCGCCACCCCAAGGCTCTGCTTCTTCGCGTCGCGCTAAACCTGGTTCGCGACGAGCGACGCCGGATGGCGCTGCGGGACCGGGCGATGCAGGGGGCGATTCCTATGTGGGTCACAGCGGCCGACGCGCCTGTCGACCGGCTTCACCTCAAGCAGGTTCTCCTGACCATGCCGCCGCTGTATCGGGACGTCTTCGTCTTGAGCCGGTTTGACGGTATGACATATCCGGAGATTGCTCTGGCCCACGGGATCAGCCTGGCTACGGTTGAACGGCGGATGGCCAAGGCTGTTGAGCACTGCATGGCCCAACTGGACGTCTAAGGCACGAACGATGACTGCCGATAATGACCTGGACGTAAGACGACGCGAGGCCGCGTCGTGGTTCGCCACCCTCAACCAGAAGCGGGTGGCGGCTTCGGACATCACTGCTTTCAGTCAATGGCGCCGCACTCCTGCGAACGCTGAAGCCTATGCCCGGATAGAAACGATGTGGGAGGCGGCCGGGAGCCTCAAGGGCGACGCCGATATCGCCGCCTTGACTGCAGGGGCCCGCGCACGCGCCGACGCCTCGCGCAAACTGCAGGGCCGCCTCGCCAAAGGCCTTTTACCGATCGGCGCCGTGGCGGCCGTCGCCGCCGTGGTTGTCGGCGTGACAATGTGGTCTGCCCGTCCTCTGTCCTATGAAACCGGGCTGGGCGAACGGCGGATCGTCGTCCTGGCCGATGGGTCAAAGGTTACCCTGGACACCGAGTCTCGCATCACCGTCAGGCTCACCGGCCGTCGCCGTGCTGTAGAGCTGGCGAGCGGCCAGGCCTTCTTCGATGTGGAGGGCGATCCTGCCCGCCCCTTCGTTGTTCGCGCCGGCGCGACCGACGTCACCGCCGTGGGAACCCGGTTTGACGTCCGCCGCGCGGGCGGCGGCGCGCAGGTGACGCTCGTCGAAGGCAAGGTCGATGTCGTAGACCGGGGGCAAGCCACGCCGCGGTGGTCCCTGGCCCCGGGCCAGCAGATTGTCACCGCTTCGCCGCGTCCAGCCGTCCGGTCGGTGGATGCGGCGTCGGAGACCAGCTGGACATCCGGCCGCCTCATCTTCGCCGGCGACACCGTCGAAGCCGCTGTGGCCGAGGTCAATCGGTACACCGCGTCCAAGGTCGTCCTGGATGCGCCCGCCATCGCCGATATCGCTGTCAGCGGCGCCTTCAACACAGGCGATGTGGAGGGCTTCGTGTCCGCGCTGACCGAGCTCTATCCGGTCGTCGCCGACCGCACGGCTTCCGGTCAGATCGTCATTCGTGACGCCCCCGCAAAAAATGCGGGCGCGCGCTGAGGGGTTTTGCCACGCCCCTTCGTCTCTTCCCCGAACCGCGTCTGTGCGGATATCCATTTCGGGGGATTATTATGCGTATCGGTCTTTGTTCGTCTGCATTCGGAGCACTCGCTGTCGCGGCGGCAATGCCTGTCGTCGCCCAAGCGCAATCCCCTGCCGTCCAGTTCCGGGTCCCGGCAGGCCCGTTACAAACCGCTCTTCCGCTGTTCGCCACGCAGAGCGGCGAGCAAATCCTCTATTCCACAGACCTCGTAGCCGGCCGTCAGTCTCCGGGCGTCAGCGGTGCTCTGCGGACCGATCAGGCGCTGACCGCGCTACTGCAGGGCACGGGCCTGCGCGCGCGGCGCACGAGCCCCAATACCCTGGTTGTCTACGATCCGGACGCAAGGGCGGACGCGACAGACGACGCTGTCGAGATTGAGGACGTAGTCGTTACGGGAAGCCTCATCCGGGGGGTCGCCGACGGCCCCTCGCCAGTCGTTACGGTGACCCGGGACGAGATGGATCGGAATGGCCGCGCAACCGTGGCCCAACTGCTCGCGAGCTTGCCGCAGAATTTCGGCGGCACGGCGAACGAAGGCGCACTGGGAAACGGCGGCGATCGCTCCGGCACGAACTCGACATACGCCAATGGCGTGAATCTACGCGGTCTGGGCAGTGACGCCACGCTCGTCCTCATCAATGGACGCAGGCTCGCGGGTACGGGGGCCAAAGGCGACTTCGTCGATGTCTCGACAATCCCCACCGCCGCAGTCGAGCGCGTCGATATCCTGTTGGACGGAGCCTCCGCCCTTTACGGCGCCGACGCTGTCGGCGGCGTCGTGAATATCATCCTCAGAGACGACTATGATGGCGCCGAGGACCCGGGTGAGGGTCGGAAACACCTCCGACGGCGCGAGCGGCGAATATCAGGTCGCTCAGGTTCTGGGACGGCAGTGGTCGACCGGCTCGGCGATGCTGACCTACGAATACTACGACCGTGAGGCCCTGGCCGGATCCGAGCGTCGGCGAGCTGGCGATGCGGACCACCGCTGGCTCGGCGGAAGCGACCGACGCTCCTTCTACAGCAATCCCGGCAACATCGTCGTTCTTGACCCCGCGACCGGCAGCTACATTCCCCGGTACAGCATCCCCGATGGCCAAAATGGGGTGGGCCTGCTCCCGGCCGACTTCCGCCTCGGGCAGACCAATCTCGAGAACTTCAGGGCGACGAGCAACATCCTGCCCCGCCAGACTCGCCAAAGCGCCTATGCCGCCGCCCGCCAGTCTTTCGGCGATCGCTTCGAGATCAGTGGCGATGCTCGGTGGGGCATGCGCGAGTATGAAACGGTCTCGACGGCGATCAGCACCCTGCTGACAGTCACCCGAGCCAACCCGTATTTTGCGTCACCGACCGGAGCCAGCTCGCACACGATCGCCTATTCCTTCCAGGGCGAGATCGCGCCTCCCAAAGTCTTCGGCGAAGTCGAATCCCTTGGCGCGAGTCTGGGCGGGACGGCTGACCTTTTTGGCGACTGGCGGCTGGAGTCCTACGTCTCGTACAGCAGCGAAGAGGCCCATACCGGTTCCGACGGCGCCTTGCAGTCGACCAATCTGCGTGAAGCCCTCGGCGCGGTTGCGGACAGCCCCGCCACCTCCTTCAGCACGGCGCGCGACGGCTTTTTCAACCCCTTCGGAAGCGGCGCGTCCAACAGCGCGACCATCCTGGACTTCATCAGCGCCGGCTACACCCGAAACCAAAGCCAGACCGGAAATCTCTCTGCCAATCTGCAGATCGGCGGCACAGTCATGACGCTGCCCGGAGGGCCGCTTCGGCTCGCAGCCGGGCTGAACTTCCGAAGAGAAACCTTCGAACGTCAGGTCACCAACTTTTCCTCGGGCGCCGCTCCGACCGTCGGGGCTCGCACGAAAACCGAACGCGATGTCAGCGCTGCCTTTGCGGAGTTGCGTGTCCCCTTGTTCGGCGAGACCAACGCCCTTCCCGGCCTTCACCGGCTGGATCTGTCGTTGGCAGCGCGCTTCGAAGATTATGGTGACATCGGTCAGACGACGAGCCCGAAAGCCGGCGTCCTGTGGGAGCCGACCGAAGGCCTCCTTCTCCGGGCAAACTACGGTCGCTCCTTCCGGGCCCCTGCCCTGCGCGAACTGAACGACGCGGCGAGCGCCAGTCCATCCATTCTACCGCGTGGATCGCTGCAGATTCTGTCGATGATCCTCTACGGCGGCAATCCCAACCTCGAGCCCGAGGAAGCGGACACATGGACCGCGGGCTTTGAGATCAAGCCCACTGGGTTGCCTGGTTTGAGACTGGGCGCAAAACGTCTTCCGGACCCGACTTTGACAACCGCATCGGTCAAGCCCGCGCTCGAAAGTATTCTCACCGCCCTTTCAGATCCTTCGCTGGCCCCGTTTGTTCGCACCCTTGATCCGGTGAACAACGCCGCCGATCGCGCAGCCGTCCAAGCCATTCTCGATCTGCCGACCACAAACCTGCGCGACCTGTTCCCCGCGACCTCCTATGGGGCGATCGTGGACGCCCGCTATGTGAACACCGCCAAAGTTCAGGTGGAGGGCCTCGATCTCTCAGCCGGCTACGGCTTCAATCTCGCGGACAACGCCTTCGATCTCGACGTTAACCTGACCTGGCTGGAGCGTTTCGACGCCCAGCCAACACCAACCTCACCGACGGTGTCCCAGCTTGATCGCCCCAACTTCCCGGTCGGCCTGCGGGGACGAGCGTCAGCGAGCTGGTCCCGCGGCCCCTGGACGGTGTCGCCCTCGCTCAACCACGTGGGGGATTATGCGGACCTCACCGGTCGCCGTATCGGCTCCTGGTCCACAGGCGACGTGTTGGTGCGCTTCGCAACCGGCCGGGGGTTTGCTCGACGGAACCGCCGTGTCGCTGACCGTCCAGAATCTCTTTGACCGCGATCCGCCGTTCTACGACGCCCCGGAGGGGATCGCCTACGACGCGGCCAACGCGAACGTGCTCGGCCGGTTCATCTCGCTGCAGCTGACCAAGGCCTGGTGATGCGACAGCTTCCGTTGATGCTTGCCCTCGCGGCGAGCCTGGCCGGAGTCTGTCCGGCGTCCGCTCAGACCCATCGGTTCGGAGTGGAGGATCTGATTAAACGGGAGGGTGTCGGTCAGGTCCGGGCCAGCCCCGATGGCCGCTGGGTGGTCGTGGAGCGACAGGCCGCCCACGACCAGGCTGCGACCTATCGCTTCCAGACCATGACCTACGCGCTGTTGACCGAACTGGAGATTCACGCGGCGGACAGAAGGGTCGCCGCCGCGGCGGTTTGCAGCGGCGGGTCACGACGTCGGTTATCTCGCGGGCCCCTTCTCGCCGAGCGGCGCGCGGATGGTGGTGGTCAAGGTCACCGAGGCCACCTACCGACTGGGTATCCTCACCTTGGCGAGCGGCGCCGTTCAGTGGCTCTCGATCACGCCGGAACAGAGCCAGTTCGGGCGCTCCATCGCCTGGAGATCAGAGACCGAAGTCGCCGTCATTGCTCGGCCGCTTGACGATTTCCCGATCCAGATGCGGGTCGGGTTCCAAACCCAGGACAGGATTGAAAGCCTTTGGCGGAACGCGGCCTCCGGTCATGCCTCGAGCGGCGTTTACATCCCCAGTGGCGCGACGCGCGATGCTCGCGCTCAAGCCCTGCCTCCAGCCTTATCCTCGTCAACGCCCAGACCGGCAGCCAGCGGGTTCTGGCGCAGGGCGAATGGTTCGATCTGGCGCTGTCGCCGGATGGACGCCGTCTCGCCGCCCTTCGCAACGCCGAGGACATCCAGCCCACCCCGGATCGCCCCCTCCTGGTCGGGGATCCATTCGTCGCCGACGTCTCGCGGTGATTGATCTCGACAGCGGCGCTGTGGCCGATCCGCCTGCCGGACGAGGACCTCGCCATGTATCTGATGTCCTGGGCCCCCGATTCCTCGCGCCTGCTCGCCTACGGCCGCCCATCCGCATCGGCGGACTTTGATGAGGGCGGTCGCTACTGGCTCATCGGTCGCGACGGACGGGCCACAAGGCTCGACACGGGCACGGACCGTCCCTGGCTGCAGAGGACCTGGGACGGCGTCGCCATCCCTCTGGAAGCTGGGACGGTGCGCGGCCCCTGATGCAGGTCGGCGAAACCGATCAGAACCGCCATTGGCGACGGGATGACGGGGCCCGCTTCCCGGTCAAGGAGTCCGGTGAACGGATCGCCCGCTTCGAGGGCCAGACCGTAATTCAGCGCCGCGACGGGCTCTACGCCCTCAACGGGGCCAAGGCTGTTTCGGGCCGGCTGGTGGACCTAGGGCAGATGTCCGACGGCGCCAATCCCGCGCAATGGAACCCCGATCCCGTTCTTCTTGGGCAGGGAAAGGTTATTGACGGGGCCTGTATCCACACCGCGGCGCCGTCGCCTCCGGTCTGTGTTTCTCCCATTCCAGAGGGTGAGCGTCCTCTGGCGGTGCTCCCGTCCGGGATCGTGACGACCGGCCTGGACGAACGCGGCGTCACCACCGTACGCCTTCATACGTTGGGTGAGGTCCAGACGCTGACGACCGTCAACGCCGCGTGGCGTGACATCGACTGGGGTCGCGTCGAGCCCGTCGCTCACTTGGGACCGGAGGGTCAGTCCCTGACGAGCTGGCTCCTGCTTCCTCCAAACATGCCGGTTGGCGAGCGCCCGCCTGTCGTGGTCCAGATCTATCCCGGCAGAGCTCTGTCGGCGCCGCCGGCGACGATCCTGCCCGGGTCCAGGAATCCGCAAAACAATCCATCGGTGATCGCCGGGGCAGGCTATGCCGTTCTCATCGCCAATCTGCCCCACCCAGCGTCCGGACCTCGAATGGACGATCTCGCTGAGCGCATCTTCGCCATCGTTGACGAAGCCGGCCGTCGGGGACTGATCGATCCGGACCGGGTCGCCGTGACCGGCCACAGTTACGGCGCCTATTCGAGCCTGCGCGCTGCGACCCAGTCGGACCGCTTCAAGGCCGTGATCGCCACCAGCGGCTACCCGGAGCTGACGCGCTCGATGGAACTGCCGCCCTTCTTCCGCGTGTCCCCGGACGAGGGCGTTCCGGTCGGACAGATGGCCGGCTGGGGCGAGACGGGCCAAGGGCGGTTCGGCGCCTTCTCAACCTCCCCGGAGAACTACGTCGCCCAGAGCCCTCTCTCAGCGTCGAACGTCTGAGAACCCCCACGCTTCTCGCTGAGGGCGATCAGGAGAACGCCCGTATGGGCGCGCTGTTCAGCGCACTCTATCGACTGAACCGCGAAGCGGCCTTGGTGACCTACTATGGCGAGGGTCATGTCTATGAGAGCCCCGGCAATGTGAGGGACCTACACGCGCGCATCCTGGATTGGCTGGCTCGATATCTCGGTCCGCCAGCGCGCCTCGAGCCGCTGCGTCCAGCGCTGCGCCCAGACCTCGAGCACCCCGAGCAGCAAGGGCCGGTTGGCGCCGGGACTCCATAAGAGACGTTCAGGCTCCAGATCCCGACCGAGCTCCACCCGATCGAACAATCGATGCTCGACCATCAGCCCGTCCATCCAGAAGGGGACGCAGGTCCGGAAGGCTGCGCTGGACGACGTGTCCGTAGAACCGGCCCAGATCACCCTTGTCACGACGCTGGGCGATGGACGGCGGTAAACGGCCCGCGAAGGCTTTGCGCGCAAGGCCGCGGTCTCTCGGACCCAACGTCAGGCGATCGGCGGGGATCGCGAGGCAGTGCTCCATTACGGGCTGACTGAGCAGGGGATGGATCAGGTCGGCGGCCCTCGCGCGCAAACAATCGCTCCAGAAAAGCTGGCAGTTGGCGAGACGGTGCACCTGTCCATACTTCCCCGGCGGAAGATCTGCGGCATCCCCCAGCCAGGGATGGAGCGGCGCGGCCGAAGGCTTTCGGGGCGGAGGCCAAAGGGCCAGACGCGCAAGCGTCCAGGCGGAATGGCGGGTCCACCTGGCCATTTCGCCCCAGTAGCGCGGGCGGAACCCGGCCAGCCCTTCGCGGCGCCGGCGGTCCACCACGATGCGGGGCTCTGGCGCCTGATAGAAGACTGCGTCCCCGCCCTGCCCCGTCACGAGGGCGGTGGCGCGCCCCTGCCGCAGGCGTCGGGCGACGTCGCGATCATAGGCCACGTCGACGCCATGCAGTGCGGGGCGAATGCCTTCACCCAGCGGGCGCAGAAGCGCTTCGGTGATGGCTGCAACCGGCTTTCTGGCCGCCTCGAGGCGCAGTCCTGATTTCTCGGCCGCCGCCAGTGCGTAAGCTCGTTCATCACCCTCGCTCCAATCAGCGAAATAGTTGACGAAGCGCGCCCGCGGGCCCAGCCCCGCGGCCGCGACGCTTCCCGAAACGATGGCGGAATCGAGCCCGCCGGAAATCTCTCCCTGGATGCGCTCATGGGGTGCGAGAGAGACGGCCACCACCTGATCCACGAGGGTGCGAAGTGCGTCAGGGCTGTCGTCAAACGCGGTCCCGACAAAGCGGGACGGACGCCAGAGGGCATGGCGCTCCATGGTGTCGCCGAGAAGAACCATATCTCCGGGCGTGACGACGTTCAGGCCTCGGAGCGGAGGTCGGTCGCTGAGCAGTCCGGGATC
The DNA here is from genome assembly GCA_965204775.1 of Alphaproteobacteria bacterium. GTDB lineage: Bacteria > Pseudomonadota > Alphaproteobacteria > JAPOUT01 > CBDBFH01. Next base: position 11,782 of record CBDBFH010000022.1, read on the forward strand.
GTTCGACAGCGTCGCCAATACCTCCCAATCGATCGCGATCTCCGGTGGCAGGAGAGCATCCGCAACCTCTGGAGGCTGATCGGACGCCAGTCTCAGCCCCCCGCTGCGCCACCACACGCAATCGATGGCGCCGCTTGGGTCTCGAATAAGAACGAGACGGCTTTCGTCGTCGCGCCAAGCCAGAATATAGCGTCCCCAACCGGATCGGACGACCTCCGATCCCAGGCTCCCTGCTGTTCGGCTCGTGCCAATGATCGAGGACAAGGATCGGTCGCTCGGTCGCCACGTTCCGATCTGGATGTGGCGGCGATGGACCTGCCGCACGGCCACGGTCGCGTTGGGTCCCAGGAAGACTTCGATGTGGTCAACAACAAGAGCCGATCGCCAACCCGCTGCCAGAAGGTCCCGGCGGACTTGATCGAGGCGATCCCGATCGGCTGGCGTCGCGTGGCTGCTGTCGATCAGAAGGTAAGCCCGCGCATCGACAGCGGGCGTCATCGGCACAGCAGGGGCTGGTAGGCAGACAGGCGTTCGACATCATCATTCAGGCAGGTGTCACCCAACTGAACCCAACAATGCGCCATGAATGGAAAGAGCCTCACCCCGAACACCCAGTCGGCGCGGAGACCCTGCCGATGCAGGGCCTGAACGAGCAAAGCCGACCGAACGAGGCATTCACCCTCGATCGGGAGCCAGGGCTGCAGTCGCCAGAACGCCGTCGCAGCGCGCTGCACATCCGGCTCGGCCGCAGGTCGTAGCGGGGGTTCAGAGAAATAGGCGGTGATCCCGGACCCGGCCGGGATCTTCCGCACCGCGAGCGCGGCGGCGAGGCCCGCGTAGATATCGCGCCATGATACGGCGGCGGGGTCGTGGATAACGGTCCGCGCGGGTTTCGCCGGCAGCGCTCGCACCAACGGTGGCGCTTGGGCTTGAAGCAGTCCCGCCGCCTGGAGGGTGTCTCGCGTCGAACCGCCCAGGACTTCAGCTCCGCCGTCAGATCGGCGCACGACGGTCTCGCCGCCGCTTGGCAGACAGAAATAGTTGTCGGCCTCGAGATCCAGGATCACGAGCGCCGTGTCGATGACGGCCGCATGCACGCCGGTCTTCAGAAACATCATGAGAGATCGCCCTGATGAGGACGCCGGCCCCTGACGGGCCGACGTCCCTTCGTTCAGTGGAAACGCACGCCAGTCATGGTCCAACGCTGGACCGGGATCAGCTCGAACTCGCCGTCCGGCGAGTCCGCCCGAGTCTGGTCCGCGGCGGAGCCGAGCCGGAGCAGGCCCGATCCGGCCTCGTCGTAATACTGGATCGGATTCAGTTCGGGCTTCTCGACGCCGACTTCGGCGCGGGTGTGATGGGCGGCCGACCCCAGGGAGATCAGACGCGTCAGGTTCTTCAGCATGGTGATTGCCTCCTATGCCGGACGGGATTGCCCGACGCCGTCAGGAGGCGCGTACGCTGTCGTATTTTCAAACTATATTTGGAATATACTTCACACAGACTGACGCATCATCTTCTCCAGGGCCGAAGAAAGGGCGAAGCGACCCTTATGATACTCGTCGAGCGCAGCCGCCAACTCCCCGCTCCCGCCCTCTGACCGGAGGCGTTCAATTTCGAGCGCGATGTCCAATCCAGTATTCTGCAGGACCGCTTCAACCCTGCGGATCGGTCTGAGCTGCGCAGAGACCCGCCGATAGGCTTCGAAGACGGCGCTGTTCCCCCCATGCTGCGCGAGCTGATCGAACACGAGCTCGACCCGCAGGACCGGATCCGTCGGCGGTTCCGCCGTCGGCGCTTGGGGCGCAAAGCCCTCTTCGGAGCCCCACCGCAGAAACTGGTGATGAAGCTCGTAAAGGCCAATGATATCAGAGGCGGTGAGGCTCGGGGCGAAGTAGCCTCGTCCTGGCCGATGCTCGATAATGCCCTCGCCAGCGAGGTGGGCCAGCGCCTCGCGTACAGGCGTTGGACTGAGACCGAGTTCGTTCGCAAGACTGGTTGCGACCAGAGGACGCCCCCAACCGAACCGACCCGCTGCGGCATAACCAGCAAGGGCGCTGTGGGCGACCGCGAACTGATCGCGTTCGCGCATCAGGATACGGTTCCCGGCGCCCCGCGCGAAGCCGCGCTTCCGGAGCGACCGTACGAAGCGCGGAAAGCCGCGAACTGACCAGTAGCGGCAATGCGTTTTTTAGTTTCCATTCGAGAACTGCATGTTCTTTGCGCACTTTCCGCAAGACTCGGGACACCGTGAGCTTCCCGTCTTCCATTTGATGCTCAACTGACGCATTTTTCAACCACCGGGAGTACGGCGTCGAGAATCGCGTTGCCCTCCACAACCCGAGGCAGCCGAGCTGATGGAAAGCGATCGTCCCCGCTCTCAGAACGAAATCCTGGCTGCGGCCCTGCGGTTGATCCGTCTGCATCGACGGATGAAGCCCGCCGAAGTGGCCGACGCCATGGGCATGGCCAAGCGGTCGTACGAACACTTCGAGGCCGGGAAGGGAAAGATCAATCTCGAGCGGATCCACCGGTTCGCCGAGGCCACGGACAGTGATCCCTACGCCATTATCGACTGTATGGCGCTCGGCTCCCCCGAGTTCGCCGTTCGCTGCGCGGACAACAAGGCGATGCTCGCGCTGCGGGTCGTCACCCAGGAGTTCGACGAGGACGTGGGCGATGCGATCATGGAACTCGACACGCGCTCCATCATCAACGCCTTCACGCGCACCCTGAAGGACCTTGGGATGCAGGCCGTGAGACGTGATGACGCGGCCAAGGCCTGGCTCGATGATCGGATCGGACGGCTGGTCACGCCCTCGAAGGAAGAGGACGAGTGACCGGGGTTCGTCTCACACCGTAAGTTCGCTGCGTGAACCTTGCGGTATTGCCGCAAGTTCGAAACCGGGTCTGGCTTGAGTCCCATGACCCAGTCGCTTTCCAGATCGTCCGGTGGAGGTCGTCTCGCGCTCGCAGCCCGCCTGTCTGAACGGCAGTCAGACTGTCTGCGCCTCGCCGCCCAAGGCCTACCGTCCCGCGAGATCGGACGTCGCCTCAGCCTCTCCTCCCGCACGGTCGATGATCATATCCTGCTCGCCTGCAGGACGCTGGGTGTCAGAACCCGCGTCCAGGCCGTAGCCCGGCTTGTCGGGGACGACCGCCGCGAAAGCGAGCGGCGCACCTTCGCCCCGTAGGTCTGCGGTGGCGCCCTGACGGATCGATTGGGCGCTGCCGATGGGGTCTGCTGACGGCTCTTAACGGAGCCCTGCCTTGCTCGATCTCGCACTCGTCCTCGCCCTTTCCGCCCAGTGCGCGCCCGGCGTCTCGCCGCAGACCCTGGCCGCGATCGCCCATACGGAAAGCCGCTTCAATCCCCTGGCGATCGGCGTCAATCGCGGCGCCGCCGTGCGCCAGCCCAGGACCCGCGAGGAAGCGGGGCGGGTCGCGCGCCGCCTGATCGCCTCGGGCGCCAACATCGATCTCGGTCTCGCCCAGATCAACTCCAGCAATCTCGGATGGCTGCGTCTGAGTGTAGAGGACGCCTTCGACCCCTGCCGCAACCTGACCGCGGCAGGGACCGTGCTGCGCGCCGGCTTCGATCCCGCATCGACGGCCTTTGACCGCCAACAGGCCCTGCGCGTGGCCCTGTCCCGATACAACACCGGCCATCCCGATCGCGGCTTTCGCAACGGCTATGTCGCGCGCGTGGAAGCGTCCGCGGCGCGCCTGGGCCTGGCCGTCTCCGCGCCGCCGCTATCCGAAGCCGCATCAGGGTCACTGCCCGATCAGGTGGCGCCAGACCCCGTCGCGCCACCCGCCGCCTGGGACGTGTTCGCGCGCGCCACCGCCAGCGCGATCGTCCTCTTCGCCCCCGCCTCACAGACCCAAACCTGGAGCGTCAACCCGTGACCCTGTCCCCCATTCGACGCCGCCAATGCGCGGTCGGAGCGATCGCCCTGGCGACAACCCTGATGTCGGTGCAGCCCGCCTTCGCCTCGGCCAATGTCGAGGGCCTGCTGCAGAATGTCGTCGACATGCTGACCGGCAACACCGCCAGGCTGTTGGCCATCCTGGCGGTCGTCATCGTCGGCATCCTGTGGATGTTCGGTCTGTTCGATCTGCGGCGCGCCGCCATCGTCATTCTCGGCATCGTCGTGGTCTTCGGCGCCGCCGAGATCGTCGGCCTGATCACGGGCGGCGCCTGATGGCCCGGGCCGACGCCTGTCTGATCGTCGCGGGGATCGCCGGCGGGCTGGCGCTGACGCTGATGCTCGGGGTCCGGCTGATCTCGCCGGCACGCTTCGCCCAGGCTCTGGGCGGCGGTCTGGTCGGTCTCGCCGTGGCGAAAGCCGCCCTGGTCCTGAGCGGGGCGGACCATGGCTGAGGAACGACTGATCGAAGAGCCCCTCTTCCTGGCCTGCACCCGGCCGGCGATAATCCTGGGCGTGCCCATGGAGGCCATGGGCGTCAACGTCATGATCTCCGGCCTGGCCTTTCTCGTCGGCGGCAGCCTGCTCTATCTGCTGATCGCGCCGGCCCTGCATCTGGTCTTTCGCGCGATCTGCAAGGTGGACCACAACGCCTTCCGGCTTCTGCTGGTCTTCGTCGACACCAAGGGCCGGTCCCGCAACGGCGCCCTGTGGGGCGGCAGCTCGGCGACACCCCTCCCCCTTGTCCGGCGCTACAGCGCAAGGGAGTTGGTCCGTGGGTGAGCTCCGTCTCTCGCCGTCGCGCCTGCGCAGGGAGGGCGACGCCCTGGCCGGCCTGCCCTATGCGCGCCACGCCTCGGACCACATCGTCACGCTCGATAGCGGGGCGCTGATGATCGCCTTCCAGCTGCAGGGCGCGGCGTTCGAGACCGCCGACCCGCGCGATCTGAACGACTGGCACGTCAAGCTCAACCAGACCTGGCGCAACCTGGCCGACGACCGGTTGGCGATCTGGCACCACATCGTCCGACGCGAGGTCCTGCCCGAGGTCATGGGCGGGTTCCGCTCCGACTTCGCACGCGATCTGAGCCAAGCCTACGAGGCGCGGCTCGGAGGCCGGCGGCTGTTCGTCAACGAACTCTTTGTCACTCTGGTGCTCCATCCCGGCCGTGATCCCGGTGATCGCGCGGCGGCGCTCATGCGTCGCCTGCAGACAGCCCGCCGTCAGGACACGGAGGTCGCCCCGGAACAGATCAAGCGGCTCGAGGACGCCGCGCGCGATCTTGAGCAGTATCTCGGCCGCTATGCGCCGCGCCGCCTTGGCCTGTACCAACACGGAGACATCTGGTGCTCCGAACCGATGGAGCTGGTTCGGCTCGTCCTCACCGGCCGGCCGGGACGCGTCCCCATCGTCTACGGCCATCTCGGATCACCGCCGCGGGCTCGCTGGCGCCGGCGTCAGGTCTGACGAAGGTGGAGGCGGCGAACTGGCAAGACTGTCCCGAGCCGATGGCGTCACGCCTGGACCAGGGGCTCAATGAGGCGACGTCGGTCTCCCGGTACTGCAAGGCTTTTGACCTGGCTCGATGGGTGACGGACGCCTGTCAGCGGGCCCAGGCGGGAACGATCGATCCCGGCGAGCGGCAGGCGGTCCACCGCTGGCTCCTCCAGCCCAGCATCAAGCTCAACTCGCGCCTCCTCGCCCTCGTGCGCCGCGCTCCGGTCGTCAAGGATCGTCAAGGCGAATGGGTCGCCCCCGTCGATCTGGCCATGCTTCCCGCCCGTGACGCGGCCCTGCTGGGCGACGCCGTTCATGCCCCTGCGAGCGAGCTCGCGCGCCGATCCGATCTGCTCCGACGGCTCAATGTTCGCCGCAAGGTGACCGCTCCGGATCTGCTGGCCCTCGCCGAACGGGTGGCCGCGTCGCCCGATCGCGCGGAGCCGTTCGAGGAACTACTCGGTCGCCACAGCGCCTTGCTCCGGCCCGCCTTGGTCAAGGCCCTGGCAGGGACCCCATGCCTACGCAGCCGGTCCGGCGCGATCGCCGCGCCCGAAGATCTTCACCTGGCCACGGTCAGCAATATCGAATGGCTGGATGACGACGCCCGGATCGTCGGGGGCTCGGCGGTCAGCCTTTACAGAAAGCTGGGTTGCCTGTCCGAGCCCCGGGCCGACACCCTTTACGCCGCCTTGGCGGAGCGTCGCGCCGCCAACGCCCCGCCGCCCCGTCCCGAAGACTTTTATCCCGCCCTCGTCGAGGCCCTGAAGGCGGAAGGCGCCGCCGTCTCACGCTGGTCAACGGAGCCGATCCTGTATCTGGGCGGCTCCTACCATGCGCCCGAGGACTGCCTCGTTCTCCAGGGCTCCGCACGCCTGTTCAGCGCCGCCCTGCCCGTCCATCGGGGCTCCGAAGCCGTCGCCCGCGCCTTCGAGTCGCTCGGCGCCAGCAACGTCGCCCGGCCCCGGCACTGGCTCGCCCTGTTCGGCTGGTTTCAGGATCGGGCGGCCGCCCACGGGGGCGTCCTCACACGATCGGAGCAGACCGCGCTACGGGAAGCCTACAGACGCCACCTGTTTCACCCCGCGCTGGAGGTCCCGGCCGATCTGCGTTTCCTTCTTTCGACGACCGGCAGACTGTTCTCCCAGACTGACCTCGCCGCCCACCGCCTCGTGGAGAACGACTATCCGGCGCTCGCGGACGGTCTTGAGGCGATCCACGCCCCAATGGCCTTCGGCGACCTCGATGAACACTCCCGTACAATGCTTCGACGCTAGACGTTGTGAGGGCGTGAGCGCTTCATGCGCGCAGCCGGGATCGACCAGACCGCAATGTCGAAATCCACCTCGGTCCAGACCCCGTCCTGAAGTTCGCTCTTCCGAACCATGCTGAGCAGGATGAACTTCAAGCCGAGCCTGATGGTCGGCAGGGTCGCCACCTCACCCAAGAGCATCAGCATGATCCGGATTTCGGCCGGGTTGAGTGACCGATCGCGCGGTCGGAAGGTGGCGATCGAAGCCGGACCCACGTCATCCGCAGGGTTGTCGATCTTCTCACCGTGGAGGATGGCCCAGCCGTAGATCTGTTTGACGATATCCCGGACGTGGATCGCCGTGGCGGGCGCCCCGCGATCCACAATCGTCTTGCAGTGCGCCCGCAGGTCGTCAGGTGTGATCTCGCTCAGCAGGCGGTTCTTCCACTTTGGCAGAACGTCCCGATTGAAGATGGCCCGGCGCATGTCGCGGGTGCTGTCCGCCATCGGCGCGCGGTCCATCCAGCCTTGGGCGACCTGTGCGAAATCCTGAGCTTCCTTCAGGCGACGTTTGGCGCGCTGCTTTTCGACTGCGGGCGACACCCCGTCCGCGATCGCCTTCTTCACCTCGATAAGCCGCTCGCGGGCTTGGGCCAGCGTCAGTCCGGCCCGACCGTAGCGACCGAGCGTCAAGGTCTCTCGACGGCCGTTGAAGCGATAGTCGTAGCGGAATGAGATTGCGCCGCCCGTCGAGACATAGACGTACATGCCGTCCCTGTCGGTAATCTTGTAAGCCCTTGCTTTCGGACGCAAATTCTTCAGTGCGGTGTCGGTAAGCACGGTATAATCGCCTCTGTCCGTCGATCCTCGAATTCGGTCACGCCGAGACGGTTTTTTCCTAGTTATCTCAACGACTTGCTGGGAATAAATACCGTCAGGGCGGGGCCCGATGTCACAACGGTATGAGCCCGAGTCCGCCAGATCAATGCAGCCGCGTACCGTCGCGCAGTCCGACAAAACGGAAAAAGACCCTCCGAATGGCTCCGAAGGGTCTCGACAGAATTCACAATGTTGTCAGGCCTTTAGAGGCTGTTTCGGAAGCGATACCGAATGCTACCGAAGGGTCGGGACTATTCCCACTCGATCGTGCCCGGCGGCTTCGACGTCACGTCGTACACCACGCGATTGACGCCGCGGACTTCGTTGATGATGCGGGTGGCGGTTTTGGCCAGGACGTCCCAGGGGAATTGGTAGAAGTCGGCGGTCATGCCGTCGGTGGAGGTGACGGCGCGGAGGGCCAGGACTTTTTCGTAGGTGCGGGCGTCGCCCATGACGCCGACGGTCTTGACCGGCAGAAGCACGGCGAAGGCCTGCCAGATGTCGTCGTAGAGGCCGGCCTTGCGGATTTCGTCGAGATAGATGGCGTCGGCCTGTTGCAGGGTCTCGACGGCGTCGGGGGTGATCTCGCCGGGGATGCGGATGGCCAGGCCGGGTCCCGGGAACGGGTGGCGGCCGACGAAGGCGTCGCTCAGGCCCAGTTCGCGGCCCAGAGCGCGGACCTCGTCCTTGAACAGTTCGCGCAAGGGCTCGACCAGTTTCAGCTTCATATAGTCGGGCAGGCCGCCGACATTGTGGTGGCTCTTGATGACGTGGGCCTTGCCGCTGGACGAGGAGACGCTCTCGATCACGTCGGGATAGAGGGTGCCCTGGGCCAGGAATTCGGCGCCCTCGATCTTGGCGGACTCGCGGTCGAACACCTCGATGAACAGGCGGCCGATGGTCTTGCGCTTGGTCTCCGGGTCCGAAATCCCGGCCAGTTCGCCCAGGAATTCCTTCGATGCATCAACATGCACCAGAGGGATGTTGTAGTGCTCTCGGAACAGGGTCGTGACCTGGGTCGCCTCGTCCTTGCGCAGCAGGCCGGTGTCGACGAACACGCAGGTCAGTTGGTCGCCGATGGCCTCGTGGATCAGCACGGCGGCGACCGAGGAGTCCACGCCGCCCGACAGGCCGCAGATCACCTTGGCGTCGCCGACCTGTTCGCGGATCTGGGCGATCTTTTCGTCGCGATAGGCGGCCATGGTCCAGTCGCCCTTCAAGCCCGCGATGCCGTGGGTGAAGTTCTTCAGCATCTGGTGGCCGCGCGGGGTGTGCATCACCTCGGGGTGGAACTGCACGCCATAGAAGCGGCGGGTCTCGTCGGCGATCGCCGCATAGGGCGATCCGTCAGACGAGGCGACGACGTCGAAACCTTCCGGGATGGCGACGATCTTGTCGCCATGGCTCATCCAGACGGTTTCTTCCTCGCCGACCGGGGCCAGGCCGGCCAGCAGGGGCGAGGTTTTTTCGACCGTGATCTCGGCGCGGCCGAACTCGCGGGTGTGGCCGCCTTCGACCTTGCCGCCCAGCTGTTCGCACATCGTCATCTCGCCGTAGCAGATGCCCAGCACCGGCACGCCCGCCTCGAACACGCCATGCGGCGCGCGGGGACTGCCTTCCTCGTGAACGCTTTCCGGCCCGCCCGACAGGATGATGGCCGCCGGGTTCATGGCGGCCAGGGCGGCCTCGGCCTTCTGGAACGGGTGGATCTCGCAATAGACGCTGGCCTCGCGCAGACGGCGCGCGATCAGTTGCGTCACCTGGCTGCCGAAATCGACGATGAGGACCTTTTGGTGGTCTTGCGGCGTGGTCATGGCGTGATCGAATCCGGGGCGGGAAGTTGCGCGGGGTCTTGGCCGGGTAAGGCCGAAAGTTCAAGGGCGGCGAGGCCGTCGGCCTCAAGTACCGCGATCAGGCGATCCAGCGCGATGGCCATATTCCGGTCGACGTGATCCAGGGCGGAGGTCCAGTCCTCCAGCGCCTTCAGCTCGGCGCGGCCGTCCGATACGCCGCGCAGGGCGATCAGCGGCAGGCCGAACGTCTGGGCGGCGCGGACCAGGGCCCAGGTCTCCATGTCCACCATCTCGGCGTCGATGGCGTCATAGGCGGCGCCGGACACGACATTGCCGCCCGTCGACAGGCGCGCGACCGGCACGCCGGGTATCGGGCACGGCAGGGGCAGGACCGCAGGCTGGTCCAGCAGCGGCGTCACGCCCTTGGGAAAGCCCAGCGGGCTGGCGTCCATGTCGCGGTAGGCGACCGATGAGGCCTGATAGACGACGGCGTGCTCCAGCACCCGGGATCCGCACGACCCCAGCGACACGATCAGGTCCGGCAGGTCGCCCGCCGCCTCCAGCCGCGCCAGGGCGGTGCTCAGCACCACCGCCGCCTCGACAGGACCGATGCCGGTCATCAGGGGCTGGATGCGGGCGCGCAGGTCTTCGCCGTATTCGGCCGGGGCCGCCATGACGCACAGGACCGAGACGTCGCCGTATCGCTCCTGGCGTCCCGTCCTCACGCGGTGCGCTCGTAAACGGCGGCGAAGAAGCCGTCGGTGTCGGCGGACGCCGGCGACAGTCGCAGGCGCGCGCCGTCAGCCAGTTCGGCGAACTTCGAGCGCGCCGCATCGGTCAGTTGACCCGCCGCCAGAAGCTCGGCGACGGCGACCGGACGGAACTCGCTGTTGGCGGCCTCAAAGGCGTCCACGCTGGCCTCGTTCTCACGCGCCAGCATCGAGCAGGTCACATAAACCAGTCGTCCGCCCGGTTTCACCAGCTTGGCCGCCTGACCCAGGATGCGGACCTGCAGGCCGTGCAGCTTCTCGACCTCTTCCGCCGTCAGACGCCAGGCGTCCTCGGGGCGACGACGCCAGGTGCCGGAACCCGAACAGGGCGCATCGACGAAGACCAGATCGGCCTGACCGTTCAGGTCCTCCAGACCGCCGCCGTTCTGACCGATCAGGACCAGATCGGCCTCGACGCCCGCGCGTTGCAGACGGGGGCGGATGTTCTCAAGACGCTTGTTCACGACATCGGAGGCCACCAGCTTGCCCTGCCCGCCCATGGCCTGGGCCAGACCCAGGGTCTTGCCGCCGCCGCCCGCGCAGTAGTCCACCACCGTCGCGCCCGGTTCGGCGCCCGCCAGCCAGCAGACGACTTGGCTGCCTTCGTCCTGAATCTCGAACTTGCCGGCCTTGAAGCCTTCCATCGCCTGGATGTTGGGCGGCGGCTCGGACGGCACGCGCAGACCCCATTCGGACCAGGGCGTGCGCGACACGTCCAGACCGGCCTCGCGCAGTTCGGTCTCGACCTCTTGCACCGTCGCGACGGCGCCGTTGACGCGCAGGTCGATGGGCGCGCGGGGCGCCATCAGGGCGTGGGCTTCCCCGGCCCAGCGCTCGCCGAAGACAGCCTTGAAATCTTCGACCACGAACTCGGGCAGACCGGCGGCGACCCAGCCGGGCAGTTCGCCCTGCCCGGCCGTGATGCGGCTGCGCTCCTGTTTCGACAGCGGACGCGGCCCATAGCCGTCGCCCGAATGCAGGGCCTCGATCTCTTCCAGCGGCAGGCCGTCGATGGCGTGCAGCGAGCCGATGACCAGGGCGCGCCCATCCTCGCGACCGCCCATGATCCACGACAGGCGGCCGCGCGCGCGCAGCACCTTGTAGACGCGGTCGGCGATGGCGCGACGATCCTTGGACCCGGCGTAGCGGTTGGCGGTCCCCCAGGCCTTCATCACGGCCTCGGCCGGTTGGCGGCCCTGGGCGATGGAATCCAGGACGGAGGCGGCGGCGGCGAGGCGGGCGGCTGGGGTCAAGTCAGGCTTTCAGGAAAAACAGGGACGCCAGCACCATGACCAGTCCCGCAAGCGAGACCAGCCAGACCAGCGACCGAACATAGGGAACGCCAAAGGCGTAAAGCGGCACATAGACGACGCGCGCCCAGAAATAGAGCGCCGTCCCCCACAGTGTCAGGGGGCTTTCCGCCCCGCTCACATGGGCGATCAGCACGGCGCCGATGAACAGCGGCAGGGTCTCATACAGATTGGCCTGGGCGCGTTCCAGACGGCCGGTCAGCGGGCGCGTCGCCGCCGGCGTCGTGTCGCGCGCGCCCGCATTCCATTTCGAACCGAACTCGACCGTCCGCGCCCCTGCCGGCAGGAAGACCTGCACCAGCGCCAGGATCAGCGTCAGGGCCAGATAGGTCAGTTCGGTCGTCATGGCCTCAACCCTGTCTGTAGTTCGGCGCCTCGCGCGTGATCATCACGTCGTGGACATGGCTTTCCCGCAGGCCCGCGCCGGTGATGCGCACGAAGCGCGCGCGCTCCTGGAAGTCGGTGATCGTGCCGGCGCCGACATAGCCCATGGAGGCGCGAAGCCCGCCGACCAGTTGGTGCAGCACCGGCGCGATCGGGCCCTTGTAGGCGGTCTGGCCCTCGATGCCCTCGGGCACCAGCTTCTCGGACGACACTTCCTTCTGGAAGTATCGGTCGGCCGAGCCGCGCGCCATGGCCCCCGCTCGTGTGGCTGGCTCATCCGGACGCAGATCTGCGGGCCAGCGAACAGGCGCGGCCTGCCTCCGGCGGGCGGGGCAGGGCGGAATGGGCGCGGGCGGTTTCGGCAATGCGGGCGCGAATGTCGGAAGGGAAGGGCGCAGAGCGGCGGCGGGTCATGTCAATATGCATGCCGACCTGCTCGCAGGTGGCGGCAAGGTAGTCTTCCCTGGCGTTGTGCATATAGGCCAGCGAATGAATCCGCTTGTCGTCAAAAGCCAGCAGGTGAAATTGCATCCGGAGCGTATCGCCCTCCTTGACCTCGCGCAGATAGCGGATGTGATTCTCAAGGGTGAAGGTCGAGCCCCGGCGCTCCTCAAGATAGGAAAGGCCAAGGCCCAGACTGATGAGAAAATCCTCCAGCGCCAGATCAAAGGCGCGAAGATACCAGGCGACATTCATGTGACCATTGTAGTCGAGCCATTCGGGCCTGACGCGCATCTCCGGCGCGGTGAAGAGAGGGGTCATGGGGCTTCCGCCTTGTGCTGGGAACTTCAGCAACAATCGGTATCGCCATCCGTCCGGTCAGGCAAGACCCCGGCGGCGGCCTCCTTCAGGGGCAGGCGCACCTCAAAGGGCAGGCCGTTTTGCAGAACCGACTGGCGGTAAAAAACCGCTATCGCCTGCGAGGCGCTCAAGCCCAGCGACTTGAAAACACTCTCGGCGGCCTGTTTGAGTTCCGGCTCGATCCGGGTGCAGATCATCGCGCTCTTGGTCATGGGGGAGACTCCTCTGTATGTCCTTTGTATATATAATGTAATACATTTTGTCAGAGAAGTCAAGTGGTAAAATGACTTTTTCAGATCAGGGGAAGAAGCCGAATGCCGGAAAAAATCCATCACGAAGCGGTCAAGGCAGGCAACAGCGCCGTGGTCACCGGAGGCGCGAGCGGCATTGGGCTGGCGGCGGCGCAGCGGTTTGCGCAGGCGGGGATGAATGTCCTGATTGCCGACCGGGATCAGGAGGGTCTGGAGGCGGGGCTGCAATCCCTGCGCCGGGCGGCGTCCGGCTCCGGCGAAGTCCATTCCATGCTGTGCGATGTTTCTCAGGAGGATCAGGTTCGGGGTCTGGCGGATTTCGCCTTCGGCAAATTTTCGGGCGTCTCGGTCCTGATGAACAATGCCGGGGCCGCAATCATGGATGCGGGCAAGCCGTGGGAAAATGTTGCGCGCTGGCGCAAGCAGCTGGAGGTCAATCTGTGGGGCGTCATTTACGGCGTGCAGGCTTTCGTGCCGGCGATGATCGAGCAGGGCGGGGCGGGCGCCGTCATCAACACGGGTTCGAAGCAGGGGATTACGCGTCCGCCGGGCAATGCGGCCTATAATCTTTCCAAGGCCGGGGTGATCGCCTTCACGGAATCTTTGGCCCATGAGCTGCGCCAGCTGAAAGACTGCCGCCTGTCGGCGCATCTGCTGGTTCCCGGCCTGACCTATACGGGCATGATCGCACGCTTTCTGCCGAAGAAGCCGCCTGCGGCCTGGACATCGGAGCAGGTCGCCGATTTTATGCTGGAGCGTCTTGGGCGGGGGGACTTCTATATTTTATGCCCGGACAATGACGTAAGCCGGGCCGTGGACGAGCGCCGGATCCGGTGGCATGCCGACGACATGATCCAGAACCGCCCGGCGCTTTCCCGGTGGCATGAAGACTACGCGGAGGAATTCAAGCGGTTCATGCAATCTGCGAACCGGTGAGCGTCTGCTCCGCTTCGTGGTCAAGCAGCTTGCCGGGCAAGTATGATTATTGTATGATCTATGACAGACCGCTAAAATAGAAACGGCTAAACAGGGGGGACGATCATGGGCCAGCAGGTCAAAGTCCAGGATTTCATCCAGACGAAAAAGCAGAAGGAATTTGAGAACGATTTCTTCAAAAATGCCGCCAAATTCGAAAGATGGGAAGACATTGACGATGAAGGCTGGGTAGACGGTAAAATTGTCTTTGAGGTTGAGCTCGAAGACATTTTGAGTTTTTCACGAGGCGTCCTGGACGATAACCCGCTATTCAGCGATCCGGAGGCGGCCAAGGACGGACCCTTCGGGGGGATCATCGCACATCCGCTGTTTATGACGCCGATTGTTTTTTGGTCAACCGGCAAGGATGGTCCGGGCAGCTGGATCAAGACTCCCGGCGCGATCAACCCGGGCCAGGAGATTGAATACGGCGTCCCTATCAGGCCGGGCGACAAGATTCGCAACCGCTCGCGCTTCTATGACAAGTACATCAAGCGCGGCAAACGCTACCTGTTGTTTGAGACTCACTATCTGAATCAGAAGGACGAAATCGTCTACAAAGTGCGCGGCGGTTTAATTTTACCGGTCTCGACAGGCAGTGAAGCGCATCAATTTTTGTGAGTTCATGCGATCATCAGCCGACATTCGCAGACCGCCAAACCGGGAGGATTTTTGGGAAAATGACAGAGTTGCACTTTGATGAAGTCGAATTAGGCTTCGAGTTGCCGCCAATCGTCAAAAAGATCGATCAGGAATTGATTACGCGCAATGCGGTGGCGTCGCTTGACTTCAATCCGATTCATACCGACCCTGAATGGGCGAAGAAAGTCAACCTGCTGGGGCGGGGAACGACGATTGTGCACGGCTTGTGCACATTTTCCTTTATGGCGTCGGTCGTGACCGACTGGTGTTATGCGCGCGGCGGTTATATCAAGGCAATGGAGAGCAAGTTTATTTCGCCGGTGCGTCCGGGAGACACGTTGACCTGCAAGGGGGTTGTGACAGAGCTTCACCCGCGAGTGCGGACGGTTCCGTTTGTGGTGGTCAAACTGACGGCGGAAAAGCAGGACGGGGAGGTCGCGGCGATTGTCCATGCGAAGGTTTCGCTCCCGGTCAAGCCGTCAAGCGGTTGAGAGTGTCATTGTCATCACCGGCAAGGATCAGCCTTTCACTTTGATCTTGCGTTTAAGGGTGGCGAAGCGGTTAATGTGGGGTGTGCTCCGTCTAATGTAAGCTGGTGGCTTTTCTGCCGACCGCCGCTTTTCTTTTGCTTCTGCAATAGCGCTACCCTCTCCTCTATTTTTTGGAATACGGAACCCATATTCGCTCGCCCTGTAATGCGGCTTTTCATTAACCTTGTTGCTCCTTTTGCCAAGAGGGTGCGGTTGCCCATTGTCGTTTCGCCTTCCTCCCCGTAAACGAGCGCATATAAGGGGACATCCAGCTCGAGGCTGGTTTTTCCGGCACTGATCGTGCCTCCCTTCTCCCGCGCCTCTATGAGGATCATGGCGTCCGACAGACGAATGATGAGTTCGTTGCGCTGCATGGCCCTTCCGGCGCGCCAGATCGCCTCGTTGGGAAATTGGCTCAACACAAGCACTCGATCCCAGTCCCAATGCTCCTTTATCTCGGCCCGGATGCGGAAGTGATCCAACCCTTGGGGCAAGACAGCAATAGTTCCCCCTCCCTCCTTCAGGGCCGTCTGATGGACGAGACTGTCGATCCCTCTCGCATAACCGGAAACAATCGTCAGGCCTTTCTCCACGGCCTGCCGGGCGCAGTCAACCGCAGCGCCAAGCCCTTTTTCCGAAGCATCGCGCGAACCACAGAAGCCGAGAGTTTTTTCCTTGAGAAGATCCTGGTTCCCGATATAGTGAATTCGAGATAGGGCTTTGCTTCTTGTCCCGCTGCGCAATTTAGAGGGGTAAAGAGGGTCAGCCCGTTCCAGCACTCCCCCGTCTTGCCATGCCTTGCAGATTTTTTCAGCTTGGCGCATGATCCCCGCCCGCGCTCTCCTGCGCGCTAAAATTATCCCGGTCTCTTCTTGTTTTCACCAAGCATAGCCCGTAAACGAGCCTGACGCCCTTTTGCTGCAGCTTCCATGCCACATAATTGGCCGTCGCTCCAGATTGATACTTATCATCCAGCAATATCACGGATTTTCCCTTCAGGGAATCACTGTTTATGATCAAATTTTTCTCATTCAAAACCCTCAATCTCTCCTGGAATGGTGTATTTTTCATTGATGGTCCCGATTTTGTGAAGGATAGGGCCGGGCAGCATGGTTTTTCAATTTGGTCTGAGACGATTTGCGCAACCTGCAAGGGTAAATTATAATCCTTACCCGGTGTGGTGGGGGCGGGGATAACCAGATCAGCTTCCTGATAAAAAGGCAGTCCCTTGATCCTGCGCGCCGCCAGTCCGGCCAATCTTTCAACTGCGCCAGCATCTTCTTCATATTTAGCCCTGTATTCCAATTTACCTATTGGGGTGCGTTCTGACTTGGTTCCCGCAAAATTCTCCCCCAAGGCAATCGACAATGAGAGCAGGTCACGCAAGAAAACGAGCGTGCCGCACTCTTCCATCCATCTCTTGATTAGATCATATTCTTTTTTCTTTTCCGGCTCTATTCCGTGCCATATGCTTAATCCCGATCCTCTTGGGGGGAAAAGTTGCAAACCTGTTTGCCGCTCGAAAATATACCTCACCGTATTCGGAAAGGGGAGACTGAAAGCCCATTGAAATTTTCCTCCGTAATCCCGCAAAGCATTCTTGTGCGTTGTGGCGAAGCATATGCGATGCGCCGTTCCACCGGCGTTTGATTCGCGCTCTCTCATGAAATCTTCCAACCTTTCAAGGGTTATGGAAAGATAGGGTGGGGGCGTAGTCTCGCCCATCCGCCAGCTAAGAATATCGTTCAGGCTCATTTTTCGCTCTTTTTTACCTTTTTATCCGGCGTTTGAGGGTGGCGAAGCGGTTTTTGCATTTGCGCTCGATAAGTTTGTGGAGTTCGGCGACCTGCGCGCCCAGCCAGTCGAGCTCCTTTTCGGTAATCACGTAATGCGGGGAATAGCGCGCCTTGACATAGGCATCCTTGAGCAGCTGGAACAGCCGCTGGTCGCGGCGGTAATAGCGCGGCCAGACCGGGACCAGACGCCGGTTCACACGCTCCGCGTCCGAACGCAATTTCTCAATATCATGATGCCGGGGCGCATAATGGGTCAGCGTCAGAAGAAAAGCCCGATAAGCATGTTCAACCGCCTGATGGAGCTGGAAGGCTGATTCTTTTAGCCGCCCCTTGTCTAGAACATAGCGTGACGTATCTAGAAATCCTCTCGCACCCGGAAACCAGATTTCATAATTGTTCTGCGATTCCTCAAGGGCGGCCTGGGGGGTGAGCGGTTCGGGGTCGGCGAGTTTGCGGGTGTGCGGGGCCTCGTAGAGCAAAATCCCCTCTTTGGCGACGTCAACAAAGAAATAGGCTCCGCGCCTCAAACGCTGATTGACATAGCGGTTGGAGTGCACGATCAGTTTGACCTGCGGGCGGGTGGGGCCTCTTGAGGGAAAGCGGAGAAAGCGGTCATTGGCCCTCGTCCAGTAATCAAAGTCGGTCAGCCGCCGGTCATTGACGGTCACCAGAAGATCGTAGTCGCTGACATAGCCGGAATGGGGGCCGCTATAGGGATCTATAACGTAATCATTCCGCGCGAATGAGCCGTAGAGGATAATCCGCTGAATACGTCCATTTTTGACGAATTTGGCCTTTGAGCGCCGGAGCGACTTGTCAAACTCCTCAAAGAGGATTTCGACGGCCCGCTCCAGTTCTTTCTGGCACCGGGCGGGGAGAAAGCCGATGTCGGTCTTCATTTCCATAGGCGATCATAATGCCTGATTCGCCCCGCCTGTAAAGGCGGAGTCGGGAGTCTGGTTGATGGGGATTCCCGCCCCCGCTTTCGCGGGGGTGACGTGCTTTCGCGGGAATGACGAGAGAGAAAGGCGGGAATGACGAGAGAGAAAGGCGGGAATGACGAGAGAGAAGGGCGGGAATGACAGGAGGGGCGGGGGAAAGTCCAGTTCTTTTCTCCGTCACTCCCGCGCAAGCGGGAGTCCATTTCGCGGATGTGGCTGGATTCCCGCCCCCGCCTTCGCGGGGGTGACGTTCTTTCGCGGGAATGACGAGAGAGGCGGGGATGACGAGCTGGATTCCCGCTTTCGCGGGAATGACGAGAGAGAAGGGCGGGAATGACGAGAGAGAAGGGCGGGAATGACGAGAGAGAAAGGCGGGAATGACAGGAGGGGTGGGGGAAAGTCCAGTTCTTTTCTCCGTCACTCCCGCGCAAGCGGGAGTCCATTTCGCGGGTGTGTCTGGATTCCCGCCCCCGCCCCCGCCCCCGCTTTCGCGGGGGTGACGTTCTTTCGCGGGGGTGACGTTCTTTCGCGGGGGTGACGAGAGAGGCGGGGATGACGAGCTGGATTCCCGCTTTCGCGGGAATGACGAGAGAGAAGGGCGGGAATGACGAGAGAGGCGGGGGAAAGTCCCGCCCGCCACCTCTCCGGGCGCGGGGCACGTCAATTCTTGATGCCTCAATTATTCGCGCTCCCCCTTCCGGCAGGCACAGGTTTTGCGGGAAAGTCCGGCGACCGCCGCTCGGCGGCTGGCGGGAAAGTCCCGCCACCCCCGCTCGGCGGCTGGGGGAGGTGGATTCGAACCACCATTGACGAATTCAGAGTCCGCTGTCCTACCGTTAGACGATCCCCCATTGCGCGCGTGCTATACTAAACCACAGCCCAGACCCCAAGAGCAAAACCGCCAACCACCATGCGCCGCCCGTTCCATCGCCAGCCCCGCGCCGGAGGCTCAAACCGCCGGGGCTCCTCACAAAACTGGGTCGCGCGCCAGGCCCGCGACCCCTTCGTCAAAGCCGCCGCCAGCCAGAATTTCCGCTCCCGCGCCGCCTTCAAACTCGCCGCCGTCGACAAGCACAAAAACCTGATCCGGCCCGGACAGAAAATCGCCGACCTCGGCGCCGCACCCGGCGGCTTCTCCCAATACGCCGCGCAAAAAACCGGAACCGGCGGCCTTGTCGTCGCCGCCGACCTCCTGCCCATCCAGCCCATCCCCGGAGTCGCCACCCTGCAGATCGACCTCACACAGGACGACGCCCCCCGGCTTCTGCTCGACGCCCTCGGCGGACAGGCCGATCTCGTCCTCAGCGACCTCGCCCCCAAAACCTCCGGGAACAAGGACCTCGATCAGACCCGCTCCGACGACCTCTCGCTCGCCGCCGCCCGAATCGCCAGCCAAATCCTCCAGCCCGGCGGACAACTCCTCCTCAAAGCCAGACAGGGCGGCGAAAGCCAAACCCTCGCCTTCCTCTCCGACAACTTCACCTCCCTCTCGCGCCAAAAACCCCCCGCCAGCCGCTCCGAATCGCCCGAATTCTATTTCCTCGCCGCCAAAACCCAATAACCCCCTTCCTTTCCAAACCCTTTAATGATACAAAGCGCCGCCAATACCCCTCACGCCCCGCCCAGAGGGCCAAAATTGGCATGATCCGCGAAGCCCTCACTTTCGATGACGTCCTCCTCTGCCCCGCAGAGTCCAACGTCCTGCCCGCGCAAACCCGGACCAACACCGAAATCGCACCCGGAATCACCCTCAATATCCCCCTCGTCTCCGCCGCCATGGATACCGTCACCGAAGCGGCGCTGGCCATCGCCATGGCCCAGGCAGGTGGCCTCGGCGTCCTCCACCGCAATATGACCCCAGAAGCCCAGGCCCTCCAGGTCAAGGCCGTCAAAAAATTCGAGTCCGGCATCGTCGTCGACCCCGTCACCATCAGCCCCGGCGCAACCCTCGCGCAGGCCCTCAACCTCATGCGAACACATAAAATCTCCGGAATCCCCGTCGTCGAAAGCAACGGCAAACTCAAGGGAATCCTCACCAATCGCGACGTCCGCTTCGCCGATAACCCCGAAGAACCCGTCCGCAGCCTCATGACCAAAGAAAAACTCGTGACCGTACATGAAGGCGTCAACCTCGCCGAAGCCAAGCGCCTCCTCCACGAACACCGAATCGAAAAACTCATCGTCGTGGACGACGCCTATCGCTGCACCGGACTCCTGACCGTCAAGGATATCGAAAAGTCCACCCTCCACCCCCGCGCCTGCAAAGACGAACAGGGCAGGCTGCGAGTCGCCGCCGCAACCGCCGTCGGCGGCGAAGGCCTGCGACGCGCCGACGCCCTGATCGAGGCCGGCGCAGATCTCATCGTCGTCGATACCGCGCATGGACACTCGGCCCGCGTCATCGAAACCGTCCGCCAAATCCGCCGCAACCACAATAACGCCCGAATCATGGCCGGAAACGTCGCAACCGCCGACGGCGTCAAAGCCCTCGCCGACGCCGGCGCCGACGCCGTGAAAATCGGAATCGGACCCGGCTCCATCTGCACCACACGCATGGTCGCCGGCGTCGGCGTCCCACAACTCACCGCCGTCATGGACGCCGCCGAAGCCGCACAAAACGCCTCCATCCGAATCATCGCCGACGGCGGAATCAAATACTCCGGAGACCTCGCCAAAGCCCTCGCCGCAGGCGCAGACGCCGCCATGATCGGAACCCTCCTCGCCGGAACCGAAGAAACACCCGGCGAAGTCTTCCTCTATCAGGGCCGCAGCTACAAAGCCTATCGCGGCATGGGATCCATCGGCGCCATGGCCGACGGCTCCGCCGACCGATACGCTCAGGAAGAAATCGGAAATATGATGAAACTCGTCCCCGAAGGCGTCGAAGGCCGCGTCCCCTTCAAAGGACCCGCCGCCGCCGTCATCCATCAACTCGTCGGCGGCCTGCGCGCCGCCATGGGTTACACCGGCGCGCAAAACCTCGGCCAATTCGCAAAGCGCGCACGCTTCACACGAATCTCCGCCGCCGCCCTGCGCGAAAGCCACGTCCACAGCGTCACCATCACGCGCGAATCGCCCAATTACCCAGGCAGCGCATGGATGGGGGAGGGATAAAAATGAAACCGCCCCGCCGCCTCCAACTCCTCGCCGCCGCCGCCATCTTCGCCGCGCTCGCCCCGCCCGCCCCCCCGGCTCAGGCCGAAGCCCGCCTCTCCCCGGAAGCCCGACGCCACGCCGCCGTCCTCATCCGCCAGGCCGAAGCCGCCATCAACCGCCGCGCCTACCAGAAAGCCGCCGGCCTGTGCGAACAGGCCATCGTCGCCAACCCCTCCAACGCCCGCGCCCGCGCCTGTCTGGGGCGCGCCTATGGCAAAATCGGAAACCTCGACAAGGCCCGAAAATATTACAGCGCCGCCCTCAAAATCGACCCCGACAACCATGACGCCCTGCGCTGGAGCGGCATGGAAGACCTCGACGCCGGAAACCCCAAAGCCGCACGCCAGAAACTGCGCCGTCTGGGAGAACTGTGCGGCTATTGCGCCGCATGGACCTCGCTCCGCGACGCCATTCAGGCCGGCGCGCAGTGACGCAACCGCCCGACGCCGAGCGAATCCTCCTGATCGATTTCGGCAGTCAGTTCACCCAGCTGATCGCCCGCCGGGTCCGCGAAAGCGGCGTCTATTGTGAAATCGCTCCCTGCCATGCGCTGCGCGGACATCTCGACCCCAAACCCGCCGCCGTCATTTTGTCCGGCGGCCCGGCCAGCGCCGCCGCCGGGCAGGCCGGACCACCCGCCCCGCCCGAACTCTTTCAGCTGGGCGTCCCGATTCTGGGAATCTGCTACGGCCAGCAGGCCATGTGCGCCGCTCTGGGCGGGCGCGCCGCACCCGGCGAAGCACGCGAATTCGGACGCGCCCGGATCACCATCGCCGCCGCCTCCCCTCTCTTCGACAGCCTCGCCCCGCCCGGCGGAACCGAAGACGTCTGGATGAGCCACGCCGACCGGGTTGTCGAACTCCCCAAAGGCTTCGTCCCCCTCGCCCATTCCGGCCACGCCCCCTATGCCGCCATCGCCGACGAGCGCCGCAAACTCTACGGCGTCCAGTTCCACCCCGAAGTCGTCCACACCCCCGGCGGCGCAAAACTGATCGAAAACTTCGCGCGCCGCATCGCCAACTGCGCCGGGCGCTGGACTATGCAGGCCTTCCTCGACCAGGCCGCCGAAAATATCCGCGCCCGCGCCCCCAAAGGCCGAATCCTCTGCGCCCTGTCCGGCGGCGTCGACTCCGCCGCAACCGCGCTCCTCCTCCACCGCGCCGTTGGCGAACGACTCGTCTGCATCTTCGTCGACAACGGCCTCCTGCGCGAAAACGAGGCCGAAGACGTCACCCGGCTCTTTCGCGAACACTTCAATATCCCACTGATCGCCGTCGACGCCGCCGACCGCTTCCTCGCCGCGCTCGGCAAAACCTCCGGCCCCGAAGAAAAACGCAAAATCATCGGAAAACTCTTCATCAAAATCTTCGAGGAAGAAGCCAAAAAAATCGGCAACGCGCAATTCCTCGCCCAGGGCACCCTCTATCCCGACGTCATCGAAAGCGTCTCGGCGCATGGCGGCCCCAGCGCAACCATCAAAAGCCACCACAATGTCGGCGGCCTGCCGAAGCGCATGAAACTCAAACTGATCGAGCCGGTCCGCGACCTCTTCAAGGACGAAGTGCGCGCGCTGGGCCGAACCCTGGGCCTGCCGGAAACCTTCCTGCGCCGCCACCCCTTCCCCGGACCCGGCCTCGCCGTCCGAATCCCCGGACCCGTCACCGCAGAAAAATGCCGCATCCTGCGCCGCGCCGACGCCATCTATATCGACGAAATCCGCAAACACAAACTCTATGACCACATCTGGCAGGCTTTCGCCGTCCTCCTGCCCGTCAAAAGCGTCGGCGTCATGGGCGACGCACGCTCCTACGAATATGTCTGCGCCCTGCGCGCCGTCACCTCCGTCGACGGCATGACCGCCGACGCCTTCCCCTTCCCACCCAACTTCCTCGAACAGACCGCAACCCGCATCATCAATGAAACCAAAGGCATCAACCGCGTCGTCTATGACGTCACCTCCAAACCGCCCGGAACCATAGAATGGGAGTGAACTTGACTCCCGACCCCGCATGATCAAAACTCTGCGCTGCGGGAAGCGATCTTCTCCAGAGGGGGCCTGACTCCCGTGAACGCAGGCGGAGCGCCTCTTATACGCGCCATCGGCGCAGGCTTGATCGCCGGACTGACGGCTTCTGTTGCTCACGCGCAGGACGCCCGGCCCGTAGCGGTGCAGCCGGTCGAGCAGCGGCAGGCTCAAACCGCCGCGCAATTGCAAAGCCGCCTGCCCATCCGGCGCGGGCAGGACCTCGCCATCATCCGCGCCGACGCCCAGGGCAAAACGCTGGTCATCACCTACCGCCTCGACCGCCCCGCCTCCGAAGTCGATATCAAAGCCTGGCGCGCCGGGCTGGCCGCCGAACTGACCGCCTTCGTCTGCGGCAATGCGCGCATGCGCGACACCGCCGGGCAGGGCGGTCGCTTCTCTTACGTCTATCTCGACGCGCAAAACAAGCCGCTCGTCCGCATCGACATCGCCGGCGAAGACTGTCGGACCCGGCAGACCGCCGCCCAAGCCGGCCCGAAACCCGTCAATCAGCCCGGCGCGGCGGCGCGCGAGGCGCTCTCCGCCGCCCTCCTCGAAAAACTGGCGGTGCAGGTCAAACAGGCCAATGCCGGGCTGCCGCAGAAAATCGACCAGCTGACAACCCTCGTCAAACTGGAACTGCGCAACAAGGCTCTGATCCACACCTATCGTCTGAATGTCGCCAAGGAGACCATCAATGCGCGGAGTCTGGCCTCCACCGTCGCCGCCGCCAACTGCTCCGGACAAGACACCCGCGCCCTGCTCGAAATAGGCGCATCCTATTCCCACCTCTTCTATGACTCCCAGGGCGCGCTGGCCGCACAGATCGGGGTCAAATTGACAGACTGCACAAACTAGGGCAGGAAGCCCTTTGCAGTCCGGTTCCGGGAGAGGCCTTCCGGTGAGCGATATCTTCAGAGAAGTCGAGGAGGCGGTGCGCCGCGAGCGCCTCAACCGCCTGTGGCGGCGCTACGGCAGTTTGATCGTCGGCGCGGCGGTGCTGTTCGCGCTGGCCGTGGGCGGCTTCACCCTCTGGCGCTGGTGGGACGAGACCAGCCGCGCACAGGCCGGCGCGCGCTTTGAAACCGCGCTGGCCCAGACCGATGAAGACGACCGCCGCCGCGCCCTGGAGGCGCTCGCCGCGCAGGAGCCGGGCGCTTATGGCGCGCTCGCCCGCTTCCACCGCGCCGCCGAACACGCCCGCGCCGGAGAGCGCCGGAAGGCCGTCGCCGTCTATGACCGCCTCGTCCAGGACCCCGAACTGCCCCCGATCATGCAGGACCTCGCCCGGCTCAATGCCGGGTTTTTGCTCGCCGGACAGATCGACTTCACCGCCCTGCGCGCCCGGCTCGGTCCGGCGGCGGCAGACGGGCGGCCTTTTCGCTTCTCGGCCCGCGAAGCGCTGGCCGTCGCCGCGCTGGAGGCCGGAGACGCCGAAGCCGCCCGCTCCTATCTCGAAGCCCTGATCGCCGCCCCCGAAGCCCCGCCCTCGCTCGCCGCCCGCGCCCGCGCCCTGATCGAAACCGCTCTGCCCGCCCGCTTCGACACGCCCGAAGAGCCAAAAGAACAAAAAAAGCCGGAACAATAAACCCCATGCGACCGACCGCCTTTCCGCTCCTCGCCGCCGCGCTCGCGCTTGGCGCTTGCGCCGCCGAAGAACTTTTGCCCGGTGAGCGCATCGCCGCCTTCCCCGGGCCGCAAGCCGCGCCCGCCGACGCACAGGCCCCGGCTGACTCAATCGCGGTGCGCCTGCCCCCCCCGGCGGCGAACCCCGTCTGGGCGCAAACCGCCCACGGCCTGCGCCATCCGGCCCTCGCCGGAACGCCCCGCCAGCGCTGGCGGGTCCAGGCCGGCGCGCCGGGGTCCGGCGCGCTGGCCGCCCGCCCCGTCGCCGGAAATGGCCGCGTCTTCGTCCTCGACGGGCGCGCCTCCGTGCGCGCCTTCGACGCCGAAACCGGCCAGCGCCTCTGGCGGCAATCCCTCCGCGTCACGGGCGAGGAGAGCAACCTCGCCTTCGGCGGCGGCCTCGCCCTCGAAGGGGAAAAACTCCTCGCCGCAACCGGATTGGGCTCCCTCGCCGCCCTCAATGCGCAAAGCGGCGAAATCCTCTGGCGGGTCGACGGCGCAATCCCCTTCCGCGCCGCCCCCGCCGCCGGACAGGGCCGCCTCTATGCCTTCGCCTACAACAACCGCCTCTCCGTGCGCGAAACCGGAACCGGCAACGAAATCTGGACCCATCAGGGCATCCCCGAAAGCGCCGGACTGCTCACCGCCCCGGCCCCCGCCCTCGCCGGACGGCTGGCGGTCGTCCCCTATAGTTCGGGCGAAGTCTTCACCCTGCGCGCCGAAAACGGAAACTTCATCTGGAGCGAAACCCTCGTCCAGGGGGGAATCGCCGACCCCAACACCACCATCACCTCGGTCGCCACCCCGGCCATCATGGACGGAGCCGTCTTCGCCCTGAGCAGCAGCGGACGCATGATCGCCGCCGCCCTCAACAGCGGGCGCAGACTCTGGTCACGCGATTTCTCCGGCAGCGCCCCGCCCTGGAGCGCAGGCAACGCCGTCTTCATCCTGACCGCCGAAGGCCGGGCCGTCGGCCTGGCGGCGCAAAGCGGACAAACCATCTGGTCAACCGCCTTGCCCGGCTCCGGCCCCGCCGGGCAGGGGATCATCTGGTCCGGACCCGTCCTCGCCGGGGGCAGACTCCTCTTCGCCTCCTCCGGCGGAACCCTCGCCGCGCTCGACCCTGGAACCGGAAAGCCCGGACCCTCCCTGAAACTCGCCGACGGCTTCCTGACCGCGCCCATCGTCGCCCAGCAAACCCTCTATCTGCTCTCCTCCTCCATGGAACTGATCGCCCTGCGCTGAACGCACCGCATGGTCTGGACTATCGCCATCGCCGGACGCCCCAATGTCGGCAAGTCCACCCTGTTCAACCGGCTGTGCCCGCCCCGGCGCGGCCAGTCGCGCGCGCTGGTCTCGCCCGCGCCCGGCCTGACCCGCGACTGGCGCGAGGGCGAGGCCCGCCTCGGAAATCTGCGCTTCCGCCTCATCGACACCGCCGGACTGGAGGAAGCACGGGCCGGAAGCCTCGCCGCCCTTATGACCCAGGGCGCACAACAGACTTTGAGACAGGCCGATCTGTGCCTCTTCCTGATCGACGCCCGCGCCGGTCTGACCCCCGCCGATGAACGCTGGGCGCTTTACCTGCGCCGCCATGCCCGCGCCGTGGTCCCGGTCGCCAACAAATGCGAAGGCCGCGCCGGAGACGCCGGCTGGCTGGAAGCCCATCGGCTGGGCTTCGGCGCGCCGGTCGCGCTCTCCGCCGAACATGGCGAAGGCTTGAGCGCCCTCGCCCAGGCGCTCGAAGATGTTCTGCCCCAAACCAAAGCCTCCGAAGAAGAAAACCCGGACCGGCCCCTGCGGCTGGCCGTGGTCGGGCGGCCCAATGCCGGAAAATCCACCCTGATCAATCGCCTGCTGGGGCGCAACCGCGTCCTCGCCGGGCCAAAGCCGGGGACAACCCGCGATGCGGTCGCCGTCGCATGGCGCTGGCGCGAGCATGACGTCCTGCTTTTCGACACCGCCGGGCTGCGCCGCCGCGCCCGAATCTCGGAAAAAGACGAAGCGCTGGCCGCCGGAGCGGCGGTCGAGGCCATCCGCTTCGCCGATGTCGTCGTCCTGCTGATGGAGGCCGACGCCGCCTTCGAAAAGCAGGATCTGCAAATCGCCGATCTGATCGCCCGCGAAGGCCGCGCCGCCGTCTTCGCCTTAAACAAGATCGATCTCGCGCCGGCCATTGCCGTTGCGGCCCTGCGCCGCAAGGCCCGCGCCCTTTTGCCGCAATTGCGCGGCGCAGCCCTCGTGCCGCTCTCGGCCTTGACCGGCGCGCAGGTCGAAACCCTGATGCCCGCCTGTCTGCGGACCGGGCGCGTCTGGAATCGTGAAATCGCAACCGGACCCCTCAATCGCCGCCTGCAGGAAGCCTTGCGCCGTCATCCGCCCCCGGCGCCGCAGGGCCGCCCGCTCCGGATCAAATATATCGTCCAGACCTCGGCGCGCCCGCCTTCCTTCACCCTGTTCGCCTCGCGCCCGCGCGCTTTTCCCGAATCCTACCGGCGCTATCTGACCAATGAGCTGCGCGCAGGCTTCGCCCTTTGGGGCACGCCGATCCGCCTGCGCCT
The DNA here is from genome assembly GCA_965204775.1 of Alphaproteobacteria bacterium. Taxonomy (GTDB): domain Bacteria; phylum Pseudomonadota; class Alphaproteobacteria; order JAPOUT01; genus CBDBFH01. The sequence continues at coordinate 38,899 of CBDBFH010000022.1, forward strand.
GCGCGCCTCGCGCAATCCTTATGCGCCCGGCGCATAGCAGACCCGCTCGCCGTGCCGCGTGCAGCCGGGCGCGGCCAGATCAAGCAGGGCAGGGCAGACCTCCTCAGGCGCGGGAAGGGTTTGCGCATCCTCGCCGGGCATGGCGCGCGCCCGCAACACCCCGCGAACCGGGCCGGGGTCGAAAAGATTGACCCGCAGCGCCGTCTTGCGCAACTCCCCGGCCCAACTCAAAACCAGCGCCTCCAAAGCCGCCTTGCCCGCCGCATAGGCTCCCCAGAAAGGCGCCGCCTCGCGCGCCGCCGCACAGGTCAAAAAGACCGCGCGGCCTCGCGGCGCGGCGCGCAATAACGGCTCCACCGCACGGATCAAGCGCCAATTGGCCCCGGCATTGACCGCCATGCCCTCGCTCCAGACCGCCGGAGACAGATGCGCAACCGGACCCAGAGGCGGCAAAATCGCCGCGCAACTCACCAAAACATCCAGACGCCGCCAGCGCTCGAAAAGTGCCGCCCCCAGCCGGTCCAGCGCCGGGCCGTCGGTCAGGTCAAGCGGAACCAGCGTCGCCACCCCGCCTTGCGCCACAATCCGGTCGTCCAGCGCGGTCAAGGCGCTCTCCCGGCGCGCAACCGCCGCAATATGCGCCCCCTCGCGCGCCAGCGCCAGCGCCGCCGCCCGCCCAATCCCGGAACCGGCACCCGTGACCAGCGCAATCTGACCCGAAAAACGCCCCAATCCCCTAGGCCGACTCCGCCAGCAGCGACAATTGCCGGTGACCCAAATCCCGCCGCCGGTCCGTCAGCGGCGTCGGATAGTCGCCGGTGAAGCAGTGATCCGTAAATTGCGGGCAGTCCGCATTGCGCCGCTCATGACCCATCGCCCGGTAGAGGCCTTCCAGCGACAGAAAGGCCAGACTGGCCGCGCCCACAAACGCCTGAACCCCGGCTTCGTCAAAGCGGTTGGCGAGAAGCTCCTCCGGATCGGGCGTGTCGATCCCGTAAAAATCGGGATGGCGAATCGGCGGACAGGCAATCCGCATATGCACCTCGCGCGCCCCGGCGTCGTAGACCATCTGAACAATCTTCTTCGCCGTCGTCCCCCGCACAATGCTGTCGTCAATCAATACAACCCGCGAACCGCCGATCAGCGCCCGGTTCGGATTGTGCTTCAGCTTCACACCCAACTGCCGAATCTGCTGGCTGGGCTCGATAAAGGTCCGCCCCACATAATGACTGCGGGTGATCCCGAACGCGCACGGAATCCCGCTTTGCGCCGCAAAGCCCAGCGCCGCCGGAACCCCGGAGTCCGGAATCGGAATCACCATATCGGCCTGCACCGGGGCCTCGCGGGCCAGTTCCTCGCCCATCCGCTTGCGGTGCTCATAGACGCTCTTGCCCCCGGCCAGACTGTCGGGGCGGGCGAAATACACATATTCAAAAATGCAGGGCCGCGCCGGACGCGGCAAAAACGGGCGCAGACTCTCCAGACCGCCCCCGGCCCGCGCAATGATCAACTCGCCCGGCGCAACCTCGCGCACAAAACTCGCCCCGATGATGTCCAGCGCGCATGTCTCCGAAGCCAGTATGTGCGCCCCGTCCAGCGAACCCAAAACCAGAGGCCTGATCCCCAAAGGATCGCGCACGCCGATCAGCATGTCGTTGGCCAGAACCACCAGCGCATACGCTCCCTCCACCTGGCGCAGCGCCTTGATCAGGCGGGCGGTCGCATCGCCGCCCCCAGCCCGCGCCGCCAGATGCAAAATCGTCTCGGTGTCGCTGGTCGATTGAAAAATGCACCCCTCCCGCACCAACTCCTGGCGCAGGGCGACCGCATTGGTCAGATGGCCGTTATTGGCGCAGGCAATCCCGCCCCCGGCCAGGTCGGCAAAGAGCGGCTGAATGTTGCGCGCTATCGCGCCCCCGAACGTCGCATAGCGCACATGCCCGATCGCGCACGCCCCGGCCAGACGGGCGATCACCTCCTCCCGGGTGAAATGATCGCCGACCAGGCCGGGCCGACGCTCGGAGTGAAAGCGCGTCCCGTCAAAGGCCGTGATCCCCGCCGCCTCCTGACCCCGGTGCTGAAGCGCGTGAAGCCCCAGCGCCGTCAGCGCGGCGGCGTCGTCATGACCGGCAACCCCGAAAACCCCGCATTCCTCATGCAGGCGGTCGTCGTCACAGCAGGCGGCAGGCAGGGAATGAATCTTCATCGCTCTCCCTCTTTCGGCGGAGCGCGCCCAATCTATACCCCTTTCCGCCCCCCCTGTCATGAGACGTTTTCGCCCGCCCCCGGCTCCGGCGGCAGGAGGGGCGTGGTCTCGTCCGGCAAAAATGGCCGCACCGCCGCCAGAAGCAGGTTAACCCCCAGCTCAAGCGCCGGACGGGTGCGCGCCTCCGCCAGCCAGGGTGGAAAATTCGCCTCCGCCACCAGACGCCCATAAAGAAAATAGCAAACCACAATCACCGCCATACCCCGCACCGCGCCGAACAAAAACCCCAGCGCCCGGTCCGCAAAACTCAGCCGCAGCGACCGAATCGCACGCCACAGCGAGGCATTGATCAGACTCCCCGCCACCATCACCGCAAGGAAAATCAACAAGCCGGCCAGTCCGATCTCCAGCCAGGGCTGCAACTCATACCCCCATTGCGCCTCAACCTGACCGCCCAGCCAGGCCCCCCAGGGCGGGGCCAGATAAAAAACCGCAAGGATCGAGGCAATCCACGCCGCCAGACTCAAAACCTCGCGCATAAAACCGCGAATAAACGCAAAAACGCTCGAAAACAAAACGCCCCCGATCACAATCAGATCGAAAACATTCAAACCCAGCTCGGCGGCCACCGCTCCGGCCCCGCCCGCTATCGCCCGCGCCCGGGCGCGTCCGCCCCAAACCGAATCGGCCCCGCCGCCCGGCCATGAATGAACTGGTCAACATAGGCATTGCCGCTCCGCTCAATCTCGCCCGCCGCCCCCGACCAGATGATCCGCCCCTCGTACAGCATCCCGATTCGCCCGGCAATCTTGCGCGCACTCGCCATGTCATGCGTGATCGAAAGCGCCGTCGCCCCCAAATCCCGAACCGTCGAAACAATCAAATCATTGATCACATCAGCCATGATCGGATCCAGGCCCGTCGTCGGCTCGTCAAACAAAATGATCTCCGGATCAACCGCAATCGCGCGCGCCAGACCCACGCGCTTCTTCATCCCCCCGGATAACTCCGCAGGCCGCAACTCCCCGGTGCGCGAATCCAGACCAACCTGCGCCAATTTGTCCATCGCAATCTCGCGCGCCGCCGCCGCCTTCATCCCCCGCCCGTGAATCAGGCCAAACGCAACATTCTCCCAGACGCAAAGACTGTCAAACAGCGCCGCATTCTGAAACAACATCCCGATCCGCCGCCGCGCCGCCCCCGCCGCCCCGCGCCGCGCGCCGCGCCCGGCAATCTGCCGCCCGTCAACGAAAATCCCGCCCCCGTCCAGCCGCAGCAGGCCCAGAAGACATTTCAGCGCAACCGATTTGCCCGACCCCGATCCCCCGATCACCACAAAAGACTCGCCCGCGCCAACCGACAGATCAAACCTGGTCAAAACCCGGTTGCCGCCAAAATGCTTGCGAACATCGCGGAACTCAATCTTGGCGCTGCCCGCCGCGCCGCTCATGAGGTGAAAAACACCGACGTCATCAGATAATTCGAGGCCAGAATCAAAATCGAGGACGTCACCACCGCCGTCGTCGCCGCCCGCCCCACGCCTTGCGCGCCCCCGGCGCTGTGAAAGCCCTGATAGCAGCCGATGAGCGCAATGATGAAGCCAAACACCGCCGCCTTGATCATCCCCGACGTAACCGCCTCCAAAGTGATGAAGTCGGCGGTCGCCTGGATATAAACCCCGGGCGAAAAGCCCAGCGCCTGCGTCCCCACCACAAAGCCCCCCATGATGCCGATAATGTCGGCTATCAGAACCAGCAGCGGCAGGGTTACAACCGCCGCCGCCAGGCGCGGAACCACCAGATATTTATGCGGATTGGTCGACAATGTGACCAGCGCATCAATCTGTTCGGTCACCCGCATCGAGCCCAGCTCGGCGGCAATCGCCGCGCTGATCCGCCCCGCCACCATCAGCCCGGTCAGCACCGGACCCAGCTCCCGCGTTATCCCCAGCGCGACAATCGTGGCGATGATCGTCTCGGAATTGAAATTGTTGCCGCCGTAATAAATCTGAAGGGCAAAAACCGCCCCCGTAAAAAAAGACGTCAACGCCACCACCGGCAGCGAATTATAGCCGATCCGAACCGCCTGCCCCGCAAACAGCCGGATGAAAAACGGCGGGCGCAACAGATGACTGACCGCAATCGCAGCGAAAACCGAAAAACGCCCGCCCTGCCCGCACAGGCGCAGCACCGCCCGCCCAACTGACGCCAGCGCGCTCATGCCGCCTGCGGCTCCCGTCCGGCGCGCAGCTCCTTGCGCGCGCAGCGCCCCAGCCCAATCGCAATCTCATGCGGAATCGTCCCCGCCGCCCGCGCCCAGTCGTCGAGCGTGATATGGCGGCCCAGCAACTCAACCGGCGCATCGGGCCGCGCAACATCGCCGGGCAGCGCGCTCACATCCAGCATCAGCATATCCATCGAGACCCGTCCGATAATCGCCGCCCGCAAGCCGCCAATCGCCGCCGCCCCGCCGCCCGGCTGCGCGCCCCATAACGCGCGCGGAACCCCGTCGGCATAGCCCGCCGGGACAATCGCAATCTTCATCGCCGCCGGCGCCGTGAACGCACCCCCATAGCCGACTTTCTCCCCCGCCGCCACCCGCCTGATCTGAGCGATAAAACTCGTCAGCGAAACCACCGGCGCAAAATCCGCCCCGCCCGGAGAGGGATTGCCCCCATAAAGGCCAATCCCGGGCCGGGTCAGATCAAAGCGAAACGCCTCCCCCAGTCCCAGCCCCGCCGTGTTGGACAGACTCGCCCGCGCCCGCCCCGCCAGCGGCTTCAGCAGCGCCAGAGACGCGCGAAACCTCTCCAGCTGCAGCGCATTCATCGGATCATCGGGCGCATCGGCGCAGGCCAGATGACTCATGATCAACTCAACCTGGATCCCGTCCAGGCGCGGCGGCTCTTCGGCAATGCGCCGCAGCGCCGCCGGCGAAAGACCCAGCCGGTTGATCCCGGTCTCCACATGCAGCGCAGCGGGCAGGGAGCGCCCGGCGCGCCGCGCCTCGGCCTGCCAGGCTTCAAGCTGATCCAGGCTGCACAGGCAGGGGCGCAGATCATGCGCCCGGCAGGCCTCGGCGCTCCCCGGCAGCAGGCCGTTCAAAACGTAAATCCGCGCCTGCGGCGCCAGAACCCCAAGCCGCGCACCGCCTTCGGCATGAGCCGTGAAAAACGTCCGGCACCCGGCCCCGGACAAAGCGCGCGCGGCAGTTTCGATCCCCAGACCATAGGCATCGGCCTTGACCACCGCCCCCGCCTCCGCATCCCCGGAAAGACGCTGCGCCCGCCGGTAATTCTCCACCAGCGCCGCGCGGTCTATCGTCAAAACCGGCGCAGCCGAAAGACGCGGCGCGCGCTGCGCAGTTCCAGTCATCGCGCCGGTTCGCACCTCCCCGGCCTAGTAAAAACTTTGCGGAGTCCTGTCGTCGCTCGCCAGGTCCCGGAACCGCGTGTAGCGGGAATCAAAATGCAGCGAAACCTCCCCCGTCGGGCCATGACGCTGCTTGCCGATAATAATCTTCGCCAGACCCTCGCAGCTTTCCATCGCCTCCTTCCAGCGCGAAAACTCCTCCGCATCCTCGCGGGGCTTCGCGTTTTGCAGGTAATACTCCTCGCGATAGATGAACAAAACCACATCCGCATCCTGCTCAATCGCCCCCGACTCGCGCAAATCCGCCAAATGCGGCCGCTTGTCGTCGCGCGCCTCCACCGCCCGCGACAATTGCGAAAGCGCAATCACCGGAATGTTCAACTCCTTGGCCAGCGCCTTCAGACCCTGCGTCACCTCGCTGACCTCCTGAACCCGCCGGTCGCCGCCCCGCGAACCCCCGGAGGTCACCAATTGCAGATAATCCACAATCATCAGGTCCAAACCCTGCCGCCGCTTGAGACGCCGCGCCCGCGCGCACAACGTCGCCAGAGGAATCGCCCCCGTCTGGTCAATATAAAGCGGAATGTCGTTGATCTCCTGACAGGCGCGGACGATATTCTGAAACTCCTCCTCCGACGTCTGACCTTGCCGCATGTGATGCGCCGGAACCTCGGCCCGGTCGGCCAGCAGACGCATCGCCAGCTGGGCGCGGGACATCTCCAGCGAGAAAAAGCCCACAATCGCACCCGAAACGGTCTGAACCGATCCGTCCTTGTCCTTCTGTCCGCGCCAATTGCGCGCCGCGTTAAACGCAATATTGCCCGCCAGACCCGTCTTGCCCATCGACGGACGCCCGGCAATGACGATCAGGTCGGACGGCTGCAGACCGCCCAGCTTCTCGTCCAGATCATGCAGATAGGTCGGAAGGCCCGAAACCCGCCCCTTCGCGGCGTGCGCCTGCGAGGCAATCTCCAGCGCCTCCTCCAGACTGCCGCCAAACTCCTGAAAGCCTCCCTCATAGCGCCCCTTCTCGGCAATCCGGTAGAGCGCCTCCTCGGCGGCCTCAATCTGGCGCGGCGGCGGATCTTCCAGCCGGACCGACGCCGCCCGCTCATAAATATCCTGTCCGGCCCGAAGCAACTCACGGCGCTGGGCAAGACTGTGAATCGTCCGCCCATAGGCCTCGGCATTGATCAAAGTCGCCGCGCTGCCCGCCAGCCGGACCAGATAATCCGCGCCCCCTTTGCGCGACATCCCCTCGTGACCCTCAAAATAGGGCCGCAACGTCACCGGCGAAGCCGGATGGCCCTCGCCGATCAGCGAACAGAGATGCTTGTAAATCTCCCCGTGAACCGGATCGTAAAAATGCCACGGCTCCAGAAAATCATTGAGCCGGTCGTAAAGCTCGTTGTTGATCAAAAGCGCGCCCAGAACGGACTGCTCGGCCTCAAAATTATGCGGCGCGCCCGCTCCCGCCGCAACCGCCGCGCCGCCGGACGCCTCCTTCTGCGCCCCGCCGCCGATAACCTTGAAATCTGATGATTGCGACATCGCCAGGCCCCGCTCTCCCCCCGCCGGACAGAACTGCCCCGCCTGCGGCGGGAGGCGCATTATGCGTCATGCGCGCCCCGCGCGCCAGAGGGCCGAACCCCCCGGCCCCGAATTTATCCCTGCGCTTCCTCAGCCCCCGCCGCCGCCGGGGCCGACTCCGGCTCCGCCTCCGCCGCGCCCTCCTGCTCCGCCTCCTCGGCGAAGCGCCGGGCGGCCTCCTCCTCCAGCATCTCCTGCGCCATCTCTTCAATCCCGGCGCCCGCCTCGGCCTCCTCGCCCGCCTCCTCCTGCGAGCGGGCGACGCTCAAATTGATCGAAACGCTCACCTCCGGATGCAGCCGAATCTCCGCCCGATGAACCCCCAGCGTCTTGATCGGCTTCTCCAAAACAACCTGCCGCGGCCCCATCTCAATCCCGCTCTCCGCCAGAAGCGCAGAAATGTCCCGCCCGCGAACCGAGCCATATAACTGCCCCGCCTCGCTCGCCTGCCGGATGATCGTAAAACGCCGCCCCTCCAGCGCCGCGGCCTGCGCCTGCGCCGCCTCGCGCGCCGTGCGCATCCGCTCCTCCAAATGCGCCCGCTCGCCCTCAAAACGCTCCAGATTGGCCTTCGTCGCCCGCAAGGCCTTGCCCGACGGCAGCAGATAATTCCGCGCATAGCCGTTCTTGACCCGAACCCGGTCCCCCAGGCTGCCCAGCGCCCCGACCCGCTCCAGCAAAATCACCTCCATCGCCGGGCCCTAGCGCACCACATAGGGCAAAAGCGCCAGATAGCGCGCGCGCTTGATCGCCTGCGCCAGCAGACGCTGCTTCTTCAGCGAAACCACCGTGATCCGGCTCGGCACAATCTTGCCCTGCTCGGAAATATAACGCTGGAGAAGCTTGACATCCTTATAGTCAATCTTCGGCGCGCTCGGCCCCGTGAACGGGCACGTCTTGCGCCGCCGCGCAAAAGGCCGCCGCGTCGGCAATTGCGCCAGATTGATCTGACGGCCCGATGAGCCGCTCCGCTTCTTGCCCATGACTCAGCCCCCCTTTGCTTCCTCGGCCTTGTCCGCTTCCGGCTCTTTGGGGGCCGGTTCTTCGGGAGCCGTCTCCCCGGCCTTCTCCTTGCCCTCCGCCGCCTCCGGCTTCGCCTCGCGCTTCTCTTTGTCCTCCGGCCCCGACGGGGCGGACTCCGGCGATTCGGCAGGCGCTTTGGGCATCAAAGGTGAGGGATCGGGATTATGCGCCTCAACCCGGATCGTCAAAAAACGCACAATGTCGTCATTCAGGGTCATCTGCCGCTCCATCTCGGCGATCGCCTCAGGCGGCGCAGCTATGTTGAGCAGCGCATAATGCGCCCGGCGATTCTTCTTGATCCGGTAGGCCAGAGGCCGCAGACCCCAATATTCGCTCTTGGAAACCTCGCCCCCCTGACCCGTGATCAGAGTGGTGAAGGTGGCGATCAACCCCTCGACCTTTTGAGCCGAGATGTCTTGCCGGGCTATGAAAACATGCTCGTAGAGAGACATTCGCGTAAAATCCTGCCGGGTCCTCCGGCTCTCGCCGCCTTGACAAAATTGACAAACAGGTCCGGCGGGGGACTATACAAAACCGGCGCGTGGAGGCAAGCTCCCGTCTTGCCCGCGCCGCAGGGCCGGAGGAGGGGCAGCGTCTTGGCGCGCGCATTTGTATTTCCGGGACAGGGAAGCCAGGCGGTCGGCATGGGGGTAGCCCTCGCCGAGGCCTTCCCGGCGGCCCGCGAGGTCTTCGAGGAGGTCGACGAGGCCGCCAAAGCCTCTCTCTTTCGCCTGTGCCGCGAAGGGCCGGAAGAAGAACTGCGCCGCACCATCAATGCCCAGCCCGCCCTGATGGCCGTGAGCATGGCCGTGATCCGGGTCTTGCAGCGCGAAGGCGGCTGGAACCTCGCCGCCAAAGCCCGCTTCGCCGCCGGACATTCGCTGGGCGAATATTCGGCGCTGGCCGCCGCCGGAGCCCTCGCGCTGGCCGACGCCGCCCGCCTCCTGCGCCGCCGCGGACAGGTCATGCAGGAGGCCGTCCCGGAAGGGAAGGGCGCAATGGCCGCTCTCCTGGGAATCGACTGCCCCGCCGCCGAGGAAGTCGCCCGGATCGCACAAAAAGAAACCGGGAAGGGCGTGTGCGAGGTCGCCAATGACAACGCCCCCGGACAGGTCGTCATCAGCGGGACGGCGCAAACCGTCGAGGCGGCGGGCCGAATCGCCCGCGACAAGGGCGCGCGCCGGGCGATCCCCCTGCCGGTCAGCGCTCCCTTTCACTGCCGCCTGATGGCCCCCGCCGCCGAAGCCATGTCCGAAGCCCTCGCCCAAACCCCCATCCACCGCCCCGAACTGCCGGTGGTCGCCAATATCTCGGCGCGCCCGGTCGAGGAGCCGGAGGCCATCCGCGAGAGTTTGATCCGGCAAATCGCCGGACGGGTGCGCTGGCGCGAAAGCGTCGCCTTCATGGCGCAAGCGGGCGTGACCCATCTGGTCGAGGCCGGGGCCGGGCAGGTCCTCACCGCCATGACCCGGCGAATCGACAAAAATCTCACCGCCCGCCCCCTCAACAGCCCCGCCGATATCGAAACCTTTCTCAAAGAGGAGGCCTGACCCGCCCCATGTTCGACCTGAAAGACAGAGCAGCCCTGATCACCGGCGCTTCGGGAGGGATTGGCGGGGCCATCGCCCGCGCTTTCCACCAGCTGGGCGCGCAGGTCGCGCTTTCAGGCAGACGGCGCGACCGGCTGGAGGCGCTCGCTCAGGAACTGGGCGGGCGCGCCCATATCCTGCCCTGCGCCCTCGAAGACCCCGAAGCCGTCAAGGAACTGCCCAGGCAGGCCGAGGCCCAAATGGGCGGCGTCGATATTCTCGTCAACAACGCCGGACTCACCCGCGACGGCCTCGCCATCCGGATGAGCGACGAGGACTGGAACGAAGTGATCCGGGTCGATCTGACCGCCGGATTCCTCCTGGCCCGCGGCGTTCTGCGCGGCATGATCCGCCGCCGCCGGGGCCGGATCATCTCGATCACCTCGGTGGTCGCCGCCGCCGGAAACCCCGGACAGGCCAACTACGCCGCCGCCAAGGCCGGAATCACCGGCATGACCAAAGCACTGGCCCAGGAAGTCGCCGCGCGGGGGATCACCGTCAATTGCATCGCCCCCGGCTTCATCGAAACCGCCATGACCGAAGCCCTCTCCGGCGACCAGCGCACCGCCCTCGCCGCCCGAATCCCGGCGGGCCGCTTCGGCCAGCCCCAGGACATCGCCGCCGCCGCCGCCTTCCTCGCCGCCGACGCCGCCGCCTATATCACCGGGCAAACCTTCCACATCAATGGCGGCATGGCCATGCCCTAGACCCCCGCCATCTCCCGCCCCCTCCCGCTTGGCGCAGGCGGCAAGGGTGTGCTAGGAAGGGCGCTGATCCAAAGCCGGTCACACACCGGTCGCACACACCGGTCCAACAAGGGCAATCGCCGAAGGGGTGGCACACAATGGAACGAGAGAAGATTTTCGAGAAGGTCAAAAAAATCATCGTCGAGCATCTGGGCGATGAGGTCGCCGAGAAAATCAGCGATACGGCCGGATTCGTCGACGATCTGGGGGCCGACAGCCTCGACACCGTCGAATTGGTCATGGCCCTGGAAGAGGCATTCGACATCGAAATCCCCGATGACATGGCCGAGTCGATTATGACCGTCGGGGATGCGGTCTCCTTTATCGAAAAGAAGGCCGGCGAGAGCTGAGGCGGAGCGCCTCTCCCTTCATGACCCGAAGCGCGCCGGAATGAGCAGACGGGTTGTCGTAACCGGTTTGGGCTTGCTGACCCCTCTGGCCTGCGGAGTCGAAGAGAGCTGGCAGGCGCTGATCGCGGGCCAGTCGGGCGCCGGGCCGATCACCCGCTTCGATCCCGCCCGCCTGCCCTGCCGAATCGCCTGCCAGGTGCCGGAAGACGGGCCGCAGGCCTTCCGCGCCCAGGACTGGGTCAGCACCAAAGAGCGCCGCCGCCTCGACCGCTTCTCCCTCTATGCCGTCATCGCCGCCCGGCAGGCTCTCGAACACGCCGGATGGAAGCCGCAGACCCCACAGGATCAGGCCGCAACCGGCGTCGCCATCGGCTCCGGAATCGGCGGCCTCGCCGCCATCGAAGACGCCGTGATCGCCACCCGCGGCCAAAAGCCGATCAGCCCCTTCTTCCTCCCCAAGGCGCTGGCCAATATGGCGGCGGGCAACGTCTCAATCCGCTTCGGCCTCAAGGGGCCGAACATCTCGCCGGTGACCGCCTGCGCCGCCAGCTCCCACGCCATCGGCGACGCCGCCCGCCTGATCATGTCCGGCGACGCCGAAGTGATGGTCGCCGGGGGCGCCGAGTCGGCCATCACCGAAACCTGCGTCGGCGGCTTCGCCGCCTGCCGCGCCCTCAGCACACGTTTCAACGACGACCCCCGGCGCGCCTCGCGCCCCTATGACAAAGACCGCGACGGCTTCGTCATCGGCGAAGGGGCCGGAATCGTCGTCCTGGAATCCTGGGAGCACGCCCGCGACCGCGGCGCCAAAATCCATGCACAAATCGCCGGATACGGCCTGTCGGGCGACGCCCATCACATCACCGCCCCGGCCCGCGACGGCGACGGCGCGCTGCGCGCCATGCAGGCCGCCCTCAAACATGCACGCCTGAAACCCGCCCAGATCGACTACATCAACGCCCACGGAACCTCGACCCCGCTCGGCGACGAAATCGAACTCACCGCCATCTCCCGCCTCATCAACGGCGAGGATACAGGCGGCCTCAACCAGACCCTCACCGTCTCCTCGACCAAATCCGCCATCGGCCATCTGCTGGGCGCCGCCGGGGCGGTCGAGGCCATCTTCTCGATCCTCGCCATGCGCGACGGCATCGCGCCCCCCACCCTCAATCTCGACAATCCCGACGTCGAGACCGGTATTGATCTCGCCCCCAAAACCGCCCGGCGCAAGCGGATCGACACCGCGATGAGCAATTCCTTCGGCTTCGGCGGCACCAATGCCTGCCTGGTCTTCACAAAACCGGACTGAATGCAGGACACCGGACCTCCCCGCCGCTCCCGCCGCCTGCTCGCGGCTTTCCTGATCGCCGCCGCCGGGCTGGGCGGGGGCGCGCTGGCGGACCGGGCGCTGATCCATCTCGCCGGACAGCCTGGACCCGCGCCGGACGCTTCCGTCATCGTCATCACTCCCGGCGCGAGTCTCGCCGAAGCCGCCCGCCTTCTCGACCGCGCCGGGCTGATCGAAAACCTCCTCCTGTTCCGCTACGCCGCCTGGCGCGGCGCGCAGGAGGGAATCATCAAGACCGGCGAGTACGAGATCCCCGCCCGCGCCAGCGCGGCGCATATCCTCGCCATTCTGCGCAGCGGGCGCTCCGTCCTGCACCGGCTGACCATCCCCGAAGGCTGGACCGTCCATCAGGTCGCCGAAATCCTGCGCGCCAACACCCTGCTCACCGGCGAGACCGGCCCGCCGCCGCCCGAAGGCTCCCTCCTGCCCGAAACCTATTATTTTATCCGGGGCGACTCACGCCGCAAACTGCTCACCCGGATGCGCCAGGCCCGCCGCAAGCTGCTCGCCGACCTGTGGGCCGCCCGTGCCCCCGATCTGCCTTACGCCAATCCCGGCGAAGCCGTCATCCTCGCCTCGCTGATCGAGAAAGAGACCGGCAAAGCGGAGGAGCGCCGCACGGTCGCCGCCGTCTTCCTCAACCGGCTGCAGCGGGGGATGCGCCTCCAGTCCGATCCGACCGTGATCTACGGCCTGACCGAAGGGCGCGCCCTGCTCCGCCGCCCCCTCTCCCGGCGCGACCTCGCCCGCCGGACCCCCTATAACACCTATCTGATCAAGGGCCTGCCGCCGGGCCCAATCGCCAATCCGGGGCGCGCCGCGCTCGAGGCCGCCCTCTCTCCGCCGGTCAGCGATCATCTCTATTTCGTCGCCGACGGCAAAGGCGGGCATCTCTTCGCCCGCACCCTCGAAGACCACGAGCGCAATGTCGCGCGATGGCGAAAGATCGAAAGCCGCCGCGCCCGAAAACCATGACCCTCTCCTCGCGTGGCCTGATGCTGATCCTGTCCTCGCCCTCAGGGGCGGGCAAGACCACCCTCTCGCGCAGGCTGGTCAAGGACGACCCCCGCCTGACCCTCTCGGTCTCGGCGACAACCCGGCCCCCCCGTCCGGCGGAAAAAGAGGGCAGGGATTATTTCTTCGTCACCCCCGAACGCTTCGCCCAGATGCGCAAGCACAGGGAACTCCTCGAATGGGCCGAAGTCCTGGGCCACGCCTACGGAACCCCCCGCGCCGCCGTCGAGCAGACCCTGGACGAAGGCCGCGACGTCCTCTTCGACATCGACTGGCAAGGCGCGCAACAGCTTACCGCCGCCCGCCCCGGCGACGTGGTCACCGTCTTTGTCCTGCCGCCCTCGGCGCAGGCGCTGCGCGAGCGTCTGGCCAAGCGCCGCCAGGACTCCGCCCCCGTTCGCCGCCGCCGCCTCGCCCACGCCCCCGGCGAGATCACCCGCTTTGCCGAATATGACTATATTCTCGTCAATGACGAGATCGAGGGAAGTCTGGCCGCCCTGCAGGCCATCCTGCGCGCCGAACGCCTGCGCCGCCGCCGCCGGCAGGGGCTGACCCAATTCGTCGAGCGGCTGCGCAAAGACCTCGAAGCCGCCGGCTCCTAGCCCAGCGCTTCCTTGATCATCATCTCGTAATCCTGCGGCGTCGCGGGCCGGGGATTGGTGAAGGAACAGGCGTCGCCGGCGGCATTCTCAATCAGGCCCGGCTCGCGCCCCGTCACCCCCATCGCCGACAGATTGGGCGGCAGGCTCAGACGCGCATTCAGCGCCGTGATCTCCTCGGCCAGATCGGCTTGCGGGGACAGGCCCATCGCCTCGCGCAGGCGGTCATATTTATCCCCGGTGTGGGCCTTGTTGAAGCGCAGAACCGTCGGCAGGAAAATCGCATTCAACGTGCCGTGGTGCAGCTTCAGCTCCCTGATCCGCCCGCAGGCATGACTCATCGCATGAACCGCGCCCAGCCCCATGATAAAGGCCATCGCGCCCTCGCTGGAGGCCATCATCATGTTCCAGCGCGCCTCGCGGTCGGCGCCGTCCTGATAGGCCTTCTCCAGCCAGCCCTCGCGAATCCCACGCCGCAGCCCGTCCAGACCAACCGCCTCGGCGGGCGGATTGATGATCGGCGACAACACCGCCTCAATGCAGTGCGTCATCGCATCCATCCCGGTCCCCGCCGTCAACTTGGGCGGCAGGCCCAGCGTCAATTCCGGGTCGCAGACCGCAACCAGCGGAATCAAACCCTGCCCCTGCCCGACAAAGGTCAATTTGCGCCCGTCTTTGGTGACGATCACCGAGCCGACCGAAACCTCGCTGCCCGTCCCCGACGTGGTCGGAACCGCGACCAGCGGCGGCAGGGGCTTGATCTTGTCGCGCCCGCCTTCGATCATCGAATATTGCGCCAGCGGCGCAGGGTTGGAAACCAGTATCCCCACCGCCTTGCCCAGATCCATCGACGAGCCGCCCCCAACGCATAACAGGCCGTCGCATTTCTCCTCGTGATAGAGGGCCAGCGCCTCTTCCACCGCCTCCTCGGTCGGATTCTCCGGCGTGCCGTCGAAAATCACCGGCGACACATCATTGCCCAGCGCCTCGCGCACCTTGTCGATGATCCCCGCCGCGATCAGACCCTTGTCCGTGCACAGCAAGGGGCGCTTGATCCCCGTATCCTTGAGAATCTGCGGCAACTGCGAAATCGCTCCAAAATCAAATTCGGTGCGGGTCAAATAGCTGAGCGTGGGCATTGGGCTCTCCTCCTCCTGAATGGGCCGGTTCAAGTCTCGCATGGCCGCCCCCGGACGGCAAGAGCCGTCTGGCCTGCGCCGGGCCGGGTCTGCTATAGATTGAGACTCCCCCAAAGGCGGCGGGAAGCAGCAGGAAAAGGAGAAAAATGAGCGCCGACGCCGCCTCCGCCGAAGCCGCGCCCCCGCCCGTCGCCTTCACCGGCGACCGGCGCGAATTGCTCGGCATCGTCCTCACCAATACCGCCCTCAACCTGCTCACCCTCGGCATCTACCGCTTCTGGGCGGTGACCAATCTGCGCCGCTTCTACTGGCGCAACACCAGCGTCGACGGCGATCCCTTCGAATATACCGGAACCGGCCTTGAACTCCTGCTCGGCGCAGTGATCGTCCTCGCCGTCATCTTTGGCTTTACCCTGCTGCTGCAGGTTTCCGGTGGCATAGCCGCCAATCTGACCAGCCTGATCATCCTGCTCTATCCCCTCGCGGTCTGGCGCGCCCGGCGCTACCGCCTCGCCCGAACCCGCTGGCGCGGAATCCGCTTCAGCCAGCAGGGCGGACAATGGGCCTACACAGTCAAATTCTATGGCTGGTATCTGCTCACCACCCTGACGCTGGGGATCGCCTATCCTTTCCTGCGCCGCCACCGCCACGGCGCTTTGCTCGCCGCCATGTCCTTCGGCAATCAACCCGCCCGCTTCGCCGGAAACGGCAGCGAACTCCTCCAGCCCTGGCTGGCTGCCAACGGCATCTATGTCGCCTTCTTTTCGCTCTTTCTGTTCCTTGTCTTTGGGCCGGCTCTCTTCGCCCCCCAGGCCGCCGAATCCCCCGTCCAGGAGGTTCTATCCCTCCTGGAGACTCAGAATGCCTTCGCCATCTTCACCGCCTATATTCTGCTCACCGTGCTGGTCGTAATGACCCTCCTCGTCTATTATCGGGTGCGCGAATTCCAATTCTTCGCCCGGCATCTGCGGATCGGAGAACTCCATTTCTGGGCCTGGCTCAATCTCAAGCCGATCATCTTCCTCTATCTGCGCTATCTGGCGATCCTGCTCCTTCCCCTGATCCTCTTCGTGGGAGTTGCCGTTTATGCGTTTTTCGATCTGGTCGCGGCAGGGAGCACGGAAGGAGGAAACTTCGATCAGTTCGCCTCCTTTGCCGTCATTGCTTTTTTTGTCTTTGCGGTTCTCTTCTTCCTCTTCCAGAGTGTTGTGCGCCATGTTTTCTGGATCGCGCCGCTTCTCGCCTATGGCGCAGGGCGCGTGGCGATTGGCCGCTTCGACGAAGTTGAGCGGATTCAGCAAAGCGCCTCCCAGGAAATCGAGCGCGGCGAGGGCCTGGCCGAGGCGCTCGATATCGACGCCGGATTCTAGAGGCCGCACACATGCGCTATTCCACCTATTATGACGGCTTGAGCGCCCGGGTTCACAACGTCTTCCCGGTTTTGGAGCCGGGTCTGCTGCGCCTGCGCGACCATGAAGGCCGCACTCTTGCGCTGTGGATCGTCGAGGAAATCATCCGCCGCAAGTCGGGGGAAAGGGGCGTCTGGCTGCTCGTCCATGAGGGCGGCGAGGGCCGCCTCTTCCTGCGTGACACGCGCACCCAGGCCCGGCTGCGCGAGATCAATCCGCGTCTGGGCCTGAACTTCGATGCCGCCCGCGCCGCCCGCATTTCCGGCCTCAGCCTCGCGCTGCTCGCGCTGGGCGGGCTGATCCTCTGGCAGGGTCTGCCGGTTCTGGCCGCACAGCTGACCGCCGCCGTCCCGCCCGGGCTGGAGCGCAGAATGGGCGAGCGAATCCGCGGCGATCTTCTGGGGCAGGTCGCCTCCTCCCTCCCCGCCCCGGATATCCTGACCTGCTCCCGCGAAGAGCGCATCGCCGGGGAATGTCCGGCCCGGCGCGACCTGCCCAAATCCGCCGCCCTGTGCGCCGAACCCGAAGGCAGCGCCGCCCTCCGGCGCCTCGCCGATCACGTCGCCCGCGATGTCGATCTGCCCTGGCCGCTCTCGGTCGAGGTCGTCAATATGAAAATCTCCAATGCCGGAGCCATTCCGGGCGGCTATATCGTCCTCTTTCGCGGCCTGATCGAAGAGGCCGAAAGCCCCGATATGATCGCCGGAGTCCTCGCCCATGAGATCGGCCATGTCGCCGCCCGCCACGGACTTCAGGGCCTGATCCGAAACACCAGCGCATGGTTCCTGCTCGGCCTGATCACCGGCGATCTGACCGGCGCGCTCGCCATCGCCGGGGTCGCTCTGGTCGGCGCGGCCTACAGCCGCGAAATGGAGCGCGAGGCCGACGCCTACGCCGTCGACTTGATGCGCCGCCGAAAGATCGACCCCGAACCGCTCGCCGCATGGATGGAGAAATTGGGACAAGACGGACCGCCGGGACTCTTCTCCCTCTTCCTGACCCATCCCCGCTCACCGGAGCGGGCCGCAGTGCTGCGCGAGATTCAGGTCGAAAACCCCCGGCCCGTTTTGTCCGACTCCGACTTCGCCGCCCTCAAGAAAATCTGCGGTGAAAAACAGGAAAAGCCGGAACAGGAATAAGAACAAGAACGGGAAAGGCCCCGGCCCGGATCCGCCGGTCTTTTACGCTTCCCCGGCGGCCTCCCAGACGCGGGCCAGTGCGCAGAACGCCTCGACCGGCAGCTGTTCGGGGCGCAGGCCGGGGTCGATCCCGGCCTGCGCCAGCAAAGCGGGCGAGTCGGGGGTGAGGGTGCGCAAACTGTTGCGAAGCATTTTGCGCCTTTGCGAAAAAACCGCCGACGCCACCTCCCGCAAAGCCGCCAGACTGGCCGGAGCGCGCGGGCGGGGCAGGGGCTCCAGCCGCAAAATGCAGGCGTCCACCGCCGGTTGGGGCCGAAAGGCTTGCGCCGGAATCGAAAATAGAATCCGCGCCCGCGCCCGCCATCCGCATAAAACCGAGAGAAAGCCGTAATCCCGCCCGCCCGGCGCGGCGGTGATCCGCTCGCCCGCCTCGCGCTGAACCGCGACGGTGATGCTGGAAAAAACCGGCGGCCACGACTCGCCCCCCAGCCAAAACCCGATCAGCGCCGAGGCGATGTTGAAAGGCAGATTTCCCGCAATCCGCAAATGCCCCCGCTCCGCCGCGAAGCGCTCCGGGGCGAGGGCGAGCGCATCGCCGATCACAAACTCGCAACGTCCGGGAAAGGCGGCGGCGATCTCCGCCAGCGCCGGGGCAAAGCGCCGGTCGCGTTCAATCGCCGTCACCTGCGCCGCACCCTCATCCAGCAGCGCCCGCGTCAGCCCGCCCGGCCCCGCCCCGATCTCCAAAACCGCACTCCCCGCAAGCGGACCCGCCGCCCGCGCAATCCGCCCCAGCAGACTCAAATCCAGAATGTAATTCTGCCCCAGACTTTTGCGCGCCCTCAGGTCTTGCCGCCTGATCACCTCGCGCAGAGGCGGCAGACCCGCGCCACTCATCGCGCCCGCGCCCGCGCCCGTGTTCGTGCAATCTCCCCGGCCAGCCTCAATGCCGCCAGCAAACTCGACGGGTCCGCAACGCCCCGCCCCGCAATGTCCGAACCCGTCCCGTGATCCGGAGACGCGCGCACAATCGGCAGGCCCAGCGTCACATTCACCCCATGCGCAAAATCCAGCGTCTTCAGCGCAATCAGCGCCTGATCGTGATACATGCACAAAGCCGCGTCATAGGTCTTGCGCGCCGCTTCGTGGAACAGGCTGTCCGCCGGGTGCGGACCGGAAACCAAAACCCCCCGCTCCGCCAGATCGCCAACCGCCGGAGCAATCACCTCCAGCTCCTCCCGGCCCAAAATCCCGCCCTCCCCGGCATGGGGATTCAGGCCGCAAACCGCAATCCGCGGCGCGGACAGGCCGAAGTCCTCCTCCAGACCGCGGGCCAGGCGCAGTCCGGCCTCCAGAATCTTCTCCCGCGTCAGCGCCGCCGGAACCTCCAGCAGGGGCAGATGCGTCGTAACCAGCGCCGTCTTCAGCGCCGGAGCCGCCAGCAGCATCAGTCCGGCCTGCGCCGCCCCGCAGCGCGCCGCGATATATTCGGTCTGCCCCGCCTCCGCCATCCCCGCCGCCCGCGCCATGCGCTTATCAATCGGATTGGTGACCAGCCCGCCCGCCCGCCCGCTTTGCGCCAGTTCAATGCAGCGGTCCAGCGAGGCCAGCGCCGCCCCGGCCCCTGCGCAGTCCGAATATCCCGGCCTGGCCGCAACCTTCCGCCCCAAAGGCAAAACCGGCAAAGCCTCCGGAAAAATCGCCGCCGCCTCCTCCGGCTCCCCGATTGCCCGGATGCTGCCGCCGATCCCCAAAGCGCGGGCCAGACCGCTCAGCCTTTCCGGATCGTCAACCGCAAAAAACGCCGGAACCCCCCCCCCCGCCCGCCGCGCCCAGGCCTGCAGAGTAATCTCGCCGCCAATCCCGGCGGGGTCGCCCATGCTCAGCGCAAGCGGCCCGCCCGCCTCAACGCAGCTCGACATGCGCGCCGCGCCTCAAATCGCGCAGGCGCTGGCGGGACAGCATTTCCGCATGCCGGTTCAAAAGGCCGATCTCCACCGACTCGCGAGTCACCGTCAACTGCCGGGCCTGCGTCTTCTCGCACAAAACGATGATGTCCACCCCCTCGGCCCCGCTTTGAACCTGCGCCGCCCGGTTCGGCTCAAGAACGGCAACCGCTTCGCGCAGCGCCCGCGACAAATCCGCCGACTCAATCTCCCCCAAATCCTTCGCCCGGCCCGAAAATCCCGCCGCCCAGGCTTCCGCCTCGCCGCAGCCGGGAAACTCGGCAGCCACTTTGCTCCGCCAATTGGCCTCCGTATCCGGCGCAGAACCCGCCCGCTCCTTCGGAACAAAAACCGACGCCAAATGCACCCGCCAGCGATCCGCCTGCTCCGCACGACTCAAACGCCGGTCGCGCAAATAGAGAAGATAAACCCCGTCATCCGTCCGAATCGGAACCGAAACCCCCCCCGGCTCCAGACGCCCCAGCGCCTCAGCCAGCCTCTCATTCAGCGCATCCCGTTGAAGCCAGCCAACATCGCCGCCCTGCGCCGCCGACGGCGCATCACTGAACTCCCCGGCCAGCGCCGCAAACGAAGCCCCCTCCGCCAACTGCCGCCGCAGACGGCGCGCCTGCGCAACCGCCTCCTTCTCTCCCCCAATACGCGCCGCAGACAGAAAAATCTCCGACAGCAAATAACCCGGCTCGTCCAGACTGCGCAGAGCGCTTTGAAAAGACTCCTCAATCTCCTGCTCGCTCAGCAGAATCTCCGGCGCAATGGTCTGGCCGACCACCTTCTCCCAGGCCAGCTCGGCCATAAAGCGGCTGTGCAGCGTCTCCGGCGCAATGCCCCTCTCCCGCAAAAACGCGTTGAAAGAATCACGCGACGAATTGTTGCGCGCAATCATCGAGTCAATCGCCTGCTCAACCTCCCGCTCGCTCACCGTGATGTTGATGCGCCGCGCCTCCTGCCGGCGGAGTATGTCTTCAATCAGGCGCTCCAGACTCCGCGCGCGGATGCGCGCCTCGTTCTCCGGCGTGACCCGAAGACCCGCCATCACCAGAAGCAGACGGACATATTGATCAAGATCATAGTTCGAAACCGGCGCGTGGTTGACAATCGCCGCAATTGCCAGCCCCGGCCGGTCCTGCGCCGGAGCGCCGCCCGGCAGCCCACTCAGCGCGGCCACAAAAAACAACACAGCAAACAAAGCGGCAAACACGGGCATGAGACAAAATTCTGATCGCCAAGGCGCGCAACCTTATACCATTACGGCCCGCCCCGAAACCCCTGCCGCCGGGAAAGAAAATCCAGCCCCCGGGCCCGGCTGTCCAGCAGAGCCGAAAGCCGCCCGCTCCCCAGGGTCCGGAACGAAATCCGCAGGCCGATCCGGGTGTCGGGATCAATCTCCCGGTCGCGGGTGAAGTCCTGCTCCAGGGACAGGTCGAGGATCAGGCACTCGTCGGCATAGCGCAGGCCAAAGCGGCTGTGAACGCTGCGGTTGTCCTCAAGACTGCGCCGGAACTCGCCGTAGAGCTTCAGATTCTCAAACGGCCTCAGCGCTCCCCCGGCGTGAATCTCCTCGCGCGCCTCCGGGACCGGCCCGGCCCCCTCCTCGATATTCACATAACCGACAAAAAAAGACCCCAAATGGCTGGTGAACAGAAAATCCACCTCGTTGCGGCGCAGATCAAACGTGCTCCGGTCGAGGCGAAGGCGCTGGGTCAGCTCGATATTCTCGGCGGGGGAGAGGATGATCCGGGCGATATAGTCCGACGAATCACCCGCCGCGCCGCGCACCGGGTCGGAGGCGGAGTCATGGCGCAGGCGAAAACTTTGACCGGCCAGAAAATCCAGCAGACCCCCCGCCTGCCCCTGCAGGGAAAGCGACAAAGCCGCATCAACCCGCAACCCGCTCTCCCATTGGTCAAACCCGTCGAACCGGTTGCGGCTGAGCAGATTGGAGTCGTCCAGCTCGGCGATCGGACCGTCCTCAATGGGAATCCGGGTGTCGCTCGCGCTGTTGCCGGAATAAACCAGCTGCACAACCGGCTTGATGATCTGACTGGTGTCGCGCCCGTGCCGGATCAGCGGCCACTGCCAGACCGCCCCGGCCAGCGGGAGCAGGCGGGTCTCCAGCCGGCTTTCCGCCCGCGTCATCCCCGGCGGCGTCTCCTCAATATGGTAGAGGTCGCCGCGCATACGGGCGAACAGCTGCAGCGCTCCCCCCCACGGATCCACGAACGTCCGCTCCCAGGCCGTCGCCAGCGAAAGACGCCTTTGATCGCGTCCGCGCCCCTCGCGCAGCAGGGAAAGCGCATTGATCCGAAACGACAGACTGCCCCCAAACAGCCGCGCCGCCGGACTCCCGATATAGTCAAAATACGGCCCGACCGACGGCGTCTCCTCCTCTTCGACCAGAAGGTCCTTAAAATAATAGCCGATCAGGGACAGGCGGTGCTCTTCGCCCGTCGCCTCGACGAACAGGCGCGAGATCAGGCTGGTCTCCTCGGACAGGTCATAAAAGCGCAGATAGGTGTCGTCGCTGGCGGCCTGAATGTCAAAGCCCCAGCGCCCATGCAGCCCCAGCCGAAACCGGCCACGCCCAAACAGATGACCGCGAAACGACGGCTCCCCCGCCGCCCGCTCCGCCGGCCAGGTCGCGCTGCCCGACAGCGCATAATAGCCGTTGCCCACAACATGGCGCAGACCGCCCTCGAAAACCACGCCTTTCCGGCTGGTGATCACAGGCTCGACGATCAAGTCGGCGCGCCGGCCCAGCGTCGCAAAATAGGGCAGGGAAAAGCGGAAGCCCAGATTGCCCGACCGGCTCGCATCCGGAATCAAAAAGCCGCTCTTGCGCTTCACTTCCGGGCTGGGATGCCACAGATAGGGAAGATAAAAGACCGGAACCCCCAGAATCTCCATAACCGCGCCGCGATATTCAACGGTCCGGCTGTCTTGATCATACGTGACCCGCTGCGCCCGAATCTGCCAGACAGGCCGGGTGCGCCCCTCTTCCGGGCAAAGCCGGCAGGGGCTGTAGACGGCGTTGAGCAGCACGTTCTCGCGCCCCCCGCGCCGCGCCGCGCGCGCGGCAAGGCGCGACTCATCTCCCCAGCGCAGCGCCGGCCAGCTGATCCGCCCGCTCTCCAGATCGCGCTGGAAAACCGCCCGCCGCGCCGACAACACCGCGCGCCCCGGCTCGAAAAACTGCACATTCCCCTCAACCCGGATCACCCCGGAGCGCTCATCGTAAGAGGCATAGTCCGCGGTCAGCAGACGCCCGCCCTGCGCAATCTCCACCCGCCCTCTCGCCTCCACCCGGCGGCGCGGGCGGTCATAGACCAGCTCCTCGGCCTCAAACAAAATGTCCCCCGATATGCGCAAATTGTAGCGCCCGTCCGCCCCGGCCTCCGCCTCCTGCGCCTGCGCACCCCCGCCCGCCAGCAGAACCGCAAGAAAAACCGCAAGCCGCAGGCGCATCACTCCTCCTGGTAAAGCAGAAGCGCCAGACCCAGCGCGCCCGTCAGCAGAATCGGCCCCGCAACCGTCAGCGCCGCCGGAACAATGCCCGACAGACTCAACATTCGGGTCAATGACAGGAACCCGTAGATCACAAAGCCGGAGGCGGTCCCCAGACAGACCAGCGCAACCATTCGCCCCCGCCGGTCGGCATAGAAAAGCGCAAACGCCGCCCCCAGCAGAGTCATCGCACACAGGAAAAAGGGCCGCGCCGCCAGCTCATAAAAATGCAGACGGTGCGCCGCCGCCGAAAACCCCGCCGCCCTCGCCAGCTCAATGAAGCGGGGCAATTCCCAAAAGGAAATCGTGACCGGCAGGGCAAAACTTTGCCGAACCCGGCGCAGGGTCAGCGTGGTCGGATGGCGGTGGGCGGCGGCGAAGCGGCCCAACGCGTCGGGCGAGGAAATCCAGACATTCCTCAAATCCCAATAGCCCTCTTCGAGGACGGCCCGCTCGGCATCAAGGCGTCCGGTGAGCAGGTCGCCGGGCTCGTAGACAAAGAAGGTGACGTCATAGAGTTCGCGGCCCTGATCCGCCGCCCGCAGCGCATGAATGACCGAAGGCGCCTGCGCGCCGGGCTGGCGCAGCCACAGTCCGGTGTCGGAAAAGGCCAGCAGGCTGGTCCGCCCCTTCAGATGCCGCGCTTCCAGCGCCTCAAACCGCGCCGAAAATTGCGCAGAGACCGGATTCAACACCCCCGTCGCAATCACGCCGGACAGAAAGGCAATCAACAGCGCCGGAATCAAAAACAGGCGCGCCGGCAGGCCGCTCGTCCGGGCGACAATCAGCTCCCGGCTTCGGGTCAGCGCAAGAAAACAAAACAGCCCCCCCAACAGAAAGGCGAAGGGCAGCACGGCTTCGATCACGCCGGGAGTCTGAAGCAGGGCCATCTCAGCCGTCCGGCTGAAGGGAACCGGATCCTTGCCGGCCAGGCGGCGAAGGAGTTCGGCAAGATTGGCGAAAAAAATAATCGCAAAGCAGGCCGCCAGAACCGCGGCAATATGCAGAACAAAGCGCCTGGCAATGTAAAAGAACAGTGTGCGGAAATGCGGCATTATTCGGCTGCCGGCCTGACAAAGAACAGACGCCGCCAGTCAGGCCCCGCCGCCGGCGCGCGGGAAATCGCCAGGGCGGCCAGCAGACATGCGCCAAGCGGAAGAATGTAGAGCAAGGGCAGCGCCGCCGGGCTTCGCACCACCAGACTGGAGGCGATGTAGCCCAGCAGGCGCAATCCGGCGGCGGCGGCGGCGGCGCGGGCAATGCGCAGGCCATAGCCGCGCCGGTTGATCTCCCCGGCCAGAAGGACGGCCAGCGCCAGCATCGCATAGGCCAGACAATAAAGCGGCGCGGCGGTCCGGTCATGGAAGAGCGCCAGACGCGCCCGGCGCTCCCCCGGCGAAAGACCCGCCCCGTCCCTCAGCAACTCGCCGGGATACAACTCCCGGCGGCGCAAATCCCCAATCCCCCGGTCCGGAATCAAGCGGGATATGTCATAGGAATATTTGTCAAAAGAAAGAAGCGTCAGGCCGCTGTTCCCGGAGGGTTCCTGCTCCGCGCCGGAGCGCCGCCGCTCGGTGGAGCGCCGCCGCTCGGCGGGGCGCCGCCGCTCGGCGGAGCGGTCGTAATGGTGAATCTGGCCGTTGAACATGACCAGACGCGCATCCGCGCCGCCGCCGTGAAGCAATGCGCCGGTCTCGGCGGCGTAGGTGACCGGATTGTCCGGGTCGCGCCCGTCCTGAATCAAAATCCCGTGGATCGTGCCCTCAAAATCGTGACGGCGCACGAAAAGCGTCACCCCGGCGACCGGATTGGTGAAACTGCCCGCATTCAGCATCGCCGAGGTGATGATCTCGGTGCGCAGCTGAAACGTCTTCAGCCGCAGCGCATGCTGGCTCCAGGGCAGGCCGTAAAGATTGAGGATAAGGGTGAGAAAGGCCGTCCCGGCGGCGGTCAGCAGGATCGGGCGCATGAAGGCGGCCCGGCTCATCCCGGCGGCGAACATCACCGCCGCCTCGTTGTCGAAAAACAGCCGGTGCAGCGTGTAGAGCAGCGCGATAAACAGCGCCGGCGGAAGAATCAAAACCAGAATCGAGGGCGCCGTGTAGAGCAGCAATTGAACATAGATCGACAGACTCTGGCTGCTGACCCCGACCGAGTCGAGCAGGCGCAGCGCATACAGCAGCCAGACCAGGCCGAGCAAAATGGCGGCGCTCAGGGCGAAGGGCGGCGCAAGCTGGGAGAAGATGTAGCGGGACAGCTGGGTCATCAAAGGCGGGCGCGGCAGGAGAGGAAATCTCCCCCGGCAGATTTACTCCATTTCCCCTCTTCAGGCAAAGCCGCCGGCGGGTTCCGATTTGCCAAAGGCAAACTTTCCGGTTATTGCCTGTGCGGGAGGCCCGGCGCGGCCTGAGGCGAGAGAGGAGATCCAGACATGCAGATTTCTTTTGGACCGGCGGCCATGCCCAAAACGGGCACCGTTGTCGTTCCGGCGCTGGACGGGGGCAAACTGCCCGGAGCCGCCGCCGCGCTCGACCGGCAGACCGGCGGCCTCCTCAAGCGGGCCATGCGCACCGCCGCCGCCACCGGAAAAAACGGAAGTTTCGTCGAACTCCTCGCCCCCGCCGCAACCAGACTCGAGCGGATTCTCATCGCCGGGCTGGGCAAACCCGCAGACCGCACCCTGCATGATTTCGAAAATCTGGGCGGGCGGCTGGTCAAGCGCCTCGCCGCCGCATCCCCAAAGCGCGTGACCGTCCTGCTTGACGCCATCCCCGGCCTCAAGCCGGAGCCCGCCGAAATCTGCGCCCATGCCGCCTTCGGCGCAACCCTGGGCGGCTACCGCTTCGACAAATACCTGACCCGAAAATCGGCCGGGATCAGAAAAAAAGAAATCGGCGCGCTCGTCCTCGCCACCAGACAAAAGCAGGCCGCCGCCCGCGCCTTCAAGGCCCTCGACGCCCTCGCCGCCGGAGTCACACTCGCCCGCGACCTCGTCCACGAACCCCCCAACGTCCTCTATCCCGAAGCCTTCGCCGCCGAAGTCAAAAAACTCGCCCGGCTGGGCGTCAAGGTCGAAATCCTCAACGAGCCCCAAATGAAGCGGCTGGGCATGAACGCCCTGCTCGGCGTCGGACAGGGCAGCCGCCGCGAAAGCCGCCTCGCCGTCATGCGCTGGCAGGGCGGCGGCAAAAACGACCCGACCGCCGCCTTCGTCGGAAAGGGCGTCTGCTTCGACACCGGCGGAATCTCCCTCAAACCCCCACCCAATATGGACGCCATGAAGGCCGATATGGGCGGCGCCGCATGTGTCACCGGACTGTTCAGCGCCCTCGCCCGGCGCAAGGCCCGCGTCAATGCCGCCGGCGTCATCGGCCTCGTCGAAAACATGCCCGGCGGCAACGCCCAGCGCCCCGGCGACATCGTCACCTCCATGTCGGGCCAGACCATCGAAATCCTCAACACCGACGCCGAAGGCCGCCTCGTCCTCGCCGACGCCCTCTGCTACGCACAGACCAAATTCAAGCCCGCCGTCCTCATCGACCTCGCCACCCTCACCGGCGCAATCCTGATCGCGCTGGGCCAGGAATATGCCGGCCTCTTCTCCAATGACGACACCCTCGCCCAGCGCCTCGCCGGCGCCGGCGAAGCCGAAGGCGAGCGCGTCTGGCGCCTCCCCATGGCCAAAAACTATGACGAAATGATCGATTCCAAAAACGCCGACGTCAAAAATATCGGCGGCGGGCGAAATGCCGGATCCATCACCGCAGCGCAATTCCTCAAGCGCTTCGTGACCGGAACGCATTGGGCACATATCGACATCGCCGGAACCGCCATGGCAACCTCCCCAACCCCGCTCTCGCCGGGATGGGCTTCCGGCTTCGGCGTCCGCCTGCTCAACCGCTTCCTGATCGACAATTACGAAAAGCCCGCCCGCCGATGACGCCCCCGGTTTCGATCTATCGCCTGGGCCGCTCGCCGCTCGACGCCGTCCTGCCTGTCCTGCTCCAGAAAAGTCTGGAGCAGGGCATGCGCGCCGTCGTCCGCGCCGCCCCGGAGATGGTCGCCGCCCTCAACCGGATGCTCTGGACGTGGCGCGACGACAGTTTCCTGCCCCACGGCAGCCGCGAAGACGGCCCGCCGGGCCAACAGCCCGTCTATCTGACCGGCGGCGGCGAAAACCCGAATGACGCCGAACTGCTCGTCATTCTCGATGGGGCCGAGGCGGTCTCACTGGACAACTGCCGCCGCTGCCTTTACCTGTTCGACGGCGGCGACCCGGAAGCCGCGCCCCGCGCCGACGCCCTGCAGCGCGACTGGCAGGCGCAGGGCGCACAGATCACCCGCTGGCAGCAGGACGACTCCGGAAACTGGAAACAGGCGCAGTGACCTATGGCGGTCGAACGCACCCTCTCAATCATCAAACCCGACGCCACCAGGCGCAACATCACCGGGCAAATCATCACCTGTCTGGAAGAGGCCGGCCTGCGCATCGTCGCCCAGAAGCGCCTCGTGCTGAGCCGGGAGCAGGCCGAAAACTTTTATGCCGTCCATAAGGAGCGCCCCTTCTTCCGCGATCTGGTCGCCTATATGACGTCGGGGCCGGTGGTCGTTCAGGTGCTCGAAGGCGCCGGAGCCGTCGCCCGCAACCGCAAACTGATGGGGGCGACCGATCCGGCCAGCGCCGAGGCCGGAACCATCCGCGCCCGCTTCGGCCAGTCCGTCGAGGCCAACGCCGTCCACGGCTCCGACAGCCCGCAGACCGCCCGGCAGGAAATCCGCTTCTTCTTCCGCCCCGGTGAGATTCCCGGCTAGGCCGCTATTTGCGGAAAGCCCTCTATGTGAATGGCGGGCATCTCCGGCTCCCGCTCGCGCAAAACCCCGATCCGCGCGACCCGTTCGCCGGCTTTCTCCAGAATCTGCGCGACCCCCGCTCCGTCTTCCGGTGCGCAGATCACCGCCAGGCCGATCCCGCAATTAAAGACCCGGAACATCTCCTCGCGCGAGACGGAACCGGCCTGCGCCAGCCAGCCGAAAATCCCCGGCATCGCAATGCGCGCCGCGTCAATATGCGCCGCCAGCCCCTGCGCCCCGATGGCGCGGGGAATATTGTCGGTCAGACCCCCTCCGGTGATATGCGCAACCCCCTTGATCCGCCCCGGCAGCGCCCGCAGCAGGGCCAGCACAGGCCGAACATAAATGCGGGTCGGGGCCAGCAATATCTCCGCCAGCGTCCGCGAGGCATCCGGCGGAAAAGGCGAGGCGAGCGTCAGACCCGCCTCGTCCATGATCTTGCGGACCAGCGCAAAGCCGTTGGAGTGAACGCCGTCCGAGGCCAGACCCAAAACCAGATCGCCGGGCGCGGCCAGCGCCCCCGGCAACAGCGCCCCGCGCTCGGCGGCCCCGACCGCAAAGCCCGCCAGATCATAAGCCCCTTCGGCATAAAGGCCGGGCATCGCGGCGGTCTCGCCGCCGATCAGCGCCGCCCCGCTCTCCTTGCAGGCCCGGCAAATCCCCTCCACAATCTCGCGCGCCCGGACGGGATCAAGCCGCTCCGAGGCCATGTAGTCCAGAAAAAAAAGCGGCTCCGCGCCTTGCGAAATCAAATCATTGACGCACATCGCCACCAGATCATAGCCGGCAATGTCCAGCCGCCCGGCCTCGGCGGCCAGCATGATCTTGCTCCCGACCCCGTCCGCCGCAGCGACCAGAACCGGATCACGAAACCCCGCCCGCGCCAGATCGAAAATCCCCCCGAAGCCACCCAGAATCGGCATCGCCCCGGGCCGGGCCGTCGCCGCCGCAAGTGGCGCAATCACCGGAATCAGCGCATTCCCGGCGGTAATATCAACCCCGGCCCGCGCATAGGCCCCCCCTTCAGCGTCCGCTTTGCTCATCGGCAGACTCCTGATCCCTCCAAATCTCAGTCGAATCAGCCCCTCATCATCTCATAATAAATTCCGGCAAGCACCCCGCGCTTGCAGGCAAACGGGAAGTCGGGCACTCTGCCCCGCCTCCGGAGCGCCTGCCGGGGGAGGAAAGGGAAGGGAAACGGGAGGGGAAAATTGTGATTCGCCTGTTCGCGCTTCTCGCCGCCGTCTTGATCTTCGCCCCGCCCGCCCGCGCGCAGGGCGACCTCTATGTCGTGCGCGATGTGCCGATAGAAGCCGCCGCCCGCTCGGCGGCGCAGGCCAGATCACGCGCGCTGGGCGAGGGCCATGTCCGCGCCCTGCGCCGCCTCCTGCGCCGTCTGACCCTGCCCGAAGACCATCACCGCCTGCCCGGTCTCGCCGCCCGCCCCGCCCGCGCCCTGGCCGTCAGCTTCGAGCCCGCCCGCGAAAAAACCAGCCGCACCCGCTACATCGCCCGCCTCTCGGTGCGCTTCTCCCCCCGCAAAGTGCGCGCCCTCCTGCGCCAGCGCGCCATCGCCTATAGCGATGTGCAGGCGCGCGCCGCCCTGCTCATCCCCCTCTATCAGGCCCCGCCCGATCCCCCCGTCCTCTGGGAAAACCCCAATCCCTGGCGCGCCGCGTGGAGCGAGCGCGACCTCGAAAATATCCCCACCCCCCTCGTCCTGCCGGTCGGCGATGTCACCGATATCGTCGCGCTGCCCGCCCGCAATGCCGCTCGCCTCGACCGCGGCGGCCTCCTCGCCCTCGCCCAGAGGCAGGGACTGGATTACGTCCTCCTCGCCCGCGCCCGATATGAGGGCGGCGGGGCCATGGGCGTCGAGATCACCCCCCTCTTCGCCGCCGATGACAGCCCCGCCGCCCCTCTCGCCTTCGTCGTCACCGGCCCCGACGACCCCCAGGCCCTCGCCCGCAAGGCCGCCGCAACCGTCTTGCGCCTCGCCGCCGACAGCTGGAAGCGCCGCATGCTCATCCAGCATGAGGAAACCATGCGCGGCCTCGTCGAAATCCGCTTCGCCTCCTTCGCCGAGTGGCGCGCCATCCGCGAGAGGCTGAACCGCGTCCCCATCCTCGAAGCCCAGGAACTGCACGCTTTGGGCAGCCGGCAGGCCCTCCTCGAAATCGCCTTTCGCGGCAGGCCCGAAGTCTTCGCCCTCGCCCTCGCCCAGCACGGAATCGCCTTCTCCGCACAGGCCGAAGACCCCACGCCAGACAGGCAGAACACATGGACGATGCAACTGCAAAAATAAGATCTGCCAACCGCGCCGCCCGGACCCAAAAGGCCCTGAAAGAGGCCGTGGTCACCCTGCCCAACGCCATCTCGCTGACCCGCCTCCTGCTCGCCCCCGTGATCATCTGGCTGATCACCGCCGGAGCGGACGTACTGGCCTTCGTCCTGTTCCTCGCCGCCATGATCGGCGACGCCCTCGATGGCTTCCTCGCCCGCCGCCTCGGCGTCGAAACCCATATCGGCGCATATCTCGACCCCGTCGCCGACAAGGTTCTCGTCGTCAGCCTCTATACGACCTTGACCCTCGCCGGACCGATCCCGGCCTGGCTGGCAATCGCCGTCATCAGCCGCGATCTCCTCTTCGTCGGCGGCGTCATGCTCACCTGGATCGCTCTGGGACGCTGGTGGTTTCCGCCTTTGTGGATCGGCAAAATCGCAACCTTCTCCCAATTGAGCCTGATCGTCATCGTTCTGGGCCTGCCCCTGCTGGCCGCAGGCGGACCGGTCTTCGAGGAGGCCGGGCAGGCCGCCATGATTGCCGGAATCTATGCCGCCGGAATCCTGACCCTCCTCTCCGGGGGCGCATATGCCGCGCGCTGGCTGGTGCGCGTCGCCAATTGGGAAAAAACCGCCGCACCCCGCGAGCCGTGAGAGTGGTGAAAGACAGGCAGCTGGCCATCCCCTTGCCCCACCGTCCGGCCTGGGGCCGGGAAGATTTCCTCGCCACCCCCGCCAATCGCGCCGCTATGGATATGATCGAGCGCTGGCCCGGCTGGCCCGGCCCGGTCTTGATCCTCACCGGTCCACCGGGCAGCGGCAAGACGCATCTCGCCCAAATCTGGCGCGCCGCCGCCCGCGCCGCGCCGTTCCCGCCGCCCGGCGGCGATCCCCTCCGGGGGCGGCCCTGTCTGTTCGACAACGCCGACCGCATCCAAAAGTCCGATCAGCAAACCCTCCTGCATCTCATCAACCATGTGCAGGAAAACCGCAGCAGCCTGCTCCTGACGGGCCGCCGCCCGCCCGGCCATTGGCCTCTGGACTTGCCTGATCTGCGCTCCCGGATCCGGGCGCTGCCGGTCGTCTCTTTGCCCCCGCCCGACGATGATCTGATCACCGCGCTCCTCGTCAAACTCTTTGCCGACCGCCAACTCGCCCCCGCTCCGGCGGTGATCGCTTACCTCGCCGCCCGGATGGAGCGCTCCGCCGCCCGCGCCCGCGAACTGGTCGCCGCCCTCGACCACGCCGCGCTGGCCCGCGGCGCGCCGGTCACCATCCCTCTCGCCCGCAAAATCCTCGACCGGAGCGGAGGCCCCCTCAACGCGTGATCTCTTCTGCCTCGGGGCGCGTCACGTCAATCACCCCGCCGCGCACGGTCAGCGCCGCCTCGCCCGCCAACAGCGCCAGCGCGCGCTCCCCGAAAACCTCCCGCCGCCAGCCCGACAAAAACCTCACTCTCTCCCGCTTGCCCGCCGCCAACTGTTCCAGCTCTTCGCCGGTGGCGATCAGCTTCTGCGCAACCCCGCAGACCTCCCCCCGCCGCTTCAGCAAAAGCCGCAACAGCTGAGTAATTTGCGTCTGCGCCGGGGTCAGAACCGGCCCGTTGCATGCCGGAGGCGGAGGCAGCCCGGCGCGCAAAGCCTCCAGGAGCCGCTCGCCCGCCGCGCTCCCAACAATGTCCTTGCCAAGACCCTTGATCCCCTGCAGATCACGCCGCTGCGCCGGTGCGCGCTCGGCCAGCTGGCGCAAAACCTCGTCGCGAACAACCCAGCTGCGCGGACAATTGCGCCGCTGCGCCTCCCGCTCGCGCCAGGCCGCCGCCGCCGCCAGACGCCCCCGGCGCTTCGAATCGCGTGGCAAGGGCTTAATCCGCCGCCACGACTCCTCCGGCGCATTGGCGTAAAGACCCGGAGATTGCAGCGCCGCCAGCTCCTCGCCAATCCAGCCGGCCCGGCCATTCTCCTCCAGCGCCGCGCGCAAATGCTCATAGACCCGGCACAGATGAACTACATCGGCGGCGGCGTAGGCCATCTGACGGGCCGACAGCGGACGCCGGCTCCAGTCGCTGGTCTGAAGCGACTTGTCCAGCTTGCGCCGCGCAATCTGCCTCACCAGCATCTCATAAGAGGCCGACTCCCCAAAACCGCAGACCTCGCTCGCCAGCTGGGTGTCGAACAGCGGCGAGGGAATCACCCCGCCCTCATGGTGGAAAATCTCAATATCCTGCCGCGCCGCATGAAAAACCTTGATCGCCGGAGACCCCCCCAGAAACGCATAAAAAGGGGCAAGATCCAGCTCCGGCGACAGGGGATCAATCACCGCCGCCTCGCCGTCATGCGCCATCTGGATCAGGCAGAGTTTGGGCCAGTAGGTGGTGCTGCGGGCAAACTCGGTGTCGAGCGCGCAGTAGGACACTTCAGACCATCGGGCGCATAAAGACGCCAGATCGCCGGTCCGGGTGATGATTTGAACGCCGGTCATGCTATACCCGCCTTCTTCTATCGGATCGGCGCAGGCCTGTCGCCCCTTTTGACGGCCCCCGCCGGAGCAGGCAGGCCTGACCGGGCATCATGCACCCCTATCGAACCCATCATTGCGCCGCGCTGCGCAGCTCGGATATCGGCCAAAAAGCCCGCCTGTCGGGCTGGGTGCACCGCATCCGCGATCACGGCGGGCTGCTCTTCATCGACCTGCGCGACCATTACGGCCTGACCCAATGCGTCGCCGATCCGCAGGGGCCGTGCTTCGCGCAGGCCCAGCGCCTGCGCCCCGAATCAGTCATCCGCCTCGACGGCGCCGTCGCCGCCCGCCCTGCCGACACCTTGAACCCGAATATTCCCACCGGACAGGTCGAATTGCGCATCGAAGACATCACCCTCCTGTCGCAGGCCGCCGCCCTGCCGCTGCCCGTCTTCGGCGAGCCCGACTACCCGGAAGACCTCCGCCTCGCCTGGCGCTTCCTCGACCTGCGCCGCGAAACCATGCACCGCCGCATCGTCCGGCGCAGCGAAATCATCGCCGCCCTGCGCCGCCTGATGCACGCCGCCGGATTCCTCGAATTCCAGACCCCGATCCTCACCGCCTCCAGCCCTGAAGGCGCGCGCGATTTCCTCGTCCCCAGCCGCCTCCACCCCGGCGCTTTCTATGCCCTCCCGCAGGCCCCGCAATTGTTCAAGCAACTGGCAATGATCTCCGGCTTCGACCGCTACTTCCAGATCGCACCCTGCTTCCGCGACGAAGACGCCCGCGCCGACCGCAGCCCCGGCGAATTCTATCAACTCGACATCGAAATGAACTTCGCCACCCAGGAAGACGTCCTCGCCGCGGTCGAGCCGATCCTGCACGGCCTCTTCGACCAGTTCAAAGGCGGGAAAAGCCTCGCCCCCATGCCCTTCCCCCGCCTGAGCTGGGCGCAGGCCATGCGCGACTATGGCACCGACAAGCCCGATCTTCGCAATCCACTCGTCATCCGCGAGGTGGGCGGCCAGTTCGCCGCCGAGGGAGCCGGATTGCGCGCCTTCCGCGAGATCGTCGAGAAGGGCGGCGTCGTGCGCGCCATCCCCGCCCCCGGCGCGGCGGCAAGGCCGCGCTCCTTCTTCGACCGCCTCAATGAATGGGCGCGGCGCGAAATGCGCGCCCCCGGCCTCGGCTACATCATTTTCCAACAGGAGGACGAACGCCTGGCCGCCAAAGGGCCCATCGCCAAATTCCTCTCCCCCGAAATCCACGCCGCCCTCGCCGGACAATGCGGGGTCGGCGCAGGCGACGCCCTGTTCTTCGCCGCCGGACCGGAAAAACAGGCCGCCGCCCTCGCCGCCGCCGCCCGCAACGAACTGGGCCGCGCCCTCGGCCTGATCGACCAAAATCACTTCGCCTTTTGCTGGATCGTCGACATGCCCCTCTATGAATGGAGCGAAGAGGAAAGAAAAATCGTCTTTTCCCACAACCCCTTCTCCATGCCCCAGGGCGGTCTGGACGCGCTCGAAGCGCGCGATCCGCTCGGCATTCTCGCCCATCAATATGACATCGTCTGCAATGGCGTCGAATTGTCGTCCGGGGCAATCCGCGCCCATGACCCGGAAATCCTCTTCCGCAGTTTCGGTATCGCCGGTTATGGCCGCGACGAAGTCGAAGCCCGCTTCGGCGCGCTCCTGCGCGCCCTGCGCTGCGGCGCCCCGCCTCATGGCGGCATTGCCCCCGGCCTCGACCGAATCGTCATGCTGCTCACCGGCGCCGCAAATCTGCGCGACGTCGTCATGTTCCCGATGAACCAGCAGGCTCAGGACCTGTTGATGGGCGCTCCCGCCCCCGCCGACCCGTCCCGCCTGCGCGAATTGCATATCCGCCCCGCCCCGCCCCCGGACGCGCAGAACAAACAAACAAAGGCAAAGTAACTGGTCTTGATCGCCGCCGCCCTTTATGGTGCGGGCAGAGGGACAAAACAGCTTCAGGCCCAAGCGCAATCTTATGAACTTTCTGCGGGAATTGTTCACATGGTGGAACGCCCAGACGCCGGGAACGCGCTGGTATACGTTTCGGCGCGGACGCCTGATCGGCGCGGATCAGGCCGGAAACCGCTACTATCGCGATGACCGGAGCGGACGGCGCTGGGTGATCTATAACGGCCTCGTCGAGGCCTCGAAAGTGCCGCCCGACTGGCATGCCTGGCTGCACGCCATGCGCCCCGATCCGCCCGCCCGCCCCGCCCCCGCCCCGCGCTGGCGCAAGCCGCATCTGCCCAATATGACTGGAACCCCCCGCGCCTGGCGTCCGCAGGGCAGCCTGCTCACCCAGGCGCAGCGGCCCGCCGCAACCGGCGACTACCAGCCCTGGCAGCCCGGCGGCGCGGTCAAAACAAAACAGGAGAAACCCTGATGCAAGGCAATATCGTCGAAACCCTGATCGGCGCGGTCGTGCTGGTCGTGGCCGGTGTCTTCTTCGTCTATGCCTATCGCACGGCGGGCCTGTCTGCCAGCCGGGGCTATGAGGTCGTCGCCGAATTCGATCGCGTCGACGGCCTCGCGCTGGGCGCGGATGTTCGCCTCGCCGGAATCAAGGTCGGATCGGTCAGCGCCATGCGCCTTGATCCCGATAATTTCAGCGCCCTCGTCTCCATGGACCTCGACCCCGCCTACCGCCTGCCCGAAGACACCAGCGCGCGCATCACCAGCGCCGGACTCCTCGGACAGCAATATATTTCCCTCACCCCCGGCGGCGCAGAAGATGCGCTCGAAAACGGCAGCGAAATCTCCGTGACCACCGGTGCGGTCGATCTGATGGGGTTGATCGGCAGATTCATCTTCGGCTCCGGCGGACAGCAGTGAAGCGGGCGGCCCCGGCGGCGGCCCTGGTGCTGGCGCTCGCCGCCGCCG
This sequence comes from Alphaproteobacteria bacterium, assembly GCA_965204775.1. GTDB lineage: Bacteria > Pseudomonadota > Alphaproteobacteria > JAPOUT01 > CBDBFH01. Next base: position 74,396 of record CBDBFH010000022.1, read on the forward strand.
CCGTCAATGCCGAAGAAAACCCGCCCCCCACCGCGTGGTTCAAGGCGCTCGACAAAATCTCGGGCCGCGTCAGCGACCTGCCCGTCGCCGTCGGCGCAACCGCCTCTTTTGGAACCCTCGACATTCGCGTCTCCTCATGCAGCGCCGCGCCGCCCGAAGAAAGGCCGGAAAGCTTCGTCTTCGTCGAAGTCTTCGACCGCGCCCGCCCCGCCTCCGGCAGCCGGCAGGGTGCGCGCATCTTCTCCGGCTGGATGTTCGCCTCCAGCCCCGCCGTCCATCCGCTCGAACATCCGGTCTATGACTTGTGGCCGGTCAAATGCACGACTGCCGCCGGATCGGCCCCGTCCGGCAAGGAGTAAAAATCCGCCTCAACCGCCCGCGCCTCCCGCAGGCGGCGGCGAAACAGGGCGGCGGGAATCTCTTCCGCCCCGAATTGGCGCAAATGTTCGGTCAGAAATTGCGCGTCGAACAGGCGAAACCCCCCGGCAATCAGCCGCGCCGCCAGATAGACCAGCGCAATCTTCCCGGCGTCGCGCAGGCGGGTGAACATGCTCTCGCCGAAAAACGCCCCGCCGACCGCAACCCCATACAGGCCCCCGGCCAGAACGCCGTCGAGGCGGCATTCAACCGAATGCGCATGACCTTGCGCGTGCAGCAGGCAATAGGCGTCGTGAATCTGCCGGTTGATCCAGGTCGTCTCGCGTCCGCGCCCCGGCGCGGCGCAGGCCGCGACCACCCCCGCGAAATCATGGTCGATCCGCACCGCAAACGGCGCGCGCCGAATCGTCCGCCGCAGGCGCACCGGAATATGAAAGCGGTCCAGCGGCACCACCGCCCGCATCGGCGGCTCGATAAAGTGAAACTCCCGCGCCTGCCGCGCCTCCGCCATCGGAAACGACCCGCGCGCCAGCGCCCATAAAATCCGCGAGGCATCCCTCTGCGCCGATGGCGGAAAAGCCCGCATCAGCCGGACGCCCGCTCCTTGCGCCGCCCCTCCAGCCAGCCCTCCAGCCAGTGAATGTGATAGGCCCCGTCGGCAATGTCCGGCTCCTTCAACAATTGGCGGAACAGCGGAATCGTCGTCTGAACCCCCTCGATCACAAACTCGTCCAGCGCCCGCCGCAGGCGCATCAGACACTCGGTGCGGCTGTTGCCATGCGCAATCAACTTGCCAATCATGCTGTCGTAATGCACCGGAATCCGGTAGCCGCCATAAACCCCCGAGTCAATCCGAACCCCCGGACCCCCCGGCGGATGATAGGCGCTGATCGTCCCCGGACTGGGCATCAGAGTCTCCGGATTCTCCGCATTGATCCGGCATTCAATCGCATGGCCCCGGAAGACAATATCCCGCTGGCGCATCTCCAGCGCCGCGCCGCTCGCAATCCGAATCTGCTCGCGCACCAGATCAATCCCGGTCACCAGCTCCGTCGCCGGATGCTCAACCTGAAGCCGCGTGTTCATCTCGATAAAGAAAAACCGCCCCTGCGAATACAGAAACTCAAACGTCCCCGCGCCGCTGTAGCCCAATTTGCGCGAAGCCCGAACCGCCAGATCGCCGATCCGCCTGCGGTCCGAGGCATTGAGGGCGGGGGAGGGGGCCTCCTCCAGAATCTTCTGATGCCGCCGCTGCAAGGAGCAGTCCCGCTCGCCCAGATGAACCGCCCGGCCCTGCCCGTCGCCCAGAACCTGAATCTCAATATGGCGCGGGCGGTCCAGATATTTCTCGATATACAGCGTGCCGTCGCCAAACGCCGCCTGCGACTCCGCCGCCGCCGACGCCAGCGCCCGCGCCAGCTCGCCGCTTTTGCGCACAACCTTCATCCCCCGCCCGCCGCCGCCCGCCGCCGCCTTGACCAGAACCGGATAGCCCAGCTCCTGCGCAATCCGCCCGGCCTGTTCGGCATCGGCGACCGCCTCGGTCGAGCCCGGAACCACCGGCAGCCCCAGCCGCGCCGCCGTCTCCCGCGCCGCAATCTTGTCGCCCATCAGACGAATATGCTCCGCCGACGGGCCGATAAAGGCAATCTCGTGCTCCGACAAAATCTGCGCAAAACGCGCATTCTCCGACAAAAACCCGTAGCCCGGATGAACCGCCTCCGCCCCCGTGATCTCGCACGCGGCAATGATCGCCGGAATGTTCAGATAACTCTCCCGCGCCGCCGCCGGGCCGACGCAAACGCTCTCATCCGCCAGCCGCACATGCATCGCATGCTCGTCCGCCGTCGAGTGAATCGCCACCGTCGCAATCCCCATCTCCTTGCAGGCCCGGTGAATCCGCAACGCAATCTCACCGCGATTGGCGATCAGAACCTTCTCGAACATCCCGCACCCTCACGCGATGACCATCAAGACATCGCCATATTCAATCGGCTGGCCGTCCTCAATCGCAATCTGCCGGACCGTCCCCCCATGCGGCGCGGGAATATGGTTCATCGTCTTCATCGCCTCGACAATCAGAAGAACCTGGCCCTGGGCGACCGTGTCGCCGACTTTGACAAAAACCGGCGCGCCCGGCTCAGGCGCAAGATAGGCCGTCCCCACCATCGGCGAGGTGACCGCCCCTGCCGGTGGACCGGCACCAGCCGTCGGACCGGACTCCGCCGCCGAAGCAGGCTTCACCTCAGACGCCGCGCCCTGCGCCGAAGCCGGGGGCGCCGCCGGAACAGACGGCTGCGCCGCCACCGCCGCCCGCGCCACCCTCATGCGCACCCCGCCCGCGTCCAGCTCGATTTCCGTCAGGCCGGTCTCTTCCATAAGTTTGGCCAGATCCCGGATCAGTCTCCGGTCAATCTGCGGGCCGCCATTTTTGCCGCCCCCCGCCGCCATCAGACTTTCGCCAGACCGCCGGACCCCGCCAGCGCCTCCAGCGCCAGCAGATAGCCCCGGCCCCCCAGACCGCAAATCACCCCGTCCGCCGCACGCGAAATCAGCGAACGCCGCCGGAAAAACTCCCGCCGGTAAATGTTAGACACATGCACCTCAATCACCGGCGCCTCCACCGCCAGCAGCGCATCCAGCAGCGCAACCGATGTATGACTGTAACCCCCGCCATTGATCACCAGACCCGATGCCCGCGACCGCGCTTCGTGAACCGCCTCAATCAACGCCCCCTCCCCGTTGCTCTGCAGAAAAATCAACTCAACCCCCAACGCCCCGGCCCGCGCCCGGCAGGCGCGCTCAATCTGGGACAGCGTCTCGCGCCCGTAAATCTCCGGCGTGCGCGAACCCAAAAGATTAAGATTGGGGCCGTTGAGAATGTCAATCCGCTTCGCGTCAGGCATGAGGCGATCCGCCGCTGGGAAACCGAAGGCCGAACGGGTTATAGGCCCTTTCGCCCGAAAGCAAAAGCCGCTTGCCCCTGGCCGCCTTTGCGCGCATGATCGCCCGGAATAGATTGACGGGCCGTTAAGAGCCGCCGAAAGAGCCGCGAGAGCCGTGCAAGTCACCATCAATGGCCAGCCGCGCGACCTGCCCGAAGCCCTCACCCTGCGCGCCATGCTCGCCATGCTGGGCATTCCCGACGGCACGGTCGCCATCGAGCGCAATCTGGAGATCGTCCCCGCCTCCGCCTATGACGCGGTGCGGATCGCCCCCGGCGACCGGCTCGAAATCGTCCATTTCGTCGGCGGCGGCGCATGAGCCGCCCCCCGCCCCCCGCCCCGCTTGTCATCGGGGGCCGGTCGTTTCGCTCGCGCCTGATCGTCGGCACGGGCAAATACCGCGACTACGCCGAAACCGCCCGCGCCATCGAAGCCTCCGGCGCCGAGATCGTCACCGTCGCCCTGCGCCGCGTCAACCTCACCGACCCCGCCAGCCCCCGCCTCACCGATTACGTCGATCCCGAACGCTACACCTACCTGCCCAACACCGCCGGATGCCGCACCGCCGAAGAAGCCGTCCGCGCCCTGCGCCTCGCCCGCGCCGCCGGCGGGTGGGACCTCGTCAAACTCGAAGTCATCGGAGACGAGACAACCCTCTATCCCGATATGCCCGAAACCCTCCGCGCCGCCAAAATGCTCCTCGACGACGGCTTCACGGTTATGGTCTATTGCAGCGACGATCCGCTCCTCGCCGCCAGACTGGAAGAAATGGGCTGCGCCGCCATCATGCCGCTGGCCGCGCCCATCGGCTCCGGGCTGGGGATTTGCAATCCGGTCAATATCCGCCTGATCGTCCGGCAGGCCAAAGCGCCGGTTCTGGTCGACGCCGGCGTCGGCACCGCCTCCGACGCCGCCATCGCCATGGAACTGGGCTGCGACGGCGTCTTGATGAACACCGCCATCGCCCAGGCCCGCGACCCCGTCCGCATGGCCCGCGCCATGAAACACGCCGTCGAAGCCGGAAGATTGGCCTGGCTCGCCGGACGCATGAAGCGCAAATGGACCGCCGATCCCTCCTCCCCGGCCCCCGACGCTTAGTCCCCTACCGGCCCCGGTGGGCCAGCCGGGCGCGGGTTTCGCGGAACAGCGACAGAAAACCGCTCCGATCCGCCCCGCGATTGAGCAATTCGCCGCCCAAAATAAACGCCGGAGTGCCTTTCGAACCCAAACTGCGCGCCAGATCACGATTGCGCGCCAAAGCATCCGCCAGCGCAGAACTTTGCATATCATTGCGCAGCCGGGCGGCGTCCAAACCCAGCTGCCCGGCAATCGCCAAAATCCGCGCCTCGTCCAGCCGCCCCGGCGTCGTCATCAGACCGCTGTGCAGCTGCAAATATTTCCCCTGCCGCGCCGCCGCCGCCGCCGCCTGCGCCGCCAAAGTCGAAACCGGGCCGAAAACCGGCATCTCGCGCAAAATCAGCCGAATATCCCCGTCTTCGCGCACCGCCTCCATCAATTCCGGAAACGTCGCGCGGCAGGCCGAGCATTGATAATCAAAAAACTCAATCACAGTCAAAGTCCCCGCCGGATTGCCCGCGACAAACGCCGCCAGACCCGGCGAGCCCAACTCAGTCATATGGTCCGCAATCTTCTCGCGCTGCGCCGCCGCCGCCTGCACCCGAACATGATCTTGCGCCTTGCGCATGATCTCAACCACCGCATCCGGATTCTCCAGAAGATAGCCGCGCACAATCTCGCGAATCTCCGCCTCCTCCCCCGGCGTGAAAACCCGACCCGGCTCGCCCGCCCCGGAGACCCCCGCACCCCCAAGCCCCGCAATCAGAAACGCCAGGCACCCCCTCAGCCAACGCCGAAACATGTCTTCTTCAACTCGGAACCCAGACGGCGGAAAACTCGTGGATGAAAACGCTCCAACTGCTCGCGATTGACAAGATCAATATCCTGCGCCCGCAGACGCCCAACCCGATTGCCCGCCGGAAGCCGCAACAAGGCCCGGCTCGTGTGACAAATCGTCTGAACCCGGTATTGCGCAATCGCATCGCGCGCCTGATCGCTCGCCCCCAGCCGGTACAGCTCGTCGAGCCTCTCGGTCTCGGCGCTCAGCGCCTCCGCCTGCGCCAGCGCCGCCATCCCCGGCCTCCGCAAACGATCATAGGCCACCGCCAGATGGCGATGCGCATAAGGCCGCGTCACCACCCGCGCCCCCGCCAGCTTCAAATAGGGCAGCGCACGCCGGATCGCACCTTCATCCTCGGAAAGAACCAATGCCTCCCCAACCGCCAACTGCAAAAGCGCATTCTCCGGCGCAAGCGCAACCGACTTCTCATATTGTTCGCCCGCTTCCTCGTAAAGACCCGCCCGCGAGAAAACATAGCCCTTCAACTCATGGAAAAAGGGATTGGACGGCTCCTCCGCAATCAGCCCGTCAATCCGCTCCAGAGCCTTCTTCAGCTTGCGCTCCTTCGAGAACATCAAAACATGCGCATAACGCGCCGGCTGGCTCTCGTCGTCAAGCGGGTAGCGGGCCAGCGTCTCGCCGGAGCCGCGCAGAAAGGCAAATAATTTCGCCTGAACCATCCGGTGGCGATGCTGAAGGCCGGGCGGCGCTTCCGCCCCGGCGTAAGGACTCTCGGAAACCCGCGCCTCCAGAGCCTGAAGACGCTCGCGGGGCAGCGGATGCGTCACAACATAGGGGCTGATCCGGGTGCGGTAGGCCTCCTCCTGCAGCCGAATCTCCGAAGCAAATTCACGCCGGAAAAAATTGATCAAACCCCGCCCCGAAATCCCCGCACGATCCATATACGTCAAAGCGGCGCTGTCCGCGGCGGACTCGGTCGTGCGGCTGACCGACAACTCGCTGCTGCGCGCAATGTGCAGCGCCGCCGCCGGGGCCAGAATCGCCCCCTCCGGCTGCCCGGCCAGAACCGCCCCCACCCCCAGCAAAACCGAGGCCAGCGTGATCAACACACCGCCCTCCCGCGCCCGGCGGCGAACCGGAAAATGCGCCAGCGCAATATGCGCAATCTCATGGGCGATAATCCCCTGGATTTCCTCCGGGGCTTGGCTCCTCAGGAACAATTCACTGTTCACCTGAACCAGACCCGGCAGGGCAAACGCATTGACCTGCGGCGACCCTTCGATCAAAACCCGAATCGAGCCGGGCGGCTGTCCGGCGGCCTCAATCAAGGGCGCCGCATAGCTGTGCAACAGCGCTTCCGTTTCCGCATCAAGAATCTCGGCCCGCGAGGCCAGAGGAGCCAGGCCCAGCGTCAGCGCAAATCCGGCAATCGCAGGGAGCGCCGACAGAAAATATCCGGATACAGATCGCAACATAATCAGGCCCTTCCGTGGCCTCCCTCTGCCCTCCCGCCAGCCTAGAACCCGCAGGCCGGGGGGTCAAATCAGCCTTCCACGGCCTCGCTCTGGGCCGGGTCGGGGGGCGGAGCCTCCTCCGGCCAGTCCTCTTGCGGCGCAGAGGGTGGGGCGCCGGCGGCCTCGGCGTCCCGCTCCCGGTCGCGCCGCCGTCCGCCGCGCCTGCCGCGCCGCGCACGCCGCCGCCCCGACTCATCCTCCTCCGTCCGGCCCGCCGCCCCGGCCTCCTCTTCCGAAGAACCGGCATCGGCCCCATAAGCCGTCTCAATCCGAACCGCTCCTTCCGCCCGCGAAGACCGCCCGCCGCCCCGGCTCCGGTCCCGGTCCCGGTCACGCGCGGCCTCCACCGCAAAGCCCTCCGGCAGAGTCTCATGCCCCGGATCGGCGCTGATCTCAACCTCAACCCCGTGCCGCTCCTGAAAGCGCGACAGCCATTCACGCTTGTGGTTGAAAATGTAAAGCGCGCTTCGCCACGGGACCCGCAGAACAATCCGGCCTCCGCCGCGATGGCTCCGCGCCCGTTTCTCAACTGCGCGCAACGCGCGCAACGTCAAAGCCGCCGCCGAATAGACCCGGCCCCGCCCTTCGCAATGCGGACACGACTCCATCCGCCCTTCCCAGAAACTCGGACGCAAATGCTGGCGCGACATCTCGAAAAGCCCGAAGGCGCTGATCCGCCCCGTCTGAACCCGCGCCGGGTCGCCCTTCAGGCAGTCCCGCACCCGCCGCTCCACATCGCGAATATGGCGCGCCTCGGTCATGTCGATGAAGTCAACCACAATCAGCCCCGCCAGATCGCGCAGGCGAAGCTGGCGGCCCAACTCCTCGGCGGCCTCCAGATTGGTCTTCAGCGCCGTCTCCTCAATATTATGCTCCCGCGTCGCCCGCCCCGAATTCACATCGATCGCAACCAGCGCCTCGGTCGGATTGATCACCAGATAGCCCCCCGACTTCAGCGGAACCCGCGGCGACAAAATCTCCTCAAACTGCTCCTCCGCCCCGCTGCCGGCAAACAGCGGCTCCGGACCCTCATGCTTGTGAATGTTCTTCACATGGCCGGGCAGCAAAAGGCGCATAAACGCCCGCGCCTCCCGCCAGGCCTCCTCGCCCTCAATGACCACTTCCTCAATGTTCTTGCCATAGAGATCGCGCAAGGCGCGGCGGACAAGATTGCCCTCCTCATAGATCAAACTGGGGGCCGTCGATTCCAGCGTCAGACTGCGGATGTTCTCCCACAGGCGCAGGAGATAGTCGAAGTCGCGCCGAATCTCCGGCTTCGAGTGGCCCGACCCCGCCGTGCGCACAATCAGACTCATCCCTTCCGGCACGTCCAGCGCGCCGGAAATGCCCTTCAGGCGCTGGCGGTCTTCGCCCTCGATCCGGCGTGAAACGCCCCCGGCGCTGCGCGTGTTCGGCATCAGAACGCAATAGCGCCCGGCCAGCGACAGATAACTCGTCATCGCCGCCCCCTTGCCGCCGCGCTCCTCCCGAACCGCCTGAATCAAAATCACCTGCCGGTTCCGGATCACCTCCTGAATCTTATAGGTGTCGTGAAAAGACACCCGGCGCGGCGCAGAACGCTGACTGGAGCGCGGCGCGCGCGCCGCGCGCGGCGCGCCGCGCGTCAGGCGCGGCGCAGGGCGGCCCCGATCCAACTCGTCCAGATCGGGATAAAAGTCGGGTGCAAAACTGCCGGGGCCGGAAAGAGCGTCGTCGAGCCAGTCGTCCTCGCCCCCGTCTCCTTCTGTCGTCTCTCCGGCGGAAACCGCCGTCCCGCCCTCAGCCTCGTCCGCAGTTTCTGCTTCTTCCCGGGCCGACTCGGCCTGCTCCTCCTCGCGCTGGCGCGCCTCCAGCGCCTCGCGGTCGGCCACCGGTATCTGAAAATAGTCGGGGTGAATCTCCGAAAAGGCCAAAAAGCCGTGCCGGTTGCCGCCATAATCAACAAACGCCGCCTGCAACGACGGCTCAACCCGCGTCACACGCGCAAGATAAATATTGCCGCGAATCTGTCTCCGGGTCTCGGCCTCAAAGTCTTCAACCCGCTTGCCGTCCAAAATCGCAAGCCGGGTCTCCTCCGGGTGGGAGGCGTCGATCAGTATTTTTCTGGTCATGGGAACTCTCTCCACGGAGCCGCACGCCACGGCGGCGGTCAGGCGCGCCAGGGGTGGACATCCGTCTATGTTGGGGGGCCGCAGACCGCCCGCCCGCGCAAAGCGGCGGGCCGAACGCTGGAATTCTCTGTCCGTGCATGAAAGGAAGTCCGCGAAGCCGTTTCTTCAAAGCGCAGAGCAGGGCGGGGCTAGATCAGAAGTGAAATCCTCTGAAGGCGTCGCCGCCGGTGCCGCTCCGCAATTCCGGGCCTTCCCGGCGCATGGGACGCGCTCTTTTCCAAGGGGCGGCCACAATGGCGCATTTGGAAGGCCGAAAAATCTGCCACCCTTCTAGCCGACCACAGACCGGCTTGGCAAGCCGCTCAACCGCTTGGCCCGGTGACCGCAAGAAAATACCACACGACCGATCCCTCCCGCCCCGATCTTCACGCTTTATGAACCATTCCGGGGTCTTGATGAGAGGGAATCGATTTTCGCGCCCTCCCGCTCCGCCGGACCCTTCCGCCATGCCTGTTTTTCGCCGAATAAGCCTTGTCCTTCTGCCTTTCCTGCTCCTGACCGCCGGACTCGCGCCTCCCGCCGAAGCCGGACAGGCGCGCAAAAGCCGAATCATCGTCATCGACCCCGGTCATGGCGGCCATGATCCCGGCGCCGTCGGCCCCGCCGGATTGCGCGAGAAAGACATCACCCTCGCCTTTGCCCGTCATCTGGTCCGCGAAATCTCGGCCCGGCCCGGCTTCAAGGCCGTCCTCACCCGGCGCGGCGATCACTTCCTGCCGCTGGCCCGGCGCGTCGCCTTCGCTCGCGCCCGTAGCGCCGACCTCTTCATCTCCATCCATGCCGATTCCAACCCTGATCACCGCGTCGGCGGCTTCGCCATCTACTCCATCTCCGATAAGGCCTCCGATGCCCATGCCGCCCGCCTCAGCCGGCGCGAAAACGCCGCCGGACTCGTCCCCGGCCTCGGCCTCGAACACGCCCTGCCCCCCGCCCACGCCATCCTGATCGACCTCGCCCGGCGCGAAAGCCGAACCCGCTCCCAAGCCGCCGCCCGTGCCCTCCTGCCCCATATCCCTCCCGCCGCGCCCCTGCTTGATCCGCCCCACCGCTTCGCCGATTTCCACGTCCTCTCCGCCCCCGACGTCCCCTCGCTCCTCCTCGAACTGGGCTTCCTCAGCAATCGCCGCGACGCTCAAAACCTCGCAAATCCCCGCTGGCAGGCCAAACTCGCCAGGCGGATCGCCCGGTCCCTCGACCGCTTCTTCCGCCCCGAACTCGCCTCCACCACAAAAAAACACCCTCAAACCGCCCGCCTTTTTCTGCTAGACTGAAAACGTCTTCCACCCTCGCGGAAAACTGGAGGGCCGCCTTCCTTCGCAGGAGAAGACCGCACGTCCGGAGGCCTCATGCTCCGCTTCCTCGCTTATCTCTCAATGCTCGGCGCTTTGGGCCTGATCGTCCTCGGCGCAGGGGTCGGCTTCCTGCTCTGGCGCATGACCGCCGACCTGCCCAGCCACGAGCACCTCTCCAACTATCAGCCCGCCGTCCTGTCGCGCGTCTACGCCGCCGACGGAACCCTCGCCGCCGAATACGCCCGCCAACGCCGAATCTTCGTCCCCATCGAAACCATCCCCCCCGATCTGATCCACGCCTTCCTCTCCGCCGAAGACAAGAAATTCTTCCAGCATTCCGGCATTGATCCGCGCAGCATCTTCCGCGCGCTGGCCGTCAATGTCCTCAACGTCGCGCGCGGGCGAAGGCCGATCGGCGGCTCGACCATCACCCAGCAGGTCGCCCGAAACTTCCTCCTCTCGCATCGCGTCAGTCTGGAGCGCAAAATCAAGGAGGCCCTCCTCGCCCTCCGCCTCGAGCGCGTCCTCACCAAAGAGCAAATCCTCGAACTCTATCTCAACCAAATCTATATGGGCCAGGGAACCTATGGCGTCGCCGCCGCCGCGCTGAGCTATTTCGGCAAGTCTCTCCCCGAACTCACCCTCGCCGAAACCGCCTATCTCGCCGCCCTCCCCAAGGGGCCGAACAACTACCACCCGGTCCGAAACCGCCAGCGCGCCACCACCCGCCGCAACTGGGTGCTGGGCCGAATGGTCCGCAACAACTACATCACCCCCGATCAGGCCGCACAGGCCCGCGCCCAGGACCTCATCGCCTCCAGTGCCGCCCCCCGCGCGACGCTCCATGCCGAATATTTCGTCGAAGAAGTCCGCCGCCGGACCCAGGACCTCTATGGCCGCAAAACTCTCTACGAAGGCGGCCTGTCCATCCGCACCACGCTCGATCCCCGCCTTCAGGACCTCGCCCATGCCAGTCTGCGCCGGGGGCTTTCCGCCTATGACCGGCGGCATGGCTGGCGCGGAGCCATCCGCAAAATCAAAGCCGGCGCCTATTGGCCCGCCGCCCTCGCCCGCATGTCGCCCCCGCCCGATTTCACCCCCTGGCGGCTGGCCGTCGTCCTCTCGCTGAACGAGGCCGGGGCCCGCATCGGGCTACGGCCCCCTCCCGCCCCCCCCAGCCCCGAATCCGCCGCAAGTCTGGCCCCGCCCGAAAACGGCTTCATCCCCCTCGCCGAACTCAAATGGGCCCGCGCCGTGCGGGCTGACGGAACCCTCGCCCCACCGGTCAAAATCCCCGCCGACGTCCTCGAAGTCGGCCATGTCGTCTATGTCGAATCTCTGGCGAAACCTGTGGAAACCGGACTCCCCCAATACGCCTTGCGCCAAATCCCGCGCGTCAACGGCGCGCTGGTCGCCATGAACCCCCATTCCGGCCAGGTCCTGGCCCTGAGCGGCGGATTCAGCTTCCCCCTCAGCCAATTCAACCGCGCAACCCAGGCCTGGAGACAGCCGGGATCGGCCTTCAAGCCTTTCGTCTATGCCAGCGCCCTCGATCATGGCTTCACCCCCGCCAGCATCCTGCTCGACGTCCCCTTCGCCGCGCCGCGCGCCGAAAGCAATCTGCTCTGGAAGCCCGAAAACTATGGCCGGTCCTTCCACGGACGCGGAACCTTGCGCAGCGCGCTCGAAAAGTCGCGCAACCTGATGACCGTCCATTTGGCGCAGGCCGTCGGGCTGCCCCCGATCATCGAATATGCCAAGCGCTTCGGCCTCGTCGAAGATGTCCGCCCCGAATTGGGAATCGCCCTGGGCCAGGAGGAGACCACCCTCCTGCGCCTGACCGCCGCCTATGCCGCGCTGGTCAATGGCGGACGGCGGGTCGAGCCCACGCTCGTCTCGCGCATTCAGGACCGCCGGGGGCGCACGCTCTTCCGGCAGGACCGGCGGCGCTGCTGGCAGTGCGACGCCGACATCTATGCCGGCCAGCCGCCGCCCGGCCTGCCCGACACCCGCGACCGAATCGTCAGCGCCCAGACCGCCTATCAGATCGTCTCCATGCTGGAAGGCGTCGTCCGGCGTGGAACAGGCCGCGCCGCCGCAACCGGCGAGCGCCCCATCGCCGGAAAAACCGGCACCACCAATGGCGAGCGCGACGCCTGGTTTGTCGGCTTTGCGCCCGATCTGGTGACCGGCGTTTTCGTTGGCTTCGACGAGCCGGAGACGCTGGGCCGCGGCGAAACCGGAGGACGGGCCGCCGCCCCGATCTTCGCCGATTTCATGCGCCGCGCGCTGGCCGCCCAGCCCGCCCAGCCCTTCCGCGTCCCGACCGGGATCGCACTGCGCCGGATCAATCTGGAGACGGGCCGCCAGGTCGAAAGCGAAAGTCCCGGAGCCATCTGGGAAGCCTTCAAAACCGGAGACGGGCCGGACAGCGAGACCGAACTTTCCGACTCCGGCGAGGCCGCCGAAACGCCCCCCCCGGAAGAGGATTTCGGCGCGAAGGAAATTCCGGGAACCGGAGGGCTCTATTAATGGCGCAGGTAATTGGGCATGGCGGCGAAACCCCCGGCGCCGAAGCGCTGGCCGAAGACATCAGGCAGTCGCTGGAACTGCTGAGGAGGCGCCTTTGACCCGGAGCAGGCCCGCGCCCGCCTCGCTGAACTGACCCGGCAAAGCGAAGCCCCCGGCTTCTGGAACGATCCGGTCCGCGCGCAAGCGGTGATGCGCCGCCGCGCCCAGATCGAGGAGGCGCTCGACGCCTCGGCGCGGATCGAAAAGGCGCTCGAAGATAATCTGGCCCTGCTTGATCTGCTCCGCGCCGAACCCGATCCGGTGATGGAGCAGGAAATTCTCGCCGCCCTCAAACAGCTCGCCGCCGAGGCCGCCCGCCGCAAATGGGAAGCCCTCTTCAACGCCGAAGCCGACGGCAATGACTGCTATCTGGAAGTCCATGCCGGGGCGGGCGGAACCGAAAGCCAGGACTGGGCCGCCATGCTCCTGCGCATGTATCAGCGCTGGGCCCGCGCCGCCGCCCGCCCGGCGCAGATGGTCTCGCAAAGCGACGGCGAGGAAGCCGGAATCAAATCCGCCACCCTCAAGATCGGCGGGAGCCGGGCCTATGGCTGGCTCAAATCCGAGTCGGGCGTCCACCGCCTCGTGCGCATCTCGCCCTTCGACGCCGGGGCGCGCCGGCACACCAGTTTCGCCAGCGTCTGGGTCTATCCGGTCGTCGACGAGACCATCTCCGTCGAGATCAAGGACAGCGACGTGCGCATCGACACCTATCGCGCCAGCGGCGCCGGCGGACAGCATGTCAACACCACCGACAGCGCCGTGCGGATCACCCACCTGCCCAGCCGAATCGTCGTGCAGTGCCAGAACGAGCGCTCGCAGCACAAAAACCGCGCCACCGCCTGGCAAATGCTCCGCGCCCGCCTCTATGAGGCCGAACTGCGCCGCCGCCGCGAAGAAGCCCAGTCCGTCCAGAGCAACAAGGAGGAAATCGGCTGGGGGCGGCAGATTCGATCTTACGTCCTGCAACCCTACCAGATGGTCAAAGACGTGCGCACCGGCCTCGAAAGCCCCCGGCCACAGGATGTGCTCGACGGCGAACTCGACCCCTTCCTCACCGCCGCCCTCGCCCGCGAGGCGGCAGGCCGCAAACCCTAGCCGCGCGCGCGGCCAGACCGCTTTTCGCCCCCCGAAGCGCCGCCGGACCTGGAATCGCTGCCCGTTTCCGGGGAGGACGGCTGTTTGGCCTCCGCCGCCGCCCCATTGGCCGCTCCCTCGCCTTGTAGCACGATGTCGTCAGGCGCAGGAATCGGCCCGGAAAAAGCCTCGTGCCGGCATTCGCCATGCACGAACGCCCCCGGCTCAATGCTCAACTCTTCGTGATGAACATTGCCCTCAATATGACTCTCCGACGACAGACTCACCTGCCGCGCCCGCACATTGCCTTTGACATTGCCTTTAATCTCGACAGACTCGCAGGTGATGTCCCCCACAATTTCAGCCCCGATGGAAACAATCACCATCTGCGCGCTGATACTCCCCTTGACCCTGCCGTCAACCTGCACCTCGCCGTCTGCCGTGATGTCGCCGACAAACGACGCCCCGGCGCTGACCAGCGAAGGCACGCCTCCCGACGTCTTCAGCCGGGGAAGCAAGGAGCCCGAACTAGCCTTTGATTTCGAAAACATGGCGCCCGGCCTCCAGAAACTTCCACGGGTCATAGGCCTTGCCGTCGAGCAGGATCTCGTAATGGAGATGGTCGCCCGTGCTGCGCCCGGAACTCCCCACCACGCCAATTTGTCCTGCAAAATCCAGACGATCCCCGGCCTTGACGTAAACTTTTTTGAGATGCCCGTAGCGGGTCATGATGCCGTGGCCGTGGTCGATCTCGACAAGGAGGCCATAGCCGCGCGCCCTTCCGGAAAAGACGACCTTGCCGGGCAGCGGCGCCCAAATCATGCTGTCCGCGTCGGCGGCAAGATCGACCCCTTCGTGCCAGGCCCATTTCTGGGTGAATGGATCAACCCGGGGGCCGAAGCCGCTCGTGATGTAATACGAACCCATCGGAGCGGCCAGAGGCAGATGGAGCAGCGAGCGCTCCAGATCCAGAAGCCGGGCGATCCCGTTCCGCACCCGCAAGACCGCCGCCGGCCCCGAGGCTTTGTCCTTCACCCCCGCCGCCGTTGCCGCCGTCTCCGGCAGCGGAACAAACGGCCCTCCGACCGCTTCTTCAGCAGGCGCAGCAGGCGCAGATTCGGCAAGACGCTGGGCCAACAGATCGGCGTCCAGCGACTCCGTCGCCCGGATCAGCCGCTCATAGGCCCGCGATTGCAGAACCGTCTCTTCGTCCAGATGGTCGAGAATCGCTTGCTGTGACCGGTCGAGCGCCCCAACCCGCTCTGCGATCCGGTCAAAGGCGGAATCGCCAGTCTGCGACAAAACATAGCGGAAAGACTCCGGCGCCAGCGCCGCCGCCATCACCTCGCCGACCACGCTGCCGCGCGAATCCGGACGCGAGAGCAGCAACACCGAGTCATCCATCCGCATCGGAAATATGCGGCTCGCCTTGTCCGGCTTTGCCTTCCGGTCCGTTTTGTCAAACTTCTCCATCTTCTTGCGCCGCTCCTCAAGAGCGATCCCCAGCGGGTCGCGCATCCCGATCAGCGCCGCCAGATTCCGGTGGCGCTCTTCCAGCTCCCGAGTAATCCGGTCAAAGCGCCGCTGCGCCTCGGCAAGGCGCAGATTCAGCTCCTCATAGGCCTCCTGCATCTCCCCCAGACGCCCCTGATAGGCGCTTTGGGTGCGCACCGCGTTGTCTTGCGCCAGCCAGACCGAGCGCTTCTGAAACAGAACCGCCGCAGAGGCATAGACCAGCCACGACAACAGCAGCGCCGCCGCCGCAACAAGGCAAATCTGGGTGCGCGGCGTCAGGACCGCAATCCTGACCCGGCCCCGGTGACGCATATAAAACTGGCGATCTTCAAGGCGAGGAAAAAAACCGCCAAAACCCCGGCGGCGCGAAAGAAAAACGCCCAAAGGCTTCCGCCTCGCCGGTCTGCGGGTTTTGCCTCCGATCAGCCTCATCTCTTTGTCCCTTATCAGCGCGGGGGAGGGATCCTCCCCCCGGCGCCGCAGGCCGCATAACCCCGGCCGGATGCGGCTCGCCCCTCCTGGAAGGCGAATTTAACCTCGCAGACGCTTTTATGCAAAAATGATTTCAAAAGATTTAACCTGCCAGGTCCACAAATGTTCGGATTCGGGCCGAATCCCGGGCGCGGAAACCGGGTAAAACGGCTCAAAACCGGCTAAAACAGCAGGCTGGCGAGAGAAAGGGCATGTTGCGCAGAACTTCCAGATATCTTCTCGATGCCGCCGCCGGGCTGCTGGCCTTCGTCACGGTGGCGGCGCTGGTCCTCTTCTGGGCGCTGCAGCGCGGGCCGCTCGACCTGGAAACCTTCATCCCCGCCCTGGAGCGCAGCGCCGCCGCCGCCGCAAACCTCCCCGTCACCATCGAAAAAGCCCAGATCAGATGGTCACAGCGCCATCGCGCCGTCGCGCTCCAACTGCGCAACCTCCATATCGGGCAATCACGCGATATGCGCGGCCATATCCGCAACGTCGAAGTCGGCATGAGCGCATCCGCCCTGCTCTTCGGCCAACTGCGCCCGGTCTGGATCGACCTCGCCGGCGCAACCGTCTCTGTCGTGCGCGAGGCCGGCGGCGGCGTCAGCCTCTTCTTCAGCCTCGACCAGGACGCCCCCCCCGACCCCCTCGCCGGACAAATGGCCAATCTCGCCCTCCTCACCGATTCCCTCAACGGCCTCTATTCCCCCTCCGGCGGCCCGCCCCCCTTCAACCACCTCACCAGCATCCTCATTGAGGACGCCCATTTCCGCTTCCTCGATCAGGCCAGCGGCAGAAAATGGTCCGCCGACAACCTCTCTTTCACCCTCGACAAAACCCCGGACGGCGTCGTCAGCCGCATCGAGGGCGTCAGAGGCGCAACCGGGCAATCCTGGCGCCTCAACCTTACCGGCGCCGAGGCTGTCGGCGAAAATATCCTGCACCTCACCGGTAACGTTCAAAATTTCCCCATCCAGACCTTCACGCCCCTCCTGCCCGAACTTGCTTCCATCGTCGATCTCGACATGGCCGTCGCCGGAGACTTCTCGCTCGATATCGCCTCCGACGGCCATCTGCGCTCGGGAACCGCAGACCTCGCCGCCTCCTATGGACAACTGCGCCTGCCGGTCATCTCCGCCCAAATGCGCGAAATCACCAACGCCGCCGCGCAGATCACCTATGACTTCCAGGCCCAGGCCCTCGATATTCGGCGCATGACCTACAAAATCGAAGGCGTCCAGGCCCATCTCAAGGGGCAGCTCGTCTATCAGCCGGACCCCGGCGGCGGCGGACTCCTCTTGCGCCTCGCCGGGCGCGACATGGTCTGGGAGATGCCCAATCCCCAGTCGGAACTCATCTCCATCCCCTTCTTCGACCTCGAAGCCCGCCTCGCCAATGGCGGCGCCATCGTCCATTTCGAGCGCATCGCTCTCCAGACCCTGGGCGGAAATGCTTCTTTCAAGGGCTGGATCGCGCCGGGGCGGCAATCGCCCGGCTTCGATCTCGAAGGCGAGGCCGGCAACCTGCCCCTCAACCAGATCGTCCATCTTTTCCCCGCCGCCCTCGCCCCGCGCACCCATCAGTGGATGCAGCGCAATCTCAAAGACGGCCATTTGAGCCACGCCTTCTTCCATATCGCCGTCCCCCCCGATGCCATGGCGGCGAAGGCTGGAGACCCGCTCCGGAAAAAAATCGTCATCGGCTTCGCCGCCCGCTTTGAGAGCCGGTCTTTACATATCTGTCCAGCGCTCCGCCCATGCGCGGCGGGCGCGGGTTGTGCACCTATCGCGCCGCCGCCCTCGACTGCACGATCCAAAAAACCTCCGCCGCCGGGCAACTCGACTTTTCCGAAATCTCTCTGGCCATCGCAAGAGATCAGGACGGCGGCATCACAGGCAAGGCTCGTCTCGACGCTGAAGGAACCGCCGCCGGTCTGCTCACCGCTTCGTCCTGGTTTGTCTCCAATCCCGGCCTCGCCCCCGAACATTTCGGCGGCTCCGCCAAGCTGAGCGGAACCATCGCCTTCCCCCTCAGCCGCCTCGCCGCCGCCAATGTCGAGGCCGATCTCACCGCAAAACTCGGCCCCGCCGGACTCGGTTCCGCCGACTCCGCCGCCGCGCCCCGCCGCTTTAACATCGCCACCGGCGAGGTGCGCGCCGTCCTGCGGCAGGGCCGCGCCGAAATGCGCGGCGAAGCCCGAATCAATGCGATACCGGTCCGCTTCAACTGGAGACGCAACACGACAGACCCCGCCGCCGGTTGGGACGCCGAACTGAATATGAGCCTCGACAGCAAATTCCTCGAGCGGAGCGGAGTCTTTTTGCCGTTTCAGGCCGAAGTCCCGGCTCGCGCCGCCATCCGGCTGCGCGGCGCAAATGGAGGATTCACCGGAAAAGTCTCGCTGGACATCACCGACAGTTTTCTCTGGCAGCCACAATTCGGCTGGAGCAAGCCCGCCGGAGACAAGGCCCAGGCCTCTTTCGAGGTCATCCGCGAGGCCTCCGGCGCGCTTCATCTGCGCGGGGTCAAGGTGAGCGGCGACAGGCTCAATCTGGAGGGCGAGATCAGCTTCAATCCCGCCGCCGCCGTGCAAAGGGCCAGCTTGCCCGTGATCCGAATCGGAGACGACAATGACTTCTCCCTCGCCGTGGAGCGCGGCCCGGAGGGCAAACTCCATATCGACGTCGAGGCCCGGCGCTTCGATTTGCGCCCCTTCCTGCGTCAGGCCACCGGGGAACAGGCGGGCGAAGACTCCTGGGAAGCCGGACGCGAAACCGGCCAGGCGCTCGACTTCGTTTTCGACGCCCGCCTCGGCGAGGGCATCGGCTTCAACGGCGTCGCCATTCGCGATTCACGCCTGCGCTTCCACAGCCGCGCCGGCCTGATCTATCATCTCGATTTGCAAGGCCAGATCGTCGGCGAGGCCGTCTCGCCGATCACCGCCCGCCTGCGCCGCAGCGACGATCAACGCCGCCGCCTCGACATCACATCCGGCGACGCCGGAGCCGTCCTGCGCGGCCTTGATTTCTACTCCGACATCAAGGGCGGCGAACTCGACATCACCGCAAATATCCGCATCGACCCCGGCGACAACGCCCAGATTTTCGAAGGCGAGGTCGCCGCCAAAAAATTCCGCCTCGTCAATGCCCCCGGCTTCGCCCAGGTGCTGAGCCTGGCCTCGCTCACCGGAATCCGCGACTCCCTCAATGACCGCGGAATCGCCTTCGAAAATCTCAAAATCCCCTTCGCCCTCACCCCGCAGCGCATCGATCTGGGCGAAAGCTGGGCGGTCGGACCGGCGCTGGGAACCTCATTCTCCGGAAACTATATCCGCGCCGCGCCCCGCAGCATCGCCTTGCAGGGAACCTTGACCCCCGCCTATGCCCTCAACTCTTTTCTGGGCGGCCTGCCGATCATCGGCCCCCTCTTCGGCGGAGGCCGCGGCAAGGGGCTGCTCGGCCTCACCTTCGCCCTCGAAGGCAATGAAAAAGCCGTCACCGCCCGCGTCCATCCGCTGTCCATACTCGCCCCCGGATTCTTGCGCGGCCTCTTCGAATTCCGGGGCGAAACCCCGCCCCGCGCAACCCCGGGCCTGGCACCAAGCCCCTCCTGAAAGTCAGGGCAAAATCTTCAGCAGCGCGTGGCGCTTCTTCCCCGCCGATAGTTTGATCGCCCCTTGCGCATTCGCCTCGCTGCGGCTCAGCCGGTGCGCCTCGTCGCTTTGCGGCTGATCGTTGACCCGCACCGCTCCGGCCCGGACCAGACGCCGCGCCTCGCTGTTCGAGGCCGCCAGCCCGGCCCGGACCAGCGCCGTCAACAGGCCGAAACCGCCCGATATCTCCCCGGCCCCGACCTCAAAAGACGGCATCCCCCCCGGATCCCCGCCCCCGCCAAACGCCGCTTCCGCCCCCCGCGCCGCCTCCCGCGCCGCCGCCTCGCCGTGAACCAGCGACGTCGCATGATGGGCCAAAATCGCCTTGGCCTCGTTGATCTCCTCGCCGCCCAGACCCTCCAGACGGGCGATCTCCTCCAGCGGCAACTCCGTGAACAGGCGCAAAAAACGCCCAACATCGGCATCGGCGGCGTTGCGCCAATATTGCCAATACGCATAGGGAGAACACAGATCAGGATCAAGCCAGAGCGCGCCCGCCTTCGTCTTGCCCATCTTCGCCCCCGCTGCCGTTGTCAGCAGCGCCGTCGTCAGCGCAAACAATTGCGCTCCGTCAAGGCGGCGCGCCAGCTCGATCCCGTTGACGATGTTGCCCCATTGATCCGCACCCCCCATCTGCAAAATGCAGCCATATTCCCGGTGCAAATGCACAAAGTCATAAGCCTGAATCACCATGTAATTGAATTCCAGAAAACTCAAAGACTGCTCGCGCTCAAGGCGCAGACGCACCGAGTCCATCGACAGCATCCGGTTGACCGAAAAATGCGGGCCGATCTCGCGCAAAAACGAAAGATAGTTCAAACCCTTCAGCCAGTCATGATTGTCCAGAACCAGCGCCTCGCCCCCGCCCCCGCCCGGACGAAGAAAACGCCTGAAACTTTTCGCGATCCGGGCAAAATTATTCGCTATCTCCGCCTCGCCCAGAAGCGGGCGCGCCTCGTCGCGGAAGGACGGGTCTCCGATCCGGGTCGTCCCGCCCCCCACCACCGCAATCGCCCGGTGCCCGGCTGCCTGCAAATGGCGCAGCATCATGATCCCCAGCAGATTGCCCGCATGCAGGCTGGGCGCGGTGCAGTCAAAGCCGATATAGGCGGTGATCCGCCCCGTCCGCGCCGCCGCATCCAGCGCCGCCCCGTCCGAGCACTGATGCACGAAGCCGCGCCTCTCCAGAAGAGACAGAAAATCCGAGCGAAAACCCGCCATCGCGCTATCTTGATCCTCCGCCGTCTGGCGGCAGTCCTGCCAGTGCTGTATGTCATCGGGGTATAAGCCAGCCCCGCCGGTTCCGCAAAGCCCAAAGTGAGGCCCCCATGCCCGCCCTCGACCGCAGACTGTGCATCGCCCCGATGATGGGCTGGACGGATCGGCATGGCCGCGCCCTGATGCGGCTGGCCGCCCCGCCCGGCGCGCTCCTCTATAGCGAGATGATCACCGCCGCCGCCATCCTCCACGGCGACCGCCGCCGGCTGCTCGCCTTCGACCCCGCCGAACACCCGCTCGCCCTCCAGATCGCCGGCTGCGACCCGGCGACCCTCGCCGAAGCCGCCCGAATCGGCGAAGACTTCGGCTATGACGAGATCAACCTCAATGCCGGGTGCCCGTCCTGCGCGGCAGGGCAGGGCGGCTTCGGCGCGCATATGATGGCCGACCCCGGACTGATCCTGCGCTGCATGAGCGCCATCCGCGCCGCCACCCGCCTGCCCGCGACCCTCAAATGCCGCCTCGGAATCGACCAGCAAAATCCGCGCACCCTCCTGCCCGGACTCCTCGACCGCCTCGCCGAAACCGGTTGCGATGCCGTCATCATTCATGCCCGCAAGGCCTGGCTTAAAGGCGTCAGCCCCAGAGCCAACCGCGCCCTGCCCCCGCTCGATCACGCCCTCGTCCACCAACTCGCCCGCCGCCTCAAGCGCTCCCATCCCGCCTGCGCCGTCGTCATCAATGGCGGAATCGCCAGCCTCGAGGAAGCCGAAGCCCATCTGCGCCAGGTGGACGGCGTGATGATCGGACGCGCCGCCATGCGCAATCCGCTGATGCTGGCCCGCGCCCGCGGCCTGTCGCGCAACCAGCTGATCGCCCGCTTCGCCGACTATGCCGGGCGCGCCATCGGCGCAGGCGCGAATCTCCGCGCCGTCCTGAAGCACGGCGCAAGCCTGCTGCGCGCCGCGCCCGGCGCCCGCGCCCGCCGCGCCCGGCTCGACCGGATCATGTCCGGCGCAATCCCCTTCGAGCCAAACGCCCTGCGCGAACTCGCCGCCTGATATGGACGCGCCCGCCGATTACCTGCTCTTCGCCGCCGTCATGATCCTCGGCGCTTCCGCCGCCGGATTCCTTGCCGGACTCTTCGGAATCGGCGGCGGCTTCATCATCGTCCCGCTCCTCTATGCGCTGTTCATCGCGCTCGGCACAGACCCCCAGGCCGCCCTGCATACCGGCGTCGGAACCTCGCTGGCCATCATCATCATCACCGGCTTCGTCTCGGCCCGCGCCCATTTCACACGCGGCAGCCTCGATGCCGCCATCCTGCGCCAATGGGGGCCGCCAACCGCCGCCGGCGCCGCGCTGGGCGCGCTCGCCGCCGGACAAATATCCGGACAGGCCCTCGCCCTCATCTTCGCCGCCGGGTCGATCCTGGTCGCCGTCTGCCTGCTCCTCCAGTCCAGCCCCGCCGGCGCACCCCGCTACCCCACAGCGCCCGCCCGCCTGCCGCTCGCCTCAGGCATCGGCGCGCTCTCGGCCATGATGGGCGTCGGCGGCGGCGCTTTCGCCACCTTCGCCCTCACCCTCTTCCAGCACCGAATCCATCGCGCCATCGGAACCGCCGCAGGCTTCGGTCCCCTGGTCGCCCTGCCCGGCGCAGCCCTCTTCCTCCTCACCGGATGGAACTCTGCCGCAACGCCACCCTTCTCGCTGGGCTATGTCAATCTCGCCGCCTTCGCCATCTTCGTCCCCTTCACCGCCCTCTGCGCGCCGCTGGGCGCGCGCACCGCACACGCCCTGCCCCAAGACACCCTGCGCCGCCTCTTCGCCCTCCTGTGCCTGCTCGTCGCCTGCCGCTTCGTCTATGACGCGCTCGCCGGACAACTCGCCCTATAAACTCTGATCAAACGCGCCAATCTCCGGAAGCGGCGCAAGCAGGGCGCGCGCGCTCTCAAACAAACGCCGCATGTCCGCCTCCGAGCGCGTGCTCTCGACCACCACCACCAGCGAAGGCCGGTTCGAAGACGCCCGAAACAAAATCCAGCCGCCGTCCTCCAACTCCGCCCGCACGCCGTTGACCGTCAACAGCGCCCGAATCGCCCGGCCCGCAATCCGCCGCCCCGCCGCCTGCCGCGCCTCCAGCTCACGGCGCAAGGCGGCGACCGCCTCGTATTTTTTCTCGTCCGGACAAAACGGGGCCATCGTCGGCGAAAGCCAGGTCGGCGGCAAAGACCCGTACAATTCCGAAAGCCGCCCCCCGCCCGCACACAACATCTCGCAAACCACAATCCCCGACAATATTCCGTCGTCATAGCCGCGCCCCAGCGGCGGGCCGAAGAAAAAATGCCCGCTCTTCTCAAAACCTGCCGCCGCGCCCGTCTCCCGCAGTCCCATCTTCATATAGGAATGACCCGTCTTCCAATACGAAACAGACGCCCCCGCCGCCGATAAAACCGGATCACGCCCGAACAGGCCCGTCGATTTCACATCAACAATAAACCTCGCCGCCCCCGTCTCCGCCAGACCCCGCGCCAGCAACAAACCCATCTTGTCCGCCCAGAGCAATGCGCCGGTCTCGTCGGTGAAGCCGCAGCGGTCGCCGTCGCCGTCGAAGGCCAACCCCAGCTCCGCCCCCGACTCCCGAACCGCCCGCCCCAAATCCGCCATCATCGCCAGACTCTCCGGATTGGGATTGTGACGCGGGAACGTCCAGTCGGGGCGGCAGTCCTGCTCAATCACCTCCGCCCCCAAACGCCGAAAAACCTCCGGCGCAAAAAACCCCGCCGTCCCGTTGCCGCAAGCCAGAACAACCCGCAGCCGCCGCGAAAATCGCCTGCGCGAGGCCAGATCCGCAATATATCGCTCCGCCACCCCTGCGACCTTCTCGACCCCGCCCCCGGTCTTCTCCGGCAGGCGCGCGCCGTTCAGGGCGGTCTCCTTCAGTTTCGCCATCTCGCCGGGGCCGAAGGTCAAAGGCGCGCAAGCCCCCATCTTGACTCCCGTCCAGCCATTCTCATTGTGACTGGCCGTGACCATCGCCAGCGCCGGTGCGCCGGGCAGAACGCTCTGCGCAAAATAGGCCGTCGGCGAAAGGGCCAGACCAATATCCAGAACATGCATCCCGGCGGCGGTCAGGCCCTCGATCAGCGACGCTTTGACCTCCTCGCTGTAGGAGCGGTAGTCGTGGCCGGTGACGATCCGGCGGCGGCCCTCCTCGCCCAAAATCGTCCCCAGCGCCGACCCCAGTCGGCGCAAGCCTTCGCCGTCAATCTCTTCGGGGAAGCGCCAGCGCGCGTCATATTCCCGGAAGCCGGACGGGGCGAGGATCATGCTTCGGGCGGGACGATCCGTCCGTCGGGGGCCAGGCTCCAATGCGGATTATGGGCGGCCTCCCAGGGGTGTCCGTCGGGATCGGCGAAATAGCCCGCATAGCCGCCCCAGAACGTCTTCGCCGCCGGTTTGAGAATCCTGCCCCCGCCTGCCTTGATCTTCGCCAGCAGTGCGTCCACCGCCGCCTCCGAGGGCAGATTATGCGCCAGCGCCATGCCGGTATAGCCTTGCGGGGGTGGACCGGCTTCGCAGCCGATGTCTTTGGCGAGGTCGTTGTGGGGGTAGAGCGACAAGATCACGCCGTTCAGATTGTAAAAGACGATCCCTGTCTCCGGGCCGAAGCTTTTCCAGCCCAGGACCTCCGAGTAGAAAGCCTTTGCGCGGTCGAGGTCGGCGACCCCCAGGGTAATCAGGCTGACGCGCGGTTCCATGAGCGAGATTATCTCTCGAAGGGGGGAGGGGGGGCAACAGGTTTTCCGGCTTTTTCGTGCTAGGATCGCCGTTTATGGAGCGTGACGATTCATTGGAGCCGGGGGTGGTTTGGCTGGCCGGGGCGGGGCCGGGCGATCCGGGTTTATTGACTCTTTATGCCCGCCGGGCTTTGGAGCAGGCGGATGCCGTTTTGCATGACGATCTGGTCAGCGAGGCGGTTCTGGCTTTGGCGCGGAAGGGGGCGGAGATTGAGTATGCCGGGAAGCGGTGTGGGAAGAAGGGCAGGCCGCGCATGGAGGTGGCCGAGCGTCTGATTGAGCTGGCGCGGGCGGGCAAGCGGGTTTTGCGATTGAAGGGGGGCGATCCGTGCATTTTCGGGCGCGGGGGGGAGGAGGCGCAGGCTTTGGCGGCGGCGGGGGTGTCTTTTCGGGTAATTCCGGGGGTGACTGCCGCTTTGGGGGCGTTGGAGTATGCCGGGGTGCCGCCGACCCATCGGGCGGTCAATCATGCGGTGACTTTTGTCACCGGTCATTTGGCTCCTGAAGCGCGTGGGGAGTTGCTTGACTGGGAGGGGATTGCGCGGGGGTCGCCGGTGATTGTGCTTTACATGGCGTTGGGGCGTTTGGGGGAGATTGCGGAGCGGTTGATGGGTGCGGGGCGCGGGGTTGGGGAGCCGGTGGTGGTGGTGGCGGATGCGACTTTACCGGGGCAGAGGATTTTGCGGACGACTTTGGGGGAGGTTGCGGGGGTGGTGCGTTCGGCGGGGGTTATGCCGCCTGCGATTGTGGTGATTGGGCAGACGGCGAATTTTTGATCAAAAAGTGGGATAGAACAGGGCAGTAGGAAAAATGGGGGGTATGGGGGGCTTCGCCCCCCATGAAGCCCCCGGCAGGGGGCCGCGAAGCGGCCTGACCTTTTTGCGCGCGCTTGTACAAAGCGATTTCGCGCGAGCGAAATCGCGCAAGCGCGCAAAAAGCCCTCCAATCCGCCCCTCAATCCGCCCTTCAAGCCCCCTTTGCAACCCGCCGCGCAAGCGGTTATCATCCCTTCGCCATTCAGGCGACACGGGAGGACAGACACATGGATCTCGAATTCTCGAAGGAAGACCTCGCGTTCCGCGATGAGGCGCGCGACTTCATCGCCCAGAACTACCCCCCCCAGCTCAAGCAGAAGAGGGGGATGAGCGAACTCGAAAAAGACGACTATCTCGCCTGGCATCGCATCGTCTACAAAAAGGGCTGGGTCGCCCCCGGCTGGCCCGTCGAATATGGCGGAACCGGATGGCCCCTCACCCACCGCTATATCTGGGGCGAGGAAATCGCCCGCGCCGAGACCGTCCCCATCCTGCCTTTCGGGGTCAGCATGGTCGGCCCGGTCATCTACACCTTCGGCAGCGACGAACAGAAAAAACGCTTCCTGCCCCATATCCTCTCCGGCGAGCACTGGTGGTGCCAGGGATATTCCGAACCCGGCTCAGGCTCCGACCTCGCCAGCTTGCGCACCAAAGCCGAGCGCGACGGCGACCATTACATCGTCAACGGACACAAAATCTGGACAACCCTCGCACAGCACGCCGACTGGATCTTCTGCCTCGTGCGCACCAACCCGGATGCCCCCAAAAAACAAATGGGAATCTCCTTCCTCCTCATCGACATGAAAAGCCCCGGCGTCCGGGTCCGCCCGATCATCAGCATGGAGGGAACCCACGAGGTCAACGAGGTCTTCTTCGAAGACGTCCGCGTCCCCGCCGCCAACCGGATCGGCGAGGAAAATCAGGGATGGACCTACGCCAAATTCCTCCTGATGCATGAGCGCTCCGGAATCGCCGGAGTCGCACGCTCGAAAACCTCCATCGCCAGACTCAAAAATATCGCCGCCGCCGAAAATCAAAGCGGCGCCCCGCTGCTCGAAGACGACGCCTTCCGCCGCAAACTCTCCAGCCTCGAAATCGACCTCACCGCCCTCGAATACACCGAACTCAGAACCCTCGCCTCCGAAAGCAAAGGGCAGGGGCCGGGGCCGGAATCCTCCATCCTCAAAATCCGCGGAACCGAAATCCAGCAGCGCATCACCGAACTCGCCGTCGAGGCCGTCGGATATTACGCCCTCGTCCCCGGAATGGGCGAAGGCGCAAACCTCCCCGGAATCCCCGACTACGCACCCGGAACCGCCGACAACTACTTCAACGTCCGCAAAACCTCAATCTATGGCGGCAGCAACGAAATCCAGCGCAACATCATCTCAAAAATGGTGCTGGGACTTTGACCCGGTCCGGACGGCAGAAAAAGAGCGCAGGGGCATAAAGGGGGGGGAATGGACTTTTCCTTTTCTGAAGAGCAAACGCTCCTGCGCAACTCCGTGCAGGGCTTCCTCGCCGGCGCCTATGACTTCGAGGCCAGGCGCAAAACCATCAAAAGCGAGCTGGGATACCGCCCCGAAATCTGGAAAAAATTCGCCGAACTCGGACTCCTCGCACTCCCCTTCGAGGAAAAATATGGCGGCCTCGGCAAAAACGCCGCCGTCGAAACCATGATCGTCATGGAGGAATTTGGCCGCGCCCTCGTCGTCGAACCCTATCTCGCCTCGGTCGTCCTCGCCGGAGGACTGCTCCGCCAGGCCGCAAACCCCCAGCAAAAAGACGCCCTCATCCCACCCCTCGCCAAAGGCGAGGCGGTCTGGGCCTTCGGCTTCGCCGAGCCGAACTCGCGCTTCGACCTCGCCTGGGTCGAGACCACCGCCAAAAAAAGCGGCGGCAACTACGTCATCTCCGGCCAGAAAGCCGCCGTCGCCGCCGCGCCCTGGGCCGATAAACTCCTCTTCACCGCCCGCAGCTCCGGCAAACCCGGCGAGCCCGAAGGCCTCAGCCTCTTCGCCGCCGACGCCAAAGCCAAAGGCATCGAAATGCGCGACTACCCCTCGGTCGACGGCGGGCGCGCCGCCGAAGTCGTCCTCGACGGCCTCGAACTCCCCCCCGAAGCCCTCATCGGACCCGAAGGCGGCGCCCTCCCCCTCGTCCAGCAGGCCGCCGACCACACCATCGCCGCCCTGTGCGCCGAAGCCGTCGGATGCATCAAGGCGCTCAACAGCGCAACCACCGAATACTGCAAAACACGCAAGCAATTCGGCGTCCCGATCTCCTCCTTCCAGGTCCTCCAGCACCGCATGGTCGATATGTTCATCGCCGGGGAAGAGGCCGTCTCCATGACCTATATGCTCACCCTCCAACTCGGAACCGAAGAGCGCGCCAAAGCCGCCGCCGCCGCCAAAGCCAAAATCGGACAGGCCGGACGCTTCGTCGGACAGCAGGCCGTCCAACTCCACGGCGGCATGGGAACCACCGAAGAACTGAATGTCGGCCATCACCTCAAGCGCCTGACCGTCATTGACGCCATGTTTGGCAACACCGATTATCATCTGCGCCGCTATGGCGCGCTCTAGTCAGGGAGGAAACCCATGGGAATTGGCGTAATCGCAAAACTTGCCATCAGGCCCGATGCCGAGGCCGAATTCGAAAAAACCTTCGCCGAACTGGCGGCCAAGGTCCAGGCCAATGAGCCGGGGTGCAAATTTTACCAGCTGTTCAAATCGCGCGAAGGGCAGGGGCAGTATGTCGTCCTCGAACATTACGAGTCGCAGGAGGCTTTCGAGGCCCACGGCAAGTCCGAACATTTCCGCGCCGCCCAGCCCGCGCTGGGCAAATGCGTCGCCGGGCCGCCCAGCCTGACCATGCTGGACGAGGCCGCCGGATAAAAAGACTCCCCGGCGGTGGCCCCGCCCTGCGGCCCCGCCCTATTGCGTCACCAGCCGGGCCATCTTCCGGCCCTGCTCGCCGCCGGTCACATAAGCTTGCGCCCCGCTCATGGCGGCGATCTTTTCCCAATTGGCCGCAACATTCTCCGCCGTCAGGTCGTCCCCCTTCAGGCCAAAGCCGGGACTCTCCATGATCTGCGCAACCGCAAAGCCGCCCGCTCCGGCGCACAAAATCACGCCGTTCGGCGCCTGATCGCTGACAATATAAATCACGCCCGGCGTCACCAGCTCCGGCTTGAACACATCGCCCGTCTCCTTCGGCAAAAGATCCTCCGTCATCCGCGTGTAGGCGGTCGGGGCAAGCGCATTGACATGAATGTTGTATTTCTGACCCTCAAGCTTCAGCGTGTTCATAAAGCCGACAACCGCCAACTTCGCCGCCCCGTAATTCGTCTGGCCGAAATTGCCGTACAGGCCGCTCGACGAGGAGGTCACCAGAATCCGCCCATAGCCCTGCTCGCGCATGATCGGCCAGACCGCCCGCGTCGGCTTCACCGTTCCCATCAGGTGAACGTCAAGAACGAACGTGAAATCCCCGATCTCCATCTTGGCGAAACTCTTGTCGCGCAAAACCCCCGCGTTGTTGATCAGAATGTCGATCCGTCCATAGGCCTTCATCGCCTCTTCGACCATGCGCTGAACCCCGGCTTCGTCGCTGACGCTCGAGCCGTTGGCCATCGCCTCGCCGCCCGCCGCCTTGATCTCCTCCACGACTTTTTGCGCCGCCTCGGACGAACCGCCGGTGCCGTCCACCGCCCCGCCCAGATCATTGACCACGACCTTGCAGCCGCGCCGCGCCAGCTCCAGCGCATGACACCGGCCCAGACCCCCGCCCGCGCCGGTCACAATCGCAACCTTGTCTTCAAAACTGATTGTCATCAGTGCTACCCTCCTGCTAAAAAAAGCCAGTGCTTTTTGTCATGGCCCGGGCGGGGGGTCAAGAGGAGGAGCGGGATTTGCCGTGCAGGCAAAAAAAGATAGAGTCCTGTCATCATGATGCGCGCCGTGCTTTCTTTCGCAATCATCGTTCTTCTTCCGGTTGCCGCCCGCGCCGAGGCCGGTCTTTGTCCGCGCGCGCTGTCCGATGCGGCGCTGGCCCAGAATGCCGCTGAAATCGCCGCAATCGCCCTGAACAAAAAAAATCTGGCCGCGGGCAAAAAGCGCGGCTTCTTGTCCGATCAGGATATTGCCGCCGTCCGCGACCGGCTGCAGGCCGCGCCGAAGCATATCGCTCCTGCCGCGCGGCGCTGCCTTGATCTCGACCTCGACGGCGAAGACGAGATTATCGTCTGGAGCGAGGGACTCGCCGCCGCCGCCGCCTCCTGGCTGGTGCGCGAGTTCGTCCTCGTTCTCGACCGCGGCAGCCAGGGCTGGCGGGTGGCCGCCAAGAGCTCCTACCTGTATCCGCCAACCCCGGCCTGCGACCCGACCGGTAGCTGCGCCTATCGCTGGCGGCGGTTTTCCAGCGAGACCGCCAGGGACGGCCGCTTCCCCGGCGCGGTGCTCACCGCCGCCCGCTTCGGGCCTTCGGGCCGCACTTTTCAAATCCGCCAAATCCGCTACAATCGCTATGACAAGTCGTTTGCGATCACGGCCTTCAACAGCCCCCACCCTCTGGTCATTTCGCCTGAGGCTCCGTGAACCGCAGAAGCAGGAGGGACTTGGATATGCAACTTTACGATGACACTCTCGCCCCCAATCCCCGCCGCGTGCGCGTCTTCCTCGCCGAGAAGGGAATCACCGGAACCCCCATCGAACAGGTCTCGGTTATCAAGGGCCAGCACAAAACAGAAGCCTATAAAAAAATCAGCCCCCTCTCCCAGGTCCCCGCCTTCGAAACCGGCGACGGACGCCACCTGACCGAAAGCATCGCCATCTGCCGCTATTTCGAGGCCCTCCATCCCGATCCCCCCCTCATGGGGCGCGACCCCTTCGATCAGGCCGAAATCGAGATGTGGCAACGCCGAATCGAATTCGGCCTCATGTCAAATATCGCCTTATCCTTCCGCCACTGCCATCCGGCAATGAAAGACCTCGAAAGCCAGAACAAGGAATGGGGGGAGCTGTGCGCCCGGCGCGCCTTCAAATTTATGTCCTTCCTCGACGGCCACCTCGAATCCAACGAATTTCTCGCCTCCAGCGGCTTCTCCATCGCCGATATCACCGGCCTCATCTCACTCGACTTCGGCGCCCTCGCCGCCCGCATCACAATCTCCCCGGAACTGAAAAATTTGAAGTCCTGGCACGAAAAACTCGCCGCCCGGCCCAGTGCCAAAGCCTGAACCGCCAGTTAACCATACCTCTAAATCCCTCTCTGACCGCTAGTTGTCCGCTTCCAGAGCCAGCCCAGCCTCGCCCAAACCCTCCCCACGCCGAAACTGCCTTGAGCCTTGGTAATTGTTGACACACGCCCGGTCTTATGGTGTATCGTTTAATCACAAAAATGTGAGGGGGCGGCATATGCTCTTCGAAGGGCCTGTGAAGGCGAGTTTGAGTAGTGTGCAATGCATCCGGGTCAAACATCCGGCGCGGTCTCTGGCTTCACCTCGCGGGGTGCCGGGCTCAAAGACCTCGCCGTCCAAGGGAGAAGGAAGAATGAAAATCACACAACGACTTGCGTTACTGGTCTTTGCCTGTGCGGTCGGGGTCATGCCCTTTGCATCCGCCCATGCCGACGCGCATACCGACCAGGGTGAGAAGGAGACAAGTCCGTCTGGAGCCTATTTCCAGCTCGCCTACAGCGCGGCCGTGGCTGATGACGATGCGCTCTTCGAATGGGCCACCGGCTTCGGTCTGGCCGTCGGGCTTGAATCCGTCTCCATCCCTCGTCTGCCCGATCTGCGCATTGAAGCGGAATTCAATATCAATTATGCCGACAACGGCAGTTTAACCGATCCCGATAACTATGATCTGGCTCTCTCGGTTCTGCTCAACGCCTATTACGATTTCCACCTTGCCGGAGGAAGGGGAACTCTGGGCCGTTTCCAGCCTTATATTGGCGCCGGGATCGGGTCTTATTTCCTCTTCGAGGAAGATCGTGTGGAAGAGGACCTGCCCCCGCCCTACGACAGGGTGGCCACCAACATCTACAAAGCGCAGGATGCGATCATCGTCTATGCCGTTCATGCGGGCGTTAATTACCGGATCAATGACCGGCTTGGCATTGTTGCCGGCTACCGCTATCTCTTCTCGCATGATGAGATCAATCTCTCCCGGTCGCCGCCACCGGATTCGCCATTAGCCGATGATCCCCTCGGTTTTTTGCGCCGCAATATCGATGTCGAGCAACACGGTTTCCGCGTGGGGGTGAGATTCACCTATTGAGGCAGATGGTGGGCGGTGCTGGGATCGAACCAGCGGCCTCAGCGGTGTGAACGCTGCGCTCTCCCTCTGAGCTAACCGCCCCTGCGCCGGAGAAGAATCCCTATAAAAGCCCGGAGATCATCCCGTCAAGCGCCGATGGATCACAATAGGAGTCGAGCAGAAGGTCGGCTCCCAGCGTGTCCAGGTCGCAGGTCTCATAGCCGAAGGTGACCAGGACGAGTTTGGCCCCGGCGCGCCGGGCGGTTTCGGCATCAATCCGCGAATCGCCGATCATGATCGCCCGCTCCGGCGGGACGCCCAGCGCCGCCAGCGTCGCCAGCAGGGGCGCCGGATCGGGCTTGCGAATCGCCCCGCCCCCGGTGACCGCATCGAAAAAGCGGCGCAAATCCAGAGCCGTGAGGATAGACTCTGCCAGATCCCGCCGCTTGTTGGTGCACACCCCCAGTTTGATCCCGCGCTGATGCAACGAGGCCAAAAGCCCGGAAAGGCCCGGAAAGGGGCGGCTGTCCCGCGCCGGCGCGCGCGCATAATGCTCAAGAAAAACCTCCTCCAGCCGCGCAAGGCGGTTCCAGGCTTCACGGGCTTCAGGCTTGGGTCCGCGCCCGCTCCGTAGACCGCGCTCAATCAGCGCCTGCGCGCCCCCGCCGATCAGAAGCCGCGCCTGCTTCGGCGAAACCCGGGCAAGGCCCTCGCCGGCCAGCGTCGCATTCAGGGCGCGGGTCAGGTCGGGGGCCGTGTCGACCAGCGTGCCGTCGAGATCGAATATGATAGCGGCATCGGTGCCGGGCACGCGTGCGTCTCCTGTCTGGCCCTTCGGCTGTCCGGAACTATAAACTATAGGCGCCCCGATGAAAGAAGGAGGCCGCCCGTGAAACTCCCGATTGACCCGCAGACGGTCAAGGGTTTTCTCGATCCGCAGGAGGGAAGGGCCCTGTATGAAGCCGCCCGGCGCTGCGCGGCAGCCGGACCCTGTCTGGAGATCGGCAGCTATTGCGGCCTCTCAACCCTCTATCTGGGCGCAGGTTGCAAGGCGCAGGGCGGGATTCTCTTTGCGCTTGATCATCATCAAGGCTCCGAGGAGCATCAGCCCGGCGAGGAATGGCACGATCCGGAACTCGCCGATCCGGAAGGGCGGGGGGTCTGGACCTTCTCCGCCTTCCGCCGGACGCTGCGCGCCGCCCAACTGGAAGAAACCGTCGTGCCGGTGGTCGCGCCTTCGCGCATCGCCGCGCGCGGCTGGGCGACCCCGCTGGCCATGCTCTTCATCGACGGCGGCCATTCCAGCCAGGCCGCCCGCGACGATTACCGCCTCTGGACACCCTTCCTGATCCCCGGCGGCACGCTCGCGATTCACGACGTCTTCCCCGATCCGGCGCAGGGCGGGCGGCCTCCCTTCGAGATTTACCGGCAGGCGCTCGCCTCCGGACGCTTCCGCGAAACCGGGGCGGTCAAATCTCTGCGCCTGCTTGCGCGCGCGCCGAATCGCCGGGGGCCGCAAAAATCGCCCGCCCCGGACTGAGCCCCAAAAGCGCATCGGCGGCCAGAATCATCGCCGCCGACGTCCAGCCGGGGCGCTCGCACGGCCAGACCATCTCCTGCTCATATTGGTAGCCCATCCACCATGCCCCCTTCGCGTCGCGCCACTGCACCTGCCAGCTAAAAAGCCGCCACGCCCGGTCCCGGCTTCCCACCGCGGCCAGCGCCATCGCCAACTCCGCCGACTCCGCAATCGTAACCCACGGCTCGTCCCGCACACAGCGGCAGCCCAGACCCTCAATAACAAAGCGGTCCCACGTCCGCGCCAGCTGAACATGCGCCGCCCGCCCGGACAACACCCCGCACAAAACCGGGTAATACCAGTCCATCGAAAAGCGCTTCTTGCTCTGATCGAAACATTCCGGCCTCTCGCGCAAGGCGCGCCCCAGCGCGCCCCGCCCCGCGCGCCACGACTCCTTGCGCCCCCCGCGCCGCCGCGCGATCCGAAGCGCGCATTCCAGACTCTTGAAGATCGAACAGCAGCCCGCATAAAGCGCCGGAGCCGCCTCCGCGCCCGCCGCCCAGGCGATCTCGCCCCCGCGCCCCTGATGACGCAGAACAAAATCCGACGCCGCCTCGACATGCGGCCACAGGCGGTCCAGAAACCGCCGGTCGCCGGTGATCAAATAATGATGCCAGACGCCCGCCGCAATATAGGCGGTGAAATTGGTGTCGCAGATGCGCGGCAGACCCGCAGCCGGCGCAAATTGGTGCGTGCGCGGATCAAGCGGCGCCGCCGCCCCGACATCCCCGCGCCACGACCCGTCCGCCAATTGCGTCTCGGCCAGATAGTCAAAAGCGCGCCGCGCCGCAGAAATCTCCCCCAGAACCCCCAGCGCCATCGCCGACTCAACATGATTCCACGGATCGAAAATCCCCCGCTCCGACCAGTAAATCGCCCCGGCATTGCTCTGAAGACCCAAAATCTGCGCCCGCGCCCCCTCGAAGAAATCCCCCGGAATCCGAATCGCCGAACGCTCCCTCATGCCCCTCATTCCCATGCCTCTCGCCGGGTGAAATAGAAAACCACGCTTTTGCCCATCAAAGGATCAAGATGCGCCCCCAGCCGCCGCGCCCATCGCGGCGCGCCGGTCTCGATCCAGACCAGAAACCGGTGATACAGATCAATCAGCCCGCCTTCGCGCTCAAGCCCGAACAGAC
Source organism: Alphaproteobacteria bacterium (assembly GCA_965204775.1). Classification (GTDB taxonomy): domain Bacteria; phylum Pseudomonadota; class Alphaproteobacteria; order JAPOUT01; genus CBDBFH01. The sequence continues at coordinate 108,672 of CBDBFH010000022.1, forward strand.
AGCGCAGCCACCAATAGGGCGTGTGCAGTCCATGCGCCCAATGCCGCCCGGAAAAGGAAAAGCCGCTGCGCTCAATGTCCTCGCGCAGATGGCGGGCGCGGAAAATGCGCACATGCCCCCCCGGCGTCCTGCGATAGGCCGGCGAGGCCAGCCAGCACAGACGCTCCGGGAAACGGCGCGGAACGCTCACCGCCAGACGCCCTCCCGGCTTCACAACTCGCGCAATTTCACGCAACGCATGGCGGTAGTCGGGAATGTGCTCCAGAACTTCCGAGCAGATCACCGCATCAAAAACCCCGCCCCGGAAGGGAAGGCGAAGCAGGTCGCCGCAAACCATCGCCGCCGCCTTCTCCCCGATCCCCAGCGCGCCGAAGCCGCTCCGCGCCCGGCGCAGACTCTCAAAACCGGCGTCCAGCCCGGTCAGCCGAAGCCGGGTTCCGCACAGGCCCAGCGCATGAAGGTGCCGGCCCTCGCCGCAGCCCAGATCAAGCACACGCCGCTCCGCCGCCAGTTCCAGCTCTTCAAGCCGCACGGTGCGCATCGGCAATGGCCTTGCGATAGAAACCTGCCGTCCGCTCGCCCGCCCGCCGCCAGCAAAAGGCTGCCCGCGCCCGCGCCAAAGCTTTCCCGGCCAGCGCCGCGCGCAGGCCATCGTCGGACAAAACCCGGTCCACCGAGCGGATCAGACCCGGAACATCCCCGCGCGGAACGATCAGCCCGGCGTCGCCGACGACCTCCGGCAGCGCGCCGCCGTCGCTGGCGACAACCGCAACCCCGCAAGCCATCGCTTCGGCGGCGGGAAAGCCGAAACCCTCATAGAGCGAAGGCGCGACCGCCGCCGAGGCCCCGGCATAGGCCCGCGCAATCTCCTCTTCGCTCAGGTCATGGACAAAGCGGATCATGCCGCCCAGATCATGCCGCTCCATGATCCGCCGCGCCGCGCCGTTGCGCAGACGCCCGATCACCGTCGCCGTCAGATCGGGGAAGCGGGATCGCAGGCCGGCGCAGGCTTCCAGAAAAATATGCAGACCCTTAAGCGGGACATCGGCGCTGGCGGTCGTAATCAGATGACGCCGCCCCCGCGCCGCGCCGGGCATCGGACGGAAAACGCCGTGATCCACCCCATGCGGGACGACCTCCAATTGGCGCAGAGCAAGGCCGAAATCGGCGGCAATGTCCCTTTGCGCGCTCTGCGAAGGCGTCAGAATATGGCGCAGGTCCCGCGCGGTGCGCTTTTGCATCTTCAGGAAATAATACCAGCGCCGCTTCAAAAGACGGAGAGACAGCGACGCCGCATGGGCAATTTCAAGTTTGCGGTCAACCGTGATCGGGTGGTGAATCGTGCCCGCGACCGGAAGCCCCATCGCCGCAATCCGCAGCAGGCCGGGGGCGAGGCTTTGATTGTCATGCAAAATGTCGTAGCGCCCCGCCGCCCCGGTTCTTTTGACCCAGGCCGCCAGCCTTTCGCCGAACGACCACGGCTCGGCGAAGCCGCCGGTGTTGTGACTCAGCCATTCGCCCAGATCGGCCCGCGAGGCCAGAAAACGCGGACGAAAGGCGCGCAGTCCGTTCGCCGCGGCGTGGAGATCAAGCGAGGGCAGTTTGATCAGCCCAACGCCGCCGGGCAGGTCGGGATAGGGCGGCGCGGAGATAACGTCCACGTGATGGCCCAGCTCGGTGAGCGCCCGCGACAGGTGGCGCAGATAGACCCCCTGACCCCCGGTGCGCGGGTGACTGCGATAACCGGCCAGAAGAACCCGCAACCGCCGATCCTGCCCTTCGGCCCGTGACCGGCGCTTTTGCACTCCCTGCCGAACTCTCGCCCGCAACTGGCCCTCTCTTCCGCTCAAACCGGCGCTCAAACGACCCCCTTCCGGCACACAACCAGCGCCCCTCAAAGGCCTTTTTCATCCCCGCAGCGCCCGAAAGGCGCTATCATAAACGCGATGGCCGCACTCAACAAGGCGCGCCTTGCCTCGGATGCCGGAAAGGCTGCAAATCGCCCGCCGGAATCGTCTACAGTGAGGCGGGCAGTGTGTGGTGTTAAGCGAAAATAAATCATAGATGGCTTGAATGACGCTCATCGGCTTTGACTTTCCAAACGCTTGGTCTGCATTCGGCGCGCCGCGCGGGAGGGACAAGGGGAGAAGATCGTGCGCGCAGGAAGAATAATCACAGGCGCACTTTCCTTCATTGCCGGGCTGGCCGCCGTCGTGCTGGTCGCCCTGTTTGTCGGTCCCGGCTTCGTCGACTGGAACCAGTTCCGCCCCCGGATCGAGTCCGAACTGAGCGCGCTCTTCGGGCGCAAGATCGAGATTCGGGGCGATATAAGCTTCAAAGTGCTGCCCGCCCCGGCGCTCGATGTGGCTCAGGTCGCGCTGGCCAATGATCCCCGCGCCAAGGGCGGACCGCTGCTCACCCTCGACTCGTTTGAGGCCCGGGTCGCGCTGGCCCCGCTCCTGAGCGGCGACATTCACTTTACCCATCTGCGCCTGATCCGCCCGCATCTCACCCTCGAAAATTTCGAGAATGGCGGGGACAATTGGCGCTTCCTGCGCGCCAGCCTCCTGCAGGACAGGCCGCTCGCCGGACTCTTGCGCAATGTCCGCCTCGACAGCGTCTCCATCGAGAAGGGCGCGCTGCGCTATCTCGATCACCAGCGCAAATGGGTCGTGGCGCTGAGCAATCTCGACGCCCGTATCGAAGCCGACTCCCTGCTGGGCCCCTTCCGCGCCGAAGGCGCGCTGACCCATCGGCGTCAGGCCTACAAGGCGCAGATGACCCTGGCCCGCTTCGCCGAGGGCCGGGCGGTTCCCCTGGAACTCCAGCTGCGCCGGGCGCGCCAGCCGGTCAAGGCGACTTTCTCCGGCCTCCTGACCGAGGCCACCCCGCAGCGCGGAATCGACGGAACCTTGATCGTGCAGGCCGACAGTCTGGCGGCGCTGTTCCCTGCGAACCCGGTCTTTGCCGAGAGCAGCCAGAAATTGCGCCTCGAAGCCGGAGTCGCCCTCAATCAGCGCCGCGCCTCCTTGCGCAAAATGCGCGCCGTGCTGGGCGCGATGGAGATCGAGGGGAGCGGCGAGGTCATCTTCGAGGCCGGGCGCGAGGAGGCTTCGCTGGCCCTCAAATCAAACCGGATCGACGCCGGCAGCCTCTTTCCCGGACAAGCCTCCGGGGCGCTGGCCCTGACCGGCGGTCTCAACGAACTGATCGCCCAAACCTCCGAAATCAGCAGGAACCTGCCCCGCACTATGCCGGTTAAGGCCAAACTCGATATCGACGGCCTCATCTATGGCGGCGAGTTCCTGCGCAAAGTCACCGCCGACATCGCCGCGAGCGAGGGCCGCATCACCCGCCTTGCCGTCGCCGTGCAATTGCCGGGCGCAGCGGCGCTGTCTTTCGAGGCCGATTCCGGCGTGGCCGCGTCCGGCGTGGCCGCTCCCGTCCCGGAGACTCCCGGCGGACAGGACATCTCCGGGCGCATTTCACTCTCGACGCGCAATCTCAGGCCGCTCGCCGTCTGGCTCGCCGGGGGCAAAACGCATCCGCTGGCCGCCCGGCTTCAGAAAATCTCTTCCGGACTGCAGGGAAAATTCAGCCTCGATTCCGCTCTGAGCATCAAGCCGGGGGACATTTCCCTGACCGGGCTGGAGGCCGCACTGGGAGGCTTGAGCCTTTCCGGCGACTTGCGCTACCGGACGGACTTGCCCCGGCCCCGGCTCAGCGCTGATCTGTCCATGACCCGCCTCGAATGGGACTTCTATGCGCCGCTCGCCGAAGACCTCCTGGCCGACTCGGACCAGAGCGGCGAAGATGAAATTGCCGGAATAGATTTCGACCTCAAATTCGAAGCCCGGCAGGTCATCTGGCAAGACAACCTCTTCCGGGACGTAAGCGCCGCCATGCGCGGCGAGCAGGGCGTCATCCGCTTTGAGCGGATCGCGGGCGACTTCGAAGGAATCTCCCTCACCGCCACAGGCCGGGCCGATCTCTCCGGCAAAACCCCGGCCATCGATATGTCCGCCAAACTCGCCGCCCGCGCCGCCTCCAGCCTCGCGAAATTGGCCGGCTTCTCTTTCCCCGCCCCCCGAATGCGCGCCCTGGGCAGCGCCGATCTCAACCTCGCTCTGCTCATGGGCGGAGAACTCCGGCGCGACGCCCGCCTCACCCTCACCGGCAAGGTCGGCGGCTCGCCGGTCTCGCTCAAGGGAACGCTCTCCCCCTGGCGCGACGGCGTCAAAGCCTGGCTCAGCGCCGAAGCCTCGGCCTCCAACCCCGACGCCGCCCGCCTCGCCCGCCAGATCGGCGCGCCCCCCGCTTTGGCCGGAACCGGCAAGGGAACCGCCACCATCGCCCTCGACGGCCCGGTCAGCAGCACACTCGATGCCGCCGTCAAACTCGCGCTTGGCCCCTTCTCCTATGACTTCAACGGCAAGATCAGCCAGACAGACGGCAGGGCCAAATCCGCCTCAGGCAAACTCGCCATGACCGGAAATAACCTCCACCGCCTGATCAAAGCCGCCGGTTTCGCCTCCCGCGCCGCGCCCGCCCGGCGCGCCGAACCCTTCAAACTCGCCGCGCAAATCGCCTGGCAGCCCGGCGCCTGGCGCTGGAGCGGCCTCGATCTCAAAGCCGCCGGCGCACTCCTCAAGGGCAAAGGCTCTTATGAGCGCGACGGCAAAAAAGGCTTCGTCGAAGCCTCCCTCTCCGCCGACATCCTGCCCCTCGACCTGATCTGGCCCCAGACCCCGGCCAAAGACACCGGCGGCTGGTCCGCCGCCCCCCTGCCGCTCGACCGCCTCAACGATCTCAACGGCCACATCGACCTGACCGCGCGCCGCGCAAGATTCGGCGCGCTCCGGCTCAGCGATGTCGGAATGCGCCTCGCCCTGCCCGGCAACGGCCTCGCGGTCGACAATTTCCGCGCCCGCCTCGCCGGAGGCCAAATCCGGGGCGCGTTCAAACTGATCGAACCGGCGCGCAAGATCAACGCCCGCATGAGCGCCGACTTCGCCCTGACCGGAGCCGACATAGCCCGCCTCTCCGGCATGCTGAACAGCCAGAAAACCGCCTCCGGCCTTCTCGATCTGACCGGCTCCTTCTCGGCGCAGGGCCGGAGCATGTTGGGGCTGGTCTCCTCGCTGGGCGGCAAGGGGCAACTGACCGCGCGCCGGGGCGCCTTCTACGGCTTCGACCTCGCCGTCCTCGACGATGCGCTGGGCAAGATCACCGCCGTCTCCCAACTGGAGAAACTGCTCGCCCATAGTTTCGCAGGCGGCAAGACCGACTTCACCCGGATTCAGGGCCAGTTCTCGATTGAGGACGGGATTTTCAAACTGGCGCGGGCGAAAATTGAGGCCACGGCCAGCGGACGCCTGAACGCCTTTTTCGACCTGCCCCGCGCCGCCATCGACAGCGAAATGAGGTTCACCCTGCCGCGCGCGGGCGATCTTCCTGATGTCGGCCTGCTGATCGCCGGTCCGGTGGCCAAGGCGACCTTGCGCCGCGACACGGCGGAGCTGGAGCAGGCTTTCGCGATTCAGGTGATCGAGAAGGGCATCGAGAACCTGAGCACCGAAGGCACGCTCCCCGTCGAACTGCTCGACTTGCTGGGGATAGAGCAGGAAGAAGCGTCGCCGCCGCCGGTTACGGCTCCCCCTGCGCCGAAGCCGCAGAAGAAGGCGCTGCAGGAAGCCTCGGTCCCGGCGCGCTAGCCGGGGCGGGTCATTTTTTCGGGACGGACGAGGCGGTCGAATTCCGCAGCGGTAACGAAGCCTGAGCGCAGGGCTTCCTCGCGCAGGGTTGTGCCGCGAGCGTGAGCGTTTTTGGCGATGGCGGCGGCGCGGTCATAGCCGATGGCCGGGGCCAGCGCGGTGACCAGCATGAGGGAGGCCTCGAGCAGGCCGGCGATTCGCTTGCGGTTGGGTTCGAGGCCGCGCAGACAGTTTTCGTTGAAGCTGCGGGAGGCGTCGGCGGCCAGAGCGATGGACTGCAGGAGGCTGTAGGCCATGAGAGGCTTGAAGACGTTGAGCTCCAGATGCCCCTGGCTTCCGGCGAAGGTGAGGCTGGTGTGATTCCCCATGATCTGGACGCAGACCATGGTGAGGGCTTCGCATTGGGTGGGATTGACTTTGCCGGGCATGATGGAGGAGCCGGGCTCGTTGGCGGGGAGGGCGAGTTCGCCGAGACCGGAGCGCGGCCCTGAGCCGAGGAGGCGGATGTCGGAGGCGATCTTGAAGAGGCCGGCGGCGAGGGTGTTGAGCGCGCCGGAGAGTTCGACGAGAGCGTCGTGGGCGGCGAGGGCCTCGAATTTGTTGGGGGCGGATTTGAAGGGGAGTTTTGTGAGTCCGGCGGCGCGGGCGGCGAAGAGGCGGGCGAAGCGGGGATGCGCGTTGAGGCCGGTGCCGACGGCGGTCCCGCCCTGGGCGAGGAGCATCAGGCGGGGCAGAGCGGTTTTGATGCGGGCGATGCCGTTTTCGATCTGGCGGGCGTATCCGGAGAATTCCTGCCCGAGGGTGAGGGGGGTTGCGTCCTGGAGGTGGGTTCGCCCGATTTTGACAATTTTTGCGAATTTGCGGGCCTTGGCCTCGAGGGTCTGGCGCAGCGCGGCCAGTTCGGGTAGGAGGCGGTGGTGGACCTGCTGCGCGGCGGCGATGTGGATGGCGGTGGGGAAGGTGTCGTTGGAGGACTGGCCGCGATTGACGTGATCGTTGGGGTGGATGGGGTCTTTTGACCCCATTTCCCCGCCGAGGATCTGGATGGCGCGGTTGGCGATGACTTCGTTGGCGTTCATATTGGTCTGGGTTCCGGAGCCGGTCTGCCAGACGGAGAGGGGGAAGTGGGCGTCGAGATGGCCCTGCGCGGCTTCGCCGGCGGCGCGGGCGATGGCGTTGCCGCGTTTTTTGTCGATGGCTTTGAGTTCGATATTGGCGAGGGCGGCGGCCTGTTTGACGATTCCGAGGGCGTGGATCAGGGGGCGGGGCATGGTTTCGCCGCCGATGCGGAAGTTTTTGAGGGATCGCTGGGTCTGCGCGCCCCAGTATTTGCCGGCGGGGACGCTGATTGGGCCGAAGGAATCGGTTTCCCGGCGGGTTTTTGTCATGGGGGGCCTGTGCCTGTGCCTGTTTAAGAAAATGGCGGGCTTCTGTTGCCGGGCGCCCGCCGAACCCCGCCCGGGCGGTGCGAAGCGCCCGGGACTTTAAGCGAGGCTGCCGCGCCGTTTAGGCGGCGAGGCGTGCCTCCGCGAAGTTGTCGTTGGCATTTTCAGCCTGGCCCGATGACGGCGGAGCCATACCGGACGAAAGGAACAGCGTTTCGGCCTGGCGTCGAACCTGTTTCGCCCCCATATATTCCCCCGGTGGGGGAAGATGGTGGAGGCGCCGGGTACTGCCCCCGGGTCCGCCGGGCGTATTGAACTGCCCGTTTATCGTCGTAGCCGGGGTTTAGCCCGGCTTTTTCAATATAGGGGAGAGGAGGGGGGAAGGCAAGGGAGGAGTTGTTTTTTGGGGGGATTTGGGGCAGGGTGCGGATTGAGGAGGCTTTCCCGGATGAGCGGTATAGCGGCGGTTTCCATTGCCTCGGAGCGGATGCTGGATGAGCCGTGGAAGAGGCGGATTGAGGGGGAACTGGCCGCGATTCGGACCGAGATCGCCGAGCTTCGGATGATGGTCCGTGTGGTTCTGGTGATTCTGGTGGCGCTTTTTGGGGTGATCATAGCGCAGTGGATTGTATGATATGGCATCCCCTCCCTTGAGGGTGAGGGGCCATACTTGAAAGGGTAGACCCCTGCCATGAGCCTTGTCGCAGTCTATAACGCCCTCAAGGCCGCCGCCGCGACGGATGACAACGCCACCGCCGCCGTCGAAGCTCTGGAAGCCAGCCTTGATGAGCCGTGGAAACGCGGCATTGAGAAGGAAATCGCCGAATTCAGAGGTGAGACCAGAAACCGCCTGGCACGAGTGGAGGTCTTGATAGGTGTCCTCTTGCTCTTGAACACGGCCATGTTCTTGAGGGCTTTTTGGCCCTGAAAACGCTCCCGGATCGCAGGCGCAGGGAGATCAAACCTGTGAGCGAAGCCAGCCTCAATGACCCGTGCGGCGGGCTGATTAGTTGCCGGGGCGGGAGTCGCTCAAACTTCTCGCGCGGTCGAATGTCCCGGCCCTTTCGTTGCGCTTCAGGCGGACGGCGAGGCCATTGTAAATATCCCTCGTTTCGGGGGCGCATGAGCGCTCCACCCACCTTACAGCCTCCTTCGGAGTCCAGCTGCATGGCCGCAACATTTGCCTTGTGTTAAGGTCCAGCGGCAGCCCATGATTGCAGGCACCGGGGCGGTGAATATAGTGCCCTGCTGCCGCATCTGACGAGAAAGTACGAGTAACCGTCCTTACCATAAACTTCTGCCAATCTGCACCATCTCCCCAACCTCCTATGGGGGGGGCCCGAAGAAAACTTGCCTGAGGATTCCCATCATCGCCACGCGGGAGGACTGAGGCTAACTCGCGGATCTCAACTTGTCGGGAAGGGACGTCGAGATTACCACCTCTGCTGCGAGGAAGATTAGAAAAACGCCATGCCTGCAGATCCGGATTAACACGTAAACTAAACTCGTGTCCTTCTTCGGGATTGGTGTACACTCTGCTAAGAGCCGCCAGACCCTTAAGACGCTGACTCAGGATGGCATTCCCGGAGAAGACATATTGAAAATTATGGTTAAGACCGGCTGCCCACCCATAGGCCCTCTCCGGCCAAATAGCACCTGTTGCGGAGGCAGAAATCTGCCCCGAGCGTGGTCTTTCGATCCCACCTTGTATACCCGCACCTTGATGGGGCGACAGCCCTGGGCCCCCCGAGCGATAGCGGTTTTGGCCAGTACCAAAAGTATCCTCACCAACCCTTGATAACCACACCGCCGTGTGCGCAGGGACATTAACATTAGGACTAATGTAACCTTGTGTGAGTCGAAATTCGCCTTCTTGGGTGCGTAACGTGACTGGCCCCTGTGCTCCGGAGGAGCCATAATGGTGAGTAGCTTGCAGCCCCGTCCATGCGGCTGCGCCCTTCGAGGGGCATTCATGCACGGGAACGTCGATGATCTCGGCATTCTCAATCACCTCCCGGGCCCAATCCTGATCCCCCGCGTAAGACTGCAGAAAAGACTCCAGACCTCGGTCTGAAGAAGGGGTGGCTTTTTGTAAGGTCAGATCCCTGCCCTGATTGGCGGCGCGGAAATCCTGCGCAGTGAGGTCTCGAATTTTTTCAGCCCTCCAATCACTGATTTCGGACTGGATTGCATTCCCAAGAGCTCGGGCCAAGTCCCCTCGGGAGAAGCCGCCGCTGAAGTCCGGGGTTACGTCTACGATTTCGACCCTCCTCTGGGGAGGAGCCCCCCTCCGAGAGACCGGAGACGAGGGGCAGGGCGGCCAGCGCGACAATATCTCCGGCCTGCGCGCCGGGGACGGCCATTGCCGTCCCGCCGGGGAAGGTGGCCGTGTCCCCGGCGCGGACATGACCCGCCGGGCCGGAAATGCGCGGGGTGACAAGACTGATGATCCGCCCGGCCCGCTCGCGGCCCCAGGGGGCGGCCGCATTGCGCATCAGGACGGCGGCCTGAAGCATCCGCGCCGTAGGGGTCGGAGTAGTAGCAGGATCGGCAACAGGCACAGGCGCAAAGGAGGAAAAGACGATCTCCGGCTCGGCCCCGAAGGGATCGCGGGCCGGGAAGGAGGCCGGGAGATGACCCGCCGTCCGCAATGCCGGGACTCCAATCGCCGCGCCGATCTGACCCGGCGCTCCGGACATGGCGATCCCGGCCCCGTCGCGGAAGGCGGCGTCTTCGGCGGCGTAATCCTGCGCCGCCCGCCAGACCCGCTCAATATAGCGGGCCGAAGCCTCCTCGCGCAGCCCGTCATGGTAGCGGAGCAGAATCTGGCCGGTGAAGACCGCCAGCCCGGCGACAATCGCCGCCGCCAAAGCCGCCTCCAGCAGAAGCGCCCCTCTTTCTTCTCCCGCGCTTTCCTTTCTCATCTTTTTATCCTCCCGCCGGGGCGCAGAACGCCTTCCTGACCAATTCCTCGTCCGGATAGTAAATCTTGACCCGTCCGTGACCTATCTCTCCGCCGGGCCGAGTCCGGTCCCCGGGAATGTCATAGAGGCCGGGCCCATCGGGGTGTTGTTCGTCTGTGGGTGTGGGCTGGCAGAATCCCAGGTCCGCGCTGTTTGCCGGGCATCTCATGGCCAGAAAGGGCAAGTCGAAGGCAACAGGCAGGGTGAGGGCAGGCCGGGGGATGGAGCCTTGTCCCCCTTCTTCATCATCAATCAGTTCGGCGGCGACCATGTCCCGGTCAAATTCTCCCGCCTCGCTACGCTCCGGGTAGAGAGCCTCCCAGGCGGGTCATGACTTTTCCATAAAGCTCTTCAGTCGAAGGGGCATCATCAGGCGCGCCCCATTGATATATACCTCCGCCCTGCCTCGTATATCCAGCCTCGAGCAATTCCTCATCGAGGATTCTCTTCGCATCCGCCTGAAACCCGGGCAACACCCCAAACGCCAAAGGATTGTTGCCCTTGTTCAAACGAATGTTGTCCTTGTTTCTTAGGTCCCGTATTGAACGCGTTAAACTCTCAACACTTGAGAAGATGGGCCGCCATCCATCCGCTTTGCCAAGACGCGTGAGCACGGTCGTCTTCTCCCCGATCTTATGTTCGGCAAGGTCATGGTGGATTGCCAGCTTATAGTTCGAGGAGATGGGGGGTGCGCCGGCCTGCTTGCCAGGCAGATATGTCCCACCAATCCGCCCCCTCCAGGCCCAATGACGACCATCATACCCTTTATACGACAAGGTGTCGCCGCCAGGAAAATTAAGAACGCCCGAGCCTTCCACGTTCCTCCCGCCCGTATGGAAGGGCAGAGGAACGAATGCTTCCTCCGGAATCAGGACCGTCTCGCCGTCCCTCTTGACCCTCAGAGATTTCCGGCCCTGATCGTCAGTGTCCACAATCTCTTCGGGCCAAGCGCGCCGCATCGCGAAAGACGCAACCGGCTTCTCTTCAGGCTCGTAAAAATAAGGAGTCCAATCAGCATACCCACTACCCCTCGCGGTGGCAAATCTCTGGCGGAATGTCGTGTACAGCAACGAACGCTCTGCGATCTCGGGGTCCGCGCCCTCCGTAAGAATTTTGGTGGTTTCAGTAGGGACGTTTTCGGCGAGGTATGTTCCCCCCTCCTTCACCACCTCGCCGTCGATCAAACTCTTCGGGGCGGCGATAATCACCTTCTTCTCGCCGTACGCACATTCAAGCTCGCTCAGAGCGGCGGTGATGTCGGTCTTGCTCAATACGTCCGCCTCCGCGGGGTTCTTGACCCATTCCAATTCCCAGAGCGGCTGGCCGAACTCATCCTTCATCGCCAGTTTGAGCGCAACATCCCGCGTCAGAGGCATGTGGCCGAGGGGATTCAGAAAAGTCCGGCCCCTGTTCGGGATCTGCCATGTAAAGTAGACGCCGTCAATTCTGCCCGGCACAGCCCCTCCCCCCCAGTCGCCGGAGGCGGTGGCGTCCAGCAACCTGTATTTTATTTCCGGCTCCGGCTCCGGCTCCGGCCCCAGAAGGGCGGTCTGCGGCGTCGACGAGGCCGCAAAGGCATAAACCACATCGTTAAGCATCTCCGGCGTGAGAATGTTCTGGTCGCTCGCATCCCCATCGCTCGCCACAACCACGGCCATCTCCATCGCCGCCTGCCTGTTTGCCGCCAGGTTCGTAAAGGACAGGTCATTCTCATCCACACCGCGCCAAATCCCGCTACGGCCCGTCAGGCGCATAAACCGCTCGCCCTCCCGCACGGTCCGGGGCGGCGTCCCCCCCGTCAGATGAAGCACAACCCGAAAATCATCCCCCGCCCCGCGCCGGATCATCGCCCGCCAGCCATAGCGCATCCCCTCCGGTCCCAACTGATCCGGATAAGCCTGCGAAACCAGTCCTTCAGCCCGCAAATCCGCAGGTGTGCGGACCAGAACCGCATCCTCCTCCATCTCCGCCACGGCCCGGCTCACCGCCGCATGGACCTGGATGCTGTCCAGAACGTTCGAAACCTGCGCGGCCAGAGCACGCTCCGCCCGGCCTTCCTGCCGGTCCTTCAAAACCTGATTAAACCCAACCGAAGCAATCGCGATCAAAGCAATCGCCAGCGCCACCTCCAGCAACGCCAGGCCCCGCTCATCGCTACCCCCGATTCTCTCTCTTCCCGGCATTAATCTCTCTCCACGCATAACCTTCACCATGACCCAATCAACTAAATCCCCACAAGTGCGAATCTAAGCCCAGAACAAGGGAAAAAACAAGCCCCCGTTCATAAAATGTGATTAGAAAACCTCACGATTCCGTGTCCCCTCCAAAAAGCCCCCCGGCCCCCTCAGGGGCCGGCTTCAAAGGCCCGGTGGAAGGCGGATTCGCAACGTCTGAAGGGAGCCGGGCGGCTTCGCCCCTTCTCTCCCCTCAAGGCAAAGATTTGTGCGTCCCGTCGCATAGCGGGCGGCGCTTCGTCGCCTTGCATCCGCACAGAAAAACCCGCCCCGTCCGCGGCGCCCGCCACTCCAGCGGCGTCAGGGACGTCCGCCGGTGGGACCCGTCACAAAACGGCTGCCGACCGGAATGACCGCACACACACCACCAGTAAAGCTTGCCTTCCTCAACCTCAACTTGAAAAGGGCCCTTCTCGGCAACCTGCGCCACCGGCCCCGAAGCATCCACCGCCATCTGTCTGTCCCTCCTCGCATAGCCCCGCCACTCTGGACATGAACCCTTATACAGGTAAAATCCCCCCGATAAAATCCCCCGAATCAGCCGGACCGAAAGGCAGGAAAAAGCGGGGAAGCAGGGCGGGAAACATGCGGCAATATCTCGACCTCGTCCGCCTGACCCTGGACGGACACGACCGCCCGGAAAGAACCAAAACCGGCGCGCGGTCCATCTTCGGCTGTCAGATGCGCTTCGACCTCTCGCAGGGCTTCCCTCTCCTCACCACCAAAAAACTCCACATCAAATCCATCGTCCACGAACTCCTCTGGTTCCTCCGGGGCGAAACCAATATCCGCTCCCTCAACAAACAGGGCGTCAAAATCTGGAACGAATGGGCCGACGAAAACGGCGAACTCGGCCCGGTCTACGGAAGGCAATGGCGCTCCTGGCCCGCTCCCGACGGAACCGCCATCGATCAGATCCAGCGCCTCCTCGCCATGATCCGCCGCGACCCCTTCTCCCGCCGCCTGATCGTCTCCGCCTGGAACCCCGCCGACCTCGACCGCATGGCCCTGCCGCCCTGCCACTGCCTCTTCCAATTCTATGCCGCCGACGGCAGACTCTCCTGCCAGCTCTATCAGCGCTCCGGCGACGTCTTTCTGGGCGTCCCCTTCAATATCGCCTCCTACGCCCTGCTGACCTCAATGGTCGCCCATGTCTGCGGCCTGCCCCCCGGCGAATTCATCCACACCCTGGGCGACGCACATCTCTATCACACCCATCTGGAGCAGGCCCGCCTCCAGCTCCGGCGCGAGCCTTTGCCGCTCCCCCAACTCAAACTCAACCCGGACGTCAAGGACCTCTTCGCCTTCTCCTATGAAGACATAGAGGTCGCCGGGTATCAGGCGCACCCGCATATCGCCGCGCCGATTGCAGTTTGAGCGCCCGCTTTCCATGAAAGAAAAGATCATGCGCGAAAACCCGCCCGGCCTGTCGCTCATCGCGGCAAGGGCCGAAAACGGCGTCATCGGGCGCAAGGGCGAATTGCCCTGGCACATCTCCTCCGACCTCAAGAGATTCCGCAAACTCACGCTGGGCAAGTCCGTCATCATGGGCCGCAAGACCTGGCAGGCCATCTTCAGGCGCAACGGCAGTCCGCTCGACCGGCGGCGCAATATCGTCATGACCCGAAACGGACTCGATCTGCCCCCCGGCGTCCGGATCGCCCGCAGCGCCGGGCAGGCCGTCCAACTTTGCGGAGGAGAGGGCGAGGCCATGATTATCGGCGGCGCAGAAATCTATGCCGCTTTCCTCCCCCGCGCGCGGCGCATCTACCTGACCCAAATCGCCGCAAGCCCCGAAGGCGACGCCTTCTTCCCCAAACTCAACCCCGCCGAATGGCGCGAAACCCGCTCCGAAACCCCGCCCCAAACCCCAAAAGACAGCGCCCCCTTCCAATTCCTCACCCTGGAGCGGTCCTGATATGCGTGAAGCCATGCGCGAAATCGCCTCCGGCCTGCAATTCCCCGAAGGCCCCATCGCCATGCCCGACGGCTCGGTGATCCTCGTCGAAATCGCGCGCGGAACCCTCTCGCGCGTCTCGCCGGCGGGCAAAGTCGAGGTCGTCGCCGAAACCGGCGGCGGCCCCAACGGCGCCGCCATCGGACCCGGCGGCGCGGTCTATGTCTGCAACAATGGCGGCTTCCAGTGGCGCCGCGACGAAAAAGGCCGAATCTTCCCCGGTCCCGCCGGACCCGATTATTCCGGAGGCCGAATCGAGCGAATCGATCCCGCAACCGGCAAAGTCGAGCGCCTCTACGAGGCCTGCAACGGCCTTCTCCTCAAAGGCCCAAACGATATCGTCTTCGACGCACAGGGCTATTTCTGGTTCACCGACCACGGCAAATCCTACGGACGAACCCGCGACATCGGCGCGATCTATTGCGCCGCCGCCGACGGCTCCATGATCCACGAGGCCGTCCACCCGCTCCTGGATCCGAACGGCATCGGCCTCTCCCCGGACGGCAAATGGCTCTACGCCGCCGAAAGCGCCTCCGCCAGACTCTGGCGATTCCCCACCGAAGAGGCCAAAACCCGGACCCTCCGCCCCGGACCTGAACATTTCGTCGCCGCGCCCGGCGGCTTCCAATTCTTCGACTCGCTCGCGCTTCAGGCCGACGGCGCGGTCTGCGTCGCCACCATCTACAACGGCGGCATCACCACCATCGAGCCGGAAACCGCCGCCATGCGCCACACCCCCGCCGATGACCGCCTCACCACCAATATCTGCTTCGGCGGCGCCGAACTGAAGACCGCCTGGATAACCCTGTCCTCGACCAGCAGACTCGTTTCCACACCGTGGCCCAGCCCCGGCTGCCCCCTTCATTTCCTCAATCTTTAAGCGCCCGCGCCACCCGCGCCGCCGCCTGCCGGAAAAACCGGCCCCCCGCGCTCTCAGGGCGCGCCAGAACCACCGGCGTCCCCGCATCCGAACGCTCTCGAATCTCCGGATCAAGCGGCAAACTCCCCAAAAACGCCGCCTGCACCTCTTCCGCCAGCCGCTCCGCGCCTCCCTCCCCAAAAATATGCGCCCGGGTTCCATCAGCCTGCTCAAACCACGCCATGTTCTCAATGATCCCCAAAATCGGAATCTCCATCCGCCGGAACATCGCCACCGCCCGGCGCACATCGGCCAGCGCAACCTCCTGCGGCGTCGAGACGATCACCGCGCCGCGCAACCCCGCCCGCTGCGCCAGCGTCAAAGGCGCATCGCCCGTCCCCGGAGGCATGTCGATCACCAGAACATCCAGCTCCCCCCACACCACATCGCGCAGCATCTGCGTCACCGCCGACTGAACCATCAGGCCCCGCCAGATCACCGCCCGCTGCGGGTCCAGCATCAGACCCAGAGACATCACCTTCAGACCATGCGCCTCGACCGGAATCAGTTTCTTGTCCGGCGAGGTGCGCGGCTTCGCTTCTTTCAGGTCCAGCATGTGCGGAACCGAAGGCCCGTGCACATCGGCGTCGAGCAGACCCGTCCGCAACCCCGACGCCGAAAACGCCGCCGCCAGATTGACCGCCGCCGTCGATTTGCCCACACCGCCCTTGCCGCTCGCCACCGCAATGATCGAACCAATGCCGGGCAGGTCCAGTTTCGGCGGAGGGCCAGGCCGCGGGGCCGCCCGCTTGCCCGGATGCGGAGGTCCGCCGCCCCTCGCGGGCGCAGGGCCGCCCGCCGGTGCGGGACCCCCCGCGGGAGCGGGGTCGCCCGCCGGTGCGGGACCCCCCGCCGGCGCAGTTAAAATGACGCTGGCCTCCTCGATCCCCTCCAGTGCGCGCAGCGCCGTCTCACAGGCCGCCCGAAGCCCTTCCAGCTCCTGCGCCTCCCGCGCATCGCGCGCCTTGAGGCTGACCCGAACGCGCGCGCCGTCAAGCGAAACCCCCTCAATCCGCTCCGCCGGAGCAAGCCCGGCCAGCGCCGCCAAAACCTCGTTATGTCCCGGCATCTTGATCCCCCTTGCCTCGCCGCCAGGACTCGATTATATCTGGCATGGAGCGAAAGGCGCAGTTCCCGTGGAGGAAATCGGCGGGCGCCGGACGACTCTTTCCCCCTTTCCCCCCAATATCATACGGAATGCGCAAAGCCCCCTATGTCCTGGGATGACGGACGCGGCCCCTGGAGCCAGCAAAACGGAGCGGGCAGACCCCCCGGCGGCGGCCCGCCCCCCGATATCGAGGAGTGGATCCGCGAAGCGCAAAAGCGCGTCCAGCGCTTCATGCCGCGCCGCTTCCGCTTCGGCTGGCTCTTCGCCCTCGCCCTCGCCGTCTGGCTGGGAACCGGAATCTACCGCGTCCGCGCCGAAGAACAGGGCGTCGTCCTGCGCTTCGGCAAATTCTACGCCACCACCGCCCCCGGACTCCATTATCACCTGCCCTGGCCCATCGAATCCGTCCTCCTGCCGCGGGTGACCATCGTCAACCGGGTCGATATCGGCGTGCGCCTGTCCGAAACCCTCCCCCTCAACCGCGCCGCCCGCGACGTCCCCGAAGAAAGCCTCATGCTCACCGGAGACGAAAATATCGTCGACGTCGACCTCTCCGTCTTCTGGTTCATCAAGGACGCCCCCAATTTCCTGTTCAAGGTCGCCCGGCCCCCGGATGCGGTCAAGGCCGTCGCCGAGAGCACCATGCGCGAGGTCGTCGGCAAAAGCGCGATCCAGCCGATCCTCACCCAGGACCGCCAGCGCATCGAAGAAGAAGTCCGCCGCCTGATGCAGGAAACCCTCGATTCCTATCAGACCGGAATCGAGATCAGCCAGGTCAAAATGCAAAAGGTCGATCCGCCGGGGGCGGTGATCGACTCCTTCCGCGACGTGCAGGCCGCCCGCGCCGATCAGGAGCGCGCCCGCAACGAGGCGCAGGCCTACCGCAACAAGGTCATCCCCGAAACGCTGGGCGAAGCCGCCCGCCAGCGCCGCGAGGCCGAAGCCTATCGCGAGCGCTCCGTCGCCGAGGCCGAAGGCGAGGCCATGCGCTTCCTCTCCGTCTATCACGAATACCGCACCGCCGGAGAAGTCACCCGGCGGCGAATCTTCCTGGAGACCCTGGAGCGCGTCCTCGAAGGCGCCAATAAGGTGATCATCGACTCGGACAAGAACGGCGGCTCCGGCGTCGTCCCCTATCTGCCCCTCAACGAACTCGGGCGGGGCAGGGACGGCGCGAACACGAATACGGAGAACCGGCGGCGATGAGCGCACAGGGCAGACCGGGAAGACGACCGCCCCCCGCCGGAATGACTATGCGCCTGCGCGTAGCGCTGATCGCCGCCGCCGTGCTTCTGGTCACTCTCTATTCCACCATCTTCACCGTTCACCAGACGCGGCAGGCCCTCGTCCTGCAATTCGGCGACCCCCGGCAGGCCATTCAGGAGCCGGGGCTGCATTTCAAAATCCCCTTCATCCAGAACGTCGTCTATATCGACCGCCGAATCCTCAACATCGACATCACCGCCGAAGAAGTCATCGCCGCCGACCAGAAGCGCCTCGTCGTCGACGCCTTCGCCCGCTACCGCATCACTGATCCGCTCAAATTCTATCAAACCCTGCAAAACCGCGCCCGAATCGACTCGCGCCTGACCGCGCTGGTCAGCTCCAACACCCGCTCGGTGCTCGGCAAGCAGAGTTTCACCGCCGTCGTCCGCGACCGCCGCGCCACGCTGATGCGCGAAATCCGCGATCTCGTCAACGGGCAGGCCAACGACTTCGGAATCGAAATCGTCGACGTGCGGATCCGCCGCGCCGACCTGCCCGAAGCCAACAGTCAGGCCATCTTCCGCAGAATGCAGACCGAACGCCAGCAGGAAGCCGCCGAAATCCGCGCCATCGGCCAGCGCGACGCCCGCCAGATCCGCGCCCGCGCCGACAAGGACGCCGCCGTCATCCTCGCCTCCGCCTATCGCGACGCCGAAATCATCCGCGGACAGGGCGAAGGATGCAGAAACCGAATCTTCGCCAGCGCCTTCGGCCAGGACGCCGAATTCTTCACCTTCTACCGCTCCATGCAGTCTTACGAGCGCGCCCTCGAAAGCGGCGGCACCTCGCTCGTCCTCTCGCCCGACAGCGAATTCTTCCGCTTCCTCCTCGACCCCGACAAGCAGGCCACTAACCCCGCCCGGTCCGCACCCACCTCCCAAAGCCGGCAAACCCCCAGCGCCGCCCCGCCGCCCTTCCGCCCCTTCAGCACCGCAGACAGCATGCGCGCCAAACTTTGCCCCGAAATCGAAATTCTCGCACAGGAAGATGAACGCGCCGCCGGTGAAACACGCTCCTCTCCAGTCCCCAACCCCTGATGTCCGATCTGATCGCCGCGCTGGCGCTCGCCCTCCTGCTGGAAGGCCTCGCCCTGTTCCTGGCCCCCCGCCTCGTCCGCCGCGCCCTGGAGGATATTCACCGCCTGTCCGCCCCCGCCCTGCGCCTCTCCGGACTGCTTGCCTGCCTCGCCGGACTGGGTATTATGTGGGCCGCGCGCAGCTGAGCCAGACAGAGGAACCATGACCGCAAATCCAAAACCATGCCGTCTCCTCGTCCGTGCGCCCGTCATGGTGCCCGCCTTTGCGCTTGTCACTGCACTCGCTATGGCCCCCGCCCCCGATCCGCGCAGGCTCATGGCGTCCCCGAAAACTTCTCTGAACTCGCCGGAAAACTCTCCCCCGCCGTCGTCAATATCTCGACCAGCCAGGCCGTCCGAAGCCGCGCCGGCCCCCGCCCCCGGTGCCTCGCACCTGGTGCCCTACTGCATCCTGCTGCTGGCGGTGGCGTTTTTCGGCGTGCTGGTGCTGTCCTACCTGCGTCTGCCGCGGACGGATGAGGCCGGCGGCGGGAATCAGCTGGAGTCGGCCGGAGGGGACGCGACCGGTACAGGTGAGCTGGTACAGTCCGCACCGCACCGACCGACAGGGACATTACTGCAGGCTTGAGGGACGTTTGTAGGAGATATATCACTATCATCCCACGCCTGGCTAGTAGTCTCAGCCGAACAAGCCCGGCTGGGCAGTAAAGTCTGTTTTTTGTTTAACCCCTTTTCCAATAAGCTAAGTGAGACGCGACGATCAAAAGCTCTCAGCGAGGCAATTCTATAAGAACGCTCACTCATGCTAGGACAACGTTCAAGCATGAGTCTTTGGCTGTTGTCCTAGCATGAGTTCCCCCAAGAAAGCAGGAAGTGTTCTTCAGTGGCGATGTTCCCGCCTTTAGTGACCCGTGCCTTCCGTGTGTGTGTGTGCCGGCAGTGGCGGTGTTCCCTCATTCAGTGATGTCCCCGTGTGTGTGCCGACAGTGGCGGTGTTTCCTCATTCAGTGATGTCCCCGTGTGTGTGCCGGCAGTGACGGTGTTCCCTCATTCAGTGATGTCCCCGTGTGTGTGCCGGCAGTGGCGGTGTTCCCTCATTCAGTGATGTCCCTGTGTGTGTGCCGGCAGTGGCGGTGTTCCCTCATTCAGTGATGTCCCCGTGTGTGTGCCGGCAGTGACGGTGTTCCCTCATTCAGTGATGTCCCCGTGTGTGTGCCGACAGTGGCGGTGTTTCCTCATTCAGTGATGTCCCCGTGTGTGTGCCGGCAGTGGCGGTGTTCCCTCATTCAGTGATGTCCCCGTGTGTGTGCCGGCAGTGACGGTGTTCCCTTACTCAGTGATGTCCCTGTGTGTGTGCTGGCAGTGGCGGTGTTCCCTCATTCAGTGATGTCCCCGTGTGTGTGCTGGCAGTGGCGGTGTTCCCTCATTCAGTGATGTCCCCGTGTGTGTGCCGGCAGTGGCGGTGTTCCCTCATTCAGTGATGTCCCCGTGTGTGTGTGTGTGTGCTGGCAGTGGCGGTGTTCCCTCATTCAGTGATGTCCCCGTGTGTGTGCTGGCAGTGGCGGTGTTCCCTCATTCAGTGATGTCCCTGTGTGTGTGCCGACAGTGGCGGTGTTTCCTCATTCAGTGATGTCCCCGTGTGTGTGCCGGCAGTGGCGGTGTTCCCTCATTCAGTGATGTCCCCGTGTGTGTGCCGGCAGTGGTAGTGTTCCCTCATTCAGTGATATCCCCGTGTGTGTGCCGGCAGTGGCAGTGTTCCCTCATTCAGTGATGTCCCCGTGTGTGTGCCGGCAGTGACGGTGTTCCCTCATTCAGTGATGTCCCCGTGTGTGTGCCGGCAGTGGCGGTGTTCCCTCATTCAGTGATGTCCCCGTGTGTGTGCCGGCAGTGACGGTGTTCCCTCATTCAGTGATGTCCCCGTGTGTGTGCCGGCAGTGGCGGTGTTCCCTCACTCAGTGATGTCCCTGTGTGTGTGCTGGCAGTGGCGGTGTTCCCTCATTCAGTGATGTCCCCGTGTGTGTGCTGGCAGTGGCGGTGTTCCCTCATTCAGTGATGTCCCCGTGTGTGTGCCGGCAGTGGCGGTGTTCCCTCATTCAGTGATGTCCCCGTGTGTGTGAATGCTGGCAGTGGCGGTGTTCCCTCATTCAGTGATGTCCCCGTGTGTGTGCCGGCAGTGGCGGTGTTCCCTCATTCAGTGATGTCCCGTGTGTGTGCCGGCAGTGGCGGTGTTCCCTCATTCAGTGATGTCCCCGTGCCGGCAGTGGCGGTGTTTCCGATCTGTGGTGAGCCGGCGGCGGACGTTCGCGGCTGTGTCTCCCGGGATCGGCTGGAGCCGGCCGTCCAGCTGCTCTCTGCTGTCCAGCCTGCACTGATCGCCGCCGCCAGGGACGCCCTCTGCGGACGGCGTGAGCTGCCCGCCGTGCCGCTCACAGAGCTGGCCGACGTCACCAACTCTCCGCTGGTAGGCAGCCAGTGGGACGCGGCGCCCGGCTGGGAGGCAGTTTAAGAACCTGATAGGGCTGTTAACTGGGGTTGTCAGGCTATATTTGTCTGAAAACCTGCTTGGAGTTTGTGTGTTTTCTTTTCAAACTCGAACGTAGCCGTCGACTGCTTTGGGGGACAGGGGACGAGTAGTCTTCGATATTTTCACAAATCCATACAACGGGCACAGGAATGACATTGAGCCAGTCGGCGTGGCCGTGTGTCTGCTGCCCTGTCTGGAGCACTGCCCCCATCTCCCACGCAGGAGGAGCTGCGTGACCTGGCCGTGCTGGTGGCCTATAACCGTCAGCTGGGCCTGCGGACCGAGCCGGCCGCCGGTGACGGTGACGGTGACGGCGAGACCGCTCTCAGCGCCGCCGACGTCTCCACACCCTGGCTCTGTCTGGCCGGCGCCGCGCTCGCCTTCATCGTCAAGTGGGCCTTCACACTGCTGGCCGGTAGGTGGCGCTGTGTCCGCCTCCTCTGTGTCCGTCCGTCTGTCTGTCCTTCTGTCTGTCTGTCCGTCTGTCTGTTTGTCCGTCTGTCTGCCTGTCTGTCTGCTCAGCGGTGGCTACGTGCTGCAGTGTAGGAAAAGTGGTATCGACATGATCTAAATTCACATAACAAATGTTCACGCCGTTAGGTAGAACAAAATTTCCAAATGTGTGCACAAACTGTTTTCCTTTCTCGATTTTGTGAATGGCGGATGAAATCGGGTAATGCCTGCCATTGTTTAACACTGTGTGCAGTTTTTTACGCCCTCAAAGTCCATGCTGGCAGGAAATTGTGTTTGCACAAGCAGCTGTGCAGATACCTACAGTATTCAGACAGACTAAACATACTAATTCTTTACGGTCAAAAATTTCGCAGAACAAAAGTTCCAAGTTCAGACAAATGGAGAAACGGGCCAGTTTTCTGACCCCGGGTTGAGCTGGCAGTTATGTCATTACCCGTTGCCTGCCACCGCCTCTATAAACGTCTGCTGTCATTCTCTCTGCTGCGGTGGCGTGTCTGTGTGCCGTAGGAGCTATCAGTTCTGTTACATCCCACTGGTGGCAACTTCTAGGGCACATTGCGCTAATAGTTCTTGGATATATTGTTATGGATGCACTTTGATCTAACCGAACTGGTTGGGGACTGGGAACATGACGTTCAAAATCTTACCTTTATTAACTAGTTGTGTGACCCTAGTGCCCCCACCTGGTAGTCCATGCGCCTATCGTCTGGTGGGCATGTGCCGGTCTCCCTCGCCCGGCGGTGTCTCCTCTCGGCGTGACCCGGCGGTGCCGTTCCGCAGCGTTCGTCGGCTTCCTGCTGGTGCGCGGCCTGGTGCTGTGGCGGCGGAGATCCCAGCAGCGGCAGCAGCAGCAGCTCTACCAGATGGTGGAGAGCATTATGGACGTGGTGCGCAGACACACGCTGACCGCCGCCGGCGCCGATAAGGTACAGTCGGTCACCACCTGGGGATCCTCTGCTGGACCGCCGCAGCCGCAGGGGTGGCCGTGCGACTCTGTTGTCTGGTCTCCAGTCGGGTGTGGTAGCCGTCTTTGCCGTGCGTTGACAGCAGAGCTGTGTTTGTCTGATCTTCGGCCGTACGTTGACTGTGTGCTGTCTTGTTTCCAGCCATACGTTGACAGCTGTGTTTGTCTGATCTCCAGCCGTATGTTGACAGCTGTGTTTGTCTGATCTCCAGTCGAACGTTGACAGCTGTTTGTCTTATCTCCAGCCGTACGTTGACAGCTTTGTTTGCCTGATCTCCAGCCGTACGTGGCAGCTGTGTGTGTTTGTCTGATCTCCAGCCCTACGTTGACAGCGGTGTCTGATTTCAAGCCGCACGTTGACAGCTGTGTTTGTCTGCTCTCCAGCCGTAATTTGACAGCTGTGTTTGTCTGATCTCCAGCCGTATGTTGACAGCTGTGTTTGTCTGATCTCCAGCCGTACGTGGCCGTGGACCACGTGCGTGATGAGCTGCTGACGCCGGCCGACCGCTCCAGTCGGGACAGGATGGCCCTCTGGAGGCGCGCCGTCCAGTTCATTCGCGAGAAGGAGAGCCGGGTCAGTACCCCCGGCTGCCGAGGACCGAGGGGGGGGGGGGGTGACCAGATGGTGACTGGCCACCGGTCGGAGGAGCCATTCGGGATGTAAAACTCGAATTGACATATGTTTACAGTTATGTCTGCTTATTGCTTGTTGAAACTTTGGATCAGGCTGTAGGCTGTTAACTTTGGATCCGGTGGATGTTTCTCCGAGCGTGACGCCGCGTCTGTCCTGGGCGTTGTTGGGGCTATTCAGGCCGGGTAGTTTCGGGACCGCTCGGCGCTGATTATGGTGGTCAGCGATATCGGTGCGTGTGCTGACTGGCCGACCTGGCCGGCAGGTGCGGGAGGAGTGTGTGATGGTGGCCGGAGAGTCGCACACCGTGTGGCGCTGGCTGCCGGGCACAGCGGCCGGCGGCGGCGGCGGCCGCGACAGGCGCCGGGTCTGGCTCGGACAGGCCTTCCAGACCAGCAGCGGCGTCAACACTCCCGTACACACGCGCACCAACTGCCTCAAGATCCGGCACATGTTCGACCCCACCTGGTGAGTGACCGACCGCCGGAACAGCGCGTCACTGTACTGAATGAGAATGCCGGACCGACCCCGCCGTACATCTCTTTGTCCAGACCAATGACCATGATGCACATTTGTAATAACTTGTTCGTTTTTTTCTGGTTTTCTCTGTCTCCCGAAATGCGTCACCGAAATATGGCAATATGGCATAAATCCGTCTCCCTGGTTTCCTGTCGACCTCTGTGTGTGCTGGTGCCGCAGCGAGATGTCCAGCTCCGGGTGGCAGCAGGACGTGCGGGACGCCCTGCTGGAGAAGTGTGACGGGGTGGCCGTGATGTGTGCTGTCCTGACCTCTGTTTGTGCCGGTGCCGCAGCGAGACGTCCAGCTCCGGGTGGCAGCAGGACGTGCGGGACGCCCTGCTGGAGAAGTGTGACGGGGTGGCCGTGATGCACATTGCCGTCGACGACCGCAGCACCGAGGGGCTCGTCTATGTCAAGTGCCGCACCGACGCCGACGCCCTCAACGCCTTCAAACGCATCCAGGGCTGCTGGTTCGACGGTAAGATTCCTGTTACGTGTCTCCTGCTGGCTAGTATGGGAAAAGTTCGTGCGTATTCAGTTGTCTCTGCTAATGGGCGCAAAATGATCTTTGCAATCTACGCGCCCTAAAGCCCCAATCATCATCATCATCGGTTGTCTCTGCTACTAACGTGTAAATAAACTCGTTTTATTTATATGCAAATAACACTTGCCGCACATCAGTCTTATTTGTTATTGGGGTGTGTGTGCCTTTTCGTATTTTCGTACTCGCATGACTGGGTGGGCAGGGTTTGCAATTTTTTAAAAATAATAAATTTAGTCCGAATCGTTGAATGGGT
>CBDBFH010000023.1:0-67517 GCA_965204775.1 Alphaproteobacteria bacterium
GGCGTCGCTGTGGAGGCGGATGCGGCTTTGGGGCGAGGGCTGAGGGCAGCGCCAGAACCATTCGGCGCGCAGCGGCCCGCCGCCTGCCGGGGCGCGGATGGCGGGGGCGGGGGTTTGCGGGACGCAGGGGCGGCCATCGATTTGAAGGGCGAGGCGGCGCTGCAAATGCGTGCTGATCGGCTTCGCGCAGCCCGCTGATCTGCCCCGGGGCGATGGAAAAGACCATTTTGACCTCGCCCGCCTCGCCGACATTCCACAGTGAGTAGGAGCGGCTCAGATTATGAGCGGCGGCCGGCATCGGCCCTGCGGCCATCGCCGCGGCCAGCAGCAGTCCGGCGCGGAGGAGTTGCGGGTTCACGGAGCGGCGGTTCGGAAAAGGTGCTGCGGGTGATGTAGGCCTCAGTCTTGAGGCGCTCCAGGGTCCGGCGCAAGGCGGCGTCTTCGCGCTCGCGCAGATAGAGGTCGGCGACCCGGTCGCGCACGTCCTGGAAGGGGGGCGGGGGCCTGGCTTCGCGGGCGGCCAGCTGGAGGAAATGGAGGCCGCCCGGCGTCTCAAGCGGCCCGATGACGCCGCCCTCCTCCATTGCGAGGGCGGCGGCGGCGAGGGTTTCGCCCAGATAGGTCTGGATCTTGGCCGGGGGCAGGGGGCGGTCGGGGAGCGGGACGGGCGCGGGCGTGCATTGGCTTTGGGCGACTTCGGTGAAGGCGGCCCCGGCGGCGAGGGCGGCGGCGGCGGCCTGGGCCTGTTCGGGGCGCGGGCAGTAGATTCGGCGCAGATGGAGCCGGGCCGGAGGGGCGAAGAGCTGCGCCTGCGCCCGGTAGAAGGCGCGCAATGTCTCTTCGCCGGGCGGGGTGGCGGCGGCCTCCTCGCGGATGAGGGCGATCACGCTCTGGACGGCGCGCCCGCGCAAGATTGGGTCGCCGCGCACCAGGCCCATCTCCTGTGCGCGCTGGAAGAGGAGTTCCTCTTCGACCAGGCGCTCAAGGAGGAGGGCGCTGTCTTTGGGGGAGAGGTTTTTGCCTTTGCGGCCTATGGCGAAGCGCTGGGCGAGTTCCTCGTGGCGGGAGAGGGCGATGGGGGCGCCGTTGACGAGGGCGGCGGCGCCGGGGGGCAGTTGGGCCGCGCCGGTCAAGCTGATGGCTTCCAGCCCGGCGAGGGCCAGCCCGGCGCCGACGCCGGCGATCAGCAGCCAATCCTTGAAAGTCAGCATCGCCTCCCCTTCCCTGCCCGGTCTTCGGCTTTATCCAAGACTATTCCGGCGGCAACATGGTTGGCAAGCCGGGCGGGCGGGGCTATGATTGGGGGAAGCGGGATGAAGGGAGGGACCTCATGCGCCTGATCGTTCGAATTGTTGTTGGGCTTGTGGTGATCGCGGGCCTTGGCTGGCTGGGGCTTTATGCGATGGGGGCAGGCTGGCTGGGGGAGGATCACCATTCCGGGCCGATTGTCGAAGCGCCGCGCCCTGCGCCGGTCGAGGCCGGGCGGCAGGCGGCGCAGGCGAGCACGCGCCAGGCGGTGGGGGGAGCGGACAAGCAGATTCTGTTCGGCGACCTGCATGTTCACACGACGCTTTCGCTGGATGCGTTTTTGATTTCGCTGCCGGTGCTGCAAGGCGAGGGGGCGCGGCCCCCGTCGGATGCCTGTGATTTTGCGCGCTACTGCTCGGCGCTGGATTTCTGGTCGATCAACGACCACGCCGAGGGGATGACTCCGGTCCAGTGGGAGGAGACGCGCAGTGCGATTCGGCAGTGCAACGATGCGGCGGGCGATCCGTCGGATCCGGACATGGTCTCCTTTCTGGGCTGGGAGTGGACGCAGGTTGGCGGGGAGCGGGCGACGCATTACGGCCACAAGAATGTGATTTTTCGGGACACCGGGGATGAAGAGACTCCGGCGCGCCCGATTGCAGCGCGGGCGAGCCGGCTGGGGGCGGTTTTCGGCGCGCCGCCGCCGACGCAGCTGGGTCTGCTGGCGCTGAGTTCGCCGGGGGGGCCGCGCCAGGCTTATCTGGATTTTGCGGCTTTTATCCGGCACCGGGCGTCCTTCGAGATGTGCCCGGACGGGGTTGATGTGCGCGATTTGCCGGAAGCGTGCCTGGAATCGGCGGCCACGCCCAGCGAGCTGTTTTCCAAGCTTCGGCAATGGGGATATGAGACGATGGTGATTCCGCACGGGACGAGTTGGGGGTTTACACGCCTGCCGGTTCGACGCTGGAAAAGCAGTTGGTGGATCACGACGATCCCGGCCTGCAATTTCTGCTGGAGGTGTTTTCGGGCCACGGCAACGCCGAGCAATATCGTGACTGGCGGGCGGTTCGTTTTGGTCCGGACGGCGAGGCCTATTGCCCGGAGCCGCAAAGCAACTATCTGCCGGCCTGCTGGCGGGCGGGGGAGATCATTGCCCAGCGGTGCCGGGACGAGGGTGGCGGCGCGGAGGAATGCGCGTCGCGGGCGGAGCGGGCGCGGTCGTATTATCTGGCTTTGGGGATTTCGGGCTTTCTGACGGTTCCGGGGGCGCGGGCGGAAGACTGGCTGGATGCGGGCCAATGCCAGGACTGCTATTTGCCGGCTTATCATTATCGTCCCGGGGGCTCGGCGCAGTATGCGCTGGCGCTTTCGCATTTTGGCGCGCCTGGGACGCCGCCGCGGCGGTTTCGCTTTGGCCTGATGGCGGCGAGTGACAATCACACGGCGCGTCCGGGGACGGGCTACAAGGAGTTTGCGCGTCACAACATGACGGAGGTTTCCGGCGCGGCGGCGCCGGGGATCGGGGGCCAGGCGTTTGATATCAATGTGGCCCGCCGGGAGGTGAGTGCGGCGCCGCTCGCGCCCGGCGCGGCGCTGGAGGGGATCAGCGCGCTGCGCGCCCTGGAGGTCGAGCGCCTGGGTTCGTTTTTCGTGACCGGGGGTCTGACGGCGGTTCATGCGCCGAGCCGGAGCCGGGAGGCGATCTGGGGGGCGATGAAGCGGCGCGAGGTCTATGGCACGTCGGGCGACCGGATTTTGCTCTGGTTTGATCTGGAGAACGGCCCGGAGGGCAAGGCGGTGATGGGTTCGCAGGTTGCGATGCGGTCCGCCCCCGCGCTTCACGGTGCGCGCGGCGGGGGCGTTTGAGCAGAAGCCGGGCTGCTCCGATTACTCCAAGGAGGCTTTGGGGCCGGAGCGTCTGGCCAAATTGTGCCTGGGGGAATGTTACAATCCGTCGGACCGGCGCAAGAAGATCACGCATATTGACGTGATTCGGATTCGCCCGCAGATTCGGGAGGGCGAGCCGGTTGGGGAGTTGATCGAGGATCCCTGGAAGCGCCTGCCCTGCGCGGACGAGGGCGCGGGCTGCGTGGTCAGTTTTTCCGACCCTGAGTTCCGCCGCGACCGGCGCGACACGGTCTATTATGTGCGCGCGGCCCAGGAGCCGGGCGATGTGGTCAATGCCGGCCAGTTGCGCTGCGAGTATAACGAGCGGGGGGTCTGCATGAAGATCACGCCGTGTTACAGCGACTACCGGACGCCGATGACGGATGATTGTCTTGCCTCGGCTCCGGAATATGCGTGGTCGTCGCCGATTTTTGTCGATTATGGGCGTCCGGCGCGGCAGGTGGGACGCTAGTGGGGGTTTTGCCTGCGCGGGTTCAGCGCGGGTGTAGCTCAGTGGTAGAGCACGAGCTTCCCAAGCTCGGTGTCGAGGGTTCGATTCCCTTCACCCGCTCCATTGGCCGTTCGTGCAGAGGAGATTGTTTCTAAAAGGAGATAAAAATGGAAGTTAAGACCCTAACAAACAAGAACATTGCGTTTCTTGTAGAGCACGGGAAGCAGGATCGCCTGTGTTTTAATGATGAATATCAAAGGGCCGCTATTTGGAAATTAGATCAAAAACAAATGTTTGTCGACTCTATTCTTCGCGGCTATTCCATTCCTGCCTTCTATTTTCATTTGAAGGGGTACGATAAACCTGTCAAGGGAGAGGCGCTTTTTCCAAAATATGATGTGATAGATGGGCAGCAAAGAATCCGCGCTGTTCAGGAATTTTACAATGACGAATTTAAATTGCTTGATCCAAACAAGGATAGCTTCAGATTTCCCAATTTCGCCAAAGGCAAAAAGTGTCATTGGGCAGAAAAGACTTTTTCTCAATTAGAGCCACAATACAAAAGGCAGCTCAAAAACCAGAAAATTATTATATTCGAACTTAGAACGGAAAAAGATAACGAAATTAGAGACCTCTTTATACGCCTGCAGGGTGGCACGCCTTTAACTCCACAGGATAAAAGAGATGCTTGGCCGGGCAATTTTACGAAATATATCATAACAATTGCTGGAAAGAGCGCTCTCAATAAAAATGAAGGGAGAGGGAAGCCGGGGTGGCCATTTTTCCGGGAAGTTGTTTCTGGAAAAGAAAGCAATAAAAGGCAATTGGCTGCTCAGATCGCCATGCTCTATTTTCACAGGCTAGAGAGCGGTCAAAAAGATTTTTGCTCAATCGGCTCTGCGAGGATAGACAGTTTTTATCATCAGCAAATTGCATTTGATGACGCCAGCGAGGCAGCAGATTCCTTAAGAAAAATTCTGGAAACATTGACAGGAATTTTGGAAAAGGGACAAAGAAGATTCAAAGGTACCACGCCATTCATCTAACCCTTCTTGTAGATTCGCTTGCAAAGGGATATATGTCCGGCTGGCAAGACCACCTTCTGGATGCTTTTATAGAATTTAATGTACGGTGCCGGAAGGCGGATAAAGCACACAAAGAAAATCGGGAAAGCGAATATAGGGATTATTATTGGAAGTTTCAGACACTCACACGCTCAAGCAGTGATGAAGGGATAACAATCCAACGGCGGCATGAATTTTTTCTTGACGAAATGCTTAAGCTGCTTTCCCCTCATTTGACAAAGAAAGACCCAAAAAGAAATTTTGGTATAATAGACTGTGAAATTATTTACTCACGCGATGACAAACTGTGCCAATGGTGCAAAATGCAAGGCAAGCGCCATACGGTTCTTTGGTATGAGAAAGAAATCCACCATATAAACCCGCATAGGATGGGGGGCAAAACAGAGATAGACAATGGCGCTTTAATGCATCGAGTTTGTCATCCCAAGGCCTCGCTGGCTGAAGAGCAATTTAGAGAATGGTGGGAGAATCCAAGAGTAAGACTGCATGGCGAAGCAGAAGACAGCAGTGATTACACCCGGACAAGAAAACCAATAAGAGGAAGAGATATAAAGGATTTACCTGATGGGATAAAATGCTCCTTTATCTATAATGACAGGAAATTTCTGGGAAAGATTACTGAAGGCAGAGTCCGCCTTGAGGGCGTTCCTGGCGAATTTACAAGCTTCTCTGCTGCCTCCAAGGCTGTCACTGGCACTAGCCGAAATGGCTGGCAAGACTGGCAATTATATTTTCCCGAAGAAGGGAAATGGACATTGGCAGACGATTGGAGAAGAAGTTTCAGCCTGTAATCCATAGGTTTCCCACCAGGCTTTTCTATAAAGATTCACCAAAAGCCGCCACCGGCTGCGGATAGCCAAAGGCGGCGCACAATGCGGCTTTCCCTTTTCCTGATGGGAGAAGATCGAAATAGACGGTTTCTACCTTCCACTCGCACCATGTGCGGCGTCCGGCGCGGCAGGTGGAACGCTAGCGGGGGTTTTGCCTGCGCGGGTGTAGCTCATCACCCGCTCCGGCGGCTTTGTGTTCGGCGGCTTCGATGAGTCTGCGGGCCAGCATGAAATCCATCCGGCGGCGGTAGCGCCCGTCCTTGCGCAGGCCCTTGAAGGGGGTCAGAAAGACATCCTGCGTGTTGCGCCGGAAGTTTCCGACCGCCCGGTTCAGCCGCCGGATCAAGGCGGGAAGATCGCCAAAGTTCCCGTCAATTCTTGTGATGAATCTCGATGAAACTTTGATGGCGTAACCGGAGATTTCCTTCGCGTCACAAAAGCGGATCGAGGGTGCGCTGGTGCCGTCGAAGGAAATGAAGCCAAGTTTCCCCTCCGGCGCATTGAAGCGAATATCCTTTCTGCCTTTCGGCTGGGGCAAATGCTTCTCCAGCGCGGGCAAATCGCCGATATGGCGGCGGTCATAATGGATTTGCGTTTTATGCCCTGTTTGGCCGAAGAGGGCGAGGCAGACCGGATTTTCGGTGTCGGCGAACATTACGTCATGGAGCAGAACATAAGATTGCAGACGGGAGCGGAAGAGGCCGCTTTGCAAGAAGGTGGCCGGGATGATCGCGGCGACATGGCGGCAATTCAGCAGGCAAAGTTCAAGGCAGTGCTTGTAAAGATCATCAAACCGGCTGGACGGGAAGGCAAGCCCGCGCCTTGTCGCCGAGTTGCGGGCAAGCCAGGGCGGGTTGGTCACGCAGACCTCGAAGCCTTTGGGAAAATCGCGGATCGTGTCTCTTTCCCTGACCTCCCCTGCCCCCGGCCTGATGTCATAAGAGACGAAATCGCGGCAGAGATTGAGCCTCTGCAACATATAGATCAGATTATTGCTTCCGGCATATGGCTCCAGAATTGTCGCCTTCGGCAGGCCGATCTGCGCCGCCCATTGCCGGAAAGCGGGCAGGGAAAACGGGCTGTTCAAAGTGTAATAGCGGCCGTTTTGCCTTTTGCAACTCACGGAATTTCCCCCGGTCTGCGCAGCGAATCATCCGAGCGCTTTTTTATTTTCTAGCCGGTTCGGGTGTTTTTCACCACATCCGGCTTCCCGGCGCGCCTTTGAAAGGGCCGGTGACCGAAGAGGTAATCCAGCCGCTATAGAAGTTGCCGGGCTGGGGGCGCGCTCTTTCGCCGCCGACGAAGCAGGCGACGAGTCCCGGATAGAAGGAAATATATCCGGCGATTTGGGCGAAGGCGGCAAGCGGCTCAGGATAAGCGAAGGCGGCATCGGCGGCATGATCCGCCTTGCCGTCCGCCGGGTCGAGGACGTCGAAATAGGCGGCCTCGCCCTTCCACTCGCAAAAGGTCCGGCGCGCCGACGGGCGCAGGGCGGCGGAGTCGACGTCTTCGGGCGGCAGGTAATAGGCCGGCGCAAGGCTGGTCTCAAGGATGCGAAAGGCCCGCGCGCTTTGCCCGACGAGCCGGCCCCCGAATTCGACGCGCACCTCCTGGCGGACCTGCTCAAGGCGGGGGGGCCGGGGATAGTCCCAGACGCTTTCCTGCCCCGGCCCGGCGGGGGCGGGGCGGGGCCACAGGTCGGGGCGTTTCGGGGTGGGAGTCATGCTTCGGGGGTGCGGATGACCATCATCCGGATTTCGGTCATATCGTCGATGGCGAAGCGCACGCCCTCGCGGCCCAGCCCGGACTCCTTGACGCCGCCATAGGGCATATTGTCGACCCGGAAGGAGGGGACGTCGCCGATCACCACCCCGCCGACTTCGAGTTGATCCCAGGCGCGATAGGCTTTGTAAATGTCGCGGGTGAAGAGTCCGGCCTGGAGGCCGAAATCGCTATCGTTGATCTGGGCCAGCGCCTGATCGAAATCAGAGAAGCGCGAGAGGATGGCGAGCGGGCCGAAGGCTTCCTTGCGCACAGCGCTGCAATCGGGGGGGGCGTTTTCGATCACCGCCGGCGCCAGCATGGCGCCCTGGCGCGCGCCGCCGCACAGAAGTTTTGCGCCGCCGGCGCGGGCCTCTTCGATCCATCGCTCCAGCCTTTCCGCCTCGGCCTCGGAGATCATCGGCCCGATAAAGGTCTCTTCGTCTTTGGGGTCGCCCGCCTTGAGGGCGGCGGCGGCTTTGACGAAGCGTTTGCGGAATTCCTCATAGAGGCTCTCATGGACGAGAATGCGCTGGACGCCGATGCAGCTTTGCCCCGACTGATAGAACGCGCCGAAGATGATTCGCTGAACGGCGTCGTTGAGATCGGCATCCGCGTCGACGAGGCAGGCGGCGTTGCCGCCCAGTTCCAGGACGACTTTTTTGCGGCCTGCGCGCGCCTTCAGCTGCCAGCCGACCGCGGGCGAGCCGGTGAAACTGAGCAGTTTGAGGCGGTCGTCCTCGGTAAACAGGCGCGCGCCCTGGCGGGTGCAGGGCAGGATGGAAAAGGCCCCTTCCGGCAGATCGGTTTCGGCGAGGATTTCGCCGATGATCAGCGCGCCCAGCGGGGTGAGGCTGGCGGGCTTGAGGACGAAGGGGCAGCCGCAGGCGATGGCCGGGGCGACCTTGTGGGCGGTCAGATTGAGGGGGAAGTTGAAGGGCGAGATGAAGGAGCAGGGTCCGATGGGGACGCGCTTCCATTGACCGCGCCGTCCGCGGGCGCGGGGCGAGATTTCGAGCGGCATGACTTCGCCATAGATTCGCTCGGCCTCGGCGGCGGCGGTGCGGAAGGTGTCGATCAGGCGCTCGACCTCGCCGCGGGCGTCGCGGATCGGCTTTCCGGCTTCGATGCACAGGGCCAGGGCGAGTTCGTCGAAGCGCGCCTCGAAGCGGCGCACGCAGTGTTCGAGAGCTTCGCGGCGCTCGAAGGCGGCGAGTTCGGCCATGGGGCGGGCGGCGGCGGCGGCGGCGGCGATGGCGCGGTCGATGGCCGCCTCATCGGCCAGCGCAACGCGGGCGGCTTCCTTGCCGGAATATTTGTCGCGCACGACGAGATCGCGGTTCGGGCTTTCCGGCCGGTTGGCGAGGTAATAGGGATAGACGGATTTGAGTCCGGCGGCGGCGGTCATAAGGTCCCCCTGGCATCGCCTAGATTTGCATGTTGATTTCGCCCAGCCGCCGGGTGAGCCGCATATTCTCGCGGTAATCGACCGGGACGACGATCAGGGACGGGCCTTTGTGGGCGAGCGCCTTTTTGAGCGCGGGGGCCAGATCGCGCGCGCGGGTGACGCGCCGGCCCTGCCAGCCGAAGGCTTTGGCCAGCTGGAGCCAGTCGGGATTGGAGAAGGCGAGATCGGTGTGGCGTCCGAACTGGTTTTGCTGCTTCCAGGCGATCAGGCCGTATCCGCCGTCCTCCCAGACCATCAAGTTTATGTTGGCGTTGAGGCGGCGGGCGGTTTCCATTTCCTGGACGTTCATGAGGAAGTCGCCGTCGCCGGCGATTCCAAGAATCTTGCGGTCGGGGAAGACCATATGGGCGGCGATTGCGCCGGGCAGGGGCAGGCCCATCGAGCAAAAGCCGTTGGGGATCAGGCAGGTATTGGGTTCATGGCAGTGATAGTAGCGGGCGATCCACATTTTATGCGCCCCGACGCCGGACAGGAGAATATCGTCCGGCCCCAGCGCCCGGCGCACGTCCCAGAGGATTTTCTGTGGCCGAATCGTGCCGTCGGTGTCGTCGTCCTTGTGGGCTTCGAAATCCTTGATCATGTCGCCGCGCAGGCGGGCCTGCAGATCGAGGTCATAATCGGGTGCGCCGTCGGCCTCGAGGCGCTCGTTGAGCATCCACAGGGCGTGGGCGATGTCGCCGACCACCTCGACCGCCGGATGGTAGCAGGCGTCGATTTCGGCGGGCAGGAAGTCGATATGGATGGTGGGCTTGTCGGCGCCGGGGTTCCATAATTTGGGGTGATATTCGACGAGGTCATAGCCCAGGGTGATGACGAGGTCGGCGTCGTCGATGGCGCGCGCGACGATGTCTTTTTGTCCGAGGCCGATGGTGAAGAGGCTGTAGGGGGCGTCCTTGTCGACCGCGCCCTTGCCCATGAAGGTGGACATGACGCCGATTCCGGTTTTTTCGCACAGGATGCGCAGCTGCTTGCTGGCGCGCTTGCGGATGGTTCCGTTGCCGGCGATGATCACGGGCTTTTTGGCGCTGCGGAGTTTGTCATAGGCGCGGTTGAGAATTTTTTCATCGGGGACGGGGCGGCGGAAGCGGCGGACGGGGATGGGGGCGGTGGCGGCGTCGGCCTTGGCGATGTCTTCGGGCAATTCGATCAGGGCGGCGCCGGGTTTTTCGACGCGGGCCAGGCGCACCGCCTTGCGGGTGATTTCGGGGATGGTGTCGGGGTTGATGACGGTGGTCGCCCATTTGGTGACCGGCTCGAACATGTCGACCACGTCCATGATCTGGTGGCTTTCCTTGTGCTGGCGCGAGGTTGCGCCCTGTCCGGTGAGGACGAGGATGGGGGCGCGGTCCATATTGGCGTTGGCGACGCCGGTGATCAGATTGGCGGCGCCGGGGCCCAGGGTACCCAGGCAGGCGGCGGGGGTTCCGGTGAGGCGGCCATAGACTTCGGCCATGAAGGCGGCGCCCTGTTCGTGGCGGGTGAGGATGAAGCGGATGGTTTTGGATTTTTCCAGCGACATCATGAAGTCGGCGTTTTCCTCTCCGGGGACGCCGAAGACGAGCGTGACGCCCTCTTCTTCGAGGCAGCGGACAAACAGGTCGGAGGCTTTCATGGCGCGGGTTCCTTTGCGGGCGCAGAGCGGGGCGATCATACATGACGGGCGGGGGGGCGCAAAGGCCCTGCCCGGCGGGCTTCACGCAGCGTTGTCCGGCTGTGAGAGTCCGTGAGGGGTTTTGTCCCAGTGATGGGGGCGGCGGCACAGCTGCCAGAGGGCGCGCAGGGCGGCGGCCCCCATCAGCAACCAGAAGAGGGGGATGAAAACGGCATGGGGGGCCAGGTCTCTTTTGCCGGCTTGGCTTATGTGGCAGGCGAGGAAGCTGAAGAAGATGGCGGCGGCGTATCCGATGCCGCCCAGGGCGAGGGCGGCGGGCTTCCAGGAGATGACTCCGGCGAGAGACAGGACGATGATTGCGGGCCAGAGGGTGCAATGGGCGAGGAGGGAGATGATATAGGCGGGGATCATGCAGTGGAGCCAGAGGACGCCGCGCAGTCCGATGGCCTGGCGCAGGCGGCGGGGGCGGCGCATGGCGGCGAGCCAGGTCTGGAGCCATCCCTTGATCCAGCGCGAGCGCTGGCGCAGCCAGTTTTGGAGATGTCCGTTGGGCTCTTCGAGGGTGAGGGAATCGAGCATGGCGCAGCGCAGTCCGGCGCGGGCGATTCGCAGGCCGAGTTCGGCGTCTTCGGTCAGGTTGTATGCGTCCCAGCCGCCAAGTCTGATGAGCGCGTCGGTGCGGAAATGGTTGGAGGTTCCGCCGAGCAGGACGGGAACGCCCAGGAGAACGCAAAGCGGCAGGAAGAGGGAGAAGTGGGTTGTGTATTCGATGGCGAATTGCCTGGCGAGCCAGTTGTCGCTTTTGGAGCGGAAGAAGTTGAGGGGGGCCTGGAGGCAGACGAGTTCTTCGGGGGCCTGGCTGAAGGCATTGGCGGCGCGGCGCAATTGTTGGGGGTGGGGCTGGTCTTCGGCGTCATAGATGGTCAGGAGTTCGCCGCGCACGAAGAAGAGGGCGTAGTTGCACGCCTTGGCCTTGGTCAGGGGAGGCCGGGAGGGGGTGATGACAACCTCGAAATGCGGCTCAAGCGGGAGTTTTTCGACATGGGCGATCAGCCCGGCGTCGTGGGCTTCGAGGACGAGTTTGATGTCGAGTTTGTCGGCGGGGTAATCGAGGGCGCGCAGATTGTCGATCAGTTTGTCGACGACGGCGGTTTCGCCGAGGAGGGGGGCGAGAATGGTGTAGACGGGGAGGTTATGGGTTTCGAGGGGTGTCTGGGGGAGAGGGGCGCAGGCGGCGGCGGGCGAGGTGAAGAGAAAGCGGGAGAGCATTCCATAGCGCAGGGCGACGGAGGCAAGGCACAGGAAGCCGAGGAAACTTCCGGAGTATGTGACAAAGGCATGAGGAGCGGGGACGGCGCACAAGATCAGGCCGAGGCCGGCGGCGAGCAGGACGCAGAGCTGGCCGGGGGTGAAGAGGCGTTGCGCCGAGTCGGCGGGATCCAGTCCGGGGCGGCCATTGGCGGCCAGTTCGGCGAGCAGCGCATCATCGCCGCGCCGCGTGATTCGAGGCGGGCGCGGCGCGGGACTCCGGGCGGCGGGAGGAGCGGGAAAACTGATTCGCTTGGGGGCGAGGCCGGTCCGGCTTTGCGAAGCCTGCTGTTCCGGTGCAATGGGGCTTGCCTCGGACAAGCGCAGCGTGCCCCCCTTGGTCACTCCCGCGAGAATGATTCGCGTGAGAGTCTACACGTTTTCGGTGTGGGCGGCGCGGGCGGCGGGTTGTAGGGGAAGGCGAGCGGGGAATTATTTGGCCTGCCCGGGAGCCCTGCTGTAGCATGAGGGGAGGCAGCGGGAAGGCCGGGGAGGAGACAGATGAGCAAGCCGAAAGCTTTCAAAATCCAGATGGCGCAGGCGGATATCGAGGCGATTCTGGAAAGGGTCCGGGCCTATCGCTGGCACGAGATGCCGCAGATTGCACCGGACGGGGACCGCTGGGCCTATGGGACGGACATGGCCTATATGCAGGAGTTATGCGCCTACTGGGTTCAGGACTATGACTGGCGCGCACATGAGGCGCAGTTGAACCGCTTTTCGCATTTCCGGTGTGACGTGGACGGGCGGGGGGTTCATTTTATTCAGGCGAAATCTTCGAATCCGAACGCGCCGGCCCTGCTTTTGACTCATGGCTGGCCGGGCTCGGTCTATGAGTTCATGGAGGTGATCGGCCCGCTGGCGCGCCCGGAAGCCTTTGGGGGCCGGGCGCAAGACGGGATGGATGTGATTGCGCCCTCGCTGCCCGGCTATGCCTTTTCGGACAAGCCGGACAGGCCGCTGGGGCCCAAGAGCACCGCCGCTTTGTGGGACCGGCTGATGCGCGAGCAGCTGAACTATGACTCGTATATTGCCCAGGGCGGCGACTGGGGTGCGGTGGTTTCGAGTTTTCTGGGCTTGAATCATGCGCGGGGGGCGGGGGGCGGCTGCCGGGCGGTTCATTTGAATATGTACGCCCTGCGCTCTGCCGGGGCGCAGGCGCAGACGGCGGAGGAGAAACGGTGGCAGGAGTCGGCGCGCGCGGTGTTTGAATGGGAGAGCGCCTATCTGCGCCTTCAGATGACCAAACCGCAAACCCTCTCCTATGCGATGATGGACAGTCCGGTCGGGGTGTGCGCGTGGATTGTGGAGAAGTTTCACCGCTGGTCGGACCGGCGCGGGGCGAAGCCGGGCGAGCATATCGAGAACGCTTTCAGCAAGGATCAGTTGCTGACCAATGTGATGATCTATCTTCTGACGCGCAGTTTTAACACGGCGGCGTGGTTTTACCGGGGGATGGCGGAGGAAGGGGGCGTGGATCTGGCGGAAGGGGAGCGGATTGAGGTTCCGGTGGGTGCGGCGCTGTTTCCGCGCGAGTTCATCCCTTTTCCGCCGCGCCGGATGGTGGAGGCCGGATACAATATTCAGCGCTGGAGCGAGATGGCGCGCGGCGGCCATTTTGCGGCGATGGAGGAGCCAGGGCTGTTTGTCGAGGATGTGCGCGCCTTTGTGCGCAGTCTTGCGCCGTCTTGAGGGGCGCGAGGTTCAGGACCGGCGGCGGGGTTTGGCGCGGGAAGATGTGCGCCGCCGGGCGTGGATGGCGGCAGGGGCGGCGGCGGGGGCGCGGCCCATGGCGAGGAATTTCTCGGATCGGGCGGTTTGGAGCTGTTCGGGGGTTTCGTCCTGCAATTCACGCAGATGGCGGGCGAGGGCCTGTCCGGCGGCGGCGATGGCCTCAGCGGGATTGCGGTGCGCGCCTCCCAGCGGCTCGGAGATGATCTCGTCGATCACGCCGAGGCGGATCAGGGACTGGGCGGTGATCCGCATGGCCCCGGCGGCGTCGCGGGCGCGGGCGGCGTCGCGCCAGAGGATCGAGGCGGAGGCCTCCGGCGAGGCGACGGTGTAAATCGCATGTTCCAGCATCAAGACGCGGTTGGCAGTGGCCAGCGCGACCGCGCCGCCTGACCCGCCTTCGCCGATCACCAGCGCGAGATTGGGAACCTTGAGCGACAGGCAGCGGTCGGTGGAGCGGGCGATGGCCTCGGACTGGCCGCGCTGTTCGGCGCCGATTCCGGGATAGGCCCCGGCGGTGTCGATCAGGCTGATCACCGGCAGGCGAAAGCGGTCGGCCAGCGTCATCAGCCGGACCGCCTTGCGATAGCCTTCGGGCCGGGCCATGCCGAAATTATGCTTGACCCGCGACTGGGTGTCGGCGCCCTTTTCATGGCCGATGACCATCACCGGCGCGCCGCGGAAGCGGGCGAGGCCGCCGAGGATCGCCTGATCGTCGGCATAGGCGCGATCTCCGGCGAGGGGGGAGAATTCGTCGAACAGGCTTTCGACATAATCCAGCATATGGGGCCGTTCGGGATGGCGGGCGACCTGACATTTCTGCCACGGGTCGAGTTCTTTATAGAGTTTGCGCAAGAGGGCGGCGGCGCGCGTTTCGAGGCGGCGCGCCTCGCCCTTGATTTTGACCGAAGCGTCGCCTTCGGCGAGGGCGCGCAGTTCCTGGATCTTGCCCTCGAGTTCGGCCAGGGGTTTTTCGAAATCCAGATAGGCCGGCATGTAAAGACCGCCTCCGCTTCCCCGTTGCGGGTGTGCCTCCTTCCTCCTCCGCCTTTGTTAAGATTCCCTTGAGCGCGGCGGATTGAGACGGGGAGTCTAGCCGTTTTTGGCGGGCAGGGCCAGAGGGTGGCGGGTGTTGACGATTTGGGCGAGGCGCTCTTCGAGGACGTGGGTATAGATCTGGGTGGTTGAAATATCGGCGTGACCGAGCATTTTCTGGACGACGCGCAGATTTGCGCCGCGGGCGAGGAGGTGGCTGGCGAAGGCGTGGCGCAGGACATGGGGGCTGACGGCTTTTGGATCGAGTCCGGCCTGTGAGGCTGCGTTTTTGAGGATTTGGGCGAAGCGGTGGCGGGTGAGATGGCCTTTGGCGGCGGCGGCGGAGGGGAAGACATAGGACGAGGCGGCGGCGCGCGTGGGGGCGGGGCGGGCCAGCCAGTCGTCGAGGGCGGCGCGGGCGGGGGGGCTGAGGGGGACGATGCGTTCGCGGTCGCCTTTGCCGCGAATGAGCAGGAAGCGGGGGTCATGGGCGGCGGCTTCGCGGCGCAGGCCGACCAGTTCCGAGACGCGCAATCCGGTGGCATAGAGGAGTTCCAGGAGGCAGACGAGGCGGGCGCGGGCGTGGGCCTGCGCCGGGGTCTGGCCGGGGTGCGGGCGCCGCGCGGCGGCGAGCAGGGCTTCGACTTGAGACACGCTGAGGATTTTGGGCAGGCTTTTGGCGGCGCGGGGGGCTTGCAAATCGCGGGCGGGGTTGTCGGGGCGGCGCTTTTCGAGGAGGAGGAATTTGAAGAATTGCCGCAGCGCCGAAATCTGGCGGGACTGGGTTGCGCGGGCGCGGTTTTCTTTGGCGGCGGCGGCGAGAAAGGCGCGCAGATCGGAGGCTTCGGCGCGCAGCGGGCTGCGGTCGCGGCGGCGCAGAAACCGGCAGAGTTTGTCCAGATCGCGCCGATAGGCCTGCAGGGTGTTGGCGGCGGCGGCGCGCTCGACGCTCATCATTTCGAGAAACGTCTCGATGGCGCGGGCGTCTTCCGGTTTGAGCGATTCAGCGCGCATGGATCACTGCGGCCTCGACGGCGATCTGCCGGGCATGATCCTCCAGTCCGGCGAGGACCAGAGCATGGGTTGCGGCATAGAAGAGGGCGGGGTCCGGAGCGGCGCGCCGATTGGCCCGGTCGAGCAGGGCGAGGACATGCAAGACGGCCTCGCCCCGCCATCCGGCGCGGGCGGCGGCGATCATGGTCTGGGCTGATTGGGGGAGTTCCGGCGGGGCGAGGCCGGGAACGGCAAAGGCCCCGGCAAGGAGCGCAGCGAGGAGCGGCGAGTCCGGCGGCGGGGCGGTGTTTTGGGTTTCTTGATTTTCCTGGTTCCGGCGCGCGGCGGCGGCGCGGAAGAGGAGCGTCACGGCGCGGATCATGATGTCGGTTTCGGGGGTTTGATCTTCGGGGGTTTGATCTGTCCGGGCGGACGGGGCCAGCGCCGTCCAGCGGCGCAAGGCGTTGCGGTCCTGGGCGAGGAGGAAGGCAGCCAGCGCATCGGGCAGGAGGCCGCGCAAGGCCGGATCGGGGTCAAGCGCGCGCAAGGCGGGGGTATAGGCTTCAAGCAAAGCGAGGTAGAGGGCGGGGTTGCGGGCGGCGGCGAGTTGCTCTTGCAGGGCGGCGGGCAGGAGTGGGTCTTGCCCGGCGGCAGCGGGCGGGGGCGGGTCTTGCCCGGCGGTGGCGGGCGCGGGCGGGTCTTGCCTGGCGGCGGCGGGCGGGGGCGCGACGGCGCGCAGACGCAAGCGGCGGGCGGCGGCCAGCGCCAGCGGCGAGGCGGGCGCGGCCATCGACAGCAGGAGGGGAAGCAGCGCAGGGGGCGCGGCGAAGGCGGCGGTTTCGGGCGGGGTGCGCCGGGCCTGGCGGTAGAGGGCGAGTTCGACGCCGGTGAGGCGGCGGGGCGGCGCGCCGGGGTCTTCCTGCTGTCCGAGGGCGGCGGCGAGGAGGGGGAAGAAGGCGGGGTCGCCGCCGCCTTCGCGCAGGAGATCGGCGGTGAACAAAGCGGCTTCGGCGCGACCTTCGAGGGCGGCGCACAGGGCGGCGAGATGAAGGGGGAAGGTCTCGCCCCGGCGCGCTTCCAGTTGGCGTGGGCGGAGGCGGGCGAAGGCGCAGGCGCGGCGCGGGCGGCCTTCGGCCAGAGCGAGGCGAATGCGCAGGGGGTCGAGTTCGGGATCGGCGAGCAGCGCGGGCCAGATTTCGGCCAGACGGTTGAGGGAGTCGAGGTCGCCCAGATCATAGAGGCGGGCCAGGCGCAGGCGGTTGAAGCGGCGGCGGGTTTCGGGATCGAAAGCGAGCGGGGCGGCGGTGAGCAGGAGGCGGCGGGCGAGGGCGATTTGGGCGGGCCGGTCGGCATGGAGCGTCCAGTTCTGCATGAGGGCGAGGAGGCGGGCGGGGTCGGCGCTCTGCCAGATATCTTCGCCCAGCCCCTGGGCGGCGGGGAGCAGGCCGAGGCGTTCGGGTTGGGCGGGCGGGCTTTGGAATCCGAAGACCGGGGGCCGGACCGGCGGCGGGGGCAGGGGCTTGGGGGCGGGGCGGGCGAGGCCGGGGGGCCGCACATCGAGCGGTTCGGCGCGGGCGGCGAAGGGAGAGAGGGCGGCGGCGATGATCAGAAGAAGCGCGCCGGCTGGCGGGAGGAGGTTTCTAGCGGGGGAATTGTTCATCGGAGAGGGTTTTTTCCACCTGGCGCAAGGGTGGCTGTGCGCGCTGAAGGAGGAAAGTGGCGGTTCCGGCGGCGGCGATCGCGAGCAGGAAGAGAGAGATGACGACGCGAAACATCATGAGGGGAGCATGGCGGGGCGCGGGTGGGGGGGGCGGGAGGCCGAGGAGAGGATATATGTTTTTACATGTTTGGGGATGATTTTGTTTATTGTGTTCAGGTTGATTGGGTTTGTTGTGGTTTTGGGCGGAGATGCGGCGGGGTTTGCGGATTGTCTTGATCGGGATGATGGGCGCGGGCAAGAGCGCGACGGGCCGGATTTTGGGCGAGCTGCTGGATATTCCCTTTTCTGATTCGGATGAGGTGATTGCCGGGGAGGCAGGGATGCCGGTTGCGCGGATTTTTGACGCGGAGGGGGAGGCGGGTTTTCGGCGGCGGGAGAAGGAGGTGATGGCCCGTCTTTTGGCCTGCGAGCGGCTGGTTTTGGCGGCGGGGGGGGGATCGATTCTTGATTCCGGGACGCGGGGCCTGATTGCGCGCCGCGCGGCTTCGGTCTGGCTGAAGGCGCGGGCCGGGACGCTGGCCGGGCGTTTGGGGGCGGGAGCGGGGCGGCCGCTTTTGCGGGGGCGCGATCTTTGCGCGCAGCTGCGCGGCCTGCTGGCGGCGCGCGAATCTTTTTACGCGCGCGCCGATATGACTCTGGAAACCGATTCGCTTTCGCCCCGGGCGGCGGCGGAGGCGATCTGCGCGTGGCTTGCCCGATGACCGAGCGCAGATTCGCCCGCCGGGACGCATATGAGATTGAGGTTGCGGCGGGGCCTTTGTCCTATCGGGTTTTGGTGGGGCGTGATCTGTTGGCGCGGGCGGGGGAGTTGTTGCGCCCGCATCTTTCGGGCGGACGGGCGGCGATTGTGACCGACCGGGTTTTGGCGGCGCGCTATGGGGAGCAGGTGAGGGGCGCGCTGGGGGCGGCGGGGATTGAGGCGGAGCTGTTTCTGGTCCCGGAGGGCGAGGCGGCCAAGCGTTTTGGCGAGCTGGAGAAGTTGTGCCGGGCGCTGCTGGCGGCGCGCCTTGAGCGGCATGATCTGGTCTGTGGGCTGGGCGGGGGCAGCATTGGCGATCTGGCGGGTCTGGCGGCGAGTCTGGTCCGGCGGGGCGTGCATCTGGCGCACCTGCCGACCAGTTTGCTGGCGCAGGTTGATTCCGCGATTGGGGGCAAGACGGCGATTGACACCGAACAGGGGAAGAATCTGATTGGGAGTTTTTATCATCCCCGCCTTGTGATCAGCGATATTGGGGTTTTGGAGAGTTTGCCGGCGCGGGCCATGCGCGGCGGCTATGCCGAGATTGTCAAATATGCGCTGATCGGGGACCGGGCGTTTTACGACTGGCTGGACGAGCATCTGGAGGCGATTTTATCGCGCGAGCCGGGGGCGCTGGCGGCGGCGATTGCCGAGAGCGTGCGGGCCAAGGCGCGGATTGTGGGGGAAGATCCGCAAGAATCGGGGCGGCGGGCGCTTCTCAATCTGGGTCACACTTTTGGCCATGCGCTGGAGACGGCGGCGGGCCACGGCGCGCAGCTGCCGCATGGCGAGGCGGTGGCGGTCGGGCTGGTTCTGGCCTTTGATTTTTCGGTTCGCCTGGGCCTGTGCCGGGCGGAGGAGGCGGAGGCGGTGCGCGGTCATCTGCGCCGGGCGGGTCTGCCGGTTTCGGCGGCGGGCTTGCCGGTCCGGCCTGAGCCGGATCATCTGATTGAGATTATGGGGCAGGACAAGAAAGTCTCGCGCGGGCGGCTTGGTTTCATTTTGGCGCGGGGGATCGGGCGGGCGGAGATTGTTCGCGATCCGCCGCGCGAGGAGTTGCGCGCGCTGCTGGCGGGGAGTCTGGGCCGGGCATGAGCGCCGAGGCGTTGATCTGGATTGTGGTGATCGGCTTTTTGCTGGTCTTTTCGGCCTTTTTCTCGGCCTCGGAGACGGCGATCACGGCTGCGATGCGCTCGCGGGTGCACCGCAAGGCGCAGGCCGGGTCGCGGCGGGCGCAGATCGCCGCCTTTTTGATAGAGAACCGCCCGCGGGTGATCGGGGCGATTTTGCTGGGCAACAATCTGGTGAATATTCTGGCCTCGGCGCTGGCGACGAGTCTGTTTTTGAACGCCTTTGGCGAGGCCGGGATTTTCTACGCGACGCTGGCGATGACGGCGCTGATTGTGATTTTGGCCGAGCTGTTGCCGAAGACCTGGGCGATTGTGCGCGCCGAGCGGGCGGCGATCGGGATTGCGCCGGTTTTGCGCGCGGTTCTGGCGGTTTTGGGTCCGGCGGCGGCGGCGGCGCAGGCGATTTCGGGCGCGCTGCTGGCGCCGTTTGAGCGGCGCGGGCGCGGGCCGGGCCGGGCGGCGGCGGCGCGCGAGGAGTTGCGCGGCGCGATTGCCCTGCACCATCACGAGGGGGCGGTGATCAAGGGCGACCGGGACATGCTGGGCGGCATTCTGGATCTGGACGAGATCGCGGTGAGCGAGGTGATGATTCCCCGCACGGACATGGCCGTGGCCGACGCCGATTTGCCGGCGCTGGCTTTGGCCGGGAAGATTTTGGACTGCGGCCATTCGCGGGTTCCGCTCTGGCGGGGCCAGACGGAGAATGTGATTGGTTTTTTGCACGTAAAAGATCTGCTGCGCGCGATTGTCCGGGCGCAGGGGCGGATTGCGGCGCTGGACGTCCCGGCGCTGGCGCGCGCGCCGTGGTTTGTGGTTGAGAGCGTTTCGCTGCGCCGGCAGTTGAGCGCTTTTCTGGAGCGCAAGAGTCATTGCGCCTTTGTGGTCGACGAATATGGCGGTCTGTTGGGGATGGTCACGCTGGAGGACATTCTGGAGGAGATTGTCGGCGAGATCAGCGATGAAGACGACCGGACGCCGCCTGCGCTGCGCGAGGAGGCGGGCTGGGTGTTTGCGCAGGGGTCGATGACGATTCGCGATCTCAACCGGGCTTTAGACTGGCGTCTGCCCGACGACAAGGCGTCGACGATTGCCGGTCTGGTGATTGAGGAGGCAGGGGAGATTCCGCAGACCGGGCGGCGGTTTTCCTTTCACGGGGTGGATTTTGAGATTGTGGGGCGCAAGGGGCGTCGGATCACCGGGATCCGGATGCGGCGGGCGGACGGCGGCGCGGCGAGCGGGCTTCCTGGGGGGTGAGGGCGGTGATGCGCAGGGCATGGAGGCCGTTTTGCCAGAGT
Source organism: Alphaproteobacteria bacterium (assembly GCA_965204775.1). Classification (GTDB taxonomy): domain Bacteria; phylum Pseudomonadota; class Alphaproteobacteria; order JAPOUT01; genus CBDBFH01. Next base: position 20,294 of record CBDBFH010000023.1, read on the forward strand.
TCGGCGGCGGCGCGGTGGATCATGCGGTGGCGCTGAAGGCGGCTGTGTCCGGCGAAGGCGGCGGCGATGATGCGCAGGCGCAGATGGGTCTCGCCCCCGGCGGGGGCGGCGGGATGGGTGCGATGGGCCTGGCTTTCATCGCAGATTTCGACGCGATCCGGGCGCAAGGCCTGGAGAGCCTCGCAAAGCGCGCGGGCGCGGGGTCCGTTGGCTTTTTTCAGCAATGTCTTGCCCTGCCGGGCGGTTGAAGCTGATAATCGCCATCATGAATCCGAATTCGAAATATTTCAATATGATCCGGACCGGGGTTGTCTGTGCGCCCGGCGTTGAGGCGGTGTGCGCCGCGCCGGAATGTTGTGCTCCGGCGTCTTATCCGGCTCCGGCGCGCGCGCGGGGGCGGATTTGGTTCTGCCTGAGGCATGTTCAGGCCTACAATGCCTCCTATAATTTTTTTGACGGGATGAGCGCGGGCGAGATTGCGGCCTATCAGAAGTCGGCGGTGACCGGCCACCGCCCGACCTGGCGGCTGGGCCTGTGCGGGGGGTGGCGCGCATGGGGGCGGGGGGATGTCTTTGAGGACTGGCAGGAGCTGCTCGAGGCGCGGCGGGTGAAGCGGGCGGCGGAGCGCGGCGCACAGCCGGGGGCGGCGCAGTCGGACGCGGCACAGCCGGGCATGGCCCCGCCGGGCGTAGCCCGCGCCCGGGCGCTGGCGGCTCTGGGCCTGGACGTGGATGCGGCCTTGCGCGACATCAAGTCCCGGTTTAAGGAGTTGGTCAAACGCTATCACCCTGACCTCAATGGCGGGGGGGCGGCGCGCAATGCGCGCCTGATCGAAGTTCTCCAGGCTTGGCAGACGCTGAAGGCCGGGGCCGGTGGGCAGGCGGAAAACAGGCCCTAGACGTGGCGGGAGACAAGGCGGGCAGACGATGAAATCTGTGGGAAACGGACATCTGGACGTCACCCCGGAGATGACGCCGGACCGGATGGCCGAGGCCGGGGAGGTGTTCGGCCTGAACATTGCGATGCGGGTTCCGGCGTTTTCGGCGTCCTGCGAGCATGTGCCGGAGATCGACCACGACTATTGCTTCGACCGCAACACGGTTTTGGCGATTCTGGCGGGCTTTGCGCATAACCGGCGGGTTTTGATTCAGGGTTATCACGGGACGGGCAAATCGACTCATATTGAGCAGGTGGCCGCTCGGCTCAACTGGCCGTGTGTGCGGGTCAATCTGGACAGTCATATCAGCCGGCTGGACCTGATCGGCAAGGATGCGATTGTGCTGCGCGACGGGCGTCAGGTGACGGAGTTCCGGGAGGGGATTTTGCCCTGGGCGATTCAGCGCCCCTGCGCGCTGGTCTTTGACGAGTATGACGCCGGGCGGCCCGATGTGATGTTTGTGATTCAGCGGGTTTTGGAGGTTTCGGGCAAGATGACTTTGCTGGATCAAAACCGGGTGATTTCGCCGCATTCGGGCTTCCGGCTGTTTGCGACGGCGAACACGATCGGTCTGGGCGATGCGAGCGGGCTCTATCACGGGGTTCAGCAGATCAATCAGGGTCAGATGGACCGCTGGAACATTGTCACCACGTTGAACTATCTGCCGCATGAGGCGGAGATGGAGATCATTGCCGCCAAGGCGAAGGGGTATCGGGACAAGGCGGGGCGCAAGACGGTTTCGGCGATGATTCGGGTTGCGGAGCTGACGCGCAGCGCGTTTATGAACGGGGACATTTCGACCGTGATGAGTCCGCGCACGGTTTTGACGTGGGCGGAGAATGCGGGGATTTTCGGCCATGTCGGCTTTGCGTTTCGTCTGACGTTTTTGAACAAATGCGACGAGACGGAGCGCGGGACGGTTGCGGAGTTTTACCAGCGCTGTTTTGACGAGGAGCTGCCCGAAGATGCGGGTGCGCTCAGGCTGGCGTCCGGGGCGAAGGCGGGGCGCCCGGTTCGGGCGAGCGCGTGACGCGCGGCGCGGATGGCCGCCTCCGGGGAAGCGGACGCGTTTGAAAGCGCGCTGGCCTGCGCCTTGCGGGCGGTGGCGCATGATTCGGATGTGGAGGTTTGCTTTGGTCACGGCGCGGCGCGTCTGGAGGGGCGGGTTGCGCATGTGCCGCGGGCGGGGCGGGCGGGCAGCCGGCGGGGGATTTCGGAGCAGCGCGGGGCGGCGGATGCGCTGGCGCTGCGCCTGGCCCATCACGATGCGGGGCTGGACCGCCGTCTGACGCCGCCGGGGGCGCGGGCGCGGGCGCTTTACGAGGCGGGCGAACAGGCGCGGGTTGAGGCTCTGGGGGCGCGGGTCATGCCCGGGGCGGCGCGCAATCTTTCGGCGGCGTTGGAGAAGCGGTGCGCGGGCCTTGCGCAGGCCGAGGCTGCGCCGCCGGGCGCGGGGGCGCAGCCGCCTCCGGCGGAGATATTCGGCCTTCTGGTGCGCGCGCATTTGCGCGCCGGGCGATTGCCGGCGGCGGCGCGCGATCTTCTGGCGCCGTGGAAGGAGCGGATTGAGGCGCGGGCGGGACCGGCGTTGGCGGGGCTGGCGGCGGCGGCGGGGGATCAGGCGGCGTTTGCCGATGCTTTGCGGGAGGTGATGGCGGCGCTGGGCCTGCGCGAGGAGCTGGGCGATCCGCCGCAGGAGGGCGAGCAGGATGCCAATGAGGACAGCGCGGCGGGCGAGGATCAGGGGGGCGATGACGGCGCGGGCGCGGAGCAGGCCGCCGCCGAGGATGCGCAAGCCGCGCCGCCGGGCAGCCACTCCGAGAGCGAGGAGGGGGCGGCGCAGGCGCCCGATGATTTTGCGGAGGGCGGCGAGGACAGCGAGGCGGCGGCGCAAGAGGCCGGGGCGCGTCCGGTTGCGGGGCGGGGCGGGGCCCGGCGGCCTTATGCGGCCTTCACCAGCGAGTTTGATGAGATTGTCGCAGCCGAGGAGTTATGCGGCGGCGAAGAATTGGCGCGGCTGCGCCATTATCTGGATCAGCAATTGGTTCTGTTGCACGGGCTGGTCGCGCGTCTGGCCAACCGCCTGCAGCGCTGCCTGATGGCGCAGCAGGTTCGCTCGTGGGATTTTGATCTGGAGGAGGGCGTTTTGGACCCGGCGCGGCTTTCGCGGGTGATCTGCGATCCGGTTTCGCCGCTCTCCTACCGGATTGAGCGCGAGACCGAGTTTCGCGACACCGTGGTGACGCTTTTGCTGGACAATTCGGGCTCAATGCGCGGACGTCCGATCACGGTGGCGGCGTTGTGCGCGGACATTTTGACGCGGACGCTGGAGCGCTGCGGGGTCCGGGTGGAGATTTTGGGCTTCACGACGCGGGCCTGGAAGGGAGGCCGGTCGCGGGAGAAATGGATAGAGGCGGGCCAGCCGCCGCATCCGGGGCGGCTGAATGATTTGCGCCACATCATCTACAAGAGCGCGGACAGCCCGTGGAGGCGGTCATGGAGCAATCTGGGGCTGATGATGCGCGAGGGCCTGTTGAAGGAGAATATTGACGGGGAGGCGCTGCTGTGGGCCCATCAGCGTCTGCTGGCGCGGGCCGAGGAGCGGCGGATTTTGATGGTGATTTCGGACGGCGCGCCGGTGGACGACGCGACCTTGACGGCCAATGCGGCGAATTATCTGGAGCGTCATCTGCGCGAGGTGATCGGGGAGATTGAGTCGGCTTCGCCGGTTGAGTTGCTGGCGATCGGGATCGGCCATGACGTGACGCGCTATTACCGGCGGGCGGTGACGATCATTGACGCGGACCAGTTAGGGGATGCGATGATTGGGGAGCTGGTGGATTTGTTTGAGTCGTCGCGGACCGGGTTTTCACCACGGCGAGGAGGGCGCGATAGGGGACGAGCAAGGCGGGGGCGAGCAAGAGTTTGACGGCGAGGTCGCCGGCGGCCCATCCGATCCAGAGGGGGAGTTGGAGGCGGAGCGGGCCGAGGCCGTAATCGGCGCGGGGGGTGGTTCCGGCGAAGGCGAGGGCGAAGAAGAGGGCGGTGTCGCAAAGCGAGGCGAGCGCTGAGGAGACGAGGGGGGCGCGCCACCAGGCGTAGTGGCGCAGGCGGTGGAAGATGCGGATATCGAGGAGTTGGGCGATCAGGAAGGCGGCGCCGGAGGCGAGGGCGACGCGCAGGCTTGGGCCCAGCGCCGCCGAGAGGAGGAGGGCCGGAGGAAAGGCCAGATAAACGATCATGCGGGCGGCGCGTGGGCCGTGGAAGCGATTGACCAGATCGGTGATCAGGAACGTGGCCGGATAGACGAAGGCGGCCCAGGTGAGCAGGGCCTCCAGGCCCAGCGGGGTGAAGGGGTATTGGACGAGGATGTTGGAGAGCGCGATGACGCCGATCATGCCGGCGCCGGCGAGGGCCGGCGCCAGGCGGCGGCGCGGGGCGGGCGGGGCGCTCAACGGGAAGCGGCGGGCTGCGCGGCGGTCTGTTTGAGGAGGATGGCTTTTTTGTAGCGGCGGGCGCGCGCGGAGAGTTTGGCGTCCGGGGCTTTGCGCAGATAGGCGTCGAGGCCGCCGCGATGCTCGACCGAGCGCAGGGCGGCGGCGCTGATCTTGAGGGGGAGGCGGCGGCCCAGAGTCTCGCTGTCCAGATGGACCCGGCACAGATTGGGCAGGAAGCGGCGCAGGGTGCGGTTATGGGCATGGCTGACATTTCTGCCGGTCATGGGGCCTATTCCGGTCAATTCGCAGCGCCGGGCCATGAGGTAAAACTCCGCTTGGGGCAAGGGCGGTATAAGGCGGCGGGGCCGGGGCGTCAAGCCCGGCGGGGGGCAGGCCCCGTGCCTGATTTGAGGAGGCCAGGAGGTGAGACGCGCGGGCGCCTACCAGGTCAGAACCGGCATATAGGCGTCCGGAACGAAACCGGCCCGGCGGCAGAAGGCCGCAACCTCTTCCGCCTCCGCCTCGCCAAGTTGGCGGCGGGCAAGGCCGCCGGTGATAAACAGGCTGTCCAGGCCGTAATCGCCCGCGCCCTTGATATCGGTCTCAAGCCCGTCGCCGATCGCCAGAATCCGCCCCGCCCCGCCAAGCAGAGCGCAGGCGCGGTCATAAATTGGCCGGTGAGGCTTGCCAAAATAATCGACCCTGCCCCCAAGACCTTCATAAAGCCGGGCAAGCGCCCCGGCGCAGGGGATCGTCTGCTCGCCCCGCATAACCTCAATATCGGGATTGGCGCAGACCATGGGAAGATCGCGCGCGCGCGCGCGCGCCAGCACGGGGCGGTAATCTTCTGCGCTCTCGTGCACATCATCGCGCAGGCCGGTGCACAGAATGAACGCGGCCTCGTCAAGATCGCCGCAGGCAAGAGGCGCGCCGGCAAACAGGGGGCGGTCGCGGTCCGGGCCCAGATGATGGCACACGGCGCCATAAACGCCCCTGTCCAGAGCCGCACGCACCGCATCGCCCGACGTGACGACAGCGTCATAAGCCTGCGGCGGAACCCCAATCTGCGCCAATTGCTCCCGGATCACCCCGGCAGGCCGGGGCGCGTTGGAGAGCAGGACAACTTCTCCGCCCCCGGCGCGGAAACGGGCGAGAGCCTCGCAGGCCGCCGGAAACGGGCGGGCCCCGTTATGAAGCACACCCCAGACATCGCACAAGATGCCGGTATAAGACCCGGCGGCCTCGCGCAGACCCCGCCCGCGCCGTGGGCGCGCTTGCGCCCCGGGGCCGCCCGGCTTATAACCGCAAGACGCGGTCATCGCCTGCCGCTAACGATTGCGCGAAACAAATTCCGGTTTCCTGGCATGAAAAAAAACCTTCACCCCGATTATCACGACATCACGGTCGTCCTGACCGACAAAACCAGCTTCCGCACCCGGTCGACCTATGGCAAGGCCGGCGAACGTCTGGTTCTCGACATTGATCCTGCCACCCATCCGGCCTGGACGGGCGGGGGGCAGCATTTGGTCGACCGGGGCGGCCAGTTGAGCAAGTTCAACAAAAGATACCGGGATTTCAACCTGAAAGCGGGTTCGGGCGGCGGGACGGGGGCGTCCTGAGGAGGGCAGATGGACCGCCCCTTGATGCCGCAGGCCACGGCGATCTGGCTGATTGAGAATACGGCGCTGACGTTTGAGCAGATTGGCGATTTTTGCGGCCTGCATCTTCTGGAGATTGAGGGGATCGCCAATGAGGATGTGGCGCAGGGGATTCGGGGGATTGACCCGGTGGCGTCGGGCCAGACGACGCGGGCGGATCTGGAGCGCTGCGCGCGCGACCCCGGCGAGCGTCTGAAGATGGCGCCGCCGCGCGCCGACTTGCCGGAGTTGAAGCGGCGGCGGGGTCCGCGTTACACGCCGTTGAGTCAAAGGCGCGACCGGCCTGATGCGATTGCCTGGCTGGTTCGCAATCATGCGGAGTTGACGGACGGGCAGATCAGCCGTCTGGTGGGGACGACCAAGGCGACGATTGTTCAGATTCGGGACCGGACGCATTGGAACACGGCGAATATCAAGCCGGTGGATCCTGTGACGCTGGGTTTGTGCAGTCAGGTGGAGCTGGACGCGGCGCTGGCCAAGGCGGCGCGGGCGGCGGCGCGCGGGCGCGGGAAGAAGACGGAGGCGGAAGCGGAGGCGGCCCCGGCGGCGGCCCCGGTGGCGGTGGAGTCCGGCGCTTCGGCGCAGGTGGAGAAGGCGGAGAGGACGCCGGAGAAGACGCCGGAGAAGAAGTATGATCCGGCTTCGGTCTTTGCCAAATTGAAGGAGGACCGGGAGGGGGAGTGAGCCGGGGCGCGCCACAGGTTGGGATCATCATGGGCAGCCGTTCGGACTGGCCGGCGATGAAGCCCGCCGCGGATATTTTGCAGACATTGCAGGTTTCGCATGAGTGCCGGATTGTCTCGGCGCACCGGACGCCGGAGCGGCTTTACGCCTATGCGCGCGGGGCGCAGGAGCGTGGTTTGCAGGTGGTGATTGCCGGAGCCGGGGGCGCGGCGCATTTGCCGGGGATGACGGCGGCGCTGACTCCGCTGCCGGTCTTTGCGGTTCCGATTGAGACCGAGGCCCTGTCGGGTCTGGACAGTCTTTTGTCGATTGTGCAGATGCCGGGGGGGGTTCCGGTCGGGACGCTGGCGGTGGGCGCGGCGGGGGCGTTGAATGCCGGGCTGCTGGCGGCGGCGGTGTTGGGGCTTGCTGATTCCGGTCTTGCCGCCCGTCTGGCGCGCTGGCGTCAGGAGCAAAGCCGGTCGGTCGGCGAGCGTCCCGATACGGGGTCATGAGCCGGGCGGCGGGCGGGGGGCGTCTGCCGGTGCCTCCCGGCGGCCGGATCGGCATTTTGGGCGGCGGGCAGTTGGGCCGGATGCTGGCGATGGCGGCGGCCCGCCTGGGTTTTTCGGTCTGGATTTACTGTCCGGAGGAGTCGGTGGCGGCGCAGACGGCGGCGCGCCATATTGCGGCGGGTTATGCGGACGAGGCGGCGCTGGCCGGCTTTGCCGAGGCGTGTGATGTGATCACCTTTGAGTTTGAGAATATTCCTCTGGCGAGTCTTGCGTTTTTGGGCGGGCGGGCTTTGGTTCGGCCCGGTGCGGAGAGTCTGCGGATAACGCAAGACCGCCTTTTGGAGAAGCGTTTCGTGCAATCGGCGGGGATCGGGCTGGCGGGGTTTGCGCCGGTGGACGGGGAGCGGGATTTGGAAGCGGGGCTGGCGGCGGCCGGCCTGCCGGCGATTTTGAAGACGCGGCGGGCGGGCTATGACGGCAGGGGCCAGCGGGCGGTGGCCTCGCGTGCGGCGGCGCGCGCGGCGTTGCGCGAACTGGGCGGGGGGGACTGCGTTTTAGAGCAGCGGATTGCGTTTGACTGCGAGATTGCGCTGATCGGCGTGCGCGGCGCGGATGGCGGGTTTTGCGCCTATGATCCGGTTGAGACGCTGCACGCCGGGGGGATTTTGCGCCAGGCGCGCGCGCCGGCGCAGATCGCGCCGGATTTGCGGGGCAAGGCGGAGGCAACCGCGCGCCGGATTGCCGAGGGTCTGGATCATATCGGGGTTCTGGCGGTTGAGATGTTTTGCGCCGGGGGCGATCTGCTGGTCAACGAGATTGCGCCGCGGGTTCACAATTCGGGTCACTGGACGCTGGAGGCCTGCGCGATCAGTCAGTTTGAGCAGCACATCCGGGCGATTTGCGGCTGGCCGGCGGGTTCGGCGTCGCGGCATTCGGATGCGCAGATGCGCAATCTTCTGGGCGAGGAAGGCGGGGCGTGGGAGTCGGTGGCGGCGCAGAGCGGGGCGGCGCTGCATCTGTACGGCAAGCAGGCCAGACCGGGGCGCAAGGTCGGCCATGTGACGCGGCTTTATCCTTTGGGGGCGCTTGATCGCCGGGGCGGGGCGGCGCGGGAGGCGGGATAGCGCCACCCGGCGAGGGCTTCGGCTATGGCGTTGGGCAGGGCATCGGAGCGCAGGGCGCGGGCGAGGCGGCCCAGCGCCCCGCCCCACTGGACGACACTGCCGATCTGGCGCTGAATGAAGTCGGCGGTTTCGCTTTTTCCGGCGCTGGAGTCGTTGAGCCAGACGGCCAGACTCTGGGCGATGACCGGGGCGAGGAGGGCGCGCTTGGAGTAATAGTTGAAGTCGGTGGAGGCGTCGCCGCTGGCCCGCCAGATGGCGTCGGAGGAGGCGGCCAGCGCGCGCAGGCCGGTCGGAATGCAAGGGGGCAGCGCAAAGAAGACAGCCAGCCGCCGCACGGCCTCTTGATGGGGCAAGGCGAGGGCGAGGCGGGCGCGCAGGAAGAAGGCGACTTTATCGCGCACCCGTTCGGGCAGGCGGGCGGGATCAAGGCGGGCGGCGTCTTCGAGCAGCTGCCGGTCGCCCTCGGCGGAGAAATAAAGGGCGAGATCGCAGATTCCGGCGGGGAACAGGGCGCGGACCTGTTTGGGTTCCAGCCCGGCCTTGCGCCCGGCCTGGGCGAGCAGGGCCGAGGTCCAGCCCAGATTGGTGACTTCGGGCAGGGCGGCGTCGAGCAGGCGGCGGCGGAGGCCGGCGGAGCGTGTTTTGGGGGCGGCAGGCATGGGCAACACTGAGTGAGTGGGAGACACCCGGCATATCGCCTCTGGACAGGCCGGTCAATATCTGATAGAGCCTGCCGCTTTGATGGCTGGCGCGGGCGGGGGTTTTCCCGTCCGGCGTTTTTCGTCTGATGAGGATATTTGTCTTTTGACCATTCAAGTTGTTGTTCGCGACAATAATGTCGAGCAGGCGCTGAAGGCGCTGAAGCGCAAATTGCAGCGCGAGGGCGTGTTTCGCGAGATCAAGCTGCGCCATTACTACGAGAAGCCGACGCAAAAGCGCACCCGCGAGAAGGCGGAGGCGATCCGGCGTTTGCGCAAGTTGGCGCGCAAGCGGGCGATGCGCGAGGGTCTGCTGACGAGCGGGGGCCGGAGCGGGGTTCGCCTGCCCCGGCGCTAGGCGAGCGCCTTGACGATTCCCTCGACCATTTTTTTGGCGTCGCCGAACAGCATCATCGTATTGTCGCGGAAGAAGAGGCGGTTGGAGATTCCGGCATAGCCTGCGCCCAGGCCGCGCTTGACGAAGAGGACGGTGGCGGCCTTGCCGACGTCGAGGACGGGCATTCCGAAGATGGGGCTTTGAGGGTCGTCGCGCGCGGCGGGGTTGGTCACGTCATTGGCGCCGATGACGAAGGCGACGTCGGTCTGGGCGAAGGCGTTGTTGATGTCTTCCAGTTCGAAGACTTCGTCATAGGGGACATTGGCTTCGGCGAGGAGGACGTTCATATGTCCGGGCATGCGCCCGGCGACGGGGTGGATGGCGTAGGAGAGTTTGACTCCGGCGCTTTTGAGGGCGTCGGCCATTTCGCGCAGGGCGTGCTGTGCCTGGGCGACGGCCATGCCGTAGCCGGGGACGACGACCACCGATCCGGCATTGGCGAGGATGAAGGCGGCGTCTTCGGCGCTGCCGCGCTTGACGGGGCGCTCGCCGCCGGTTTGGGCGGCGGTCTCGTCGCCGCCGAAGCCGCCGAGGATGACGCTGAAGAAGGAGCGGTTCATGCCGCGGCACATGATGTAGGAGAGGATGGCGCCCGAGGCCCCGACCAGCGCGCCGGTGATGATCAGGGCCATATTGGAGAGGGTGAATCCGATTCCGGCGGCGGCCCATCCGGAATAGGAGTTGAGCATGGAGATGACGACGGGCATATCGGCGCCGCCGATGGGGATGATCAGGAGGATTCCGATCAGGAAGGCGAGGAGGGTGACGAGGAGGAAGACGGCGAGGCTGGGCTGCCCGGCGGAGAGGGTGAGGAAGAGGATTCCGGCGAGGATGGCGAGCGCGATCAGGGCGTTGATTACGTGGCGGGCGGGGAGGAGGCGGGGGGCGCCGGACATGAGTCCCTGCAATTTGGCGAAGGCGATGATGGATCCGGAGAAGGTGATCGCGCCGATGACCGATCCCAGCGCCATTTCGAGCATGCTGACGGGGCGGATTCCGCCATTGGGGTGTGCGATCTGGAAGGCGGCGGGGGAGAAGAAGGCGGCCAGGGCGACCAGGACGGCGGCGAGGCCGACGAGGGAATGGAAGGCGGCGACGAGTTGGGGCATGGCGGTCATCGGGATTCGGTAGGCGATGAGCGCGCCGAGCGCGCCGCCGGCGAGGACGGCGAGCGCGATCAGGCCGAGGATGGCCGGGGCATGGGACTGGAGGAGGAAGAAGGTGGTGACGACGGCGACGGCCATTCCGGCCATTCCGGCGAGGTTGCCGCGCCGGGAGGATTCCGGTGAGGCGAGGCCGCGCAAGGCGAGGATGAAGAGGACGCCGGCGGCCAGATAGAGGAGGGCGGCGAGGTTGGGGTTCATCGCTCAGCGCTCTTTTTTGCGGTACATGGCGAGCATTCTGGCGGTGACGAGGAAGCCGCCGAAGATATTGACGCAGGCCATGACCAGGGCGCAAAAGCCGAGGATGCGCGACAGGCGCGAAGCGCCGCCGAGGCTCTCGACGCCGACCGCGATCAGCGCGCCGACCACGATCACCGAGGAGATGGCGTTGGTCACCGACATCAGCGGGGTGTGGAGGGCGGGGGTCACCGACCAGACGACGTAATAGCCGACGAAGATGGCCAGGATGAAAATGCTGAGCAGGAAGAGGCCCGGCTCGACGGCGAGGGTCATGATCGGGCCTCCGGTCCGGCGCGGGCGGGGGTTTGGCGGCTGCGGGCGATGGCGGTGGCGGCGATGATTTCGTCGTCCCAGTCGACGGCAAGCGTTTTGTTTTGGGGGTCGATCATGGGGGCGATGAAATTATAGAGGTTTCGGGCATAGAGGGCGCTGGCGTCGGCGGCGATCATTCCGGCCATATTGAGGGGGGCGAGGATGGCGACGCCGGATTCGCGCACGGTCTGGCCGGGCTGTGACAAGGCGCAGTTGCCGCCCTGGGGCGCGGCGAGATCGACGATCACCGATCCCGGCTTCATGCTGCGCACCATTTCGGGGCTGATCAGGCGCGGGGCGGGCTTGCCGGGGATCAGGGCGGTGCAGATGACGATATCCTGGCGGGCGATAGTCCGGGCGATGAGTTCGGCCTGGCGGCGCTGATAGTCCCGGCTCATTTCGCGGGCGTATCCGGCTTCGGTTTCGGCGGCTTCTTCGGCGGCGTCCTCGACCATGACGAATTCTGCGCCCAGGCTTTCGATCTGCTCGCCGGCGGCGCGGCGGACATCGGTGGCGCTGACCCGCGCGCCGAGGCGGCGGGCGGTGGCGATGGCCTGCAATCCGGCGACGCCTGCGCCCATCACGAAGAGGCGGGCGGGGGCGACGGTTCCGGCGGCGGTCATCATCATGGGAAAGGCGCGCGCGAAGCAGGCGGCGGCTTCGATCACGGCCCGGTATCCGGCGAGGTTGGCCTGCGAGGACAAGGCGTCCATCGACTGGGCGCGGGTGATGCGGGGCAGGCGCTCCAGCGCGAAGGCGGACAGCCCGGCGCCGGCGAATTGGGCGGCGGCTTCGGGTCTGTGGGGTTCGAGGAGTCCGGCGAGGACCGCGCCTTTTTTCATCCGGGCCAGGTGCGGGGCGGCGGGCGGACGCACCGCGAGGACGATGTCGGCCTGGGCGAGGATTTGGGGATCGTCGAAGAACTTTACGCCGGCTGCTTCATAGTCTGCGGCGGCGAAGGGGGCGGGGCTGCGCTCCAGCATGGGGGTCAGGCCGAGGGCGGCGAATTTGCGGGCGGTTTCGGGCGAGAGCGCACAGCGCGGCTCGCCTTGCGCCTCCTTGAGGGCGATGAGTTTCATCAGACGAGCAGCACGGCCATCAGGAGCAGGATGACGGCCGCAACGCCGCCCGAGATGGCGAGGAAGCGCACGAAGCCGGCATATCCCCGGATATGCATCTGCGCGTCCATCTCGCGATGCCAGCCGCGCGGTTTGGAAGAAGCGCCCTTGCCCGCCATGATCGGGGATTATAGCAGAACGGGGCGGGGGCGGACGATTTATTGCGCGCCCGACCAGTCGCGCTTGACGCCGAGATTGAGGAGGAGGGGGGCGGCGACGAAGATGGAGGAATAGGTTCCGACAAAGACGCCCCAGATCATGGCGAAGGCGAAGCCCTCGATGACCGCGCCGCCCAGTATCCAGAGGGAGAAGAGGGCGATCAGGGTGGTGACCGAGGTCATCAGGGTGCGGGCGAGCGTCTGGGCGACGGAGAGGTCGATCAGGCTGTTGAGGGGCATGGCTTTGTATTTGCGCAGGTTTTCGCGCACGCGGTCATAGACGACGACGGTGTCGTTGAGGGAGTAGCCGACGATGGTCAGGATGGCGGCGATGATGGAGAGGTTGAATTCGAAATGGAGGAAGGAGAAGACGCCGATGGTCAAGATGATGTCATGGATGAGGGCGCAGACCGCGCCCAGCGAGAACTGCCACTCGAAGCGGGCCCAGATATAGACGAGGACGAGGCCGATGGCGGCGAGGACGGCGAGCAGGCCGGTGAGGATGAGTTCGCGGCTGACTTTGGGCCCGACGATTTCGACCCGGCGATAGTCGAGATCGGGGTCGAGGGCGTTTTTGACGGCGGTGACGGCGGCCTGTTCCGGGGTTTCGGCGTCCGGCGCGGCGGGGTCCTGACGGGCCTCGATTCGGATCAGAGCCTCGCGGGGCGATCCGAAATGCTGGACTTGCACATCGCCCAGCCCGCGGCCCGACAGGCGGGTGCGGATGTCGCCCAGCGCGATGTCCTGCGCCGCGCCGATTTCGATCAGGGTTCCGCCGCGAAAATCGATTCCATAATTGAGGCCGCGCGCAAAGAACAAGGCCGCCGAGGCCAGCATGGCGGCGGCGGAGAGGACGTAGAAGAGCCGCATCCACCGGCAGACGGGCAAGAAGAGGCCGTCGGGGAGGAGGCGCAGACTAGGCATTGTTTTCGGGGGTGGCGATGAGGGGGGCGGGCTTGAAGGGCAGGCGGGCGGGGCGGCGCAGGCGCACCCAGGAGGCGGCGAGCAGGCGGGTGAAGGTGAAGGCGGTGAAGACCGAGGTGATGATTCCGATTCCCAGGGTGACCGCGAAGCCGCGGACCGGACCGGAACCGGCGAAGAAGAGGATCGCGGCGGCGATGAAGGTGGTGATATTGGCGTCGAGAATGGTTCCCAGCGCGCGGGAATATCCGGCGTCGATGGCGTTGATCAGGCTTTTGCCGCGCCCGGCCTCTTCGCGGATTCGCTCGAAGATCAGGACATTGGCGTCGACCGCCATGCCGATGGTCAGGACGATTCCGGCGATTCCGGGCAAGGTCAAGGTTGCCTGGAGGAGGGAGAGGACGCCGAGGATCAAGACGAGATTGACGAGGAGGGCGAGATTGGCGAAGAGGCCGAAAAGGCCGTAGCTGAGCAGGATGAAGCCGATGACGGCGGCCAGGCCGATCAGGGCGGCCAGGGTTCCGGCGCGGACCGAGTCGGCGCCGAGGCTGGGGCCGACCGTGCGCTCTTCGAGGATTCGCAAAGGGGCGGGCAAGGCACCGGCGCGCAGGAGGATGGCGAGGTCGCCGGCTTCTTGAATCGAGAAGTTTCCGGAGATCTGGGCGCGCCCCCCCAGGATGGGCTCACGGATGACGGGGGCGCTGACCACCTTGCCGTCAAGGACGATAGCGAAGGGTTTTCCGACATTTTGCCGGGTGGTCTCGCCGAAGCGGCGCGCGCCCAGCGAGTCGAGCTGGAAGGTGACGATCGGCGCGTTGTTGATCTGATCGAAGGCGGGCTGGGCGTCGACCAGATTTTCGCCGCTGACCATGATTCGGCGGCGGATCAGATAGGACGGCGCGGGTTCGCCGGGGCCGTAGAGGATGAGGGAACCGGCGGGGGGCGCGGCGGCCAGCGCTTCGGCGGCGCTCATGGAGGTGTCGACCAGCTGGAAGTTGAGTTTGGCGGTCTGCCCCAGCAGGTTTTTGAGCCGTTCGGGATCGTCGAAGCCGGGGACCTGGACGAGGATTCGTTCGCTGCCCTGCCGCTGGATGGTGGGTTCGGTGGTTCCCAGTTCGTCGACCCGGCGGCGGACGATCTCGATCGACTGCGCCAGCGTGCGCTGGGCGGAGCGGCGGCGGGCGTCTTCGGACGGCAGCAAGGCCGCCGCGCCGTTTTCGGCGATCTCTACGCGCAGGCTGTCGGCGGCGAAGGGGGAGAGGAAATCGATTCCCAGGGGATCGGAGATTTCCTCCAGCGCGGCTTTGGCCTGCGCGCCCTGGGCCGGGTCGCGCAGTTGCAGGCGGACCTGCGCGCCCTGGATGCGCAGCCCGCGATAGCCGATTCGCTTTTCGCGGAGGATTTTGCGCACCTCGTCGCGCACGCCCTCCATGCGCTGGGTCAGCGCGGCGTCCAGTTCGACTTCGAGGAGGAGGTGCGATCCGCCGCGCAGATCAAGGCCCAGATTGACGGTGCGGTTCAGCCCGACGAAGGCCAGGGTGTCGCGCAGACGTTCGGGCAGGGCGTTGGGGACGGCGAGGAGAGCGCCGGCGCACAGGACGGCCAGAATGGCGAGGATTTTCCATCCGGGGAAATAGAGCATGACGAGGCCGGTCTCATCTGGCCGGGGCGGCGGGTTCGTCGCCGCCCGGGGCCTTGCTGTGCAAATCGCTGATGGTCGCCTTGAGGACGCGCACCCGGATGCCTTCGGCCAGTTCGACGATGCATTCCTGCTCGCCGCTCAGGCGGTAGATTTTGCCGATCATGCCCCCGGCGGTGACCACGACGTCGCCGCGGCGCAGATTGCCGATCATCTCGCGATGGGCGCGCACCCGCTTGTTCTGGGGGCGGATGATCAGGAAATAGAAGATGACGAAGACGGCGACGAGCGGGAAGAGAATGCTGTAATCCCCCAACCCGCTGCGGGAGGCTTCTTGCGCCCATGCCGGAGTTGCGAACACGTAGATTCTGTGCGCCCCCTCGAAAGTTTCTGGCCTGCTCTGCCGGGCGGACTATAGCCCGCGCTGGCCGGGCTTTGCAAAAGGCGGTTGGGCGGCGGCGGGTTGGCGCGGGGCGGGGCGTCCGGCGGGGCCTTTTTCGAGGAGGGGGAGGGCGACGTTTTCGGCGAGGAGGGTGTGGGCGAGGCCGGCTTCCTTGCGTGTGATTCGCATCAGGCGCTGTTTGGGTCCGGCGGGGGGCACGCAGACGGCGGCGATCAGGACGCCTTCGGGTTTGAGCTGTCCGGCGAGGGTGAGGGGCATGGTGGGCAGGGCGGCGGTGGCGAGGATTCGGTCGAAGGGGGCCTGTTCGGGCCATCCCGTCCATCCGTCGGCGATGCGCGGGGCGATATTGTGGAGGCCGAGTTTGGCGAAGCCGGCCTGGGCGGCGAGTGACAGGTCGCGGTGGCGCTCGATGGTGTAGATGCGGCGGACGAGATGGGCGATGACGGCGGTCTGGTATCCGGAGCCGGTGCCGATTTCGAGGACGCGGTGATCGGGCTGGAATTGGGCGGCGTCGATCAGGGAGGCGAGGAAATGGGGGGAGAGCGCGGTCTGGCCCTGCGGCAGGGGCAGGGGGGAGTCGGCATAGAGGGCGGCGGGGCCGAGGCGGGGGAAGAAGGCTTCGCGCGAGACGGCTTCGAGGGCGCGCAGGAGGCGCATGTCGCGCAGGCCGCGCCCGCGCAGACTCATGATCAGGCTGACTTTATCCGGTTCGTTTGGCACGGGGGCGGGGGGCGGGGTTGAGGCGCGCGGCCAGCGTCCGGCGGGCGGGCTGGTGGGTGAGGTCCAGATGGAGCGGGGTGACCGAGACCCGGGCGGCGCGCAGGGCATGGAGGTCGCAGCCGGGCGGCGGGGTGGAGAGGACGCGGTTATATCCCAGCCAATAGTAGTTGCGCCCGCGCGGATCGGTGCGCGGCTCGACCCGGAAGAGGGAGTGGGGGCGGCGGCCTTGCGTGGTCACCTCGACTCCGGCGACCTGATCGGGGGGGACGGGGGGGAAGTTGACGTTGAGGAGGACGCCTTTGGGCCATCCGGCTTCGATCAGCCGGCGCAGGACGGGGGGGGCGTGGGTTTCGGCGGTTTGCCAGTGGGCGGCGAAGTTGCGCTCCGGGTCGAGCGCCTGCGAGAGGGCGATGGAGGGGATTCCGAGATGGGCGCCTTCCATGGCGCCGGCGATGGTTCCGGAATAGGTGACGTCTTCGGCGATGTTCTGGCCGCGATTGACGCCGGAGAGGAGGAGGGCGGGGGCGGGGCCCTGGATCAGATCGTTGACGGCGAGGATGACGCAATCGGCGGGGGTTCCGCTGACCGAGAATTTTCTTTCGCCATAGCGGGCGATGCGCAAGGGGTTGGACAGGGTGAGCGAGCGCGCTGCGCCGGACTGCTCGCTGGCGGGGGCGACCACCCAGACATCATCGGAGAAGTTTTGGGCGATGCGCTCGAGCGCGGCGAGGCCGGGGGCGTCGATGCCGTCGTCATTGGTCACGAGGAGGCGCATGGCGGGCGGGGGTTGAAGCGGCGGGTTGGGTGATGCGGCGCACGGCGAAGATGGAGAGTTCGTAAAGGAGGAGGGTTGGCAGGGCAAGTGCGATCTGGCTGACGATGTCGGGCGGGGTGAGGAGGGCGGCGGCGGCGAAGACGCCGACCACGGCATATTTGCGCTTTTGGGCGAGGGTCCGGGCGGTGACCAGTCCGGCGCGGGCGAGGAGGGCGAGGATGACGGGCAGTTGGAAACACAGGCCGAAGGCGAGGATCAAGGTCATGGTGAGGCCGAGATATTCGCTGACTCTGGGGAGCATATTGATTTGAGGGGCGTTGGCGGCGGTCTGCTCCATGGCGAGGAAGAAGGCGAGGGCGAGCGGCATGACGGCGGCATAGACGAGGGCGGCCCCGGCGAGGAAGAGGAGGGGGGCGGCGAGCAGGAAGGGGGCGAGCGCGCGTTTTTCGCGCCGGTAGAGGCCGGGGGCGGCGAAGCGGTAGAGCTGGAAGGTGATGACCGGGAAGGCCAGGGCGAAGGCGGCGAAGAGGGCGAGTTTGATCTGGGTGAAGAGGAATTCCTGCGGGGCGGTGTAGATCAAGGCGGCTTCGAGGCCGCGGGCGGCGGCGGCGCGCTGATAGGGTCCGAGCAAAGCGGCGAAGATCAGATCGGCGAAGGCGAAACAGGGCACGAAGAGGAGGGCCACTGCGGCCAGCGAAATCAGGAGGCGTTTGCGCAGTTCCTCCAGATGGCTCAAAAGCGGGGCCTTGCTGGCCTCCAATGCGCGCTCTTCCTCGGCGACCTGCGCGCCGGGCGGGGCGGGCGAGCTCATGGCTTTTTGGCCTGAGGCCGGCGCGGGCGGGCGCGGGCCGATTTGGCTTTGGCGGCTTTGGGTTTGGGCGATTTTTTCCGCGCCGGTCCGGCGCGGGGCGGTTCAAGCGTTTCGGCGGGGCCGGGGGCGGCGGCGGCCAGCGCCGGGGGAGCAATCGAGAGTTCGTCGTGCCGGTCCGGATCGGCCTGCCCGTCCGCCGCGGCCTCATCGGCGGCGTCCTCGAAGGCGCGGCGGAAATCTCCGGCGACGGCGCGGGCCTGGGCAAAGAAGCGCCCCCACTCGCGCAGCAGGCGGGGCAGGTCGCGCGGACCGATCAGAGCGAGGGCCAAAACGCCGATCAAGAGCAGTTCCGACCAGCCGATGTCGAACATGGGGGAGCGTCAGCGGGGTTTTTTCGGGGAGGTGGTTTTGCCGGCCTGTTCGTGTTTGTGCGCGCCGGGCGGGGCGTCCGGCGGCTCCTGGGTTTCGGGCAGGGCGGCGGGCAGGTCGTCTTCGGCGAGACCCTTGCGGAAGCCGCGAATGCCCTGCGCCATCTCGCGCATGAGGGAGGCGATCTTGCCGCGCCCAAACAGGAGGAGAACGAGCAGGGCGACGATCAGGATTTGGGGCCAGCCGATCGACATGGGAAAGGCCTCGTAATTTTGTGAGGGTCTATCCTCGCATGGAATCGCCTGGGCTGTCATCTTCGCCCTCCGGGAAGATGAAGACGCAGCTGTCGTCGAGCCGGAAGCCGGCGCGCTGTCCGGGGGCGAGGCTTTGGGCGGCGGCCCGGCGGCGGGCGAGGCGGGCGGTCAGGCGCAGGCTTGCGCCTTCGGGTGGCGCGGTGACGCGCAGTTGGATCAAAGTCTCGCTGCCCAGCGGGCAGACCTCCTCGATTTCGCCCTGCAAGGCGGCGGCGGCGGGTTCGGCGGGGATCAGGCCTTCGGGGCGGATCAGGATTCGCACCTTGCAGCCCTCGGGCAGGCCGGGGGCGGGCAGATCAAGCAGGCCGTTGCGGGCGCGGCCCGAGGCGATCTGCGCGGCCAGAACATTGACCCGGCCAAAAAAGCGCGCCGCCGGGGCGTCGACCGGCCTTTCATAGAGGTCGCGCGGCGCGCCCTGCTGCACGATCCGGCCCCGGCGCATAAGGGCGATTCGCCCGCCCATGCGCATCGCCTCCTCCGGATCGTGGGTGACGAAGAGGCAGGTGGTTTTGCGCGCGCGCAGGATGGTTCGGGTTTCCTCGCGCATTTCCTCGCGCAGCATCCGGTCGAGGCTGGAGAAGGGCTCGTCCATCAAGAGGAGGGCGGGGCCGCGGACCAGCGCGCGGGCCAGGGCGACGCGCTGCTGTTCGCCGCCGGAGAGCATATGGGGATAGGCGTCGGCCTTTCCGGCCAGCCGGAGGCGGTCGAGTTCGGCGCGGGCGCGCTCTTTTTTGCCGCCCCCCTTCAGGCCGAAGGCGACATTGCCCAGCGCGGTCAGATGGGGGAAGAGCGCATAATCTTGAAAGATCAGGCCGATGCCGCGCTGTTCGGGGGGAACGAAGCGCGCATCGTCGGCGAGGACCTTGCCGTGCGAGAGGATTCGCCCGCTTTGCGCGCTCTCGACTCCGGCGATGATCAACAAGGTTGTGGTCTTGCCGCAACCCGAAGGCCCCAACAGGCAAAGCGTTTCGCCGGGGGCGATCTGGAAGTTAATATCGTCGAGGACCGGGGTGCGGCCATAGGTTTTGGCGATCCGCTCAAGGCTGAGGGCGGGCAGACCGGCAGCGGGGTTGGGGGCGGCGGTCACGCCGTTTCGCTCTCCTGCTCCTGCGCGCCGCCGGGGTTTTCGGCGGAAGCGGGGGCCGGGGCGGGGTCGAGCAGTCCGGCGGCTTTGAGTTCGTCCAGTCCGGGCAGGTCTTTGACGCTGTCGAGGCCGAAATGGACGAGGAAAGCTTCGCTGACCGCATAAAGGACCGGGCGGCCCGGGACGGGTTTTCGCCCGCGCAGCCGGACCCATCCGGTTTCCAGCAGCATATCGAGGGTTCCGCGCGAGAGGCCGACGCCGCGGATTTCCTCGATTTCGGCGCGGGTCACCGGCTGGTGATAGGCGATGATGGCCAGCGTTTCGAGGGCGGCGCGCGAGAGGCGGCGCGCGCTGCGCTGCTCTTTTTCCAGGAGGAAGCGCAGATCGGGAGCGGTCTGGAACATCCATTTTCCGGCGGTCCGGATCAGTTCGACGCCGCGCCCCTGATAGTCGTCCTGCAGGCGGGCGATCAGGCCGGGAAGGTCTGCGCCCTGGGGCAGGCTTTGCGCGAGCGCGCTTTCTGAGAGCGGCGCGGCGGCGGCGAAGAGCATGGCCTCGACCATGCGCAGCTGTTCGCGCTGGTTTTGCTGTTCCTGAGTCATTCGGCGGCCTCCAGATCGGGTTGGGCGGGGCAGCGGCGCAGATAGATCGGGGCGAAGGGGGCGTCCTGCCGGATTTCGGCGATTCCTTCGCGCACCATGATCAGCGCGGCGGCGAGTGTGCTGGCCAGCGCGCTGCGCCGTCCGGCGCGGCGCGGCGCAGCCGGGGCCGCGGGCAGAAAGGCTTCGAGCCGCTCCCAGCGCGCCGAGGCTCCAAAGAGGGACTCAAGCCACTGGCGCGCCCGCTCGACGGGCACGACCGGGGGCGGGGTGATGCGCCAGGGCCGGTCGGCGCTTTTGCGCGCGTCCTGGAGGGCATAGGCGCGCAGGAGGTCGTAGAGCGAAGCTTTCCAGACACTGCGCTTGACGATTCGGACATTTTCCGGCGCGCCGCGCGCGAAGACCGCAAGGCCCAGCCGGTTGCGGGTCATGAGGCGGGCGGCGGCTTCGCGCATGGCCTGGAGGCGCTCCAGACGCCAGGCGAGGAGGGCGGCCTCCTGCTGCGCGGTCAGAGTGGAGCCGTCTTCCGGCTCTGCCGGAAGCAGGAGGCGCGACTTGAGATAGGCCAGCCAGGCGGCCATCACCAGATATTCGGCGGCCAGATCGAGTTGCGCGGCCAGCGCCCGGTTGACGAAGACCAGATATTGTTCGGCGAGGGCGAGGATTGAGATTTTGGCGAGATCGACCTTCTGGTTTCGGGCGAGGGCGAGGAGCAGATCGAGCGGCCCCTCGAATCCGTCGACATTGATGATGAGCGGCGCTTCGCCGCCGCCCGCGCGCAGGCGGGGCACGGGAGAGTGCGCAGCTTGCCCGGTCTTTTGGTGCGTCAATGAGGCCGGGCCTGTTTCATCCATCTGTATGATCCTTGGCATGATCCTTGGCGGCGGGCGGGCCGAGGAGTTCGGCGAGGCGGGCGCGGGTTTCGGCGGCGTCGAACTGCGGATCGGCGGGGCGCGGGGCGGGCAGCCGGTGGAGCAGATCGGGGGCGAGAGGGCGCAGACCCTTTGCCGCCTCGCGCATTTCAACCAGTTTGCCGGAGCAATGCAAGACGGCGTCGCATCCGGCGGCGAGCGCTTCGGCGGCGCGCTGGCTGAGCGGCCCTTGCAGCGCATTCATCTCGAGGGCGTCGGAGAGGAGGATTCCCCGAAAGCCGATCTGCCCGCGCACGACGTCCCCGATGACATCGGCGGACTGGGTCGCCGGGCGGCGGGGGTCGAAGGCGGCATAGACAATATGGGCGGTCATGGCCAGAGGCTGGTCGCGCAGGGCATGGAAGGGAGCGAAATCATGGGCGGCGAGAATCTGGGGTTCGGTCTCGACGACGGGCAGTTGGGCGTGGCTGTCGAGGCGGGCGCGCCCATGGCCGGGGATATGTTTGATGACCGGAATGACGCCCTGATCGGCGAAGCCTTGGCAGACGGCCCGGCCCAGTTCGGCGGCGGCGGCGGGGGCGCGGGCCAGGGCGCGCGATCCGATGACCGGATGCGCGCCGGGGACGGGCAGGTCGAGGACGGGGGCGCAATTGACGTTGATTCCGGCTTCGGCGAGGTCATGGGCGATCAGGCGGGCGTTGAGCCGGGCGGCCCGGCGGGCGGCGGCGGGGTTGCGCTCATAGAGCTGGCCGAAGCGCGCCGGGGCCGGATAAGCGGGCCAGACGGGCGGGCGGAGGCGGGCGACGGCGCCGCCTTCCTGATCGATCAGGACCGGGGCGTCGGGGCGGGCCACGCATTGGCGCAAGTTTTTGACGAGTTGGGCGAGTTGCGCGCGATTCGCGCAATTGCGCCGGAAGAGGATAAAGCCCCACGGGTTGATCTTTTGGAAGAAGTCATATTCTTCCGGTTCCAGTGTTGGCCCGCTGCAGCCGAAGAGGACGGCGGCGGGGGGGGCGGCTTCACTGCCTTCGGACAAAGCAGGCGTCTCCTTTTTCCTGCAGACCGGCGCAGAGCGACTGCGCGCGCGTGCGGGCAAAGGGGCCGAGTTGGAGGCGGTAATAGATTCCGCGCTTGTCGAGGTCGGCGCGGCGGATTTGAGCGCGGGCGCGCATCCGGGCGAGGGCGGGATGGCGGCGGGCGAGGCGGTCGAAATGGGCGCGGGCCTGGGCCTCTTCGCGCATTGAGGAGAGTTGGACCATGTAGCGCCGGGCCGGCGGGGATTCAGGAGCGGAGACCGGCGGGGCTTCAGGAGTGGAGACCGGCGGCGCAACGGCGGCAGGCGGGGACAGCGCGGCAAGCGGGGCGGGGGCGGGGGCGGGGGTTGTGGCGGCGGCGGTGGCGGAGGTTGTGGTGGGGTTTTGCGGCGGGTTTTCGGCGGCCATGATGAGTCCGGCGAAGACGAGCAGGCAGCATCCGGCGGCGGTGAGGAGGAGCCAGGGCCATCGGCGGCTTTGCCGGACCAGAAAGCGCTCGGCGCTCCAGACGGGCTGCGGCTTATGTTTTTCTTCGCCGATCATGTGACCTTTTGTTTGATTGATCTGTGCGCCTTTGGCGGCGGGAATCAAAAAAGGGAGGCGCCGCCCTCCCCTTTTGTCTCCCGGCGTCGGGCGGGCTGGATTCAGCGCATTTCCTCGACCGGCTCGACGCCCAGAATACGCAGCCCGGCGCTCAAGACGATCCCGGTTGCCCGAATCAGTTGCAGACGGGCCATACTAACATTTTGGTTATCGGGCAGAAGGAAGCGCAGTTGCGGGTCTTCCTTTCCCTTGTTCCAGAGGGCGTGGAAGGCGGCGGCGAGTTCGTGGAGGAAGAAGGCGATTCGGTGCGGCTCGCGGGCGCGGGCGGCGGCGGCGAGTTGGCGGGGGAAGCGGGCGAGGCAGCGCAGGAGGCTGCGTTCGGCGGGATCGGCGAGCAGGGCCGGATCGGCCTGGCGCGGGTTGTCCGGCAGGCCCAGTTCGGCGGCGCGGCGCTCCAGCGAGCGCACCCGGGCATGGGCATACTGGACGTAGAAGACCGGATTGTCCTGGCTTTGCTCGCGCACTTTCTCGAAGTCGAAATCGAGGGGGGCGTCGTTGCGCCGGGTGAGCATCATGAAGCGGACGGCGTCGCGTCCGGCCTCGCGCACGAGGGCGTCGAGGGTGATGTAGGCTCCGGCGCGCTTGGACATTTTGACCGGCTTTCCGGCGCGCAGCAGGCGGATCAGGTGGCAGAGTTTGACGTCGAGTTCGGCCTGTCCGCCGCTCAGGGCCTGGACGGCGGCCTGCAGGCGCTTTACGTAACCGGCGTGGTCGGCTCCCCAGACATTGATCATCCGGGAGAAGCCGCGCTGGATTTTGTCGAAATGACAGGCGATATCGGCGGCGAAATAGGTCCAGTCGCCGCCGGGTTTTTGCAAGGGGCGGTCGGTTTCGTCGCCGAAGCGGCTGGCGCGAAACAGCGGCTGGGGGCGCGGGCTCCAGTCTTCCGGCGGGGGCTTGCCCCTGGGGGGATCGAGGACGCCCTGATAGACCAGACCGGCCTTGGTCAGGCGGTTGATCGCGGCCTCGATTTTGCCCGCGCGGGCGAGTTCGCTTTCGTGGACGAAGTGGTCATGGCGAATATTCAGCGCCCGGAGGTCGGCGCGGATCCGTTTGAGCATGGCCGCAAGCGCGGCGGGGCGGGCGCGGCGGATTTGTTCGTCTTCGCTCATTTTGAGGAAGGCCTTGCCCTGTGCGCGGGCCAGCGTCTGTCCGACCGGGATCAGATAGTCACCGGGATACAGGTCATCGGCGATTTTGATTGTTTCGCCCAGCGCCTCGCGGGCGCGCAGGGCGGCGGAGCGGGCGAGGGCTTCGATCTGGGCTCCGGCGTCATTGACGTAATATTCGCGCGCGACCTTCCATCCGGTTTTCTGGAGGAGGTTGGC
Source organism: Alphaproteobacteria bacterium (assembly GCA_965204775.1). Classification (GTDB taxonomy): domain Bacteria; phylum Pseudomonadota; class Alphaproteobacteria; order JAPOUT01; genus CBDBFH01. Next base: position 44,186 of record CBDBFH010000023.1, read on the forward strand.
CAGCGCATCGCCGAAGACGGCGCCGCGGGCATGGCCGACATGGAGGGGGCCGGTGGGGTTGGCGGAGACGTATTCGATCAGGACGGGCCGCCCGCCGCCCAGATTTTGTTCGCCATAAGACTCTCCTGCGTCGAGGATTCGGGGGAGTTCCTGCTGCCAGACATGGTCTTCGAGGCGCAGATTGATGAATCCGGGCCCGGCGACTTCACCGCTGCGCACGCCTTCGATGGCGCGCAGGGCGGGGAGGAGTTTTTCGGCCAGCGCGCGGGGGGCGCGCTGGGCCTGTTTGGCGAGGGTCAAGGCGGCATTGACGGCGAGGTCGCCATGAGCGGGGTCGCGCGGCGGCTCGACCGCGACGCGCTCCAGCGCCAGCCCGGCGGGCAGGCCGCCTTGCGCCTGCAGCCTTTCGATGGCCTGCGCCACGAGAGCGCCGTAGCGGCTGAAAATATCTTCGGACACGGTGATTTCCCCTGATTTCCCGCAATATCGGCCCGCCGAAGAAGCAAAGCAACCCAAGGGCCGCCAGCTTCGCCTGACTCCGGAGAAAAGTGAATTCTTTATATTTATTCCGCCCTATTGGCTAGAATGCAGGTCTTGATGGGAAGATGGGCCTATGCCGAAACCTGACTCGATTCATGACATCCAATTGAGCGCGCGCGCGGCGCGGCGCATATGCGAGATTGCGCGCAAAACAGGCGCGGCCCCCCTCTTGCGCCTGTCGGTCGGCGGGGGCGGCTGTTCGGGCTTTCAATATGACTTCGCGCTGGCCGAGCGCGCACAAGATGATGACCTGGTGGTCGAGTGCGAGGGCGCGCGATTGATCGTCGATCCGGTCTCGCTGCCCTTCGTCAAGGGAGCGCGGCTGGATTACGCCGAGGAGCTGATCGGCGCTTTCTTCCGGGTCGAGAATCCGAACGCCTCGGCCTCCTGCGGCTGCGGGACGTCGTTTTCGGTGTGATCCGGCTGTGATGTTTCGGATCGCCAGCTGGAACATCAATTCGATTCGCGCCCGCCTCGCCCGCCTGCTGGAATGGCTGGAGGCCGACCGGCCCGATCTGGTCTGCCTGCAGGAGACCAAAGTGACCGATGCGGAGTTTCCCCGCGCACAGATTGAGGCGCTGGGCTATGGGATCGAGACGCTGGGGCAAAAATCCTATAACGGGGTCGCCCTGCTGTGCCGCCGCGAGATGAGCGCGGCGGCGCGGGGCCTGCCCGGCGGGGCGGGAGACGATCAGGCGCGCTATATTGAGGCGCGGGTTGGTTTTAAGGGCGGGGCGGTGTTGCGCGCGGCCTCGCTGTATTTGCCCAACGGCAATCCGGCGGAAAGCGGCAAGTTTTCCTACAAACTGGACTGGATGGCGCGGCTCAATGCCCATGCGCAAAATCTGCTCGGCGGCGAGGAGATTGTGATTCTGGCCGGGGACTATAATGTGATCCCGGATTCAGGGGATGTTTTTGATCCGGAAGCTTTTGCCGAAGATGCGCTGTACCGGATCGAGGTGCGGCGGCTTTTCCGCGCGCTGCTCTATTCCGGCTTCACCGATGCGCTGCGCGCCTGCCATGATCCGCCGGGGCCGTACAGTTTCTGGGATTACCAGCAGGGGCGCTTTCGCAAGGATCAGGGTTTGCGGATCGACCATATTCTGCTCTCGCCGGCGGCTGCCGACCGCTTGTGCGGGGCTGGGGTTGTCAAGGAGATGCGGGCCGGGGAGCGGCCTTCCGACCACGCGCCGGTTTTTGCCGAGCTGGATATTTAAATATCGGCGTAGGCGCGGCGCTCTTTTTGCGCGCCGGGATGGGTGACGGCGCCGCGGCGGGCGGGGCCGACATTGCGGGCATAGCGCCACAGCGCGCCTGAGCCGAAATGGGCGGGCGGCGGCGACCAGTCTTTGCGCCGCCGCTGCAATTCGGCGGGGGCGACGTCAAGTTCGATCCGGCCCTTCTGCGCGTCAATCGTGATCCGATCGCCGTCGCGCACCAGCGCGATGGGCCCGCCCTGGGCGGCCTCCGGTCCGACATGGCCGATGCACAGCCCGCGGGTTGCGCCCGAAAAGCGCCCGTCGGTGACCAGGGCGACCTTGTCGCCCATGCCCTGTCCGTAGATGGCGGCGGTGGTGGCGAGCATTTCGCGCATTCCGGGTCCGCCTTTCGGCCCCTCGTAGCGAATGACGATGACGTCGCCGGGGCGGTAATTGCGCGCGGCGACGGCGGCGAAGGCGTCCTCTTCGCAATTGAAGCAGCGGGCCGGGCCCTGGAAGGCGAGTTGGGCGGTTCCGGCGAGTTTGACGACCGCGCCGTCCGGGGCGAGCGATCCGCGCAGCGCGGTCAATCCGCCGGTCGGCGACAAGGGCCGGTCGGCGGGGCGGATGACCTCCTGATCGGGATTGAAGGTTATGTTTTTGAGGTTTTCGGCGATGGTCTGGCCGGTGACGGTGAGGCAGTCGCCATGCAGATGTCCGGCGTCGAGCAGGACGCGCATCAGCTGGGGGACGCCGCCGGCTTCGAACATGTCCTTGGCGACGAAGCGCCCGCCGGGCTTGAGATCGGCCAGGGTCGGGGTTTTGCGGGCGACGGCGGCGAAATCGAAGAGGTCGAAGGCGATTCCGGCCTCATGGGCGATGGCCGGAAGGTGGAGCGCCCCATTGGTGGAGCCGCCGGTGGCGGCGACGACGGCGGCGGCGTTTTCCAGGGCCTGGCGGGTGACGATCCGGCGCGGGCGCAGATCGGGGCCCTGGGCGAGGAGTTCCATGACCGCCCGCCCCCCGGCCTGGGCATAGGCGTCGCGGGACTGGTTGACCGCCGGGGGGCCGGAGGAACCGGGCAGGGCCAGCCCCATGGCCTCGGCGGCGCAGGCCATGGTGTTGGCGGTGAACTGGCCGCCGCACGCGCCGGCGCCGGGGCAGGCGGCGGCTTCCAGTTCACGCAGGCCGGTCCGGGAGAGGCTGCCCTCCATATGCTGGCCGACGGCTTCGAAGACATCGAGGATGGTCACATCGCGCCCCTTGAAGCGTCCGGGCATGATCGAGCCGCCATAGAGGAAGACGGCGGGGACATTGAGCCGGAGCATGGCCATCATCATTCCGGGCAGGGATTTGTCGCATCCGGCGAGGGCGACGAGGGCGTCATAGCAATGGCCGCGCATGGTCAGTTCGACGGAGTCGGCGATGACCTCGCGGCTGACGAGGGAGGATTTCATGCCCTCATGGCCCATGGCGAGGCCGTCGGTGACGGTGATGGTGCAAAATTCCCGGGGGGTTCCGCCGCCGGCCTCGACTCCGGCCTTGACCGCCTGGGCCTGGCGCTGGAGGGTGATATTGCACGGGGCGGCTTCGTTCCAGCACGAGGCGACGCCGACCAGAGGCCGGGCGATGGCGTTGTCATCGAGGCCCATGGCGTGATAAAAGGCCCGGTGTGGTGCGCGTTGCGGCCCCTGGGTCACATGGCGGCTGGGCAGTTTCGACTTGTCGAAACGCGGCGGCGGCGGAGAATCGTGAGTCATGGTTGCGTCGTCCTTTTCGCCGTTTTTGTGGCCCGATTCCGCCTTCATTTCAAGATGTCTTGAACTTAGATTGCGGCGGCGGGCGGGATGGAGACTATACTGCAAGATGAGCCGAGAGAGACTTCCCGCCATGATTCGCCGTTTTCTGTTGTGCGGCTTCGCCGTGTTTGTGCTTGCGCTGTGGCCTGCGCCGGAGGGAGCGCGGGGGGCGGAGAAGGCGGACCGGTCGCTATTGCCGGTTCTGGCGCGCCATCTGCCCAGCCTCAAGCAGATGGCGCTGGCCGGCGATGTGCAGGCGCAATACACGCTGGGCGTGCTCTATGCGAGCGGCAAGACGGCGCAGGTGCCGCGGGATATGGCCGAGGCTCATCGCTGGTTTTTGCTGGCGGCGCAGCACGGCCTGCCGCTGGCGCAGGTTCGGACCGGCTTGGCCTATGCTCAGGGCGAGGGGGTTGCCCGCAACGACACGGCGGCGTTTGAGTGGATGAAGCGCGCCGCCCTGCAAGGGCACGAGCTGGGGCAGTTTTATATTGGGCTGGCCTATGATCAGGGTCTGGGGGTTGGGCGCGACGCGGCGCGGGCGCAGCGCTGGCTTCGCCTGGCGGCCTCGCAGGGCAACAGCGAGGCCGATTTGCGGCTGGCCTTTCTCTATCTGAAGGGCGCGGGGGGGGACAAGGCGGTGACGGCGCGGGCGGTGGCGAGTCTGGAGCGCGCCGGGCTCAACGGGGTTGCCGATGCGCAGCTGGTTTTGGGCGAGATTTACACGACCGGCTATCTGGTAGGGCGCGATGCGGCGCGGGCGCGGCGCTGGCTGCGGGCGGCGGCGCTGCAGGGCTTGCCGGCGGCGCAATATATGCTGGGCGAGCTGGATTTGGACCGGCGGCGTCTGCGCGAGGCCTATGCATGGTTTTTGCTGGCCCGGGCGGGGGGCGAGGACAAGGCCCGGCAGGCGCTGGAGGCGATGGAGGCGCGCCTGTCGAAGAGCGAGCTCAGCCGGGCGCGTCAGGTGCGGGCGGTTCTGGCGGCGCAGATTGCCGACCACCGGGCGGCGCAGGACGACGATGCCGATGAGCGCTCTTATGCCAAGGCGGCGGCGGCGATCGACAATGCGGTGTTGCGGATCGAGTCGCCGCAGGCGCTGCGCATTGAGGGCACTTTGGGGCCGGAGACTGCCGGGGCGGTTGCCGAGACGTTGCGCAAGAATCCGAAAATCTCGATTCTGATTCTGGACAGCCCCGGCGGTCTTTTGCTGACGGCGGTTCATATTGCCGATCTGGTTGAGCGCCGCCGGCTGGTTACGATTGCCGACCAAAAGTGCCTGTCGGCCTGCACGATGCTTTTGTTTGCCTCGCATTATCCTTCGGCGCGGCCTGAGAGCGTGATCGGCTTTCACAAGCCGACGCCGATCGCGGTCAGGAACGCGAGCGGCGAAGCGTTGCGGGCGGCGGGCGCCGAGGGCGAATGGCTGGCCAAAATGCGTTATGCTTGGTCGGGCTTTCCTCCGGAGTTGATCCGGAGCATTCTCAAGGTTTCGGGCAATGCGCTCTATATCGCCTCGAAGCGCGAGTTGATCGGCCACGGCCTGCTCAAGGGCATTTTCAAAGGGAGCGCGCGTGACGGGCGTCTGGTTTCGGCGCGCGCATGGTGCCGGAGCGATCCGCGCCGCTGCGCGGCGAATCCCTCGCGGATCCTGGTTTCGCAAGACCGGTAAGGCCGGCGGATTCAGCCGCCGCCGATTTGTTCGAGGGCGCGGGCGCGGGCTTCGGCATTGCTTTGGGCCTGGGCGAGGCGGGCGCGGGTGCGAGCGGCGACTTCGGCGGGGGCCTTGGCGGCAAAGCCGGGATCGGCGAGTTTGCGCGCGAGCATTTCGGCTTCGCGCCGGGCCTTGTCTTCTTCGCGCCGCAGCCTTTTGGCCTCGGATTTGAGATCGACGATCCCGGCCAGCGGCATGAAAAAGACCGCTCCTTCAAGCAAAATCTGGGCAGCGCCTTCGGGCCGGGCGGCCTCGAAGCGCAACCCGTCCAGCCGCGCCAGACGCTGTACGGTTGCGGCATGGGCGGCATAGCGCTGCCGGATGCGGTCGCCGGCTTTGGGGGCGATCAGTTCCAGGCGGGCGGCGGGCGGCACGCGCAGCTGGGCGCGCAGCGAGCGCACCGCGCCGACCAGGGCGATGATCCATTCGATCTCCTGACAGGCCTGCTCATTCTCATGCCCGTTGTGACGGGCGGGCTCATGCCCGTTGTGACGGGCGGGCTCATGCCCGTCGTGACGGGCGGGGTCGTACGCCGGGGGCGGCTTGGGCCAGCGGGCATGGGCGAGCAGGCCGCCCGGCTGGACCTGCCCCCACAGGGCCTCGGTGACGAAGGGCATGAAGGGATGGAGGAGTTTGAGAATGGCGGCCAGAACCCAGCCGGTGGCGGCGCGGGTTTCCTGCGCTTCGGGGCTGGATTCGGCCAGAACCGGCTTGATCAATTCCAGGTGCCAGTCGCAGAAGACGTGCCAGACGAATTCGTAGAGTTGGGCGGCGGCGGCGTCAAAGCGGCAGGCTTCCAGCATTTCGGTTGTCTGGCGGATGCAGGCGGCGGCGCGGGCGATGATCCAGCGATTGAGGCTGGCGCGGGCGGTTGCCGGATCGAATGCGCCGTCGAGGGGGCAGTGATGGATGCGGCAGAAGCGGGCGGCGTTCCATAATTTGTTTGTGAAATTGCGGTATCCGGCGACGCGGGCCTCGGCGAGTTTGATGTCGCGTCCCGGCGAGGCCATTGCGGCGAGGGTGAAGCGCAGGGCGTCGGCGCCATAGGCGTCGATCAGGTTGAGGGGGTCGATGGCGTTGCCCTGCGACTTGGACATTTTGCGCCCGCGCGCATCGCGCACGAGGGCGTGGATATAGACGGCCTCGAAGGGGGCCTGGCCGATGAAATGCAGCCCCATCATCATCATCCGCGCGACCCAGAAAAAGATGATGTCGAAGCCGGTGACCAGAATCTGGCTGGGATAGAAGCGGGCGAGTTCGGGGGTTTTCTCCGGCCATCCCAAAGTCACGAAGGGCCACAGGGCGGAGGAAAACCAGGTGTCGAGGACGTCTTCCTCCTGGCGCAGTTCGGCGTCGCGTCCGTAATGGGCGCGGGCGAGGCGGCGCGCCTCTTCGGCGTCATGGGCGACGAAGATTTCTTCGTCGGGCCCGTACCAGGCGGGGATCTGGTGCCCCCACCACAATTGGCGCGAGATGCACCAGGGCTGGATTCGGCGCAACCATTCGAAATAGGTCTTGTCCCAGCGGGCGGGGATGAAGCGGGTGCGGCCCGCGCGGACCGCCTCCAGCGCCGGGGGGGCGAGTTTTTCGGCGTCCAGATACCATTGTTCGGTCAAGCGCGGCTCGACGACGGCCTGCGACCGGTCGCCGAAGGGCAGCGCCATGACATGGCTCTCGACTTTTTCGAGGAGGCCGCGCTCCTTCATCCAGGCGGTGATTTTTTCGCGGGCCTCTTCGCGGGGCAGCCCGCGCCATTGCGGCGGGGCGTTTTGATTGAGGCGGGCGGCGGAATCGAAAATATCGATCTGGGCGAGGTCATGGCGGCGTCCGACTTCGAAGTCGTCGAAATCATGGGCGGGGGTGATCTTGACCGCCCCCGATCCCTGTTCGGGATCGGCATGGGGGTCGGCGATCACCGGCACGGCCCGCGCGGCGGGGGGGACGCGCACCTTGCGCCCGATCAGATGCCGCCAGCGCCGGTCTTCGGGGTGGACGGCGACGGCGCTGTCGCCGAGCATGGTTTCAGGCCGGGTGGTGGCGACGGTGATGAAGGCGCCGGGCTGATCTTCGAGCGGATAGCGGAAATGCCAGAGGCGGCCTTTGGTCTCGCGCAGATCGACTTCGAGGTCGGAGATGGCGGTCTGGAGGACGGGGTCCCAATTGACGAGGCGGGTGTCCTTGTAGATCAGTTTTTTGCGGTAGAGGGCGACGAAGACTTTGATGACGGCCTGCGAGAATCCCGGATCCATTGTGAAGCGCTGGCGGCTCCAGTCGGCGGAAGCGCCGAGGCGGCGCAATTGTTCGAGGATTTTGCCGCCCGACTCGTCCTTCCACTGCCAGACTCGTTTGGTGAAGGCCTGGCGTCCGATCTGGCGGCGGGACTGATTTTGCTCTTTGGCGAGTTGGCGCTCGACGACCATCTGGGTTGCGATTCCGGCGTGATCGACGCCCGGCTGCCAGAGGACGTCGCGCCCGCGCATCCGCTCGAAGCGGATCAGAACGTCTTGCAAGGTGGCGTTGAGGGCATGACCCATATGCAGGCTGCCGGTGACATTGGGGGGCGGCATGAGGATGCAATAGGGCCTGGCGCCGGCGGCGTCGCGGGCCGGGCGGGTGCGGAAGGCGTCCTGCCTGTGCCAGAGGCGGGCGATGCGGGCTTCGACGTCTTGGGGGTCGTAGGCGGTGGAGCGCGCCGGGCGGCTCATGGCGGGGTCTGCCCGGGCCGGGGGGTTGTCCGGTTGGCGTCGGGCGGCGGATTGGCGGGGGCGAGCCATTCGATCTGGTTTGCGGTAAGAGTGCCGACGGCGGCGAGCAAGCCATAGGCGGTGACCTGTCCGTCGCGCAGGGCGGTGGCGCGGGCGACCTGGGCGTCGAGCAATTCCTGCTGGGCGTCGAGGACGTCGAGGGTGGTGCGCTGTCCGACTTCGGCTTCCTGGCGCACGCCTTCGAGGGCGATGCCGGTTGCGCGCTCTTCTTCGCGGGCGGAGGCGAGCTGGGCGCGGGCGGCGCGCAGGGCCTCCCAGGCATTGGCGACCTGCTCTTCGATCTGGCGGGCGGCGGCGAGGAGTTCGAAGCGGGCGCGGTCGGCCTCGCGCCGCGCCTGGCGCAGGCGGGCGAGGGACGCGCCGCCGCGAAAGATCGGGATGGTCAGCCGTCCGGTGACCGAGGTCGATTCCTGCTTTTCGAGCGAAGCGGCGGGCTCTTCGGAATAGCCGTAGTTTGCTTCGAGGTTGAGCGAGGGGAGGAGGGCGGCCCGTGCGGTGTTGATTCCGAAATTGAAGGCGCTGGCCGAGAAGCGGGCGGCGGCGAGGTCGGGGTTTTGCCGCCGGGCGATCTGGAGGGCGCGCTGTTCGCTGACCGGCAGGCGTGGGGAGCGGGCGAAGGCGAGGCGGGCGGGGGCGCGTCCGACGACGCGGCGATAGGCGGCGCGGGCGGCGACCAGCTGGGCGCGGGCGGCGGCGCGCTGGGCGCGGGCGCGGCTGAGGCGGGCCTCGGACTGGGCGACGTCGGTCCGGGTCAGTTCGCCGACCTCGAAGCGGTTGCGCACCGCCTCCAGTCTTCGGTTCAAGACGACGAGGTTGTTTTGATTGAGCGAGACGATGGCCTGATCGCGCAGGACATTGAAGTAGGCGGTGGCGGCGTTGAGGAGGACGCGCTGTTCGGCGGCGTGCAGGCCGGCCCGGGCGGCCTGAAAATTTGCGCGCGACTGGGCCTGCTGGCTGACGACGCGACCACCTTCAAACAGACTCTGGCTGACGGTGACTCCGGCGGCGAGCGGCTCGAAATCACTGCTGACGCTTGAAGCCGCGCCGGGCGGGGTGTTTTTTTGTGAGGTGAAGCCATAGCTGCCCGAGGCGGTTACCTGGGGCAGCCATCCGGCGCGGGCGGCGGCGACGGCGGCGCGGGCGGCTTCGAGTTGGGCGCGGGCGGCCTGCAGATCGGGGTTGGAGCGCAAGGCTTCGGCGAAGGCCTGCTGCAGGGTCTGGGCGGCGGCGGGGGGCGCGAGGGTCAAGGCGAGCAGCGCGAGGATGCAAAGCCGACCGGCGCAGCGGGGGTTGCGGGACGAATCAGGCATCGGGAGCGAGTCCGTCTGTCTGGTTGAGGCCGGGGAAGGCAAATCGCAGGGCGGGATGGGGGAATCCGGGGAGGGGGGGGGCGGCGGCGGCGGCGATGATTCGCCCGGCGATGGTCTCGCCGCTTTTGGTGAAAATCCAGGCCCGGCCCGGCGGCAAGATCGCCGCCAGCCGCCCGCCGGGTTTGATCTGGCGGAAGAGTTGATCGGGCCGGGCCGGGATTTGGCCATTGATCAAGATCAGATCATAGGGCCCCTGTTCGGGGTATCCGCCGGCGAGGGGGGCGCACAGGAAGGCGGCGTTTTCGATCTGCAGGCGGCTGAGGAGGCGGGCGGCGGTCTGGACGAGGCCGGGATCGGAGTCGAGGCCGACGACCGCCCCGGCGGCGGCGAGGCGGGCGAGGATGGCGGTCGAATAGCCGGTTGCGCAGCCGATATCGAGGATGAGCGCGCTCTCCGGCGGCTGGGCGGCCTGAATCAGGGTGGCGAGGCTGCACGGGGCGGGCAGGAAGCGCGGGTGCTGGCGGTTTCCACCGGCCCGGACCGGGCCTTCCATATAGGCGAGGGGGCGCATGGCCTCGCCGACGAAGAGTTCGCGGGGGATGGCGCTGATGATGGCGAGCAGGCGGCGGTCGGTGATTCGGCTGGCGCGCAGTTGATTTTCGACCATGTTGCGCCGCCGCGCGGGAGAAATCGCTCATCGCCGGGTCTCGATCGCAGGAAGGCGGCGGGCAAAAGGTCAGCCCCCGCCCGGCTGAAGGTTCCATATATAGGCATGGCGCTGCGCGGAATACAAATCATGCTATAGGCTGGCGGGTGGGCCACGTGGCGGAGTGGCGACGCAGCGGACTGCAAATCCGTGTACCCCGGTTCGATTCCGGGCGTGGCCTCGATTGCATTTTCGGTTTTCAGGTTTTTGGCTCTCCTGGCGGGGCGGCCCACCCGGCGAGGGTCTGGCGCAGGAGCAGGGCGGGGATCAGGCCGAGGGCGGCGAGGAGGAGGGCGGCGGGGGCGCTTTCTTCGAGGAGTCCGAGCTGGGCGCGCTCATAGATATGGATGGGCAGGGTGGTGAATCCGAAGGGGCGCAAGATGAGGCTTGCCGGGAGTTCGCGCATGGTTTCGACGAAGGCGAGGAGCGCGCCGGCGGCAATTGGCGGCCAGAGCAGGGGGGCGTGGATTTTGGCGAGGAGGGTTGATCCGTTTGCGCCCAGGAGGCGGGCGGCGCGGTCGATATCGGGGTTCAGGCGGGCGAAGGCGGCCTCGGCGGCGCCATAGGGCAAAGCCAGGAAGCGGACGAAATAGGCGAAGGTGAGCGCCATCAGACCGGCGGCGAGGCTTTGCCCGGCGGGGAAGACGGCGAAGACGCCCAGCGCGAGGACCGCGCCGGGGACGGCATAGCCCAGGGCGGCGAGGCGGGCGAGGGGGCGGGGGGTTTGACCGATTCGCACCGCATGGGCGAGGAGGAAGGCGGCCAGGCCGGTGGCCAGCGCGGCGGCGGCGGCCAGGGCCAGCGAACGCAGGGAGTGCATGAGCAGTCCCTGTTCGAAGGCGGGGCGGAACTGGCCCCAGCTCATGCGGATCAGGCTGGCGGCGGGCAGGAGGAAGGCGAGCAAGAAGACGGCGGCGCAAAAGGCGGCGGCGGCGGCGGCGCGGGCCGGGGCGAGGGGGCGCAAGGCCGGGGCGGCGGGGCGCGGGGCGAGATGATAGCGCCGGCTGCGGCGCGCGGCGTATTCGCCGGCGGCGAGCGCAAAGACGACGAGGAGGAGGACGAGGGCGATCTGGGCGCCGGCGCTGAACAGGCCGCGGCCCAGCCAGAGATCATAGAGTCCGGCGGTGAGGGTGCGCAGTCCAAAATGCTCGACCGCGCCGATATCGTTGAGGCACTCGATGGCGACGAGCAGGAGGGCGGCGGCCAGGGCGGGGCGGGCCAGCGGCAGGGCGGTTTTGAAGAAGCAGGCGGCGGCGGTCTGTCCGAGCAGGCGTCCGGTCTGGAGGATTCGCAATGACTGGCGGGCGAAGACGAGGCGGGCGGCGAGATAGACGTAAGGATAGAAGGCGAGGGTCATGACCAGCACGGCGCCGCCCAGCGAGCGGATTGGGGGGAAGGGGTAGTCGCGCGGACTTTGCCAGCCGGCGAAGGCGCGCAGGGCGGACTGGACGGGTCCGGCATAGTCGAGCAGTTCGGCATAGATATAGGCGAGGATATAGACCGGGATGGCGAAGGGGAGGACGAGCGCCCAGACGAAGAAAGCGCGGCCCGGGAATTGATGGAAGGTGACGAGCCAGGCGGCGAGGCTTCCCAGGATCAAGGTTGCGGCGCAGGTGAGGGCGGCCAGTGCGAGGCTGCGCCCGATCATTCCGGGGAGGATGGTGGAGAGGAGATGCGGCCAGGGGATTTCGGTTTGGGCGGTGTCGAGGCCGTGGGGGGCGAAGGCGAACCAGGCGACGGCGAGGAGAGGGAGAAGGGCGGCGAGGGCGATGGCCGGCCCGGCCAGCGTCCAGAGGCGGGCGGCTGGCGGACTAATCGTTGAAGCCGACATCATCAAGCAGGAGGCTGGCCTCGGCGCGATTGTCGGCGATTTGCCGTGGACTGAGGGAATCGTTGGGCAGACCGGCGAGGGAGGGGAGCAGGCGCGGGCCGGGCAGGCCGGGGCGGATCGGATATTCGAAATTGATGCGGGCATAGAGGCGCTGGGCCTCGTCGGAGGCGAGGAAGGTCATCAAGGCCAGCGCCCCGGCGGGGGTAGGGGGCATAGCGGGGCATGACCATGCCGGACAGGTTGACATGCGCCCCGCCGTTTTCGAAGACGGGGGCGATCAAGCGCAATTGCCGGGCGGCGCGGCGCTGTTTTTGGTTGCCGGAGTCGCGCATTTTGCCCAGATAATAGCTGTTGGCCAAAGCGAGGTCGCATTCACCGGCGGCGACGGCGCGCATTTGGGCGCGATCGTTTCCGGCGGGCTTGCGGGCGAGGTTCTGGCGCAGGCGGCTGAGCCAGTCTTTGGTCCAGTCTGCGCCGCGGTGGGCGATCATGGCGGCGAAGAGGGCGATATTGTAGGGGTGTTGCCCATCGCGCAGGCAGATTTTGCCGCGCCATTTTGGATCGGCGAGGGATTCATAGGTGGTGCGGCCTGAGGCGAGGGCGCGGGTGGCGCCGGCGGCCTTTGGCGGCGAAGAGGACGCGGTGGCGGGCGGGAGAGGCCGAACCAGCGCCCCTGCGGATCGCGCAGATTGGGGGGAATGGCGTCTTCGAGCATTTTTGTTTTTGAGCGGGCGGGCGATGCTGTCTCCGGCCTGAATCAGCTGGCCCAGATCGGTGGCGAGGAGGAGGTCGGCGGCGCTGTTGCGCCCTTCCAGCGCGATGCGCTCGATCAGGCCGCGTTTGGCGAAGAGCACATTGACGCGGATTCCGGTTCTTTCCTGAAAGCGGGCGAAGAGTGGCTCGACCAGAAAGGGCTGCCGGTAGGAATAGACATTGACGGCGCGGTCGTCGTCTGCGTCTTGCGCGGCGGCGGGGGGCCGGGGCGAGCGTAGCGAGGACGGCAAGCCCGGGCGAGGGCGGCGGCGGCGCGGCGGCGGGCGCGGCGACGCAGGCGCAGGCGAAGCGGTCATCGAGAATCCTCCCGGTTCCGGTGGTTGCCGGAAAGTGAGAATGATACTCATTTGCGAAAAGTGGAGTCAAGGCGCGGCGGGCGGGGCGGCGGTTTGCGGGGCGCGCTTGCGGCGGGGGCGGCAAGCGGCTCTAATGCGGCGGGTCCCGGCGAGGGATGCAGCCGTAGCTCAGTTGGTTAGAGCGCTTGATTGTGGATCAAGAGGTCGCTGGTTCAATTCCAGCCGGCTGTACCATGGGATGTTCCGGGGGGATGTTCCGGGGCCTTTTGTGGGCGTGGGTTACCTGTTTTTTTTGCGCGAGGGGTGGGGATGGCGGCTTTGATTCGCAGTGCGGTGTTTCCGGTTGCCGGGATCGGGCGGCGTCTGCTTCCGGCGACCAAGGTGATCGCCAAGGCGCTGTTGCCGGTGGTGGACCGGCCCTTGCTGGATTATGCGGTGCAAGAAGCGCGGGGGGCGGGGATTGAGCGATTTATTTTTATCACCGGGCGCGGCGGCGCGGCGGTGCGCGATTATTTCTCGCCCGATCCGGCTCTGGAAGCGCAGCTGGAGGAGATCGGGGCCGAGGCGGAGCGCGGCGTTTTGCGCGGGCTGTCTCTTCCGGAGGCGCATTTCATTGAACAGAAGGGGGCGCGGGGATTGGGGGCGGCGATTTTATGCGCCCGTGCGCTGCTGGACGGGGAGGTCTTTGCGGTTTTACTGCCCGATGATCTGATTCTTGCCGAGCCGGGTTGCCTGGCGCAGATGATGGCGGCTTATCCGGAGGGCGGCCACATGGCGGCGGTTCAAGAGATTGCCCGCGCGGAAAGCGGGCGCTACGGGATTCTGGCTCCCGGCAGGGAGGAAGGCCGCCTGATCGAGGCGCGCGGCCTGATCGAGAAGCCTGCGCCGGAAGTTGCGCCTTCGCGGCTGGCGGTGATCGGGCGCTATATTCTGGGCCCGGAGATTTTTGCGGCGCTGGCGGCGCAGGGGCCGGGGGCCGGGGGCGAGGTTCAGCTGACCGATGCGCTGGCGGCGCTGGCCGGGCGGCAGGCGGTTTATGGCTTTCGGTTTGAGGGCGAGCGGCTGGACGCCGGCACGCCGGGCGGTCTGGCGGCGGCAGGCGCGCGTCTGGCGCTGGCGCGCCCCGGGACGGCGGCGGCGCTGCGGGCGGCGGGGGTCGGGCGGACCGGCGGGACGTGACGGGCAAAGCCGCCCGGATTTGTTATAAAGCGCCAGGGGGACCAAGAGACCATGCCGCCTTCTGCCGAAAAGCGCGCGCCTGCCGCCGAAGAGTCTGCCGCCCGGCGCGATCATCCAGATCATGGGGATCATGATCATGATCATGGGCGGGAGCGCGGCGCGCTGGCCTCGGCCCGGCGCACAGTTGCTCTGGAGATTGAGGGGTTGCGGGCGCTGGCGGCGAGTCTGGACGAGTTTTTCGTGCAGGCGGTGGAGCGGCTGTCGGCGATTGCGGGGCGGGTGATCGTTTCCGGGATTGGCAAGAGCGGCCATGTTGCGCGCAAGGTTGCGGCGACGCTGGCCTCGACCGGGACGCCGGCGCAATTTGTTCATCCTGCCGAGGCCAGTCACGGCGATCTGGGGATGATTACGGATCAGGACGCTTTGCTGGTTTTCTCGCGTTCGGGGGAGAGCGCGGAGTTGGGGGATTTGGCGGCCTATTCGCGCCGCTTCCGGATTTTGCTGATTGCGGTGTGCGCCAACCGGTCGAGTGCGCTGGCGGGCCTGGCGGATATTGTTTTGCCTTTGCCGGCGGCGGAGGAAGCCTGCCCGATTGGTCTGGCCCCGACGACCTCTACGACGATGCAGCTGGCGCTGGGCGATGCGCTGGCGCTGGCGCTTCTGGAGCGCAGCGGCTTTACCGCCGCGCGCTTTCGCGATTTTCATCCCGGCGGGCGTTTGGGGGCGGGGCTGAAGAGTCTGCGCGATTTGATGCACACCCCCCCTGCCCTGCCCTTATGCGCGGAGAATCTGCCGATGTCGGAGGCGCTGCTGATCATGTCGCAGAAAGGGTTTGGCTGCATCGGGGTGGTTGATGGATCGGGGCGTCTGGCCGGGGTGATCACCGACGGGGATTTGCGCCGGCACATGGATGCCGGTCTTCTGCGCCGCCCGGCGCGGGCGGTGATGACGCCGGGGGGGCAGAGCGCGCCGCCGGATATGCTGGCCGCCGCCGCTCTGGAGAAGATGAACCGGGCGCGGATCACAACTTTGTTCGTGGTCGAGGCCCGCAAGCCGGTCGGGCTGGTTCACATTCATGATTTTCTGCGCGCCGGCCTTGCCTGATTTTCCGGCGATGGCGCGGCGCGGGCTGCTGGCGCTGGCGCTGGCCGGCGGCGGGGCGGCGCAGACGCAGGCGCGGGCTCTGGAAAGCGACCCGCTTGTGATCACCGGCACCGGTTTGGGGGTTTCGGCGCAGGAGCTGTCCGGGAACCTTGCCCGGATCGGCGGCGAGGCGATTGCCCGGACCGGCCACACCCATCCCGAACAGATTCTCAACCGGCTTCCGGGCGTGGCGGTGGCGCGCGGGAGCGGGCAGGAGCATTTGACGGCGATTCGCTCGCCGGTTTTGACCGGCGGGGCGGGGGCGGGGTCGTTTTTGTTTCTGGAGGACGGCGTGCCGCTACGCGCGGCGGGCTTTGCCAATGTCAACGGACTTTTTGAGGCTGTGCCGGAACTGGCCGAGGCGATTGAAGTGGTGCGCGGCCCCGGCTCGGCGCTTTATGGCTCGAATGCGGTTCATGGTCTGATCAATGTTTTGTCGCGCGAAGCGGGGGCGGGGGATTTTCGCGCCGATGCGCTGGCCGGCCCGCATGGCCGGGCGAGCGCGGCGGTTTCGTCGAGTTCCGCGCCGGGCGGGGCGCAGGGCTGGCGGGGGGGGATAAGTTTCGCCCGTGACGACGGCTGGCGGGATTCGTCCGGCTTCACGCAGACCAAGTTTCAGGCCCGCTATGAGCGGGCCGGGGCGAAGGCGTCGCTCCGGCTGCTGTTGTCGGGGCATGACCTGAAGCAGCAGACGGCGGCCTATGTGCGCGGGGCGGACGCCTATCGCGACCTGGCGCTGGCGCGGAGCAATCCCGCGCCGGAGGCGTTTCGCACGGCGCGGGGGATTCGGCTGCAGGGCCGGATAGACTATGCCGCCGGGCCGGGCCTGCGTTTGGTTGTAACGCCCTATATGCGCCAGACCTGGATGCGCTTTTTGATGCATTTTCTGCCCGGGACGCCGGTGGAAGAAAACGGCCATGTGAGTGTGGGGGTTCAGGCGCGGGCGCATTGGGCGCTGGCGGGCGGCCACAAGATTGCGCTGGGGGCGGATGCGGAATACACCGCGGGGGCTTTGCGCCAGGAGCAGGCCGAGGCCGGGCCGTTCGCCTCGCGCCCGGCGGGGCTTCATTATGACTATAAACTGCGCGCGCCGGTGGTGGCGCTGTTCACCCAGCAGAGCTGGAATCTGCCGGGCCCCTTGACGCTGCATGCCGGTCTGCGCTTTGAGCATGTGCGCTATGACTATGACAATCTGGCCGGGGCCGGCACGCTGGGGATTTACCGGCGTCCGGCGGACCGGCGCGATTCTTTTACGCTCCTGACGCCGAAACTGGGTCTGGTCTGGCGTGTATCGGAGTCCGAGGCGCTGTTTGTCAATCTGGCCCGGGGCAGCCGCGCGCCTCAGACCAGCGACCTCTACCGGCTGCAGGAGCAGCAAAGGCCGGGCGCGCTGGAGCCGGAGGAGTTGGACAGCATCGAGATCGGCTGGCGCGGATCGGAGCGCTGGTCGTGGGTTCAGTGGCGCTTTGAGGGGGTGGTGTATGGGATGCGCAAGCGGCATTTTCACTTCCGCAATGCCGACGGCCTGACGGTCGCCGATGGCCGCACCCGCCATTGGGGGATCGAAGCCGGACTGGAGGCCCGGCTGTTTGATCATATCCGGCTTTCGGCTTCGCGCTCCTATGCGCGCCACACCTATGACTTCAGCAATGAGATCATGAGCGAGCGCAGCCGGAGCGAGTCGATTCGCAAGGGGGATGACGTCGATTCCGCGCCGCGCTGGCTGGCCAATATTGCGCTGGCCTATGAGGACCGGCGGGGGGAGATCGAGCTGCAATGGATTCATGTGGGCAGTTACGCGACCGACGCGGCCAATGACCACCGCTATCCGGGGCACAATTTGTTCAATCTGCGCGCCCGTCTGGCGCTGGGCCGCCGTTTTGGGGTTTTCTTTCATGTTCTGAATCTGACCGACCGGCGCTATGCGGAGCGGGCGGATTTTGCCTTTGGCAGTGACCGCTATTTTCCGGGCGAGCGGCGGCGCTTTCATTTTGGGCTGGAATTGCGGCTTTAAGGGGCGGGGCGCGGCTTTTTTGAAACTTTGCGCCACCCTATGCTACTCTTGCCGGGGCTGGGGGGCCTGACGGAGGCTTCCTGCGCCGATGGTCGGCAAGATCGACCCTGCATCCCAGATTGATCCCCGGCTGGCGGCGGCGCCGGCGGCGGGCGGGGCGGCCTCGGCAGCGGGCGGGGCGGGGCCGGTCAAGATGCCGTCGCTGTCCCAGTTGATTCAGGATATGCAAGAAGAGGTCGCCTTCGCGCATAGCGAGCGGGCGGAGGAGAAGGATATTGAGTCCTATGAGTGCGAGGATTACTACGAGAATCTCTATGTTTATTTGATTGAGCGGATTGAGAAGGAATATCCGCCGGAAGACCCAGCGCATAATGGGCGGCGCAAGGTGTTTTTGGACCGGATTCGCGGGAGGGAGGCGAGCCGGGAGGAGATTGAAGCGGCGCTGGGCGAGGCGAGCGGGGATTCGGCGGAGCAGCTGGCTTTGCTGCGCGCAGCGGCGCAGGACGCAGGGGTTTCGGAGCAGAGCCGGGAGCGGCTGGCGGGTCTGGCGCGCGATCTGGTTCGCACGCAGGGGCCGCGCATGATTGCCGGCCTGAACACGGCGGCGCTGGCGCGGACGGCGGCGGCGGGCGGCGGTCTGGAAGCGGAAAAATTGCAGGCGGCCTATCAAAATTTGGTGAGCGACTATGCCGGGATTTTGCCCGCGCTGGCCGAGCTGGTGGACAAGGCTGGGGTTGCGGGGTTTGAGGATGCGGCGGGCTTTATTTCGCGCGCGGCGGAGCGCGACCTGGCCGCCGAGCGCGCTTCGGCGCAACCGGCGCGTCTGGGGCGGATTTTGTCGGAGTTTCAAGGCGTCAAGATTTTCAACACGCTGCGCGAATGGTCGAACGGGATTGTCGCGCGCCTGGAGGCGGGGGCGCCGGGGGAGCGGCGCTTGAAGGCGGATGCGTTTTTTTCGCGCTGCCTGAGATTCATCACCCATCCGGAGCAGTTTCAAAGCCAGATCGCCGCGCCGCTGGCGGGGCTGGCGCCGGCGCGGCGGGTGGTGGTTTTGCAGGAGCTGCGGGCCGGGCTGCACGGTCTTCCCAACTATCTGTTTGACAATCAGGATCAGTCCAAGGCGCGCATTGTGTTTCCGGTGCAAAGCGAGATTGACCGTCTGGTCTTTGAGGAAGAGGCGTGAGGGGGCGATGATCGGTCTGCGCGGATTTTACGAAGCTCTGTCGGTGAGCAGCCCGCCGGCGCCGCCGCATTGTTTCCGGCTGGGGGCGGAAGGGGAGGTGTTTGCGCCGGAGGAGGCGGAGGGCTGTGCGCGGCGGGTGTATTTCGTCAGCTGCGCGGTGCGGGCGCGGGAGGCTGATCTGGAGCGCCTGCTGCGCGCCGCGCTGCCGGATGAGGGCGGACTGGAGATTTTCGCCTCCAGTCTGCGCGGCGGGCGGCTGTGTTTTTGCCTGCTCTCGCCGGGGGAGGCGGATGAAAGCCGGTCTGCCGCCGCCGCGGTTTTGCATATTGCCGCCTGCCTGCGGGACGGGCGGGGTCCGGGTTAGGGGCGGGCGATGGCCGAGGCCGCGGCGCAAAGCGAAACGGGTCCGCCGCCGCAATGGGTTTTGCGGGTTTTGTCGGGCGCGCAGGCCGGGGCCGAGATTGCGCTGGCGACCGACCGCTATACGCTGGGCAGCGGCGCGGAGTGCGCGATTGTGCTGTCGGGCGAAGGGATTGAGGCCCGGCATCTGGAGGCTTTTTTCGCCGACGGCCATTTGTCGATTTTGCGCAGCGCCGGGGAGACGTTTGTCTCGGGCGCGCGGGTTGACGGGACTTTGCTGGACATTGAGCCGCTGCAATTGATTTTGGTGGGAGGTACGGCGCTGGCCTATGGGCAGACCGCGGGGGTTTGGCCCGGCGCGGAGGAGGTGGCCGAGGCGCTGAAGGCGCGGGAGGCGCAGGCGCAAGCGGCGGAGGCCGGGGCGGAGGGTGTGCAGGAGGCGGCCAGCGCAGCGGCGCCGGCGGCGCGCTCCGGCGGGCGGGGGAGTTGGGCGCTTGGCGCTTGTTTGCTTCTTTTGTTTCCGGTGAGTCTGGCGCTGCTGGCGGCGAGCGTGATGCCGGGGGGCCTGCCCGGGGCGGGCTGGCTGCCTTCGGGAGGCGGGAATGCGGCGGGGGCGGGGGCGAAGGCGGGGGCGAAGGCGGAAGCGCAGATTCCGCCGGAGGTCTCCGCGCAAATTTTTGGCGATCCGGCCTTTGCCCATGTGCACTGGATCGGGCGGGCGGCGGGCGAGCGGCGGGCGCCGATTTTGCGCGGTTTTGTCGAGCGCGAGGCCGATCTCAACCGGCTGATTGCTTTGGGGTCGGGTTATGGCGCGGAGTTTCAGCTGGTCAGCCTTGACAAGCTGCGCCGCTCGCTTGAGGTTTTGCTGCCGCTCTATGGCCCTTCGATGTTTTACGAGATTTCCCCGACGCAAAAGGACACGGTTCGCCTGCGGATCGAAGGCATGGTTCGGGCGCAGGCGCAGATCGCCGCTTTGCGCCAGACGTTGCGGCGCGATCTGCCGGCGATTTCGCAAATTGAGATGAATGTGATTGCGCAGGCGCGGGCGGCGGCGATTGTCGAGCGCGCGCTGCGGCGGCAAGCGGCTTTTGGCGGTTTGATGATTTCGGTGCAGGATTTGCAGGTGACGATATCGGGGACTCTCCTGGGCAATTTTCGGGAGCGCTGGAGCCGGATGGAGGCGGCGCTGCCTGCGCTGCTGCCGCGCGGGGTGGTTGTGCGGCGCGCGATTGGTTTTGGTCCGGAGTTTACGGGGCGGGTGGAGAGCATTGTGATCGGAGCGCGCCCGGCGGCGCGGATTGCGGGCGGGGCGGCGGGCGAGCAGCGGCGTTACCGGGAGGGGGACCGGCTGCCCGGCGGTTTTGTTCTGGAGAAGATTCAGCCTGACGGGCTGCGCCTGAAGGATGGGGGCGGGTCGTATTTTTATCCTCTGACGCCGTGAGCGGCGGGGGCGTTGCCAATCTCGTGATCGCCGGGACAGGATTTGTGTTTGCGCGCCGGGGCCCGCGCCGGGCTAGGCTGGCGGGGGCAGACCGGGCGATGCGTGCGCATGATTGGCAAGACTCCGATATTTCCCTCTTTGCAGGACACTGAGCGGCGTATGAAGAGCCGGATTGAGCGCGGGCGGGGCGGCACGCGCATGGTGCAAGACGGCGCGAGCGCGCGCGATGCCGCCGATTTCCGGGCGGCGCTGGACGAGCGGCAGGGCCAGAGCCGGGAGTTGGCGCAAAACGCGCCCGGCCCGGCGGAGTCTTTCAGACCGGACCGGCAGGCGGGAACGGCCCCTGCCGGACAAAACCGGAACCCGGCGCAAGCGCCCGGCGCATCTGCGACCAACGAGATGACATCCAACGCGCCGGTCCCCGGCGAGTCGGCTCCCGACGAGTCGGTCCCCGGCGAGTCGGTTCCCGGCCAACCCGCTTACGGCGCAAGGAGCGGCGGTCCGGACGAAGCGAAGGCGGGAGTCCATACCCGCACCGCCGAAGCAAAGAGAGACGGCGCGGAACACGGCGCGCCCGGCCCGGCGGAGTCTTTCAGACCGGCCCGGCAGACGGGAACGGACCGCAACCCCGGCGCGCAGGTCCCCGACGAGTCGGTTCCCGGCGAGTCGGCTCCCGATGAGTCGGTTCCCAGCGCGCTGGTTCCCGGCGCAAGGGGCGGCGGTCCGGACGAAGCGAAGGCGGGAGTCCATACCCGCACCGCCGCCGCAAAAAGTGACGGCGCGGAACACGGCGCGCCCGGCCCGGCGGAGTCTTTCAGACCAGCCCGGCAGGTGGGAACGGCCCACAACCCCGGCGCGTCAGAGGCCAACACGCCGGGGGCCAACGCGTTGGCTTCCAACGAGTCGGTTCCCGGCGAGTCGGCTCCCGACGAGTCGGTTCCCAAAGAGTTTGGTTCCACGCCGCCGCTTCACGGCGCGCCGGAGGGGGAGGCGGCGCATCATGCGCGCGCCGCAGCGGCAAGGATCGGGCCGGAGGCCGGGGCGGGGGAGACGGAACGCGGCCTGCAGGCGGATGAGACGCGCAAAAAGGATCCTACGCCGGGCGACAGAATTCTGGAGAATTTTCTGGGCGCGCCCGCCCTTGCCCCCGGAGCCGCGCCCGGGGCTGCGCCGGGGGCAAACCCGGCGGCGGCTCCGGCGGCGGCCGCGCCGGAGGCGGCCCATCTGGCCGATTATATCGACCGGGTCTGCGCGCGCATTTTGGTGGCGCGGGGGGCGGGGGGCGAAGCGCCTTCGATGCGCCTGACGTTATCGCAGGATCTGTTGCCCGACACTTCTTTGACGGCGGCGCGGACGCCGGACGGCGGGCTGCGCCTTGTTTTTGAGACGCAACATCCGCAGGCGCGCGCCTTGCTGGAGGCGCATGGGGCGGCGCTGGTTCGCCATGTCGCGGCGCGGACGGGGGCGGAGCTGAGCCTTGCGATTGGTGCGCCGGGCGAGGAGGCGCAGCCGGTTGCGAGCGCGGGGACTCCGCACGCGCCGGATCAAACCGGGGGGCAGCAGCAAGACCGGCGCGGCCACGCCGACTGGTCGATCATGGAGGATGAGGCGGAAGGATGAGCCGTCCGCCCAAACTCGCCGCGCGCCGTCTTGCGCCGGCGCGCGCCTTCAACGCCGCCGTTCAGGCGTTTGACGGGCAGTGTCTGGGGGCGGAGGGGTCCGGCCATTATCTTCGGGCCGGTTCGGGTCCGGACATTCCGGGCCGCTTTGCGCTGCTGGTCGAATGCGGGTTTGGCGGGCATGGGTTTCAGCTGGGCTTTGCGCGCCTGCCTTTCGCGCAACGGCTTCAGGAACTCGTCCAGCCCTGGACGCTGGATGAGATCGACGCCGGTCTGGCGCAGGCGGTGATCGCCCATCTGGCCGGCGAAGCGGCGGGGGCGGCGTTGGGCGGCGGCGAACTGGCCTTCAAGGGAAGTTTTCCGGGCGCGGCGGCGGCGCAACCCCGGCGGGGGCCTTTTCATCTGCACTTCGAGATTCGGGAGGGCGGAAGCGATCTTTGCGTGCAGCGCGCGGATTTTTTTTCTGAAGAGGATTTTCCCTTTGCCGATCTGGCCGCCTGTCTGGCGCGGGCCGGGATTTTGGCGGGGGCGGGACGGCGGCGCTGGCCGCCCCGGCTGTGTCTGAATTTTGCGCTGGGGCTGGGCCATGCGCTGCTTCCCGCCGCCGAGGCGCAGAATCTGGCGGCGGGCGACGTGATTTTTATCGCGCCGCAGGCCGGGGCCTAGAGGGTCACCCGCCCCAGCGGCTGCAGGGTGATCTCGGCGGTGATCTCCTGATAGGAGAGGACGGGCAGTTCGGGCAGATCGATCTCGACCAGGCGGCGCACGTAGCGCCGGATGTCCATGGCGGCGATCAGGACCGGGGTGTTGTCGCCGCCGATGGCGCCGCCGACGGATTTTTTCACCGCTTCGACGATTCGCTTGGAGACATCGGGGTCCAGCGCGATATAGCTGGCGACCGAGGTCTGGCGGATGCCGTTGCGGACGGTCTCTTCGATCTCGCTGTCGAGGAGGAAGGCGGGGAGGATGTTGTATCCGACCGAATATTGATAGCTGATCTGGCGCGAGAGGCTGGCGCGGATGTGTTCGACGAGGAGGATGGGGTCTTTTTCCTTTGCGCCCCATTCGACGATGGCGCTGAGGATCAGGCGCAGATCGCGGATCGAGACGTATTCCTGGACGAGGCGGCGGAGCAATTCGGCGATGGTGTGGATGGGCAGGGCGCGCTGGGCCTCTTTGACGAGGTCGGCGAAGCCGGCCTCCATGCGGGTGAGGAGGAATTTGGCCTCCTGGATTCCGACGAAGTCGGCGGCGTATTTGGCCAGGACGATTTCGCAGTGATACTGGACGAGTTCGACGGGGTTTTTGTAGGCGAGGCCGGCGGCGTCGAGGGCGGGGATTTGATCGGCGCCGGTCCAGAGGGTTTCGCGTCCGGGCAGGAAGGATTGTCCGGTGCGATAGGGGATTTTGAAGGAGTCGAGGGTCTGCGGCTTGTCCATGACGAAGACGCCGCGGCTCT
>CBDBFH010000024.1:0-50000 GCA_965204775.1 Alphaproteobacteria bacterium
CGTCGTGTGAACATGCAGGTCGCCGAACAGAATCTGCTTGTCCGCTCCCCCCACCGCCTGGCGTGTGCTCGCCTGCGCCGCCTGCCGCCCGGCCTCGACCGGCGCAGGGCGCGGCGCTTCGACAATCGGCCCGGAATGGTGATCCTCCCCCAGCCAGCCTGCCCCCATCGCATAAAGCCGCCAGCCAGCCAAGGCCCGCGATCACCACAAGCCCAACAACAATTCGAACGATCAGGCGCATGAGGTCCCTCCCTTCATCCCGCTTCCCCCCAATCATAGCCCCGCCCGCCCGGCTTGCCAACCATGTTGCCGCCGGAATAGTCTTGGATAAAGCCGAAGACCGGGCAGGGAAGGGGAGGCGATGCTGACTTTCAAGGATTGGCTGCTGATCATCGGCGTCGGCGCCGGGCTGGCCCTCGCCGGGCTGGAAGCCATCAGCTTGACCAGCGCGGCCCAACTGCCCCCCGGCGCCGCCGCCCTCGTCAACGGCGCCCCCATCGCCCTCTCCCGCCACGAGGAACTCGCCCAGCGCTTCGCCATAGGCCGCAAAGGCAAAAACCTCTCCCCCAAAGACAGCGCCCTCCTCCTCGAGCGCCTGGTCGAAGAGGAACTCCTCTTCCAGCGCGCACAGGAGATGGGTCTGGTGCGCGGCGACCCAATCTTGCGCGGGCGCGCCGTCCAGAGCGTGATCGCTCTTATCCGTGAGGAGGCCGCCGCCACCCCCCGCCCGGCGAAGAGACCTTGCGCGCCTTCTACCGGGCGCAGGCGCAGCTCTTCGCCCCTCCGGCCCGGCTCCATCTGCGCCGAAATCTACTGCCCGCGCCCCGAACAGGCCCAGGCCGCCGCCGCCGCCCTCGCCGCCGGGGCCGCCTTCACCGAAGTCGCCCAAAGCCAATGCGCGCCCGCGCCCGTCCCGCTCCCCGACCGCCCCCTGCCCCCGGCCAAGATCCAGACCTATCTGGGCGAAACCCTCGCCGCCGCCGCCCTCGCAATGGAGGAGGGCGGCGTCATCGGGCCGCTTGAGACGCCGGGCGGTCTCCATTTCCTCCAGCTGGCCGCCCGCGAAGCCAGGCCCCCGCCCCCCTTCCAGGACGTGCGCGACCGGGTCGCCGACCTCTATCTGCGCGAGCGCGAAGACGCCGCCTTGCGCCGGACCCTGGAGCGCCTCAAGACCGAGGCCTACATCACCCGCAGCACCTTTTCCGAAACCGCCGCTCCGTGAACCCGCAACTCCTCCGCGCCGGACTGTTGCTGGCCGCGGCGATGGCCGCAGGGCCGATGCCGGCCGCCGCTCATAATCTGAGCCGCTCCTACTCACTGTGGAATGTCGGCGAGGCGGGCGAGGTCAAAATGGTCTTTTCCATCGCCCCGGGACAGATCAGCGGGCTGCGCGAGCCGA
This sequence comes from Alphaproteobacteria bacterium, assembly GCA_965204775.1. GTDB lineage: Bacteria > Pseudomonadota > Alphaproteobacteria > JAPOUT01 > CBDBFH01. The sequence goes on from CBDBFH010000024.1 coordinate 1,400, forward strand.
TCAGCACGCATTTGCAGCGCCGCCTCGCCCTTCAAATCGATGGCCGACCCTGCGTCCCGCAAACCCCCGCCCCCGCCATCCGCGCCCCGGCAGGCGGCGGGCCGCTGCGCGCCGAATGGTTCTGGCGCTGCCCTCAGCCCTCGCCCCAAAGCCGCATCCGCCTCCACAGCGACGCCATCTTCGATCAACTCGGCAGCCATCTGCACTTCGCCCGAATCCTTTATCGCAATGACGGGCGCGAAACCCTCCTGACCGCCTATGCCCGCAGTTTCGAAGGCCCCCTCGACCCCAAGGCCGCCGCGCCCGGCGGAGGCCTCGCCGAAATCCTCGGACGATATATCTGGATCGGAATCGTCCATATCGCCATCGGCCTCGATCACCTGGCCTTCCTCGCCGCCCTCCTGCTGGTCTGTGGAAGCGCCCGCCCCGTTCTGATCGCCGTCACCGGCTTCACCCTCGGACACAGCGCCACCCTCGCGCTGGCCGCGCTGGGAATCGTGACCGCCAATACCGCCATCGTCGAGGCCCTGATCGGCTTCACCATCCTGCTGGTCGCCGCCGAAAGCACAGGTCTGCGCCCCCTCATCCCCGTGCTCACCGCCGTCCTCGCCACCCTGGCGCTCTTCTCCTGGTGGACCGGGGGTCTGATCGGTCCGGTCGGCTGGGCCGGACTCATCCTCTTGACCTTGTGTTATGCCGCCTTGTGCCCCGACCCCCGGACCGCCCGCCGCGCAACCCCTGCGCTCGCCACCCTCTTCGGCCTGATCCACGGACTGGGCTTCGCCGCCGTCCTCGCCGAAACCGGCCTGCCCCCCGGACAGGCCCTGCCCGCCCTCGCCGGATTCAATATCGGAGTCGAGGTGGGACAAATCCTCTTCGTGGTGTTATTCTTCACCTTGGGCCTGGCCGCGAGTAAATTGTTCGCCTCCCGCGCCGCCCTCGCCCCGGCGCAGCCCTTCCTGCCCGTCGTAACCGCCGCCGCGCTCGCCGGTCTGGGCGCTTACTGGCTCGCCGCCCGCACCCTCGTCTGACCGAGCCCGCAAGGAAAACATTCATGAGCCAAACGCTTGCACGCCCCGCCCCCCGCCAGCGCCTCCCGCAGGCGGGAGCCATCGCCCCGGGCAAATTCCGCAATCCCCAACGCTGCGCCGACGGCGCAACCCGCGCCGCCGTCGATTTCCGGAAACTGGAAACCCTCTGGTTCAACACCGGAACCTTGTGCAACATCCAGTGCCCCAACTGCTATATCGAATCCAGCCCGGCCAATGACCGCCTCGTCTATCTTGCGCGCGACGAGGTCGCGGGCTTCCTCGACGAAATCGCCCGCGACGCGCTGGGAACCCGCCAGATCGGCCTCACCGGCGGCGAGCCTTTTATGAACCCTGACATCATCCCCATCCTGGAGGACATCCTCGCCCGCGGCTTCGAGGCGCTGGTCCTCACCAACGCCATGCAGCCGATGATGCGGCCCCATATGCGAAAGGGGCTGAGCGAACTCCACAGGCGCTTCGGCGCGCAATTGATTTTGCGGGTCAGCCTCGACCACTATGCCCAAGCCTGCCACGATCTGGAGCGCGGACCCGGCAGCTGGCGAAAGACCCTTCAGGGCCTGCGCTGGATTTCACAACAGGGGATCGTCCTGCACGTCGCCGGACGCACGTTCTGGGAGGAGGACGAGGCCGAATTGCGCGCCGGATTCGCCGAGCTGTTCGCCCGCGAGAATCTCGCGCTCGACGCCCGCGACCCGGAACAGCTGATCCTCTTCCCCGAAATGGCCGCCGGGAGCGATGTCGCAGAAATCACCGCCGAATGCTGGGACATCCTCAAGGTCGATCCGGCCAGCCTGATGTGCGCGACAGGCCGCATGGTCGTCAAGCGCAAGGGGGCGGAGCGGCCCGCCGTCGTCGCCTGCACCCTGCTCCCCTATGACCGCCGCTTCGAAATGGGCGAAACCCTCGCGCAGGCCAGCGCCCGCGTCGCCCTCAATCATCCTCACTGCGCGCGCTTCTGCGTTTTGGGCGGCGGCTCATGCGCCGGAAAAAACCGCGCCTGATCCTCCCCCCCGCCCGCCCCGCGCCGCTCCGGCCCGGCCGCCACCCGGAAATGCCGGGAAAGCGACAGACCCTGCCCGCGATAGGACGCATCGCCGCGCCGGTCATAATGCAAATCCGCCGGACGAGTCAGGCGCTCGAAAACCAGACGCCCAATCGCCTGCCCATCCTCAATGATGAACGGCGCTTCGCGGCTCCGAATCTCCAAAACCGCCTTCGCTCCGCCGGCGTTCAGACCAAAGCCCGGATCGAAAAAGCCCGCATAATGCGCCCGGAACTCGCCAATCTGCGGATCAAACGGCGTCATCTCGGCGGCGTGACTCGCCGGAATCCGAACCGCCTCGCGCGAGGCCAGAATGTAAAACTCTCCCGGATCCAAAATCAGCCGCCGCTTTGCAGGCGGCGCAATCGCCTCCCAGAAATCCTCGACCGCGCAATCTTCCCGGCTGTCGGCGTCGATCAGGGGCGCATGACGTTTGGCCCGGTAACCGGCAATCCCCCCGGCCCCCGAAAGGTCAATCGAGAGAACCAGACCCTGACTGATATGCGGGTGGCGGGTGCTGTCGGGCCAAGCCGCCGCCGGCGGCTCCGGCGGTGCGCTCGCCTCAATCAAAGGCGCGGCCCGGTGTATCGCGCGCAACCGATAATTGTCATAGGCTGGTTTGCCCCGCCGAAACCGCAATTGGGCAAGGCGGCTGCCTTCGCGCACGATCAGGCCAAAACTTTGCGGATTGACCTCCAGATAAAGCGGCCCCCGATAGCCGGGGGCCAGCCGGTCAAAACGTCCGCCGAAATCGCAGACCAGGCGGGTGAAGACGTCAATCCGCCCGGTCGAACTCTTCGGACTGGCCAGCGCCGCTACGTCGCGCGGCAGACAAACCCGCTCGGCCAGCTCAATCAGATAAACACAGCCCGTCTCCAGAACCGCGCTCCCCCGGTCGAGCCGAAACTCATGCAGCGCCAGCTCCGCCGCCTTGCCCGCCGCCTGCGCCCCGGGGCCGGGAAGAAAACTCGCCCGCAGCCGAAAGCCGCGCGCCCCCAGACGCAAATCCAGACTGGCCGGCTGAACCTGATCCGCCTCCACCCCGCGCTCCGCCTCAATCAGGCCGCGCGCAATCAGGCCGCGAATCTCCTCGCCCGGAAGCAGGCCGTTCGCCGGACTCGTCTCCGACTCAAACATCGAAGGCTTGTCAATAACCGCCATCCCGCTCCCCCGGCGGTCTCCTCGAAGAGGAAAAGAAAACCATAGCCCGCCCGGCGCAGCCAAGCGCGCACGGAGATTTTCACATCTTCCATTGCGCCAATCACCGCCTTCTCAAGCAAATTATGAATTATCCACAAAATCCACAGGGCCGGTTGTCCACTGCCTCACCCCGCGAAAAGCCCCGCCGGACTCAACGCAGGGCACACCCCCCGCCCTTGACAGGCGGCGGCGCGCCGCCCTACAACACCTTCTCCCGTGGCGATTTGGGCCGGCCGGCTTGCGGGCCACGCGAAAACCTCCCGCTAAAAGGCCGGGCGCTCGCAAGAAAGCGCTCTCCCGCCGCCTGCCCGGCCCGCTTCGGATCACATGCCGGAACCGCATAAAGGGAGACCCGCACCCATGACACGTTCCAGCCGGACCCGCCTGCGCACCCATCTGGTGCAGGGCGGCATTGACCGCAGCCCGCATGGCGAAACCGCCGAAGCCCTCTTCCTCACCTCCGGCTACGTCTATGACAGCGCCGAACAGGCCGAAGCCCGCTTCCGCGACGAAAGCCAGGGCTATCTCTACAGCCGCTACGCCAATCCAACCGTGCGCATGTTCGAGGAGCGCATGATCCTCCTCGAAGGCCGGGGCGCGCAGGACGCCCGCGCCACCGCCTCCGGCATGGCCGCGGTGACCGCATCGCTCCTCTGCTTCCTGCGCCACGGCGACCACCTCGTCGCCGCCCGCGCCCTGTTCGGCTCCTGCCGCTTCGTCATCGAGACCGTCCTGCCCCAACTGGGAATCGCGACCACTCTGGTCGACGGCGGCAACCTCGACGCCTGGCAGGCCGCCTGCCGCCCGCAAACCCGCGCCTTCTTTCTGGAAAGCCCGGCCAACCCAACCCTTGACGTCATCGACCTCGCCGCGGTCAGCCAGATCGCCCGCGCCGCCCGCGCCCGTCTGGTCGTCGACAATGTCTTCGCCACCCCCCTCCTGCAAAAGCCGTTCGACTTCGGCGCAGATGTCGTCGTCTATTCCGCGACCAAGCATATCGACGGGCAGGGGCGCTGTCTGGGCGGCGTCATTCTGGGCGGCTCCGACTATATCGAGGGCGACCTCGCCCCCTTCTATCGCAACACCGGACCCAGCCTGAGCCCCTTCAATGCCTGGGTCATGCTCAAGGGGCTGGAAACCCTGCCCCTGCGCGTCGAAGCCCAATGCCGCAGCGCCGAAGCGCTGGCCCGCTTTCTGGAGGACGCCCCCGCCATCCGCCGCGTGCTCTATCCGGGGCTGCCCTCCCACCCGCAGGCCGCGCTCGCCGCCCGCCAGATGCGCGGCGGCGGAACCCTGCTCGCCTTCGAACTCGCCGGCGGCAAAGACGCCGCCTTCCGCTTCGCCAACGCCTTGCGCCTGATCCGAATCTCCAACAATCTGGGCGACGCCAAAAGCCTCATCACCCACCCGGCAACCACCACCCATTCCCGCCTCGCCAAACAGGCGCGAAGCCAAATGGGAATTTCCGACTCCCTCCTGCGCCTGTCGGTCGGCCTTGAAGACAGCGAAGATCTCAAAGAAGATCTGGCCCGCGCCCTCGCCGCCGCCTGACCCCGCCCGACGCGGAGAACTCGACCGATGCCCGAACTGCGGCCCGTCCTGCTCGTCACCGGACTCCTCCTCGTCCCCCTGGGCCTCTTCATGCTCCTGCCCGCCGCCCTCGACGCCTTCGCGGGCGACCCCGACTGGCCCATCTTCCTCGCCGCCGCCGGCCTCACCCTGGTCTGCGCCGTCACCCTCATCCTCGCCAACCGGGCCGACCGCCCCGCCCTCAACGTCCAGCAGGCGTTCCTGCTCACCTCGCTCAGCTGGATCACCCTCGCCGCCTTCGCCGCGCTCCCCCTCGCCTTCTCGCAACTCAATCTGACCTATACCGACGCCTTCTTCGAAGCCATGTCCGGCCTGACAACCACCGGCTCCACCGTCATCACCGGACTGGATCACGCCCCGCGCGGCCTCCTCCTCTGGCGCGCGCTCCTCCAGTGGCTCGGCGGCATCGGAATCATCGTGACCGCCGTCGCCGTCCTCCCCATGCTCCGCATCGGCGGCATGCAGCTCTTCCGCATGGAATCCTCCGACAGTTCCGAAAAAATCATCCCCCGCGCCGCCCAGCTCGCCGGATATATCGCCCTCATCTATGGCGGCCTGTCGCTCGCCTGCGCCCTGCTCTATCTGATCGCAGGGATGAGCCTGTTCGACAGCATCACCCACGCCATGACCACGCTTGCCACCGGCGGCTTCGCCAACTCCGACCGCTCCTTCGCCGCCTTCGACTCCCCGGCCATCGAAATGGCCGCCATCCTCTTCATGATCCTGGGAAGCCTGCCTTTCGTCCTCTACCTCCAGGCCCTGCGCGGAAAGCCGCAGGCCCTCCTCCAGGACGATCAGGTGCGCTGGTTTTGCCTCATCGCCGCCGCCGCCGTCTTCCTCCTCTGGCTCTATCTGATGATCGCCGCCCCCGCGCCCCCCGCCGCCGCCCTGCGCCAGGCCGCCTTCAACGCCGTCTCCATCCTCACCGGAACCGGATACGCCTCCGCCAATTACGCCAACTGGGGCGGCTTCGCCGCCGCCTTCTTCTTCTGCCTGATGTTCATCGGCGGCTGCGCCGGCTCCACCTCCTGCGGCATCAAGGTCTTCCGCTTCGTCATCGCCGGACGCATGATCGCACGCGCCATGCGCCGCATCGCCCATCCCCGCGCCGCCGCCCCCGTCCGCTACAACGACCGGCCCGTCGCCAACTCCGTCGCCGCCGCCGTCATGAGCTTCGTCTTCCTCTATATCTTCTGCTGGATCCTCGCCGCCGCCCTGCTCAACCTGATCGGGCTGGATTTCCTCACCGCGCTCTCCGCCGCCGCCTCGGCCATCTCCAATGTCGGACCCGGCCTGGGGCAGATCATCGGACCCGACGGCTCCTACGCCCCGCTCGAGCCCGCCGCCAAATGGCTCCTCGCCCTGATCATGCTCGCCGGACGCCTCGAACTCTTCACCATCCTCGTCCTCTTCGCCCCCGCCTTCTGGCGGCGCTAGACCGCCGCCGCCGCCCGGCCCCCCCGCAGGCGCCGCGCCGCATCATCCTGCAGGCCCAGAAACGCCGGAACCACAACCAAAACCAGCGCGGTCCCCACCAGCAGGCCAAAGGAAATCGTGATCGCCATCGGCTTCAGAAACTCCGCCTGCAAACTGCGCTCAAACAAAAGCGGCGTCAGACCGGCAATCGTCGTGATCGAGGTCAGCAAAACCGCCCGCAGCCGGTCCTTCGCCCCCTGAATCGCCGCTTCGCGCATCGCCAGACCCGCCTGCAAATGCTTCTGGACCTGGGTCACCAGAACAATCGAGTCATTGACCAGAATCCCCGAAAGACCCAAAAGCGCAATCATCGTCAAAAAAGTCAGCGGATAGCCCATCACCATATGGCCCAGAATCGCCCCGATCAGGCCAAACGGAATGATCGACATCACCACCACCGGACGCCCGTAATGGCCGAACACCCAGGCCAGAATGAAATAGATCATCGCCAGCGCGACCAGCGCCCCCACCCGCAAATCGGCAAAAGCCTCCGACTGCTCCTCCAGCCGCCCGCCATATTGGTAGCGAACCCCGTGACGGCGCGCCAGACCGGGCAGAAACGACTCCTCCAATTCCGCAATGATCTCATCGGGCGAAGCCCCGCCCTGCGAGGGCGCAACATTGGCGCTGACCGAAACCTTGCGCACCCCGTCGCGCCGCGCAATCCGCGCAAAACCCGCCTTCTCCTTCAGCGCAACAATCTCGCTGAGCGGAACCGCAACCCCGCCCCCCGTGCGCAGATGCAGATCGGCGAAGGCCCGCGCATCCGACTCCGACTCCGGCAGACGCACCCGCAGCACAACCTCTTCGTCGTCGCGGGCGACCCGCCGGGCAATCGCCCCCTGAAAGGCGTTGCGCAGCTGGCGGCCGACTTCCTGCGCGGTGAAGCCCAGCGCCGCCCCGCGCGGGGTTACGCTGACGATCAGCTCCTGCTTGCCATAGGGCAGATCGTCCTCAATGTCGCGCACCCCGCGGAAGCCCTTCAGCGCGCCGCGCAACTCGCCCGACGCCGCCTTGAGCCGGTCCAGCGGCGCGTCCTCCAGCCGAATGTCAATGTCCTGCCCCGGCGGACCCGCCCGCCGCTCGATCACCGTTATCTGCTCCAGGCCGACAAAGGGCGGAATCTCCTTCTCCAGAGCCGCGACAAACGCATAGGTCCGGACCGCGCGCGCCTCGCTGGAAATCAGCTCGATATACAGCTCCCCCACATTGTCGCCGACCAGACCGCCCGCAATCAGCAGCCCGCCGCCGCCCGCCCCCAGCGCCCCGGTCCGGGAAAAAAACGTCTGAATCAAACTGCCCGCCGCGCCCCCCAAAGCCAGCTCGGCGCGCCGCGCCGCCGCCTGCACCTCCATCAGCGCGGCTTGCGTCCGGCTGCGCGACGTCCCCGGCGTGAAGCGCATCGAAACCCCGATCCGCTCCCCCTCCGGCGCGGGGAAAAACTGAAAACCCGCCCGGCCCCCCGCCAGAAGGCCCCCACAGACAATCAAGGCGCCCAGCGCCGCCGCCAGCGTCGTCCCCCGCCGGTCATAGGCCCGCGTCACCAGCCGCGCAAACCACCCCTCCCGCAATCGCTCAAAGCCCCGGTTGAAGCGCGCCCGCCACGGCGAAACCCGCCGCCCGTCATCCCTCAGACTCTCGCGCAAATGACCGGGCAGAATCAGAAAACACTCAATCAGACTCGCCGCAATCACCGTGATCACCACCAGCGCCATCGGGCCAAGAATCTCGCCCATCGTGCCGCTAATCGTCAAAATCGGCAAAAAGGCCGCCATCGTGGTCAGCGACGAGGCCATCACCGGCGGCAGCATCCGCGCCGCCCCCTGCTGCGCCGCCGCCCGCGGCGCCAAACCCCGCTCGCGCAAAGTCGCCGCGTGCTCCCCCACAACAATCGCATCATCCACAATGATCCCCAGCATCATCAGCATCGCAAACAGCGAGATCATGTTGATGCTCTGACCGGTCTGCGACATGATCAGAAACGCCGAAATCACCGCAACCGGAATCCCCACCGCAACCCAGAAGGCCACCCGCGCATTCAGAAAAATAAACAGGGTGATCAAAACCAGTATCAGCCCGCTCAGCCCGTTGCGCAGCAAAAGCCCAATGCGCTGGCGAACCAGATCCGCCTGCACATTGAACATATCGATTTGCAGCGTCGGCGGCAGACTCGCCCGCGCCTGCACCACATAGGCGCTGATCTTCTCCGAAAGATCCAGAATGTCCGACGCATCCGAGCGCTGAATGTCAATCCGAACCGCCGGCCGCCCCTCAATCGAGCCGGTCGGGTCGCTCTCCTTGAAGGCCTCGCGCACCACCGCAATGTCGCGCAACAAAATCTTCTCGCCGCTCTCCAGCGACCGAATCTCAATCTGACCCAGCTCGCCCGGATCAATCTCCGAGCCCAGCGCCCGCAACTGCCGCTCCTGACCGCCGCGCAGCGTCCCCGAAGGCAGGTCCTCGCTCGCCGCGTTCACCCGCCGGGCAATCTCCTCCAGAGTTAGCCCGAAGCGCCGCAATATATTTGTCCCGGTCTCAATCCAGATCTCCTCCTCCCGCACCCCCTGCATCTGAACCCGGTCGATTCGCAGGTCCAGCAAGTCGTCGCGAATCTCCTTCGCATAGGCCCGCAGCGCCCGCTCGCTGAACGGACCCGAAAGCGACAGACTCGCCACAGTCTCAAAAAACGTCGCCCGCGAAATCACCGGACGCTCCGCCTCCTGCGGCAGGGTCGTCAAACCCGCCACCGCCGTCTCAATCTCGGAGAGCGCCTTTTGCATGTCCGTCCCCGGCTGGAACTCCAAAACCGCCACCCCCGACCCCTCAAAGGCGAAGGAGCGCAGGTCTTCCGCTCCGTCCAGACCCCGAATCTCCGCCTCCACCGCCTTGATGATGTTGGCCTCGACATCCTCCGCGCTCGCCCCGGGCCAGGCCACCGAAACCGAAATCGTCGGCACGTCGACCGTCGGAAAAAATTGCCGGTTCAACTGCCCCAGCCCGTAAAAGCCGGTCAGTAGCATGATCGCCATCAAAAGATTGGAGGCGTTCGGATGCCGGGTGAACAGAAGAATCAGCCCCGGCACCCGCCCCGCCGCGCCGCCCGCCGCCTGACTCACAGCGCCGGATCCTCTTTGGCAAACGCGCCCGCCTCCGGCGACGCGCCCGGCCCGGCGCTCAGCGCCGGGCGCTCCTCCAGAATCTCAACCCGAACCCCCGGACCGGCTTCCGTGAAGCGGGTGATCAAAATCCGCTCCCCGTCGGAAATCTCCCCGCGCACAAACAGATCGCCCCCGGTCCGGCCCGCCACCTCGACCCGCCGCGCCTCCAGACGCCCGCCGCGAACCGCATAAACCCGCTGATCGTCAAACACCGCCTCCTCCGGCAGGCGAAAAACCCTCTCATAAGCCCGGTCGGTCAGATTAACCTCGACAAATGCGCCCGGGCGCAGCGGCGTCTCAAGCGCCGTCTCGCTCAAAACCGCAAAGACATTGACGCCCCCCGCCGCCGCCGAAATCAGCGCCCCGGTGCGCGCAATCTCGGCGTCGAAAAACAGCGTCCCGGACCCAACCCGCCACGCAATCCGCACCGCCCGGCCCTGCAGCGAACCCCCGTCGGCCAAAAGCCGCCCATATTGCGAATCGGACAGCGTGAAGCGAACCTCCAGACTGCCCGCCTCAATCAGCCGGGCCAGGCGCTCATTGACTCCAACCCGCTGGCCCACCCCAACCTTGACCGCGCTCAAATAGCCGCTCCCCGGCGCGGACAGGCGGGTGTCCTCCAGATTGCGCCGCGCCCGCTTCAGCGCGCTCTCCATCCGCGCCACCCCGGCGCGCTGCTGCTCCAGACGCGCCTGGTCGATCTCCAGAACACTGCGCCCCTTCTCGACCGTCTGCTCTTGCCGAATCGCCGCCAGACTCTTGTCGTCCAGAGTCTTTTGCGAAATATGCCCCTGCCGCGCCAGCTCCTCCGCCCGGCCCAGATCGCGCCGCCGCAAGGTCAGCTGCTCGCCGTCGCGCGCCAGCAGCGCGTTGCCCTGCGCCGCCCGCGCTTTGCTCTCCATCAGGCGCGCCCGCGCCTCGTCCAGACTCGCCCGCGCCTCCTCCGCCGCCCGCTCATAGGTGAACGGATCAATCCGAAGCAAAGACTCCCCCGACCTCACAATCCCGCCCTCGCGAAAAGACGGCCAGACCTCAACAATCTCGCCGGCCACCGCACTGCGCACATCCACGCTCCGCCCCGCAACGATCTCCCCGAAAACCCGCAACTGCGGACGCGCGGTCGTCTCCTGCACATTCATCGCCGCAACATGCCAGACCCGCTCCGCAACCGGCGCCGACTCCGGCGGGCGGTTGCTCACAATCAACAGCGCCGCAATCCCCAGCGCCGCACCCAAAATCACAAACGGCGTCGCCCGCCGCAAAAACTCCCCGCCAAAAAGCAGACCGCGCAGGCGCATCAGAAAAGACCGCATCACTGCATTCCTGTCAAAAACCCGGATTCCATTCTCCCCATTCTAATGCATTCTCACTAAAGCATTCTAAAACACCGGCCCAAATTCACACAATTCGCCCGATCTCCCCAAATCCCCCCCTAGCCGCCGGGCAGGACCTCAAAACACCAGAGCAAAATCGCCTTCTGCGCATGAAGCCGGTTCTCGGCTTCGTCGAAAATCACCGATTGCGGCCCGTCGGCAACCTCCGCCGCAACCTCCTCCCCCCGATGGGCCGGAAGACAATGCATAAACAGCGCCTCCGGCGCCGCCTCGGCCATCAGCCCCGCCGTCACCCGGTAAGCGCTCAGCGCCGCCCGCTTTCCCGCCGCCTCCTGCGGCGAGTCGTTGACCGACGACCAGACATCGGTCACCACACAGGCCGCGCCGCGCACCGCCGCGCGCGGATCCTCCACCACCGACACCCGATCCCCCGCCGCCGCGACAATCCCCGCATCTGGCCGCGCGCCCGGTGGACACCCCAGCCGGAGCCGAAAGCCCAAAACCCCCGCCGCCTGAATCCACGAAGCCGCAACATTGTTGCCGTCTCCGATCCAGGCAATCGTCCGGTCGCCGATCGCGCCCCGGTGCTCTTCGAAGGTCATGATGTCGGCAACAATCTGGCACGGATGGCTGCGCTGCGTCAGGCCGTTGACAACCGGAACCGAGGCTTGCGCCGCAAAATCACCCAGCTGCCGGTGACTGCCAACCCGCAGCACCGCCGCATCGACATAGCGCGATAAAACCCGCGCCGTATCGCCCACGCTCTCGCCGCGCGACCATTGCGCCTCGGCCGCATTCAAAACCAGCGCCTGACCCCCCAGCTGGCGCATGCCAACGTCAAACGAAACCCGCGTGCGGGTCGAGGGCTTCTCAAACACCAGCGCCAGCAAACGCCCGTCCAGGGGCCGGTCAGCATCCGCCCGCGCCTGCGCCCGCCCGCCCGCCCGCGCCGCCTTGCGCGCCCGCGCCTCGGCAATGATCGCGCGCACCGCCTTGCCCCCGACCGCGTCCAGATCAAGAAAATGGCGCGGGGCCTTCATGCCCCGCCCCCGGAAACTTCCGCGCAGGCCCCCTCCAGCCGCGCCACCGCCTCTTGCAGATGCTCCTCCTCGATAATCAGGGGCGGCAAAAGGCGCACCACATCGCCCTGCGCTCCGACCGTCAGCAGACCGCGCCCCCGCGCCGCCTCCACCAGCGCCGCGCCGCGCCCCCGCCGGCAGACCAGACCGAACATCAAGCCCTCGCCCCGCCAGTCTTCAATCACATCCGGGAAAACGCTTTTCAGCATCGCCAGTTTCTGCGTCAGCCGAAGACCCATCCCCCGGACATGCGCCAGAAAGCCCGGCGCAAGCAGAACATCCAGAACCGCATTGCCCGCCGCCATCGCCAGAGGATTGCCGCCAAAGGTCGAACCGTGCCGTTTGCGCGTCATCCCACTCGCCGCCCGGCGCGTCGCCAGACAGGCCCCGACCGGAAAACCCCCGCCCAGACCCTTGGCCGTCGCCAGAATGTCGGGCGCAACCCCGGAATGCTCATAGGCGAAGAGTTTGCCGGTCCGCCCGATTCCGCATTGCACCTCGTCGAAAATCAGCAAAAGACCATGCGCATCGGCCAGTTCGCGCAAGCCGCGCAAAAACGCCGCCGAAGCCGGGCGAATCCCGCCCTCGCCCTGAATCGGCTCCAGCAAAATCGCCGCCGTCTTCTCCGTGCAGGCCTGCGCGGCATGCGCCAGATCCCCAAACCGGCGCTGGACAAAGCCGGGAAGGGCAGGGCCGAAACCTTCGGCAAGCCCCGCCGCCGCAATCGCCCCCGTCGTCCGCCCGTGAAAGGCTCCCTCAAAGGTGATGATCTCGCAGCGCCCGCTTTGATCTTGCGCCGCAAAATGACTCCGCGCCATCTTGATCGCACATTCAACCGCCTCGCCGCCTGAATTCGCGAAAAAAACCGTCTCGGCAAAACTCGCCTGCGCCAGACGCTGCGCCAAACGCTCCTGCCCCGGAATCCGGTAGAGATTGGACAAATGCCAGGGACGCGCAAGCGCGCGCTGCAGCGCTTCGGTCAAATGCGGGTGGCCGTAGCCCAGCGCGTTGACCCCGATCCCGGCGGCAAAGTCCAGATAGCGCTCCCCTTCCGCGCTTTCCAGCCACGGGCCCGCCCCGCCCGAAAACACCAGAGGCGCCGGCGCATACACCGGCAAAATCGCGCTCTGCGCCGCCTGCCCCGGCCCATCCCTGGACATTTCCGCCTCTCCATCGCCTCCGGAAAAAGCCGCGCTTATAAGCGCCGCGCCCAAACTTGTCAATTCTTGAGCCGCCAGCCGGAGCGCAAAATCCGGTGACAGATCACCCACAGACCCACATTCAGACCCACCCCCAGCCACAGGCCCGCCGCCAGATCGCCTTCGGCATGGCCGGTGAAGCCAAAGCGAAAGCCGTCGATCATGTAGAAAAACGGATTATATTCGCTCACCCGCCGCGCCATTTCCGGAAGCCGCGAGACCGAATAAAACGTCCCCGATAAAAAAGACAGCGGAACAATCACAAAATTGGTGATCGACTGCAAATGATCAAATTTCTCCGCCCAAATCCCGGTGATGATCCCCAGCAGCGAAAGCGATAGCGCCGCGCTCAAGGCATGAAACACAATATAGGCCGGAGCCACCGGGGTCAGATCAACGAAAAACGCCATCCCCAGCCCGGTCATCACCGCCACCGCCACGCCCCGGGTCGCTCCGGCCAGCGCCATCGCCGTATTCATCTCGCCCGGCGAAAGCGGCGGCATCAGATAGTCGACAATATTGCCCTGAACCTTGGCGATCATCAGCGACGACGACGTGTTGGCAAAGGCGTTTTGTATGATCGACATCATGATCAGGCCCGGCGCAAGAAAGGCCGTAAACCCAACCCCCCCGATCTGAACATCCCCGCGCCCCAGCGCCAGCGAGAAAATCGCCAGAAACAGCAGCGTATTGATGATCGGCGCCGCCAGAGTCTGCAGCGCGACCTTCACAAAGCGGTTCACCTCCTTGAGATAAAGCGTCCACACCCCCCGCCAGTTGATTCCCTCAATCGGGGCAACCCCCGGCGCAGGGCGCGCCCGCCGGGGCGCAAGCCCCTCTTCCACTGCCGGCATAATCGCCTCCTTTGCTCGTTTCTCCCCGATCTTGGGGCAAAAACCCTCCGAAGAGCCAAATTTTCTGTGGATAACTCCCCTGTGGGCCAAAAAATCGCTTGGGAAGCCATATCTATTGAGCAACAATCGCCTCCAAACAATATGTTGTGGTGCTTCACAGCATATAGAGAGATCAGAAGGAGGCAGAATATGTCCTGGACCCCCGAACGTGTCGAGATGCTCAAGACCTTGTGGGCTGAAGGCTTGAGCGCCAGTCAGATCGCAGCCCGGCTGGGCGTCGTGACCCGCAATGCGGTGATCGGGAAGATTCATCGCCTGGGGATCGCCGCGCGTGAACACGGCAATAAGGGAGGCCGCCGCGCCCGAATCGGGCCGCGCCCGCCCGGCGAAACCCGCGCCGCCCCGGCGCAGACCAGAGAAGAGGCCATCGCCCCGCCGGAGCCTTCCCCCGATAACGTCACCGTCCTCGAACTCAGCGACCATCGTTGCCGCTGGCCGCTGGGCGATCCCAAGGGAGAGGATTTCCGCTTCTGCGGCAACAAAACCCCCGGCCCCGGACAGACCTATTGCGACTATCACACCCGCCGCGCTTATCAGGGTGCGCTCCCGGTTTCATCGGCCCGGAGCGGCAAGGAGAGCAAACAGCGCAGCTCCGGCGCTTGAGGGCTCACCCCTCCAGCAGATAGCCCGTCCCATGCGCGGTCTTGATCGCGTCTTGCGCGCCCCCCCGGCGCAGCGCCTTGCGCAGACGGCCAATGCACACATCCACCGTGCGCGGCTCAATCGGCGCGTCCGCCCCCCAGATCGCGTCCAGCAGCTGCTCCCGGCTGAAAATCCGCCCGGGCCGGCGCATCAGATGAACCAGAAGCCGAAACTCCAGCGGCCCTAGAGACACCCGCCGCTCCCCAACCCGAATCTCCCGCCGCGCACAATCGGCCTCAATCCCCCCGGCCCGAATCACCTCCGCCTCCAGCCCCCCCCCCGTCCGGCGCAGCAGCGCCTTGATCCGGGCCAGCAACTCGTCCATCGCAAAGGGCTTGGCCAGATAATCATCCGCCCCCGTCTCCAGACCCTGGATCCGGTCCTCCGGCGCGCCGCGCGCCGTCAGCATCAAAATCCCCGCCGCCCGCAAACGCGGATCGCGCCGCAGACGCCGGCACACCTCAAGCCCCGACGCCCCCGGCAGCATCCAGTCCAGAAGCACCAGGTCCGGAGACCGCGCCCGCGCCTGCGCCAGCGCCTGCGCCCCGTCGCGCGCCCGCGCCGTCGCATAGCCCGCCTTGTCCAGACTGTATTCCAGAAGCTCGGACAGCGCCGCTTCGTCTTCCACAACCAGAATCAGAGGACGGCGCCCGACCCCACTCACCCCCCGCCTCCCTTCGGGCGCTCCTCGTAGGGCAGCGCGCCCGTCTCCAGAAAAATCACCGTCTCGGCAATGTTGGTCGAGTGATCCCCGGCCCGCTCCAGATGCTTGGCAATGAACAGCAAATCCGTGCAGGTCGTAATCACCCCGTGATCCTCAAGCATATAGGTCAGCAGCTCCCGGAAAATCGAATTGAACATCTCGTCCAGCTCCTTGTCGCCCAGCCAGACCGCCCGCGCCTTGCCAATGTTGCGCTCGGCATAGGCGTCCAGCGCATCCTTGACCTGCGTCAACGTCCGCCGCCCCATCCGCTGAACCCCGCCCGCAACATTGCGCGGAAACGGCGCGTCCTGCTCGCCGATCCGCCGCGCAATCCCCTTGGCCAGATCGCCAATCCGCTCCAGCTCCCCCGCCGTCTTCATCGCCGCCACCCCCTGGCGCAAATCCCGCGCCATCGGCTGGCGCAGCGCCAGAATCTGAACCACCTGCGCATCAATATCCACCGTCAGCCGGTCCAAAATCCGGTCGTCGGCAACCAGCTGGCCGGCCAGATCCCCATCGCCGCTGCGCAGCAAATCCACCGCCCCCGCCAATTGCGCCTCCGCCAGCCCGCCCAGACGCGCAACCAGCGCCGCCAGATCGTCCAGCTCGTCCGAAAACGCCTTGACTGTGTGCTTGGTCATCGCTCCGCTTCCTAGCCAAACCGGCCGGTAATGTAATCCTGCGTCCGCTCATGGCGCGGATTGGTGAAAATCTCCCCCGTCTCCCCCTCCTCAATCAAAACCCCCAGATGAAAAAACGCCGTCCGCTGCGACGTCCGCGCCGCCTGCTGCATCGAATGCGTCACAATCACAATCGTATAGCGCTCGCGCAACTCGTCGATTAACTCCTCAATCCGCGCCGTCGCAATCGGGTCCAGCGCCGAACACGGCTCGTCCATCAAAATGATCTCCGGGCTGACCGCAATCGCCCGCGCAATGCACAGCCGCTGCTGCTGGCCACCCGAAAGCCCCGTCCCCGGATCGCCCAGCCGCTCTTGAACCTCGCCCCACAGACCGGCGCGCCGCAGACTCTTCTCGACAATCTCGTCCATCTCCGGACCGCTCCGCGCCATGCCGTGAATCCGCGGGCCATAGGCCACATTCTCGTAAATCGACTTCGGAAACGGATTCGGCTTTTGAAACACCATCCCCACCCGCTTGCGCAACTCAACCGCATCAACCCCCTCGGCATAAATGTCCTGCCCGTCAATCCGAATCTCCCCGGCGATCCGGCAGCCGGGAATCACGTCGTTCATCCGGTTCAGGCAGCGCAAAAACGTTGACTTGCCGCAGCCCGAAGGCCCGATCAGCGCCGTCACCACCCCTTGCCCAATCTCAAGCGAGACGTCGAACAGCGCCTGCTTCGCCCCGTAGAACACATTGACCCGGCTCCCCGATATCTTGACCGGGCGATTGGACCGGACCGCCGGCGCCGCCGCCGGCGCGGAAAGAGAAGACATCGGACCGCCCGCCTCACCAGTGGCGCTCAAAGCGGCGGCGCAGAAAAACCGCCGCCGCATTCATCATAACCAGAAAAAACAGCAAAACCAGTATCGCCGCGCTGGTCTTGGCGGCAAAGGCGCGCTCCGGATTGTCGGCCCACAGATAAATCTGAACCGGCAGCACAGAGGCCGGATCGGTCAGCCCGCCCGGCGTTTCGGCGATGAAAGCCACCATCCCGATCATCAAAAGCGGCGCGGTCTCGCCCAGCGCCTGCGCCAGGCCGATGATCACCCCGGTCAAAATGCCGGGCAGCGCCAGCGGAACCACATGATGAAAGACGCTCTGCATCCGCGAGGCACCGACCGCCAGCGCCGCCTCGCGAATCGACGGCGGAATCGACTGCAGCGCCGCCCGGGTCGCAATGATGATCGTCGGCAGAGTCATCAGCGCCAGAACCATCCCTCCGACCAGAGGCGTCGAGCGCGGCAGACCAAACCAATTCAGAAAAACCGCCAAACCCAAAAGTCCAAAAATGATCGAGGGAACCGACGCCAGATTGTTGATGTTCACCTCAATCAGACTCGTCCACCGGTTCCGGGGGGCCAGCTCCTCCAGATAAATCCCGGCAAAAAGACCGGCGGGAAAACTGATCAAAAAGGTCACCAGCAAAGTGAAAAACGAGCCAACCAGCGCCGCCCGAATCCCGGCATATTCCGCCTCGCGGCTGTCGCCCTGGGTGAAGAACGCGCTGTGAAACGCAAAGCGCACCCGGCCTTGCGCCTCCAGCGCCGCCAGCCATCCAATCTGGCGCTCGCTCAAAATGCTCTGCGACTTGTCCTTGCCGCTCTTCAAAAAGGCGTCAACATGGTCGGAGGCCGAAATCCACAACACGCCCCCCTCCTGTCCCTGCGCCGCCGCCAGCAGGCCGGAGACTTCTTCGTCGGCCCGCGCCCCCACCAGCCCGGCCAGCGCGCGCCGCGCGCGCCGCTCCCCGGCTTCCGGAAACAGCGCGGCCAGCGCCCCGCGCGCCGACCCCGCCCCCCCCGCCCCCATGCCTTCCGCATCCAGCCCGATCTGCGCATGGCGGAACGCCGACACCCCGCTCAGCGCAACCGAAAAGATCAAAACAACCAGCATCGCCAGACCCAGCACAATCGCCCCCGCCCCCAGCAGACGAAAGCGCCGCTCGGCGGCGTGCCGGCGCGCCAGACGCCGCCGCCCGGACAAGTCCCCGCGCCGCGCCGCGCCGCCGGTCACAGCCTCCCCGCTCATTCGTAGCGCTCCCGGTATCTGCGCACCGTGATCAGCGCCGCCGCATTCAAGGCCAGCGTGATCAAAAACAGCATCATGCCCAGCGCAAAGGCCGCCAGAGTCTTGGCGCTGTCAAACTCCTGATCGCCGACCAGCAGAGTCACAATCTGAACCGTGACCGTGGTCACCGCTTCCAGGGGGTTGGCGGTCATATTGGCCGCCAGCCCCGCGGCCATCACCACGATCATCGTCTCGCCAATCGCGCGCGAGATCGCCAGCAGAAAGGCGCTGGCGATCCCCGGCATCGCGGCGGGCAGAACCACCTTGCGAATCGTCTCCGAACGAGTCGCCCCCAGCGCATAAGAGCCCTCGCGCAAGTCCCCCGGAACCGCCGCGATCACATCGTCGGACAAAGAGGAGATGAAGGGGATGATCATGATCCCCATCACCACCCCGGCGGCCAGCGCCGACTCCGACGAGGCCGCCAGCCCCAGCTCCGCCGCCAGATCGCGAATTAGGGGCGCCGCGGTCAGGGCGGCGAAAAAGCCATAGACCACGGTCGGAATCCCGGCCAGAATCTCCAGTAGCGGCTTGACAATCTCGCGCAGACGCCTGGAGGCGTATTCCGACATATAAATCGCCGACAACAGGCCCACCGGCGCGGCGATCCCGATCGCCAGAATCGTGATCATCAAGGTTCCGGCAAAGACCGGAATCGCGCCGAAACTGCCGGAAGCCCCAATCTGATCGGCGCGCAAAGCGGTCTGTGGACTCCAGTCCAGCCCGAACAAAAACGCCCCCGGCGAGACCAGAGTGAAAAAGCGGATGGTTTCGAAAATCAGCGAAAGGATGATCCCCCCGGTGATCACGACCGCCAGCGCCGCGCAGGACATCATAAAGACGCGCAGCGCCTGCTCGACCGCCGGGCGCGCCCGCACCCCCCCGGCGATCCGCGCCAGCGCAAAGCCCCCCCCGGCCAGCGACAGCAAAAGACTCGCCCCGGTCAAAAGCCCCCGGCTGAGCCCAAGCCGTGCGGCATCGGCGGCGGCGGCCTCGGCGACGTCCAGCCCGGCGGCCAGCGCGGACCCGTCTCCGGCGGACTCGTCCCCGGCGGACCCGTCCCCGGCGGACCCGTCCCCGGCGGAAATCCGCGCCGCCAGAATCCGGAGCGCATCCCGGTCATAGCCGGGAAGCAGGCGCGACAAATCCTCCAGAAAAATCGCAGGCAGAACCGCCCGCTCTCCAATCAGCCACAGCCCCGCCAGCGCCAGAGCCGGAACCGCGCTCCACAGCGCCCCATAGGCGCCGGCGTAAAACCCGGTTCCGCTCTCCCGGCTGCGGCGGCGCCCCAGTCCGTAGAAGACCCCCGCCAGAACCCCGGTCAGAAGGAGCAGACCTGCTATCGGCATGGCTCCGCCTCGCCGCCCCGGCTTACCCGGCTTACATTGAGAAGGGGGTCAGCGCCCGCGCCGACTCGCGCCTTTTGCGGCGGTCGGCGTCCGGCAACGGAATCAGGCCGCGGTCGGACAGATAGCCTTCCCCGCCCCAGGCCCCCTCGCTGGTGAACTCGCGCACATAGCCGCTGATCCCCGGAATGACCCCAATATGGTCCTTCTTGACATAGAAGAACAGCGAGCGGGAGATCTTGTAGCGGCCCTGCGCGATATTCTCGAAAGTCGGCGAGACCCCCTCAACCCGCGCGCCTTTCAGACGACGCCGATTCTGGTCCAGAAAACCGAAGCCGAAAATCCCCAGCGCCTGCTCACTGGCCAGAAGTTTTTGCACGATCAGATTGTCGTTCTCGCCCAGCTCAACGAAAACCCCGTCCTCGCGAATCGCATGGGCCGCCGCCTTGAACGCCTGCTTGTTGCGCTTGCGCAGCTTGGCCAGAAGCGGGAATTGCTTCGCCCCGCCCTCCATCGCCTGCTCGACAAAGGCATCGCGCGTGCCCGAAGTCGGCGGCGGGCCCATCACCCGAATCGGAATGTTGGGCAGAGCGCGCGAAATGTCACTCCAGCGCCGGTGCGGATTCTGGACCAGCGCCCCGTCCACCGGAACCCGCGCCGCCAGCGCCTGAAAAATCTGCTTGCGGGTCAGGCGAAACTCCGGGCCGCTCCGGGCGTTGGCCAGCACAATCCCGTCAAAGCCGATTTTGACCTCCGACAGCGTAATCCCGTTATTCCGGCAGCGCGTGTATTCCGACTGCTTGATCGGGCGCGACGCATTGGTGATGTCGGGGTGCCCCGCCCCGATCCCGGCGCAGAACAATTTCATGCCCCCCCCGGTCCCGGTCGATTCGATCACCGGAATCCGGTAGCGCGTAGCCCGCCCGAAGCGCTCGGCGACCAGCGAGGCAAAGGGAAAGACCGTCGAGGAGCCGACGACCCGAATCTGACTGCGCGCCTGCGCCGCGTCCTGCGGCCAGGCCGCCCCGGCCAGCGCCAGGGCCAGCGCCGCCAGAGCGGCGGAAAATCGTGCACGGCGTCTAGACATTGGTCTGCCTCCCCAGCTTGCCCGCCCCTCTCTCCGGGCACGCGGGCCGGGGGCGTTGTGCGCCTGGTTAGCCAAATTCTATGACGAGTTTATGACACCCCGCCCCGCCCGCCCTCGTGGAGCGGCAGGCGAACCTGAAACACCGCGCCCTGCCCCGGCCCCGCGCTCTTGATTTGCAGCTCGCCTTGATGGCGGCTGACAATGTGCTTGACGATCGCCAGACCCAGCCCGGTGCCGCCGCGCCGCCGGCTCCGGTCCGGTTCGGTCCGGTAAAAGCGCTCGGTCAGGCGCGGCAGGTGCTCGGCGGCGATCCCCTCCCCAAAGTCGCGAACCGAAAGCACCGCATGCCCCGCCGCCTGCGCCGACAGGCCGATCTCAATCCGCCCCCCCCCGCCATGACGCAGCGCATTGTCGAGCAGATTGTGAATCAGAGTCAGCAACTCCTCCCGGCTGCCCCGCACCGGGGCCAGACCCGTGCGCGGCGCAAACATGATTCGCGCTTTGGCCTTGCGCGCCGCCGGTTCAAAATCCGCCGCCGCCTCTTCAATCAGACCGGCCAGATCCACCGCCTCCTCCGGGCGAAAATGCTCGCGGGATTCGATCCGGCTCAGCGAAAGCAGATCGTCCACCAGCCGCGCCATGCGCTGCGCCTGCGCTTCCAGAACGCCCAAAAACTTCTTTTGCGCCCCGGCGTCTTCGCGCGCCGCCCCCGACAAAGCCTCCAGATAGCCGGTGAAAACCGCCAAAGGCGTCTTCAGCTCGTGGCTGACATCGGCGATGAAACTGCTCCGCATTTCCTGCGAGCGAAGCATTTCAGTCTGCTCCTGAAAGACCAGAACGATCACCCACTCCCCCCGCCGCTCCGCCGCCGCATAGACCCGGAAGCGGCGCTCGACCGGAACCGGAATCCGGTATTCGACAATCCGCGCCCCGGCCCGCGCCTCCATCTCCCCAACCGCCTCCAGAAGGGCGGGGCTGCGCACAAGGCCCGAAACATGGCCCCCCATCCCCTCATCCGCCGCCCGCCCGAAAAGCGCCCGCCCCGCCCGATTGACATAACGCACCCGCCCGCCGGGGCCCAGAACCACAAGCGGATCGGGCAGAAGATCGCCAAGCCGGCGGTCGATCAAAAGGTCAGGCCGTGCGCCGTCTGCGCCCGCCCCGCTCCGCCGGTCGCGCCGCCGCGCTCCGGCCAGGCCCCGCGGCCCCGGGGTCAGCGCCGCCGCCGCCGCCAGCACAACAAAGCCCCCCGCCGCCTGCCATAACTCGACCCGGCCCGCCGCCGCCAGCAGCACCGCCAGAATGCCCCCCACCATCAAAACCCGGCGCTGCCTTCCCATCCGCCGCCGCGCCCGCGACGGCCAGACCCTGATCCACGAGAAGGGCGGGGGCGAAGAATCGCTTGCCATAGAGCGCAATCATAGATCAGATCGCGGCGATCCTGCCGCAATAATTTGTATGGCAATTATGCGGTAATTACGCGGCAATTATTAAGCTTCGCTTTCCCCGCGCCGGATCGGCTAGTATGAATCGGGGGAAATCCCTGCACACGGGACACAGACGGGGCAAAAACCAAAATGAAAATTTTCGCCGGAAAAACCGCCGTGGTCACCGGCGCCGGCTCCGGCATAGGCCGGGGCCTGGCCCATGCCTTCGCCGAGGCCGGGGCCGGGGCGCTCGCGCTTTGCGACATCAACGCCGCCCGCCTCGCCGAAACCGCCGCCGCCGCCGGCAAGGCCGGCTCCAAACTCTTCACCCGCCAGCTCGACGTCGCCGACCGCGACGCCGTCCACGCCTTCGCCGACGACGTCGAGCGCGAACTGGGCGGCGCCGACATCGTCGTCAACAATGCCGGAGTCGCCCAGATCGCCCGCGTCGAAGACCTCACCTATGACGACCTCGAATGGGTCATGGGCATTCTCTTCTGGGGCATGGTCTACGGCACCAAAGCCTTCCTCCCCCAACTGCGCCGCCGCCCGCGCAGCTGGCTTGCCAACATCTCCAGCGTCTTCGGCCTCTACGGCGTGCCGACCCAGTCGGCCTATAATGCCGGCAAATTCGCCATCCGCGGCTTCACCGAAGCCCTGCGCCAGGAAATGAAAGATGAGGGCCTGTCGGTCTCCTGCGTCTATCCGGGCGGCATCAAGACCAACATCGCCCGCGACGCCCGCCTCCTGCAGGATCAAGACACCCCCGAAGAGCGCGCGCGCATGGCCGAGCGCTTCGACGAATTCGCCATCACGACCCCCGAAAAAGCCGCCCTCACCATTCTGCGCGGCATGGCCCGCAACAAGGCCCGCATCCTGATCGGGCGCGATGCGCTCTATATGGACGCCGTCCAGCGCCTGTTTCCCTCCAACTATCATCGAATCCTGTTTCGCGGCGCGAATCAGGATAACATCCTCGCCCCTCCGGCGCCCCGCCGCGCGCCCGAAAAAGACGCCGCCGAAAAGGAATAGGGATCATGAAGCGGGCGGGCTGTGCGGTTCTTCTCTTCACGGCGCTGGTTCTGGGCGCGGCGCTCGCCCCGTCGCCCGCCGCCGCCGCCGCCCGCCCGCCGGGCGTCCCCTGCGGCCCCGGCGACGAAGACCGCTGCGATGCCTGGTGGGCGCGCCAGACCCGGGAAGTCCATGACTGGATCCTCTCGCAGGCCGCCGAAGACCGGCAGGCCTCGGTGGTCTGCTTTGCGCTGTTCGGCTATCCGGACGGAATCAGCGAAGGAATTCGCAGCTGTGCGGCGCGGCGCGTCGCCGAGCGCAAATCCATGGCCCATTGCATGGGGCCGGGGCCACGAATTGATGAGTCAGGCATTGCGCGACTGCCAGGAGGCCTGGAAGCAGGAAAATCCCTGACCGGAACGGCGCGCCAGGACCGGAGGTGAAGAAGATGGGTGTTTTCGAGCGCCGTCTGGCGCGGTTTGTCCGAAGCGGCAATCTGACCATCATCGACGCCGCGGGCGAGGCCCATCCGTGCGGCGACCGGTTGGGGCCGGAACTGGTGGTGCGCTTTCACGACAGGAATCTGGCCCTCAAAATTCTGATCAACCCCTATCTGGCCGCCGCCGAGGCCTATATGGATGGCCGCCTGACCCTTGAGCAGGGCAGTCTGCTTGATCTGCTCCAGACGGGGTTCCGGCTGGTCGAGGGGCCGCTGCCGGCGCCCTTTTCCTGGCTCGAGGCGCTGCGCCGGATGGCGGGGGCGGGCAGGGGAGGGGGCAACTCGCTGTCGCGCGCGCAGGCCAATGTGCAGCGCCATTACGACGCCGACCCGCGCATCTATGACCTCTTCCTCGACCGCGACAAACATTATTCCTGCGCCTATTTCGCCTCGCCCGGCCTGAGTCTGGAAGAGGCGCAGGCCGCCAAGGCCCGGCTGATTGCCGCCAAACTCCGGCTGTCGCCGGGGATGAAGGTGCTCGATATCGGGTCGGGCTGGGGGGCGCTGGCCTTTCACCTCGCCGCCGGGGCGGGCGTCCATGTGACCGGCATCACCTTGAGCGAAAACCAGCACCGGCAGGCCCGCGCGGAAGCCGTCAAACGCGGCCTGGAAAAACAAACCGACTTCCGGCTCGCCGACTACCGCAAGATCGAGGGCGCGTTCGACCGGATCGTTTCGGTCGGCATGTTTGAGCATGTCGGGGTCCGCTTTTATCCGGAGTTTTTCGCCGCGGTGGCGCGCCTGCTCAAGAAGGAGGGGGTTGCGCTGATCCATACGATCGGGCGTCTGGGGCCGCCGGGGACGAGCAACAGTTTCATGGAGAAATATATCTTTCCCGGCGGCTATATCCCGGCCTTGAGCGAGGTCGCGCCGGCGGTTGAGCGGGCGGGGTTTTACGCCGCCGATGTGGAGGTCTGGCGGAGCCACTACGCCGAAACCCTGCGCGTCTGGCGCGAGCGCTTCATGGCCCGCTACGACCGGGCAGCCGGGATCGCCGGGGAGAAGTTCTGCCGGATGTGGGAGTTCTACCTGACCGGCAGCGAAGTGCTGTTCCGGCTGAGCCTCATGGGGGTCTTTCAGTTTCAGCTGGCCCGCGAGATGGACGCCCTGCCGGTCACCCGCAGCTATATGACCGCCGCGCCCGCCGCCGGTTTGAAAGATTCGGCGCAGGCCGCGCAGTGAAGACGCCATGACCGAAGAGACCGTCCGCCTGCTTTCCGCCCGGCAGGGACTCTTCTGGCGCGACCGCGCGGTCTGGAAGACCGCCAGCTGGAATACGATGTGGTGCCTGATCGGCTGCTCGATTGGGGATATGGGGACGATTCTGTTTTTTCAGCTAAGCGGGATTCCGTGGCCTGCGCTGGCGATTATGGGTCTGGCGATGGTCAACGGCATTTTGACGTCGATTGCGCTGGAGACGGCGATACTCTGGCGGCAGATGGCGTTTCGGCTGGCGCTGCGCACGGCGGCGGGGATGTCGCTGCTCTCGATGATCGGGATGGAGACGGCGATGAACGGCGTCGATCTGATTGCGACCGGCGGGGCGAAACTGACCCTGTGGGTGCTGCCCCTGATGTGGGGGGCGGGCTTCGTGACGCCGCTGCCCTATAACTATTGGCGGCTGAAGGCGCTGGGGCAGGCGTGCCACTAGAGCGGGGCAGGCGAGCGCGGGCGCTGTCATGGATCGGGGCCGGAGCGGGAAGGCTGGCGGCCCGGCTGGGGCGTCTGGCATGGGCGGGGCTGCGCAAAGCGGCGGGGAAGGTTCCGCTCTGGCTGTGGCTGATTGCGGCGGGGGTTGCGGTCTCGCCGCTCTTGCTGTTTGGAGGGATTCTGGCGGCGGTTCTGGTCTTTGGCTTTGAGGCGGTGGAGCAGGCGCTGGCGGCGCTGTGGGATTTGTTCTGGGTGCTGGGAGCGGTGCCGAGCGTTCTGGCCGCCGGGGTCTGGCTCTATATCATGAATCAATCGGTGCGTCAGACGCGGCAGAAACTGGCCTTCGACAAAGCGCAAAGCGTGGAAGCGCGCTTTGCCGGGGCGGCGGGGCAGCTGGCGGATGCGCGGGCCGCCGTCCGGCTTGCGGGCTTGCAGGCGCTGGGGCGTCTGGCCGGGGACGCGCCGGAACAGGCGGGCCGGGGCCGCGGCGCATCTGGAAAGTTTCATCCGGCGCGAGGCGGATGAAACTTCGCGCGCCGAGGCGCATGAGGTTTTGGAGCAACTGCGGGGGGCGGAAAGGTGAACCGGTTTGAGCAGGAGACGGCGGTTGAGGCGGTTGGGGGCCGCGCCGGGGTTTTCCGGGCGCGTTTGAGCCGCGCCTGGTGGATTGTTCAGGGTCCAAATGGGGGCGTGATTGCGGCGTGCATGCTGCGGGCGTGCGGGGCGGTCGTAGGCGAGGCGGCGCGCGCGGCGCGCTCCTTGAGCGTTGATTATCTGGCGCGGCCTGCGGAAGGGGAGGTTGAGATCGCGGTCGAGGTTTTGCGGCGCGGGCGCAGCCTGACGTTTTTGCAGGCGCGCATGAGGCAGGGGGACAGACTGGTGGCGGTGTGTTGCGCGTCTTTTTCGCGCCCGCGCGAGGGGACGCAATCGGCGGTCTTTTGCGAGTCGCGGATGCCGGAAGCGCCGCCGCCGGAGGCCTGCCCGCCGGTGCCGCCGCTCTTGCCGATCCATGAAAACTATGAGATGCGCTTTGCCTTTGGCGCGGTTCCCTTTTCCGGGGGGGAGAAGGCGCTGGGCGGGGGCTGGGTGCGGCTGCAGGAGCCGGGGGCGGGGGTTTCGGCGGAGTTGCTGGCGGCGATCAGCGACGGCTGGCCGCCCTCGGTGATGTCGCGGATGAGCGACCGGGAGGGGCTGGGCCGGGGGGTTCCGACGATTGAGCTCAGCGTCTATTTCATTGCGCCGGAGGCGTGTGCGCCGCTCCGGGGGGATGACTGGCTGCTGGCGCGCTTCGAGACGCCGCATGTGCAGGAAGGCTTTCTGGTCGAGAACGGGGAGATCTGGTCGCCCGGCGGGATTCTGCTGGCCCGCTCGCGCCAGATCGCCGTCGTGGTGTAATCGCGGTTGTGGTGCAATCGCGGTTGTGGTGTAATTGGAAAAATGACGGAAGAGCAAAAAGAAATGGTGGACAAGCCGGAACTTCAGAAAAAATGGTGGGACAAGTGGTTCCCGCCAGGGCCGTGGCGGATGGTCGCCGGATGGGGGGTGGCGCCGCCAACTTTGATTTTTGCTCTGTCGTGGCTGGCTTTTCCTTCTTCCGAAGATCGCTCTGCAAATTTTTTTGGCTTTTGGTTTAGCAATGACCCAGCCGTTTCGCCGTTTTTTTCTCTTTTCGGATTGTTTCTTTTTGCCGTCGGTCTTTATCTGGCCGGGAAGCGCACACAGGAACTCCTGCGCCAGAATGACATTGCCGCAGATCAGAGAACAGAATTCACCGAGCAAAACCGGATTGCCGCACAAGGGCAGGTAGATGAGCGCTTTTCACGCGCCGTTGAGCAATTGGGCCATGCGGCGCAAGCCGTGCGGATGGGCGGGCTTTACGGGTTGGAGCAGATTGCACGGGAAAAAGAAGAATACCGGCGGCAAATCTTTGAAGTTCTGGCCGGTTTCGTCCGCGCCCGGGCGACGATAGAATATGAAGAAAATAAAAAAGATGAGAAAAGCCCCCCTGTCGCCAAGCGGGCAAAGCCCCGTCCGCAAAAAATAGATGTCGAAACGGCAATCAAAATTCTTGCCCGCTCCGCCAAAGAAGATGAGAGGTGGGTTGAAGATGGAGAAATCTTTCTCATTGATTTGTCCGGGACTGATCTTCGCGACCTGATCCTCACGGGACAGCATCTTGACAGATTCGATTTCAGGGGCGCGCGTCTGTCCGATGAAAACACCGGCATTAATCTGATAAAGGCCACCTTGAGCGGAGCCAATCTGATATTGGCTACCCTGACCAACGCCCGTCTGGAAGAGGCCGTCTTGACCGGAGCCTATCTGGCGCATGCTACCTTGACCGGAGCCCATCTGGATTCAGCCACTTTGACCGGAGCCGAGCTATATGAGGCTAACTTGACCGACACTGATCTTATGGGCGTGAAGGGCCTTACGCAGGAGCAGCTGATAGATATTCGCTATGAACAGGGCTGTTGCCCCAAAAAACTGCCTCCAAGTTTATCTGTCCCAGACAAGCCGCGCAACATCATCCAGCCAGAGCATCCTGATTGGGTAGGGTGGAAGAAACAGGGGGGCTAGGGGGACGAGCTATGTCTGTCCGTGTCCCATCTGACCAATTCGGCGGGAGGATTCCCGCTTGCGCGGGAATGACGTTAGGGCAGCGGGAATGACATTAAGGCAGAAGGGCAGGGGGTGAGGCCTTGCGCTTGTCCGGCTCATTTTTCATGAGGTCGGCGGGAGGATTCCCGCTTGCGCGGGAATGACGTTAAGGTAGCGGGGATGACGTTAAGGTGGTGGGAATGACGTGAAGGCAGAAGGGCAGGGGGTGAGGCCGTGCGCTCGTCCGGCTCATTTTTCATGAGGTCGGCGGGAGGATTCCCGCTTGCGCGGGAATGACGTTAAGGTAGCGGGGATGACGTTAAGGCAGTGGGAATGACGTTAAGGCAGAAGGGAGTGAGGCCTTGCGCTCGTCCGGCTTATTTCATGAGGTCGGCGGGAGGATTCCCGCTTGCGCGGGAATGACGTTAAGGCAACAGGCATGACGTTAAGGCAACGGGAATGACGTTAAGGTAGCGGGGATGACGTTAAGGCAGAGGGGGGTGAGGGCCTTGCGCTCGTCCGGCTTATTTCACCAGTTCGGCGGGGGGAGGTCGAGGACGCGGCTTAAATGAAAGAGATCGTCCAGCCAGGTCCGGCCCCGGCCCAATTCAATAAGATCAATCCGGTCGCGGGAGATGCCGCTTTTGCGGGCGAGTTTTCGGGTCGTCCAGTTTCGGCGCAGGCGCGCCTCAAACAATCTTTTGCCAACCTGCCGCTTCCAATTGCGGCAGGCGGCGCGGTCTTTTTTGCTGAGAGTTTGAAGGACAGGCATGTTCCGGTCTCCTTTCCGCGTTTTGCCGTTAGACAAAGCGATCCGCCAGGACAACCCTGGCGGACCGGGAGATAGAAACTGAGCAAAAGAACAGTCGCTCCGCTCTTTAGTGCAGAGCACCTGGACATACAACGGAGCCTCCCGGCCCCAAAAGGCGAGAGGACGAAAAACAGACTCTCACCTGCCTTCCGTTTGTCTTTTGCTGGAGTTTCTATGCTCCGGGCGGCGGCATTTCCCGCCTGCCTGCTTTCAATCTAGAAAGAGGAATGCCGCCCGTCAAGGGGCGCGGGAGGGCAAGGCCCGTCAAGCCCCCGCCTTGGCTTTTCCTTTCACCTGGAACTGCGCGGCTTCGGTCGAGCCGCCCAGCGCCGTCGTCGAAGACTCGCCGCCCGCAGAAAACTCCGAAATCAGATCAAAATACCCCGTCCCAACCTCGCGCTGATGCCGCGTCGCCGTATAGCCCGCAGACTCAGACGCAAACTCCGCCTGCTGCAACTCCGAATAGGCCAGCATCCCGCGCTCCCGAACCCCGCGCGCCAACTCAAACATCCCGTGATTCAAAACATGAAAGCCCGCCAAAGTCACAAACTGAAATCTATAGCCCATCGCCGCAATCTCGCGCTGAAAACGCGCAATCTCGTCCCGCGACAAATTCGCCTCCCAATTAAAAGACGGCGAACAATTATAGGCCAGCAACTGATCCGGCCAAACCTTCCGAACCGCCTCGGCAAAGGCCCGCGCCCCCTTCAAATCCGGCACCGACGTCTCCCACCACAGCAAATCCGCATAGGGCGCAAAGGCCAGACCGCGCTTGATGCAATGCGCCAGACCCGTCCCCTCCTTCAGCCGGTAAAAGCCCTCCGGCGTCCGCTCGCCCGGATCGATAAACTCGCGGTCGCTCTCGTCAATGTCCGACGTAATCAGCTTCGCGCTCTCCGCATCCGTCCGCGCCATGATAACCACCGGAACCCCGCAGACATCCGCCGCCAGACGCGCCGCATTCAAATTCCGAATCTGCGCCCGCGTCGGAATCAGCACCTTGCCGCCCAAATGCCCGCATTTCTTCTCCGCCGCCAGCTGATCCTCGTAATGAACCCCCGACGCCCCCGCCTCAATATAGGCCCGCATGATCTCATAGCAGTTCAGCGCGCCGCCAAACCCGGCCTCGGCATCGGCCACAATCGGCGCATACCAGTCGCGCTGCGGCCCGCCCTCGGCATGCTCAATCTGGTCGGCGCGCTGGAGCGTCCGGTTGATCCGCCGCGCCAGCTCGGGGCCCGAATTCGCCGGATACAGACTCTGATCCGGATAGGTCCCACCCGCCGTGTTGTTGTCCGCCGCAACCTGCCAGCCCGAAAGGTAAATCGCCTTCAAACCGGCCCGCACCATCTGCATCGCCTGATTGCCAGACAGCGCCCCCAGCGCCGCTATAAAATCCTCCTCGTGCAGCATCCGCCACAGGCGCGCGCTCCCGCGCTCGGCCAATGTGTGCCGCACCGCAACGCTCCCCCGCAGGCGCTCAACCGCCTCCGGACCGTAAGGCCGCTCAATCCCGTCAAAGCGCCCCGCCGCCGCCGGAACCAGATCCTCAAAACCCTTCCCGCTCATAAAGCCCTCCTCACGCCCCCCGCCGGACCAGATCGCCATAGGCCGGAAGCGTCAAAAACGGCGCGCAGTCGCGCGACACCGCCAGCTGCGAAAAAATCTCAATCGCACGCGAAAAATTGCCCCCCAGCCAGCGCTCCTCCCCCAGAGTCTGGCGCAACTGGCCGGTCTCCTCGTCCAGAAGACGCCGGAACAATCCCTCGTCCACAACCCGCCCGTCCGACAGGCGCGCTCCATAGCGCAGCCACTGCCAAATCTGCGTCCGGCAAATCTCCGCCGTCGCCGCATCCTCCATCAAATTATACAAAGGCACCGCGCCGCGACCCCCAAGCCACGCCTCAATATATTGAACCCCAACCCGAATGCATTCGCGCAAACCCGCCTCCGTCCGCTCGCCCGCGTGAACCGCCAGCATCTCCTGCTGGCCAATCTCAACCTCGCCGCGCAAACGCTCCAGCTGGTTCGGACCCGCCATCGCCGCGTCAAACGCCTCGCGCGCCACCGGAACCAGACCCGGATGCGCAACCCACGTCCCGTCATGCCCGTTCTGCGCCTCGCGGTCCTTGTCGGCCCGCACCTTGGCGAAGGCCGCATCGTTCGCCGCCGCGTCACCCTTGACCGGAATCTGCGCCGCCATCCCCCCCATCGCAAACGCCCCGCGCCGGTGACAGGTCTTGATCAGAAGAAGGCTGTAGGCCTGCAAAAACGCCTCGCCCATCACAACCTGCGACCGGTCCGGCAAAATCCGGTCCTTATGCGCCGCCAGACACTTGATGTAACTGAAAATATAATCCCACCGCCCGCAATTCAGGCCGACAATGTGATCGCGCAACTCATACAAAATCTCGTCCATCTCAAAGGCCGCCGGAAGCGTCTCAATCAAAACCGTCGCCTTGATCGTGCCCCGCTCCAGCCCCAGAACCTCCTGCGCGCGGACAAAAACATCGTTCCACAAACGCGCCTCCAGATGACTCTCCATCTTCGGCAGGTAAAAATACGGCCCCGTCCCCTGCGCCTTCAGATTCGCATGATTGTGAAACAGGTAAAGACCGAAATCGAACAGACCCCCCGAAACCGGACGGCCCTCCAGCGCAACATGGCGCTCCTCAAGATGCCAGCCGCGCGGGCGCACAATCAAAACCGCCGGATCAGACCCCAGACGATACGCTTTGCCGCTTTGCGGGTCGGTGAAATCAAGCGTCCCCGCCCACCGGTCCATCAGATTGATCTGCCCCTCGACCAGATTCTTCCAGGTCGGCGAAAGCGCATCCTCAAAATCGGTCATGAAAACCCGCGCCCCCGAATTCAGCGCGTTGATCACCATCTTGCGGTCGGTCGGGCCGGTAATCTCAACCCGCCGGTCCAGCAAATCCGCCGGAATCGGGGCAACCTTCCAGTCCGACTCGCGCACTTCCTGCGTCTCGGGCAGAAAATCAGGCAATCCGCCCGCGTCAAAACGCTTCTGCCGCGCGCCCCGCGCCTCCAGCAACGCGCGCCGCCGCGCGCCAAAGCGCTCCTCCAAATCCGCAACAAAAGCCAGGGCCGCAGGCGTCAAAATCCGCTCAAAGCCCGGCTCCATCGACCCCAAAATCTTGATCATGCCGTCCCCCGGCTCCCAGCTTGTCTTCGCCCGGTCATAGCACTCATAATCAGGGCGTGTCGAGAGGCTAGCCTCTGGAGGCTGGCCTCTAGAGGCCCGCCGCGCGCGCCGCGCCCCCCGCGCAAAACGCAGGAAACATGCCCAAACCCCTCCACTTCATCGAACCGCCCCGGCCCCGGCGCATAGCCGCCGCGCTGGGCGGATCGCTCCTGTTCCATCTGAGCCTGGCAGGGCTGCCCTTTCTGATCGCCGCCCTCTCGCCCGCGCCGGAACCCTCGCTCCTCTCGGCTCCCGCCCCGAAGGCGATCTTCCTCTCCCTCGCCTACGAAGCCCCGCCCCCCCCGCCCCCGGCCCCCGAAGAACAACCCCAACTTGAGCCGAAACCCCCCGCCCCCCCGAACCTGACGCCTTGGCGCCGCCGCTCCCCGCCGCGCCGCCGCGCCCCGCGCCGCCCGCCCCGCCGCGCCTCAGCGCCGCGCCCTCGACCGCCGCCGCGCCCGTCTCAGCCCCCGCCACCTACCTCTCCCGCCTCAAGGCCTGGATCGCCCGCCACCAAAACTATCCCGCCCAGGCCCGCTGGCGCAGACTGCAGGGGACTGCGCTCGTCCACTTCTCGCTTGATCGCAATGGCCGCCTCGTCGAGATCCGAATCGAAAAATCCTCCGGACACGCCTCCCTCGACCGCGAGGCCCTCGACCTCCTGCGCCGCGCCCAGCCCATGCCCCGGCCCCCCATCTCCCAAAACGACGACCCCCTCGATATCACCTTGCCGATCGTCTTCCGCCTGCTCTAGACAGAAGCATGGCCACAATCCCGGACCTCCTCCGATGAGCGAAAAACACAGCCTCAAACCCCGGACGCCGCGCGGAATGCCCGACAGCCGGGGCGCAGACGCCGGAGAACTCCTGCCCCTCGCCGCCCGAATCCTCGAGGTCTATCGCGCCTATGGCTTCGAGGCGCTGGAGACCGGCGCGCTCGAATATGCCGAGGCGCTGGGCGCCTTCCTCCCCGATCAGGAGCAGCCCAATGCCGGAATCTTCGCCTTCCCCGATGACGACGGCCGCCAACTCGCCTTGCGCTATGATCTGACCGCGCCGCTCGCCCGCTTCGCCGCGCAGAATTTCGACCGCCTGCCCAAACCCTTCCGCCGCTGCCAGTGGGGCTTCGTCTTTCGCAACGAGAAGCCGGGGCCGGGACGCTTCCGCCAGTTCCTCCAGATCGACGCCGACACCGTCGGCGCGCCGCCGGCCGCCGCCGACGCCGAAATGTGCATGGCGCTGGCCGAAGCCCTCGAAGCCGCCGGACTGCCCCGCGCCAGTTTTTGCGTCCGGGTCAACAATCGCAAACTGCTCGACGGCCTCTTCCAGACCCTCGGCCTCGACCCCGGCCTCCCGGCCTTCGCCCCAACCCGCCTCATCGCCCTGCGCGCCATGGACAAATATGACCGCCTCGGACCCCGGGGCGTCGCAGACCTGCTCGGCCCCGGACGGCGCGACCCGTCCGGCGACTTCACCCGGGGCGCAGGCCTGGAGACCGGCCAGATCAAGGCCATCCTTGAATTCCTCGCCATCAGGGAGCCTTCGCGCCCCGAATTTTGCAGACGCCTCGCCCCGCTCGCCGGAGACTCGGAGCGCGGCAGGCAGGCCATCGCCGAAATGCGCGAAATCGACGCAGTGCTCGCCTCGTGCAATTTCGATGAAACCCGCGTGCGCTTCGATCCCGCCATCGTGCGCGGCCTGGCCTATTACACCGGACCGGTCTTTGAAGCCGCCCCCCACGACGCCCCCGAACTCGCGCTGGGCGCGGGAGGGCGCTATGACGACCTCCTCTCGCGCTTCCGCGATCAGCCGGTCCCGGCGGTCGGAGTCTCCATCGGGGCCAGCCGCCTCCTGCCCCTCCTGCGCCGCGCAACCAAAGAGCCGCCCGGCCCCATCGTCGTCCTCGCCCTCGACGCCGAGGCCCGCCACCGCGCCCAGGCCATCGCCGCCGAATTGCGCGCCGCCGGCCTCGCCGCCGAAGCCTATGCCGGCTCCGGAACCATGCGCGCCCAACTCAAATATGCCGACAAACGCCGCGCCCCCCTCGCCGTCATCGAGGGCGGCGACGAGCGCCAGACCGGCGAGGTGACCCTCAAAGACCTCGTCCGGGGCGCAGAACAGGCCGCCGCCATCGCCGACAACGCCCAATGGCGAAGCGGCGCTCACGCCCAGACCCGAATCAAGCGCGCCGATCTGGTCACAGCCTGCCGCGCCGCGCTCAAAACCGGCCGCGCCGCGACAAGCCGCCGCGAAGTCTCATGAACCGGCCCGCAAATACGCCGCCGCTGGCCGAAATCGCCCGGCTGTTCCGCAACGCCGGGTATGCCGAGGAAACGTGCGATGTTCTCCAACAGGCTGAAATGTTCCTCGACAGAGCCCAGCGCGACGTGCGCAGCCATTTCTTCATGGTCAGCGACCGCGAGGGGCGCGACTTCTTTATGCGCCCCGATTTCACCCTTCCTTTGCTCCTTCATCAGGAAGATCATAAAGACATGACGGATCCGGAAATGCGTGTTTTTTACCGGGGCCCCGTCTTCCGCAACCGGCAGGGGCGGTGCGAGGCCCGCCAGCAGATTGGAGTCGAGTTCTTCCGCGCCGATGACTGGGCGCAGGCCGATGCGGAAGTGATCAGACTGATGCGCGATGCGCTCGCCATTGCCGGGCTGAAAACTCCGTCTCTGCGGATCGGCGACCCCGGCCTGTTCGACGCTTTCGTCCAGGCCCTGCCTTTCGACGAACGCTGGCGGCACCGGTTGCGCCGCCTGTTTCGCCGCCGCCCGGTGGCGCAGGACGGGCGTGTGGCGCAGGGCGGCGGCCTTGATCTGGTCCTCAAGCGCTCCGACGAGATGGGCGCGGCCCGGCCTGCACGCGACCTGTCCGGCATCCCCGCCCTCGAAGCCTTTTTGCGCCAGCAGAGCCTGACCCACACCGGCGCGCGAACGCCGGAGGAAATCCTGGCGCGCTGGCGCGAAAAAACCGGACTCCCCGCCATCTCGGCCAGCGCCTCGGCCCTGCTCGAAAAATTCCTCAATATCGAAGGCCCCGCCCCCGACGCCCTGGACCGGGTGCGCCGGCTGGCGGAGGAAGTCCAGGCCGACGGCGGCGATGCCGACAAACTCAACGAGGAAATCGCCGCCATGGGCGCGCGCCTCAATCAGCTGACGGAGGAGAAATTCAATCCCGGCGCAATCACCTTCTCGGCCCGCTTTCTGGGGGCCGGACTCGCCTATTACACCGGCTTTGTCTTCGCCTTCGATCCGCCCGACCGGCCCGGCTTCGGCCTCGCCGGGGGCGGGCGTTATCGCCACGAATTTACTCCCATTTCCGGTGTCGGTGCGGCCCTCTATCTCAGCGATCTGGAAGATTATATGAGCGGAAAAAATGCCCGCACCTGAACAGACGCACCCAATCTTCGCCTTCCCCTCCAAAGGCCGCCTGCGCGAACAAGCCTTGGCCTTCTTCAGGACACACGGGCTGGAAATGGTCGAGGACAATGGCCGGGGCTTGCGCGCCCGCCTGCCCGGCCTCGACCTTGATGTCCTCATGCTCCCGGCGGCCGAAATTGTCGTGCAATTGCGCCGCGGCTCCGTCCAGCTGGGCCTGACCGGCGACGATCTGATCCGCGAGCGGATGGCCGATTGGGAAAACGTGGTCGAGCGGTTGCGGCCTCTGCCCTTCGGACAGGCCCGGATCGTGATCGCGGTTCCCAACAGCTGGATCGACGTCGAGACCCTTGATGATTTCGACGACGCCGCCCTCCATTTCCAGCGGCGGCACGGGCGGCGCTTGCGGATCGCCACCAAATATCCGCGCCTCACCCGCGAATTCTTCTCCCGCCACGGCCTGATCGACTACCGCCTGGTCGAAAGCCTCGGCTCAACCGAAGCCGCCCCGGCCAATCAGGCCGCCGAGGCCATTGTCGATATCGTCTCGACCGGCAAGACCCTGCGTGACAACAATCTCAAGCCGCTTCAGGACGAGACGGGCCTTGATCTCGCCATTCTCGAAAGCCGCGCCGCCCTATATCTGCCCCGCCCGTGGCAGCTCACCAGGGGGGGGGGGTATAACACCCGCCTCTTGCCGGAAAGGGCGGTGATCGGCGACCGCCTGCTCGAGCCGGCCCGGGACGAGGCAGGCAAACTCGCCGCCCTCCTCGGCCTCAGGCAATAAAAAAGACCGCCCCCTTAGGGGGCGGTCTGTTTGTTCGAAAAAACCGCTTCGGCTGCCTTTGCCTTGGGGGGCCTTACATCATCCCGCCCATATCCGGCATCCCGCCGCCGGGCATCCCGCCCGCGCCCGGCGCAGGCTTCGGCTCCGGCTTGTCGGTCACCGTCGCCTCGGTCGTGATGATCAGCGAGCCAATCGAGGCCGCATCCTGCAAGGCAGTGCGCACCACCTTGGTCGGATCGACAATCCCCTGCGCAATCAGGTCGCCATATTTCTCCTCCTGCGCGTTGAAGCCGAAGGCCGCCTTGTCGGTCTCGACAACCTTGTTGACCACAATCGAACCCTCAACCCCGGAATTGGCCGCAATCTGGCGAATCGGCTCCTCCAGCGCGCGGCGGACAATCGCAATCCCCGACGCCATGTCCGGATTGCCTCCCTTCAGCGAGGCAATCGCCTTGCGGGCCATCAAAAGCGCCTGACCCCCGCCGGGAACAATCCCCTCCTCAACCGCCGCCCGGGTCGCATTCAGGGCGTCGTCCACCCGGTCCTTGCGCTCCTTGACCTCAACCTCGGTCGCGCCGCCAACCCGGATCACCGCAACCCCGCCCGACAATTTCGCCAGACGCTCCTGCAACTTCTCCCGGTCATAGTCGGAGGTGGTCTCCTCAATCTGCTGGCGAATCTGCCCGATCCGCGCCTCAATGTCCTTCTTGCGCCCCGCCCCGTCGACAATCGTCGTGTCGTCCTTGGTCACCCGAATCCGCTTGGCGCGCCCCAGCATGTTCAAGGTCACATTCTCCAGCTTGATCCCCAAATCCTCCGAAACCAGCTGGCCCCCCGTCAACACCGCAATGTCCTCCAGCATCGCCTTGCGCCGGTCGCCAAAACCCGGCGCCTTGACCGCCGCAATCTTCAGGCCACCGCGCAGCTTGTTGACCACCAAAGTCGCCAGCGCCTCGCCCTCAATGTCCTCGGCCACAATCACAAGCGGCTTGCTCGCCTGAACCACCGACTCCAGAACCGGAAGCATCGGCTGCAAATTCGACAACTTCTTCTCATGCAACAAAATCAGCGGCTCATCCAGCTCGCAGACCATCTTCTCGGCGTTGGTGATGAAATAGGGCGACAGATAGCCCCGGTCGAACTGCATCCCCTCGACAACCTCCAGCTCGCTCTCCAGACTCTTCGCCTCCTCGACCGTGATCACACCCTCATTGCCAACCTTGTCCATCGCATCGGCGATCATCCCGCCAACCTCGCTCTCGCCATTGGCCGAAATCGTCCCGACCTGCGCAATCTCCTGGCTGGACTTGACCTTCTTCGAGCGCCGCCCCAACTCCTCCACCACATGGCGGACCGCCAGATCAATCCCACGCTTGACATCCATCGGATTCATCCCCGCCGCAACCGCCTTGATCCCTTCGCTGACAATCGAATAAGCCAGCAGAGTCGCCGTGGTGGTGCCGTCCCCGGCCTCGTCATTCGTCCGGGTCGCCACCTCGCGCAGCATCTGCGCCCCCATATTCTCAAACTTGTTCTCCAGCTCGATCTCCTTGGCGACCGTCACCCCGTCCTTGGTCACACGGGGCGCGCCAAAGGACTTGTCCAAAATCACATTGCGCCCCTTCGGGCCCAGCGTGACACGGACCGCCCGCGTCAAAGTGTCCATCCCCCGCAAAACCCCCTCGCGGGACTCGGCGCTGAATTGCAGCTGTTTGGCCATTTCTCCTGCTCCTTGCCTGAAATTTACGAGCGCTTGCGCGACTTCGCGCCGCCCTCAATCACGCCCATGACGTCGCTCTCCTTCATGATCAGGAGCTCCTCGCCATCCACCGTAACCTCGGTGCCCGACCACTTGCCGAACAAAATCCGGTCGCCGGGCTTGACATCCAGCGGCTGAAGCTTGCCGTCCTCGCTCCGCCCCCCCGGCCCGGCGGCGATAATCTCGCCTTCCGAGGGCTTCTCCTTGGCCGTGTCGGGAATGATAATCCCCCCGGCTGACTTCTCCTCCTCGTCCACCCGGCGGACGAGAACCCGGTCATGCAATGGTCGAAAGCGCATCTGGCTGCTCTCTCCTCCCCTGACATCCTGTTCGCGACCGGCCCGCCACGCCGCTCACCGGCGCGATCAACTCTGCGCCTACGGCCTGTGGCCCGCGGCCCGTCTTCCGCGCCTTAAATAGGGCCGCGCTTTTGGCCTGTCAAGGGGTTCCGCAAAAAAGACGCCGCCCGGACCCCCGCCTAGAAGCGCAGAATCAAACTCGCCCGCAACTCCTGAAAATCATCCGGCAGAAACCGCGCCCGCCGCCCGCTCGTGATCGTATCCAGCTCCACATAGCGGTAGTTCACATCCAGCGCGACAAACGTGTTGAACTCAATCCGCGCGCCCCCCATCAGCACAATGCCATAGGCCAGAATCCGGTCCCCCAAAGCATCGAAAAACCCCGCAAGCGTCTCGGACCCCAGACGCTCGGCAATAACAGCAGGGTCAATACCCGGCCCGTCGCCAAAGACGCTCGCCGGAAAATCCAGGTCCACCGCCACCAGATGACCCCCAATCCCCGCATAGGGCGTAAGCCGCCCGCTCACCAAAGGCGGCAAGTCGTAAAAAATGTTCAGGCCCCCGCCATAAACCGTCGTATCGCCCCCGAAAGACCGGTTTTCCCTCCCGCCGTTCGCCGTCACCTCCCGGCGGGCCGTCGCCTCGCCGCTGTGGTAATAGCCCTCCAGCTCATAGCGCAGGCGAAAAACCCGCGCCGCCGGCGAAACCCCCAAAACCACCCCAACCTGCTCGCCCCGCTCATAGTCCACAACCAGCGGAGCCTCGCCCGCCTCCGCCGGGATCCGCTGCTCCGCCCAGTCAAGCAAACCGCCCCCAATCCCAATATACGACCCGCGCGAATCCAGCGCGCTCAAGCCCTCACGGCCCCAAGCCGGGTCCAGCCCGAACCACCCAACCCCCGCCGCCAGACACAGCGCCGTCCAGCCCATTCTCCCGCTCACCCTGCTCACCTCAGATCCCCCGCTTCTCCCGGCCACCCACCCGTCAGCCGGGCAAGATAAAATGAAATAACCCCATGATTGATAGCAGAGAGAAACAGGAATAGAAAAGATAAAAAATATTTTATCAGAAAATTTGTTTCTTGGAGGATAATTTCTATTGAAAAGAGCAATCAGTGATTTTACGCTCAGCCTTGATACCCGCCGGGCCAATGATCTGCCCCTGTTCCTTTCTCTCTCCCCCCTCCCCTGGGACAGATCGGCTAGGCTGGTGGAGGCTCTCTGCCAATCCCCCCGGCAGGGAGCCTCTTTTTTTCCCCGGCGGCCCGCCCCGGCGCGCAAGGCTGGATTTTCCCGGCGGCCTGCGCTAGGTTGCCCCATCGCACAAGGCTCATAAAGCTTGCAGGTCAGGCAGAGTCTGGCGGAAGGGAGAGGAGGAGAAGGCTCATGGCACGCGAAGCCGTTATTGTTTCAACCGCCCGCACGGGTCTCGCCAAATCGGGGCGGGGAAGCTTCAACCAGACCCACGGAGCGGTCATGGCCGGTCATGCGGTCCAGCACGCGGTGAAAAGGGCCGGAATCGAACCCGCCGCGGTCGAAGACGTCTATATGGGCTGCGGAACCCCGGAAGGCGCCACCGGCCATAATATCGCCCGCCAGGCGGCCATCTGGGCCGGATGCCCGCCCTCAACCGGCGGCGTGACCATCAACCGCTTCTGCTCCTCGGGGTTGCAGGCCATCGCCATGGGCGCCCATGCCGTCATCAATGAAAATGTTCCGGCGGTCGCGGCCGGCGGCGTTGAATCGATCTCCCTGGTCCAGATGAAGGGCATCAATGCCAACGACATCACCGAAGAGCGCCTGATGAAGGAAAAACCCGAATTGTGGATGCCGATGATCGACACCGCCGATGTCGTCGCCGAGCGCTACAAGATCAGCCGCGAGGATCAGGACGCCTACGCCCTCCAAAGCCAGATGCGCACCGCCGCCGCCCAGCAGGCCGGAAAATTCGACGATGAAATCGTCCCGATCAAGGTCACGATGAAAAAGGTCGACAAGCAGACCAAGGCCGAGTCCACCGCCGTGGTGACCGTCGACCGCGATGAGTGCAACCGCCCCGGCACCACCCTGGAGGGCCTCAGCGGGCTGGAGCCGGTGCGCGGCGCCGGAAAATTCATCACCGCCGGCAATGCCAGCCAGCTGTCCGACGGCGCCGGCGCCTGCGTCATCATGGAGGCCAAAGAGGCCGCCAGGTGCAAGATCGAGCCGTTGGGGGTTTTTCGCGGCTTCGCGACCTACGGCTGCGAGCCCGATGAAATGGGAATCGGGCCGGTCTTCGCCGTCCCCCGCCTGCTCGAGCGCCAGGGCCTCAAAGTCTCCGACATCGACCTGTGGGAGCTGAACGAGGCTTTCGCCAGCCAGTGCCTCTATTGCCGCGACAAACTCGGCATCGACAACGATATCTACAACGTCAACGGCGGATCAATCGCCGTCGGCCATCCCTATGGCATGACCGGGGCGCGGCTCACCGGCCATATCCTGATTGAGGGACGCCGGCGCAAGGCAAAATATGGTGTGGTAACCATGTGCATCGGGGGAGGAATGGGGGCTGCGGGTTTGTTTGAGATTTGCTGACCCGCGCCGCCGCCTTTCTCCTCGCCTCGGTGCTCGCCGCCTGTAGCAGTGGCGGGAGCGTCGGCGCTCCTGCCCCGGCGCCGGCCCCCACCCCGGCCCCCACCCCCACTCCCCCGCCGTCTGCCGACGCCCCGCCGCTTGAAGACAATCCGACCGCCCGCAGCCTGTTGGTCTCGGCAGGCATGGTGGAAGACGGCACCGACAGCAGGCTCGCCGCTCAGCGCACCCTCGAATTTCGCCGGCAACCCGCCCTGAACACCATCAAGGCCGATTGGGCCTATGCCCGCGGACAGGTGCGAAACGGCGCAAGGCCCTCCTCAGGGGCCGGAATCGTCATCGCCATCGTCGATTCCGCGATCGAGGGAGGAAACCGGGAATTCGCCCCGGCGATGGCGACCTTCGCCCCCGGCAGCACCCATGCGGACGACCTGGTTGATCCCAACACCAGCGTCTCCTCTAACGATCCGATTCTGCCCGGCCTGCCCGGCCAGTTCAGCGACGGTCACGGCACGGCGGTCGCCTCAGTGGCCGCCGCGCGCAAAGACGGCATAGGCTTTCATGGCATCGCCCCCCAGGCCCGCCTCTATGGCCGCCCTCATGGCTCCCCCGCCAGGAGTGTCAACTTCCTCCAGGAAGACATGACGTTTGCAGCCCTGTTCAGCCCGATCAATCAGGCCGCCCATGTCGCCAACAACAGCTACACCGAATCTTATACGCAAAATCAGGGTGCAATGCCGCTCCAGACACTGCGCATCCGGGCGGGTATCAGACAACTATTGCCCGACACCATTGCCGTCCTCGCCCAAAACCAGCCGGTCGATCAAGGGCCGGCCGGCAAAACGGTCTATGTCTGGTCGGCGGGCAACAGCGATGGCGAATTACTGACGCGCGAAAACTCGCCGCTGCATTTTTTCCCAACCCTGCCCTTTTATTTTCCCGAGGAGCTGCAAAATCACTGGCTGGTCGCCGCCGCCACCGATAATGACGGCGAAATCACCGAGTTCTCCAACCATTGCGGGATCACCGGCCCCTATTGTCTCGCCGCCCCCGGCGAAAGTGTGGCGGTGGTCAATAGCGGCACTTTCTCCAGTTTTGCCGACGCTTATGTCCGGGCCGATGGAACCAGTTTTTCCGCTCCCCTCATTTCCGGTTCGGTTGCGCTCCTCCTTGACTTTTTCGGCGCCGCCAGCGTCATGCCGGAGGAAGTCGCCGCGCGGCTTCTGTTCACCGCCGACAAGGCGGGCAGATACGCGCCGGACTCGATCCTGATCCAGACCGGGACCGGCATATCGGATCAGTGCGCCAGCCCCGGCGAGACGGCGCCACTGCCCGATTGCACCTTCAATGCGATCTACGGGCAGGGCCTGCTCGACCTCAAGGCGGCGACCGAACCGGTCGGCCAGACCCGCATGGCCACCGCCGGCCCGGCGCTCGACCGGGCGCAGACCGTCTTGAGCCGTCTGACCGGGCTGAGCCTCGCCCCGGCCTTCGGCGACGCCCTGGCGCGCGGTCTGGCCGGACAGGCGGTCGCCCTGTTTGACGAACTGGACGCCCCCTTCCCGGTCCCGCTGGGCGGTTTTGTCGCAAGTCCCTCCCGGCCCGATCCGGCCCGCCGCCTTGCCCGGATGGCCCGCGCCTCCCTCCCGGCCTTTGCGCCGGAGCCGAACTTCTCCTTTATCGGTGGGCGGGCGCAGGATTTGGGCTCGCCACTTTCCCGCGCCGGGGCGCAGCTGTTTGCCGATGCCCGCGCCTTTGCGCCCTTCATGAGCCTGCATGGAACCCCGGCGAGTTTCGGGGCGCGGATGGGGCGGATCAGACTTGGCCTGTTCTCCTCGCTGGAGGCGGGCGATGGCGCAGACCCGGCGCGCGAGGCCCCCGGTCATGGCTGGGGGGCGGCGCTGTCCTGGCAGGCGTTGCCTTCGGTTGCGCTGCAAGGCGGTTTTCTGCGCGAGGCGGAGGGGGTTTTGGCCGCGCGCGGGGCGGGCGGGCTTGATCTGGGGGCGGGAGAGACGTTCTTCACCGGACTGCGCCTGTCGCCTGCGCTGCCCCTGGGCTGGACCTTGCTGGCGCAAGGCTGGCTGGGGGTCGCGCGCGCGCCTGATGCCGGTGGCCTGTTCACGGAAATCGAGCCGCTCCTGGCCAGCGCCTTTGAGATCGGGCTCTGGCGGCAGGGCGAGGGGTCTTCCTTTGGCCTGCGGCTGTCTCAGCCTTTGCGGGCTGAGAAGGGCAGGGCGCGGTTGCGCTTTGCTTCTGCGCGGCGCGCGGACCGCTCGCTGGTCTGGCGCGAGGCCCGGGTGAGCCTTGCCCCTTCCGGGCGGGAACGGGCTCTGGAGGCGGCCTATCTGCGCGCTTTGGGCCCGAAGACCCATCTCCATGTCCTGGCCGGTGTCGCCCTCCAGCCCGGCCATGTCCGCGCCGCCCGGCCCGAAGCCCGCTTCCTCCTCAATCTGCGCCGCGCCTTCTAAACCCTATTCAAACGCCTCCTCCCAACTGCCGCGCGTCGCGGCGCGGGAGTATTCGGTCGCCCGATTCTCAAAAAAATTGGCGTGCTCAATCCCCGTCAGCATCTCGTCCATCCACGGCAGCGGGTTGCCCGCAATCCGGTAAATCGCCGCCAGACCCAACTGCACAAGACGCCGATCCGCAATATAGCGAATGTAATCCTTGACCTCCCCGGCGGTCAGACCCTCGACCGCCCCCATCTCAAAGGCCAGGTCGATAAACGCATCCTCATGCGCAATAATCGTCCGGCAGGCCTCCTCGATCTCGCCGCGCAGACCCGCCGTCCACAACTCCGGATTCTCCTCAATGAACGTCCGAAACAGACGAATGATCGAATGCGTGTGCAGACTCTCGTCACGCGCCGACCACGTGACAATCTGCCCCATCCCCTTCATCTTGTTGAAGCGCGGAAAATTCAGCAAAATCGCAAATGACGCAAACAGCTGAACCCCCTCGGTAAAGGCCCCAAACACCGCCAGAGTCTTGGCAATGTCCGCCTTGGTCTCAACCCCCCACCGGTGCATGTAGTCATATTTGTCCTTCATCGCCTTGTATTTCAAAAACGCCTCATATTCCGCCTCCGGCATCCCGATCGTGTCCAGAAGATGGCTGTAGGCCGCAACATGAATCGTCTCCATATTCGAAAACGCCGCCAGCATCATCGCAACCTCCGTCGGGCGGAAAATCCGCGCATAATGCTGCATGTAACAATTGTTGACCTCAACATCGGCCTGCGTGAAAAAGCGGAAAATCTGGGTCAGCAGATGCCGCTCAGGCCCGGTCAGCTTCTTGTGCCAGTCACGAACATCCTCGGCCAGCGGAACCTCCTCCGGCAGCCAGTGAATCCGCTGCTGGGTCAGCCACGCATCATAGGCCCACGGATAGCGAAACGGCTTGTAGACCAGACGCTCCTCCAGAAGTGACACCGCCTGCTCCTCCTCGTCCCTGTCCCTGCTCCTGCCCCCGGCCTCCCCCTATTGGCAGGCCAGACATTCTCCATCGTCCGGCGGCGCGTCCGCCACGCTTGGCGCGTCCGCCACGCCCGGCGCGTCCGCCGCGCCCGCCGCCGGACCCACCCCCGACTCCGCGCGCTGCAGCGACAGCGAGCGGCAATAATACAGACTCTTCACCCCCTTCTCCCAGGCCTGATAATGCAGCCGGTGCAAATCCCGCTTGTGAACGTCAGAGCGCAAAAACAGATTGACCGACTGCGCCTGATCAATCAGCGGCGTCCGGTCGGCGGCCAGCTCAACCACCCAGCGCTGGTCAATCTCGAAGGCCGTGCGAAACACCGCCTTCTCCGCCTCGTCCAGACAATCCAGATGCTGAACCGAACCGCCATGCGCGGCAATCGAGGCCCAGACCTCCTTGCCCCCCCGGCCCCGCTCCGCCAGCAGAGCCT
The DNA here is from genome assembly GCA_965204775.1 of Alphaproteobacteria bacterium. Classification (GTDB taxonomy): domain Bacteria; phylum Pseudomonadota; class Alphaproteobacteria; order JAPOUT01; genus CBDBFH01. Next base: position 45,883 of record CBDBFH010000024.1, read on the forward strand.
CCAGACGGCGGTTGCGAACATTGAACGAGCCCGACAGCGTCTTGTGGGTGAAACTGTTGGCCGCAATCGGCTCAATCCCCGGACTCGCACCCCCGCAGATGATCGAAATCGAGGCGGTCGGCGCAATCGCCGTCTTGTGCGAAAACCGCTCCTGAATCCCAAACTCGGCGGCGTCCGGGCACGCCCCCCGCTCCCCGGCCAGACGCCGCGAGGCCCGGTCAACCCCGGACTTGATGTGCTCAAAAATCTTCCGGTTCCAGACCTTGGCCATCGCCGACTCAAACGGAATCATCCGCTCCTGAAAAAACGAGTGCAGTCCCATCACCCCCAGACCGACGCTGCGCTCGCGCCGCGCCGCATAGGCCGCACGCCCCATCCCCTCCGGCGACCGCGCAATAAAATCCTCCAGAACATTGTCCAGAAAGCGCATCACATCCTCAATGAAGCGCTCCTCGCCCCGCCAGTCGTCAAACCGCTCCGCATTCAGCGAGGACAGGCAGCACACCGCCGTGCGCTCCACGCCAAGGTGATCCGGGCCGGTCGGCAACGTGATCTCGCTGCACAGATTCGACGTCTTGACCTCCAGGCCCAGCAATTTGTGGTGCTCAGGGCGCAGATTGTTCACCCGGTCGCGATAGACAATATACGGCTCGCCGGTCTCAATCCGCGCCGTCAAAATCCTGATCCACAAATCCCGCGCCGCCACAATCCGCTGAACCGTCCCGTCCTTCGGGCTGCGCAGCTCCCATTCGCCCCCCCCCGCGACCGCCCGCATGAAGGCGTCACTGACCAAAACCCCGTGATGCAAATTCAGCGCCTTGCGATTCGGATCCCCCCCGGTCGGGCGCCGCAACTCGATAAACTCCTCAATCTCCGGATGATCCACCGGCAAATAAACCGCCGCATTGCCCCGCCGCAAAGACCCCTGGCTGATCGCCAAAGTCAGCGAATCCATCACCCGAATGAACGGAATGATCCCGCTCGTCTTGCCGTTGCGCCCCACCGCCTCGCCGATCGAGCGCAAATTGCCCCAATAACTGCCAATCCCGCCCCCGCGCGCCGCCAGCAGAACATTCTCGTTCCACAGCCCCAAAATCCCGTCCAGACTGTCATCCGCCTCGTTCAGAAAGCATGAAATCGGCAGACCGCGATCCGTCCCCCCATTCGACAGAATCGGCGTCGCCGGCATGAACCACAGACGCGAAATATAGTCATAGAGGCGCTGGGCATGCGCCGCATCGTCCCCATAATAAGACGCCACCCGCGCAAACAGATCCTGAAAGCCCTCGCCCGGCAGCAAATAGCGGTCGGTCAACGTCGCCTTGCCGAAATCGGTCAAAAGCCGGTCGCGCTCCGGACAGGTGCGAACCGCCCCGCGCTTCTCATATTGAACCGTCCGCGCCCCGCTCCCCGGCAAAACCGGCTCCGCACCCGCAGACCCGCCCGCAAAACCCGCGCCATTCACCCGTGGGCGCGCAAAAAGCCCCGCCGCCCGATCCGAATCCACCAGCCCCGACTCGCCCGCAACGGCTCCGGACGGCTCCCGCCTCCCGGAATCAAGCGCCTCGGCAATTTGTCTTGATGCCGCCACGGGCAAATCCCCTTGTCTCCCCGCTCCTTACAAGTGATTCGAATGGCCCTCCAGACCCATATCTGGTGGAAGGCCCGAATTACAAACTCAACATATCGTTGTCCGGCCTGTCAACATGAAGTTGGTTAACAAAAGCCGAAATCCGCCGTCCGCGCCCGAATCAGAGCCGAATTAAACACTCTCCCCGCCCGCCCGGCGGGCGGGGCAACGCCGCCTGCCGGACCTTCGGCAACACAGACGCCGCCCCTTACGCCTCAGCCCGCCAGGACGACACCCCCGACTTTTATGACCTTTCATGACTCTTTCCTGTTGACCTGCCGTTATTATCGTGTATTTTTCGACAAAGGCGCGAGGAGGGGAACAACTTTCCCCATCAGCGCGCCGGCAAAAACCGGGGAAGGGGTCTCGTTTAAGAAGATATCGTGTCGAGCGAAGACGCAAGCCTTCGGCGCCGCAGTTGTGGCAGGTCAAGGCCTCGCGGATTGGCAAGACAATCTTCTCCCGGCCAGTGAGCAGGACTAGATTTGGAGGATCCTGAACCATGCGGAACGCTCTTTTTGGTGCGGCGGCCCTCGCCGTGATAGGTCTTCTCGCCGGCCCCGCCCGCGCAGAAGAAATGATGATGATGAACGACAAACTGGGCTTCTCCCTGCGGGGGGAACTCGTCTTCGGCTTCTTCGGCCACGATCATGACAATTCCAGCACTTACGTCTCCGGCAACGAATCCACGGCCACCCCCTTTGTCTATGAGTCGCGGGACACCGCCAATTTCTCCATTGAATCCGACGGCGAGATTGACTTCCACGGCCGGATGATTCTCGACAGCGGCCTGAAAATCGGCGCCAAAGTCGAACTGAACCTTGATGCCGAACTCGACGAGCACCTGATCTATTTCGAGGGCGGCTTCGGCAAACTGGTCATCGGCGCCGCCGAAGGCGCCGCCGAAGCAATGCATTATACGGTTCCAAGCTACACGCCAGAGGGCGACACCGCCATCTTCGGCGTCGACTTCCCGGAAGTCCATCTGGGCCGCCTGAGCGCCCCCAACACCACCTATGTCCTCGACGACCCGGACCCGGCGCTCAAAATCGCCTATTACTCGCCGCGCGTCGCCGGGTTCAAACTCGGGCTCTCTTATACGCCGGAGGCCGGAGATACAGGCGATTCGGACGGCAATGTGCGCGTCCGCAGCAGCAGCGAAATCTCCGATTTCATTATCGTCGGCGCCAACTATCACGGTGAAGTGGGCAATGATATAAAAGTGGGCCTGTCGGTGACCTATGGAACCGGCGACGCCCCTGATGTTCGTGACTTCACCAGCGATCCGCGCGCCTATGCCTTCGGTGCCCGCCTGCACTGGCGCGATTTCGAAATAGGCGGCGCGTGGTATGCGGGCGACAGTCTTGATCAAAACAACGCGAGCTCCTTCCAGGCCGACAGCCGGGTCTGGACCTTGGGGGTCGCCTATGGCCAGGGCCCCTGGAAGATCGGGGTTGCCTATCGCTCCTCCGAGCTCAAAAGGGCCAGGCGCGACGAGGAGAACATAATCTTGGACACTGGCCAAGACGACCCCGTCCTCTTTGAGGATGAATATGAAAATGAGATGTGGGACGCAGGGCTCAGATATGAGCTGGGCGGTGGCCTGACCATGGGCTTCAACTTCCAATATACCGAGGACACCAATCCCAACCCGTTCGAGACCGGTACCCGGGAAGTGGAAAACTATTCCGTCGGTTATATTCTGGCGCTCAATTTCTGACGCCTGATCCGATCCGTCTTTGAGATCAAGCCCGCCCCTTTCGGGGCGGGTTTTTTCTTGGCGCGCGCGGGGGAAACTTGTCCCCGCCCGGCGGTCCGCTCCCCATCTGTCCGGAGGGGCCGGGAGGCCCCCCGCGCCGTTGCAGGAGACCACCCCATGAACGTGAAGATACAGGCTTACACCAAAAGCATCGCCGCCGCGCTCGCCGCGCTGACCACAATCCTCGCCGGATTCGGAATCGATCCCGGTCAATGGGGAAGCAGCGAGGCGATCGGCGCGCTGGCCTCGCTGATCGGAACCGCGCTGGTCTATTTCCTCCCCAACAAACCGGCTCCCGGATCGTGAGCGCCGGGTTTGGCGCGCTGCTTGCCTTCCTTCTCGCCGGGGGCGGCCTGTGGGCCCTGCTCCGCACCGCCCGCGCCCGCGGCCGGCTGGAAGCGCAGGCGGCGGCGGCGCAAAACCTTCTGGTCGGCGCGCGCCGTCTGGGCCGCGCTCTGGCTCGCCTGCGCCATCCCGGCGAGCGCCGCCGGCTGCGCCGCAAATTCGCCCGCCGATAATTTCTGCCTGATCGCCCGCCCCATCCTCCCCGAACCCGACCGCGACACCGAACAAACCCTGCGCCAGATCGACGCCCATAACCTCGCCGGAGAACTGCTCTGCGGCTGGTAGCCGGGGCGGCAAGCGGGCCTCCCCTCATATATGGAAATTATCCGGTTGGAGCCGAAGCCCGCCCGCCCTGCGCGCGCAGGAAAAGCACCCGGGCCATCA
>CBDBFH010000024.1:55000-89558 GCA_965204775.1 Alphaproteobacteria bacterium
GACCCTCTTTTCTCCCGGCTCTTGGGGCCGCCGCTTTTCTGGCCTTCGCCCCGCCCGCCCTGGCCGACGGACACACCTTCTCCGGCCCCTATATCGCCGGTGAAGTCGGCTTCGACTTGATCGATCAGGGCGGCTCGCTCTCCGGCGCGGACGGCACAAGTTTCGCCGCCGGAGTCGGTCTGGGCTATGGCATGAAACTCAGCGAGCTCATGGGTAGCGGCGACTTCATGGGCATGCCTGCCGATAAAATCTATCTCGGCGGCGAGGTCGGCATCTATTACGGCAGTTTCGACCAGGGAACCGACGCTCAGCGGATCCAAAACAATGTTGGCAATACGCCTGCAACCTTTTTCGGGGACAATGTTGAGGTAATGGATGCGAGCGATGTCGGCGGTGTGGACTTCACCACCGACGGCATATTGTTGGATAATGAAACCTTCGACGCCACGGTCACTGAGAGGATTGATTACGAGGAGAACTTCCGATTCAATGTCACCGGCGATATCGGCTATCTCGTCTCCTCCAATGTGCTCGGCTTCATTCGCCTAGGCTTTGGCTATGCCAATGTTGATGGCAGCGTGACGACGAATATCGGCGTGGCGGCAACGCAGGACGGCGGTCTCTCCGGCGCAGAGGTGACAGCCCTTACCGCCGAGCAAAGAGCTGCTCTGGTGGGAGTGGCGCGCGCGGCGCTTGTAACCGAACGGGAGGCGAATGATAACCAAGGCACTGATGAGGTTGCGCTTGCGCCGTCCGTGGAGGATGGCAGTTCCTCCTTCCTGATCGGGGTCGGCGGCGAATATGCGCTGGGCGAAGGACTCTCCGCCCGCGCCCATTATCTCTACAATGTCGGCAGTGAGCGCGACTCCAGCGACTTCCGCTTCGCCCTCGTCTGGCGCTTCTAGCCCCGGAAAAACCCCGAAAGCCAAAAACGGCCCCCATCGCCCAATCAGGCAGGGGGCCGTTTCTTGTTTCCGATTTCTTCACGCTTTTGTGAGAAAACGGCCCTTCTCTTTCCGCCGCCGCTCGGCAATCATCGCCCCTTGGGGAAAACCATGCACCTGACATGCCGCCGGAGAGACTCATGATGGTCCGCCTCTTTGCCCAGGCCGGCGCCGCCGCACTCCTCTTCGCCCTCTTCACCGGGGCGGTCCGGCTTGCCCCGGCCGAAGCGCGCCCGGACGCCTTGAAAATCCCCCGGCACTGGGGCGGCTTCGCCTCCGGCTTCTATCTCGGCGGCGAAGCCGGATATTGGCGCGACAGCAATATCATTCTGCCCCCACTCGTCTATCCGGCCCGCGCATTCGAAAATGACGACGGCGCCGGCGGCGGCCTCGTCATCGGCTACAGTTCCACCCCCATCGCCGCAGGCCGCGCCTATCTGGGCGGCGAACTCGCCCTCCTCGCCCGCGACGACGTCCGCTACGCTATCACTTCGGAGGAGCTGGGCCCGGTCTCCGACGGCGCCGAAGACATCGCAACCACCGTCCATCAGGTTAAAGAGCAAAAGCAGCTCTATTCCGGCCGCTTCCTCTTCGATATCGGCTGGATGTTCAGTCGGCGCTTTCCCGTCTTCCTGCGCCTCGGCTATTCCTATATCCGCCTCGACGACAGGCCGGTCGAAACCCTCTTTACGCCCGAGGCCCCCTTTCCCGCCGGCCAACTCACCCGGCGCAACACATGGCTCGTCGCCGCCCGCTCCGCTTTCGCCGCCGCCTCTCCCAGACCCCCCGCCCCCCGCGACAGCAACAATACCCATTATTTCGCTGTCGGCGTCGGCGGGGAATATGCCTTCAACAAAAATCTCTCCCTGCGCGGCTCTTTCATCTACAACTACCGGCCCCGCTTCCCCCTTCAGGAGGGAACGATCGGGCTGGTCTGGCGCTTCTAGGGGGAAGGGCGGCGGGTATGTCTTTGCGTTTTTCCATCGCAGGCGCGCTTCTGCTCGCGCTCCTCCTCCGGCCCGCGAGCGGCAGCGCCGCCGATGCCCCCTTCGCCGGATTCTATCTGGGCAGCGATTTCGGCTACCGCGTCGTCGGCTACAACCCCGTTGCGGGCTTCGAAAACCCCGTCGAGCCCGACGCCGATCCGGACAATCGGGATGATCCCATCGGCGCAACCGTCTTCGACAATTTCTTCTCCTCCAGCAACCGCTTCCTGCTCAGCGCGCTGGCCGGCTACCGCGTGACCTTGCAGGATGCGCTGGGCGGCGGCCTGCTCGGCTATCCCGGCGGCAGACTCTATCTGGGCGGGGAACTGTCCGTTTATGGCGGCGTCTCCAATGCCGAAGTCACCATCATACATGAAAATATCGACCCCGACGGCGACGGCGACGTCTTTGCAGCCCAGACCGTCATTGAGCGCAGCGAGTATGATACGGAAATCGGCCTCGACCTCGCCGCCGATTTCGGCGCGGCTTTCTCCCCCCGGCTCTTCGGCTTCCTGCGCCTGGGCTATTCCTTTTCCGACATCGCAAAAAGCGACTCCTTCCGCCTCCAGGCCGGCGGCGATGCCGCCGTCTACCAGAGGCACATCGCCGAAGCCCGGCTCGCCAGAAACGCGGACATCGCGCTCCCGCCGGTGCGGGCGGTCAACTCCAGCGCCTTCATCCTGGGGCTGGGAGTCGAATACAAACTCGCCCGGCGCTTCGCCCTGCGCAGCTATTATCTCCACGGCTTCGGATCGCCCCGAGACTTTGACGCCTGGCGCTTCGGGGGCGTGTTTTATTTCTGATCCGCCGCCTGCAAGGGCGCAAGCGCCTTCCTCTTCCGCTTCTAGCGCAGCCGCTTGCCCCGAACCAAAACCCCCTGCGGGCCCAGACGCCCCCGATAACAGCGCGAAACCCCCCAGCAATCCGCGTAATACATCGCCAGCGCCCGGCCCTGCCGCCGAATCTCAAAGCAGACCCGGCCCCCGTAAAACCACTTCTCAATGCTCTGGCACAGATGATCGCCTTTGATCCACCAGCGCCCGCTTGAGTCGAAAACCCGCTCCGACAAAGGCCCGTGCGGCTGATATGCGGCAAGGCGGATAAAACGCGCCTGGAGCCGTCCGTCGCGGCGGTAATAAACCCGCCAGGCCCGCTCCGCGCGCCGGAAATCCCGCCCCCGCCCAATCGAGCCGTCGGCAAAGCCGTTCATGCCGACCAGAGTCCAGCCCGGAAGCATCTCTTTGGCCTCGGCGCCCGAAACAAAATCCCCCGCCGCCTGCCGGTCCGAACCCCCGATCCCCGCACCCCGGTACGCATCCTCGCCCTGCGCCTGCGGCGCGCGCGCGCGCTCCCCATCGGCCTGCGCCTGCGCCGCCGGAGCTTCCTCCTCGGCCAGTTCCACCTCCTCCTCAAATTCCTCCGGCGGGTCGTCGCCCTGCGTCTGAGGCCGGGATTCCTCCGCCTCCTCAGGCTCGGCCTCGGCAAGGGCTTCGGCCTCCTCCGGCACAGCTTCCTCCGGCGGCCTCTCCTCGCTCAGACTGTGCTCCTCCGGCTCCAGCGCAAAAGGCGCAACCAGCCGAATTCGCAAAACCCCGCCCCGGCCCTCCGCCTCAACCGCCTCCGGACCCCCAAAACCCTCGCCTTGCGCCGTCAGCCCAATCTCCTCCGCCCATTGGCGGCTGCCCCGCGCCCCCAAATCGTCCAGTTCCAGGGGCCGCAACCAGACCGCCGAAATCACAAAGGGCAAAATATGCAGCCCAAAAGACAGCGCCAAAGCCGCCGCCCGGCGCAACATCGCTTTGCCTGGCTCCAAATCCGGCGGCATCACAATCCTCCTTCTCCGGCAGCGAATCTAAGGCCAAAAACCCCCGGGCAAAACCGCAAACAGACAGGCCATAAGGAAAAAAGGACAAAAATAGAACAATGCCCGCAAAAACCCCCGAAATCCGCCAAAATCCCCCAGAATCCCCTAAAATCCCTTTGCATCGCCGCAAAACAAGGATTAAACTCATGCTCCATTCCCGGACAGGCGGGCCTTGGCGCTTCTTGTATCTCTCCCCCCTCAGGGGCGGATTTGGTCGAGAGCGCCAGACGGGTCCGCCCGCCCGGCGAGGGCTCTTTGACATCGTGAAACGTCCAGATCGTGAGGCGCGGAACAATTCCGCCTTCATGATCCGCGAAATCCATATACCCAATGTCTGATCATCTCGGCCGGACGGGGCCTCCGCGCCCCGCGAGATCGAGAGCGGTCAAGCGCCTTAAGAGCATTCGGTGGATGCCTTGGCGCCGAGAGGCGATGAAGGACGCAGCACGCTGCGATAAGCCCCGGGAAGCCGCGAGCAGGCTTTGATCCGGGGATTTCCGAATGGGGAAACCCGGCCCGCTTGCGGGCCATCGCCGGGCCAATCCATAAACCCGGCGAAGCAAACCCGGAGAACTGAAACATCTCAGTACCCGGAGGAAAGGACATCAATTGAGACTCCGTTAGTAGTGGCGAGCGAACGCGGACCAGGCCCATGCCCGAACCTGTTTGAACTGGAAGCTCTCTGGAAAGGAGCGCCATAGACGGTGACAGCCCCGTACAGGAAAAAACCGGATCGGGATTCGAGTAGGGCGGGACACGTGAAATCCTGTCTGAACACGGGGGGACCACCCTCCAAGCCTAAGTACTCCTCGGCGACCGATAGCGAACAAGTACCGTGAGGGAAAGGTGAAAAGCACCCCGGTGAGGGGAGTGAAACAGACCCTGAAACCGATTGCTCACAATCAGCCGGAGCGGCGCGCGTCTTTCGGGACGCGCGAGATCCGTGACGGCGTACCTTTTGTATAATGGGTCAGCGAGTTGATCTGGCGTGCAAGCTTAAGCCGCAAGGCGTAGGCGCAGCGAAAGCGAGTCTGAACAGGGCGTTCAGTTCGCCGGATCAGACCCGAAACCGGGTGATCTAGCCATGGGCAGGTTGAAGGTGCGGTAACACGCACTGGAGGACCGAACCCACCGATGTTGAAAAATCGGGGGATGACCTGTGGCTAGGGGTGAAAGGCCAATCAAACCCGGAGATAGCTGGTTCTCCGCGAAATCTATTGAGGTAGAGCGTCGCGTTTGTCTATCGGGGGTAGAGCACTGGATGGGCTAGGGGGCCTCACCGGCTTACCAAACCTAACCAAACTCCGAATACCGATACGACTCAGCGCGGCAGACACACGGCGGGTGCTAAGGTCCGTCGTGGAAAGGGAAACAGCCCTTACCGACAGCTAAGGCCCCTAATTCACGGCTAAGTGGGAAAGGATGTGGAAACCCCAAGACAGCCAGGAGGTTGGCTTAGAAGCAGCCACCCTTTAAAGAAAGCGTAACAGCTCACTGGTCTAATCAAGGGTTTCTGCGCCGAAAATGTAACGGGGCTCAAGCCGTGAGCCGAAGCTTCGGGTGCACGCCCGGTTCGCCGGGCGCGCGCGGTAGCGGAGCGTTCTGTAGGCCGATGAAGGCGAATCGTGAGATTCGCTGGAGGCATCAGAAGTGAGAATGCTGACATGAGTAGCGATAAAGAGGGTGAGAATCCCTCTCGCCGGAAGTCCAAGGGTTCCTGTGTCAAGTTCGTCTGCGCAGGGTTAGCCGGCCCCTAAGGCGAGGGCGAAAGCCGTAGCCGATGGGAACGGGGTTAACATTCCCCGGCCAGCGGGTGGTGACGGATTCAAAACGCGGTTCTCCCTTATCGGATTGGGAGGGCCGCCGGCGAGTCCCAGGAAATAGCCCCCGCATCCATGACCGTACCCTAAACCAACACAGGTGGACAGGTAGAGAATACCAAGGCGCGTGAGAGAACGGTGCTGAAGGAACTCGGCAAATTGCTCCCGTAACTTCGGAAGAAGGGAGCCCGGCCGCGGGGCAACCCGCAGCCGGGGGCACAGACCAGGGGGTGGCGACTGTTTATTAAAAACATAGGACTCTGCTAAGCCGAAAGGCGACGTATAGGGTCTGACGCCTGCCCGGTGCCGGAAGGTTAAGAGGCGGGGTGCAAGCTCCAAATCGAAGCCCCGGTAAACGGCGGCCGTAACTATAACGGTCCTAAGGTAGCGAAATTCCTTGTCGGGTAAGTTCCGACCCGCACGAATGGCGCAACGACTTCCCCGCTGTCTCCAGCACCGACTCAGCGAAATTGAAATGCCCGTGAAGATGCGGGCTACCCGCGGTCAGACGGAAAGACCCCGTGAACCTTTACTACAGTTTTGCACTGGCGTGTGGGTGATCTTGTGCAGGATAGGCGGGAGGCTGTGAAGCGCCGGCGTCAGCCGGCGCGGAGCCACCCTTGAGATACCGCCCTGGATCGCCCGCGCGTCTAACCGTGGCCCGTGAAGCCGGGCCCGGGACCGTGCATGGCGGGTAGTTTGACTGGGGAGGTCGCCTCCCAAAACGTAACGGAGGCGCGCGATGGTGGGCTCAGGCCGGTCGGAAATCGGCTCTAGAGCGCAATGGCAAAAGCCCGCCTGACTGCGAGGCCGACAGGCCGAGCAGAGACGAAAGTCGGCCATAGTGACCCGGTGGTCCCGTGTGGAAGGGCCATCGATCAACGGATAAAAGGTACTCCGGGGATAACAGGCTGATGACGCCCAAGAGTCCATATCGACGGCGTTGTTTGGCACCTCGATGTCGGCTCATCACATCCTGGGGCTGAAGCAGGTCCCAAGGGTTCGGCTGTTCGCCGATTAAAGTGGTACGTGAGCTGGGTTTAGAACGTCGTGAGACAGTTCGGTCCCTATCTGCCGTGGGTGGTGGAAACTTGCGAGGCGCTGTCCCCAGTACGAGAGGACCGGGATGGACGCACCTCTGGTAGACCTGTTGTCGCGCCAGCGGCATAGCAGGGTAGCTATCGTGCGGACGGGATAACCGCTGAAAGCATCTTAAGCGGGAAGCCCTCCTCAAAACCAGGTTTCCCTATCAGGGCCGTGGTAGACCACCACGTCGATAGGCCGGAAGTGGAAGCGCAGCAATGCGTGCAGCTGACCGGTACTAATCGCCCGACCGGCTTGACCGCTCTCGCTCTCGCGGGGGGCCTTCCCCCGCTTGCGCCGGATGACGGCATTGGAAATGGTTTTCGCGAAAATGGACGATTCACATGTTGAAGGCGCGGACCCGCGGCCCGCGCTGGTCTGGTGGTTATAGCGGGGAGACCCCACCCGAGCCCATTCCGAACTCGGTCGTTAAGATCCCCAGCGCCGATGGTACTGCGTCTTAAGGCGTGGGAGAGTAGGTCGCCGCCAGACCTGCACGGGCCGCGAGACCCGCAAGCGAAAATCAGGCACGCGGGGAGAAAAAAGATGATCGATCATGTCGGATTTGCCGTCAAAGCCTATGAGGCGGCGAAGGAATTCTACGGCACGGCCCTCGCCCCGCTGGGCTATGTCCTGATTATGGAAGTCGGTGCGGCGGCGGGCTTCGGGCGCGGCGGCAAGCCCGATTTCTGGATCGAGAAGAATGACACCCCCGCCGCGCGCCTCCATCTCGCCGTCAATGCCGCAACCCGCGCCGAAGTCGACGCTTTCTACAAGGCGGCGCTGGCCGCCGGCGCAAAAGACAACGGACCGCCGGGTCTGCGCGAGATTTATCACCCCCATTACTACGGCGCTTTCGTCATCGACCCTGAAGGGCACAATCTCGAAGCCGTCTGCCACACCCCCTCATGAGGCAAGGAGGGGCGCAAGTTGAGCAAAGTCTTTCTGGATGTCGGAGCCTATGGCGGGGAGACGAGCGAGGAAATCGTCAAGCCCGGCTATCTCTTTGATGTGATCCACTGCTTTGAGCCCATGCCCGAGGCCTTTGCCCGGCTGGGCCGGGCCGTGCGCAGCTGGGGCGCCGCGCCCGACCCCCAAGATCCGGACAGGTTTCGCCTTGCAGGCAAAACCCTGATCCTCAATCCCTTCGGCCTCGCCGACACGCCCGGCGAGAGAACCCTGCACGGCTACGGCGCGCGCGCCAGCCTCTATGACGGCGTCCGCCAGCGCCCCGGCCTCGAAATCGACCGCAGCGCCGCAACCGCGTGCCGCTTCGTCGAGGCCTCGGAATATTTTCGGCGCAATCTGGCCGGGGACGATCTCATCGCCATGAAAATGAATTGCGAGGGCGCCGAAGTCGAAATCCTCGAAAACCTCCTCGCCAGCAGAGAAATCTTCAAAATCGACCGGGTCATGATCGACTTCGACGCCTTCAAAATCAAGGGAATGCGCAACCGGCCCGGCAAACTTCTCAAGCGCTTCCGCCAACAGGGCTTTGGCAATTATGATCTGCGCTTCGAAGTCATGCGGGGCGGGTCGCATGGCGAGAATCTGCACAACTGGCTGCGCGGCTCGCCTCTGGCCGCGGCGGTCATCAAAAATCCCCGCCCCCTTGAATTCCATCTCCGGCTCAAGCGCTGGGCCGCGCGCCATATCAAGCGCCCGGCCAAGCTGATCGAAACCCGGTTCATGCCTTGACAGCCTTATGCGCGCGCGCGCCCCGCGCGCGCGGAAAATCCGGAAAGTCCATGATCTATCCCGTGCAGGCCGAAAGCCATGAGTGAACCGAAAGGCATCTCCTTCGTTGCAACCTCCTGCGGGCGCTTCGATCTGCTCGAAAAGACGCTGGGCAGTTTCCTGCGCGCCAATGAGCATCCAATCGACCGCTATATCCTGATCGAGGATTCCGGCGACCGGGGCGTCTATGACGTCGCCGCCCGCTTCCCCGAAATCCCCTTCGAAATCCTGTTCAACGAAAAGCGCATCGGCCAGATCGCCTCCATCGACCGCGCCTATGCCTGCGTCGAAACCCCCTATATCTTCCATTGCGAGGATGACTGGGAATTCATCAAGCCCGGCTTCATTGCGCCCTCGCTCCGCCTGCTCAAGGCCCACCCCGAAGCCTGCCAGGTCTGGCTCAGAAACCCCCTCGCCGCCGCCGCCGATTGCTGGAACATGCAGCGCCGCGAGACCTCCGGCATCCGCTTCTACCAAATCCGGGGCCGCCCGGCCTGGACCCTCAATTTCAACCCCGGCCTGCGCCGCCTCGCTGATTACCGCCGCGCCGGGTCTTACCAAAGCCTCGGCGACCGGGAGGAAAATGTCGGGGCGTTCTACAGCCGCGAAGGCTTCCGGCTCTTCCTCCTCGGCGGCAGCCCCTATTGCCGCCATCTGGGCAAGCAGGCCAGCATGATCTCTTCCGACCCCTCCATCCGCTCCGCTCCCCGGGGGCGGCGCGGCAAACGCGCCGCCTTCTTCCAGCGCCTGATTTTGCTCCCCCGCCTCCTGCTGTGGGGCGAAAGGCCGCGCAGCAAAAGAGCTTGTGGCTGATGACCGCCGTGCCCCTGTCGTGCTATATCGTCGCCTGCAACGAGGCCGACCGCATCGCCCGCGCCCTCGCCTCGGTCAAGGGCCTTGCCGGGGAGATCGTGGTCGTCGATTCCGGAAGCAGCGACGGCACCGAACAGATCGCCAAAGACCTCGGCGCGCGCGTCCTGCACCGCAAATGGGACGGATTCGGAAACCAGAAGCGCTTCGCCGAAGACCAGTGCCGCCATCACTGGCTCCTCAATCTCGACGCCGACGAGTGGCTCTCCCCGGAACTCGCCCGCGAAATCCGCGCCCTCTTCGCCCAGGGCGCGCCGCCCGACCCCGTCTATCATGTCCGCGTCAAGGACTGCCTGCCCGGCGAAAGCGAACCCCGGCGCTGGCGGCGCGGCTGGTCGAAACATCCGCTCTATGACCGCCGCCGCACCCGCATGCGCCCGATCCACGATCATGCCTCGGTCGGCCTCGATAAATTGCGGGTGGGCCGCCTGCGCGGCGGCCTCCATCACCAGCCCTTCCGCTCGCTTGCCCATATGGTCGAAAAGCAGATCCGCTACGGACAGGACGCCGCACGCCATCCCAAGCCGCTCGCCGTCTGCCTGCTGCGCCTGCCCGGCGAGGCGCTCTGGACGTTTCTCCTCAACTATATCCTCCGCCGCGAATTTCTCGGCGGGCGCAGGGCCTATATCGCCGCCAAAATCCGCAGCTTCGGACGCTTCCTGCGCATCGCCCAGATGATCGAGGCCCGCCGCAACTGGACAGCCCCCGCCCCGCCGCTCACCGCGCCCCCGCCGCAGACAAAAAACCGCGCCCTTGCGCCCATAACCTGCACCATCGTCGCCATGAATGAGGCGGATCGAATCGGCAGGGCGATGGCCTCGGTCCGCGGTCTGGCGGGCGAAATCCTGATCGTCGATTCCGGAAGCAGCGACGGCACCGGACAGATCGCCAAAAATTTCGGGGCGCGCGTCCTGCACCGCGACTGGGACGGATTCGGAAACCAGAAGCGCTTCGCCGAAGAGCAGGCCGGACATGACTGGATCCTCAACCTCGACGCCGACGAATGGCTCTCCCCCGAACTGGCCGAAGAACTGCGCGGCCTCTTCGCCGCAGGCCCGCCCCCCCGCGCCGCCTATACCCTGCCGCGCCGGGAAATCTGGCCGGGCCGGACCCGGCCCCCTCCGTTCAATCATCCCTGGCATGTCATTCGCTTCTACGATAAGCGCGAGGCGCGCTTTTCAACCAAACTCCTCGCCGACGGGGTTGAGATTTCCCCGGCCCGCACCGGCCACCTCCGCGCGCCCTTTTTCCACGCCCCGCTGCGCTCCCTCGCCGGACTGGCCGCCAAGGAAAACGCATACACCGACACCGAACGCGCCTACAAAAAATCCCCCCAAACCCTCTTCCTGCGCCTGCCCGCCGAATCCCTTTTTTATTTCGTCAAACTCTATATCCTGCGGCGCATGATCTTCGCCGGATGGCAGGGCTATATTCTCGCCCGAATCTATAGTTTCAGCCGCTTCCTGCGCATCGCCAAGCAGATCGAAAACCACGGCGCCTGGAGGCCGTGATATGAAACCGGAGCCGGTTATCGTCCTGTGCATGAAATGGGGCCGCCGCTATGAGGCCCGCTATGTCAATGTGCTGGCCCGCGCCGCCGCCGATCATCTCTCCCGCCCGCACCGCTTCGTCTGCCTGACCGACAATCCTGCCGGGCTGGATGCCGGAGCGGTCGAGGCGCTCCCGATCCCGGACATGAACCTCCCCTCGGACAAAATCGCCGAAGGCGGATGGCCGAAACTGGCCGTCTTCAAGCCGCAGCTTCATGATCTGGCGGGGCTGTGTCTGTTTCTCGATCTGGATGTGGTGATCCGGGGCGAACTCGATCCCTTTTTCGAGGCGGGATCGCCCGGCGAACTGCGCATCATACGCGAATGGCCACGCGCCCTCTTCCGGCGCGCGGAGCGGGTCAACTCCTCGGTTTTCCGCTTCCGGCTGGGCGGGCAGGGCCGGATTTACCAAGCCTTCCGCGCCGCGCCGCAGGCCGCCTTCGCCCGCTTCCGGATCGAGCAGTATTTTCTGGCGGCCCATGCCGGAGGTCTGGCCCATTGGCCCGCCGCCTGGTGCCAGAGTTTCAAGAGCGCCTGTCTGCGGCCCATTCCGCTCAATTTTGTCCTGCCCCCCAAACCCCCGCCGCCGGAGGCGCGGATCATGGTGTTTCATGGCCGGCCCAATCCGCTTGATCTGGCGCGGGGCGGCCTCTGGGGGCGGCGGCTGCGGCGGGGCTTCGGGCCGGTCGGCTGGGTGCGCGACTATTGGGCCCGCTATGGCGCGCCGCCTTCCTCCCAGGGGGTTCAACCCCCGGCCCCTTCTGTGCTATAAGAGCGTGTCGCGGGGTGGAGCAGCCCGGTAGCTCGTCAGGCTCATAACCTGAAGGTCGCAGGTTCGAATCCTGCCCCCGCAACCAACTTCCCCTTTATGTGTCGGCATAATCGCGCGGCACCAAACTCGCCGTGCCACGGATTGTTTATGCTGATGCCGCTCCGGTGCCGCCGGTGACATGCACAAGCGTGCATGATGGAGAATGGGTGAGAGGGAGAAGTAGGGATAAATCTAGGCTTGGGTAAGAAGGGTTCTAAGTCTTGCTTTAATGTTTTCCCGTATCGTCACAAGTCTGTCCTTTGCAGCATCTGTCAAAAGCGCGGTATGGGCAACTGCGTCACGTATGGGCTTAAACTCCACCGCATCCCGTGAGAGAGCAGCGTTTTTGTTTTTATCTTCTGCTTTATCGACAAGATTGGCAAGGCTATCCATATCAAGGTAGTTTGAATCATCATTCGCGCTCCGCAATTCAATGCTCATGTTAGCCTTTCCTTTATTCTTTTTTTCTCCCCCCTTATGTTTGGCTACGGCCTCATTAGCCTCTCTTGAGAATGTTATCTTCTTCTTCTTGATATATTTTCGCACTAGGTTTTCAGAGATGAAACACTCAACATAGGATTCAAGGTTAAATCTAGCGTCTTCTTCAAGATCATCTACCCAACCGTCAACTTCTCCTTTGCTTTCTGTTCCCTTTGGAATCTTATAATCTCTTGAAGCCGCATTAAAAAGTTCGCGAGAGGCTCTTTCCTTGGGGGACAACCTCGGATTATCCGGATCGCCACCTTGCTTGTGCTGTGTACGCCACTTATCCCAGTCCTCAAGGATGGTAGCCAGCGCCTTTTTGAGCTTCTCAAGAAATTTTCTGAACTCATCATCATCGGCAACGATCCCCTCCCGGCTGCTGGTAAAGCGGTCAATCTGCGAGTCATCTAGCTTGTCAAAGTGAATTTGACCATAAAGGTAGCTTTCAACGATCCGCGCTGTGGGGATATGTTTTAGCAAGTCGCGCTCACGCAGCCGCCCATTAACAAAAAGATCAACACCCACACGCTCATCCGGGGTCATGATTTTCAAATCTCTTGGCTTTTCCACAGAAGCAACAAACCCTTTAACATCGGACATTTTTATTGTTTTACTTTCATGCTGCCCGGCTTCCTTGGAAAAAGCTTTCTTAATTTCACTGATGAACGGATCATTGTTATCTCCGATTTCCCATAAAAACTGGGTTTTTTTCACCAGCGCATTGAGATGCTCATGAGTAATTTTTTCGTCGTTCAGGTAGATATTGAAGGAGTCGTCTAAAAGGGAGAAACGAAAATACAGGGCAATGATTTTTTGCAGAAAGCCGAAACTATTCCTAATCCCATCACGAATTCCCTCAAAATAGATTATGGTTCCATGAGCATGGTTTTTCGTATTTTTCTCAAAAACTTTTTTATCGTATTGTTCTAAGGGATAGTTCTGCGGAGACAAATCTTCCGTAATGGCTCTGTCTAAGCCTGAGTTGTCGATCACACCGCCAATATAATCTTCTCCTTTCTTTTTCGAAATGACAGATATTTTCTGAGCGCAGGACAAAAGCGCTAGCTTGCCAATACCCTTTCTTCCGATAAAGGGGCGGCCCTTGGGGGATTTTTGCGCCCCATCTTTGCGCTTAGAGTATCCAATTTTCAAAAACATGTTTTGAAAATCATCGGCCGACATGCCAATGCCGTCATCCTTAATAAAGAAGCACCCTCTGTCGCGGTCAATATAGATCCAGACGTTTTTAGCATCTGCATCCCAAGCGTTAGATACTGCCTCCCCAAGAATAGTTGCAAATCTTCTATACAGCGATCGTCCCAAGTGGTTCAGCACGCTCAGGGAAATATCAAAGGTAAAGTGCGTTGTTTGTTTCTCTGTCATTTATTAAGACCCTCGACGTGTTTCACAATGCTCTTACCAATGACTTCTCCTAACTTAACCGGAACAGCATTTCCTATCATACGCGCTAAACGCTTGAGAACAATCGGATTTTTAGGAGGAATAAACTCATACTGCTCTGGAAAGGTTTGAAGTAAGGCTCCCTCCCGAAGAGAGAGCGCTCGATGTTGCTCAGGATGCCCGAACCTGCCATTTCCAAATCCGATAAATTGGGTGGTTATTGTTGGTGACGGCTTTTTCCACGACATCCTGCCGTAAACGCTACGATAAGTAGTCCTTCCCGGCTTCTTATGACACGCAGCAATAAGGTCAGAATCCCAATCTAGCCATGAGCCGTCGGGCTTAGAGGCCATGATACGGTTGAAATTTAAATCAGAGAGCGTGCTAGAAATGTGCAACCGGTCATGCCTTGACCGCTCTCCATGTTTGATTTTTGGCAGACGCCCAATCGTTTCCTTTACCGTTTTGTACTCCTCTTTAGAATGTGTCGGAGGAATCAGAGCAATATTGCCTAGCCGGGATGCCAACAATACCAATCGGTGTCTTGTTTGAGGGATGCCATAATCAGGACAGAATACGACTCCCGTCCATACCTTGTATTTTAATGCCTCTAGCTGTGACACGAAATCCTGATAGACCTCATGCTTGATAAGCTGAGGCACATTCTCCATTGTCACAATTTCGGGTTTCGCTTCTTTTACCAGTCTGGCAAACTCGTAGAGCATGCTCCATTTTTGGTCCGCTTTTGTATCCTTCCCCTGAGTGTATTTGGAGAACGGTTGGCACGGAGCGCAGCCAGCAAGTAACCTGGTTTTGCTTTTGCCAAAGAGGGTGTTTATCTCTTTGCCTTTTATTTTTACCACATCCTTAATGATAAAAGGAGCGCCGTTGTTTTTTTCATATGCATATTGACAGGCACTATCAATATCAAAGCCTGCGCGGACAGTAATGCTCTCCGCAAGCAGGCCATGTGTCAAACCACCTGCGCCGCAAAAAAGATCAACTGCCACTATTTGTACGTTCTTTCGTTTCATAATGTATACCCAATAAGTTAGTCTCCGATTATCTGCTAAATTAGAATAGCTAGAACATAGGCCATCATTGCGGTAATCGGCCCCCGCGATCCAGCGCATCCAGCCCGCCGGAGACGAGTGCCCCGTGTGCCCGCCGCCATTTTACTCCGCGCAGTCATGACGCCCGCCCGGCGCTCTGCGCCGGGACCCACCAAAGATTTGAGCAAAAACCTCATGTTCCCCTTGTTTCCCCGTCTCTCTCAATCTCCCGCCCGGAACAACCTGCGAGCTAGACAAAACTTAAGACGTAAACCCCAGCTCGTCAACAACCTGTGCGTCAGCAAAAAGGTGAGTAAACCCGGCCCTCATCGCACCTAGTCACAAACCATCTAACGCTCCCGCGCCGCCTCGTCCCGGTCGTGCGATGGCCAGTGAGGCCAATGGAGAGGCGTCAGAGCGCGGCAAGAAGAGCTTGATCGGGCCTGACCTTGTTTGAGACCAAATCCGTCCAGGCGCGCTCCGACGCCTGAACCCCGGTGAGGCGGGTCAGATTCATCTGATCCTTCACGCTTGCGGCAATGCCGGCGCAGGCTTCAACGGCTTTGCGCATCGCTACGCCGGGGCCCCAGTCCTGCTCGCGCTTCATGATCTGACTCGGCGCAAAAAAGAACTTCGGCCGCGCACCCGGCAAATCACCGCCGTGACGCTCCTGATCCCAATGCGTCGCGCCGACAATGCAGCTTTCCACCAGATTGCCGCCAAAATGACGATGCAAAACGCCAATCATCGGGCCGTCACCAGACATGTCGACAAAGGCGGTCCGGCAACCGGAATCAAGCTGCGCCTCGTCACCATAGGCCAGAATCTCATCATAAACGCCCAGACGCCGGACAAACTCCATATTCCCCGGCGAGGTCAGGCCGATAACTTTAACCTTCGCCCCCGCGTCATGATGCAGCAGATGGGCCAGACCAAAGCCGGTCTTGGACGAGGCCGAGCCGATCACAAGCTGCGCCGCACCGAAAAACCCGTTGTCGGACAGATAGTCGCATAAAATAAACGACGTCATGAAAAGCGGGAAAAACACACAGCGCCAATCCTCCAGCGCCTTCAGAAAATCCGGCTCCGCGTCCGTTCGGGCGTAATTATTATAAAGCGCCGGCAAAGCCCGGCGGTGGGCGGCGGAATCGGTAAACTGCCCCCGGCCTGTTTCGCCCGGCTGCATGACGAGATGGCTGGCCATCGGGAAAAAGCCCCAAATGCGTTCGCCCTTTTTGATCCCCGCCTGCCGCGATTCCAGAACGTCCGCAAAGCCCCAGACCGGAACCTTGCCCCATTCACCCTCGGCGGGAAAAAATTTCCAGTAGCCGATGGCCTCGCCCGCCACCGCATAGCTGACATTGTTGGCGGTCAGGCCGAATTTGTCGATCCGGACAAGAACCTCGCCCTCGCCCAACTCCGGCAGCTCGCGCCGGACCTGCCGGGTAGTCCGAATGTCCCTGCGGTCAACCCATATTTCATGCAGCGGCGCCATTCTCACCCTCCGGAGTCATTTCATATTCAATCGGCAGAGTCTTCAGCCCGTTCACAAACGCGCTCCGAACATGCTGCGGCGCGCCCGACAGGCGAACCGACTTCAGGCGCGGCAAAAGCGTCTCAAACAAAATGCGCATCTCCAGACGCGCCAAATGCTGGCCAATGCAAACATGCGCGCCATTGCCAAAGGCCAGCTGATTCTTCGTCTCAGGCCGGTGAATGTCAAACACGTCAGGCCGGGGAAACACCTCCTCGTCGCGATTGGCCGAGGCGTAACACAGCATCAGCCAATCGCCTTTGGCAATCTTGCGGCCCCGCAACTCGGTGTCCCCGCTCGCCGAGCGCATAAAGGTTTTGACCGGCGTCTCCCAGCGAATGCTCTCTTCGATCAGATTGCCGATCAGCGCCGGATCCGCCTTGATCTCGTCCAGCAAACCCTCCTGCGCGGCCAGCGCCCACATCGCCGCCGCCGTCGAAGACGACGTCGTGTCATGCCCGGCGGTCGCGACAATCGTGTAATAGCCCAGACGCTCAAAATCCCCCATCGGCTTGCCGTCAATCTGCGCCGTGGCGATCAGCGTCGAAAGGTCATCGCGCGGATTGCGGCGGCGGTCTTCGGTGATCTTATCGAAATAGGCCGCATAATCCGCCATGACGCCTTCGATAAACTTTGCAATATCCAGATCCTCCCTCACCTCCATCGCCCGGCGGGACTCGGCGTCGCCCGGCCCGAACAACTCCTGCGTCAGCAGCAGCATGCGCGGAAAATCCTCATCCGGAATCCCCAGAATCGACATGATCACCGCCAGCGGATAATTCAGCGCAACATCCTTGACAAAATCGCACCGCCCCCCAAGCCCGGCCATATGCTCAACGCTCTTCACCGCCAAAGCGCGAACCTCCCCCTCGATACTGGCAAGATTTCTCGGCATGAACCAGGCCTGGGTCAGACGGCGATGCTTCATGTGATCCGGCGCGTCCATCTGCACCAGCGAACGGACAAAATGCGGTATCCCGTTGACCGCCATCGCCTGCGCAATCGTCCGGCGGTCCATCAGCGTCGTCGACCGCTCCGCGCTGTGAAACAGCGCATTGTTGCGGCTGATATAGTTGATGTCCTCATGCTTGACCGCAACCCAGAACGGGTCAAAACCCTCCGCCCGGGCAACCCCCAGGGGGTTATTCTTTCTCAACCACCGGTAGATTTCATGCAATTTCCCAACCGCATAGGTGTCCCCGTCAACCAGTTGGGCGGTGATCTCGTCCGGCAGCTGAACCTCTTGAGCCTGGCTGTCCATTCCGGCTGTTCCCCTCGTCTGTTCGCGCAAGCCGCCGCAAATCATACCAGAGAGAAAGGCCGCGTCCACCGGTTTTGACTCGCCTGTCGCCCGCGCCTAATATCCCGCCCGGCCATTGGATGGCCATCGCCGGGCCGGAGGGCGCAAAATCAGCCAGAATCAATGGGATGAGGTCGACCGGCATTTCGGCGGTCTGCTGCTCAAATCCGGCCCCGAACTGGACGCGGCGCTTGAAGCGTCCAGCGCCGCCGGGCTGCCCCCCATCGCCGTCTCGCCGTTGCACGGCAAATTCCTCCATCTGCTCGCCGCGGCCCAAAGGGCGGAGCGAATCCTGGAAATCGGAACCCTCGCAGGCTACAGCGCCATATGGATGGCCAAAGCCCTGCCCGAACATGGCCGCCTGATCACTCTGGAGCATGACCGGCGTCATGCCGCCGTCGCGGCTGAGAATATCCGGCGCGCCAATCTGCAAAACCGGATCGAGATTCGGATCGGCGACGCCCTCGGCCTCCTCCCGGAGATCGAAAAACAGGCCGGCCCCTTTGACCTCGTCTTTATCGACGCCGATAAGGAAAACAATCCGCAGTATTTTTCCTGGGCGCTGAAACTCGCGGCGCGCGGCGGCCTGATCGTGATCGACAATGTCGTGCGCGGCGGCCAAATCCTGGACGCCGGCAGCGCGGATGCGGCCATTCAGGGCATTCGCCGCCTCCATCACATGGTTGCCGAAGAGCCGCGGGCCACCGCGACCGCCATCCAGACGGTCGGCCTCAAGGGCTATGACGGATTTATGCTGATCCGGGTCAATTGATCCTCAAATTGACCCTTGATCAAAGCGCCCCTATCGTGGGGGGCAGAATTTGCGTCATCGGGAGGGGGAGACCGTGAAACCTGTATGTTTGATCATCGGAGCCGGAGCCGGAATCGGCGGCGCGGTGGGCGCGAAATTCGCCCGCGAAGGCTATCACGCCGTGCTCTGCCGCCGCAGCGATAAGGCGGGCCTCGATCGATTGACAGACGGCATCAAAGCCGGGGGCGGCGCCGCCACCGGGTTTCTGGTGAACGCGGTCGAAGACAACGCCATCGAAGAAATCATCACAAAGACCGAAGCCGATATCGGGCCGATCGAAATCGTCGTTTATAATCTGGGGGCGCAGATCGGGGACCGCCCTCTCGCCAATACGACGCATAAAGCCTTTGAGCTGGGATGGCGTCTGGCGGCTTTCGGCCTGTTCCGCGCCGCCAAAGCCGTCTGCCCGCTGATGGCGGAGCGCGGCGGCGGCAAAATCCTCGTCACCTCGGCGACCGCCGCCATGCGCGGCAATGCCGGACAGCACTCGCATGCCGCCGCAATGGCCGCGCGGCGGATGCTCTGCCAGAGCCTCAATGCCGAATTCGCCCCGAAAAATATTCACGTCGCCCATATCATCATTGACGGCTCGGTCGATGCGCCCGACACGCTCGGCAAATTGCTGGGCCCGGAGCGCTTCAAACAGCTGCGCGAAACAATCGGCGCGCAGGACGGCCTCCTCCTGCCCGAAAAAATCGCCGAAACCTATTATCACATCGCCCACCAGCACCGCTCGGTCTGGACGCATGAGCTGGATCTGCGTTCCTATTCCGAGCTGCCCTGGTGGAACCACGCCTGAACGCAACCGGCCCGCCGGGCGCGCTTTCAAAAGCGGAAGGTTTGGCCCACCATCTCCTCGGAAACCGCCCAGAGCCGGTCGGCCTGCGCCGGATCGACCGCATAGCCGTGCACACCATCAGCCGCTGCGGCCCCACCCTCGGCCCCGCCCTCGGCCCCGCCCTTGGCAATGGTCTCGGCGATGTGACAGTCCTCCAGATAGACGCCGCCCCGGCCCTCCAGCTCCGGCGCGGTCGCAGCATAAACCGAGGTCGCCGCCCCGGCCTCGACCGTCTTGAACGACATGCCCGACCCCTCATAGCGGCTGCGCAGCTGGGCTATGTCCTCTTCGGTCAAATGCCGCGCCAGCGGCGTGGGAATGGTGCCGGGATGGACGGCATAGGCATGGATGTTCTTCCCGGCCAGCCGCTTTTCAAGCCCGACGGCAAACAGCGCATTGGCGGTTTTCGACTGCCCATAGGCCGACCATTTGTTATAGTCCCGGCTGGCGAAATTAATGTCGTCAAACACGACCGGCGAAAAACGGTGGCCCAGCGAACTGAGCGAGACAATCCGGGCCGGCGCCCCCCGCACCAGAGCCTCCATGATCAGGCAGGTCATGTAAAAATGGCCGAGATGATTGCTGCCGAATTGCATTTCAAATCCGTCTGCGGTCTTGGCGAAGGGGCAGGCCATCACTCCGGCATTGTTGATCAGAAGGTTGAGGCTGTCATAGCGGCTGAGAAAAGTTTCGGCGAAGGCGCGAATTTTGGCGAGCGAGGCCAGTTCCAGCGCCTCAATGTGGATTTTGTCATTGCCCGTCGCGCCGATGACCCCCGCCTTGACCTCTTCGGCCTTGTCCATGTCGCGGGCGGCGATGATCACCTCCGCCCCCTTCAAGGCC
Source organism: Alphaproteobacteria bacterium (assembly GCA_965204775.1). Lineage (GTDB taxonomy): Bacteria > Pseudomonadota > Alphaproteobacteria > JAPOUT01 > CBDBFH01. The sequence goes on from CBDBFH010000024.1 coordinate 74,928, forward strand.
AGCGCGCGCACGGTCTCGGCCCCCAGGCCCGACGCACCGCCGGTGACCAGCGCCCGCTTGCCGGTCAGGTCAAGCCCCTCCAGAACCTGATCGGCGGTGGTCTCATGATTGAAGGCGCTTCTGTCCATGACGCTCTCCCTTTGCCTTGGATACGATGAAAGAATCTGTGATCTTGTATGACAAATGTCAAGCGCGCCTCTCTCCGGTCAACAACCGGCGCGGGGCGGCCCGGTTTATGAGGCTGGCATTATGAGAATGTGGGGCGTCGATCCCGCGCTGTTGTGCGACAGGCATCTGCTTGGCGAGCATGTCGAGATGCATATGTTTGCCGGGACGATCAAGAAAGGCATCAGCACGGCAGGCTATGAGGAGACGGGGCTGGTTGATCTGTCCAAACTCGCTTCCCGCCATGATGCGCTCGCCAAAGAGATGGGGCGCAGGGGCATGAAGCACAAATCCCCGCTGGATCGGAGGGGCAGGGGACTCAAAGGCGGCTGGATCGACCGCAAGGCCAATCTCGCGGAACTTGCGCGCAGATGCACGGACTGCAAAAAGAGGATTCATAAAGCGCGGCGCGGAAATCGGTCACGTTGAATATCTTCTGTGAGTATCTTCTGCCCGTCATGAGTGGCCGCCGCTGTATAAGCCCCGCGCGCCCTCACTTTATGTTGATCCGGCCAAAACCGGCCCCCATGCTATAGACTGCAGGCAGGATCGCGAGGGGCGAGAAACAAAGAGCGCCCCGCATGATCCCGCCGCGCCAACTCTTCGCGCTGATCGCCGGTCTCCTGCTCGCCTCCGCCGCACAGGCGGAAGAGCGCATCACGCTTAGCGGACAACTCGACATCCAATACGACTTCGTCGACGCCGACGACCGCCGGCAGTTCCTTCCCGCCTTCGGCGACCCCAATAACGATAACACCGATGCCTATTACCTGCAGCCCGTTCCGCCCCTGCCCGACCGGAGCCGGCTCCAGATCAGGCGCTTGCGCCTCGGCCTTGACGCCGCGCTCGCCGGAAACTGGAGCCTCAAACTCATCGGCGCGCTCGACCTTGCGGAGAACGACGGCCCCGCCCCCTACGCCGACCGCCGCAATTATCTCGACCACGCCGCCCTCCATTGGCGCAGCGCGGGAAGCGGCGATCTGCGGATCGGATACGGCAAACTGCCCTTCGGCATTGAGAATCTTGTCCCCAGCGCCGAATTGCCGGTCATCGCGCGCTCCATCGCCACCCATTACTTCACCGGCGTGACCGCATGGGGCGGCGCCGAAGGCCGTCCCTATGGCTATGTCTGCACGCCTCTGGGGCTGGGCGCGCGGGGCAACGCGGTTCTGTGGCGCGGGCTGTGGGGGAGCGCGCATTATCATCTGGCCGTCTCTTACGGCCTTCTCAATCCCTTCGGCGCTTCCGGGAGCTCCGAACGGCAGGACTGGGGAATCTATGCCGGGCTGGGGCATCGGGGGCAGGGCAGGGGGTGGTCGCATGACGCCGGGCTGAATTTCGCCTGGCGCTCGGAGGGAATCGCCTATTTCCCGGTGAGCGAACAGCGCTTCAACGAACTCAGCGCCTTCAATCCCTATCTGAAATTGCAGGTGGGAGGGCTGCATTTTCTGGGGGAATATTTTCACACGATTGCCGAAAACGGCCAGTTCATTCGCGGCGGCTTCTTTGACGCCGCCGCCCCCGACCGCGCCGCCGCCGCGCCGACCGCCCGCGCGCACGGGGTCAATGCGCTGCTGCGCTATGATTTTGATGCGGGCGCTTCGGGCCCGCTGAGTCTGGTCGGGCGCTATGCGTATCTGGACAGCGGGGGGCGGGGTTTTCGAGCGGCTTTTTTGCCGATGTCGTTCCCGGCGCGCCGCAGCCTTTGGAGACCAACAATTTCGACAAGGCTCATGCCTTCTATGGGGGCGTGGTGTATCGGCGCGCATTGGGGGAGGCGGTGATTCGGGTTTCGCTGGGCTATGAGTTTGTCCGCGCCCGCGAGGACCTGTCGTTTCGCGAACTGATCGGGAGCGTGGATGCCTCGGAGGAATTGCGCGCGCAAGCGCCGGGCCTGCTCTCCGGCGCGCGGACCAATATCCACGCGGTGCGCCTGCGGCTGCAGACGCTTTTCTAACGCGGCTCCCGGCCCGGTATACAGCCTTAAAGCCCCCCCGCAATGGCGCGAGTCTGCCCCGTCAAGGCGTCAATCAACGCCTGAACCCGCGCATTACCCGCCTCATCGCCCGCCGCATCGCCCGCCCCGGTCATCTGGTCATCAGCGCGGCTTCCGCAAAGGCAGGCATCTTGAGACCCCCTGCCGCTGTTGCTATAGTTTGATCTTCGCCGGGGGAGGAGACGTCCGGCAGAGCTTCAGACTCACACCCGGAGCAGGGGAGGGGGGATATGAAAGAACTCGTCTATCATCGCTTCTATATTCCGGCGATCAAGTATCACGCCGCCAAAACCCTCATGGTCGACGGCGATTATCGGGCCTCCTTTGCCGAGCACGGCGAGCGCGTCTTCCGCCTGTGCCGCGCCATGAAGGATACCCTGAAACTCGCCAAAAAAGACAGATTCGCCGTGCTCGCAGTCAACTCCCATGAATATGTCGAACTCTATCACGCCGCCTTCCTGGGCGCCGCCATCATTAACCCGCTCAACCTGCGCCTGGCCGCGAAAGAACTCAACTACATCATCCGCGACTGCGGCGCAAAAGCCGTCTTCGTCGACACCTTCTTCGCAAAACTGCTCGATGAAGCGCTAAAACTCGAAAGCAACCCGCCCGTCGAACAGGTCGTCATGATGGGCAAGGGCGAGGGGCCCCATGACATCAAATATGAAGATATGCTCGCCGCCGCCGCGCCCGAAATCCCCAAAGAAACCGAGGAAGACGATGTCGCCGTCCTGATGTACACCGGCGGCACAACCGGGCTGCCCAAAGGCGTCGTCACAACCCAGCGCGCCCAAATGCTCAACTGCTATCATTTCCAGATGAGCGAGCAAAACCTCGGCGAAAAGGACGTGATTTTAATCCAGACGCCGATCTTCCACGCCGCCTCCACCGTCTCCACCATCGGCGGGCCGGTTGCAGGCGCGCAATTGGTCTCCATCCCCATGTTCGATCCCGCTCAGGCGCCCGGCATCATCGCGCGCAACAAAGTGACCTCGACCATCATGGTGCCGACCATGATCGGCATGATGATCAATCACCCCGGCTTCGATCCGAAAAAACTCGCCAGCCTCAAAACCCTGGTCTACGGCGCCTCCCCCATGCCGGAGGCCCTCCTCAACCGCCTGCTCAAGGATATGCCCGGTCTCACCCTGGTCCAGGGCTATGGCATGACCGAAGCCTGCTCCCTGCTCACCCTGCTCACCGGCGACGATCATGTCGCCGGAAACCCGCGCCTGCGCTCGGTTGGCCGCGCCGTGCCCGGCGTCGAGATCAGCATCCGGAACGACAAGGACCGGCTGCTGCCGGCAGGCGAGATCGGCGAAGTCTGCGTCAAAACCGGAAACATGATGCGCGAATACTGGAACAAGCCGAAGGCAACCAAAGAGGCCTTCCGCGGCGGATGGTACCATTCGGGCGACGCCGGCTACCTCGATGAGGCCGGCTACCTCTTTCTCGTCGACCGCGTCAAGGACATGATCATTTCCGGCGGCGAAAACATCTATTGCAGCGAGGTCGAAAACGCCATCTCAACCCACCCCGATGTCCAGCAGGTTGCGGTCATCGGCATCCCCGACGACACCTGGGGCGAGGCCGTCCATGCCGTCATCGTGCCGCGCGAAGGGGCCGAAATCGCGCAAAAGGCGATCATCAATCACGCCCGCAAGACCATCGCCGGATACAAGGCCCCCAAATCCGTCTCCTTCCGCAGCGCGCCTTTGCCCCTGTCGGGCGCGATGAAAGTCCTCAAACGCGAACTGCGCGCGCCCTTCTGGGAGGGGCGCGACAAAGCCATCGCCTGAGGAGCCGACATGACCATCACCAGTCAAGACCCCCAAGCCCAGCTGCCCGGCGAGATGACCGCCAATCTTGTCAGCGGCGACTCCTATGCCAGCGACGTCATCCATCAGACCCACAGCTGGCTGAGGCGCAACAACCCCCTGGGCGTCGCCCGCGCTGAAAACTTCGATCCTTTCTGGGTGGCCGTCAAGCATGCCGATATCGACCATATCAGCCGCAACAACGCCCTCTTCCACAATGCAGACCGGGCGACCACGCTCATGAACCGCAGAACGGTCGAACAGGCCGTCGCGGTCAACGGCATGCCCCATTTCGTCCGCTCGCTGGTCCAGATGGACGCCCCCGATCACATGAAGCACCGCCGCCTGACACAGGCATGGTTCATGCCGAAAAGCCTCAAAAACATCGAGCAGGCGGTGCGCCGGCTGGCGGACAAAAGCGTCAGCCATATGGCCGGACTGGGCGGGCAGTGCGATTTCGTCAAGGATGTCGCCCTCAATTATCCGCTGGCGGTGATCATGTCGATTCTGGGAATCCCGGACAAGGACTTCCCCCGCATGCTCATGCTGACGCAGGAATTGTTCGGCCCCGACGATGCGGAAACCGGCAGAGCGCGCGCGGCGGCGGAAGCAAAAGACGTCGCGCAGATGTTCAGGGGAGTCATGGCCGATTACGCAGCTTTTTTCGACGCGATTACCGAAGACCGCCGCCGCAACCCGCGCGACGATCTGGCGACCCTGATCGCCACCGCCGAAATCGACGGCAAGCCGATGGGGGATTTCGAGCGTCTGGGCTATTACACGATCATCGCCACCGCCGGGCATGACACAACGTCCTCGGCGACGGCCGCCGCCATGTGGGCCCTGGCTTCGCACGACGGCCTGCTCGACGAGATCAAGGCCGACCCGGCCCTGATCGACAACCTGATCGAGGAAAGCATTCGCTGGGAGACGCCGGTCAAAACCTTCATGCGCTCGGCGACCGAAGACACCGAACTGCGTGGCCGCAAAATCGCCAGGGGAGAATGGCTCATGCTCTGTTATGCATCGGCCAACCGCGACGAGGAGGTTTTCCCCAATCCCCGGAAATTTGACATCCACCGGGCCGAAAACAAAAAGCAGCTGGCCTTCGGCAACGGCGCTCATGTGTGCATCGGCCAGCATCTGGCCCGCCTGGAGATGCGCATTTTGTTCCAAAACCTTCTGCCGCGGCTGAAATCGGTGCGCCTGTCGGGCGCGCCCCGGCACGTCAGAAGCGTCTTCGTCAACGGACTCAAAACCCTGCCCATCACATACGAGATGAGCATATAGGCCACGCGCCCGCCGGCATCTTTGAAAAAACATGGCCTGCCCGGGCGCGCCGTTGCGCTGCACGGCATCAGGGCGGTCCAAAACCGGGAGAGAAAAATGACTGACAGCAAAAACCCCGAAACCATCGTCCTCCACGCCGGATGGCGCGCCGATCCGAACACCGGATCCGTCGCCGTCCCGATCCATCAAACGACCAGCTACCAGTTCAAAAACACCGAACATGCCGCCAACCTCTTCGCCCTGTCCGAACTCGGCAATATCTACACCCGAATCCAGAACCCGACCACCGACATTCTCGAAAAGCGCATCGCCGCCCTCGACGGCGGCGCCGCCGCCCTCGGCCTCGCCTCGGGACAGACCGCCTCCGCTTTGTCCATCCAGAATGTCGCGTCGGCAGGAGACAACGTCGTCTCCTCAACCGACCTCTATGGCGGAACCTGGAACCTCTTCGCCAACTCCATGAAGGATATGGGAATCGAAGTCCGCTTCGTCGACCCCTCCGACCCGGAAAACTTCGCCCGCGCCATCGACCGGAAAACCCGCGCCTTCTACGCCGAAACCCTGCCCAATCCCAAACTGGAGGTCTTTCCGATTGCCGAAGTCGCAAAAATCGGCAGGGCGCACGCCATCCCCCTGATCATGGACAACACCGCCGCCCCCGTCATCTGCCGCCCCTTCGATCATGGCGCGGCCCTGATCGTCTATTCCACCACAAAATATATCGGCGGCCACGGCACATCCATCGGCGGCCTGCTGGTGGACGGCGGCAATTTCGACTGGGAAGCCGCCGGCGACCGCCAGCCCCTCCTCAACCGCCCCGACCCCTCCTATCACGGCGCCGTCTGGACGCAGGCCGCCAAGCCCCTGGGGCCCATCGCCTATATCCTCAAGGCACGCACAACCCTGTTGCGCGATCTGGGCGGCGTCATGAGCCCCTTCAACGCCTTCCTCTTCCTCCAGGGGCTGGAGAGCCTCCCCTTGCGCATACGCGCCCACTGCGAGAATGCCGAAAAGGTCGCCGCATGGCTGGCCACGCGCAAGGACGTCACCAATGTCATCTATCCCGGCCTGATGACCGGCGCGCCCAAAGCGCGCGCCGATGCCTATCTGGGCGGCCAGTATGGTGGCCTGCTGGGCTTTGAACTGCAGGGCGGCATGAAGGCCGGCAAGGCCTTCATCGACGCCCTGAAACTGCTCTATCACGTCGCCAATATCGGCGATTCCCGCTCGCTGGCGATCCACCCGGCGAGCACCACCCACAGCCAGCTCTCGGTCGAGGATCAGGCGGCGACCGGCGTAACGCCCGGCTATATCCGCCTGTCAATCGGCATCGAGCATTACGAGGACATCATCGCCGACATCGCACAGGCCCTCGAGCAGACCTGAAGAGCCCGGCCCCCCTAAAGCAGCGCGTTCAGCCCCCGGAGGGCAATTGCGACCAGGACAAGCCAGGCCAGAACGTGGCAGATAAAGCGGGCCATGACGATATTCACCGTCATCTGAACGCCACTGTGCGCAATCCGCAGCACGACATAAATCCATGCCATCCAGGCGTAGGCCGGGTCGGCCAGACCGCCCGCCGCAACCGCCAGAACCAGCGCGTAAAAGACCGTCGGCTGCTCAAGCAGGTGGTTGTAGTTGTCCATATGCTGGCGCGCCGGATCGGGCAGCGAGGCCAGATCGTCCGTATGGCGCGCGCCTTGCGGGTCAATCTTGGCCTTGTTCATCGCCCGCAGGCGGGTGGTCGTAGCAATGACGTAGACGATAAACGTCACCAGCGCCATCGCCGGAATCGAAGCAAGAAGAGTTGCGGTCATCGTTTGAGTCCCTCCCTGACAATCTCTGTCTTTGCGGTCGAGTCTAGACCGCCGCCGCCGCACGCGCAAGGCCGAATCGGGCGGCGGGCAGGGGCGGGCAGGGGATAGATTTATCCACGGCAGGCCCGGCCCATGGCACGTTTGCCTCCATCACCCCCCGAACCGGATTGATCGCCCCATGCACATTGACCAGACCCTTTGATGTTGCTGATCCTTGCGAAGGAGATAGAGGCGCTCAGGCCTTTTGTTGGGGGGGCGTGGATCTTCCCGGCAGCAAACCCTATGCGATAACCGATGGATGGAGCGGCTCATTGAGCGGCAGAGTTGCTCAGGACCGCACAACAAGCGAATACAGGGATAACAAGGATAGACTCCGATGCTCATGATGCCTGCAGAATGGGGGGCTCAGATGATGGCGGCGATATGGACTTTGCTGCGCTCTTTGTATCTTTTCTTCCTGCTCACGGGCTATATGGTCCTTGGCCTGCTCTGCGCCTATGCGCTTTTGTTCGCCGTAGCGGTACCGTACCTGGCCATATGGGGAGAGTCATGCATCGTGTTGCCCAACGGGATGCGTATCGGACACATCGCCATGATCGATCCACGCAAATATGTGTGGCGGCCCGGCCTCACGGTAAAATCACCCGATGGCCTCAACCTGCTGAAAGACGAGGTCGATGATTTCTCCTTCACCAAGACCACCGCCTGGGGGTCGGCGGGGCCCCGCAACTACTGGCCGTACCATTACTACAATTTTATCTACAGGCCGGATGTCGGCCTGATCATCGACAGAAATGACCCGGAAGGTTTCAACAGGCTTCGGGCGGAGGCCGGGCCGCTGATTAATGCCTATAGGGGGGGGCGCACCTTTGCCACCGGACTCTTGTCCATTTATGGCGCGTTGCAAGATGATCCGGCCTATCCGAGGGCGCAGTGCCCGATGAGCATTTTTCCGCCATCGCGGCGGACGCATAAAAACCTGCAGAGCGGAGAGCTCAGATGATGATCCTGGTAAGAATCTTCCTCCGCATGCTGCGCATAACCGGCAATATCATCATATACACCTCTCTGCTCCTGTTCTGCTTCTACATGACCCTGGGCGCCGCGGGGCTCGTCTACCGCTACAAGGAATTCCGGGTCTGCGTCGTTCTGCCCAACGGCCTCCTCCTGGGCCGCGATGCGCTGTTCAACCGGAAAGGCGTCGGCGGGCGCTTCTATCCCAGATTGAAACTGCCCAACGGCGATTTCCTGCTCGACACCGCAGTCCATGACCTGTCCTTTACCCAGACCACCCTGCGCGGTCAGGCCACGCCAAAACAAACGCCCGCCGGCCAAAACCGGGAGGGCGAAAAAGACGGCATGCCCCCCTACCGGTTCGCCTACAGGGCCGATACCGGACTCGTCATCGAAACAAAAAATCCCGAGCTCTACAGAAAAGTCGTCAGCGAAAGAGGCCCCGCCGTTTATCCGCCTTTCCCGGATCACCCGCCCGACTGCTGCACGGGCCTGACGGGCAAATCCATGTTTTATCATCTGGTGAACAGACCCCGGTTTCGCAAGGAAGACTGCCCCCTGAATATCTTCCAGCCCCCGCCCTGACTGAAGGCGCGGCCCGCAATCAGCGCAAGCGCTCACCAGGTCTCCTTGAAGGGGCGCAGATCGAGCTCATGCGTCCAGGCACTGCGCGGCTGAATGTGCATCGCCCAAAAAGCCTGCGCCATGTCATCCGGCTTCAAAGACCCGTCCTCGCCCAGACGCTCCAGATACTCGCCAAACACATCGCGCACCCGCTGGCCGTCAATCACCCCGTCAACCACAACATGACCGACATGAATCCCTTTCGGCCCGTAATCGCGCGCCAGCGCCTGCGCCAGATTGCGCAGCGCCGCTTTCGCCGAGGCAAAATGCGCAAAATTTGGCCGCCCGCGCATCGAACCCGACGCACCCGTGAACAACAGCGAGCCGCCGCCCTCCTTCAGCAGATGCGGCAGGGCCGCTTTGGCCGTCAAAAAACCGCCAAAACAGCCAATGCGCCAGAACTCCTCAAAGGCCTCGGCGGTCAGCTCCTCAAAGGGAATGATCGCGTTGTTGCCCGCATTGTAGATCACCGCGCCAATCCCGCCCTGCGCGGCGGCGGCGGCGAAGGCCTCGGCAAGGTCGCCCGCCTGGGTGACGTCAGCGCGATGACTGACCGCCTCTCCCCCGCTTTGGCGGATTTCCCCGGCGACCTTCTCGATTTTCTCCGCCGTCCACCCGACAATGACGGCTTTCATCCCGCCCTTGGCAAAGGCGCGGGCCACCGCCGCGCCCAGTCCATTCGACGCTCCCACGCCGACAATCACCGCAACAGGCTTTTTCATCGAACCCGCCCTCCTCTTGATGCGCATTGGCCTTCCAGAGACTTTGCCCTTTTCACCCCCCGCGCCGCAATACTATGCTGGTGTGGCTGTGGCCTCCGGGCCGACCCCTGCGAGGAGAGAAGAGAATGAGCCAGCCGACCGGAACGGAAAATGTGCCCGTAGCGGGCGTCTGCGGCAAGCAATTTTCCGCCATCAAAGACGCCTTCCGGGAGAACCTGGCGAGCGGCGCAGATGTCGGGGCCTCCTTTGCGGTCACGCGCGGCGGCGAGACGATCATCGACCTCTGGGGCGGATTCATTGATGAGGCCCGCACCCGGCCCTGGCAAAAAGACACCATCGTCAATGTCTATTCCACCACCAAGACCATTTCCGCCCTGTGCCTTCATGTTCTGGCCGACCGGGGCGCGGTTGATCTCAGCGCGCCGGTTGCCCGCTACTGGCCGGAATTCGCCCAAAACGGCAAGGAGGGCGTCGAGGTGCGGCATATCCTCTCCCATTCCGCCGGGCTGCCCGGACTGGAGGAAAAGACCGAGACCGAAGATTACTATGACTGGGAGAAAATCACAGACCGCCTCGCCCGCCAGAAGCCCTGGTGGGAGCCGGGGGACGAAGAGCGGCTATCACGCGATTACGCAAGGGTTCCTGATCGGCGAAGTCGTCCGCCGGGTGACGGGCAAAACGATCGGGGCCTTTCTGGCCGAGGAGATCGCCGGGCCGTTGAAAACCGATTTTCATATCGGCACCGGCCCGGAGCATGACGCCCGGGTCGGCGCGTTGATCCCGCCGGAGGGCGAGGAAGATGCGCGGGACATGATTGCAGGCGAGATTGCGAAGCGCGCGCTGGGCAATCCGCCGGTGCGGGCGATTGTTTCGCGGGATAGTGCGTGGCGGCGGGCGGAGATCCCGGCGGCGAACGGGCATGGCAATGCGCGTTCGGTGGCCGAAACCTTAAGCCCGCTGTCCAATGGCGGCGCGGCGCGGGGCGTGCGGCTTTTGTCCGAGGCCGGGGCGCGGCGGATTCTGGAGGTGCAGACCGACGGGACGGATGCGGTTTTGGGGCTGCCACTGCGCTGGGCTTTGGGCTTTGGGCGGGCGAGCGAGTTCATACCAATTGGGCCAAACACCAACACCTGCTTCTGGGGCGGCTATGGCGGCTCTCTGGCCATCATCGACATGGACGCGCAGGTGACGATCTCGTACGTCATGAACCGCATGATCGCTTCTTTGATCGATCAGTCGCGGGTCGTCAAACTGGTCGCCGCCTTCTATACGGCGCTGGCCGCAAAGTGAGAGTGTTGCGGTTGGCGCGAGTCATGGGGGGTGAAGGGGGGCTAGCCCCCCTTCCAGACCCAAGCCGCGCTTCGCGCGGCTCCTTATAGTTGGAAGTGCAATAAATGCTAGAAATAGTTGAGCTTGTCGTTAGTCTGATGGCGGGGATAGTTGTTATTATAATCGCGATTATAGGCCTAAGAAATCTCGTAGACAAATTGAGCAAAATGTTGCGTATAGGCCTAAGCAACCTCGCAGACAAACGGGACAAGATGTTGAGTGCACGCAAATTTGCGTTTAAAAAGAAATATGTTCTGATTGGAGGTATGGCCATTGCCATACTGGCTTTTATTTTTCCTCCTTGGGTAATTGAGATACGCCAGTCTCGGATAAATTGTGGCTACCATTTTCTGTTTGGAGAAGTAATCAAGTGGGATGACGAAAATCTCATTTGGGAGATGTCGCTTTGGCAACGTCCAGTTGCCTGCTCCATAGATGCTCCTGTGTTACTCACAGAGCTATTCTTTATTATTTGCCTGGCTGGATCTGCCTACCTTTTCCTTGCAAAGGAGGAAAAGTGAAGAACTTCTTTTACATTATATTGATAAGTACTAAATGCACAAAGTGGATTGAAAAAATTCCAAGAATCCATTTTTCAATAATAGTAAACGGCTTAGGCCGTGCTCACTAATTAAGTGACTACGATTAATCAGAAACGAGCGTGTGCTATACTCAGCTCCGCCCTCACTGCCGCCGCGCCGCCACTCCCACAACAGCGCCGAGGCCAGAACCGCAAAAACCCCAAGCGCAAACCAGCGCCCCGGTATGTCCACCGGCGGCGGCCGGTGGAAAAAGGCGTTGAGAATCGCCGCCAGCGTCTTCAGCGCCTCCAGACACAGCAGCGGAACCACCAGCGCCCGCAGACGCAAAACCGCAAACAGATCAAGCAGGCCAAAGGTCATCTGCAAAATGCCGATCGCGGCAAACAAAAATAAAATCGCCTGGGTGTTCGTGCTCACGTCAAGCCCGGCAATCGAACCGGCGCCGCCGTCAGGGGCAAACAGATGAATGCCCCCGCGCACAAGATTCAGCGCACCCAAAAGCGCCAAAACCACCAGGGCAACACGGGTCGGGGCCAGACCGCCGCGCAGGTGCGCCGCACCCGGGCCCGCATCGGAGCCAAAAATCGCCTGCATGCTCATCCGTTTTCTCCTGTTACCGCCTGTGCCGTGGCCGCCTGAATCAGCAGCTGGCCCTCAAGCCCCGCCTCGCGGTGCACCGCAAGCTCGGCGACCTCCGGCGAAGACGCGATTTTGACAAATTCCTGCGCCGACGGATACTCAACCAGCGCAACCACATCCCACAGCTCGCCCCCGGCGGCCAGATCGCCGATCACCAGCCGCTCGGCGCTCCCTTCGTAGAGAAAGCGCCCGCCCCCCTTCTCGACAATCTTCCGCATCGCCCGGCCATAGCGCATATAGGCCGCCTGACCCGACAGATCAGGGTCGCGCCCGTCCTTGTAGGCCGCCTTCTTGCGGAACTTCAGAAGATTGACCATGACAATCGGCTGATCGCCGGGCTCGGCCCCCAGCGCTTCCAGTTGCGCGCGGGCGGGATAGGTCTTGTTGGCAATCTCCATCAATGCGCCGCCGCTATGCGCCGCCCATGTGAAAGGCGACAAACTTGTTGCCGTCGAGATCGCGGAAATAGCCGCCATAGAACATGTCACCTTCGCCGCGCGGCCCGGGCTCGCCTTCATCCGTGCCGCCCAGCTCAAGCGCCTTGTCATAGAGCTGGCGCACCTTCTCCCGGCTGCCGGCATTGAGCGCGATCATCACGCCGTTGCCGGCGCTCGCCTGCTTCTGGTCATAAGGCGTGCAGACCGCAAACATGGCCCCGTCGCCTCCGCCCCAGACGACAATCCGCCCGTCATTTCTCATCTGTTTCGCATCAAAGACGCTCAGCAGAGAATCATAAAATTTCACCGCGCGCGGCAGATCATTCGTGCCGACGGTTGCATAGCCGATCATAAAAAAGCCTCCCTTGCCTTTCTCAAACGAAAATCCGGCCCCCATTCTAGGCCCTCCCCGAAGCGGGGGCAAGGCCGCCGGTCATCTATGATAGAATTCCCGGAACGATCCGGCGGCGGGAGAGCAATTATGCCTTTTCGCGAAAAAGACCTGGCCGATCAGACCGGCAAAACGTTTGCCGTCACCGGCGCAAATACCGGGCTGGGCTATGAAACCGCCCGCGCGCTGGCCCTCAGGGGCGCGCGCATTCTGATGGCATGCCGCTCGGCGGACAAGGCGCAAGAGGCAATCGGCAAGATCACGGCCCTCAAACCGGACGCCGACCTCGCCTTTGTCCGGGCCGATCTGGCCGATCTTGAATCGGTCAAAGATGCCGCCGGACGGATAGAAAAAGAACCCAAACTGGACGTCCTCATCAACAACGCCGGGCGGCGGCTGGGCCCTCTCCAGCGCACCGGAGCAGGCTTCGAAAGCCAGATGGGCATCAACCATCTGGCGCATTTTGCCTTGACCGCCCAGCTGATGCCCAAGATCAAAAACGACAATACGCGGGTCGTAACCCTGAGCAGCCTGGGCCATTGGCGGGGCCAAATCCGCTTCGAGGATCTCAATGCCGCGCGCGGCTATAAATCCATGCAGCGCTATCAGGACAGCAAACTGGCCAATCTCCTGTTTGCCTTCGAACTCGAGCGCCGCTTGCGCAAGACCGAAAGCAGGGCGATGTCGGTTGCCTGTCATCCCGGCATAGCCGCCACCGCCCTGCCGCCCGGCACGCCGGGCTGGTTCCGGCTGATCGCGCCCCTGCTGTGGCCGTTTTTCAACACCCCGGCGCAGGGCGCATGGCCGACTCTTTTGGCCGCCACGGGACCCGGCGTCAAAGGCGGCGACTATTTCGGCCCGGCCCGGCGCGGCGAAACCGCGGGGCAGGCGGCCTATGCCAAATCCGCCCCGCGCGCGCAGGACCCGGAGGCGGCCAGGCGCTTGTGGGAGGTATCGGTGGAATTGACCGGGGTCGATCCGCACATCTAGCCGCCCGGTCTTTGTCCCGGCGCGGGGGTGGTTGGATTCCCGCCCCCGCCTTCGCGGGGATGATGAGCTGGATTCCCGCTTTCGCGGGAATGACGAGAGAGAAAGGCGGGAATGACAGGAGGGGCGGGGATGACAGGAGGGGCGGGGGAAAGTCCAGTTCTTTTCTCCGTCACTCCCGCGCAAGCGGGAGTCCATTTCGCGGGTGTGGCTGGATTCCCGCCCCCGCCTTCGCGGGGGTGACGAGAGAGGCGGGGATGACGAGCTGGATTCCCGCTTTCGCGGGAATGACAAGAGAGAGGCGGGAATGACGAGAGAGAGGCAGGAATGACAGGGAGCGAGGGGCAGGGGGGCAGTCTTACCCTTGACCGCCGCCCCGGCTGCCTCTAGCCTCAGGAGCCCATGAAAAAAGCCGCCGCATTCACCATCACCACCGGGCCGCTGCCCGGATCGCGCAAGGTCTTGCAGGGGCCGCTACAGGTTCCTTCGCGCGAGATCGCTCTCGACCCTTCCGCCAACGAGCCGCCGGTGCGCCTCTACGACACCTCCGGCCCCTATACCGACCCCGAAGCAAAAATCGACATCGAAAAAGGCCTCGAACCGCGCCGCTCCCCCTGGATCGCCGGACGCGGCGACGCCGAAGCCTGCCAGCCCCGCCCCCTCGCCTCCCTCGATAACGGCAACGCCTCGGGCAAAAACCTCGCCCGGCCCTTCCCTGATCTGCGACCCCCCTTGCGCGGCAAAAAGGGAAAACCCCTCACCCAGCTCGAATACGCTCAGGCCGGAATCATCACACAGGAAATGGAATTCGCCGCCGCGCGTGAAAACGCTGCGCGTAAAAACGCTACGCGTAAAAACGCC
>CBDBFH010000025.1:0-2762 GCA_965204775.1 Alphaproteobacteria bacterium
CAAATCGGCGGCGGACATACCGAATAGATCGCTGGTGAGCGCGGCGCGGCGCAAATCCAGGCGGCTGGGATTGGCCAGCGCCAACAGCAGCCGGTGCAAATCCTTCGCCTCCCGGGTGGCGAACACGCTGGAGTTGTCGATTTCCACGTATTTGCCGCCGCGCTTTCGCAGTTCGCCGCCGACCAAGCGGCCTTGGTATCTGGTGCGCGCCAACACCGCGATATCACCCGCCCGCAGGGCCGCGCCGCCGAGTTTGGCGCGACCGGCGCGGGCCAGGGCCAGCAACTGGGTGATCTCCGCCGCGGTCGCGGCGGCCGCCGCTGCGTTGGCCGCATCAACGGTTTTGGTGTCGGCGAACAGGCGCAAACAGAACGGTCGCCATGGCTCGCCATCCACCATCAGCGGATTTCCCTCGGCGCGCCCCGGCAGCGCCGGGGTAAGTTCGAGCTCCGGGATGGTGAAGGCCTCGGTTGCGGCGAACAGCGCATTCACCGCCTGCCACCAAGCCCGGCGCGGACCGCCAGTTGCGCCGCAGCCGCAAGCTGTCGCTGGCGGAGTGCCGCGCCGCCAGATGAGCGAAAATATCCGCGCCGCGGAACTCATAAACACACTGTTTCGGATCACCGACCATAAACAGGGAGCTAAAGCCGCCCGGCGATGGTTCGCCGCAATCGTAAATGCGCTGGAAAATCCGCGCTTGAACCGGATCGGTATCCTGAAATTCGTCGATTAGCGCGACGGGATAACGTTCGCGGATTTGCCGCGCCATTTGCGCACCGGTTTCGGCTTCCAGGGCATGCTGGGTTTCCAGCAGCAAATCGTCATAGGACAAGCGCCGTTCGGCGCGGATGGCTTGACGAATTTCTTCGGGGGCCTGTTCGAAGAACTCTTTGCGCGTCTGCAACAACCATCCATCCAGCGCTGCCGCGAGCTGCTCGCAGGCATCGGCCAAGGCGTCAAAGGCGCCGAACAGGGGATGTTCCGGCGGCGGGTATCCTTTTTTGCAGCTCGCCGCCGCCTGTTTGCCGCCGAGCCATCGGGCTTGTTCTCCGAAGACCTTCAGATCGTTCGGCAAGCCGCCGGTAAAGAGTCTGCATCGCATGTCCGCAAGCCTTTCTTTGACCTTCGGTCGTCGATACTTGTTCCGATTGAGCGCCGGATTTTCCCGCAGCAAGTTACCGAAGCCGCCAGTCGTATCCCATAGCGCGCGGGCATTCTCGAAAGCCCACCGGTAATTTTCTTCCGCCGCCCCGAGGTTGAAAGCGCCTTCGGGCACGCCGCGGATTTCGAGTCCCGGCCTGCCGCGGAGTTTGTCGAACCAAGCCGCCAGTTCTCCGGGCAGAAATTTCTGCTTCAGCGCATGGCTGGCAAGCCGCTCAGGGGCGCCATGGAAGCGGCGCAGATAATAGTCCTGGGCCACGTTATCGACCAAGCCGCCGCCGTCGTCGCGCACTTTGAAATCGAAGGAGAACCCCGTCTCAAAGGCGAATTCGGTCAAAGCCCGCTGGCAAAAACCGTGGATGGTGAAGATATTGGCGCGGTCGATATCGAACAGGGCCTGATCGATGCGCCGGCGGATTTCCCCGGGGTCGAGTTCAACGATGGCCTGCCAATGAGCGAGCAATTCCCGCGCCGGGCCGACATCATCGCCGGCGGCGGAATCGGCGCTTCCAGCGGTGAGCGACTGCTGGATTTCCCGCAGCGTCTTGCGGATGCGCTGGCGCAATTCCGCCGCCGCCGCCTTGGTGAAAGTAACCACCAGAATCCGTTCCAAGCCGCAACCCTTCTCCACCACGAAGCGTGCCACCAAAGTTGTGATGGCGCGGGTTTTGCCCGAGCCCGCGCTCGCTTCGATGGTGGTGCGCCCCGCCGCCAGCGGCGCGGTGGCGGCATTGGCCCTATCCGTGGGGTTGGCATTGAGCATCACAAATTGATCTCCAGTGCCGACAACAGCTGCTCCGCCAAGTCGCCGAATTCGCGGCCGAGGGGCTTCTTGGCCGCATCCCAAACCAGCTGATTGGCCGCGCTCTCGCACTCCCCCGGCAGGGATTGAAACGAATTGCCGTTCCATTGCGATTCGGCCGCGCGCAGCGCCTTGTCCGCTGACCCATCGTCCTTCGCCATCTCTTGGGCATAGGCCCACGAGGTTTCCGGGAAAAACGGCAGCGGCGCCGACAGGCCGCGCCACCATGCTTGCAGCCAATTCTCGATGGATTCTCGCTTGGGGTCGGGCGCGAGAATCGAGAGGCGGCCATCGACCCACACCCCCACGGCTTCGATTGGCGTATAACCGGCCGCCAGCCAGGCAAGTTGCCGCAGCCGGATTGTGAGCAAATCCCTCGCCTTGAACCTGCCGTTGCGCCACCAGGGAATTAGCTGCCGTCTCGCCCGGTCCAAGGGGAAGAAAACATCCGCCTCCTCAACGACATAAGGAATACTTCCGGTGAGGCGGAAGCCCGCGATACGGAGATCGATTTTCACCGGCGCCGGCGGTTTTACAAAATTCGCCAATTCCCCGCGCAGATACTCGACATTCGCGCGTTCTGCGTCCAATTCCACCGCGCCGAAACTGCCCTGGGGCAGAATGCCGCTCGCCAGCAGCAGCCGCCGCAAATTGACCGTCGCCGGGTCTTCCATCTCGGGTTTTTCGATCTCCGGGCGCTCGGTCTCGGCGGCTTCCCCGGCATCCAAGTCCAGCAACGCCAATAGACGCTCGCGCAGTTGGTATCTTTCCAAGCCGTTTAGTTGCAACGGCTCCATTT
>CBDBFH010000026.1:0-9907 GCA_965204775.1 Alphaproteobacteria bacterium
GGCGGATGAGGTGGCCGGAGCGCTGTCGCGGCAGGTGCAGGATCCTGACAGCTTCCTGCGGCTGTTCGAGGAGGCCATGCGCCATCCCGACCTCGTGGCGCTGCCGCGCGCGGAGGGTCGGGCGGGGGATGGCGATCCACGGGTCTACACGACGCAGACACTGCTGGAGGCGGAACTGACGGCGCTGGATCGCGGGCTGCGGCTGGCTGTGGCGCATGAGGCCGCGGTGCGCGCGGTCGGTCCGGACGCCGCATCTGACACCGCGCCGGGCGCGGCGGGGGATGGTGACCCGGTCCCGGAGGCGGTCCCGACCACTGACAGAGCGCCGGACGCGCTTCTGACTGCGGATATTGTGGTGGGGCTTGATCCGGACCAGCGGGCGGCGTTCGAGGCGTTGCGCGCGCGTCCGGAGCGCGGTCTGGATATCGTGCATGGGGGCACGGGATCGGGCAAGACGCGGCTGGCGGCGGCGCTGGCGCGCGCGGAGACGGCGGCGGGCCGGGTTGTGTGTGTTGTCAGCCCGACGGAAGCGGGGCGGGGTGCGCTGCGGGAGGAGGGCGTCGCGGCGCTGACGCTGGCGGAGTATTTTGCGGACCCGGTGCAGCGGAAACGGCAGGGCGACCCGGCGCGTGTTGTGATTGTCGATGATGCGCATGGTCTGGGGATTGCGCCGGGGTCGGGGGGATCGCGGGTGGATGTTTTGCTGGCGCGGATCGAGGCCGAAGGCTCCAGGCTGATCGCATTGGTCAATCCGGCGCGGCGTCCGACGGCGGCGGGTCCGGTGTTTCAGCGGCTGGCGGAGCGACTGGAGCAGGACGATCCGACCCGGGCTGTGCGGCTCACGGGGCTTCATGGGCCGGACCCATCGGCGACGGGGGAGTCGCTGCGGGCGCTGGCGACGGGTCTGCGGGGGTCCGGGGCAGCGGATGTGGCGGCGGAAGCGCTGCGGTGCGCGCGGGCGTCCGGGCTGATTGAGGCGGGCGGCGGTCGGGAGGCGGCGCTGGCGCGGGTCGCGCGCAACTATGTGGCGGACCGGCGCTCCGACCGCCTGGCGCTCGGCTGGGCGCGGGCGGACGCGGACGCGCTGACAACGGCCATCCGGGCGCGGCTTGATGCGGTTGACCCGGAGCGCCGGGTCTTTCAGGCCGAGGCGCACGGCCCGCTCAAGGGTCTGAGAGCCTGACCGAAAAGTAGTTGAACGATATCATCGGGTTATGATTCTCTGAACTTTATTAGAAAACGGAGGATCAGATGCCCTGGGATGATGTCGCTCGCGCTCAACATACACGCAAAACAGACCGCTATCCAAGCGATATGTCAGACGATGAATGGTCGCTACTCGAACCGATGGTGCCGGCGGCACGGTGTGGCGGTCGTCCTCGAACGACGGATATGCGAGAAGTGGTAAATGCGATTTTCTACATCGGATCGACAGGGTGTCAATGGCGCGCTTTGCCAAAAGACTTCCCGCCCATGACGACTGTGCAGGGGTATTTCTACAACTGGCGGAACGCGGGCGTGTTGGAAGCGATGAATGATCTGCTGGTCGTTGCTGCTCGTGAACTGGCGGACCGTGCCGCCGAGCCAACGGCGGGCGTGATCGATAGCCAAAGCGTAAAAACTACGGAAAGCGGAGGCATTTGCGGCTATGACGCTGGCAAAAAGACCAAAGGGCGCAAGCGTCATATTGTGACCGACGTCCTCGGGCTTCTGCTGATGATCGTCGTTCATGCCGCCAACATCCAGGACCGTGACGGCGCTCCCGATCTGCTCAAGGATGCCGTTAAAAAGTTCCCATGTTTGCGCCATATTTTCACCGACGGTGGGTATGCAGGTGACAAGCTCCGACAAGCCATGGGTGACGAGTGGACACTGGAAACAGTCAAGCGACCTGACAAGGCAAAAGGCTTCGTTCTACTGCCCAGGCGATGGGTCGTTGAGCGTACTTTTGCATGGCTGGGCAGGTGTCGACGGTTAGCCAAAGACTGGGAACGCACAATCGAAAGCTCAACAGCCTGGGCGCTCGTTGCCAGTATCCGCCTCCTGACACGCAGACTGGCAAGGCATTGCCATGCAACGTAAAACTTTAGATTCAGGCTCTGAAACCGGGCGACCGGATCCGGTTTGCCACCGGCGGGCAGCCCGGGGTGCGGACCTATGACGCGGGCGTGGTCGGGTCCGGCACTGTGGGATCCCCCCGCCCGCAGGTTGCGCGGGGCGAGATGGCGGAGGTTCTGGGCCGGGACGGCGTCGGGGCCCTGCGGCTGCGGGTGACGGGTGCGGCGGGCACACGGGAGATGGCGGTGCCTGCGGAGGGTCCCTTGCCTGCCTGGCACTTTGCGTTTGCCTCGACGCTCATGGCGTCTGCGGGGCGGCGGCATGAGAGTGCGCATGTTCTGGCGTCTCCGGGGATGGACCGGGAGATGTTTGCGGTGGGGGCACATGTTGCGCGGTCCGCGCTCAGGGTGGTGCTGGCGGTGGAGGGATCGCGGCTTGACGGGGCGCTGGAAAAAATCGCGGCGCGGGTCCGGATGCCCCGGTCGGGGCTGGATTACGGGTTCGATCCGGCCCGCACCATGGCCGCCGCACGGACAGCGGAGGGGCCTGCCGCGCGGGACGGTGATATTGCGGTGGCGCCGGACCCCGGTCCGGACCGGGAAGCGCTTGCGGCACTGGCCCGGGTGCCGCGTGTGTCGCGGAGCGCGGCACAGGTGCGGGCGCAGAACGTGGCCTGGCTGACAGAAAATCCGGAGCAGGTACTGGCGATCGTGCAAAGCAACCGGGGGGTGTTTTCCGAAGCGGATGTCCGGCAGGCGCTGCGGGTGCGGCTTGGCGGCGGCATGGGCGAGGCGGCGCTGCGGGAGGTCGGGGACCGGGTGATGGGGTCGGGTGATCTGGTCCGCCTCGCGCGTCCGGGTCCGGATGGCGCGCCGCAATACACGACAACCGCGCGGGCCGGGCTTCCGGGGCAATTGCGGACCGATGCGGCGGCGCTGGCCGGGGCGCGCTTTGCCCCGGGGGCGGAGGAGCCGGGCACAGAGGCAGCCTCGGCGCGGCCCCGGTGGTGGCGCGGGGATGGGCTTGATCGTCTCAACCCCGGCCAGCTGCTGGCGGCGGAAGCAATGCTGGATCCTGCGCGTCTGACGCTGGTGACGGGCCACGCGGGCACCGGCAAGACGCGCACGTTGGCGGCGGTAGCGGCACAATGGCAGGCGCGGGGTGTTCCTGTTCTGGCGGGCGCGGCGTCGGGCAAGGCGACGGATGAGCTGGCGGCGGAGCTTGCAGGTGTCGAGACGGCGACGCTGGCAGGCTGGGAGGCCCGCTGGGCGCGGGGCGAGGGCCTGCCCGGCGCGGCCCCGATGGTGGGCGACACTGTTGGCGACACTGTGACCGACAGGTCAGGTGAGGGTGCAGATGAGGGTGCGGGGCGCGGGTTTGTGTTCCTGATGGACGAGGCGGGCATGGTGGGGGCTGGCCAGTGGGCGCGGGTGCAGGCGCGGGTGCTGGCAATGGGGGGCAAGCTGATTGCGGTGGGCGATCCTGAAC
Organism: Alphaproteobacteria bacterium; assembly: GCA_965204775.1. Taxonomy (GTDB): domain Bacteria; phylum Pseudomonadota; class Alphaproteobacteria; order JAPOUT01; genus CBDBFH01. Next base: position 3,547 of record CBDBFH010000026.1, read on the forward strand.
AGCTGCAACCGGTTTCGGATCTGCCGGGTTTTGCGATTGCGGAACGGGCGGCGGGGGGCAGCGCGGTGATCGACATCGTGGTGCGGCAACAGAGTGCGGGCGATGCGCAGGCGACCGGGGATCTGGCGCGCGGAGGGCCGGACATTGCCCGGGCCCTGCAACATTACGCCGGGCGCGGCGCGCTGCGGCTGGACCCGGAGGTGCGGGCCGATCCGGTGGGGGCGCTGGCGCGGGATTTTGTCGCGGGACTGACGCCGGGGGAGGAGACCGGAACGCAGATCGCGTTGGCCTACAGCAACCGGGATGTGGCGGATCTGAACGACGCGATCCACGCGCGCGCGCTGGCAGGGGGTGTGATCGGGGCGCGGAGCGTGCGGCAATACGGAGAGATCACCCGGGTGTTCGCGCGTGCGGGCGGGTCGCAGGACCACGGGGGAGAGGACCGTGTGCGGGTGCCGCTGTCGCTGGGGGAGGGCGCGCGGATCACACTGACGCGGGCGCATGTCGCGAGCGGACGGCCGCGCTCGAGCTTCGGGACGGTTGTGGCCACACGGGAGAGCGGGATCGACGTGCGGTTTGACGGGGCAGAGGAGATCTGCGCGCTCGATCTGTCGGAGTTCAGGGATCTGGACTACGGCTATGCGGCAACGGTGCACCGGTCACAGGGGTTGTCGGCGGATCGGGTGCATGTGCTGCCGCACCGGCGCATGCACCGGCATGCGGTCTATGTGGCGCTGTCGCGGCATCGAGAGGCGGTTTCGGTCTACGGGCGCGTGGGACATATGGAATGTCTGGCGGACCTGACGCGTCTGGGACAGGCGGGGGGCCATCTGGATATGGATGCGGCGGAGATCGACCGGCTGGCCGGGAAGGGACCTGCGGCCGGGATGGTGCCGGGTGCGGAGATCGCGGGGCCGGCCGGCCGGGCGGATTGGCAGGCGATGACCGGCTCGACGCTTGTGCCTGCGGGCGGGGGGCTTGCGGGGGATGCGGCGCTGATGGGCGTGGCGGAACGTGTGGCGGGGTTGATGGCGGCGGAGTATCGCCCGGGACAGGCGCTCCTGCGCGCGGAGGCTCCGGAGAGGGCGCGGCGGGTCGCGCAGGAACCGCAGAGCGTGATCGACGATCTTCTGCGCCGCAATTCCGTGTTCCGGGCGGACGATGTGGCGGGGCAGCTGTCGGCGGTGATTGCGGAGCCGGAAACCTTCCTGCGGCTGTTCGGGCAGGCGATGCGTCACCCGGATCTGGTTGTTCTGGCGGAGACCGACGGGTCCGGGCGGGGTCCGGTCTACAGCACCGGCACGCGGATCCGGCGGGAGACGGGGGCGGTGGACCGGGGGGCGCGGCTGGCGCTCGCGCTGGAGCAGCCGGGGGCGCCGACGGTGATGCTGGATGATCTGCAAACGCGGGATCCGGCGCTCCGGGACCGGCTGGCGTCCCTGCCGGAGAGATATGACCGAAAGTTGGTGACGGCCACGATCAGGCGGCAACTTGAATTTGCTTGATCCCGTCTTTGAACTCAACCCCCTGGATGACTTCGGACAAGCGATTGGCGCCGGTCAGCTTTCGCCACTTCTTCATTGCGGACATCATCAGCCGGAAAACCATGGCCAGGCCGGTCTTGCGGTTTAAGCATCCCCTGGTCTTTCTGGTTCGGTTTCGCACCGTGGCGAATACGCTCTCGATGGGATTCGTGGTCCGGATATGCTTCCAGTGCTCGGCTGGAAAATCATAGAACGCCAGCAGGTCGTCGCGGTCCCTGGTCAGTTTGGCCACGGCGTTCTCGTATTTGACGCCATAAGTTTCGACGAAGAGGTCAAAAGCCGCCTCAGCTTCTTTCTTCGTCTCCGCCATCCAGATGTCCTGCAGATCTGCCTTGGCCTTGTCATGCAGCGACCTGGGCAGCGCTCCAGTGACGTTAGCCGTCTTGTGAACCCAGCAACGCTGTTCGCGAGTGCCGGGGTAAACATCCCGCAGGGCCGTCCAGAACCCAAGGGCCCCGTCGCCGACGGCCAGTTCAGGCGGGGTGTTCAATCCACGCTTCTTAAGGCTGCGAAGAAGGTCGCGCCAACTGTCGGCGTTCTCGCGAAACCCATCCCGGATCGCCAGAACATCCTTCTCACCGTATTCATCAGCACCGATAATTACCAGTATACATTGGCGGTCTCCATCCAGACGAGGCGTGAAGTAGACCCCATCGGCCCAGAAGTAAACGTACCGTCTCGTCGACAGATCGCGCTTGCTCCAGACCTGGAACTCATCCCACCAGGTCTTCTTCAGCCGTGAGATGGTTGAGGCTGACAGGCCCTCTGCTTCAGGCCCGAGAAGCGCGGCCAGCGCCTCACTGAAATCCCCTGTGGAGATGCCTTTCAGGTAGAGCCAGGGCAGCAGCTCTTCCACAGATTTTGCCTTGCGCAGGTAAGGTGGCACGATCTTCGATGTGAAGCGGATCTTGCTGCCGTCCGCATTCTTGCCGCGATCGCGGACACGCGGAACCTGAACCGCGATCTTGCCGATCCCGGTCATGACCTCCCGTTCCGGCAGAAAACCGTGGCGGACGAGGCGCTGGCGGCCTTCTTCATCGAGAAGATGCAGATGCTCTGCGATGAAACCGGCGACCTCCGCGCGCACGGCGCTGGCAAGAAGCTCGCGGGCACCGGCCTGAATGACCTCTGTCAGAGGATCAGGTGAAAGCTCCGATGGAAGATCAAATGGAATAGCTGTAGATTTGGCCATGGTGGCATATCCTCTCTTTCTGAGAATTCGCGGCTTTTGGTATCACCGCTATGATATGACGCCCCTTCGGACCGTCACCAACTTTCGGGCATATCTCTGCCGGCGAGCAGCGCGATGTGCTCTGGCATGTGATGGCGCCGGGGCGGCTCCGGCTGGTCCGGGGCGAGGCGGGCAGTGGCAAGACGCGGGTGGCGGCGGAAACGGCTGGGCTGCACGCAGCGGCCGGCTGGCAGGTGCTGGTGGTGGCCCCGACGGGGGCCGGTCTTTCGGCTCTGGAAAGCGCGGGGGTGGACCGCCCCCGCACCCTGCATCGCTTCATGGCGGACACGGCGCCGTCCGGCCCCGGTGCGGACGAAACACGGGGGCGGGTCCAGCTCGATCCGGCCACGGTGGTTGTGCTGGACGATGCCGGGCGTCTCGGGGGCGAGGAGGTGGCGGCGCTGCTGGAGCGGGTCGAGGAGAGCGGCGCGCGGATGGTGGCGTTCATGGGCGGGGAAGAACACAGGCCCCGATGGGTGCGGGTGCGGTGATGCGCGCGCTGGAAATGCGGGTGGGCTCGGGCTGGCTGGGCGATGACCGGACGCGGGGGCCGTGGAGCGCAACGGTGCTGTCGGGTCTGGTGAAAGGCGGGGACCGCGCGGTTGCGGAGATCGAGCGTCTTGCGCAGGGCCACGCGCTGGTGCCGGGGGGAGATGCGCGGCGCGCCATCGAGGTGCTCGCGTGGGCGTATGTCTCGGACCCGGTGGCGGACAAGGTGGCCCTGGCCTGGAGCCGGGCGGATGCGGGGGCGTTGACCACGGCCATCCGGGCGCAGCTCGATGCGGTGGATCCGGAGCGCCGGGGCTTTCGGGCGGAGGCGCATGGCCCGCTCAAGGGCCTGAAGCCGGGCGACCGGATCCGGTTCCTGGCATCAAGCCCGTGGCGACCCCCGGCGGAGCGGGATGCAACATGGGCCACGCGCCGTCTGCGGGCGGGGGAGCAGGCTGAGGTTCTGGGACGGGACGCGCAGAGCGGGGGGCTGGTTCTGCGTGTTGCGGGACAGGGCAATGCGAAGCTGCGGGAGATCGTGCTGCCGCGCGGAGCGGAGGGGGAGGTGCCGAAGTGGGGATTTGCCTTTGCGGGTACGATCCACGGCGAGGGGGCGCGGGTCCGCGAGAGCGTGCATCTGCTGGTCGCCTCCGGCATGACCCGGCAGGTGCTGGCAGCGGGTGTTGCGGCGCATGCACGCGATCTCAAAATGGTGATGCCGTCGGCAGAGGCGCGTATGAAAGACCTGCTGACCCGGATCGTGCGGCGGGAGGGCCGGGCGGAAACGGTGCTGGATTACGGGTTCGATCCGGCGCAGGGCGCGCGGGCGGCAGTTCTGGGGCGGAGTGTCGAGATCGCGCCGGAGGCGGGCGGGGTCAGCGGCGCGGTCGAGCGCTTGGCGGCGCTGGCGGGCCTGTCGCGGGATCCGGGTCGGGATCCGCTGCCCGGAGGTGTGGAGAGCGAGGTGCTGGCCGAGGTGATCGGTGCGGCAATCCTGCGGGACGGGGCGGCGCCCGGAGGGAAAGACCGGCTCGCGGTGGAACGCTATGTGGGCAGTCTCGGCGACCGGAAGGCCTGGCGGGTCCTGCTGCGCCACCTCCCGGCGTCCCTGCCGGGGGCTGCCGACCAGATGGCGCACCGGGAGGTCGGCGTGGACAACCGGGGGCGTCCACTGGCGGTGGCGCGGTATCTGGCGCGCGGGGGGCTGGCGGCGCGGACCCTGGGCGAGGAGGAGGTTGCGCGGCTCTTTGAAGCCGGGCTGACGCTCTATGGCACACGGGTGGAGATGGCGCGCACCCACGGGCGGATGGATGCGCTGGTGCCGAAGGGCGTGGCAGGTGCCCCGACGCCGGACTGGCCGGATCCCGAAGACCGGCCAGGGAAAGCCGGACCCCGCAGGTCCGGCGGGCCGCATGCGCGCGGCGCAGGGCGGGGCCGGAAACGCGGGCTGCTGGAGGAGGCGCTGGCCGGTACCCATGCCTCTGACGAGCAGATGGCGCGCATGGCGCTGGAGATATTCGGGATCACGGACCGGCCGCGACGGCGGGCGCGCCGTCTGGCGTATAAATCCGCGCTGCGTCATGGATATGAGGCGGGGGTGTCGGGGACGGACACGAGGAACAGGGCGGCGCACCCGAAAGAGAGCCGGACGGAGACTGTGGTCGATGCTGTCAGCGATCAGCGGGCCACGCCGGGGCGCGCAGACCCCGCCGCGCCGCGCCTCGAAACGGGCGCCGAAACGGAGGGGCCGCCCGCGCCGGACTATCCGCCGGTGGATTGGGATGCGGTTATGGCGCAGACCAGCGCGCGGAATCTGGCGCTGGAGCGCGAGATGCACGCGGCGCGGGCGGACACGGCGCTGGCGCTCCGGCTGGCGGTGGCAATCGGCGCAAGGGCCGCGTTCGAGGACCCGATCCACCAGCGCGACCTGCCCAAAGAGATCGCAGGGATGTTCGCCGCCGATCCGGAAGGGGCAGGGACGGAGGACATCCTCCCGCGCCTGGAGCGCGTGGTGAACCGCAAGGGGTGCGCGCCGGCGCACCGAACGCTGGCCGACGCGGCACTGGGGGCGCTTCAGGGCGGGCCGCTGCCGGAGCAGGAGGCGTTGCTGGCCGGGCGGGGTGAGGTGCTTGAGGCGCTGGCGGCCCCGGACCGGCCTGCGGGATTGCCGCAGGCGCTGATCACGCGCATGGCAGAGGTGTTTACGCAATCGGAAATCTGGGCGCTGACGGATGCGAGCGAGGCCCTTCCCGAAAGCGTCCCGGCGCTCGGGGCGCAAACACGGGCGTGGATATCGGACCGGCTGATTGATGCGGCCAGGGCCCGGGATCCGGGCCTCCGTCCGGACGCGCCGGAGGGTGCGGCCATGGAAACAGAACAGGAGACGCGGATGAAAGAGCCACAGGAGACACGGGACAAGACAACGATCCGTGGAGAAACAATGTCGTCGGTGTTACTCAACGATGTCAGCGCGGAGACATTCAGCGATCTGCGCAAGGGGTTCAGCTTCGAGGAAATCAGGGCATTGCGTGATCCGGAGCGGGCGTTGCCCGCAGGCCTCCCGGATCTCACAGCGGACGAGAGGCGGCAGATCGCAGCCGTGCTGACTGCGGGGCCTCCGAAGCCGGAGCGCAGCAGTACGGGTGGTGGTCCGGCAGCGTTCGTGCCCGACCCGAAATACGACGGGCGGGCGCTGCAACTGGCCTGCGCCATCACCGAGCGGGTGGCGGCGACAGACCCGATCCACCAACGCGATCTGGTGTCCGACATCCGGGCGCTTCTGAAGGCGGCGGATGGCGCACAGGATCTGCCGGAGATCAGGGTGCGGCAGATCACAGCCGGGCTGACAAACGCGCGGGTGGCGCTGGATACGAAGCTCGCGCTGGCACATGAGGTCGTAAAGGATGATCCTCGCGGCCCCGAAGCGCAGGTACTGCAAGTTGCACCGTTTCTCGAGAGCGTCGGCGATAGAAACGAGAACCTGCGCCGTCACCCGCTGTGGCTCTATCACACAGACGTCGAGAATGCCTATGACCGTCAACTAAGCGCGCGACTGGACGAGGCGCTCTCCAAAGTCATATTTCCGACCGAAGCGGAA
>CBDBFH010000027.1:0-173953 GCA_965204775.1 Alphaproteobacteria bacterium
TGGCGTCGCGGCGGCTGTGGGTGAATGAGCTCTTCGTCACCCTCGTGCTCCATCCCGGTCGCGATGGGGCGGACCGCGCGGCCGCGATGATGCGGCGCTTGCGGCAGGCCCGCCGCGACGATGGCGAGGTGATGGTCGCGCAGGTCCGGCGTCTCGAGGAGGCCGGGCGCGATCTGAGCCAGTATCTGGACCGCTACGCGCCGGTGCGTCTGGGGCTGTACGAACGGAACGGGCTCTGGTTCTCAGACCCTCTCGAGGTGATGGGTCTGATCCTGACCGGTCGCCGCTCTCCCGCTCCGCTGGTCTTCGGGCACCTCGGCGCGGCCGCCTATCGCGTCAGGGCCATTTTCGGACGGGAGACGCTCGAGCTTCGGGACACGGCCGGAGAACGCTTCGCCGGCGTACTGGCCATCAAGGAGTATCCGGCGACGACCCGCCCCGGCTTGTGGGACGCCCTGCTGAACGCCCGGTTCGGTTTCGTCATGTCCCAATCGTTCGCCTTCCTGTCCAAGGCGGCCGCACGCGCCGTGATGGAGCGCAAGCAGAACCAGATGGTGTCGGCGCGCGACAAGGCCGGCTCCCAGATCGCGGGCCTGTCCGACGCCCTGGACGATCTGGTCAGCAACCGGTTCGTGATGGGAGAGCATCAGGCCTCGGTGCTGGTCCATGGCGACACGCCGGCCGCCCTCGCCGATCATCTGTCGAAGGCCCGGGCCATTCTGGCGGACTCCGGACTTGTAGTCGCACGCGAAGACCTCGGCCTGGAGGCGGCCTTCTGGTCGCAGTTCCCGGGAGTCTTCTCGCGCCGCACCCGGCCCGCCGCGATCACCTCGCGCAATTTCGCCGCCCTGGCGCCCCTGCACGCCCACCCGGTCGGCAAGGCGGAAGGCAATCACTGGGGCCCCGCCGTCGCCCTGCTGCGGACGACGGCGGGGTCACCCTTCCACTTCAACTTCCACGTCGGCGACCTCGGCCACACCTTCATCTGCGGCCCTTCGGGCTCCGGCAAGACGGTCGTTCAGAACTTCATGCTGGCGCAGCTGGAGCGGTTCGGCGCCCAGCAACTGTTCATCGACAAGGATCGCGGCGCCGAGATTTTCGTGCGGGCGAGCGGCGGAACCTACCTCGCGCTGCGAAACGGCGAGCCGACGGGCTTCGCCCCGTTCAAGGCGCTTCCTCCGACACCGGCCAGTCGAGCCTTCCTCGTGCGCCTCGTCCGCGCCCTGGTCGCCAGGCCGGAGGAAACTCTCTCGGTCGCCCAGGCGCGAGCGATCGACGAAGGCGTGATCGCGCTGGAGGCCTTGCCGCGGGAGCGACGCTCCATCGCCGCCCTGCGCAGCCTGCTCGGTCAGGCTGACGCAGGCGGGATCGGGGCTCGCCTCGAGCGCTGGCAAAAAGGGGGGCCGCTCGGCTGGGTGCTCGACAATGACGAAGACCTTCTGAGCCTCGACGCCCGTTTCGCCGGTTTCGACATGACCCATGTGCTGGACCATGACGAGGTCCGCACGCCGGCCATGCTCTATCTGTTTCACCGGATCACCGAGCGCGTCGACGGGCGGCGGCTGGTCCTCGACATAGACGAGTTCTGGAAAGTTCTGGGCGACGCCGCCTTCACCGATCTGGCCCAGGACGGGCTGAAGACCTGGCGCAAACAGAACGCCTTCATGGTGTTCGGCACCCAGTCTCCGGCCGACGTCCTGCGTTCGCCGATCGCCCACGCCATCCTCGAGCAGTGCGCGACGCAGATCTTCCTGCCGAATGCCCACGGTCAGGCGCGCGACTATGTCGATGGCTTCGGGCTAACCCACGAGGAGTTCCGCCTCGTCCGGGAGGAGCTCACGCCCGAGTCCCATCGCTTTCTCGTCAAGCAGGGGCACGACAGCGTGGTCGTGGAACTGGACCTCGGCGGGATGGACGACGCTCTGGCGATCCTGTCCGGGAGAGCCAGCACGGTCGCCCTGCTGGACCGCATCCGCGCCGAGCACGGCGACGACTATGCGCAATGGCGCACCCCCTTCCATGCCCAAAGGAGAACGTCATGATCCACCGTCATCTGACGGCGGCCGTTTTCGCCGGCGCCCTGTTCGCCGCCGCCCCGGCTGCCCAAGCGCAGTATGTCGTCCATGATCCTGTCGCAATGACGCAGATGATCGAGGACGCCCGAAACGCCCTCCAGCAACTCCAGGCCCTGCAGGCGCAGATCGAGGAACAGCGCGCGCTGTTCGACAGCCTCAACGACATCTCTGACGTCAATGGCCTGGCCGAGGCGCTCGGTCTGCCGGAGGTGCGCAATCCGCTTCCCGATAGCCGGGCCCTGCGCGCCGCGGCCGACGGCGACTTGTCGGCGCTGGGCGACCTGGCGGAACGCGCCAACGCCATAAGGCGCGAAACCCGCCTGTACACGCCGTCGGCCGGCGACCTCTCCGAGGCCGACGCCTATTACCGGGACAACCTCGAACGGGCCGGCGCGCGGACCGCGCGGGATCTGGCGATCGGCGAGGCGGTCGGGGCGGCGTCCGATCGGCGACTGGACGGGCTGGAGACCCTGCGCCGCGCCCTCGACACCGCTCCCAACGCTCGCGCCGTCATGGACCTGGAGGCCCGGCTCGCGGCGGAACAGGCGCTGATCCAGAACGAGCAACTCCGTCTGCAGGGTCTCTCCGTGACCCAGGCCGCTGAAGCCCGTCTGGAGGAGCAGCGCGCCCGCGAGCGGGCGGAGGCCGCGAGAGCCGCTCGTCAGGCGACCTATGAGCGGGCGTTCCAGTGACCCGGGCGATCCTCATCGGACTCGCCGTTGCCGCCAGCGCCTGTTCCGCTCCGGAACGCACCGCTTCGGATTTCGCCGATGATCCGGCGGCGGCGGTGGAGACGGTCGCCGATTGCGAAGCCGGCGTCCGGCGAGCCGACTGTTCGGCCGCGCGCGAGGGGCTCGCCGAGGCGCGTCGCCGCGAGCGGATGGACGCCTACGCCCGGACCTTCCGCGAGCCCTGACCATGTCGTTCCGCGTCTTCGAACCGAGCTACAACTTCATCGACGAGCGCCTCAATGTGTTCCTCGGGGACCGGCTGTCCTCGGTCATCGCCGCGGTGGACGGGCCGCTGCGGATCGCGCTGCTGCTCTATGTGGTGCTCTACGGCTTCGCGATCCTGCGCGGGGCCATCTCCGAGCCGGTGATGGACTTTGCGGTCCGCTCGATCAAGCTGGCCCTGCTCTACGCCCTGGCGACGACGACAGCCTATTCGACCTTCGTCACCGAGCCGCTGTTCACCAGCCTGCCCAACGCCCTGACGCGCGCCGTGAGCGGCGCTGAGACGCCGAACGTCGGCGCCGCCTTCGACGAGTTCTTCGCCTATGCGGCCTGGCTGGGCGAAGACATCTCCCGCGACGCCTCGGCCTTCAATCCCGGGCCCTATGTGATTGCCGCCGCCGTCTTCATCATCGGGGCGCTCGCCGCCGCCCTCGGGTTCGGCGTCGTCCTGGTGGCCAAGCTGGCGCTGGCGCTGCTGGTGACGCTGGGCCCGATCTTCATCGCCTGCGCCCTGTTCGATGCGACCCGGCGCTATTTCTTCGGCTGGCTCGGTCAGGCCATCAACTATCTGGTCCTCTTCGCCCTCATCATCGTCATTTTCCAGCTGGTCCTTTCGCTGGTGCGCGACCAGTGGGGCTCGATCCAGGGCTCCGACCCGATGATCGGCGGCCTGATCTTCATCGCCCTGTGCCTGCTCGGCGCGATCTTCTTCCTCCAGACGCCGGCCATCGCCGCCGGGATCGCCGGGGGCGCCAGCGCGGGACTGGCCGATTTCGCCAATGCCGCCGCCCTCGGCTCGGGGTCGTCCGGACGTGCGCGCGGTCCGCAGGAGGCCAGCCGTCAGCCGCCCAAGGGTGGCGGAACCATTCGACCGAACGGAGCCTGACATGACCCCACGCCTGCTCTTGATCCTGACGCTTCTTGTCGGCGGCTGCGCCAGCGCGCGCGGCGATATCCCGCCGGGCTGCGACGGGCGTGATCGCCGCCCCGCCAATCCTTACGGATCGATCCTGGTCCCGTCGACGCCCGCTCCGCCGGAGCCGTCCGGCGTACAGCATGAGCTCCCGTCGGGGGGCTGCGCATGACCGGCGTCCCTTCCGAGGATCTGAAGCGCTATTTCACCGAGGCGCGGCGTTGGGATCAGGACCGGCTGGCCAGCGCGCTTCGCTCCCGCCGTCTCGCCTGGACCGCCGCTGGCGCGGCGACCGCCCTCGCGATCTGCGCCACCGCGGCTGTCGCCCTCCTGACGCCCCTGAAGACGAGCGAACCTTTCGTGATCCGCGTCGACGGGACGACCGGCGCGGTGGACGTCGTGCGCGGCCTGTCCGCCGAGGACGGGCCGGTCCGCTACGACGAAGCCGTCAGCAAATACTTCCTCGGACAGTATGTGCGGGGTCGGGAAGGCTATCTCGATCCCGCCGCCGAGGACGCCTTCCGCCAGGTCTCGCTTCTGTCGGCGGCGGGCGAGCAGAGGCGCTGGGCCGATCTCTATCGCGGCTCCAATCCTGAAAGCCCGCAGAACCTGTACGGCGAGAATGGCGAGGCTGTGGTCTCGATCCGCGCCATCGGCTTCATCAATGACGATGTCGCCAACGTCCGCTTCCGCAGGACGGTGAGGCAGGCCCAGCAGGTGACCGAGAGCGACTGGATCGCGACGATCGCCTTTTCCTACACCCGTGCGCCGATGTCCGAGGCCGACCGCCTCCGGAACCCGCTCGGTTTCCAGGTGACCTCCTATCGCGCCGATCCCGAGGTGATCCGATGAAACGTCCGTCTCTCTGCCTCGCCGCCGTCCTGCTGCTGTCCGCTGCGCCGACCATGGTCCTTGCCCAGGTCGACCCTGCCGGACGCATCCAGGAACTCACCTATGCGCCGGACGGCGTGTATCGGATTTCCGGCGCCTTTCGCACCGCGACCCAGGTCATCTTCTCTCCCGACGAAACGATCCGCCATGCGGCGATCGGGGACAGCGTCGCGTGGGAAGTGGCCGCCGAAGGCTCCGTCCTGTTCCTGAAACCGCGCGAGCGCCACCAGTCGACCAATCTTCTGGTCGTGACCGAACGCGCCGGCGTCGCCCGCCACTACGTCTTCGAGCTCCAGGCCCAGGATCGGGCCGCGAACCAGACCGCCTATCAGATTCGGTTCCGCTATCCGGATGACGACCGGGCGAGGGCCGCGGCGCTCCTCGCCGCTTCGGCCCAGGTGGCTGAAGAGCGGCTGGTGGGCCTCGAGCTTCAGGCCGGCGCCATCGAGGGTCGGCGCAACCTCGCCTATTCGGTTCAGGGAGACGCCCGTCTTCAGCCGAGCGAGGTGACGGACAACGGCCGTTTCACGGTTCTGCGCTTCCCGGGCAATCAGCCGGTTCCGGCCGTGTTCGAAGTCGCGGCCGACGGATCCGAGCGCATCGTTCCCTATGACGTCCGGGGCGAGTTCGTCGTTATCCACGGCGTCGTCGGCGGCCTTCGGCTGCGGCACGGCGACGCCGTCCTCTGCATCTTCAACGAAGCTTTCGATCCGCGCGGCGCCGCCACCGGCACGGGCACCGCCTCCCCCGTCGTGGATCGAACCGTGACCGGAGACCGCCCATGACCAGCGATGCCCCGCCGCCGTCCGAGGGATCCGAACTGCAGGCCCCCGCGCACGATCGCGGCGTTTCGCCGATCGCCGGGCGCTTCGGCGGGCGGCAGGGACGTGTGATCACCCTGGCCGCGCTGGCGGTCGGTTGCGGCGTCTTCCTGTTCGCCACCTGGGACCGGGGCGACGCGCGGGATCGCGACACCCCCCGCGACGACACGCCCCCGCGGCAGATGAGTCCGTTCGAGCCCGCTCGTCGCGCCGAGCCGCCCCTCCTGGAGAACGCCGAAGCCGATCCGTCCGCGCCGTCGCTCATGGAGGACGGAGAGACCATCCCGGCGATCGACCCGGCGGCCGGAGGCTCCTCTTCGTCCGGGCCGACGGCGGAAGACCAGCGCCGCGCGCTCGCCGAAAGCGCCCGACGCGCGCCCGTCCTCGCCTATAGCCGATCGGGCGGCGGAGCACCGCCGGCGGGTTCGGCCATCCCTCAACGAGCGAGCGCCCAGGCCGAGCCTGCGGGACACGCACTCGATCAGTTGCGCCGCATCAGCCCCATTGGCGAGGCTCGCGCCGGCCTCTTGCCCGATCGGAACCTCCTCATCACGGCGGGCTCGAACCTGCCCTGCGTCCTTCAGACGGGCATGGACAGTTCCACGCCCGGCTATGTCACCTGCCTCATTTCCCGAGACGTCTATTCGGAGAACGGCGCCGTGGTGCTTCTGGAGCGAGGCACCCGGGTTCTGGGCGAGTATCAGGGCGCTGTGGAGCCCGGTCGGGGCCGCCTGTTCGTGCTCTGGACCCGCGCCGTCACGCCGGGCGGGGTGGGCATCGCCCTGGCCTCGCCCGCAGCCGACGCCTTGGGACGCGCGGGGATAGACGGGGTGATCGACACTCATTTCTGGGACCGGTTCGGCGGCGCCCTGCTGCTGTCCATCGTCGATGACGCGGCCTATGCCGCCGCGGGCGGCGGCCAATCGCTCCAGGCCACCGCCCGCGTCCCGTCGGACGCGGCCTCGGTCGCCTTGCAGGGGTCGGTCGGCATTCCGCCCACCCTGCGTCGGGCCCAGGGATCGGAGGTCTCGATCTTCGTGGCCCAGGACCTCAACTTCGCCGACGTCTACCGGCTTCGGCCCAGGTGATGCGCGACACCTCCGTCATCGATCACTACCTGGAGCCGCTGCGCCGGTTCCTCGAGCCGCCCACGGTGACGGAGGTGGTCATCAATCGACCCGGAGAGGTCGGTGTCGAGGCGGCGGACGGATGGCGGTGGCATGATGTTCCCGAGTTGACGGAAAGCTGGCTCAGGACGCTCGCGGTCGCAGCGGCCGCCTACACGGGGCAGGACGTCGACGCCGAGCGGCCGATCTGCTCGACCGTCCTTCCCGGAGACGCCCGATGTCAGATCGTCCTGCCGCCGGTCGCGCCGGCCGGGACGGTGTCGCTGACGATCCGCAAGCCGTCCGGGACCCGGATGGGCCTGGAGGACTTCCGGGCCGCCGGCCTGTTCTCGACCGCGGAGGCGGTCACCGGCGACGAGATCGACGAGACCGACGCCGAGCTGATCCGCTTGCGGGAGGCCGGGGACTGGGTCGCCTTCTTCCGCCTTGCGGTCGAGCGCCGCCGCAACATCCTGATCTCCGGCGCGACAGGGTCCGGCAAGACGACCTTCGCCAAGGGTCTGGTGGAGCTCATCCCCGGTCATGAGCGGCTGCTGACGATCGAGGACACGCGCGAGCTCGTGCTGCCGCAGCGCAATGTGGTTCACCTCCTCTATTCGAAGGACGGACAGGGCCTGGCCAAGGTCGGCCCGAAGGCCCTGCTGGAAAGCGCCCTGCGCATGCGTCCGGACCGGATCCTCCTTCAGGAGCTTCGCGACGGAACGGCATTCTTCTTCCTTCGCAATGTGAACTCCGGCCATCCCGGATCGATCACCACGGTCCATGCGGACTCGGCCTTCCTCGCCTTCGAACAGTTGACGCTGCTGGTTCGCGAATCCGAGGGCGGTCGCGACCTGCCGCGCGACGACATCCGCACCATGCTGCACCTGATGGTCGATGTGGTGGTCCAGATGAAGAAGTCCGATGGCCGTTTCCTGATGACGGAGGTCTGGCATGACCCGCTTCGCAAGCGCCGCCCCGGCGACTAGGGCGGGCCTGGTCGCGGCGGCGGTCCTCGCCGGCCTCGTCCTCTTCGCGGTCGGCGCCCTGACCATCTCCCTGATCGGCCTGGGCCGTTTCTCCGCCGAAATCGACCCCGTCCGGGTCCCGGCGTGGTTCTTCTACTACCGTCACGATCCGGAGGTCCGCCGCTGGTTCGCCGTGGGAGCCGGGTCAATGGGCCTGGTTCTGCTGATCCTCGCCGTCGCGATCGCTCTTGGAATTCGTCGCCCCCTGCATGGCGCTGCACGCTGGTCGACCGCCGGCGAGCAGCGCCGCCATGGTCTGCGGGCCAAAACCGGCGTCCTGATCGGCCAGACGGTGGACGCCCTGCTGATCAGCGACGGCCCGGAGCATGTCATGCTCTATGCGCCCACCCGGACCGGCAAGGGCGTCGGGGTGGTGATCCCCAATCTGCTGGCCTGGCCGGACTCCGTCGTGGTCCTCGACATGAAGCGGGAGAATTTCAACGCGACGGCGGGCTTCCGGGCGGAGGCAGGTCAGACGGTTCACTTGTTCGATCCACTCGCCGCCGATGGGCGCACCTCCCGCTTCAATCCGCTCGGTCACATCGACCGCGCCTCCCCCATCACCGTACTCGACGAACTCCAGCGCATCGCCGGCATGCTCTTTCCCGCTCACAGTCATGCCGACCCGTTCTGGTCCGAGGCGGCGCGCACCGGCTTCATCGGGGTCGGCGCCTATGTCGCGGCGACCCCGGACCTGCCGTTCACCCTGGGCGAACTCTATCGCCAGCTGACCGAAGGCGATCCGCGCGATCGCTTTCCCAAGCTGCTGGCGCAACGCCGCAAGGACGGCGACCCGCTTCCCCACGGCGCCGTCTCGGCCCTGACGGACTTCTGCAGCAGCGGGGAGAACACCTTCGCGTCGATCCGCCAGTCCATCACCACCCGGATGGGGCTATGGATCAATCCCCTGGTGGACGCCGCGACGAGCGTCAGCGACTTCGACCTGCGGGCTCTTCGTGGCGGGAGCCTGTCCCTCTACCTCGCCGCCTCGCCTGAAAACATGGACCGGGTGGCCCCGCTCTACGCCCTGCTCTTCCAGCAGCTGGTGGACCTTAACAGCCGCACCCTCCCCTCCGCCGAGGATCTCCCCGCCCTCGTCCTTCTCGACGAGTTCGCGCGCCTCGGTCGCGCGCCCGTGCTGGCCCACGCCTTCGCCTGGGTGGCGGGCTACGGGCTGCGCCTTCTGCCTGTGATCCAGAGCCCCTCGCAGCTGCGCGCCCTCTACGGTCCCGACGTCACCGAGGACATCCTCACCAACTGCGGTCTCGAGATCGTCTTCGCCCCAAAGGAGCTGAAGGTGGCCCAGGAGCTGAGCGAGCGGCTCGGCTACTACACCTATCGGGCGCGCAGCCGCAGTCGGCCCATGGGCCTGGGGCAAGGCCGGCGCAGCCTGACCGACTCCGACCAGAAGCGCGCCCTCATGCTCCCCCAGGAACTCATGCAGCTTTCCAGCAAGGCCCTGATCGTCCTCAAGGCCGGTCTCGCGCCGACACGCGGCCGCAAGCTCGTCTACTACCGCGACCGACGCTTCACGGGCCGGCTCCGCCCGCCGCCGGAGATCAAGTCACGCGCGGCAGCGCCTCGAGCCTCATCGGTACGGCAGCCGCCGCCCCCCTCACCTGAACCGGAGGCAGATATGGACTTCGACAGCATCGTCCGCCGCTTCGCGCGGGAGGGCCTGACTCCTCCACCGCCGGGTGCGACAGAGGGCGAGGTTCAGGCCTGGCTGGATCGGATCGTCTCGGCGCCATCCACCGTCTCCGGTCGTGAGCGCCGGCCGTGACGCAAACGCCCCCGCCATCATCGCCGGCCAATCGGCTTGGACCACAGTCCAGCGCCGGCCCCGGCCGCCGATCTCTCGACAAGGGCGATGTGCCCTCCCAAATCCTCGACAGATACCTGATCGAGCGGGACCGACAGGGCCGCCCCGAACGCTACTACCGGGACCACAAGACAGCCGAGCCGGCCTTCCGGGACCACGGCCGGTCGCTGACCTCGCGCCACGCCTATCCGGACTCCGTCGCCGCCATGCTCAGGATCGCGCAGCACCGCGGCTGGTCCGGTCTCAAGGTGTCGGGAGACGAAGCTTTCCGCCGCGAGGTCTGGGTTCAGGGGCGAACGCTTGGAATGGAGATCGCGGGCTACAAGCCGACCGAGCGGGACAGGCAGGCGGCCGCTGAAGAGCCCGATCGGAGATCCGACCGCAAGAAGCCTTCGGCGCGACAGGGTCCGCCCTCGCAGGACGATGTCAGACGCCGTCTTGAGATGGCGGCGGTCGTGGTCAGAACCCTGATCGCCGATCCAGCGGCCCAGGCGCGGCTGATGGCGCGGGCCTGGGCGCGGGTCCGGCCGGAGACCGATCGGTCCCAGGACAGGGCGGGCGCTCCGGCGAGGGGGCACGCGGAACGGCGGCGGGAGCGCTAGGATCGTCCAGCCGACGATCGGAGCCCGCCGTGATCGAACCGCTTATCGATGTTTTGGACATCGAAACCTTACCCTTCAGCGGACCTCGCCGAAGTCCGAGATGGGTGGAAAGCGGACTGGCGTTCTCAAGTCGCTGGCATGAGGAAGGCAGCAACCGCTGAACGGAGTTGCTCGCGCATTACGACGGCGCGTTCGTGACTGAGGTCAAACTTAATGTTCAGATCGCGGGTGATGGCCATACCGGCGAGAAAGCCCATAAGCAGGCGCGCACGGACATCTGCGTCCTCGCCCCCGATCCATGCTTCAAGGTCGCGAAAGCCTTGTTGACCCAACGCTTCATCGATGAGGCGTTTGGCCTTATCTGATCCAGCGGAGCGCATCAGAACGAGCAAGTCGCGCAGCACCCTTCCGCCATTTGGAACCGCCAGAACATCATCCGTCACGCGCTCAGCGAAGCTCTCACGATCTCCCCAGCGACGCTGCCAGTTCACGCTCCCAGATTTGATCACTTCGACGAAAAGCTCGTCCTTTCCACCGAAGTATCGGCTGATCAGCGAATGATCGACGCCCGCGCGCGCTCCAATAGAGCGGACTCCGACCGCCTCGAAACCCTCCTCAGCGAAGAGGTCCAGCGCAGCCCGAAGGATCGCGTGTCGGGTAGCTTCGGCATCCCGCGTTGGAGTGGTGGTGGTCATAAGCCATCTATAGCGGAACTGATCTAACTATGTCCGCAACGGGTCGCCTTGCGAACTTGGCATTCGCGTCGAAACTGGACATCGGCATGGTGGCTGAAAGCGCTCCCACCGACTTCGGCTGTCGTCTCGCTAGCGTTCGCGCCCCCTGGCTGGATGCTCCCCTCCCCGGTCGATCGTGAGCGCGCGCGCCAGAATCTCCCGACGCGTTGCAACTGGCGGCAGATGTCGGACGAACGCTTCCAGATCCGCGCCCAGTCGTCGGTCCTTCTCCGTCGTCGAGGCCTGAAGCCGAAGAGCCTCGACGACGAGCGACCGCCGGATTTCCGCCTGCCGCTGTTTCGCTCGCGCCTCCCAGGGCCGGTCCGCGACGGGCGGTCCCGCCGCCTCCTTCAGCGCCCCCCTCAGCGTGTCCGGCATCGGCCCCTCGCCCCGTTCGAAACGGTCGCGCAGCTTCCGCACAGGCGTCCTCTCCGACTTGCGAATGATGCCGCGCGCCCGGCGCGGGGTCGCCTCGGCCTCGACGCCACGATCCCGTAGCGCCGCCGCGAATGTCTCCCTCCAGAGCTGGAGATCGGCCTTGCGCGGGTTCAGCCCGCCCCCCTCGCCTGGCGCTTCCTCCTCCATGACTACCAGAAAGCCCGCCTCCTCTCCTTCCTCTCCCCTGAACGCGATCCCCTCGGCGCGGGCTATCACATCCTCCAGTCCAAAATCGCCTTCGGGGCAGGCGGACTCTTCGGGCGCGGCTTCCTCAAGGGAACCCAAAGCCAGCTCAACTTCATCCCGGAAAAACAGACCGACTTCGTCTTCACCATGCTCGGCGAAGAATTCGGCCTCGCCGGGGGCCTCGTCATTCTCGCCCTCTATGCCGGCATGATCGCCGCCGCCTTCGCCATCGCCCTGCAAAGCCGCAACCATTTCGGCAGACTGCTCGCCCAGGGCTTCGCCGGAATCCTCTTCATTCAGGTCTTCATCAATATCGCGATGGTGATGGGCCTGCTGCCGGTGGTCGGGGTGCCGCTGCCATTCCTGTCCTATGGAGGCTCGTCACTGCTGACGATGATGATCGGCGCCGGCCTGCTGATGAGCGTCCACGTCCACCGCCAGGCCGAAATCAGCCGGACCCCGGCGGCAACCCTCCGCTAGCCCCTTGAGAGGCAGGAGGATTCCGTCCTAGTCTCGGCGGCGGGGGCGCATAGCTCAGTTGGCAGAGCAGCTGACTCTTAATCAGCGGGTCCGGGGTTCGAGTCCCCGTGCGCCCTCTCCCGCATCGCGCCGGGTGGCGGGGATTCTCGCCGCTAACTTGTCCCGGCACAGCGCATGGTTTATGAATGAAGCGGATATAAAACCGATTTTCGCTTCTTTTCGCTTCTCAAGGAGGCCGAAATGCAAATCCATGCCGCCCGCTTCGCCCTCGTCTGCGCCGCCGCCGCGCTCGCCGCAACGCTCGCCGCACCCCCCGCCTTCGCAAGGCCCAACCTCTATCTGAGCAGCGATGTCGGATTCAATGTCCTCCCCTCCTTCTCTACCTCCGGCTCCGACAACGACCCCGGAACCGGAAACGATCCCGCCTTCACCGACAATCAGGGCAACCCCTTCACCTTCCAACCGGGCGGAACCTCCTGGACAAATGATTTCAAATCCGGAACCGGCTCGCTCGCAGGCTTCGCCGCCGGAATCCGCCTCGGCAAATACTACCGCCTCGAAGCCGAATACTTCTACCGCGCCTCCAGCCACAATGACCGCTCCAACCTCGCCATCACCGGCCTCGCCGCCGGCCTCGACGAAATAGAATTCGCAAGGCTGGAAGAGCGCATCGGCGGCGTCGAGTCTCATGGCTTCGCCGTCAACGGCTATCGCGACTTCCCCGTCGAGACGTGGACGCCATATCTGGGCTTCGGCATCGGCTTCGCCACCACCGCCCTCGACTACCACCTCCTCGCCGCCCGAACCGATCCCGTCACCGATCCCGCCTCCGTCAGCGGACGCACCACCTCCGTCTCCACCGAACTGGAAGACACCTCGGCGCTGCTCCAGTTCCTCATCGGCGTCGACCAGGCCGTCACAGACAGCATCACCCTCGGACTCAAACTGCGCTACGCCCTCTTCCTCAGCGACTTCGAGGACGGCGGAGCCTTTGACCGGCTCCGCAGCCACGCCTCCCGCGTCGGAGAGCAGGACGTCGCTTTCCGCTTCAGCTCCGACGAACTCGATTTCTGGGGCTTCGGCCTCAACATCAAATATAATTTCTGAGCGCGCTCAGGCGAACAATCGCTCGCAGCCGCTGCCCTTGAGCGCCGCATCGGCCAGAGCGCGTTCGCTCCCGTCCAGCGACCCATAAAACTCGCGCAGACGGGTCAGGCACTTCCCCTGATAGGGAAACGAACCCTGCCGCCAGGGCTTGCCGGAAATCTCGCAGGAAACCTCCTTCTCCCCCGCCGCCAGCGCGGCGGCGTTGGCCAGCAAAAACGGCGCATAGTATTCGCCGCCCAGGCCCAGCAGCTCCCGAAGATTCTCCACCGCCGCCTCGCGCGAAAGCCAGCCTTCGCCCTGCCATTCGACCCCGCTCAGGTCCTCCATATTCTCGCACCACGCAACAACCCGGGGCGACTCCTCCAGCGCCGCCGCCGCCGGAGTCGGGTCAAACAAAACCAGCTGCGACAACTGCCCGTAAACCCCAAAATCACACGCCCCCGGACGCGAACCCATGATAAAGCGCCCCTTCTGAAGCAAAGCGTCCAGCGCGCGCAAAAGCCGCCGGTAACTCTCCTCGATCACCGGCGCGGTCACCGGGTTGCAGCCGACCAGCGCCATCCGCCCGATCTGGCGCTCGGCGATATATTTCGACAGCGGCGCAGTCTCCGCCTCCGGCGCGGCGGTCTGCCCCCATCGCGGCAAAACCGCCGACGCCTTCGCAATGTCCGCCTCATAGGCCCAGCGGTAATGAAACATCGCCTTGGTCAGCCACTCGTCGGCAAAGTCCTCGATCAGAAAGTCCAGAAAGGCCAGCGCCCTGTCCTCCGGAACGATCCGGCGCGCCGTATGCTCCTCCTCCAGGCGGCGAATGACCGGCGTCGAGTCGATCAGCGTCTCGCCATCCGGAAACGCCACAATCGGAATCAGCGCGACCGGAACATCCCAGCCCCCCGGATCGTCCGGACCGCCCCGGGTGATCCAGCAATACGGAATCCGCCGGAAACGCAGTACCGCCCGCATCTTCCGGCTGTAAGGCGAACCCGGCGCGCCAATCACTTTCAGCATTTGCCCCTCCCCTGAAATCTCCGGCGCAGTCTAGCATGAGACCGGCTCGTTGAAGGGGGGGGAGAGCCGCCATTGCCGCCACCGATGACCTGTCCGCCGCCACCGCTACAGGCGGCGAGGCTCTTGAGTCTCCGGCACATTCTGGCATAAGATCGGTCCGTAGCCAGAAGGGAGGGGCAGGCATGGAAGCCTATCGCATCTACGGCGTCGAACTTTCACCCTATTCGGTCAAAGTCCGGTCGTGGTTCCGCTATAAGGGCATCGCCCATGAGTGGATCATCCGCGACCGCTCCAACGCCGCCACCTTCGCCAAATACGCCAAACTCCCCCTGATCCCCCTCGTCCTTGCCCCAGGCGGCGAGGCCATGCAGGACTCAACCCCCCTCATCGAAACCCTCGAGGCCAAATACCCCGAACCCTCAATCATACCCCCGGATCCCCGCGCCGCCTTCATCTCCGCCCTCCTCGAAGAATACGCCGACGAGTGGGGCAACAAGCATATGTTCCATTACCGCTGGGCCTGCGAAGCCGACCAAAACTCGGCGGCGCAGCGCATCGCCGAACTCCAGCTGCCCCCGGCCTTCTGGGCGCGCCTGCCGGGGGTGCGCCATTTCCTCGCCGGACGAATCGCCGCCATGATCCGCAAACGCATGATCCCGCGCCGCTCCTTCGTCGGCTCCAGCGACGCCACCGCCGGACAGATCGAAGCCTCCTTCAAGCGCCTCTGCCGCCTGCTGGAGGCCCATCTCGCCGACAGACCCTATGTCTTCGGAGGCCGCCCGGCCCTCGCCGATTTCGGCCTGTGGGGGCAAATCTACAACGCATGGACCGACCCAACCCCGCGCAAAATCATCGAAACACAAACCCCCGGCCTCCTCCCCTGGATCAAGCGCATGATCAAGCCCGAACAGGAGGGAGACTGGGAAAACTGGGAGGCGCTCGCCCCCGGCCTGTCCCCGATCCTCGCGCAGGAAGTCGCCGCCCTCTTCCTCCCCTGGACGCAGGCCAACGCAAAGGCGCTCGCCGCGGGCCAGGCGCAGTTCGAAGTCGAACTGGAAGGCAGCCCCTTCCGCCAGAACACCCAGAAATATCACGCCCGCTCGCTGAAAGTGCTCCGCGGGCGCTATGCCGAAGCCGCCGAAAAAAACCTCCTCGATCCAATCCTGGACGAAACCGGATGTCTCGCCGGACTCAAGCAATGAACGGAGGACAAAAATGAAAGCAATGGCGCATCTGGCGATCTGGCTTGCACTGGCGGCGGTCTGGTGGCTCTTCGCAGGCTGGTACGAAGGCAGCCGCACGCCGCTCACCGCCGCCGAAATCGAACGGCTGATCAGCAGAATCGAACAACGGGCCGGGGCCAACTCCCATTCCCCCTTCAACCAGATCGAAGACCTGCGGCGCTTCGCCGAAAGTGACGACGGCCAGGAATTCTACATGGTCAATCTGATCAAATTCCGCGAAGAGCCGCCGCTCTATCCCGAAGGCTTTCCCGGAAAGGCCGCGACCGTCGCCGAGGCCGACGACTTCTATACGAGCAACGTCGTCCTGAACCACCTTCTGCCTAATGCCGGCCATCCGGTGGCGGGGGGGAACATGCCCCTGACCATCATCGCCCCCGCCGGACAGGACATGCAGTGGGATCAGGTTGCGCTCGTGCGCTATCGCAGCAGGCGCGACATGCTGGAAATGGGGGCAAATCCGGAGTTTGCGGCGCTGTCTCCGCATAAATGGGCCTCGGTCGAGACCACCTATGTCGCGGCCTCCGAGCCGTTCTTTGTGCTGGCCTCGCCGCGCATTCTGGTTCCGCTCTTTTTGATTGTGGCCGGGTTGCTCGCCAGCGCCGGAGTCGCCTTGCGCCGCGCCGCGCACTCACAGGCGCGGGGGCTGGCCCCCGCCAGGGCAGCGGCGCAATGAAGGCAAAGCCGAATACAAGGCCCGAGCGGGGGTGGCGCGTCCGGCGGCTCTTGACCAGTCTGGTTATACGGCAGATCGCCTCTCCCGCCCGCCGGGAGAAGCAACGCGCCGCCGCCGAGCGCAAGCGCATTCGCGAGAAGCGGCCTCACCGGGTCTTCTATTTTCACCAGCTGGACGACCCCTATAGCTGCCTGACCGCGCAGATACTGGGCGAACTGGCGCGCCGCTTCGAGATCGAATTGGCGCCGCAACTGGCCGGAAGCCCCGACCGGATCTCCGCGCCGGAGCCGGAAATGCTCGCCGCCTATGCCCGCCTTGACGCCGGGAGGATTGCGCCGTTTTACGGAGTCGCCTTTTCCGATCCGGGGGGGCCGCCCTCTGCGGCCTGTCTGGAACCGGCCCGGCGGATTCTGGCGGCGCAGGAGCCGGAGGGGTTCATTGCGTGCGCGGCAGAGGTTTCGGCGGCGCTGTGGGCCGGAGACGAGGCCCGCATGAAGGCGCTGGCCGAAAAGCACGGCAGCGTCCCGGCGCAGAAAGCACGCGACCGCGAGGAAGAGGGAACCCGGCTCCGCCGCGAAATGGGCCATTATCTGGGCGCGGTCTTCGCCTATGAGGGGGAGTGCTATTGGGGCCTCGACCGGCTGCCCTATCTGGAGAAGCGCCTCGCCGATCTGGGCGCGCGCCGGGCCGGAGCGCCCGCCGGGCCGGTGGCGGAGCGCAAACTCAAAGCGCCTGCTTCGATTCCCGGCAAGGCGATTATGCGCCTCGAATATTTTTCCTCATTGCGCAGTCCCTATAGCTATCTGGCTCATGCCGAGGCGATGGCTTTGCCGGAGAAGTATCCGGTCGAACTGACCGTGCGCCCGGTTTTGCCGATGGTCATGCGGGGCCTGCCGGTGAGCCGGGCGAAAGGGGTCTATATCTTCCGCGACGTCAAGCGCGAGGCGGAGACGCGGGGCCTGCCTTTTGCGGAAAAGTTTCTGGACCCGATTGGCCCGCCGGTGCGGCGGGGCTATTCGCTGTTTCCATTTGTGGCGGCGAAGGGCAAGGGCGGAGAGTTTCTGGGGATATTGTTGCGGGGGGCCTTCTCCGAGGGCCGCGACATCTATGCGCCGAAGGTGCTGCGCGAGATTTTTGAGAAATTGGGGCTGTCCTTTGAGGAGGCCCGCGCCCATCTCGACGACCCGGCATGGGAAGAGGAGGTCGAGGCCAACCGGCTGGCGCTGGCCGGCGCGGGATGCTGGGGGGTGCCGAGTTTCCGCCTGATCGGTCCGGGGTCTGAACCGGAATTTGCGCTCTGGGGGCAGGACCGCCTCTGGCTGCTTCGCGAGGAAATCGCCCGCCGCGCCGCACAAAATTGATGGAGCCCGGCCTCGTCCTGCTGCTGGCGGCGGCGGTCTTGCTGGCCTCGCTGCTCTCCGGCGTTTTCGGCATGGCCGGGGGGCTGTTTCTGATGGCCGTCCTGCTGTTTGTCCTGCCGCCGGTCCCGGCCCTGATCCTGCATGGAGTCGCGCAGGCGGCCTCCAATGGCTGGCGCTGGCTGCTCAATCGCCGCCACGCAGGAGGGCAGGGGTGGCGCATTCTTTTCTATTACGGACTGGGAACCGGCGCGGTCGCCGCGCTGTTCTACGCCTTCCGCTTCACGCCCGATGCGCCGCTGATCTTTCTCCTCCTTGGGCTGGTCGGGATTGCCGGGGCGGCGCTGCCCGCGCGCTCCTCGCTGGACGCAACCCGCCCCGGAACCGCCGTCCTGTGCGGCTTCGGCGTCAATGCGCTCCATCTGACCGCCGGAGTCTCCGGCCCGCTCCTCCACATCTTCTTTCTTAATCCGGCGCTGGGCCGCCATCAGGTGGTCGCGATCAAGGCCGCCACCCAAACCGCCGGACATGCGGTCAAGGTCGCCTATTTTTCCATCGTTGCAGGCTGGAGTCCGGCGCTTTCGGCCCATCCGGCCTGGCTCTATGCCCTGATCGTTCTGCTGGCGCTGGGCGGCGCGGCGGGGGGTAAACAGATTCTGGGCCGCCTCAGCGAGGAGCAATTCCGCCGGGCCAGCCGGTGGCTGATCTTCGTCATGGGCCTGATCTGCATCGCGCAGGCGGCAAATCTCCGGCTCTAGCCGGAAAGCGCCCCGCCCCTCCCGACAAACGCCAGCCGCGAGGCCAGAAAACAAACCACCGCAACACACGCTATCGAAGGGCCGGGCGGAGTCCCCAGAAGGCCATAAACCCCCATCCCACCCAATACCGAAACAAACCCAATCCCCAATGCCCCCCAAAACATCTGACCCGGCGTGGACACAAACCCGCGCGCCGCCGCCGCCGGAATAATCAATAGCGCCGAAACCAGCAAAACCCCCGTCACCCGAATCTCAACCGCAACCACCAGCGCCAGCAAAGCCAGAAAAATCGCCCGAACCCGGACAACCGGAACATTCTCCGCCTGCGCCAGATCCGGCGCCAAAGTCGCCATCAACAAAGAGCGCCAGATCCAGACCAGGCCCGCCAGCGCCAGCGCCGCCGTCACACAAAGCCAGAACAAATCGCCCAGACCAATCCGCTCCAGACTGCCGAACAAAAACTCTTCCAGACCATGAATGTTCGACAAACCCTCATCTGCGTGACCGCCTTCGTGCCCGTTTCCGTGCCCGTCTTCGTGCCCGTCTTCGTGATCGCCCTCCTCCATATGCCCCGGACCCTCAATCGAGGCCAGATGCGTCAGCAAAACCCCAAACGCCAATCCCCCATGCGCCAATACCGCCAGCAGCGCGTCAAAAGGCACATGCTTCTCACTCGCATAGGCCAGCAAAAGCGCCGCCGCCAGACAAAAACACGTCAGCGCCCCGAACGGCGAAACCCCCGCCAATAACCCCAGACCCGCACCCAAAAGAGAGGCATGCGCCAGAGAATCGCCGAAAAAGGACATCCGCCGCCAAACCGCAAAACACCCAAACGGCGCAGAAACCGCCGCCGCCACCAGTCCGGCGGCCAAAGCCGTCGCAATAAAGCCGCTCACGGAGCGGGCCGCGGCGGAAGCGGATTATGACTGTGATCGTGCCGGTGATGATAAACCGAAAGCGACTCATCCCCGGCCTCCTGCTCGCCGGGCGCGCCCCGGCAGCAAATGTGATTGTTCAGGCACAAAACCTCGTTCGAGGCCGACATCACATGATGAATATCATGCGAAATCAGCATCATGCCGCAATCGCGCCGCTGCGGCAGCTCGGCGGCAAAGGCATAAAAGGCGCTCTGACCGTCGGCGTCCATGAAGGCCGCAGGTTCGTCAAACAGCAACAGATCAGGGCGGCCCAAAAGCGACCGCGCCAGCAAAACCCGCTTCATCTCCCCCCCCGACAAAACCTGCAAAGGACGATCCGCCAACTCCCCGGCCCCCAGAAGCTCAAGCGCCTCCTCAACCTCGCCCTTCGGCCTGCGCCTCGGCAAATGCAGAAAATCGCGCACCTTGACCGGAACCGCATGAGTCGTCTCAAAACCCTGCGGCACATAGCCGATCCGTAAACCCGGCGCGCGTGTCAACCGCCCCCCGTCCAGCGCCGCCAGACCCAAAATCACATGCGCCAGCGTCGTCTTACCCGCCCCGTTGGGGCCGATCACCATCAGAATCCGGCCCCGGCGCAATTCCAGGTCAACCCCCGACAGAATCGCCCGTCCCGTCCGCGAGGCCGTTGCATTCTCAATCTTCACCAAAATGTCGTCCATGCCTCTCGCCCCCAAACGGCACGGACAGCGCCTGCCGCATAACAGCGACGGAACCCCCGCCGCCTACAAGTCTCGGCGCCTTTCCTCTCCCGCCATTCATGCTATAGGAAACCCCGTCCCCCGTCAAAAGGGGTTAACCACCCCCAACCCCATACCCCTTCAACCCGATGAGCCAGACCGCCGCCAAACGCGCCGCCGCCCGCGCCGCGCTCGATTTCGTCAAGCCGGGCATGGTGCTCGGTCTGGGCACCGGCTCGACCGCCGATCTCTTCCTCGACCTCCTCGGACAGAAAATCGCCCAGGGCCTGAGCATCACCGGCGTCGCCACCTCGCAGCGGACCGAACGCCGCGCCGCAAAAAACCGGATCCCCCTCGCCCCCCGGCCCCCCGCCAGGATCGACCTGACCATTGACGGCGCGGATGAAATCGACCCCGCCCTGTGCCTCATCAAAGGCGGCGGCGGCGCGCTCCTGCGCGAGAAGATCACCGCCGCCCTCTCGGCGCGCATGGTCGTCATCGCCGATCAGAGCAAGCAGGTCGCCCAACTGGGCCGCTTCCCGCTGCCGGTCGAGGTCTTCGCCTTCGGCGCAGGCCCGCTTGCGCAAGATGCGCTCGCCCGCGCCCTGCGCCAAAGCGGCGTCCGCGCTCCCCGGATCACCCTGCGCCGGACGCCGGATGGAGGAAATTTTAACACCGATAGCGGCAATCTCATCTATGATTGCGCCTGCGCGGAAATCCCCGGCCCGGAAGAAACCGCCCGCCGCCTCGACGCCCTGCCCTGTGTCGCCGGGCACGGGCTGTTTCCGGGCTTTGCTTCCTGCGCCGTCATCGGCGCGCCGGACGGTTCGGCCCGCCTGATCGAAAATGCCACGGAGACCCCATAATGCCCTCTTTCGACTATGACCTGTTTGTGATCGGCGCCGGATCGGGCGGCGTGCGCGCCGCGCGCCTCGCCGCCGAGGCCGGAGCAAAGACCGCCATCGCCGAACAGGACCGCGTCGGCGGAACCTGCATCATCCGCGGTTGCGTCCCCAAAAAACTCCTCGTCTATGCCAGCCATTTCGGCGAGGACTTCGAAGACGCCCGCGGCTTCGGCTGGCAGGCCGCCCGCCCCCGCTTCGACTGGCCCACCCTCGTCGCCAACAAGAACGCCGAAGTCGACCGCCTCAACCGCGTCTATATCGAAAACCTCAACAATGCCGGAGTCCGCCTCCTCCAGACCCAGGCCAGCCTGCGCGGACCCCATGAGGTCTATCTCGAAGCGGAAGGCCGCTCCGTCACCGCCGAAACCATCCTCATCTCGACCGGCGCCTGGCCTTTCAAGCCCGGCGGCGTCCCCGGCATCGAACATGCGATCACCTCGAACGAGGCCTTCCACCTCGACCGGCTGCCCGAAAAAATCGTCATCGTCGGAGGCGGCTATATCGGAATCGAATTCGCCGGAATCTTCAACGGCCTCGGCGCGGACATCACCCTCATCCATCGCGGCGAGGAAATCCTGCGCCCCGGCTTCGACGACGACCTGCGCCGTCTCCTCCGCCAGGAGATGGGCAAGAAGGGCGTCGACATCCGAACCCAAACCGAAGTCACCGCCATCACGCCGAAGGGCAGGGGCTATGAACTCTCCCTCAAAGGCGGCGAGACGCTCGAGGCGGGCCTCGTCATGTACGCCACCGGACGCCGGCCCCAAACCGGCAAGCTGGGCCTCGAGGCCGCCGGAGTCGAGACCGCCCCCAATGGCGCAGTCACGGTCGACGCCTATTCAAAAACCTCGCAGGACTCGGTCTATGCCATCGGCGACGTCACCAACCGGGTCAATCTCACCCCGGTCGCGATCCGGGAGGGCATCGCCTTCGTCGAGACCCGCTTCAAGGGCAATCCGGCGGCGGTCGATCACTCCATCGTTTCAACCGCGGTCTTTTCGCAGCCCGCGCTGGGCGCGGTCGGCCTCACCGAGGCGCAGGCCCGCGAGAAGCATGGCGAAGTTACAATTTACAAATCCGCCTTCCGCCCCATGAAGCACACCCTTTCGGGCCGCAACGAGCAGACCATGTTCAAGATGGTCGTCGAGCCGGAAAGCGATAAAATCCTGGGCATCCACATTCTGGGGCCGGATTCAGGGGAACTGATCCAGCTGATCGGAATCGCGGTGACCATGGGGGCGACCAAGGCCCAGTTCGACGCGACCATCGCCGTCCATCCGACCGCCTCCGAAGAACTGGTCACAATGGGCTGACGCTCCGGGGGCGAAAGCCTCTTGTGATGAGGCGGGCAAAAGCTCTATAACCCGTTCGCTCCCCTTCAGGAGGCCGATATGACCACATGGTCGCCGCATAGCTGGCGCACAAAGCCGATACGGCAGGTCCCGGACTATCCCGACCGGGCGGTGCTGGAGGCTGTCGAGAAGCGCCTCGCCGGTTTCCCGCCGCTCGTCTTCGCCGGGGAGGCCCGCAGTCTGACCGCCCATCTGGGCGAGGTCGCCGAAGGCCGCGCCTTCCTGCTGCAGGGCGGCGACTGCTCGGAGAGCTTCGCCGAACATTCCGGCGACAATATCCGCGACACTTTCCGCCTCCTCCTCCAGATGGCGGTCGTGCTCACCTTCGCCAGCGCGCTGCCCGTCGTCAAAGTCGGGCGGATCGCCGGGCAATTCGCCAAGCCGCGCTCAAATGAAGAGGAAGAGCAAGGCGGCGTCACCCTGCCGATCTACCGCGGCGACATCATCAACGACATCCGCTTCGACGCCGCCGCCCGCATCCCCGACCCCGACCGCCAGATCAAGGCCTATCGCCAGTCGGCCTCGACCCTCAACCTCCTGCGCGCCTTCGCCCAGGGCGGCTTCGCCGACCTCGAACGGGTCCATAACTGGATCCTCAGCTTTGTCGCCGAAAGCCGCCAGGGTGAGCGTTACCGCGAAGTCGCCGGAAAGATCACCCAGGCCCTCGACTTCATGCGCGCCTGCGGCGTCGACTCCTCGACCGCGCCCCAACTGCGCAGCGTCGAATTCTTCACCAGCCACGAGGCCCTCCTCCTGGGCTACGAGCAGGCTCTTACCCGCGTCGACTCCCTCACCGGCAAATCCTACGACACTTCGGCGCATATGCTCTGGATCGGCGACCGCACCCGCCAGACTGGCGGCGCGCATGTCGAATTCTGCCGCGGAATCGCCAACCCCATCGGCCTCAAATGCGGCCCGGCTCTCGAATGCGACGATCTCCTGCGCCTGACCGACATTCTCAACCCCGACAATACGCCGGGCCGCCTGACCCTCATCTGCCGCTTCGGCGCAGACAAGGCCGCACAATGCCTGCCCCCCCTGATGCGCGCCATCAAGGCCGAAGGCCGCAAGGTCGTCTGGTCGTGCGACCCCATGCATGGCAACACCATCAAGGCCTCCAACGGCTACAAGACCCGCAAGATAGCCAGAATCCTCGAAGAGGTCCGCCATTTCATGCGCTGCGCCCGCAGCGAAGGCGTCCATCCGGGCGGAATCCACCTCGAAATGACCGGCCAGAATGTCACCGAATGTCTGGGCGGCGCGCAAAACCTCTCGGAAGCCGATCTCTCCAGTCGCTATCACACCCACTGCGACCCGCGCCTTAATGCCGCTCAGGCGCTTGAACTCGCCTTCCTTATCGCTGAAGAAATCCGCCGCGCGCCCGCCGCCGAAGCCCGAATCCGCGCCGGCGCCGCCTAAACCGGCGCCGTGCGCGCCAGCTTGCGCCCGCCCGCAGGCAAAGAGTCCTTCAGATCGGCAACCAGATCGCTGCGCAAACTGCGCCGCTTCCGGTCATCCCACAGATTGACCATCTGCAGGGGGTCCTCCTTCAGATCATATAACTCGCCCTCGTTGCCGTCATAAAGACTGGACGCCTCATAGGCTGAGCAAATGTAGCCGTCGCGGGTGATCGTGTTGAGGTGAATCGTGACCGCCTCCGCCGGGGCCCCGGCAATCCCGCGCACGGCTTGCGCGCCCCCGCCGTGCACCGTCTCCCATTCCGTCAGCACCCGCTCGCGCCCCTGCGCCTGCGCCTCTTGCGCGTCGACGGGCAGCGCCCGGCCCTCCATCCACGCCGGCGCCTCCACCCCCGCAATCGCGCAGAATGTCGGGGCAAGATCAATATGGCCCACCGGCGCTTCAATCTCGCCCCCGCGCACATGCGCCGCCGGTGCAGGCCGCCAGAGCAAGGGCAGGCGCATCAGCGATTCAACATGAAACGGCCCCTTGAACATCAAGCCGTAATCCCCCTGCATCTCGCCGTGGTCGGTGGTGAAAAGAACGTCCGTCTCATCCCCCCAGCCGCGCCCCTCGATGCAGGCGAGCACCTTGGCGCAAGATTCATCGATCAACTCGTTCTCGATATGCGTCAGGGCATTGATTTCGCGCACCTGATCGTCCGTCATCGCCGCCGGCACAAAGCCCGGCGGCATCTCAAGATTCGTATGCATCTTCGCCAGATAGGCCGCCAGCCAGTGGCCCGGACGCTTCTCCAGCGCCGCAATCCGCGCCTCATGACTGCGCGGCCAGGCCTCGGGAAGGGCCAGCGCGCGCCAGTCCACCCGCCCCCGCTCGCCCGCCGGCGGATCCCACGGATGATGCGGGTCGGGGAAACTCATCCAGACAAACCAGTCGTCCTGCGCGTCAAGCCCCTCCAGAAAAGCAATCGTCCGCGCCGCCACCCAGTCCGTGTGATACGCCGCGCGCGGACACGGGTTGTCCCAGCACTGAACCGCGCCCGTCTGCCCCCCGCCTTGCGCGTTCTGCCGCCCCTGCGCATCGACAATCGGATAAAAACCGCCGATATGCGACCCATGCTCCTCGCGCATCCAGCGGTCATAATGGGCGTGGCCCATAATAAAATGATTGGCCAGCTCCATATGATCAAAACCGCGGTGCGGGCCATGCTCGCCCCGCCCGGCCATGGTATTCTCATAATAAGCGTCGCCGCCCAGCCACGGCTCAAAATGCGCCTTGCCGATCAGCGCCGTGCGGTAGCCTTTCTCGTCCTTGAGCAGACCGGCAACGCTCGGCGCGTCAGGGGGAAGCGGAACGCCGTTCATCCAGACCCCATGCGTGCGCGGATACTGCCCGGTCATCATGGTCGCCCGCGCCGGCATGCACACAACATTCTGCCCGTGCGCCCGGCGGTAATTCAGGCCCCGCCGCGCCAGGCCGTCGAGCGCCGGTGTGCGCGCAACTCTCCCCCCGTTGCAGCCCAGCGCGTCATAGCGCATCTGATCGGTTGTGATGAAGAGGATCTTGCGCCCCATCAATCAGGCCTTGTCAGGGCCCAGGCGCACCAGCATCTTCCCCTTGTTCTCCCCGGTGAACAGATTCAGAAACGCCTGCGGCGCCTTCTCAATCCCTTCCTCGACGCTCTCGCGCCACTTCATCTTGCCCGCCCCAATCCACTGGCCCATGTCGCGGAAAAAATCGGGCAGCATGTCGGCATGATTGGTGACGATAAAGCCCTGCAGCTTCAAACTCCGGCCAACCGCCAAAATCAGGTTGTTCGGCCCCGGCGCAGGCGTCGTCGCATTGTACTGCGAAATCATCCCGCACAGCGCAACCCGCCCCATCGGATTCATCGCAAACAGCGCCGCCTCAAGATGCTTGCCGCCGACATTCTCGAAATAAACGTCAATCCCCTTCGGAAAGGCCGCCAAAATCGCCTTGGTCAGATCGCCGCAGGTCTTGTAGTTGATCGTCTTGTCGACGCCCGCTTCCTTCTCCAGCCAGGCGCATTTCTCATCCGACCCGGCGCTGCCGACCACATAACATCCCTTCGCCTTGGCAATCTGGCAGACAACCGCCCCCACCGCGCCCGACGCCGCAGAGACAAAAACATTCTCCCCGTCCTTCAACTCCCCAATCCGCAGCAGACCGGCATAGGCCGTCAGCCCCGGCATCCCCAAAATACCAAGATAAGAGCCAAGCGGCGCAAGTTTGGGGTCAACCTTGTTTACCCCCGCCTTGCCGATCACCGCATATTCGCGCCAGCCCGTCATGTGCGAGACATAATCGCCCTTGCTGAAACCGGGCAGGTTCGACTCGATCACCTCGCCGATTGCGCCGCCCTCCAGCGGCTGGCCAACCTGAAACGGCGGGACGTAACTCTGCACGTCCATCATCCGCCCGCGCATATAGGGATCAACCGACATCCAGACATTGCGGACCAACATCTGCCCGTCGCCCGGGGAGGGCACGTCAACCTGCGCCAGTTTGAAGTCGCCGGCCTTCGGCACGCCCACCGGGCGGGCCGCCAATTGAATCTCCCTGCTCTTGACGCTCATCGGAACTCCTCCCTTGTTGTCCTGCCTTGAGTTAATCAGGCCTCCGTCCTTTGTGCAAGCCCCCTGCGCGGCCCCGGCGCGAGCAGCGAGAGGCCGTAAATGGCCAGCCCCGCCGCCGCGCCGGGCAGAACCTCATAGGATTGATCCCCCAGCCCGCTCCCCCACCAGGCCAGCATCACGCCCAGCCCGCCCGCCATCATGGCCAGAGCCGTGTTCTGGGAGGGTCTGCCGCCCAGAACATGAACCAGCATCAGAGGGAAAAAGGCCGAGGCCAGCGCCGACCAGGCGACCAGAACAAGGCTGAAGACCGAACCGGCCCCGTAAAGGGCGATAGCCAGAGCCGACATGGCGATGAACAGCGTGCCCAGCCGGGTCAGCAACACGGTGCGCTGGTGTTCGGGCGTCAGGTCATGGGTCAGGACGGTCGTGCAGCTGATGATCTGCGAGTCGGCGGTCGAGATGGTGGCGGCGAAAAGCCCGGCCAGAACAAAGCCGGTGAAGATCGTCGGCAGCACTTCGAGCGAGAGCGTGGGCAGGGCGAGTTCAGGGTCGAAATCGCTCATGTCGGGCAGAATGATCCGCGCCGCCATGCCGCACAGAATGACCAGCGTGCTGAAGGCGACGTTCCAGCTGTAATACCAGAGACGCACGCGGGCCATGCTGTTTGCCGAGTCCATGGCCATGAAGCGCACCATGATATGCGGCTGTCCGGCGACGCCGAGGCCCCCGGCGACCCAGCCCGCCACGAACAAAAGCGGGCCGAAAAAGGGTCCGAAGAGCTGGTCGGGGGGGAAGAGGTGCAAATAGCCGGGGGCGACATTCTGCGCCGCCTCGGCGAAGGCTCCGACCCCGCCCAGATGCGCAAAGGCCGCAAACAGGAGCAGGCTGACGGCGAAGATCATGACGATGGACTGAACGGCGTCGGTCCAGATTGAGGCGCGCAGGCCTCCGGTCATGCAGTAGGAGAGCACGATGCCCGCCCCGATCACCGCGCCCAGATATTGCGGCCAGCCGAACAGAACTTCCAGCGCCTTGCCTCCGGCCCTGAACTGGGCGGCGGCATAGACGCCCAGAAAGGCCAGAATGAGAAGGGCGCTGACGATCCGGACGAGTTTCATCTCCGGCCCGTGCCAGCGCGCGAGGAGGCCGGAATAGGAGAAGATCCCGCGCTCGCCGGACCGGCGGCGCACAGCCGGATAAATCTTCAGCGAGGCGAGCAGGTCTCCGGTAATAAGCCCCGCCTGCAGCCAGAGCGACGACAGGCCGGTCGCATAGGTGAGGCCGATCATGCCGATAAACATGAAGCCGCTGTTATTGGTGGCGGCGGCGGAGAGCGCGGTCATCCAGGGCGGGATCGTGCGCCCGGCGAGCAGGAAGTCTTCGGTCCCGGCGCGCGCTTTCAGGGTCGAGGCCAGCCCGACGGCGATAAAGGCAAGAAGAAAAACAACAAAACTGACGCCGACGCCGATCATGCCTGCCAGTCATCCATCAGGAGCGGGATTTGCGGCCAGACTATAAAGCCTTTTCCGCCAAAGGGCAAAGAGGCCCCAAGACGGCCCGCGATGGACTAGAATAGCCGTCCGGACGAGAAACGAAGGGGCTATTGGCCATATGAGCGCGCGGCACAGGCGAACGATCACGATTGCTCTCGCACAGTTGAACCCGGTTGTCGGCGATCTGGACGGGAATCTGGAGCGCGCCCGCGCCGCGCTCGGCGAGGCGGGGGAGGCCGATCTGCTCGTCTTCAGCGAGTTGTTCCTGTGCGGCTATCCGCCGGAGGATCTGGTGCTGCGCCCCGCCTTCGCCGAGGCCGCGCGCGCCGCCCTGAGCGAACTCGCCCGCGCCACCGCCGGAGGCGGCCCCGCCATTCTGGTTGGCGCGCCGGTCGCGGAAGGCGGAAAATTGCGCAACAGCATGGCCCTCCTCGCCGAAGGCAAAATCGCCGGTCTGGGCCACAAGCGTCATCTGCCCAACTATGAGGTCTTCGACGAGAAGCGCATTTTCGCCCCCGGCCCCCTGCCGGAGCCGTTCGAACTCGGCGGCTTCCGCTTCGGCGCGCCGGTCTGCGAGGATATCTGGACAGGCGAGGTCTGCGCCCATCTGAAAGACAGAGGGGCGCAGATGCTGATCGTCGCCAACGGCTCACCCTTCGACATGGGCAAACAGGCCGAGCGCCTTGATCAT
This sequence comes from Alphaproteobacteria bacterium, assembly GCA_965204775.1. Lineage (GTDB taxonomy): Bacteria > Pseudomonadota > Alphaproteobacteria > JAPOUT01 > CBDBFH01. Next base: position 28,273 of record CBDBFH010000027.1, read on the forward strand.
GCCCGCCGCCGCACAGAGGAGACCAGCCTGCCGCTCGTCTATGTCAATCAGACCGGGGGGCAGGACGAATTGGTCTTCGACGGCGCTTCCTTTGCGCTTGATTCTTCGGGAAGTGCGGCGGCGCAGGCGCCCGCCTTTGAATCCGGAGTTTATCGGTTGCGCTGGGAGCGCGGTCCGGACGAATCATGGCGCTGCGTGGACGGCCTCCGCGCGCCGCTTCCCGGCGGCGCGGGGGCGCTTTATCAGGCGGTGATGTGGGGCGTGCGCGATTATGTCGGCAAAAACGGCTTCCCCGGCGTGGTGCTGGGCCTGTCGGGCGGGGTCGACAGCGCGCTGTGCGCGGCGCTCGCCGCCGATGCGCTGGGCGCAGACAAAGTGCGCTGCCTGATGATGCCCTCGCGCTATAGTTCGGCGGGCAGCACGCAAGACGCCCAAACGCTGGCCCGCGCGCTGGGGGTCTCCTGCGAGGCCGCCGGGATTGATCCGGTCACCGACGCCTTTTCCGGCGTTCTGGCCCCGCTCTTCGCCGGGCGGCAGGCCGATGTCACCGAGGAGAATATTCAGGCCCGCACCCGCGGTGTTCTGTTGATGGCGCACTCCAACAAATTCGGCGGCATGGTCCTGACGACCGGCAACAAGTCGGAGATGGCGGTCGGCTACGCCACGCTCTATGGCGACATGAATGGCGGCTTCAATCCGCTCAAGGATCTCTACAAGATGCAGGTCTATGAGTTGGCGCGCTGGCGCAACGCGCACAGGCCGCCGGGGGCGCTGGGGCCTTCCGGGCCGGTGATCCCGGCGGCGATTCTGGACAAGCCGCCCAGCGCCGAGCTGCGCCCCGGCCAGAAAGACGAAGACTCGCTGCCGCCCTATCCGGTGCTCGACGAGATTTTGCGCCTGCTGATCGACGAGGAGAAAAGCCTCGCCGCGATTGCCGCGCAGGGGTTCGACGCGGAGGACGTCAGGCGCATTGCCGGTCTTGTCCGCCGGGCCGAATACAAGCGGCGGCAGGCGCCGCCGGGGGTGAAAGTGGGCCCGCGCGCCTTCGGGCGGGCGCGCCGCTACCCGATCACCAACGCCTTCCGCGAAGAAGCGTAAAAAACCCTTTCATCCGAGAAATTTGTGCAAGCGGGCCGCCAGTGGGCCTTGATCGGCGGTTTTGCACTCCCAGATCGTCAGCGCCGCCCATCCGGCTTTTCTCAGCGCTTTGCGGCATTTGCGGTCGCGCTCACGATTGCGGGCGATTTTCCGAACCCAATAAGGTCGATTTGTTTTTGGGGTGCGCGCTCCCCGTTTGCATGAGTGTCCGTGCCAAAAGCACCCATTCACGAATATAATCTTGCGCCGGGAAACAAAAGCCAGATCGGGCGTCCCCGGCAAATCTGCGCGATGCAGGCGATAGCGGTAACCCATCGAATGCGCAAGGCGGCGTACTGCCATCTCCGCGCCCGTATTCCGGCTTTTGACGGAGCGCATGATCTGACTTCGCAAATGGCGCTTTTCCTCCATTCCGGCCTTATTGGTTAACACGTTTTAATTGCGTCCATTTTGAACTGGCGAGCTTTTCTCCCTGACGAAAAAGAGACGTGCGCCTCATCCGAGCCGAATCTTGCATCTTGACCTCAAGAGCGACGTCTGTGATGTCTGCCGGGGAACCGCCAAAAGCCCGATAGAGAGCTTGAAAAAATCCGATATTCCCACTGTTTCCCAGAGGCGGACAGGGGTTGTTCCGCGAATCGGGTGTTGTCCGGGGGAATGTGTACAAACAGGGGGGCGGGACTTCTCTCTCTGACGGCAGACGAATGGCCTGGCGCCGATCCACCACGATTTTTGGGCATGGTCGCGCCGCCGATCCGCAGAGCATGTCCCATATGATGAGGCCATCCACACGCGCCGGAGGCGCACGCCTGGCGATAATTTCTCCTCCGAGCCGGGTATGAATTCCTGACCATGCGTTTTTGCGGGGATCGCTTCCCGGATTCTGGCACAGACTCCAGATAATGAATTCATCTGCGTCAGGCGGGCGCTCATATATCGTTGTGTTGTTGCCGTCGAGGCAGCCCTTGGCCTCAAAGACGCAAATGCGCTGATTATTCAGATTGACGCGATAATCATGCCTCTCTCCGGCGCCGGTAAATTGCCAGCTCCTAATAAGGCCCCGATCCTTTAGATAGTTGAGAACCTCTTCAATAAACGCTTTTTTTGCGCTTGTGGAAGCCGCCTTTTGGCCTCGCAGGCGCTCAATGGCGGCGGAGAAAAGTCCTGATTCTTCGAATTCCGCGGGGGTCATTCTGTGCTCGCCTATGTACGGCGCCGCTTTGCGAAGGGCTTGAGCATAGCTTTCAATCAATCTCTTTAGAGACTCTTTACGCTCGCAAGGAATCACCACATCTTGCGGTTTCTCGCTCATGCCTACGCCGCCCGCCTGTAGGTGGTCTGCTTTCTCCTCAAAACAGGCAACAGAATATGTTCTGCGATGTGGCGCACAACAGGAACGGCCACCCCGTCTCCAGCCAGATGGTAGGCGTCGTTATATTTGGCGGGGAGGGCATATTCATCGGGCAATCCCATCAGGCGGGCCACCTCACGCGGCGACAGCAGGCGAGAGCGAAGATTATGCCCTTCGACGATGAGTATCGTCTGGCGGCTTGATCCTCCTATAGGCGTGCGCAGACACCCAGCCAGGCCGTCAAAACGAATTTCAGCCCTTTGCGCTGTTTTTCCCCGCCCGTTGGGGCGCGCCCGCTTGTAGACGGCGCCGACGCAGCGTTGGCCGGAAAGCATGGCCTGTCGGACCTTGGCGTGATTAACCGGCTCCATCAAGGCGAGCAGTTTGCGCGTTTCCGCTTTTGTATGCCACGCAACGCCTTGTGGCTCCTGTTCCAAAACATCAGGCAGGCGGGCGTTGTGCGGGGGCGGCGTGGGCGGTGCCCACCAAATCCATTCTTTCCGCGCCGCAGAGGGCAGAGCGCGAAAAGCGCGCATTAAAGAGGGCGTGTGCCATTTCATGGAGGGAAAGTCCGCCTGTGCGCTTCGCGGCGCAACAAGGCTTCTATGGACGGCTGCGATAAACAGGCGGGGGCGGGATTGGGGCAAAAAGTCGGCGGCGTCCATCACCAAAGCGCCAAAGCGATAGCCGCCCCGCGCAAGAGCGCCGCAGATCGCCGCAAAGTCCCTCCCCCCATGAGAAGTCAGCGCACCGCAAACATTTTCGAGCACAATGAGGTCAAGAGTGCGCCCCTGCCGGGCGAGCGCGGCGATAAGACGCCAAAAAGGCCAGAAACTTCCGGATCGCGCGCCCTTCAGCCCGGCCCCTTGCCCGGCCAGAGAGAGGTCCTGGCAGGGGAAAGACGCCCATGCGAGAGAGCCTCCTGCGGGAATATCGGACGCCTTGAGCGCAGATACATCAGAGACTTTCATCTCTTTTGGGCCCCAATTTTCTATATAGCTCTGGGCTTTTTTAGAATCTATGTCATTGGCGAACAGACAAGACCAATGATATCCCAAGCCGGCGCGCGCCATTCCGCCGCCGGCAAAAAATTCGTAAAATCCCCACTTCCGGCGCATTCTACCCATTCTACCGGATTTTGATTCTCTCCTGATTCTTTCAGTTCTCCTGCTCTATGTCCATTGCGGTTCGCTTCGCACCCTCGCCGACCGGCCCGCTCCATGCGGGCAATGCGCGCACGGCGCTGTTCAATTTTCTGTTTGCCCGCAAACAGGGCGGGCGGTTCATCCTCCGCCTCGACGACACCGATGCCGAACGCTCGTCAGAAGAGCACGCGCAGGCCATCGGCGAAGACCTCCTCTGGCTTGGAATCAAACCCGATCAGACCTTCCGCCAGTCGGAGCGAATCCCGCTCTACCGGCAGGCGGCGGAGAAACTCAAACAGGCCGGATGCCTCTATCCCTGCTACGAAACCCCGCAGGAACTGGCGCGCCGCCGCCGCCTCGCCCGCGCTGCAAACCGCCCGCCGGTCTATGACCGCGCCGCGCTCGGCCTCTCCGCCGCCCAGCGCCGCAAACTGGAAGAGCAGGGCCGCAAGCCCCATTGGCGCTTCCGTCTTTCGGGCGGGGTCGTCCGCTTCGATGATCTCGTCCACGGCAGGGTCGCAGTGCCGACCGCCAGTCTCTCGGACCCGGTGCTGATCCGCGAGGACGGCGGCTTCCTCTATAGTCTGCCCTCGGCGGCGGATGATCTCGATATGGGGGTCAGCCACGTCATTCGCGGCGAGGATCATCTGACCAACAGCGCCGTGCATATCGAACTGGCCGAAGCGCTGGGCGGCGCGCCGCCGCGCTTTGCTCATCATGGCCTTATCACCGGGGAAGACGGCGCGCCGCTCTCGAAGCGCAGGATGCAGGAGGCCGCGCTGCGCTCCCTGCGCGGGGCCGGGATCGAGCCTGTGGCGCTGAACTTTTTTCTCGCGCGCGGCGAGGGTGAGTCCCCATGCCGGACGCTCGATGAACTGGCCGCCGGGTTCAAGCCGGAGGCGATGCCGCGCGCGCCTCTGCGTTTTGAGCCTGCGCGCCTTGCGCGGGTTTCGGCGCAATTCATTCATGCGATGGATTACGAGACGGCCTTCCCCCGTCTTGCCACGCAGGGGATTGAGGTTGGCGAGGCGTTGTGGCTGGCGGTGCGGGGCAATTTGTCGAAACTGGCGGATGTGAAAATCTGGCGCGGGATTGTCGAGGGCGAGGCTGCGCCGGTGATTAAAGACCGGGCTTTTATAGAGGCGGCCCGCGCCTGTCTGCCGCCTGCGCCCTGGGGAGAGGGGGTCTGGGAGGAGTGGACCAAAGCCCTCGCCAAGGCAACGGGGCGAAAGGGCAGGGCGCTTTACCTGCCCCTGCGTCTCGCCCTGACTGGCCTCGACCACGGGCCGGAACTCGCCGCCCTCCTGCCCCTGATCGGGCGCGACAAAGCACTTGCCCGCCTGAAGGGAGAAAAACTTTAAGGCGGACAAGCTCTTGCCTGTGCCGGTTGGGGTCTGCTACGCTTTCGGGCATGTGTGCGGCGATGATCATTACGCGAATTATTTAGGCCCGGCCCCGGCCCGGCTTTTCCGCGCACGTTTCCTCTTTCTTTACCTTGTTTGTCTTCCATTGATCCCGTGCGGACTGCCGGGCCCCGCCTCCGGCAGGGAGAAACCTCATGGAAAAAAAGCGCCTCTATATCTTCGACACCACACTGCGCGACGGCGCGCAGACACAGGGCGTCGACTTCTCCGCCGCCGAAAAGCGCCGCATCGCTCAGGAACTCGACCAACTCGGCGTCGACTATATCGAGGGCGGATACCCCGCCGCCAACCCCACCGACGCCGAATTCTTCGCCGATCCACCCAAACTCGAAACCGCACGCCTCACCGCCTTCTCCATGACCGCACGCGCAGACCGCGGACCCGGCAACGACCCAGACTTCGCCACACTCCTCGACGCCAACGCTCAGGACGCATGCCTCGTCGCCAAAAGCTGGGACTTCCACGTCCACACCGCCCTCGAAATCAGCCTCGAGGAAAACCTCAACATGATCGGCAGATCCGTCGAAGCCGCCCGCCCCCGCTTCGAACAGGTCATGCTCGACGCCGAACACTTCTTCGACGGCTTCAAGGCCAATCCCGATTACGCCATCAAATGCCTCGCCGCCGCCCGCGAGGCCGGCGCGCGCTGGATCGTCCTGTGCGACACCAATGGCGGAACACTCCCACATGAAATCTCCGAAATCACCGCCCAAACCCTCAAAGCCGTCCCCGGCGGCCAGCTCGGAATCCACGCCCACAACGACACCGGAAACGCCGTCGCCAATACCCTCGCCGCCATCCGCGCCGGAGCCAGACAGGTGCAGGGAACCCTCAACGGCCTCGGCGAGCGATGCGGAAACGCCAACCTCGTCTCGCTCCTGCCCACCCTCCTCCTCAAACCCGATTTCGCCGGGCAGTTCACCCTCGGCGTCTCGCTCGAGGCGCTCAAAGGGCTGAGCGCGCTCTCCCATCGCTTCGACGACGAAATCCTCAACCGCAGACCCGTCCCCTATGCCCCCTACGTCGGACGCTCCGCCTTCGCACACAAAGGCGGCATCCACGTCTCCGCCGTGCGCAAGGACCCCCGAACCTATGAGCATATTCCCCCCGAGGCAGTCGGAAATGCCCGCCAGATCGTCGTCTCCCGCCAGGCCGGACGCGCCAATCTGCTCGCCCAGCTGGAAAGAGCCGGAATCCGTCCCAATCGCGCCGACCCCGGCCTCGCCCGCCTCCTCACCGAAGTCAAACAGCGCGAAAACGCCGGATGGTCCTATGACGGAGCCGAAGCCTCCCTCGAACTCCTCGCCCGCCGCTTCCTCGGCGAGGTCCCCCACTTCTTCGATGTCCTCTCCTACCGCGTCCTCGTCGAGCGCCGGAATGGCGGCAAAGCCCGCACCCGCTCGCAGGCCCAGGTCGAACTCGCCGTCGAGGGCGAGAAAATCACCTCCGCCGGTGAAGGAAATGGCCCCGTCAACGCCCTCGATCAGGCCCTGCGCTCTGATCTCGGCAAATATTCCCGCTACCTCGGCAATGTCCGCCTCGTCGACTACAAGGTCCGAATCCTCGACGCCTCCGGAACCGGCGCCACCACCCGCGTCCTCGTCGAAAGCGCCGATGACCGGGGGCAAAGATGGCGAACCGTCGGCGTCTCACCCAATATCGTCGAAGCCTCCTTCCAGGCCCTCACCGACGGCATCATCTTCCGCCTCCTGCGCGAGGGCGCCCCCGGCGCCGCACAGGCCAAAAACCTCAATTTTCACCCAAAAAAGAGAGCAAACCCTTGACCTCCGCCCCGGAGTCCCTTATTCCCGGCCTTATGGGGACGGGGCCTCTCACGGAAAAAGCGTCTTGCTTCTTCCTCGCAAGGCTTCCTCAACCTGGTCTCAGGTGATACAATGACCGGGATGAGAGGGGATTTTATGAAATGAATCGCAGTCTTCTCATGGCCGTAGCCGGGGTGGCGGTCGCCGCCGTCCTGATCGGCCTTCTGTACTTCTATGCCGGCGGCGGTCGACCCGACCCCCGCCCCGGCCAGACAACGCCCCAGGCCGTCCAGCCCCAGGCCGATGTCAGACTGCCAACCTTCGACACCGTCCGGGTCGATAAAGACGGCACCGCCGTCCTCGCCGGACGGGCCATCCCCGGCTCCGAAGTCACCCTCCTCAACGGCGATCTCGAACTCGCCACCGCCCGCGCCACCAATCGCGGCGAATGGGTCATCACCCTCGAAACCCCCCTCCAACCCGGAACCGTCGAATTCCGCCTGCGCGCCCGCGCGCCCGACGGCCAAGTCTACGAGTCCTCGCAGGTCGTCGCCATCAATGTGCCCGAACGCGAAGACGAGGACGCCCTCGTCGTCATCTCCGAACCGGGCCAGCCCAGCCGCGTCCTCTCCGGACCGGGACTGGGAACCGAAGGCGGCGAACTCCTCCTTGAGACCATCGATTACGGCGACGCCGGACGCCTGATCCTCGCCGGACGAGCGGTCAAAGACACCTTCGTGCGCGCCTATCTCGACAACAGTTTCATCGGCGAGGCCCAGGTCGACAACCGCACCGAAAACTGGAGACTCACCTCCAACCGCGCCATCGCCCCCGGCCAATATACCCTGCGCCTCGATCAGGTCGATGAAACCGGCGCGGTCGTCTCCCGCCTCTCGCTCCCCTTCCGCCGCGCCAGTCAGGAGGAAATCCAGCGGGCCCGCCTCGACAATCCGGGACAGGTCATCATTCAGCCGGGCGACAATCTCTGGACTATTTCACGGAATCTTTACGGACGCGGTGTTCTCTACACTGTTATCTATGCCGCTAACCGGAACAATATTCGCGATCCCGATCTGATCTTCCCCGGACAGGTCTTCACAACCCCGGATTTCTGAAACATCCGGCGCAACACGGGAACGCGGAGTCGCTGACCGGAGGGGCAAAACAGGCAAATCATTCCGGGTCCCCATCATGCGCGCTCCCCCCTATTTCTTCGCCCCCATCCACCGGGAAGGCCATGTCTTCCTCGCCATCGGCGCGGCTTTGGCGCTCTTCTTTCTTCTCGTCTGGCAGCCGCTGGGCTGGCTTTTAGTTCTGGTCACGCTCTGGATCGCCTATTTCTTCCGCGATCCGGTCCGCATCCCCCCGCAGTCCGGAGACGCCGTGCTCAGCCCCGCCGACGGCGTCATCTGCGCCATAGAACCCGCGCCACCGCCCGAAGAACTCGAAATGGCCCAGACCCCCTGGACCCGCGTCAGCATCTTTATGAGCGTCACCGACTGCCACATCAACCGAATGCCGGTCGCCGGAACAATCGCCAAAATCGCCTACCGCCCCGGCAAATTCTTCAACGCCTCAATGGACAAGGCCAGCGAGAGCAATGAGCGCCAGTCCTTCCAGATCGACGCCGGGAGAGGGGAGAAATTCATCCTCGTCCAGATCGCCGGACTGCTGGCGCGCCGGATCGTCCGCTGGGTCGAGGAAGACGCCCGACTCGCCGCCGGCGAGCGCATCGGCATGATCCGCTTCGGCAGCCGGGTCGATCTGTATCTGCCGCCCTCCGCCGAACTCCTCGCTTTGCCCGGCCAGACCGCCGTCGCCGGGGAGACCCTCCTCGCCCGCAGAAAACGCGCCGCCCGATCCCCCGCCAGACGCGCAAAAACCAACCACGAGGCCGAAACCCCGATCTCCAAAAGCCAAGACAAAGACCAACGCCTCGTCCTCAGCGCCGAAAGCGAAAAACGCAGCTGATATGGCCCGCCGCTTCCATATCGTCGGAGGCCGCGCCCATATCCCGCGCCCCCTCAAAGATCTCCCCCTGCGCCGCCTGATCCCCAGCCTCGTCACCATCCTGGCGATCTGCATCGGCTTCACCAGCATCCGCTTCGCTCTCGAAGGGCGCTTCGAAGCCGCCGCCCTCGCGCTGCTCGCCGCCGGATTCCTTGACATGGCCGACGGCCGCATCGCCCGCTTCTTCAAGGAAACAACCCGCTTCGGCGCCGAACTCGATTCCCTCGCCGATTTCCTCAACTTCGGAATCGCCGCCGCCCTCCTCCTCTATCACTGGGGCCTTGCGCCGCTCGGCGGGCTGGGATGGATGATCGCGCTCTTCTATGTCGCCTGCTGCGCCCTGCGCCTCGCCCGCTTCAACACCCAGATCGAAGACAACGACTACGCAACCCGCCACGGATATTTCATCGGCGTGCCCGCCCCCGCCGCCGCCGGACTCACCTGCGTCCCGCTCTATCTGCACTTTCTGGGACTCCTCCCAACTCCGGCGGAGTCGTATTTCGCTCTCCTCCTGTGCGCCTTCGCCGTCCTCGCCAGCGCCGCCTTGATGATCAGCCGCCTGCCGACCTTCTCTCACAAAATGCTCAGCGGCAAAATCCGCCGCCATCTGGTCTTGCCGCTCTTCTTGTGCGTCGCCATCGCCGCCGCCTTCCTGATCAACTTCCCCTGGACCGTTCTGGCCGCCTGCGGCGTCCTCTATATCGCCCTTCTGCCTGTCAGCGCGTCGCTATTCTACCGGGGGCAGCGCAAGGAACGCGAAGCCCAGGAAGACGGAGACGCCTTCCCCCCCGAAGAAGACCCCCACCTCCACAGCAGCCTGTAAACCGCGCCCGGACCGGAAAGATTATTCCGCCGGGCTGCGTTGCAGTCTGGGCGGGCGGGTCCATCTTTTGAAGTTTTCCCGCACAACCACCGGCGCGGCGAGCATAACCGGGATCAGCAGGAGCGTGATCAGGGTCGCAAAGCCCAGGCCGAAAACAATCGCCGTCGCCAGCTGAACCCACCACACCGAGACAATCCCGCCCAGCGCGACCGTCCGCGCCAGCCAGTCGATATTAATTTGCAGCGCCATCGGCAGGAGGCCGCAGATGGTGGTGATCGTGGTCAGCAGAATGGGCCGCAGACGCTGCGCCGCCGTGTGCAGAACGGCTTCGATCCGGTCGGGGATTTCCCGGTGCAGGCGCTGATAGGTGTCGATCATGACAATCGAATTGTTGACCACAATCCCGGCCAGCGCGACGATCCCGGTTCCGGTCATGATGACCGAGAAGGTCTGCCCGGTGACCAGCATTCCGATCAGAACTCCGATCACCGCCAGAACCACGGTCGAGAGAGTCAGAACGCTGTGATAGATGCTGTTGAACTGGGTGATCAGGATCAGGAACATCAGGCAGAGCGAGGCCAGCAGGGCGCGGCTCAGGAAGACGGCGGATTCGGCCTGCTCCTCATTCGCGCCCCGGAAACTCCAGCGAATGCCGGGCGGAAACTCCTGGGTCTCCAGCCAGGCGGCAATTTCCCGCACCTTGGTGTCGGCGAGGATTTTCAGGCCGGTTTCCGGATCAACCGCCGTGTTGGCCTTGACCAAACCCCGGCGCAAGCCGTTGACCCGCGAGATGCTGTCGATGCGGGGCTGGGGAGAGCGGGAGACAAAATTGCTGACCGGAACCAGGCCGTTGCGGGTCGAGATGCGCAGGGCGTCCAGCTGATCGAGAACCCGGCCCTCGCGCGGGAAGCGAACCCGAATGTCGAGCTCGTCGTCGGCGTCGTCCGGGCGGTACTCGCCGACCAGAATGCCGTTGGTGACCAGCTGCACGACCGCTCCCAGCGAGGTGATGTCGGCCCCGAAGCGTCCGGCGATCTCGCGGTCGAAGTCGAGCGACCACTCAATGCCGGGCAGCGGGCGGCTGTCCTCGAAGTCAATCAGGCCCGCGACATTCTCCTCCATCCAGCCGCGCACCCGCGCCATTGAGGCGAACAGAGTCTCGCGGTTCTGGCCGGTGAACTCCAGCTGAACATCCTTGCCGGTCGGCGGTCCCTCTTCGAGTTGGCGCACCTCGACCTGAATCCCGGCCAGATCCGCCGTCCGGGTCCGAATCTCCTCCAGAATCTGCGCCCCCGGCCTGCGGGTGCCGTAAGGCCCCATCTCGATCAGAATCGAGGCGATCAGATCCGACGGGCCGTCGTCTCTGGGGCCGAAACTTCCCACCCCCGCATCGCCGATGCGCGAAAAGGCATGCATAATCCCCGGAGTCGCCAAAACCTCGCGCTCAACCTCGGTGGTCAGCGCCCGCATGTCGCCCACCGACAGATTGCCCCGCGCGCTGATCAGCACACTCGCCAGTTCCGGCTCGGTCTGGACGAAAAACTCGGTGCCCCGGTTGAATTGGACAAACGTATAGATTACCCCGGCGACAATCACGCCCGTCACCAACAGCACGCTGCCGGGCCGGTGCAGGGCGGGGCGCAGAAGCCTCACATAGCCGCCGACCAGGCCGGTGAATTGGCTGATGTCGGTGGTCCCGCCTCCGGCCAGCTGGGCGAGGCGCGCGCGCTCATTGGCGTCGGCGACTGTCTTGCCGGTCAGCGAGCCGATCACCGGCAGGAAGATCAGCGCAACCCCCAGCGAGGCCGACAGAACAATAATCAGCGTCATCGGCAGATAACTCATAAATTGTCCACTCACTCCGGGCCAGAAGAGCATCGGGACAAAGGCGGCCAGCGTCGTCGCCGTCGAGGAGGTGATCGGCCAGAACATCCGCCGCGCCGACAGCGCATAGGCTTGGCGCCGGTCGAGGCCTTCCGCCATTTTGCGGTCGGCGTATTCGACCACCACAATCGCCCCGTCGACCAGAAGCCCCACCGAGAGCACCATCCCGAACATCACCATCATATTGATCGTCTGCCCGCCCGCCCCCAGAAACAGGAAGGCGATCATGAAGGAGGACGGAATCGCCACCCCGACCAGAAGCCCGGAGCGCAGCCCCAGCGTCCCGACCACCACGATCATCACCAGCAGCACGGCGGTCATGATCGAACTTTGCAGCGAGGCCAGCGAGCGGTGAATCCAGGACGAGGTGTCGAGGGTGAAGCCGATCCGGACCGTTTCCGGCAGGTGTTTGGCGAACTCGGCTCCCAGCGCCCGAATCTGATGATTGGTCTCGACAATATTCTTGCCCAGCCGCTTGGTGACCTCAATGGCGATGGCCGGCTGGCCGTTGAAGCGGGCATAGGTCTGCGGCTCCTTGAAGGTGCGCCGCACGCCGCCGACATCGCCCAGCGTCACCCCGCCCTGCGCGGTGACCCGAATCGGCTGGGCGAGAACGTCGTCGCGGGTCTCGTAGAGGCCCGGAACCTTGACCGCAAAGCGTCCGCGCCCCGTCTCCAGCGCCCCGGCGGTGATCAGGCGGTTGTTGCGGGTCAGGCCGATCAGCAGGTCGTCATAGCTCAGGCCCAGCGCCTCAATCTGGGAGGAGTCAATCACGATCTCCAGCAACTCCTCGCGCTGGCCGATCAAATTGGCCTCCAGAACATTGGGCAGCCTCTCGATCTCTTCCTGCAGGCGGCGGGCATAGTTGAACAGCGTCCGCTCCGGAACCGGCCCCGAAAGCGCAACGATAATCACCGGGAACAGCGAAACATTGAACTCGCGCACCTCCGGCTCCTCGATCCCGTCGGGCAGTTTGGGCCGGACCAGATCAACCTTCTCGCGCACATCGGCCAGCGCCTTGTCCTTGTCGAAACTTACGTCGAACTCCAGCGCCACTCCGGCGTGACCCTGCGAGGCGGTGCTGGTGTATTCCTTCAGGCCCTCCACGCCGCTCAGCTCGGTCTCCAGCGGCCTGACCAGAAGCCGCTCGGCGTCTTCCGGCGAGACCCCCGGATAGGGAACCGAGACGTAAATGAAAGGAATCGGAATATCCGGATCGGCCTCGCGCGGCAGGGTCAGGTAGAAATAGACCCCGGCCCCGATCATCACCGCCATCAGGATCAGCGTCGTCCGGGAGCGCCCCATAAAGGCTTCAATGATCGCGCTCACAGGCTGTCTCCCTGTCCCTGGGCCAGACCTTCGCCGCCGTCGTCAATCGAGACCCGCGCCCCGTCGGCGACAAACTCCTGACCTACTGTGATCAATTGCACGACCGGCGCCAGCCCCGTGATCCAGAACGCATCCCCCTCATTCTCGGCGATCTCGACCTTGCGGAAGCGAACCGTATCGGCCCCCTCAATCACTCGGACCCCGATCTCGCCCTCGGCGTTGAGGGTCAAAATCGCCGGTTCGATCCGGTGGGCCGGAACCGCCGGCTGGGGAATCTGAATCTCCGCGGTCACCCCTTCGCGCAGGATCGAGCCGTCATTGGCCACCTCCACCTCGACCCGAAACGTGCGGGTCTGCTCATCCGGCGCCGCCGCGACATAGCGCACCTTGCCCGCGATCTTCCGCCCGTCCGGCAGAAGCGCAAAACCCGCCAGCCCCGCCCGAACCTTCCCCACATCCCGCTCCGAAACCTGTCCCGCCACCACAAACGGGTCCAGATCAATGATCAGCGCGCAGGCCGAACCCGGACTCATATAGTCCCCAACCTCAACCTGCATCTGGTCGAGAATGCCTTCAAAGGGCGCGCGAATCTGCGTATAGGTGATCTCGATCTCATTCTGCTCCAACTGGGCCTGCGCAGCGTCATAGGCCGCCTTGGCCTGCGCCAGACCCATTCTGGCCCGATGGCCCCGCGCCGCCAGCTGCTCGGCGGCGCTCAGTTCCAGACGGCGCAACTCAAGCATCGCCGCCGCCTCGTCCCGCCGCGCCTGGCGCGCCTCCAGCGACAGCGCGCACAGCAAATCACCCTCCTGCACATAGGACCCCTGCTCCACCGGAGTCGCATAAACCCGCCCCTGCGTCTCCGCCCGAACCATAACCTTGCGGTCGGCGGCAATCGCCCCGCGCACCACCGTCTTCAAAACCCGGTCCTGCGCGACGCTGATCCGCGTGCGAACCTGCGGCAAAACTTCCCCGACCGCCTCGTCCGCCGCCTCCGTCCGCTGCGCCGCCGAATCGCTGAAAACAGACGACAAAAGCCACAAAGCCGCCGTCAGCGCCACACCCGCCGCTACAATGTAGGATCGCCTGATCTTGGGCATCTTCCGCTTCTAACCCGTCCGGATTTGCCGCTCCCCAGGCGCTAGAGAATGGGGGGCCGGTCTCCGAGAAGCCACAGAAAGGCATCCCGGTAATCCAGCACCAGCGAGACCGTGATCGTCGCAACAAAGACCATCAGCCAGACGCCGGAAACCGACCGCCAGTTTATCATGGGCGCGCGCAAAGCGATATATATTAGCAGGGGCGTCCAAAGAACAATATGGCTCAGCCCCCAGTAGCCGGACATAGCCGAAAATCCCGTAGAGCAGCTCCATCAGCCACAGATTGAGTATCCAGACCCCCAGAATCCACCGCGCCTCCCGGCTGACAAAGATAAAGCAGATCGAGAGCATATTGATCAGGATCAACCAGATCACCCAGCCCGAAATCCAGGGTTCGCCCGCGAAAATATGGTCGGAGAGCATCAGCCCCCGCCCGCCGCCGCCCCAAAGCGCCGCGTCAACCAGCCGGTCAGAAGGCGATTCAGGGCTTCCGGCTGTTCGGCCTGCGTCCAGTGGCCGCAGTCGGGGATTATGTGCTTTTCCAGATCGGCGATGTGTTTCTCCATCCCCTCGGTCAGTTCCGGGCGCAGAACCATGTCGTCCGCCGCCGAGATCATCAGGCACGGGCACGAAATCGTCTCCGCCAGCCCCGCGCTCCGCTCCCAATTGCGGGTCATATTCCGGTACCAGTTGATTCCCCTCGTCCAGCCGGTCTTCTCAAAGGCCCGCACATAGACCTCCTCCTCCTCCGGCGTCAGAAGCAGGCGGTCCGGCTCCACCGGCCCGCTCGCCTGCAGCGCCTTGATAAAACTGAAATTCTTCAAAGCCTCAGGCGGATTCTCCAGATCCCGCACCTCCGGAGGGCGGCGGTAGAGAAAACGAATGCTCTTGCGCGTGTCCGAGGCCAGAATCCGGTCCGCCTCGCCATATTTCTGAAAATGAACGATATACATATCCTCGCCCATCCGCCCCCGCATGATGGCGATGGGATCGGCAGGCGCGCGCGGCGTCATCGGCGTGTTGACCCCAATCACCCCGGCCACCCGCTCCGGGTGGTGCAGCGGCATCTGCCAGACCACAAAGCCCCCCCAGTCATGGCCGCAAAAGACCGCCTTCTCAATCTCCAGCGTATCAAGCAACGCGACCAGATCGCCGGTCAGATGCTCCATGTCGTAGAGCGGCACGGCGGCTTCGCCGCCCAGCTCCTTCTCCTGTTTGGGCGCGCCGGTCTCGCCGTAGCCGCGCTGGTCGGGCGCAATCGCCCGAAACCCCGCCGCCGCCAGCGCCGGCAACTGATGACGCCACGAATAAGCAATCTCCGGCCAGCCATGACACAGGATAACTGGAAAGCCCTCGCCCGCCTCATAGACCGCCATGCGCAGCTGATCGGTCTCAATATAGCGCGGAGATGGAAAAGCCATCGGCGCTCCCCCTGATCGTGCCACCTAGAAAATGCCGGCAATCGACTCGGCGAGATCCTCCCTCAGGGAGGGCAGGGCTTCTTTCAGTTCGAGATTAGCCTTGCGCGCCGTGCTCATCACCCGCGCTTCGTATCTGCGCCGGTTGTCGCGATAGTTGCTCCGGGCGCGGGCCGAGCCGCGCGCTCCCTGGCGCAGAAATTGCTCCTCGCGCACCGAAAAACCCTGATCCGTCCGCTCCGAGACCCGGATATCGGAGATCACCGTGAAGGTCACATCGCGCACCATCCAGCCCAGCAGCGCCGAGGCGGCCCCGACCACCACGCCGACTCCGGTCGCTTCCGGCGACTCCAGACCGGCGGCGACGCCGATCCCCGCCGCAATCGCCCCCTCAACCAGGGGCGCGCCCGCCCCCTCCTCAAAGACCGCCTCCGCCGCCGTCAGATTGGCCTCGCCGATATAGAGCGTCTGCACCTGAAGATGATAGGTCGCCTGATCCGGCTCGCGGACGACCGTGTAGCCTTTCTCCGCGATCTTGCCGTGCAGCGCCGCGGCCAGATCAAGGTCCTTGACGGCGGTCGTATTCTTGATGTCCAGGAAAATGCTGCGCCTGGAAGGCGAGACCGGCTCCAGAAAGATCGTGTCCGACATCCGGGTCGAAAGTTCCAGCTCGGAGCGCGTGATCGTCGTATAAAGCGCCGCGCAACCGCCAACCGGCCCAAGCAGAAGCACAAGGGCAAGCCCGCGCGCCCATCCACGCCGGAGAGCAAGGGTCTGTTTCATGTTGATGAGCTCCCTTTCTGCGCAAACTCCCGCGCCCCGGCGGGAACATACAGCACAAGGCTCCCGTCCGCAAGGCTCCTCCCGGCCTCTCACCCCCCCTGAGGGCACAATTGGACGAAGCCCCCCGCCCGTGATAAGAGGCGGGGCGCGGGGGGAAACCTGTCCTGCCCCTGCGCCCGGAGACGGCGGAGGCCGAGACAGCCAGCGTGGCCAAAATCACCTATATTGAGCATGACGGAACCGAGCACGTCGTCGAGGCCGAGACCGGCGGCAGCGTGATGGAGGGGGCGGTCAAGAATTCGGTCCCCGGCATCGACGCCGACTGCGGCGGCGCCTGCGCCTGCGCCACCTGCCACGTCTATGTCGATCCCGACTGGCTCGAAAAGGTTGGCCCGCGCAACGAAATGGAAGAGGATATGCTCGACTTCGCCTTCGATATCCGCGACAACAGCCGCCTGTCGTGCCAGATCAAGGTTAGCGACGAACTCGACGGCCTGATCGTCCGCATGCCTGAAAAGCAGTTCTAGGCTCCCGGTCCGCCTGCGCGAAGGGCTTGCCGGGAGGATTTTCCATTCCTATAATGGGATAATACCCTATGCACACTTCTTCAGTGTGGAAATCCCTTTCCGGGCGCGCCCCATGATTACAGGTTCTTCTCCCATTAGCGCCGACGCAGTGATTATCGGCGCGGGTCCGGTGGGTCTGTTTGCGGTTTTCGAACTGGGGCTGCTGGATATTGCAGCGCATGTGATCGACATTCTCGACCGCCCCGGCGGACAATGCGCCGAGCTCTATCCGGAAAAGCCGATCTATGACATTCCCGGCCTGCCGGTCGTCACCGGCCAGGAGCTGACCGACCGCCTGGGCGAGCAGATCGCGCCCTTCAAGCCGGCCTTTCATCTCAGCCGGATGATCACCGAACTCGCCCCTCTCGACGACGGGCGCTGGCGGTTGGCGACAGACGCCGGGGACGTTTTCGAGGCCAAAGTCGTCGTGATTGCCGCAGGGGGGGGAGTTTCCAGCCCAAGCGCCCCCCGGTTCCGGGAGTCGAAGCGTATGAGGGAAAATCCGTCTTCTATGCCGTGCGCAAGAAAGATGCGTTTGCCGGAAAGGATTTGCTGATCTGCGGCGGGGGTGACTCGGCCCTCGACTGGACTCTGGCGCTGGCCCCGGAGGTGAAAAGTCTGACGCTGATGCACCGGCGGGACGGATTCCGCGCCGCACCCGACTCGGTCAACAAGATGATGGCCCTGCGCGAGGCCGGGCAGATCGCTTTCCGCCGGGGCCAGCTGCTGGGCCTTGAGGGGAGCGGCGGCCAGTTGTCCGCGGTCAGGGCCAAGGGGCCGCAAGGCGAATTCACGCTGCCCTGCGATGCCCTGCTGGCCTTCTTCGGCCTGACGATGAAACTGGGGCCGCTCGCCGATTGGGGCATTGCCCTGCATGAGAATCTGATCCCGGTCGACACCGAAAAATTCGAAACCGACCGCCCGGGCATCTTCGCCATCGGCGATATCAACACCTATCCGGGCAAGCTGAAACTGATCCTCAGCGGCTTCCATGAAGCCGCCCTGATGGCCCAGGCCGCCTTCCGCCGGATTTACCCTGACAAGAAACTCGTCTTCCAATACACGACGTCAAGCAGTAGCCTGCAGAAGAAACTGGGAGTCGCCTGAGGTCAGATGGGCTTTTACGCCGACAAAATCCTGCCGCGCGTTGTCAATTGGGGGTGCAGCACCAAACCGGTCATGCGCCAGCGCGAAAAAATCGTGCCGCAGGCCTCAGGCCGCGTGCTCGAGATCGGCATCGGGTCGGGCCTCAATCTGGCTTTTTACGATCCGGAGAAAACCACCGAAGTGATTGGCCTCGATCCCTCCGGCCCGATGCGCAAAATGGCCGAAAAGCAGGCGGCCCGGACCGGCGTCCCGGTTCGGTTTCTGGCCCTGGAGGCCGAGGAGATCCCGCTTGAGGCGCAATCGGTCGATACCGTTCTGGTCACCTACAGCTTGTGCACCATCCCCGATCCGGCCCGGGCGCTCGCCGGGATGCGCCGCGTGTGTAAGCCGGGCGGGATGCTTCTTTTCTGTGAGCACGGGGCGGCGCCCGATGCGCGCGTCCGGCGCTGGCAGCAGCGCATTGAGCCGCTCTGGAGCCGCCTGTTCGGCGGCTGCCATCTGACCCGCGACATTCCCGCCCTGATCGGCGCGGCGGGCTTCGCCCTCGGCGATGTGGAAACAATGTATCTGCCCGGAACGCCGAAAATCGCCGGCTTCAACTACTGGGGCCGCGCCCGGGCCTCCGGCTGATCAGGGCAGGCCGGGCAGGCCGTCAATGCTGCGCGCATTGTTTTTGCCGACATAGGCTTTGAGCTCCTCGCGGCTGTATTTGGCCGCCCAGCTGTCGAGCGCATCGCGGTCGCCGGCATAGGTGTAGCGAGGTACGCCGAACCCGCAGGAATCGGCAATCCTGTCCAGCACAACCCGGATGATCGTGCGCGGGTAATGGGCCTGGCGGAAGCGCGGCGCAAGGGCGTCGAAATCGGGCTGGCCGGGTTCAAGCGCCTCGCCCCGCCCATAGAGGCGCAGGATTTTGGGCGGCCCCTCAAAGGCGCAGAACAGGATCGTAATCCGCCGGTTCTGCCGAATATGGGCGACGGTTTCGATTCCGCTGCCGGGCAGGTCGAGATAGGCGACCGATGCCGGCCCCAGAACGGCGAAACTGCCTTCGCAGCCTTTCGGCGAAAGATTGACATGGCCGTCCGCCCCAAGCGGCGCGGTGGCGACGAAGAACATCTTTTGGCGCTTGATGAAGTCGGCGAGTTTGTTGTCTATCCGGTCGAAAATCTTGCCCATGAGCTTCCCCCTTTAGCTTGCCCGAATCCAGTTTCGGCCCTCATGATAGTGGGGGAAGAGGCCGGGGTGAAGAGCCTCGGCGAGGAGTTCCGCCGTTTCGGCGAGGCGCGGGCCGGGCCGGTTGAAGAAATGATTGCCGTCGCAGATGAAGAGGCGGTTGTTCCGGACGGCGGGGATGTTTTTCCATGTGGGGTTGTCGGCCAGCGCGGGGAGGTCGCGGGCGGCGCGGTCGATTCCGAAGCCGCACAGGGTGAGCAGGACGGCCTGCGGTTCGGCGGCGGCGATCTCGCGGAGCGAGAGGTAGCGGGCCTTTTGTCCGGCCTGCCCGAGCAGTTCGCGCCCTCCGGCGATGGCGGTGATTTCGGGCGACCAGCTGCCGGAGCTCATGGGCGGCTCGGCCCATTCGAGGCAGATGGTGGGGACGGGTCTGCGGGTGGCGGTTTTGGCGCGGACGGCCTCGAAGCGTTCGCGCATGTCGCTGAGGCATTGTGCGGCGGCGTTTTCGCGGTTGAGTGCGTTTCCGGCCTGCCGGATTGAGTGGGATACGCCGTCGAGCGTTTCCGGTGCGAGGCTGACGATTTCGGGTTTTGCGCCTGTCCATTCGGCGAGTGCGTTGCGGACGTCGTCCTCGCTGACGGCGCAGACCTCGCACTGGGTCTGTGTGATGATGATATCGGGCTTGAGGCTTTGGAGTTTCTCTGCATCGACCTGATAGACGGAGAGAGCCTGCGCGACGATTTCGCGCACCTGCGCATCTATGACGGGGGAGGTTGCGGCGGGATCGAGTCTGGGCCTGGAGAGGGCGGGGAGTTTTTGAACGCCTTCGGGCCAGTCGCATTCATGGCTGACGGCGACGAGGCTGGCGCGCATACCAAGGGCGCAGACGATCTCGGTCGCGCTGGGCAGGAGACTGACGATCCGGGGCATGGGGCAGGTGGCCTGAATTTAAGAGTTTCAGGCCTTATAATGACATGCGAATCAACTGAGGCGAAGCGTCTTAGGGGGTGTGTGGCGGCTCACTCGGAGACGAGTTATCCCCTTTAATACAGAATCAGGCATGGTAGAATTTAACGCCCGGTGGGTGATTCGCATTATGTATTAACTTTTGCCCATTAATTCACCAAGAAGCCCAGCATGCCAAAAAAAGTAAAGAAAGCCCGTGCCGACTTTACCTTTATCGACCTGTTTGCGGGGATTGGAGGGTTGCGTCGGGGCTTTGAAGCCGTAGGCGGGAAATGTATTTTCACGAGTGAGTGGGATAAATACGCCCAAGAAACTTACAAAGCCAATTTCCCCTGTGACAATCACGCGGTGGCAGGCGATATAACCAGAATACAGGCAGAAGAAATCCCCCCGCACGATATGTTGCTGGCCGGTTTCCCCTGTCAGCCGTTTTCCATTGCTGGCGTTTCAAAGAAAAATGCTCTCAAGATGCCTCATGGGTTTCGTTGCAGTGCTCAAGGCACGCTTTTTTTTGATATAGCCCGCATCATGGAATTTCATAGACCGCAGGCCTTTCTTCTGGAAAATGTAAAAAATCTTGTCAATCACGACAAAGGAAATACTTTCAGAATCATTCACAGGACATTGACGGAAGAGCTTGGCTATCATGTTCAGTGGAAAGTAATTGATGCAAAATCATGGGTGCCACAACATCGCGAAAGAATCTTTATTACAGGCTTTCGGGAAAAAACGGACTTTGATTTTAAGGGTATGGCCGTTCCGAACCCTCTGCACGGCCCGAAATTATCCCGGATTTTGCATCCGGAGGATGGCAGTGAGCCTGTTGACGCTCCGTTTATAAAGGGCCTCAGGGGAAAAGTGGCTGAAAAATATACTCTGTCAGATCATCTCTGGCGCTACCTTCAGGCATATGCTGAAAAACATCGTAAAAAAGGCAATGGCTTTGGCTTCGGACTGGTTGGCCCTTCTGACATTTCCCGAACACTTTCCGCTCGTTACTACAAGGATGGCTCCGAGATTCTTGCAAAACGCGGCAGGGGTAATCCGAGAAGGCTTACCCCCAGAGAATGCGCCCGGCTTATGGGCTTTGAAAAAACAGGATGTGCGGATTTTGTCATTCCGGTTTCTGATGCCCAGGCTTACAGGCAATTCGGGAACGCTGCGGTTGTTCCGGTTGCTGAAGCGGTGGCCCGCCACGTTGCTCCGTGGCTGGCATAAGGTCGGGATGTTACCCGTGGTTGACGTCGTGAACCCGAAGACCCGAAGCCGGATGATGTCTGGCATAAGGTCGAAAGATACGAAGCCTGAAATTATGGTGAGGAAGGCACTGCACGCCAGGGGGTTTCGTTACAGAATCAACGCTTCGGATGTGCCGGGCAAGCCTGATATTCTGCTTCCCAGGCATCGCACGGCTGTTTTCGTTCATGGTTGCTTTTGGCATGGGCACAATTGTGAGCTTTTCAAATGGCCAGCAACCAGAAGAGATTTCTGGAGAAAGAAAATCAACCGCAACAGAAGAAGGGATAAGGAGGTCGGTTTTCATCTCAAAAAATCTGGCTGGAGAAAACTGACAGTTTGGGAATGCGCGTTTCGCGGAAAAAAACAGATCGGGTTTGATCGCACAATAGAAAAAGTAGCCAGGCAGATTGTGTCCTCCAGAACGCCAAAAGAAATTGCAGGAAAATCATATGTCGCTGGGTGATCTTTTAAGCTGGCTTGATGCGCATTCAAAACCAGATTATATATGGTGTATTAAAAGGCTTTCAGGCAATGACACGCTTGCCAATGGCGCCCATCAGGCAGGCCCGTATATGCCGCGCAAACTGCTTTTGAAAACTCTCCCTGACCTGAACAGGCGTGATGCAGAGAATCCGGATCATCGCTTCAATCTCTATATTGATTCGCATTCTGATCATCAGCTTGCCAGAGCTGTCTGGTATAACAACAAACTCCGGGGCGGGACCAGAAACGAGACTCGGTTAACCAGATTGGGGGGCGAGAGTTCTGCCCTGCTGGATCCGGAAAGCACGGGCGCTATTGCAATTTTTGCCTTTGGTCCAACAGGCGGTGGTGGGCCTGTGGACTGTCATGTCTGGGTCTGCCAACATGAAACAGAAGAAGATATTGTTGAAGAGCGCATTGGTCCTGTTGTTCCTGGAAGATGGCTGGTTTGGCCATTACCGCTTTTTAATGACCTGGAGGAATCTACCCAAAAAAACTGCTATCTTAAAAAGAAGGAAATTCCCCCAGCATGGTTTGAGAAATTTCCTACCGGCCTTGAGATTATCAAAAAGACCATTGAACTACGGCCAGCCCGGAGAAGGAATCCCGACAAAAGGCTTATTGAGCGCCGTGAGTGTGAGTTTGATGTTTTTCGCAGCGTTGAAACCGCTGTAGAAATACCGCGCATTCGCGAGGGTTTTAAAGATATGGAGAAATTTCTCGATTGCGCTCAGACCATATTACAGCGCCGAAAATCCCGTTCCGGGAGATCGCTTGAGCTTCACGTGAGAGAGATATTTCTTGAAGAAGGTCTGATAGAAGGTCAAAGCTTTTCTTATCAGGTAGAGTCTGAGGAAGGCAAAAAGCCAGATTTTCTTTTTCCTTCAATAGATGCCTATAAAAACAGCAGATTCCCGGGTATGAATCTGATGATGCTTGCTGC
Organism: Alphaproteobacteria bacterium; assembly: GCA_965204775.1. Lineage (GTDB taxonomy): Bacteria > Pseudomonadota > Alphaproteobacteria > JAPOUT01 > CBDBFH01. The sequence goes on from CBDBFH010000027.1 coordinate 50,878, forward strand.
GAAGACAACCCTTCGGGATAGATGGCGTCAGATTCTATACGAAGCAGACAGAGTTAAGACAAAACATCTGTTAACTCTTCAGGAAGGCATCTCGGGCAGACAATTCAGAGAAATAACGCAGGCCAATGTAAAACTTGTTGTCCCTACTCCCTTGGTAAACTCTTATGCAAAGCAGATTCGGCCCCATCTGATGGCTTTTGAAAGTTTCATCGGGGATGTCAGGTTGCTGGGATATAACGGAAATCCCCCTGCCTCCTCCTGAGAAGAAACTGGTCTAGTTTCTGACGAGTTCGCGCATTGCGTTGTCGAGGCCGTCGAGGGTCAGGGGGAACATGCGGTCGGCAAAAATCTGCTGGATGATCTCCACCGACGGCGTATAGCGCCAGTGCTTCTCCCCCAGCGGATTGAGCCACACCGCGCTCTCGTAAATCCGCGTCACGCGCTCCAGCCACAGCGCGCCGGCCTCCTCGTTCCAGTGCTCGACGCTGCCGCCCGGATAGGTGATCTCATAGGGACTCATCGAGGCGTCGCCAACAAAAATCACCTTGTAGTCCGAGGGAAAGCGGTGGAGAACGTCCCAGGTCGGGGTCTGCTCGGCGTGGCGGCGGCGGTTGTTCTGCCAGACCGACTCATACAGGCAGTTATGAAAGTAAAAATACTCCATGTTCTTGAACTCGCTGCGCGCGGCGGAGAACAGCTCCTCGCATAGCTTCACATGCGGGTCCATCGAGCCGCCGATGTCAAAAAACAACAGCACCTTGATCTTGTTGCGCCGTTCGGGGATCAGCTGAATGTCGAGATAGCCTTTTTCGGCGGTCCCGCGGATGGTGTTCTTGAGATCGAGCACTTCCGGCGCGCCCTCGCGGGCGAAGCGGCGCAGGCGGCGCAGGGCCAGTTTGATGTTGCGGGTGCCGAGCTCGACGCTGTCGTCGAGGTTTTTGAAGTCGCGGCGGTCCCAGACCTTGACCGCCTTTTTGTGGCGGCTCTTCTCCTGCCCGATGCGGACGCCTTCGGGATTGTATCCCTCGGCGCCGAAGGGGGAGGTTCCGGCGGTTCCGATCATTTTGTTGCCGCCTTCGTGTCGTTTTTTCTGCTCTTCGAGGCGCTGTTTGAGTGTCTCGATGAGTTTTTCCCAACCGCCGATGGCTTCGATCTGCTTTTTTTCCTCTTCGGTGAGGAATTTTTCGGCGAGGGCCTTGAGCCATTCTTCGGGGATCTCGGCGGTTTCGAGGGCTTCGAGGGTGTCGAGGCCCTTGAAGACGTGGGAGAAGACGCGGTCGAATTTATCGAGGTTGCGCTCGTCCTTGACGAGGGTTGCGCGGGAGAGGAAGTAGAATTGCTCGACGCGGCGTGCGGGGATTCGGGCGTCCATGGCTTCGAGCAGGGTGAGGTACTCGCGCAGCGAGACCGGAACCCCGGATTTCTTCAGCTCATGGAAAAAGTGGACAAACATGGGGAGCCTCCTGATCCGATGCCAGGCAGGTTAGCACATCAGGGCAGGATTTGCCGAATTTGCTGCTTCCATTGATCGCTCCAAAGGATTCGGAAGATCATGGAGCGCGCATTGCCGGACACCTTAACCTTGCCAGCGCTTAAGGGCTTACCGGCGGCGTTTTCGAGAAGGCTGAAAAGTTTTGCTTTATATTCGGTGTCTTCGTTTTTGAGGTGGGTTCCCTTGGTTTCGAGGACAGCGATTGTTTTGGCGCGCTTGCCGGTTTTGCGGATGGAGGCGAGGAAGTCGGGATAGACTTTGTGCTTGCGCCAGCCCTGGAGGCCGTATTCGTGCCGGGCGGCGACGCGGTGCCACCATTCAAGCGCCTTCTCCTCATCAAGATACCATGCCACCTGCTTTTCGAGGTTGTTGAAGCCCGTCTCTTCAACCTTTTCGAAAAGGGTCAATTGAAGTTGCTCGTTATTGTTACGGTTAAGCCGTGTGGCAACCTTAATGGTTTGCGGGGCTTTCCATGCCAGGTTGGGATCGTTGACGGCTTCAAGGTTAAAGGAGATCGCGCCGGACTGGAGTTTTTTCAGAAAACCGGATTTTGCCTGCTCTTCGACCTGCTTTTCGAGATCGCCCTTCATGTGGTCGAGCAGGGTCATGCGCTCGGCATAAAGGTTTTTGCGGGAAAAGTTTCTTCGCTTGAGGGTGTCAAGCGCCTCGGCGGCGATCCGGGCCGCCTGCCACGGATTGGGGATTACGTCGGAGAGAGGGGTTGCGAAGAAGGCGGGGCTGATTTTCTCTTCGACGGGCAGGTCGCGGGCGGTGGTTTCGGCGGTTTCTTCGCCCGGCAGGCCGATCTGGGTGTGGGAGGCGCGCATGGTCTTGAGGTCTTTCAGTTGAACGCGGGAGGCTTGCGAATAGGCCATATCCTCCCATGGCATGGGCTGGAGAATATCGCGCTCATAGTTAAGCCGCCGCCAGCCGCGCGCGCCTTTTTTGTGCAGGACGCGGGGGAGGAGGATAGAAAGGTTTTTGAACTTTTTCCGGCGCCGGACGGATTCCGCCTCCTGCCCGGTTGAGTCTTTGGGGTCGTTGTAGCGCACGCCGTCCGCCAGATCGCCAAGGCCCTCCTTTTCCAGAAGAGCCTTGATTTTCCCGATGGCCTTGTCGACTTCCTGATCGAAGCAGAAGACATGGGACTGGTCGAGATCGTCAATCCCGGTGGCGCTGGCGTGCGGCTGGCGGAGGATGCGCCCGATCATCTGGGTGAGCGCAGTCTGGGCGGTGCTTTTGGAAAGCAGGGCGAGGACATAGGCGAAGGGGCAGTCCCAGCCCTCCTGCAGGGCCTGCTTGGTGATGATTGCGCGCACGGGGTTTGTGGGGGAGAGAAGGTCTTCGTCCTTGTCCAGTTCCTTGACTTCGGAGGCTTGAACGCGCACTTGATCGGGGCGCATGCCCAGTTTTGTGATCAGGTGTTCGCGGGCGTCTTCGGCGTGGAGAAAGCCCTTCCCGCGTTGCTCCCTGCCGGTGCGCTCGACGCGGACAAGCATGATCGGGCGGATATAGCGGTTATTTGCGGCTTGCGCCCTTTGTGCCTGCCGGTCGAGTTTCTTGAGTTTGTCATGGGCCTTGGCGAGGGTTCCCTTCCAGTCGTCGCCTTTGACGTTATTGAGGTTGATCGGCAGTTTGATCATCTCTTCGTTCTTCAGCGCCTGACCGCCGACGTCAACGAGAATATTGCTGCGCGCCGGATCGGGTGTGGCCGAGAGTTCGAGGATGAAGCGGGGGTTGAAATCGTTGAGTTGCTCGAAGCGAATTTCGCCGCGCGCGCGGTGGCTTTCGTCAATGACGATGATCGGGCGGATCACGCGAAGCGCATTGGCGAGGCTGTGCCGGACAGCCACCCGCTTCTGGCCGATAAAAGTATCTTCGTACGTTTCGAGGTTGGGGATTTGTTCGAGCAGTTCGTTATTGTCCACCGGGTTTTCGTGATAGGGCAGTATGTTTGTGTAGCCGCCGGATTGTTGAAACATGCGCAATTGCTCGCGGGTCTGGCGGGCGCTGCCCTGAAGGGAGAGGAGCATGATGGTCAGAAAAGCGTCCACATTGTGGCGGGTAAAGCGGGTCTCGCGGGTGATGACTTTAATATGATTGATGTTCGAGGCCCGCCGGAGAACGGCGCGGCAGGGATGGTCCTGGTTCTTGAAATTGCGCAGGGTCTGATCGTGAATCGCGGTTGAAGGAACAAACCAGAGGACAAGGCCGTTGCGGCGGTGGTTGAAGAAGCGGGTGTTGATCCGCTCGACGGCATGGACGCCCAGCAGGGTCTTGCCGCCGCCGGTGGGGATTTTGAGGCAGATGGAGGGGATCGGCGCGTTCGTCCCGTCCCGGCGGTCGAGCCAGCCGCCGGCGCTGCCGGGCAGGCAGCCGTCACCGGCCAGCGTTTTCCATGCGTTTTCGCACCAATTGTCGCGGCGGGGAGGTTTGCCTCTTTCGGCCAGCATCTGATCAAGTTCATCGGCGGCTTCTTTCGCCAACTTGAGGGTTTTGAGGTAATGATCAAGGACGTCGAGCGTGCGCTCCTGATAGTCTTTGAGTTCGAGCATCATGAGGCGGTGGGGAGTCTGTCGTGGATGGCCCCGGGGAGCTGGGCGAAGGTGATTTTCATATCTTTCAGATCGCTAAGATTGGGATAAGCGGCGGCGGCAAAGACAATCACCTGCCTGCCCCTGGCGGCTTTGCAAATCTTTTCCGCTCGCTCAAAGGTCAGGTCCGCCTCCTTGCTTTGCAGAAAGGGAAGGTTGGGCTGGTAGATCAGGTGGACGCGGGCGTCATCGGTCTTGCCGATCAGCCAGTCCGGGCGCGGTGCGGGGTCCTGTTTCAGGGTCTTGCCGGTGGCCAGCCAGAAGAGATGGCGGGCCAGCTGCGCATAAGAGGGCAGGGCCTCGCCGGTGAGCATTTTTTCCGGGTCAAGGGTTTCACCCAAGGCGCAATAGGTGAAGGAGCCGCCAAGGCCCTTTTTAAGGGCTTCGTCTTTGGCGGCGGGCATACCCTTGATCACGCGGCGGACGCGCTCGGCGGTGATCTTGTCGGCGTAGTCCTCGCACTCGACAAGGATGAATTTGCGATTTCCCCCCTCCTCTTTGTTCAGCGCCAGAACCGCATGGGCGGTTGTGCCAGAGCCAGCGAAAGAGTCGAGAATGATGGAGTCTTTATCTGTCGCCAGTTGTAAAACGCGATTTATCAGTCCGACAGGCTTGGGATTGTCAAAGGGGGCGTCCCTGTCATGGAAAATATCTTTAATTGCCTTACGCGCTCCATCCGTGTGGCCAACCTCTTCATAGGGCCAGATGGTCAACGGGACAATCCCTTGCTGGACTTCATTGAGATACCTTTTTAGCTGGGGCCTTCCTTTACCACTTTTCCCGAAAAAAACTTTTCTTTCTTCAATCCACTTTTCTACAGTTTCTTTTCTTGTTCTCCAGCATGCTCCTTGAGGGGGCCTGTGCTTTTCCCCGGTCTTCGGGTTGATGATTGGATAATCATAAGCTTCGCTGTATGTTTTGACTGATAGATCACTAATACGATATAGCCCCTTGCCGTCTTTGTCGTTGTGTTTGTAGAGTTTGTTTTCTTTTTCTGTTCTTGGCAAAAGATTGCGCTGCCAGCCGTCTCTTTCTCCCTTCTGATTTTTCGTCTTTGCATAGCAAAGGAGGAAGTCGTGATTGTCCGAAAAATACTTGGCGTCATTGGCAGGCGCATATTTCTTCTGCCAGACGATATTGGTGATGAAGTTGTCCTCCCCAAAAATCTCGTCCATGATTGCCCGCAGGCGGTGGACTTCATTGTCGTCAATCGAGATGAAGATCACGCCGTCCTCGGCCAGCAACTGGTGAAGCAGTGAAAGCCGCGGCCACATCATGGACAACCACTTGTCATGGCGGGACTGGTCTTCGCCGTCCACCGCTTTGCCCAGCCAGTCCTTGATCGTCGGGCTGTTGACGTTGTCGTTGTATTTCCAGCCCTCATTGCCGGTGTTGTAGGGCGGGTCGATATAGATGCATTTCACCTGCCCCTCATAGCGGGGCAGCAGGGCTTTCAGGGCCTCCAGATTGTCGCCGTGGATAATCAGATTGCCGTCCAGATCGGCCTGCCCAACCGACTTTTTGGCGTCCGCCTCCAGCGCCCGGTAGGGCACGCCCAGATGATGGGCGTAGACCGCTCCCTTGCCCAGAAAATTAATCTCCGCCATGACCCTTGCTCTCCCCGGCTCGCAGACCCCCTTATAACACCCCCGCTACAACCGCAAAAGACTCCCCGAAAAACTGCCTCCCCTGGCCACTCGCAAGGATGCCGGAGGGATCCTACGGCTCCGGACCCAGCTTGCATATATGAGCAACATGTTGCATATATAGGCAACATTATATGAAGAAGGAGACTGTCGCCGTGCCGCCTTCGCCCAGAACCAGAACTGCTAACCCCGCTAAATCATCCTTGCCCCCCTCAATAGGCAAACAGGAAGACGAACTCCGTACGCTCGCCGGAGCCAACAAACCGGGCGGCTCCATCCGGGAAACCCTCCAGATACTCAAAGAACACCTCGCCATAATCAATCGCTTGATCGAGGAGGTCATCGAAGACGAGGAAGACAGCGCCGAATCCCTCAAAGCGCTTGAAGACATCGAAAGCGGAAGGGTTAAAACCATCCCTCTTAGCGGCGTCAAAGCCAAATATGGACTTTGAAATCGTTTTCCATCCCGGCGCTGCAAAAGCACTCGGGCAATTACCAAAACAAATCCAAAAATCACTAACGGACGATTTCTCCAAGATAACGAATTTTGCGCAGGGAGAATCTGCCTCAGGCATCCGCAAAATTAGGTCCAGAGGCTCCAGAGGAGGCAATCCGGATTTATGGCGCTTGAGCCGGGGAGTCTATCGCCTGATTTTCAGCATAAAGCGTGAGAAGGGGGAAATATATATCTTAAGAATTGCCCACAGAAGAGAGGCATACCGCAACCTCTAGGCAGGCACAACGCCGCCAAAACGCGCCGCGCCGCTCAAAGCCGCGCGGCGCGGCTCAAATCAAACAAAGAACCCCTACAAAAAGCGGAACGCTATCGGGCAGTTCACAATAAACCCGACCGAGCCGAAATCACCACCATCAAGACCCGTCAGCCAGCCCTTCTCAACCTTGCCCAAAATGTCAAACTCCTCCGTCAGGCGCGAGCGATAGCCCCTGCGAATCGCATCCCGCGTCCAGACAAAGGGATTCATGTCCCACAGAGGACTGTAGTCGGTCGCAATCGTCGGAATGCCGCCCAACGTGTTCAACGGACTGCGCCCGTCCGAAAGCGCGCTGTTCAGCCCCTGGCGCTGCGGATTGTCCTTGCCCGTCGGACCGTTCACCGCAACAAAAATCCGCTCCACCGCGCTCCACAAACTGTCGTCGCCGCCGGTCGGAATGTCCTTCAGCGCCGGCGTCAACGTCGCACCCTCCAGCGCCGCAGGAAGCGCGTCGCTCGCCTCCGTCGACAAATACAGAACAGGACGCGCAAAACTGAAACCCGCCGTCAACTCCATCGTCACCGTACCCTCGCGCGGGCAAATCTTCACAACCTTGTCATGCACAAGCGAATGATCAGGATCGCCCCCGCAAAAGCGGTTCAGCCGCTCCGCCGGAACATTCCCCGCAACCACCGGCGCATTGTAAACATGGCCCCCCGCATTCGTCACAAGCACAAGCGGCGTGTAATAGCGGTCGCCAACCGAGCCCGGCTGAACATTGCGCGGCGGAAAATAATTCGGACTCCGCCCCGGCGTCACCGAACGGCCCGGACCAAAGTCAACCGTCCCCCGGTCAAATCGCAGAACCGGACCTTTTGCGTTCGCACCCGAACCCTTGACAAGCCGGCCCCGCCGAACGCCATTGCCAATCGCCGCATACAGCAGTTTCGGCGAATGGTTGATCCCCAACTGCAAGGCATTGTCCCGGTCGCTGGTGTCCGTCACGATATACCAGACCGTCTCGCCGCTCCTCATCTGACCCCTGTAGAGCGGCAGGGTGATCGTGCTTGCCTTCTGGTCAATCACACCGGACTTGAGCAACTGATGCGGCCCGATCAGCTCCTTCTGAACCTGCGACGGCGCCGGACCAAAATAGGTCAGCGGAATATCTGCGCCAATCGAAGGCGGCGACGGCGCAACGTCGTCATCCTCGTCGGCCCACGCCACCACCGGCAAAACGGCCAGTGAGGCAATCAGCATCCAAGTCATGTGAAGGCGGGTTTGCATGGGGCATCTCCTAAGCTCAGGGTTGTATCCTCGCCGAATATACATCAGAAAGGGCGGCGAAGCCAAATTTTTTTTTACCCCGGCGCTAGTTCCCCCGCCGGGCCAGAAAAGCCAGGCGCTCAAACAGCTGCACATCCTGCTCGTTCTTCAAAAGCGCCCCGTGAAGGGGGGGGATTAACTTTTTCGGATCCCGCTCCCGCAGCACCTCCGGGCCGATCTCCTCGCTCAGGAGCAATTTCAGCCAGTCCAGCAGTTCCGAGGTCGAGGGCTTCTTTTTCAGGCCGGGGACCTCCCGAATCTCGTAGAAAACCTTCAGCGCCTCACGAACCAGCTGCTTCTTCAGACCCGGAAAATGCACATCCACGATCCGGCCCATCAGTTGCTCGTCCGGGAAGCGGATATAATGAAAAAAGCACCGCCGCAAAAACGCATCCGGCAGCTCTTTCTCGTTGTTCGAGGTGATCACGACAATCGGGCGCGCCCGCGCCGCAATCGTCTCATTGGTCTCGTAGACGTAAAACTCCATGCGGTCGAGTTCCTGGAGGAGGTCGTTGGGGAACTCGATGTCCGCCTTGTCGATCTCGTCGATCAGCAGGACAGGCCGCGCCTCCGACTCAAATGCCTCCCACAGCTTCCCCCGCTTGATGTAGTTCTGCACCTCCTTGACCCGCTCGTCGCCCAGCTGCGAATCCCGCAGACGGGTGATCGCGTCATATTCATAGAGGCCCTGCTGGGCCTTGGTGGTCGATTTGATATGCCACGTCATCAGGGGCGCGCTGAGGCTCTGCGCCACCTCCTCGGCCAGGATGGTCTTGCCGGTTCCCGGCTCGCCCTTGACCAGCAGGGGCCGTTCCAGCGTCACCGCCGCATTGACCGCCACCTGCAAATCCTCGGCGGCGATATAGGTCGCCGTCCCGGTGAACCGCTTCTTCATCCGTCCGTTGTCCATGCGCCAGACCTCCTCTCTCCCGCATTCGGGCGCACATTAAAGCCGCAGACCCTCTTGCGCAAGACGCAAGCCTTCAGGCACCATCCCCTCTCATGCAGGCCCAAAATCACAACGCCGCGCGCCTCGCCGCCCTCTTCCGCGCCAGCCGCCGCGCCGTCGTCTTCACCGGCGCCGGAATCAGCACCGAATCCGGAATCCCAGACTTCCGAAGCCCCGGCGGCCTCTGGACCCGCCTCCAGCCCATACTCTTCCAGGACTTCATCGCCAGCGAAAAAAACCGAAAAGAAGCATGGCGGCGAAAATTCGAACTCGACAAAACCCTCGCCAAAGCCAAACCCAATGACGGACACAAGGCCATCGCCCGGCTGGTCGAAATGGGAAAGGTCAGCCATGTCATCACACAGAATATCGACAACCTCCATCAGGAGTCGGGCGTCGCGCCGGAGCAGATCATCGAACTCCACGGCAACGGAACCTATGCCCTGTGCCTCTCCTGCCGCGCCCGCCGCGAACTCGATGAAATAGGCCGCGAATTCCGCAAAACCGGGCAGCCGCCCGAATGCAGAAAATGCGGCGGGATCGTCAAAACCGGCACCATCTCCTTCGGCCAGCCCATGCCCGAAGGCGAAATGCGCCGCGCCGAAGCCGCCACCGCAAATTGCGACCTCTTCCTGGCCGCCGGATCGTCGTTGCAGGTGTATCCGGCGGCGGGCTTCCCGGCCTTCGCCAGACAGCTGGGGGCGAAACTCGCAATCCTCAACCGCGAGGCCACCGATCTTGATCCGCTCGCCGACCTCGTCGTCCATGACGAGATCGGATCCGTGCTCTCGCGCCTGCCGCCGCTCCTCAACGATTAGGCAGGTCTTCCTCCGCGTCAATGCCGGCCAGACGGGGCGCGGCAAACGGAACGGGGAAGGCCCCGTATTTTTTCAGCAACCCGCGCGCGCCCCGGTCGCCGGACAGGCCGAGCAGTTCGGGGAAAAACCGCCGCCCGAAAAGCGCCGGAGCGCCCAGACGATCCCCGGCTTGCGCCGCGCACAAAGCCCGCTCCTCCGGGTCGAACGCCGCAATCAGGCGGTCGAGGTCCGCCCCGGCGAGAAACGGCATGTCACCCAGACAGATCAGCGCGCCCGCGCATGGCCCCGGCACGGCGGCAATCCCGGCCCGCAGAGAAGCCGACTGCCCCTGCGCATGATCGGGCGCGTGAACGCAGACAACCTCAAGCTCCGCCACGGCGGCGGAAATTAAATCCGCATCGGCCCCCGTTGTGACGATCACCGGATCGGCGCGGCTGGCGCAGGCCGCCTCGACCGCATGGCGCAGAAGCTGTTTGCCCCGAAAGGGCGCCAGCAGTTTGTTGGCCTCGCCGAAGCGCTTTGAGTGTCCGGCGGCCAGAACAATCCCCGCAATCCCGGCTCCGCCGCTCACGGCGCGCGCAATTTCTGCGTCAGCTGGGCCAGAATCGAAATGGCGATCTCCACCGGCCCCCGCCCGCCCAGCGCCAGACCCACCGGACCATGAATCCGCGCCAGCGCTGCCGGCTTCGCCCCTTGCGCCTTCAGGCGCTCCAGACGGGCGGCATGAGTCTTCCGGCTCCCCAGTGCGCCGATATAAAAGCAGTCCGAGTTGAGCGCCGCCAGCAGCGCCGGGTCGTCAATCTTCGGGTCATGCGAAAGGGCAACCAGCGCGCTGCGCCCGCCAAGGCCGATTTTGTCCAGAACCTCGTCGGGCCATTCGGCGATCAGCTTCTCCGGCGGCAGATCCGGAAAGCGCTCGGGGTCGGCAAAGGCCGCGCGCGGGTCGATGATCACGATCTCGTAACCCGCCAGCGCGGCCATCTGACTCAAACTCTCCGCAATATGCGCCGCCCCGATCAGAACCAGCTGCCGCTGCGGCGCAAAGGGGTGAAAAAACCAGCGCCGCTTGCCCTGCACCTCAACCCGCGCCTGACCGGCGCGGAGCGCCTCGGCGGCGAAGCGGGTCAGAAAATCTTTCCGTCCGCCCCGCCCGGGATGAATGATCTCCTGCGCGCAGGCTTCGTCGAGGCTCGTCGCCAGAACCACAGGCCGCCGCGCCGCCTTGTCCGCCAGAATATGCCCGATCTCCTTCACCCCGATCCCCGGCGAAGACCCCTTGACCACCGGCGCAACATGAATCTCGATCCGCCCGCCGCAGGCCAGACCCGCTTCCCATGCTTTGGCGTCGGAGACTCCGTATTCGATGATCCGCGCCCGCCCTTGCGTTATGGCGTCCTGTGCGCGGGTGATGACGTCCGCCTCAATGCAGCCGCCCGAAACCGATCCGGCAAACAGGCCGTCGGCCCGAACCGCGAGGCGGCTGCCGGGAGGGCAGGGGGCCGAACCCCAGCATTTGACTACGGTCGCAACCGCCGCCGCCCGCCCCGCTTTTTTCCATGACGCCGCCGTTGCCAGAACCGACTCGTCGCTCTCCTTGCTGACCGGCATGGGTTTTTGCCCTCTGCGCGCCTCCTGCGCCCCTCTCTATGCCGCCGCCGCGACGGCCCGGCGCGTGAGAACGCCGATCAGGTGCGCGCGATAGGCGGGGTCGGCATGGAGATCGCCCGACAGGCCCTCCGTCCCGGCGGCGAGGCCGTCCAGCGCCTCGGGCGCAAAACGCCGGGAAAGCGCCTGTTCCGCCTCCTTCCAGCGAAAGACTCCGTTCGCTCCGGCCCCGGTGACCGCAACCCGCGCTTCGCCCTCGCGCCGTGCCGCGAAAACCCCGGTCAACGCATAGCGCGAGGCGGCTTGCGGAAATTTCACATAAGCCGCCTGCTCCGCCGGGGGAAAGGCGATCCGGACGATGATCTCATTTTCCTCCAGCGCGGTCTCGAAAAGGCCGGTGAAGAAATCATCCGCCGCGATCTCCCGGCGATTGGTCGTGATCCGCGCATTCAGCGCCAGACAGGCGGCGGGGTAGTCGGCGGCGGGATCGTTGTTGGCCGTCGCGCCGCCGATGGTCCCGCGATTGCGAACCTGCGGATCGCCGATATGCCCGGCCAGCTCGGCCAGCGCCGGGCAGAAACGTTTAACCGGCTCGCTCGCCGCGACCTCGGCATGAGACGTCGCCGCCCCGATCACCAGCGCGCCGCCCTCCTCGCGAATGAAGCGCAGCTCCGCAAGCCGCCCAATGTCAATCAGCATATCGGGCGCGGCCAGACACTGCTTGAGCGCCGGAATCAACGTCTGCCCTCCGGCCAGCAAAGCCGCCTCGCCCGCCCCGGACAGAAGCGCTTCCGCCTCCTCCAGCGTCGCCGCCCGGCGATAGTCAAACGCCTGCATTTCCCTCACCCCGCGCCACAGAGGCAATCGCACGAACAATCTGATGATACCCCGTGCAGCGGCACAGATTGCCCTCCAGACCCCGGCGAATCTCCTCCTCGCCCGCCGACGGATTGCGCCGCAAAAGATCAACCGCCGCCATAATCATCCCCGGCGTGCAAAAACCGCATTGCAGTCCATGCTCCCTGCGAAACGCCTCCTGAACCGGATGCAGACCGCCGTCCGGCCCCGCCAGACCCTCAATCGTCGTCACCTCCATCCCCTCGGCCTGCGCCGCCAGCATCGTGCAGGACTTGACCGCCTCGCCCCCGACATGCACCACACAGGCCCCGCATTGACTCGTGTCACAGCCAATATGTGTGCCGGTCAGCCCCAGCGCCTCGCGCAGAAAATCAGACAGCAATGTGCGCGCCGGAATCTCCGCGCTCCTGCCCTCGCCATTGACAACCATCGAAACTTTCAGCATCGCCCCTACCCAAAAAGAAAAAACAAAACCGCCGCCATCGCCGCAGCAAACCCGACAATAACCCCATATTTCCATAAGGCAAAGCCCGCCCCGGCCTCCGGGGCGGTCGCCGCCTCCGAGGCGGGCGCCGCCTCCGGGCCGGCCCCGGCGCCCATCAGGCGGGCAAAATTCTCGAAAAACTGCCGCGCCAACTTCGCCGCCGCCGCATCAATCAGGCGCTGGCCAATCTGGGCCAGCTTGCCCCCCACCGAAGCCTCAACCTCATAGGACAGACGGGTCGTCCGCCCGCCCTCCTCGGCGGCCAGCGTGATCCGCGCCGCGCCCTTCGCAAAACCCGCCGCGCCGCCCTGACCCTCCCCCGATAACGTAAACCCGCGCGGATAATCCTCCTCACGCCGGGCAACCAAACCCGAAAAACGCGCAGAAATCGGACCAATCTTCGCCCGAACCACCGCCCGGAAAACCCCGCCCCCCTGCGCCTCAACCGACTCCGCCCCCGGAATCGCCTCCTTCAAAACCGCCGGATCGTCCAGCGCCTCCCACACAGAAGCCGGATCGCCTGGAAGGCAATATTCCCCGCTCATCTTCATCCGCCCAACTCCTCTGGTCCGAACCTCAAAGATAGGTGAAAAGCAGCAGGATTGTCAGCAGGATCGCCGTCCAGATCGCCATCACCCCCGCCGGATGGCTGGTCAAAGGCCCGCCCGGTGCGCACAGCCGCCGCAAACCCTCCATTCCGGCCCGCCCCGCACTCCCGGAAAATGCCCGCAAACGCGCCGCGCCCCGCTCCGCCAGAACCAGCGCCCCGGGTAAAACCAGTCGCGGAAGACGGCGGTAAAACCAGTCGCTGTCCAGATTGACCGCCCGCATCTCCGGCGGATACAGACCGCTCAGCATCAGAAGCGCAAAGGCCAGCGCCGAAAACAGCAGCAACTGCAGCTGCGCCAGAACATGCGGCGCATCATAGGCCGAATAGTCAAGCGGAAACGGAAGCAGCCCGTAGAGCAGCGAGGGAAAAACCCCCAGCACAATGCACAACGCCGCCGCAATCCCCATCGCCAGCCGCATGGTGCGCGGCGCTTCGGGAACCCGCCAGCCATTGTCCTGCGCGAAAAAGGTGAAATAAGGAACCTTGATTCCGGAATGGCAAAAAACCGCCGCCGAGGCGAACAGCAGAGCAAACCAGACCGCCCAATATTCTCCGTCGGCGCTGGCCGAGAGAATCAAACTCTTCGAGACAAAGCCGGAAAGCAGCGGAAAGGCCGAAATCGAAGCCGCCGCGACCACGCAGCAAGCCGCCGTCCAGGGCATGGATCTGTAAAGCCCGCCCAGCCGCGACACCTTGGCCGTCCCGGTGCGGAGCATCACCGCCCCGGCGCTCATGAAAAGCAGCGACGTGTAAATGATGCTGCAAAAGGCATGGGCGGCGGCGCCGTTGAGGGCCAACGGCGTCCCGATCCCGACCCCGACAACCATGAAGCCCAGCTGACTGTTGAGGCTGTAGGACAAAACCCGGCGCAGATCATTTTCAATCACCGCATAAAAGGCCGGGAAGAGAGCCATCGCCGCCCCGATATAAATCAAAGGCTCAAAGCCGGGAAAACCCCGGGCCAGAGCGTAGATCGCCAATTTGGTCGTGAAGCAGGACAAAAACACCGTCCCCGTGATCGTCCCGGCGGGGTAGGCGTCCTGAAGCCAGTTGTGCAAAAGCGGGAAAGCCGCCTTGATCCCAAAGGCCAGCAAAACCAGCAGCCCGCCCGCCCCGGTAGGGTCAATCTGCTCAAAAGCAAGACTCCCGCTCCGGGCGTGGATCAGCAGCGCCCCGGCCAGCAACAAAAGCCCCGACGTTATCTGAACCGCCAGATAGCGCAGACCCGAATGATATGCGCCCTCCGTCCCCCGCGCCCAGATCAGCAAAACCGAAAAAAGCGCCGTCCCCTCCCAGAACACAAATAAGGTCAGAAAATCCCCGGCAAAAAGCGCCGCCATCGCCGCTCCGGCGTAAAGCAGCCCCGCCGTCTGCTGCAGAGCGTCGCGCAGGCGCCAAGCATAGAGAATCGAAAGAAACGCCGCGAGGCAAAACACAATGCCGAAAACCCGGCTCAAAGGGTCAACGCGCATGAGGATCAGCTCATGCCCGCCCAGCGCCGCCGTCATATGCAGTCCTCCGGGCGCGGTCAGCAGCGCCGCAAGCGCCAGAACCGGCAGGGCCAGCATGTAGAGATTGCGCCGCCACCCGGCAGGCAGAAAGGCGACCGGCAAGGCTCCCAGCAGCAGAATCAGACCCGGAGACGCAATCACGGCGCTTTCTCCTCTTCCGCGTCAATCGCGCGTGGAGCGTAATACGCCTCAGGCCGCTTCAGAAAAACGCGCAGACCCTTGGCCGCTAAAACCAGAAACACGCACATCACCAAACCATAAAAGCCCTGCCAGGCCGGGAGCGGGCCTTCTGCGCCGCGGAGCAGCCAGAGCGCGAGATCCGTCACAGCCAGCGCGCCGCACAGCGCGGCCAGACTCCGGACGAGGCGCAGGACGTTTCGTCTCTCGTCGAACAGGCGCAGGAAGCGCAGCAGCGGGGAGGCAAAGCGGGTCATGATCAGGGGGCGAGAACCGGAGCAAGGAATGCGCCAATCTGCCCGGCAAAGAAGAAAAGCACAAGGCAGCCCAGCGCGGTCAGGCAAAGCGGGGCGAGGCAAAGCCGCGGCGCCTCGCGGATTTCGGGCGGACCCGCCCCGCCCCCGCCCGGCGGCAAAAAGCCGCGCACCGCAATCGGCAGAAGATAGGCAAGGCTGAGCAGAGAACCGGCAAGCAGCAAGGCAATCACGCCCCAACTGCCGGTCTGCGCGGCTGACTCGATCAGCCGCCATTTGCTCCACATCCCGGCCAGAGGCGGCAGGCCGATAATGCTCAGCGCGGCAATCAGGAAAGCCGTAAACGTAACCGGCATCTGCCGGCCCAGACCCGCCATCTGGCTGATTTGGGTTTTGCCGGTCGCGGTCGTGATCGCGCCCGCGCACAAAAAGAGCGTGATCTTGGCCAGCGCATGGGCGGCAATCTGGAGCGCGCCGGCCAGCAATGCCGCCGGTGCGGCCAGCGCCACCGCCAGCGTGACATAGGCCAACTGGCTGACGGTCGAATAGGCCAGCCGCGCCTTGAGATTGTCCTGCGCCAGAGCGATCAGCCCGGCGGCGAGAATCGAAGCCCCCGCTACCCAGACCAGCCATTGCGCCGCCCCGCTCGCCGATAAAAAGCCCGCGCCGAAAATATATGCGCCGATCTTGAGCAGCGCGAAAACGCCGGCCTTGACTACGGCGACGGCATGCAGCAGGGCGCTGACCGGAGTCGGGGCGACCATCGCCTCCGGCAGCCAGCGATGAAGCGGCATCAGCGCCGCCTTGCCGATCCCGAATGCGTAAAGAGCAAGCAGGATAGCGGCTTCGAACCCTCCCATTCCCCCTTCCGCAAAAATGCCCCCGGGCAGAAAGTCGAGCGTGCCGGTGCGCCTCCAGGTCCACAAAATCGCCGGCAGCAAAAAGATGAAAGACGTCGAAAGCAGAAACCCCAGATAGATTCGCCCGCCGCGCCGCGCCGCGGCGGTCTGCTTGTGGGCGACAAGCGGCCAGGTCGAAAGGGTCAGAAGCTCGTAAAAGACAAACAGGGTAAGCAGATTGGCGGCCAGGGCGACGCCCAGCGCTCCGGCGATGGCGATGGCGAAGCAGGCATAAAAGCGCGTCTGATTCTCCATGCGGTTCGCGCGCATATAGCCGATGGAATAGACCGAGACCGGAAGCCACAGGCCCGAGGCAATCGCGCCGAAGAGAAGCCCCAAAGGCTCGGCGTGGAAGGCGAGGTCAAGCCCGGGAAGCAAAGTGAAGAGCGTGAAAGTTGGAGACGCACCGCCTGCGTAAGCGGTGAGAAGGGCCAGAACACAGGCGAAGGCCGCCGCACCGGCGAGCAGAGTTGCGCTCTCGCGCCAGGCGCGCCGCCGCTCTCCGGCGAGCGCAATCGCCGCCGCCCCGATCAGAGGCGCGGCGATGGCGGCAGGCAGGAGAAGATCGGAGATCATCGAATCCGGCGGTCCAGAGGCGCTCAGGGCAGCAGCCGGACCGGCGCGCCGCCGGGGTCGAGCAGAAGACCGGCGGCGGTCTCGGCGGCGGCGAAAGGCAGGCGCGGGTCAATGCCGAAATAAAGATTGGCCAGCGCCAGAAGCCAAAGCGGGATCAGCATGGTCAGCGGCGCTTCCTTGCTTCCGGCCACACGGCTCCCGCCCCGCCGGGGCGCCGGAGCGCCAAACCAGGCCGCCTCCAGAACCCGCAGAATGTAGACCGCCGCAATCAGGGAAGCCCCCGCAATCGCACCGGCCACCGGCCAGAGATTTTTCTCCAGCGCGGCCTCAATCAAAATCCACTTGCTGATGAAGCCCGCCGTCAAGGGCAGGCCGATCAGACTCAGCCCGGCAATGGCGAAGGCGGTCATCGTCCAGGGCATCTGGCGGGCGAGCCCGGCCATGTTGCCGAAAGCCGCCGCCCCGGTTCGGAAAACCACGCAGCCCAGGGCCATAAACAGCGCCGCCTTCATCAGCGCATGATTGAACAGATGCAGCAGTCCGCCCTCGATCCCGGTGCGGGTTTCGAAACTGAAGCCCAGCACGATATAGCCCATCTGGGCAATCGAGGACCAGGCGAGCATGGTCTTGAGATTCTCCTGAAAGACGGCGATCAGCGAGGCGGCGAAAATGCTGATCAGAGCGAGCGGCATCAGCATCTGCTCAAGGAGGGCGATCTCGAAGGTGAAGCCGGCCCCGAAGACGGAGAACAGAAAGCGGGCCAGCACATAGACGGCGACCTTGGTCGAGGCCGCCGAGAGCAGAACCGCCGCCGCCGAAGGGGCGAAACTATAGGCATTGGGCAGCCAGAAATGGAGCGGGAACAGAGCAATCTTGAGCGCCAGCCCGGCGACGATGAAGGCCAGCCCGGTGCGCGCGGCGCGCAGATCGGAAACGGCGTCCAGACGCTGGGCGAGGTCGGCCATGTTCAGCGTTCCGGTCAGCGCATAGAGAAAGCCGATGCCGATGACGTAAAATCCCGCCCCGATGGTTCCCAAAATCAGATAATTGTAGGCGGCGGTGAGGGCGCGCCGGTCGCGGGCGGCCCCCAGCGCGATCAGGGCGTAGGCCGAGAGCGAAGAGATTTCCAGAAAAACGAAAACATTGAAGGCGTCGCCGGTGGCGGCGACTCCGGCCAGGCCGCTCAGGCAGAGCAGGGCGCAGGCGTAGAACCAGGGCTGCTGGCGGGGGGGGATTTCCGCAGCGGCGCTTTCCCGCGCAAACAGCATGGCCAGCGCCGCCGCCCCGGTGACGACCAGCAGGACAAGAGCGTTGGCGGCGTCAACGCGATACTCGATCCCCAGCGGCGGGGCAAAGCCGCCCAGCGCATAGGAGATGATCCCCCCGCTCCAGACCTGCCCCAGCAGCACCCCGGCGGCGGCGAAACTGGCCAGCGCCGCCGCAAAGGCCAAAGCCCAGGCGGCCCGCGCGCGCCCTTCAAGCAAGAGGCAAAGCGGAGCGGCAAGCAGCGGCCCGGCGACAATCAGCGCCGGCAGATGCGCGGCCAGGCCGCCGATCATGCGCCGTCCTTCAGCAGCGCGCGGGCGTCGAGGGCGGCGATGTCGTCCTCCTCGACCGAGCCATAGGCCTCCCGAATCCGAACCGCCAGCGCCAGCGCAACCGACGTCGTCGCCAGCGCAACGACAATCGCAGTCAGAATCAGAACATGCGGCAGAGGATTGGAATAAACGCCTTCCGCCTCCCCGGCCCGGATCGGCGCCGTCCCCCCCGCCACCTTGCCCAGCGATATGTAAAACAGAAAAATCCCGTTCTGAAACAAAGTCAGGCCGATGATCTTCTTCACCAGATTGCTCCGCCCCATCACGATATAAAGGCCGGTCATCATCAGGAGGATGACGACGGCGTAATTATAATAAGCGAGCGCCTCGGCGAGGACCGCACCCATCGTCTCACCACTCCTCGTCGGCGATCTGCGGCGGGCGGGCGGCGAAGGCGTGGAAGACCGCGCACATCACCGCGGCGACGGTGATCCCAACCCCCATTTCGATCAGGAAAATGCCGATATGCCGCCCGGTCTGCGCGGTTTCGGCGAAGGGGGCGTAGTCAAGAAACGCGCCGCCCAGCACGATCCCGGCCATGCCGGTTCCGGTATAGAGCAGCGCGCCCGCCGCCATCGCCCTTTTGAGCCAGAGCATGGTCAGAAGGTGGCGGGTGGCGATCAGGCCGAAGACCAGCGCATAGAGAATGAAAGCGGTGGCGAAAATGGCCCCGGCCTGAAAACCGCCGCCGGGCGAGACCTCGCCGTGGAACTGCACATAGAGCGCAAAGAGAATGATCGCCGGAGCCAGGAAAGCCGCCGCCACGCGCAGGATCAGATGATGGCGCATCATGACCGGCGCTCCGGCCTGCGCCGCATAAGGCCGTCCTGCGCCAGGAGAGCCAGAACCGCAATCCCGGCGGCCAAAATGACATAGACCTCGCCCAGCGTGTCAAAGCCGCGATACGCTGCCAGAACCGCAGTGACGACATTGGGAACGCCGGTGTCGCCCGGGGCGCGGGCGATATAATCGGGCGCGACATGGGTTTGCGCCGGCGCGTCCGGACTGCCATGCGGCGGCAGATCAAGCGTGCCATAGATCAGCAGCGCCCCGGTCAGCAAAACGGCGGCGAGCGGCGCAAGAGGCCGGGCGGCGGGTTTCTTCTCGCGCCGGACGATCAGCGACATCGCCGCCAGAAACAGAACAATGCTCAGCCCGGCCCCGATGGCCGCCTCGGTGAAGGCGACATCCGGCGCATCGAGCAGCGTGAATTGCAGAGCCATCACCATGCTGAAGGCGCTGGTCATGATAATCGCGGAGAACAGATTGCGCGTCCGGGCAATGGCGAAGCCCAGAACGGCCAGAAAACTCAGCAAGGCCGTGTTGAGGGCGATATGCAGCGCAGGCTCCATGACCGGCTAGTCCTCCCGGCCCAGACCCGCGACATAACCCGAACAGGCCAGAGCATGGGTTGCGGTCGGGGTGCAGATCAGAAGGGCCAGTCCGATCAGGGCGAGTTTGAGCGTCAGCAGACTCCAGCCCGCCGAGATCATCAGACTTATCAGGATCAGTTCCGCGCCCAGCGTGTCGGTCAGTCCGGCGGCATGGAGGCGGGGGAAAAAGCCGGGCAGGCGCAGAAGGCCGATTGAGCCGATGAGAACAAAGAAACTCCCGGCGGCGAAGGCGCTCCAGCGCGCGGCTTCGAGCGCATAAAAAGCAATGGCGGCGATTGCATCCATTACGCACCTTCGCCGCCGGTCTCGCGGCGGAAGCGGAAAAATTTCAGAACCGCAATCGTGCCGGTGAAGGTCAGCAGCGCATAGAGCAGCGCGATGTCGGGAAAGTCAGGGCGGCCCGCCAGAAAGCCCAGAACGGCCAGAAGAAGAACGAGTTTGGTCCCGAAGGAATTGGCGGCGAGAACCCGGTCATGCAGGGTCGGGCCGAGAAACAGGCGCAACAAAACCAGCGCCATCGCCGCCAGCAGAACAAATGCGGCCAGCGCGAAGAGCATCAGTTTTTTCCTTCGAGGGCGCAGATCCGGTGGCCCATCTCTTCCAGACCGCGCCTGCACCCGGCATCGCGGGTCAAGGCGTGGACGAGGAAAACCTTGCCCTGCCGCGCCGCGCTCTCCGGCCCGGTCTCAACCGGACCCATCTTGGCGGGCCCCGTCTCGACTGTAACCGTGCCGGGGGTGAGCGTGATCGAATTGGCGAAAAGCGTGCGGCCCAGATCGGTGGTCTGCCTTGCCGTAACCTCGATCATCCCCGGCGAGACCGGCAGCGACGGCGAGAGTATGATCCGGGCGACATCAATATTGGCCCTGGTGATCTCCCGGATCAGCCAGAAAAAATAGGAGAGCAAAGCCGTTCCGGGCCGAAACGCACCGTCGAGCCGGGCGGCCCGCCGCATTCTGATCCCGGCCCAGCCGGCCAGCAGCGCCGAAATTGCCCCCAAACCGGCGAAAAGCCCGGAAACATGGCCCGAAAGCGCCAGCCAAAGCGCAAATAAAACCGCCGCGCTCCCGAAAAATTTACCGCTCCCGCGCATGGCCGATCCGCCCCCGTCTGTGCGCTGAATCGGGCATGACTATGCCTGATTGCCGCCCGCTTGTCATCTGCGCCGGTATGGTGTGTTATAGACTTAAGGCGTAGTTTCAGGGCCTTGCGGGCAATGGAAAATTTAAAAAGCGAGCGAGGCCGAAGCGGGTGGATGGAAAACTCTCCCCGTCCTTTCCGTCTGAAGGGGGCGGTCAAGTGGTTCGACCCGCAGCGCGGCTACGGCATGATCCTGCCCGAGGCCGGGGAGGGGCCGCAGGAGAGCGCCGGGCCGGGCGATATTTTCATTCACATCACCTGCGTGCGCCGGGCCGGGCATGATCCGGAAATCATGCAGCCGGGGGCCATCGTCACCTGCGAAGTCAGCCGGGGGCCAAAGGGGCTGCAGGCTCTGGAGATTCTGAACATCGAAGGGGGCGGAACACTCGCGCCCCCGCGCGATATTTCAACCGAGCGCGCCTTCTTCGCCGGGGTCCGCCAGCGCGAGGCCCTCCAGGAGGCCGAGGTCAAATGGTTCAACGCCCAGCGCGGCTACGGCTTCCTGACCCGCAAGGAGGGCGGTCCCGATATTTTCATCTCCTCCCGCGTCCTGCGCCAGACCGATATGGCCGATCTCTATCCCGGCCAGCGCGTCATGGTGCGCATCGAAGAGGGCAAGAGCGGCTTGATGGCCGCCGAGGTCGTCGCCCAACCGGTCATCTACCGGCGGCGCGGCATGCTGGACGAGAAAAAAACCGGGGGCGGCTCCTGACCTCTCCCCCCGGCAGGCCCGCTCCGGAAGGCTTCCGCTCCCGGTCCGCCGGGCGCGTGGGCTTCTCGACCCTGTCCGGGCCGTTCCATTACAAAATGGAGGGCGAGACGCTCCTGCAGGGCCTCTGGATCGAGGCCCGGCATCTGAACAGGACCGGGATCGTTCACGGAGGCCTCCTCCTCACCCTCGCCGACAGCACCATCGGCGCACAGGCCACGCTGGCCACCGGCGCAAGAACCGTGACCATCCAGCTGAACAGCCGCTTTCTGGTCCCGGTCCGGCAGGGCCAGTGGCTCGAAGCCCGCGCCCGGATCCGAAAAATCACCCGAACCCTCGTCTTCTGCGACGCCGAACTACAGGCCGGGCAGCGTCTGGTCTTTCTGGCCGGCGCCGTCTGCCGCCGGCTCCGCCCCCAGCCGAAACCCCCTGCATGAAAAGGCAAAATCTGCCATACTGCCCCTCCGCCCAATCCGGCGGACAGCCGGGGCGGGGCATGGCGCAGTCTGGAAGCGCACCTGCTTTGGGAGCAGGGGGTCGCAGGTTCGAATCCTGCTGCCCCGACGCCGGCCTCCGCAACGCAACCACACAGGAGCGGCCATGCTCAAAGCCCGCCTCTACCGCCCCGACAGAACCCCAACCCAGTCGGCCCCCGAAGGGGAGGCCCGGCCCTGGGCGCTGGAATTCGAGCCGCAGGCGGCGCGCTTCCTCGATCCCCTCACCGGCTGGACCGGAAGCCGCGACGCCCGCAGTCAGGTCGTCCTGCGCTTCGAGACCCGCGAGCAGGCGCTCGATTTCGCCCGGCGGCGCGGCCTCGACGTCCACCAGCAGGCCGAGGCCCCGGCAAAGACCCGCCGGGCGGCAAAAACCTATGCGGATAATTTCAGTTATGATCGCCCCGATCCGTGGACGCATTGATCTATCCGGAGCCGGCAGGCCGTCACATGCGCCCGTAGCTCAACCGGATAGAGCATCGGCCTTCTAAGCCGGCGGTTGCAGGTTCGAGTCCTGCCGGGCGCGCCACCGCTTCACCGCGAGGCGAGAAAAAGAGAGCGCAAACATGAATTACATCGCACGGCATTGGCGCGGCGAACTCTCCCTGCCGGTCAGTTTCTGGGGCAACTGGCTCGGCGTGACGCTGCTCTTCGGGGCCGCCGGTCTTGTCATCATCGAGTTCGAACTCGTTTCGCTCGACTCGCCGCGCACCCTCGCCGCGGGCTTCCTCTTTCTGTCACTCTTCGTCATCACCGCGACGGTCTGGCAGGTCGTCGGCATCTGGCGCGCCGCCCGAAAATACATCCGCGTCCATGCCGGACGCCTGAAAAGACTATGGGGGGCCGCCGCAATCGGCGTCGCGGCCATCGTCGCCGTCTCCAGCGCCTATGACCTCGCCGCCAGACTCCTCCCTCAGGCCGTCATCACCGGACTGATCGCCTTCGACTACAATCTCTACGGCAACTACCGCATCAGCCTCGCCCCCGGCGGCGAGGAGCTGCGCATCATGGGCGGCTTCGGCATCGGACTCGCCGAAGACGTGCGCGCCCAACTCGACCGCTCCCCCGCGGTCCGGCGGATCAGCCTCACCAGCCCCGGCGGGAATATCGAAGAAGCCCGCAAACTCGCCCGCCTCATCGAAGCGCGCGGCCTCGACACCTACACCGCCAAATCCTGCGCCAGCGCCTGCATCCTCGCCTATGCCGCCGGACGCCGCCGCCTCATCGGCCAAGAGGGCAAACTCGGCTTCCACCAATACTACTTCCCCGGAATCCTGCGCGAACAGGCCCGCGCCGAAGAGGAAAAAGGCGAGACCTATCTCCTCTCGCGCGGAATCACCCCCGCCTTCGTCGCCAAAGTCCACCGCGCCCTGCCCCGCAATATGTGGATCCCCGGCCACGAAGAATTGTTGGCCGCCCGCTTCGTGACCGGCTACCATCAGGAAAGAGAGGCGGAGCAGGAGTGAAGGCGGAGTTCAGATGACGCGCAAGACTCACTTGGCGGCGCTGGCGGCGGCGGCGTTGCTCTGCGCCTGCGCCGCGCTCTCGCCTTCGGGCTGGAGCGGCGCCAAACTCTACCAGATGGGCCGCTACGACGAGGCGCTCGCCGTCTGGACGCGCGAAGCAAAACAGGGCGATCCCGTCGCCGCCTACCGGCTGGGCCGCGAATATCTCGACGGCAAGGAGGGCGTCACCGCCCGCAATCTGCCCGGCGCCGTCGCCTTGCTCAAGCAGGCCGCGCAGGGCGGCGAAGCGCGCGCCCAGATGGACCTCGCCAGCCTCTACGACGCCGGGCTGGGCGTCGAGCGCGACCTCAAACGCGCCGCCGAATGGTATCTCGCCGCCGCCCGGCAGGGCCTGCCCGATGCGCAGCACAATATCGCCACCATGTATGAAACCGGCGAGGGCCTCGAAAAGAAGGACCTCCCCCGCGCCTATATGTTCTACCGGCTGTCCATCCGCAACGGCTTCACCCATTTCGCCCAGCCCAAACTCGATGCGCTCGCAAAGCGCATGACCCCCGGCCAGATCGCCAGAGGCACTCTGCTCCTCTCCGTCTTCAGGCCGTCCGGCCCGGCGGCGGCAAAGACCGCGCGGCCCTAGGACGCAAAACGCTCAGGACGCCTCGAAGCGGGCCAGAGCCTGCCCCTCCTCGACAATCTCCTCCTCCTTGACCAGAATCTCCGCCACCACCCCGTCCGCCGGAGCCGGAACCGGAATTTCCATCTTCATCGATTCCAGAATCATGATCGTCTCGTCCCGCGCCAGTTTCTGGCCGGGCCGGGCCTCGATTTTCCAGACCATGCCGCCGGTCTCGGCTTTGACGTCCAGTTGAGCCATCCAACCTCTCCTCCCCTCAGCCTGGCGCGGAAGCAGCCCGCGCCCGAAACAGGCGGTCCAGCAAATCAACCGCCGCCAGCGCCGCCCCGGCCAGCAGCAGCGATAAAATAACAAGCCGCAAACCCGCCCATTCGCCCCCCGGCATTTGCAGCGCGCTGTAAAGGGCGAGCGGCAAAGTGCGGGTCTCGCCCGGAATGTTGGCGACAAAGGTGATCGTCGCCCCGAACTCGCCCAGCGCGCGGGCAAAGCCCAAAATCGCCCCGGCCAGCAGACCCCGCCCGGCAAGGGGCAGCGTGACTTTGAGGCGCATATGAACCGGCGTCGCACCCAATGTGCGGGCGGCTTTTTCCAGCATCGGGTCAATCGCCTCGACCGCCAGCCGGATCGCCCGCACCATAAGCGGAAAGCCCATCACCGCCGCCGCCAGCGCCGCCCCCTTCCAGTTAAAGGCGAAACTCAGCCCGAACCACTGATCAAGACTCTCCCCCAGCAGACCCCGCCGCCCCAGCAGCAAAAGCAGAAGATAGCCTACTGCAACCGGCGGCACCACCAGGGGCAGGTGAATCAGGCCGTCCACGAAAAATTTCCCCGGAAAATTCTTGCGCGCCATCACCACCGCCAAAGCCGCCGCGAAGGGCAGGGCAAGCCCCGTTCCCCACAGCGCCGCCTTGAGCGAGAGCAGCAGCGCCTCAATTTCAAAAGGCGAGAGGGTCACCGGCATCCGCTTTCGCCGGGCGGGCGAAAGCCGTAAGCGGCAAGCCGCCCGGCCCCCGGCCCCCGCAAAAAGCCCAGAAAATCGCCTGCGCCGGATTCTTCCCCGATCAGGGCGGCCAGATAGAGGATCGGATCATGGCTGGCTTCAGGCAGGGGCAGGGCGCGCAATTGCGGCATATCATGCAGGTCGCTGGCATAGAGAATCCCCGCCGCCGCCTCGCCCCGCGCCAGCCAGGCGCGCGCGGCCTGGGCATGGGGCGCAAAAATCGCCGCCGCCCGCGCCGCCTCCCACAGACCCAGATGGGTCAGCGCCTGCCGGGCATAAAGCCCGGCAGGCACACTGTCCGGATCAGCCAGAATCAGCCGCCCGGCGCGCAAGGCGGCGCGCAGCCCGGCGGCGGGAGACAGACCCGCCAGCGCCGGGCCGGAGGCCGAAACCGCCAGAACCAGACGATTACAGGCCAAAATCACCTCCGTCCCCGGCGCGATCCGGCCTCGCGCCGCCAGCCAGGAGACCCATTGCGGATCGGCGGAAATAAAGATTGCGGCGGGCGCGCCGGCCTCGATCTGGCGGGCCAGCCGGGCGCTGGCACCCGGAACGATCACGGGACGGGCATGGCCGTCCGGCGCATAATGCTGCGCGAGAACTTCGAGGGCAGGGGCCAGACTGCTGGCGGCGAAAACCTTCGGCCCCGCTTCGCCCCCCCGCGCCGGGGCGCTCAGGCAGGCGAGCAGGACAAAAACCCCGATCCCCGCCCGCCTCATGGCGCGCCGCCGGGAAAGGCCCGCGCCAGACCGGCGGCCAAATCCTCTTCCAGATCGCGCGCATCTTCCAGCCCGGCATGGACGCGCAACAGGATTCCCCCGCTCTCGAAACGCCGCACCGTCCGGATCAGCGCGGCGGGCAGGATCAGACTCTCAAAACCGCCCCAGGAATAGCCCATGCCGAACAGCGCGAGATCGTCAAGCATGGCGGCCAGCGCCTCTTCCGGACAGGCCGTCAAAACAAAGCCAAACAATCCGCTCGCGCCGGTGAAGTCGCGCCGCCACAGATCATGCTGCGGATGAGAGGCCAGACCCGGATGAATCACCCGCCGCACCTCCGGGCGCGACTCCAGAAAGCGGGCCAGCGCCAGACCCGTCTCCTGATGCCGCTCCAGCCGCAGACCAAGCGTGCGAAGCCCGCGCAGGGTCAGATAAATATCGTCGGCCCCGGCGCACAGGCCCAGCGCGCGATGGCCCCGGCGCAGCCGGGCGCATGGCTCGCCTTTCGCGCTGATCGTCCCCAGCAGGAGATCGGCGTGGCCGGCGAGATATTTGGTCGCCGCATTGATCGAAACATCCGCCCCCAGCGCCAGCGGCTTGAGGAACAGCGGCGTCGCCCACGTGTTGTCGGCGATCAGCCAGGCCCCGGCCTCGCGCGCGATTTCCCCCAGCGCCGGAATGTCCTGAACCTCAAACGTGTGCGAACTGGGCGACTCGGCGAAAATCGCGCGGGTGCGTCCGGTCAGCCGCCGCCGGGCGTCTTCCGGATCGGTCGGATCGTAATAGGCGGTCTCAATCCCCAGGCGGGCCAGAACCGAGTCGCAAAAGCGCCGGGTCGGGCCATACACCCCGTCGCTGACCAGAAGCCCGTCGCCCTGTTCCAGCAGCGACAGCAGCGTCCCGGCAATCGCCCCCAGACCCGATGAGGCCAGCAGGGTCTCCTCCGCCCCCTCCAGCGCGCTGACCACCTCGCACAGCGCCCGCGAGGACGGCGTCGCCCGCCGTCCGTAGTAAAAAGGCTCCGACCGCTCGCGCAGGCTTTTCAGCGTCGGGAACAGCACCGTCGAACCCCGGAAGGGCGGGATATTGACCATCCCGTAATGGCCTTGCGGGTCGCGCCCCAATCGGGCGAGGTCGCTGGCCGCTCCCCTGCGCCCCGCCTTCGCTTTGCCGCTCTTCTTCATCGCCGCCCCGCCGCTTGCTGCGCTACAGGAACATCTTGACGATATGAGAGAAAAAATCCAACATTGCCGCGCAAAACACGGCGGGCAGAGGAGCACGGGCGGGAGAATGAACGGAATGATCGAAGGCGGGCAAAACCGAAGCCCCGCCGCCCGCCTCGCGGCGGCGCTGGCGATTGTGATGATCCCGGCGGCGGCCCGGGCGCAGACGGGCGGCTCGACGCTCGAGCAGGTCCGCGAAAAGGGCTTCGTCCAATGCGGCGTCAGCCAGGGGCTGGCCGGATTCTCCAACCCCGACGACCGGGGGCGCTGGCGCGGGATCGACGTCGATCTGTGCCGCGCCGTCGCCACCGCCGTCTTCGGAGACCCGGCCCGCGTCAAATACACCCCGCTCTCCGCCAAAGAGCGCTTCACCGCCCTCCAGTCGGGCGAGATCGACATCCTCTCCCGCAACACCACCTGGACCATGCAGCGCGACGCCGCCCAGGGCCTCGAATTCGCCGGAGTCCTCTATTACGACGGTCAGGGCTTCATGGTGCGCAAGGCGCTGGGTGTGCGCAGCGCGCTCGAACTCTCCGGCGCCAGCGTCTGTGTCAACACCGGCACCACCACCGAACTCAACCTCGCCGACTATTTCCGCTCCAACCGGATGCAGTATGAGATCGTCACCTTCGAGAAAACCGACGAAACCGTCGCCGCCTATGACAAGGAGCGCTGCGACGTCTACACCACCGACCGCTCCGGCCTTTACGCCAACCGCCTCAAATTGCAGCGGCCCGCCGATCATGTCGTCCTGCCCGAAGTGATCTCAAAAGAGCCGCTCGGCCCCGCCGTGCGCCAGGGCGATGCGCAATGGGCCGACATCGTGCGCTGGACGCTGGCGGCGATGATCAACGCCGAAGAACTCGGCGTCACCTCGCGCAACGCCACCCGCATGCGGCGGCAGACCGACGACCCCCGAATCCGCCGCCTCCTCGGGCGCGAAGGCAGACTGGGCCGCGCGCTTGGCCTCGGCGATGACTGGGCCTATAACATCGTCCGGCGGGTCGGCAATTATGGCGAGGTCTTCGAGCGCAATCTGGGCAAGGACACGCCCCTCAAGATCGAGCGCGGCCTCAATGCCTTGTGGAGCAGGGACGGCCTGATCTTCGCCCCCCCCATCCGCTAGACCCAACGCCTTTCGCAATCCCTTCATGGCCCGGCCCGGAGAAAGGCGGCTTGGTGGGCTTCTCTCCCTCGCCGGAAGCCGCGCCATGCGCGGCCTCTTCTTCCAGGCCCTCGTTATCCTCGCCGCCGCCCTGCTGGTCTGGGAAGCAGCCGCCAATCTCAACGCCGCCCTTGAGCGGCAGAACCTCGCTTCCGGATTCGGCTTCTTCAGTGAAACCGCCGGCTTCGGAATCAGCCAGACCCTGATCGAATATTCCGAAGAATCCACCTATGGACGCGCCTTCCTCGTCGGCCTGCTCAATACCGTCCTCGTCGCCGCCATCGGAGTCGTCCTGGCCAGCATCTTCGGCTTCCTGATCGGCATCGCCCGCCTCTCCCATAACTGGCTCGTCTCCCGCCTCGCCGCCCTCTATATCGAAATCATCCGCAACGTTCCCCTCCTCCTGCAGATTTTCTTCTGGTATTTCGCCGTCTTCAACAATCTGCCCCCGCCGCGCCGCGCTCTGTCGCTCTTTGGCGAATTCTATCTCCACAATCGCGGCGCGGTCTTCCCCCGGCCCGTTTTCGAGGAGGGCGGCGGCCTGCTCCTCGCCGCCTTCCTCCTCGCTCTGCTCGGCGCGGTCCTGATCTCCATCGCCGCCCGCCGCCGCCGCGAAAAAACCGGACGCAGATTCCCCGCCTTCTCCGCCGGGCTGGGGCTGATGGTCTTCCTCCCGCTCCTCGCCTTCGCCGCCGCCGGCTCCGTCTCCATTTCCCGCCCCGAATTAACCGGCTTCAACTTCCAGGGCGGCGGCGCGGTCAACCGCGAATTCATGGCCCTCCTCCTCGCCCTCTCCCTCTACGCCGCCGCCTTCATTGCCGAAATCGTCCGCGCCGGAATCCTCTCCGTCGGGCGCGGACAGACCGAAGCCGCCTACTCCCTCGGCCTCAGGCGCACCTTCACCCTGCGCTTCGTCGTCATCCCGCAGGCCATGCGCGTCATCATCCCCCCCCTCACCAGCCAGTATCTGAACCTGACCAAAAACTCCTCCCTCGCCGTCGCCATCGCCTATCCCGAACTCGTCTCCGTCTTCACCGGAACCACCCTCAACCAGACCGGACAGGCGGTCGAGATCGTCTTCATCACCATGTGCGTCTATCTGACCTTCAGCGTCGCCACCGCCCTCCTCATGAACGCCTACAATGCCCGCATCAACCGAACCAGACACTAACCCCCTGCTGCGGGCCGCCAACTGGGCGAGGCAAAACCTCTTCGCCTCGCCCGGCGACGTCCTGCTCACTCTGTTCGGCCTCTTCCTCATCTGGCAGCTGCTCCTGCCCCTGCTCGACTGGGCCCTGGTCAACGCCAGCTGGCGCGGCGCGGACAGCAGCGCCTGCCTCAATGACGCACAGGGCGCCTGCTGGGCCTTCGTCGCCAACAAATGGGAGCAGTTCGTCTATGGGCGCTATCCGGAGGGCGAAATCTGGCGCGTCAATCTCGTCTATGCCGCCGGCGCCGCCGCACTGGCGCCCCTGCTCGTCCCCGCCGCGCCTTACAAGTGGATCAATGCCGCCTTTCTCTTCCTCGTCTATCCCGCCGCCGCCTTCATCCTGCTCACCGGCGGCATTTTCGGCCTCGCTCCGGTCGAGACATCCCTGTGGGGCGGCCTCCTCGTCACCCTCGTGGTCGCGGTTGTCGGCATCACCTTCTCGCTGCCGTTCGGAATCCTCCTCGCGCTGGGCCGCCGTTCGCGGATGCCCGTCGTCCGAATGCTCTCCATCGCCTTCATCGAATTCTGGCGGGGCATACCGCTCATCACCGTCCTGTTCATGGCCAGCGTCATGCTCCCCTTCTTCCTCAGAGAGGGGGGCAACCTCGACGAACTCCTGCGCTGCCTGATCGGGGTCGCCCTCTTCTCCTCGGCCTATATGGCCGAAGTCATCCGCGGCGGCCTCCAGGCCATCCCCCGCGGCCAGTACGAAGCCGCCCGCGCCCTCGGCCTCGGATACTGGCGCATGATGGGCCTGATCGTCCTCCCGCAGGCGCTCAAATACACCATCCCCGGAATCGTCAACACCTTCATCGGCCTCTTCAAAGACACCACGCTGGTCTCCATCGTCGGCCTGTTCGACCTGTTGGGCATCGTCCAGTTCCACTTCTCCGACCCCCAATGGGCCTCCCCCCAGACCCATTACACCGGCTACGCCTTCGCGGGCTTGATCTTCTGGGCGTTTTGCTTTGGGATGTCGCGCTACTCGATCTTCATGGAGCGGCGGCTGGCCACCGGCCACGGCGCCGCAGGAGAATTGCGGTGAAGGGCGGAACCGTCGAAATTCGCAATATGAACAAGTGGTTCGGCGGGTTCCATGTTCTGAAGAACATCAACCTGTCGGTCGGCGAGAGCGAGCGGATCGTCATCTGCGGGCCTTCGGGGTCGGGCAAGTCGACCCTGATCCGCTGCATCAACGGCCTGGAGGGCCATCAGGAGGGGGTGGTGCGGGTCGGCGGCGCCGAACTCGGCGACAACCTCCACGCCCTCGACCACATCCGGCGCGAAGTCGGCATGGTCTTCCAGAGCTTCAACCTGTTCCCGCATATGACGGTGCTCGACAATTGCACACTGGCCCCGATCTGGGTCAGGGGCATGCCGAAGGCCGGGGCCGAAGCCCTCGCCCGCCGCTTGCTGGAGCGGGTGCGCATTCCCGAACAGGCGGCAAAGTATCCCGAACAGCTGTCGGGCGGACAGCAGCAGCGCGTCGCCATCGCCCGCGCCCTGTGCATGCAGCCCCGGATCATGCTCTTCGACGAGCCGACCTCGGCCCTCGATCCGGAGATGATCAAGGAAGTGCTCGACGTCATGCTTGATCTGGCCGGGGAGGGCATCACGATGATCTGCATCACCCACGAAATGGGCTTCGCCCGCCGCGCCGCCGACCGCATGATCTTCATGGACGGCGGTGAGATCATCGAGATCGCCCCGCCGGACGTCTTTTTCTCCCGGCCTCAAAACCCGCGCACCCGCGCCTTTCTGAGCCAGATTCTCGCGCATTAGCCGGTGGTGACAATATGCCGCCGCTGGGCGGTCGCGGTGAAGCCGCAGCGCTGATAGAGCGCCAGCGCCCGCGGATGATCCAGCGTGCAGGTCTCAATCGTCAGCAGCGAAATCTCCCGCGCCCAGCCCAGCGCCACCGCCTCGCAGACCAGATAAAGCCCATAGCCCTTGCCGATATGCTCGGCCATCAGGCCCAGAAACGAAATGTCGCCCCGGTCCTCCCGCCGGAAGTCAATCTCGACAAAGCCCGCCGGCGCGCCGTCAACGTAAAATACATAGACCTCCACCCGGTCGTCATGGATGATCCCGGCCAGTTCTTCGTCGCTCATGTGCTTGCGCGACAGCCAATAATAATCCCGGCCAACGGCGTCGTAGAGGTAGCGGTAAAAATGCAGCGGCGGCTGATGGGCGCGCATCAGGGCCGCGCCGCGCGGCGGATGGTGCTCCGGCAGGCGCGGGCGCGCGCGCATCTCCAGCGAGGTGATCGTCGTCTCAAGCGTGCGCGCCATTGACCCCGCCCGCCTATCCTGCGCCCGCCGCTTCGCCCTCCAGCCAGGCAGGGCAGGGCAGGCCCTTCTCCTTCAAAAAGGCCGGGTTGAACATCTTCGACTGGTAGCGCGTGCCATAGTCGCACAGGATGGTCACAATCACATGTCCCGGCCCCATCTCCCGCGCCAGCCGGATCGCCCCCGCAACATTGATCCCGCTCGATCCGCCGAGGCACAGACCTTCTTCTTTCAGCAGGTCAAAAACAATCGGCAAAGCCTCCGCGTCGGGAACCTGAAAGGCGTCGTCAATCGGCGCGCCCTCCAGATTGGCCGTCACCCGGCCCTGCCCAATCCCCTCGGTGATCGAATCGCCCTCCGCCTTCAACTCCCCGTGCTTGTAATAATGATACATTGAGGCCCCCATCGGATCGGCGCAGGCAATCGCAACCCCCGTCTTCCTCTCCTTCAGAACCATCCCGACCCCGGCCAATGTGCCGCCGGTGCCGATTGCGCAAACAAAGCCGTCCACCCGCCCCTGCGTCTGCTCCCAGATCTCCGGCCCGGTGGTCTCGATATGCGCCTGCCGGTTGGCGATGTTGTCAAACTGATTGGCCCAGACCGCCCCCTGCGGCTCCCTGGCCGCCAGCTCCGCCGCCAGCCGACCCGAATATTTGACGTAATTGTTCTCGTCCCGGTAAGGGACGGCGGGAACCTCAATCAACTCCGCGCCGCACAGGCGCAGCGTATCCTTCTTCTCCTGCGACTGCGTCTCCGGAATCACGATCACGGTGCGGAAACCCAGCGCATTGCCGACCAGCGCCAGGCCGATGCCGGTATTGCCCGCCGTGCCCTCAACGATCACGCCCCCCGGCTTCAGCGCCCCCCGCGCCAGCGCATCCTTGACGATATACAGGGCCGCCCGGTCCTTGACCGACTGCCCCGGGTTCATGAACTCGGCCTTGCCCAGAATCTCGCAGCCGGTCTCCTCGCTGGCCCGCTTCAGGCGGATCAGAGGCGTCCGGCCAATGCTCTCCAGAAGGCCATCGCGAATATCCAAGGCCGCCCGCCCCTTCAGACTTTGGTGAAGGGCAGCATGCGCTGCAAAATCACATCGCGCTTCCAGAGGAAATGCCACCCGGCAGCCGCGATATGAAGCGCCAGCGCGGCGACGATCAAACTGGCCCCGGCGAAATGAATCATATGCAGGGTCATGGCGTTTCGACGAAGCCCTCGCCGAAGGAGCCGGTTGTGCGCCGCGCATGATGGACCAAACCGCCCGGACCGCCGCCGGAGCCGGAGGCGGCTTTTTGCAAAACCTCGAAATAGGAGCGCGCCGTCTCCATGCGCTCGACCAGACCCTTGCCGGCCAGAAAGCGGCTCAGGCGGGGAAGGTTGTAGCACGGCACCCACATCAGAAGATGATGCTCAATGTGGTAGTTGACCCAGTAGGGCGCGATGAAAATGCGGGCGAGCCACCCGGCCCGGGTCGAGCGGGTGTTGCGCAGCGGGTCGTCATTGTCGGGGACGACGGCGTGTTCCGAGATGTTGCGGATGCGGGTCGCCAGTTGCTGCCAGGTCAGCAAGGGGGCGAGCCAGAGGAGAAAGTAGACCTCCCAGGCCCCGGCGGCGGCGAGAATCACGAACAGCGCCGCATTGCAGGCCAGCGGTCCGCCCAATTTGCGCCCGAAATAATGCAGACGGCGGCGCAGGGGCCAGCCTGTCCGGCCCAGAGCTTCCAGAAACTGCGCCTTGCGCTGCTGAAAACCGGTCTGGCCGGTGAGGTCGCGGATGATCTTGCGCCGCAGGCTGGCGGGCGTGATCGGGAAGGGGGTGGTCAAGATGAGGTCGGGGTCGTCCGCCTGCTGGGTGTGGGCGTGGTGCTTGAGGTGATAGTGGCGGTAGGCGGCGGTGCGCGCGATCATCGGCCAGGCGCAGAGAACATTGCTGATCCACTCATTGACCCGCAAATTGGGATGAATCGCCTTATGGGCGGCGTCATGCATCAGAACCGCCAGCCCCAGCTGCCGCGCCCCGATCAGCGCCACCGCCGGAGGCCAGAACAGCGCCGCCCAGAGAGGCGGCAGAATGGAAAAAACCGCCATCACCGCCCCGATCAAGATCCAGGCATGCGCCACCAGCCACAGCCCTCGGACGGGAGAGCGCCTCCGCACCGCCGCTTTCTGGCGGCTGTCGAGAAGATCGTCAATCCGCATGGCTCTATTATAGCACCGGACGCCGATTCAGGGGTAGACTCGGGGTGGAATCATTTTCTTGAAGGGGGATAAGGCGATGGACGCGATTCTCACCTCTTTGCGCAATGCGGTCGTAGCCGGTTTTGTTCTGGCGGGCCTTCTGCTGATCCTGATGGTGTCGATGCAGGCGCAGTTCGATCATGCCTTCGGGGCGTTTATCATGCGCTGGTTGCATGTTCTCTCCGGCGTGATGTGGATCGGCCTGCTCTGGTATTTCAACTTCGTCCAGATTCCGAATATGGGCGCAATCCCCGACGACCAGAAGCCGGCGATCTCGAAAGTGATCGCCCCGGCGGCCCTCTGGTGGTTTCGCTGGGGGGCGATGGCGACCATCATTACCGGCCTCCTGCTGGCCTGGATGAACGGCTATCTGATCGACGCAATCGTGCTGGGCGGGACCGGCGGCGGCAGTCTGTTTATCGGAATCGGCATGTGGCTGGGGACGATCATGTGGTTCAATGTGTGGTTCGTGATCTGGCCGAACCAGCAGGTGGCGCTGGGCCTTGTCGAGGCTCCCGCCGAACGCAAACCGGCGGCGGCGCGAACGGCGATGCTCTTCTCGCGCACCAATACGGTGCTCTCGATCCCCATGCTTTTCGCCATGGTCATCCAGCAGCAGGGTCTGGTGTGACCTGCCCGCGCGAGTCGCCGGCGCCGGGCAGCCGGGGCAAGGGATGCGCAAGGTAATTGACAAGCCCCGGCCCGGCCCCTAAAAACCGGGCCATGAGCACCTTTTCCGCCAGACCCGGCCAGGTTGGGGAGAAATGGATCCTGATCGACGCCGAAGGGGCGGTCGTGGGCCGTCTGGCCGCGCTCGTCGCCGCCCGCCTGCGCGGCAAGCATCAGCCTTTCTTCACCCCGCATACCGATTGCGGCGATCATGTGATCGTCGTCAATGCCGGGAAGGCCGTCCTCACCGGGAAGAAGATGAGCGATAAAGTCTATCATCGCCATACCGGCTGGCCGGGCGGAATCAAAAGCCGCTCGGCGCAGGAGATTTTTTCCGGCAAAGACCCCTCGCAGGTGATCGGTCTGGCGGTGCAGCGCATGATGCCCGGCGGCGCCCTGACCCGGCGGCAGCTGAAAAAACTGCGCCTCTATCCCGGGCCCGATCATCCGCATCAGGCCCAGGCGCCCGAGGTCCTCGACCTCAAGGCGCTCAACCGCAAAAACGCCGTCCAATGAGCGAAGCGGCGGCGAGCGAAACCGCAGCCCAAGGCGCGACGCCCGCGCCCGCCGCCGCGCCGCCGGCGCGGGTCTATGCCACCGGCAAGCGCAAAAACGCCATCGCCCGCGTCTGGATCACCCCCGGATCGGGCAGGATCACCGTCAATCGGCGCGACAGCCTGACCTATTTCGCCCGCCCCGTCCTGCGCATGTTGATCGCCCAGCCCTTCGC
Source organism: Alphaproteobacteria bacterium (assembly GCA_965204775.1). Taxonomy (GTDB): domain Bacteria; phylum Pseudomonadota; class Alphaproteobacteria; order JAPOUT01; genus CBDBFH01. The sequence continues at coordinate 86,063 of CBDBFH010000027.1, forward strand.
CGCCGCCCAGCGCGAGCACCAATATGATGTCGCCTGCACGGTCAAGGGCGGCGGACTCTCCGGGCAGGCCGGAGCCGTGCGCCACGGCATCGCCCGCGCCCTCGCCGGGCGCGAGCCGGGCTTGCGCGCCGCCCTCAAAAAGGGCGGATTCCTCACCCGCGATTCGCGCATCGTCGAGCGCAAAAAATATGGCCGCCGAAAGGCCCGCCGCAGCTTCCAGTTCTCCAAGCGATAAGCCGCATCCCCCGGGAGGCCGTTACCATGCGCCATCTTTCAGCCGCCGCTCTTTTCCTCGCCGCCGCTTCGCTCTCAGCCTGCGAAAATCCCTCCACCTGGCTCGACCCCGTCCACTGGTTCGGCGACGGATATGAAGGCCGCGCACAGGAGGAGAAAATGGAAAAACCCCGGGAAGACGAGGACGCCTCACGAAAAAGCCTCAATCAATATCCCGACCTGGCCGCGTTGCCGGCCTTCTCCGCCGCGCCCAAAGACCTCGCCCGGCAGGAAAACATCGCCCGCGACCTCAATCGCCTCCGCCTCCCGGAGCCTCGCTGACGGCCCGATTCCACTCTGGTAAACAGAACTTTATCCCTCTCCGCCGCGGCAAATCAAAGCCCGCCGCCGCCCGCCGCACGGCAAAAACCCCGACAGGCAATAAAAAACTTGTGCTTTGCTCAAGATTCTGGTCACTTTAGGGAGCCGTTTCATCGGCAGGTCAGGCTTTTCGGGGCTTGTCCGGAGTTTTGTTCGTAACGGAGGGAATCCTCTCATGATCAAGCGTGATCGTTCACATTCGGCCTGGACCATGGCTGTCGCATTCTCTGTTGTTCTGGGCCTCTCTGGTTGCGCCCAGATGCAGGAGATGTGGGACAACATGTTTGGGACGGGCGACGACGAGGCCTCGGCCCCGGTTGCCCAGACCATTGTTTTGGCTGAATTGTCTGCAGAGGATCTGCGCTAACCCGCGCGCATTCTCAAAGCGTAAGAAGCGCCGCGCGGGATTTTCCTGCGCGGCGCTTTTTTATCTCCCGCCAACCGGCCCCGGCATGACTCATGGCTGATCCGTCTTCCGGCAGGGGCGCGTTCTACCGCATCCGCCGCCTGCCGCCCTACGTCTTCGAGGAGGTTAACCGCCTCAAGGCCCGCGCCCGCGCGCAGGGCGCGGATATCATCGACTTCGGCATGGGCAACCCCGACATGCCGCCCGCCCCGCATATCATCGCCAAACTCGTCGAAACCGCCCGCAAGCCCCGCGTCCACCGCTATTCGGCCTCGCGGGGCATTGCCGGACTGCGCCGCGCCCACGCCGCCTGGTACAAGCGCCGCTTCGGCGTCGCCCTCAACCCGGAAAGCGAAATCGTCGTCACCCTCGGCTCCAAGGAGGGCTTCGTCAATATGGCGCAGGCGATCACCGAACCCGGCGACGTCATTCTCACCCCCAATCCCACCTATCCGATCCACATCTTCGGCTTTATCCTCGCCGGCGCGGCGATCCGCCATATCCGGCTTGAGGCGGGCGGCAATTTCCACGACAATTTCCTCGCCGGAATCGACCGCGCCGCGCGCCACTCGGCTCCCGCCCCGCTCGCCCTGATCGTCAACTTCCCCTCCAACCCCACCGCCCAGATCGCCCCCCTCGACTTCTACCGCGAACTCGTCGCGCTCGCCCGGCGGCATGAGTTCTTCGTCCTGTCGGATCTCGCCTATGCCGAAATCTATTTCGATCCCGACGACGCTCCGCCCTCGATTCTCCAGATCCCCCAGGCGAAAAAAGTCGCGGTCGAATTCTCCTCAATGAGCAAAAGCTACGCCATGCCCGGCTGGCGCATCGGCTTCGCCGCAGGCAATCAACGCCTGATCGCCGCGCTGGCCCGGGTCAAGTCCTATGTCGATTACGGCGCCTTCACCCCAATTCAGGTCGCCGCCAGCGCCGCCCTCAACGGGCCGCAGGACTGCGTCGAAGAGGTGCGCGCCATCTACCGCTCCCGGCGCGACACGCTCGTCGCATCCATGGCCCGCGCCGGATGGGAAATCCCCCCGCCCCCCGCCACCATGTTCGCCTGGGCCCCGCTGCCCGAAAGCTTCCGCAAACGCGGCTCGCTGGCCTTCGCCAAGAAACTCCTCGAAAAGGCCGATATCGCCGTCGCGCCCGGCGTCGGCTTCGGCGAATATGGCGAGGGCTTCGTCCGCATCTCGCTGGTCGAGAATGAGCAGCGAATCCGCCAGGCCGCCCGCAATATGCGCAAACTCCTTCAAAAGCCCGCCTCCGGAAAGGTCTCCGGGCGAAGGGCGGGGCAGGCGGCCCGGCCCGGCGCACTCTCTTGAGCGCGGCGCTGGGCATAGGACTGGCCGGACTGGGGACGGTCGGCGCGGCGCTGGTCGAGCATCTGTCCCGGCACCGCGACCGCCTCCCCGGCATCAGCCTGCGCGCGGTGAGCGCCCGGCGTAAAGAGCGCAACCCGCCCTTGCCCCCCGGGATCGATTTCGTCCCGGAGGCGGGCGACCTCGCCCGGCGGGATGACCTCGACGTCATCGTCGAACTGATCGGCGGCGCACAAGATCCGGCCCATCGGCTGGTCTCCGCCGCACTCGACGGCGGCAAACACGTGGTGACCGCCAACAAGGCGCTGCTCGCCCGCCACGGCGCGTCCCTGGCGGCCCGGGCCGAGAAGGCCGGGGTCGCGCTGGGTTTCGAGGCGGCCTGCGCCGCGGCGCTGCCGGTGGTCAAGGTTCTGCGCGAAACCTGCGCCGCCAGCCCGGTGACCGCGCTGGACGGAATCCTCAACGGCACCTGCAATTATGTCCTCTGCGAGATGGAGGCGACAGGCCGCGCCTTCGGCGAAGTGCTGGCCGAGGCCCAGGCCAAAGGCTATGCCGAGGCCGACCCGGCGCTCGATATCGGCGGCCATGATGCGGCCCAAAAACTTGCCCTCCTGGGGGCGCTGGCCTTTGGCGTCGCTCCGGACGAGACGGCGATTGCCGTCGAGGGGATCGGCAAGGTCCGGATCCTCGACATCCGGCTCGCCGACATGCTGGGCTGCAAATTGCGCCTGCTCGCCCATGCCCGCAAGCAAGAGGGCGGGGTTGCGTTTCGCGTCCGGCCTGCGCTGGCCCCCGCCTCCAGCCGTCTGGCCGGGGAGCGCGGGACGCGCAATGTGCTGGCCATTCGCTCCAGGAGCTTCGGGACGCTTGTGCTCGAGGGACAAGGCGCGGGCGGCGCGCCGACCGCCTCGGCGGTCGCCGCCGATCTCGCCGACATCGCCGCCGGGCGCTGGGCGCGCCATCCCTTCGGCATTCCCGCCGCCGACCTCGCCGATGCCGCCCCCGCCGCCCCGCCGGCGGCCGAAGAGGCCTGCTATATCCGGGTCCTCGCCCGCGACGAGGCGGGCAGCATGGCCCAGATCACCCGCCGAATCAGCGAGGCCGGACTCTCCTTGACCCACGTAGTTCAGCCGGGAACAGACCTCCCCCTCCCCTCCGGCGAGGCGCCCGCAGGCAGCGCGCCGATCGCCATGATCACCCATCCGGCGGCCTCCGAAGCGGTCGCCCGCGCCCGTGCGCGCCTCGCCGACTGCCCCGGTCTGGCCGGACCGGCGGTCTTCTATCCGGTCGAGGCCGATCCCAAAGAGCGAATCAAGCCCCGAATCGGATATGAATAGACGCCTCAAGACGTAAATTCCTGCGCGCCGGGAGGGGAGATGGCTGGCGGCAAGACGAAGAAACAGGCTGACGCCATGCTGCCCGCCGCCTTTGAACCCGGTTTGGTCCGGGCGACCGAGGCGGCGGCGATAGCCGCCGCCGATCTGATCGGGCGGGGCGACGGGGTCGCCGCCGACCGTGCCGCGGTCGAGGCGATGCGCGCCCATCTCAATCGGATCGAAATGCGCGGGCAGGTCGTGATCGGCGAAGGCGAGCGCGACAAGGCCCCGATGCTGTTCATCGGCGAGAAAGCCGGGACCGGCAAAGGGATAAAGACCGATATCGCGGTCGATCCGCTTGAAGGCACCGCCCTCACCGCCAGGGCGATGAACAATGCGCTGACCGTCGCCGTTCTCGCGCCGGGGGGCGATCTGCTTCATGCGCCGGACGTCTATATGGAGAAGATCGCCGTCGGCTCCGGCCTGCCGAAAGGCGTGGTTGGACTGGACCGCCCGGCGGAGGCGAATATCCGCGCGCTGGCCCGCGCCCGCCGCCTGCCTGCCTCGCGGATTGCGGCCTGCATTCTCGACCGCCCGCGCCATGCCGGGATCATCGCCGGGGTTCGCAAGGCCGGGGCCGCCGTCCATCTGATCACCGACGGCGACATTGCCGGGGTCATGCATGTCGCCGATCCGGATTCGGGCATTGATATTTATATGGGAACCGGCGGCGCGCCGGAGGGGGTGATCGCCGCGGCGGCCTTGCGCTGTCTGGGCGGGCAGATGTTCGCCCGCCTTCAACTGCCCGGCGAAGAGCAGAAGAAGCGCGCCCGCAAAATGGGCGCGCGCCCCGGAAAAATCTACGCCATTCCGGATATGGTGCGCAGCGACCGGGTGATCTTCGCCGCCACCGGCGTCACCCCCGGCTCGCTGCTGGACGGGGTTCGCTTCGGCCCCGGCGGCGCGGCGCAGACCCACTCTCTTCTGCTGACCGGCGCGCCGCGCGAAATGCGCCTGATCCGCCGCCGGATCTTGGGAGGAAAACAGGCATGACCCTCCTGTCCGCCGCCGCCCCAACTCCGGACGCAGAGGAATCCGGCGTGCTCAATGTGCGCCACTCGCTGAGCGGACGCGCCTGGACAGCCCGTCCGCTCGACGAGGCGCGCGCCTCGCAATTGGCCCGCGCCCTGAATCTGCCCGACATTCTGGCCCGCCTGCTGGCCATGCGCGGAATCGAGCCGGGCGAGGCGGATGGGTTTCTCAATCCGCGCCTGCGCGACCTTCTGCCCGACCCCTTGCGTCTTGCGGGAATGGAGGCGGCGATCCGCCGGGCCGAGCGCGCCCTCGCCGCCGGCGAGGGCATCGCCCTCTTCGCCGATTACGACGCCGACGGCGCCTGCTCCGGGGCCATGATCAAGCGCTATTTCACCGCGCTGGGCGTTCCGGTGCGCATCTATGTTCCCGACCGGATGCGCGAGGGATACGGCCTCAATCAGGCGGCGCTGGAGATCATCGCCGGGGAGGGAGCGTCGCTTCTGCTCGTTCTTGACTGCGGGACCGGCGACGCCGCCGTGCTGGCCCATGCCGCCGAACTGGGGCTGGATGCAATCGTCCTCGACCATCATCCGGGCAGCGCCGCGCCGCCTTGCGCGGCGCTGGTCAATCCCAATTGTCCGCCCGATCAGAGCGGGTTGGGCGATCTGGCCGCATCAGGCGTGAGTTTTCTGTTTCTGGTCGCCCTCAACCGCCTCCTGCGCGAGAGCGGATATTTCTCCTCGGCCCGTCCGGAGCCTGATCTGCGGCGCTGGCTTGATCTCGCCGCTCTGGGTACGATCTGCGACGTCGCTCCGCTCACCGGCCTCAACCGCGCGCTGGTCGCGCGCGGGCTGGAGACCGCCGGGCACGGGACCAATCAGGGTCTGGCGGCGCTGGCCGATCAGGCCGGGATTTCCGGTCTGCCAACGGTTGAGAGCATGAGTTTCTTTCTGGGGCCGCGCATTAATGCCGCCGGGCGGATGGGGGCGGGCGCGCTGGGTCTGGAACTCCTCGCCTGCGCCGACGAGAGCGAAGCCCGGCGCATTGCTGCCGAACTGCAAAGCCTGAACCGCCGCCGCCAGCAGATCGAAGCCGAACTGACCCGCGAAGCCGTCGCTCAGATCGACGCCCGGCGGCGGGACAGCAACACAGAATTGCCGCCGATTCTCCTCGCCGCCGGGGAGGGATGGCATCCGGGAGTGATCGGGATCGTCGCCGCCCGCCTGCGCGCCCATACGGGCCGGGTCTGCGGGGTGATCGCCCTCGACGGCGAGGGGGTTGGAACCGGCTCGGCGCGCGGACGCGAGGGCTTCGATCTGGGCCGGGCGATTCGCGAGGCTCAGGAGGCGGGCCTCGTCCGCCGGGGCGGCGGCCATCCGATGGCGGCGGGCTTCACCCTGGAGCGCCGCAACATTCCGGCGCTGGAAGCCTTTCTGTGCCGGCAATGGGAAGCCCGGGCGGGCGGGCCGCACTTCCTCGGCGATCCGCTCGTCATCGACGCCGCGCTGGCGCTGTCCGGGGCGACCCGCGCGCTCTATGACCTCGTGTGCAAGGCCGGGCCTTTCGGAAAGGGCAACCCGGCCCCCTGCTTCGCCTTCGCCGATGCGCGTCTGGCCTATGCCTCGGCGACGGCGGGCGGCCATCTGCGCTGCGTCTTCACCGACGAACAGGGCCGCCGCCTCAATGCCGTCGCCTTCCGGCAGGCGCAGGGCGCGCTGGGCCGCGGCCTCGCCGCCGGGCGCGGCGGGCGCTTCCACCTCGCCGGAAGCCTCAGAACAGCCGCATGGCGCTCCAACAGCGTCGAACTCGCCCTCGAAGACGCCGCCCCGCTCGCATTGCAATCCCGCCAATGAATTCCTATAAGCCCCGGAAGGCTCCGCCTTGCCGCGCCCTTCGTCTATCGGTTAGGACGCCAGGTTTTCAACCTGGAAAGAGGGGTTCGACTCCCCTAGGGCGCGCCAGCCAGATAAAGCCCCGGAAGCGCGTCTTCCGGCGCATGTGATGCCTCCGCCCCGCCGGGCAGACGATCAGGCTCCCTCCTGCCAGGGGTTGTAATCGCCGAAACTCCAGATGTTTCCTTCCGGATCAAGGCACGTATAGCCGCGCCCGCCGTAAGGCTGATCGACAATATCCATGGCGATCTGTGCGCCCGCTTTCTTCGCCTGCGCATAATGGGCGTCGGCGTCGGGAACGATCATGTAAATATTCTGCCGGAAATCCTCGGGCAGCAGGCGGTCAAAATCGTTTTTTGGCTCCTGCGAACTCAGCATAACCATGCCCGTCCCGAAGACCATCTGCGCATGGTGGATGGTCTCCGGCTTTTTTTCGTCCGCGACAACCAGCTGCTCCCGGAAGCCGAAAGCCTCCCCCAGCCAGCCGATCGCCCGCCGGGCATCGGCGTAGCGTAGAATTGGAACCACAACACTGCCTTTCGTCATCGTTTGCTTCTCCTCATTCAAAGGCCTCCAGAGGGGGATTGTCCCTCCCCCTCCCCCCGGAAAGCAAGAAAAAACCCTTTTATTTCAAAGGCTTGGCGCGAAAATCGCCGCCGCTCCAAGCCCGGTTGAGAATTGCGCTGCGCCTTGTTTATACTCCGCCCCCTTTGGCAGAACCAGGAAAGGAGAGGCTACATGCGGCAGCGCGATCTGGAGTATTTCCGCCGGAGGCTGATCTCCTGGAAGGAGGACATTCTCAAGGGCAGCCGGGAGACGCTGGAGAAGCTGCAGAGCGAGGACGGGCAGCATCCCGACTTCGCCGACCGCGCCTCGCATGAGACGGATCGCTCGCTGGAATTGCGCACCCGCGACCGGCAGCGCAAACTGGTCGCCAAGATCGACGCCGCCCTGCGCCGGATCGAGGAAGGCACCTATGGCTATTGCGAGGAGACCGGCAGGCCGATAGGCATGAAGCGGCTCAAGGCGAGACCAATTGCGACGCTGAGCATCGAGGCGCAGGAGCGCCACGAGCACCGCGAGCGCATCTATCGCGACGACTGAGTTCTGTTATGACGGCGCCCCTCTCGCATATTGCCATTGAGCGGGCGCCGGTCGCCCTGGCCGTTTTGGATGGGCGGGGCCGGATCAAGTCGTTTAACGCGGCCTTTGAGATTTTGTGCGGCGGCGGCCTGAAGGCGGGAATGGCTTTGTGCAGCCGGATCGCCGGGGCCGATCAGGCCAAGGCCCGCGCCTGTCTGGCGGGGAAAGCGTCCGGCGCCGCGGTCCGGATGGCCGGGGCGGCGGGGGCGGTGGCGCAGCTTCATGCCGGGCGCGGCGCGGGCGGGGAGACCGTTGTCTGCCTGATCGCCCAGACCGGCCAGACCGATCTGGAGACCTACGCCGCACAGGCGCAGAAAATGCAGGCCGTCGGCCAGCTGGCCGGAGGCGTGGCGCATGACTTCAACAATCTGCTGACCGCAATCATCGGAAGCTGCGACCTGCTCGAAATTGGGGGCAAAAATGAGGAGGCGGGCGAGATTCGCAAAAACGCCGAGCGCGGCGCCGCGCTGGTTCGCCAGTTGCTGGCCTTCTCGCGCCGCCAGCGGCTCAAGCCCCGCCCGCTCGGCCTGAACGAGGCCATCGGCGAAGCCCGCACCCTGCTCACCCGCCTGCTGGGCGAGCGCATCGCGCTGGAGATCACTCCTGCCGCAGCGCTCTGGCCGGTGCGGGCCGACCCGACCCAATTCGTTCAGATTCTCCTCAACCTCGCCGTCAACGCCCGCGAGGCCATGCCCGCCGGAGGGCGTTTTTGCCTGCGCACCGCCAATGTCTCCGGCGCGGAGGCGAAAAAACGCGCCCCCGGCCTGATCCCCGCCGCCGACTACGTCCTGTGCGAAGCCGCCGACTCCGGACCCGGAATCGCCCCCGAAATCGCCGGAAGAATCTTCGAGCCCTTCTTCTCAACCCGCAAAAGCGGAAGCGGCCTGGGGCTTGCGACCGTCTATGGCATCGTCAAGCAGTCGGAGGGGTTTATCTTCCCGGCCCGCAAAAAGGGCAGGGGCGCAGTGTTTCACATCTATCTGCCCCGCCATCGCGGCAGGAGTGCAAGGGCCAGGCCCCCCGCCGTGCCGCTGAAGGGAAGAAAAAAAGGCCTGATCCTCCTCGTCGAAGACGACGACGCCGTGCGCCGCGTCGCCGCCCGCGCCCTGACCGCTCACGGCTTTCAGGTCCTGGAAGCCGACAGACCCGCCGCCGCCCTTGACCTCGCCAAAAAACACACCACCCCCATAGACGTCCTTGTCAGCGACGTCGTCATGCCCGGAATGAATGGAATAGCCCTCTACAAAAGACTTTGCGCTATCCGGAAGGAGCTTGAGGTTGTCTTCATGTCCGGCTATACCGAAGCTACTGATCTTTACGGGCTTGAGAATACTGAAAAATTTCGCTTCCTGCCCAAACCCTTCGGGCTCAAACAACTGGTCGCCGCCGTCACCGAAGCGATGGAACCAGATTAACAAAATACTAAAAAATACTTTTTGGTGTATTAGTCAATTTATATACAATCAAAGGTATTTGAAGATGCCCAAAAAGATTCTGGACCAATACAGGAACAAAAAGTGTTATAAAAGAGAAAACAAGCGACCTTGTGGTTGACAAGAAGAACATAATATGAACAATATTGGTTAACAGATTTTGGCCAGTGATTCCCGGCGGCTTGTCAGTTACCGGCGAATCAGAAATAAGGGGAGTGGAACCTGATGGCACAGCGAAAAGTCGTTCACCTGAGTGGGGCGGAGAATGTGAGCCGGGAACAGGCGCTCGACGCCGCGCTTGATCAAATCAGCCGGGCCTTCGGCAAAGGCGCGATCATGCGTCTGGGGCAGGAGGGCCAGATCCGGGAGATCGAAGCGATTCCGACCGGCTCTTTCGGTCTCGACCTCGCCCTGGGGATCGGCGGCCTGCCCAAAGGGCGGGTGGCTGAAATCTACGGGCCGGAATCTTCCGGCAAGACGACGCTGGCCCTCCACGCCGCCGCCGAAGCCCAGAAACAGGGCGGGGTCTGCGCCTTCGTCGATGCCGAACACGCCCTTGATCCGGTTTATGCCGGCGCGCTTGGGATCAACGTCAAAGACCTCCTGATCGCCCAGCCGGATAACGGCGAGCAGGCGCTCGAAATCACCGATACGCTTGTGCGCTCCGGTGCGGTCGATCTGGTCGTGGTCGATTCGGTCGCCGCCCTCGCCCCCCGCGCCGAACTCGAAGGCGAAATGGGCGACGTCCAGCCCGGCCTCCAGGCCCGCCTCATGAGCCAGGCCATGCGCAAACTCACCGGCTCCATTTCCCGCTCCAACTGTCTCGTCATCTTCATCAATCAGATACGCATGAAGATCGGCGTCATGTATGGCAGCCCCGAAACCACCGCCGGAGGCAACGCTCTCAAATTCTACGCCTCTGTGCGCCTCGATATTCGCCGAATCGGTCCGGTCAAGGAGCGCGACAAACTCGTCGGCAATCATACAAGGGTCAAGATCGTAAAAAACAAGGTCGCGCCCCCCTTCAAACTGGTCGAATTCGACATCCTCTACGGCAAGGGAATCTCGAAGGCCGGCGAATTGCTCGACCACGGAGTCGAACACGGCCTGGTCGAAAAGTCGGGCGCGTGGTTCTCCATGAATGGCGAGCGAATCGGGCAGGGGCGCGAAAATGCCCGCCAGTTCCTGCTCGACAATCCCAAAGCCATGGACGGCCTTGAAGCCCGCTTGCGCGAAAAACTGGGAATCCCCGCCCCCAAACCCAAAGAGGCCCCCGCGCCGCAGACCGCCCGCAAACAGGCCAAGGCCGCCGCCGGGCTGTAAAACCGCCGCCGGGCGCGGTATGTTGAGAGGCATGAGCAGCCTCAACGATATCCGCGCCCATTTCCTCGACTACTTCGCCCGGCGCGATCATCGGATCATGCCTTCGGCTCCGCTCGTGCCGCAGGCCGATCCGACCCTCCTCTTCACCAATGCCGGCATGGCTCCGTTCAAGGACGTCTTCACCGGCAGGCGCTCCGCCGAGGCCCCCCGCGCCGCCAGCGCACAAAAATGCCTGCGCGCCGGAGGCAAGCACAACGATCTCGACAATGTCGGATACACCGCCCGCCACCATACGTTCTTCGAGATGCTCGGCAATTTCTCCTTCGGCGACTATTTCAAGGAGCAGGCGATCCGGCTGGCCTGGGATCTGACCGCCGGAGAGTTCAAACTGCCCCCGGACAGGCTGATCGTCACGGTGTTCGCCGAAGACGACGAAGCCTTCAGCCTGTGGCGGAAAATATCGGGCCTGCCGGAGGCGCGAATCCTGCGGCTCGATTCCGAAGACAATTTCTGGTCGATGGGGGCCGCCGGGCCATGCGGGCCCTGTTCGGAGATTTTCTACGATCATGGCGGCCATCTCTCCGGCGCGCCGCCGGGAAGCAAGGGCGGGGATGGGGGCCGCTTCGTCGAAATCTGGAATCTTGTCTTCATGCAGTTCAATCAGGACAGGCAGGGGCGGCGCACCGCGCTGCCCCGGCCCTCCATCGACACCGGCATGGGGCTGGAGCGCATGGCGGCGGTCCTGCAGGGCACCCACGACAATTACGCCACCGATCTCTTCCGCAAACTGATTGCGGCAAGCGCGGAACTGACCGGCGGCGATGCGGCGGCGGACGGCCATCGCGTCATCGCCGATCATCTGCGGGCAGCCTGTTTTTTGATCGCCGACGGCGTTTTGCCTTCCAATGAGGGGCGGGGCTATGTGCTGCGCCGAATCCTGCGCCGCGCCATGCGCCATGCCCATGAACTGGGCGCAAAGGAGCCGGTCTTGTGCCGTCTGGCCCCGGTGCTGGAGGAGGAGATGGGCGGGGCCTATCCCGAATTGGGCCGCGTCCGGGCGCTGATCGCCGAGGCCCTGGCCGGTGAGGAGCGGCGCTTTCAGGATATGCTGGTCCGGGGGCTGGCGCTGCTGGAGAAGGAAGCCGCATCTGTGGGGGGCGGCAAAATACTCTCCGGTGCGGCGGCGTTCCGGCTCTATGACACCTATGGCTTCCCGCTTGATCTGACTCAGGATGCTTTGCGAGGCCGGGGGATCGCGGTTGACACCGCCGGTTTCGAGCAGGCCATGGCCGGGCAGCGCGAAGGTTCGCGGGGGCGCCAGTTGGGCAGCGCCGCCGGGGCGGGATCGGATGCGCTGTGGACTGCGCTCGGCGAAAAATATCCCGCCACCAGATTCCTCGGCTATCAACACGATTCCGGCACGGGATCGATTGCCGCGCTTGTCGCCGATGGCAGGGAAGTCGAGGCAATCGAGGCCGGCAGCCGCGCCGCGCTGGTTCTGGATCAGACGCCCTTCTATGGCGAATCCGGCGGGCAGGCCGGCGACACCGGCGTAATCGAAACCCGAACGGGGGAAGCCGGGCAGGGGGCCCGCTTCCGGGTGGAGGAGACCAGAAAAGAGGGCGGTCTGCATGTTCATCACGGCCTTCTGGAGTCGGGGCGTTTGTCGCCGGGGATGGAGGTCGCGGCGGCAATCGACGCCGCCCGGCGGACCAAAATCCGCGCCAACCATTCGGCGACCCATTTGATGAACGAAGCCCTGCGGCGCGTTCTGGGCGAGCATGTGGTGCAGAAAGGTTCGCTGGTGGACGCCGATCATCTGCGCTTTGATTTCAGCCATCCGAAGCCGCTGACGGCGCAGGAGGTTGAAGAGATCGAAACGCTGGTCAATGACCGCATTCGGGCCAATGCGCCGGTTGCGGTGAAAGAGATGGGTTTTGACGAGGCGCGCAGCGCGGGCGCGCTGTCCTTGCTGGGCGAATCCTATGGCGACCCGGTGCGGGTGCTGTTTATGGATCAGGGCGCGGGGGGCGGAGGCCGCGGCGGCTGGTCGGTCGAATTATGCGGCGGCACGCATGTCGTCCGTCTGGGGGATATCGCGCTGTTTGCGATCACGGCGCAGAGCGCGGTCGGCTCCGGGGTGCGCCGGATCGAGGCGCGGACGGGGGCTGCCGCGCGCCGTCATCTTGTCCGCCAGCAGGAGCGTCTGGCCGAAGCGGCGCGTCTTCTGAAGATCGCGCCGGAGCAGCTGCCGGAGCGGCTTGCCGCTCTGCTCGAAGAGCGCAAGGCCCTGGAGCAGGCTCTGTCCCAGGCGCGCCGCAAGCTGGCCCTGAGCGCGGATCGCCCGGCCTCGGGGGGCGGCAGGGAGGTCGAGACTTTTGGCAGGATCAAGTTTGTCATGCGCCTGCTCGAGGGAATTCCGCCGGGCGAGTTGCGCGCCCTTGTTGATGAGGCCAAGCGTCAGCTGGGCTCCGGGGTTGTCGCCTTTGCCGCGGTTCACAAGGGCAAGGCGGGTCTGGCGGTCGGGGTGACGGGGGATCTGGCGGACGCGCACAATGCGGTCGAGCTGGTGCGCGCCGGGGCAAAAGTTCTCGGCGGCTCGGGCGGCGGCGGGCGGCCCGACATGGCGGTCTCCGGCGGCCCGGACGGCGCGCGGGCGCAAGAAGCGCTCAATGCGGTGCGCGAGATTATCCGCGCCGCAGCCTAAAGAAGGAGAGGGCGTGTCTCACTCCGTCAAACCGGCTGCCCTGCGTGAGAGTGCATCACTTACTCCGGCATAGGCCGGTTCAATCCAGTCTGAATTCCAGAAAATGGCAGGACTCAACACCCCGTCAGGGCTTGCCGCCGATGGAGGGCTACCCGTGGTCAGCCCTCAAATGGCAGGGCTCAACACCGACCTCGTAATGCGCCTCACACAAAGCATACCCGTGGTCAGCCCTCAAATGGCAGGACTCAACACTAGCAACGCCACTGCTAATCAACTGCTTTCCCCGTGGTCAGCCCTCAAATGGCAGGACTCAACACCAAAAAGTTAAAACCTATCATGGTGTAGGCACCCGTGGTCAGCCCTCAAATGGCAGGACTCAACACCTGCGCGGCGCTAAACCATTGACCAAGAAGACTATTTGCCCTGCTCCGCCGCCTGAAATTGCTTCCCGACCAGAGTAAAACTCTGCTTTGGCTTCAAAACAAAGGCTAATGACGAGGCACGTCCCCGCCATGAAAATCATTTCCTCCCTTCTCGCTCTTGTTCCGCGGTTTTCATGATGACCTGCGCCGCCGCCTGATCCCGATCCGCTTCATAACCACATTGCGCGCAGATATGGCGGCGCTCGGCAAGGGTTTTCTTCCTCACCGCTCCGCACTCCGGGCAGGTCTGGGAGGGGCGGTGGCGGCGCGGGTCAATCTCGATATAGTCCAGCCCCGCCTCCTTCGCCTTATAGGCAACCAGCTGAAGAAATTTCCCCGGCGAGGAATCCAGAATCGAGCGGTTGAGGCCCGCTTTCTGCTTGACCTTCCTGCCCGGCTTCTCCTTCGTGCCCCGCCCCGATTTTGTCATATTGCGGAGATTCAGCTTCTCCGTGGCGACAAAGCCGCCCGCACCGGCAACGAGGCGGGCGCTCTGCTCATGGAGGAACTCGCGGCGCTGGCGGGCGACTTTCGCATGTGTGCGGGCCAGCGCCCCGCGCGCCTGCCGCCGGTTCCGGCCCCGCCCTTCCTTGCGCGACAGCGCCCTTTGCCTGCGCCTGATCTTCTTTTTCCCGGCGTGAAGATATTTCGGATTTTCCACCCGCCGCCCGTCGTGCGTGGTCAGAAAACTTTCCCGGCGCGCGCCCCAGTCAAAAGCGACCGGCGCGCCCTGCGTCTGCCGCGCAATCAGTCCCGCGCAGTCAAGCGTTATCGTCAGCTCCCAGCCGGTTCCCTCCCGGCGCACAGTAGCGTTTTTGACCGGCGCTTTGCACGGATCGTTCAGATCCTGCGCACAAAGCGCAGGCGGATATTTAAGCCGTCCGCGCAGGGGAATGGCCGTTCCCCGGGGGGTAATGCCCTTGATGTAAAGCCGCCCGCTCCTGCCCGAGGGGGCGATGTCAATTTTCCAGCCCGGCCAGCTGAATGCAGAGCCTGCCTTCTTTTTTTGCGGCGCTTTCAGATCAAAGGAATTGAAATAATGGCGGCCTTTATAACGCGGAAAGCCGGGCTTCTCCCTGCTCTCCTTAACGCGCCGGAAAAAATGCTGATAGGCTTCGTGAACCCGCTTCAAAGTGAGGGCGAGGCTCGAGCTGCTCAGTTGCGCGTAATCGGTGTTATCCCGGCATATCGGCTTCAGGGCGTAGTTTTGAGAATATTGGGAAAAGTTTTTTACCTTTTTCCGGGCTTCTTCAATTCTGGTCCTGAAGCGCGCCGCACCCTCCTCGTCCCCCGCTTTCCCGAGTCGCGCGGCATGATCCTTCCATGACCTGATCCAGTCGTGCGTTTCTTTATCACGCCGGTAGGTTATCTCCCGCTCCTCCAATGCGGCGTTGTAAAGCAGGCGGTGAAGATAAAGCGCGCGATCCAGAGCCTTGATCTGACCGGGGCGCGGCTTCATCTTCAGCCGGTATTTGCGCAAATCCTCGCCCGCCATGCCGCCGCCCGTCCCTGTGTGCGCGCCCCCGCATCACCCACGCGACAGGGCGTTGTCGAGATTGCCGGCAATCTTGTCCAGAAAATCCATCGTCGAAAGCCACTCCTGCTCCCGACCAATCAAAAGCGCCAAATCCTTCGTCATCGAACCGCTCTCAACCGTCTGAACGCAAACCTTCTCCAGCGCCGCCGCAAAAGCCTCAAGCCGCTCATTCCCGTCAACACGCGCACGGTGCGCCAAACCCCGCGTCCACGCAAAAATCGAGGCTATCGAATTCGTCGAGGTCTCCTCGCCTCGCATATGCGCACGGTAATGACGCGTCACCGTGCCATGCGCCGCCTCGGCTTCAAGAGTCCCGCCGTCCGGCGTCAGCAGAACGCTCGTCATCAGACCCAGAGAGCCAAAACCCTGCGCAACCGTGTCCGACTGAACATCCCCGTCATAATTCTTGCACGCCCAGACAAAGCCCCCGCTCCATTTCAGCGCCGCCGCAACCATGTCGTCAATCAGACGGTGCTCATAGGCCACACCCGCCGCCGCAAACCGATCCTTGAACTCTTCATCATGAATCAACTGAAACAGATCCTTGAAACGACCGTCATAGGATTTCAAAATCGTGTTCTTGGTCGAAAGATAAACCGGCCATTTCCGGTTCAGGGCAAAATTGAAGCAGGCCCGCGCAAAATCCCGAATGGAATCATCCAAATTGTACATCCCCAGAGCAACGCCGGGGCCGGAAAAATGAAAAATCTCCTCCTCAATCCCCTCCCCGCCGTCATCCGGCTGCCAGCTGATCTTCAGACGCCCCTTGCCCGGAACACGAAAATCCGTCGCCCGGTATTGATCGCCAAAGGCATGGCGCCCGATCACAATCGCATCCGTCCACCCGGGAACCAAACGCGGAATGTTCCGGCAAATGATCGGCTCGCGGAAAACCGTCCCACCCAGAATGTTGCGAATCGTCCCGTTCGGCGAGCGCCACATCCGCTTCAGATCAAACTCCTTGACCCGCGCCTCGTCCGGCGTGATGGTGGCGCACTTGACCCCAACCCCGTGGCGGCGAATCGCCTCCGCCGCCTCAATCGTCACCCGGTCATCCGTCGCGTCCCGGTGGGCGATGCCCAGATCATAACGCTCAAGCCGGAGGTTCAGGTAAGGATGAAGCAGGCGCTCCTTGATCTCGGCCCAGATGATCCGGGTCATTTCGTCGCCGTCCAGCTCGGCAATCACACCCTCGACATTGATCTTGCCCGCCATGCCAGCCCTTTCGCTCCCAGCCTGCCTCCCGGCCTTATAGCACCTCTGCCCCCCTGACCGCAAAATGACCGGACCGATCAACCCGCCCCCCGCCATTATCCTCGTTAACCCCCAGCTGGCCGGAAATATCGGACAGGCCGCGCGGGCCATGAAAAACTTTTGCCTCGACGATCTGCGCCTCGTCCGCCCCCCGCCCAACTGGCAAAAACCCGCCGCCGGGCGCGCCACTGCTTCGGCGGAGGGAATCATCGAGGCCGCCGCCGTCCATGAGACCCTCGAAGAGGCGCTCGCCGGCCTCCAATATGTGCTCGGCGCCAGCGCCCGCCGCCGCGAGGCCCCCAAGCCCGAAATCAGACCGGAACAGGCCGCCGCCAACCTCGCCGCCCATGCCCGCAGCGGCCTGCGCACCGGGCTGCTTTTCGGGCCGGAGCGCGCCGGACTCTCCAACCGGCAGACCGATTTCTGCGACGCCCTCGTCATGATTCCGGCCAATCCGGACTTCCCCTCGCTCAATCTGGCGCAGGCGGTTCTGGTGATGGGCTATGTCTGGTTCGGCGCGTCGGCCGCCGCCGCCGCCTCCCCCCCGCCCGGACCCCCGGCCCTCCCGGCCCCGGGCAGCAAGGCCGAAATGGCCGGACTCTTCCAGCACCTCGAAGGCGAACTCGACGCCCGCAACTTCTTCCACCCCCCGGAAAAGCGCGAGCGCATGATCCGCAATCTGCGCACCCTCCTTCAGCGCGCCGCACCGGGCAGCGCCGAGATTCGCGCCCTGCGCGGGGTCGTCACCGCCCTCTCCCGTCCCCGCCGCCCCCATTCCCGTCATTGACAGCGCCCGCCTCGTGCGTATAGTCCCCCTGCCGCGCACGGCAAAAACCCGAAACCCGCAGATCAACCGCAAATCACATGACCAAACGACTCAAGGCCAAGAACAAGATCGCCCGGCGGCTGGGCGAGAATATCTGGGGCCGCCCGAAAAGCCCGGTCAACCGCCGCGACTACGGCCCCGGCGAACACGGCCAGCGACGCCGGACCAAATTATCCGACTTCGGACTCCAACTGCGCGCCAAGCAGAAACTCAAGGGCTATTACGGCTCAATCACCGAAAAGCAATTCCGCCGCATCTATGCCGAAGCCGTCCGGCGGCGCGGCGACACCAGCGAGAACCTCATCGGCCTTCTTGAAAGCCGCCTCGACGCACTCGTCTACCGGGCGAAATTCGTCCCGACGGTTTTCGCGGCGCGGCAGATCGTCAATCACGGCCATGTCCAGGTCAATGAGCGGCGGGTCAAGATCCCCAGCGCCCGCCTCCGCCCCGGCGACCGAATCGCCCTCACCCCGAAGGCCCGCGACCTGCCCCTCGTCATCGAAGCCGCCCAGAGCGAAGAGCGCGAACTCCCCGGTTACGTCGAGGCCGACCACAAAAAAATGACCGCCAAATTCGTCCGCGTCCCCCAGCGCAACGACGTCCCCTATCCGGTCCAGATGGAGCCGAACCTCGTCGTCGAGTTCTACTCCCGCAACTAGGACCCCAGAACCCCGGCCTCGCTGAGCAGCGTCTGCAGCTCGCCGCTCTCGAACATGTCGCGCACAATGTCGCAGCCGCCGACAAACTCCCCCTTCACATAGAGCTGCGGAATCGTCGGCCAGTCGCTAAAAGCCTTGATCTCCCGCCGCAGCGCGTCGTCCTCCAGAACATTCACCCCGGCAAAGGGAACCGACAAGTGGGAAAGCAGGCCCACAACCTGGCTGGAAAAGCCGCATTGCGGAAAATCGGGCGTGCCTTTCATGAAGACGACGACGTCGTTCTCCCTGATGGTCTTTTCAATCTGTTCTCTGGTCATTTTTTCTCTCCATTCGCAGGCGCGGCGGTCTGAAGGGCCAGGGCATGCAGCACGCCGCCCATCCGGCCCTGCAAAGCCTTATAGACTATCTGGTGCTGCTGTACGCGAGTCTTGCCGCGAAAAGACTCGCTGATCACCCGCGCCGCGTAATGGTCGCCGTCGCCGCGCAGATCGGAAATCTCAACCTGCGCATCCGGCAGAGCCTGCTGAATCAAACGGGCAATCTCTTCGGCGCTCATCGGCATGGGCGGGCAGGGGGCATGGGGTCTTCTCCGGCGGCGTAGGCGGGCAACCAGCTCTCATGCGCCCGCGCCAGCGATCCCAATGATATGGGGGCGCACCCGGGCAGTGTCAAATTATCTCCACCGGCGCGCCCGGCCCGCCGCGCCGGAATCTTCGCCTCAGCCGCCCGCGCCAGAAAGCCGGACGCCTCCTCCTCCGGACAGGCCACCACGTAGCGCCCCTGATCTTCCGCAAAGAAAAAGACATGGGGGGCCATCCCCGCCGGGGCATCGCCGATAACAGCCCCAATCCCCGACATTAACGCCATCTCGGCAATCGCAACCAAAAGCCCGCCGCCCGAAACATCATGAACGCTTTTGAGATGGCCGGACGCAATTTGCGCGCGCACGAAATCACCATTGCGCGCCTCAGCCTCCAGATCGACCGGCGGCGGCAGGCCGCCCCCGCGCCCGCAGATGCGCTGCGCAAAAAGCGACCGGGACATATGCCCGCCCGTCTCGCCAATCACAATCAGCGCCGCGCCGGCCTCGAAGCCGGGCCGCGCCATATGCGCATAATCTTCAATCAGCCCCACCGCCCCCAGCGCCGGGGTCGGGGCAATCGCCGCCTCCCCTGTCTGGTTGTAAAAGGACACGTTTCCCGAAACCACCGGCATATCCAAAGCCCGCGCCGCCCCGGCCAGCCCGTCAATCGCGGCGGCGAAATCCCCCATCACCTCCGGGTCTTCCGGGCTGCCGAAATTCAGGCAATCGGTCAGGGCAAGCGGCACCGCTCCGGTGGCGGTCAAATTGCGAAACGCTTCGGCAACCGCCTGCCGCGCCCCGCCCCGGGCATCCGCCACGCAATAGCGCGGGGTTACCTCCGTCGTCAGGGCCAGAGCCTTGCGCGTGCCATGCACCCGAACCACCGCCGCATCGCCCCCCGGCCTTTGCAGCGTGTCGGCCATCACATCGTGGTCGTATTGCTCCCAGACCCACCGGCGGCTGCAGGCATCAGGGCCGGACAGAAGCCTCAGCAGGGCTTCGTCCAGAGGCGCGGCATCGCAAGGCCCCTCCGCCTCCCGCGCCGCCGCGCGCCGCCGCCGGGTTGGACGCGGCGCAGGCGGCGCGCCATCGGCCAGCAGGGACAGCGGGAGGTCGGCTGCCTCTCGCCCGTCACGGGTCAGCACAATCCGCCCCTCGCCGGTCGCTTCCCCGATCATGGCGCTTGCCAGCCCCCATTTGGCGCAGACCGCGCGCACCGCATCCTCCCGCCCCGGCGAGACCCCCAGCAGCATCCGTTCCTGACTCTCGGACAGCATGATTTCATAGGCCGACATGTCCGGCTCGCGCGTCGGCACCGCATCAAGGTCAAGCCGCACGCCCGCGCCGCCGCGCGCCGCCATTTCAACCGCAGAAGAGGTCAGCCCCGCCGCCCCCATATCCTGAACCGAGGCAATCAAATCCGCCTCCATCAGTTCAAGACAGGCTTCAAGAAGAAGCTTCTGCATAAACGGATCGCCGATCTGCACCGCCGAGCGCAAGGCGGGGCCGCCGCCGAAATTCGCCGAGGCCATCACCGCCCCCTGAATCCCGTCGCGCCCCGTCCGCGCGCCGATATACATCACCCGGTGCCCGCGCTCCAGCCGGGCGCGGAAAATCCGGTCCGTCCGCACAATCCCCGCGCACATCGCGTTGACCAGAATATTGCCGTTGTAGGACGGATCGAAATCCAGCTCGCCGCCGACCGTCGGCACGCCAACGCAATTGCCGTAGCCGCCGATCCCGGCAACAACGCCGGTCAGCAAATGGCGCGTCTTCGGATGATCGGGCGCGCCAAAACGCAGGGCGTTCAAAAAAGCCACAGGCCGCGCCCCCATCGTAAAAATGTCGCGCATGATCCCACCCACTCCGGTCGCCGCGCCCTGATAGGGTTCGATAAAAGAGGGGTGGTTATGACTCTCCATCTTGAAAACAACGCTCAGGCCGCCGCCGATATCAACCGCCCCGGCATTCTCGCCCGGACCCTCGACGACTCTCGCGCCTTGCGAGGGCAGACGGCGCAGCAGGGCCTTCGAGGAGCGGTAGGCGCAATGCTCGCTCCACATCGCGGCAAACATGCCCAGCTCGGCAAGGTTGGGCGTGCGGCCCAGCCCTTCGCAGATCGCCGCGAAGTCGTCATCTGAAAGCCCCAGCTCCTGCGCTGTGCGCCGCGCGTCCATCGCCGTCAGCCAAAGGCCTCAAGCAGGCTGCGAAAAAGCGGCAGGCCGTCTTTGCCCCCCGGCTCCCCTTCCCAGGCCCGCTCCGGATGGGGCATCAGGCCCAGAACATTCCCTTGCGCGCTGACAATCCCGGCAACGCCGCCGCGCGAGCCGTTGGGATTGCCCTGCGCGGCATAGCGAAAAACGATCCGCCCCTCCCCCTCAAGCCGGGCGAAGACCTCGTCATCGGCCTGGTAATTGCCCCCGTGATGGGCCACCGGAATCCGCGCCTGCGCCCCTTCTTCATAGCATGATGTGAAGGGCGCGCAGGCGCGCGCAACGACAAGATCAACCTCCCGGCAGACAAAGGAAATGCCGCCATTGGCAATCAGCGCCCCGGGCAGAAGACCGGCTTCGGTCAGAATCTGGAATCCGTTGCAGATCCCCAAAACCGCGCCGCCGCGCCCGGCATGAGACCTCACCGCCGCCATCACCGGACTGTGCGCCGCCATGCAGCCGGGGCGCAGATAATCGCCGTAGGAAAACCCCCCCGGCAGCAACACAAGATCAAGCGCCGGAACCTCCCGCGCCTCATGCCAGATCATCGCCGGAGGCTGTCCGGTCAGGCAGGCCAGCGCCCGCGCCGCATCCCGGTCGCAGTTCGAGCCGGGAAAAACAACCACCCCTGCCTTCATCTAGCCGATCTCGATCCGGTAATCCTCGACAACCCCGTTGACCAGAAATTGCGCGCACATGCGCTCAATCTCCGCGCGCGCCGCCTGCGCATCGCTCCCGTTCAAGGTCAACTCAATCTGCTTGCCCTGCCGCACATCCTCCACCGACGCAAACCCCAGACGCGTCAGCGCGCCGGCAATCGCCCGGCCTTGCGGATCCCGAACACCCTCCTTCGGCGTAATAATCACCCGCGCCCGCATCAGCGCCCGCTCTTCGCCCGCCAGCGCAACATGCGCGGGCGCGGACCCCCGGCGCTCGGACCCGGCGCGGAATCCACCGGCTCTCCCCCGTCCGTGAACACACCCAAACGCCGCGCAACCTCCCGATAGGCCTCAATCACCCCGCCCAGATCGCGCCGGAAGCGGTCCTTGTCCAGCTTCTCGCTGCTCTTCGCATCCCACAGGCGGCACGAGTCCGGGCTGATCTCGTCGGCCACCACCAGCCGACCCCCGTCGTCCTCGCCCGGCAGACGCCCAAACTCCATCTTGAAGTCCACCAGTTTGATCCCAACACCCAAAAACAGGCCCGACAGAAAATCATTGACCCGCAGCGCCAGCGACATCATGTCGTCAATCTCCTGCGGCGACGCCCAGCCAAAGGCCGTAATGTGCTCCTCGCCGATCATCGGATCGCCCAGCTCGTCCGATTTGTAATAAAACTCAATGATCGAGCGGGGCAGGGGATCCCCCTCCTTCAGGCCAAGACGCGCGCAGAGCGAACCGGCGGCAATGTTGCGAACCACAACCTCCACCGGAATAATCTCCGCCTGCCGAATCAACTGCTCGCGCATGTTCAGCGCGCGAATGAAATGCGTCGGAACCCCGATCTCGTTGAGCCGCGTGAAAAGATATTCGCTGATCCGGTTGTTGAGCACGCCGCGCCCCTCAATCGTCGCGCGCTTCCTGTTGTCGAAGGCGGTGGCGTCGTCCTTGAAGTGCTGAATGAGCGTGTCCGGATCCGGCCCCTCATAGAGGGCCTTGCTTTTGCCTTCATAGACGCGGCGGCGGCGGTTCATGATCGGGGGGAACTCCTGGTTCTGGCGGGGCCGGGGGGAAGCCGGAGCCTAGCCCAAGGGGCCTGCTTTTGGGAAGGGGGCTTGCGCCCGGCGGCCAGAGCGGTCTATGGATGGGGCATGGCGGGCGACGATGCAGTTTTCGGCGAGCGGGGGCGCAGTTTCGAGAAGAAATTTGCCCTGAGCCAGGAGGCCGAGTTCAAGGCGCAGGCCCGGCGCAACCGGGCGCTGGGCTTGTGGGCGGCGCAGAAAATGGGCCGCAGTCCGCAGGAGGCCGAAGCCTATGCCGGGGAAGTGATCGCCGCCGATCTCGAAGAGGCCGGTGACGAGGATGTCTTCCGCAAATTGCGCCGGGACTTCGATCAGGCCGAAATCGAATGCTCCGATCACGAGATTCGCCGTGAGATGGAGGAACTGCTGGTCAAGGCCCGCGCCGAACTCGCCGAGAGCGGCTAGCGCGCTTCCTGCCCAGAACGCGGGTGAAAATTTGATCCACCCGGCGCAGGTGATGCCGGGGGTCGAAGAGTTTGTCGAGAGCCTTGCCCGGCAGCGCCGCAGCGATTTCGGGCGTCTCCCGCAGCAGGGCGGCGAACGCCCCCTTCCCCTCATGCGCCCGCGCCGCGGCGCGCTGGACGAGGCGATAGGCCTTCTCGCGGGCGAGTCCGGCATCGGTCAGCGCCAGCAGGACGCTGTGTGAGTAAATCAGCCCGCCGGTCAGATCGAGATTCTCGCGCATCCGCTCCGGAGAGACGGCCAGGCCCTTGACCAGTCCGGCCAGCCGGACGAGGGCGAAATCCAGCACCGCCGTCGCATCGGGGCCGATCATGCGCTCGGCGCTGGAATGGGAAATGTCGCGCTCGTGCCATAGCGCAACATTCTCCAGCGCCGGAATCGCCATCCCCCGCACGATCCGCGCCAGACCGGTCAGATTCTCGGACAGAACCGGATTGCGCTTGTGCGGCATGGCCGACGAACCCTTCTGCTCCGGGCCGAAGGGTTCTTCGCTTTCGCGCAGTTCGGTTCTCTGCAGGTGGCGCAGCTCGACCGCCAGCCGCTCAATCGAGGAGGCGATCACGGCCAGCGTCGCAAAGAACATCGCATGGCGGTCGCGGGGGATGATCTGGGTCGAGACCGGCTCCGGCCTCAGCCCCAGCGCCCTGGCGACATGGGCCTCGACCGACGGGTGGACGCTGGCGAAAGTCCCGACCGTCCCCGACAGCGCGCAGGTGCCGACCTCCCGGCAGGCCGCCTCCAGCCGCCGCCGGTTGCGGGCGAACTCGGCATAAGCCTGAAGGAATTTGAGGCCGAAACTCGTCGGCTCGGCGTGAATTCCGTGGCTGCGCCCCACGCACAGCGTATGGCGGTGCTCCAGCGCCCGCGCCTCCAGAACCGGCAGCAGCGCGTCCAGATCCTCAAGCAGAAGATTTCCCGCCTGCGTCAGCTGAAGATTGAAGGCCGTGTCCAGAATGTCCGAAGACGTAAGGCCGCGATGCATGAAGCGCGCCGGAGGCCCGATATGCTCGGCGACATTGGTCAGAAAGGCCAGAACGTCATGGCCCAGACCACGCTCCAGTTCGGCGATCCGGGCGATCTCAAAGCGGCCCTTGCGGCGCGCTGCCTTCGCCGCTGCGGGCGGGGCTTCGCCGCGCTTCGCCAGCGCCTCCAGCGCCAGACATTCGATCTCCAGCCAGATGCGGAAGCGGTTTTCGTCCGCCCAGATCGCCGCCATCTGCGGTCTTGTGTAACGCGGGATCATCACAAAAGCCGTAGATTCTTGAAACTCACATGCGCCCCCCGCCCGACCACAATATGGTCGTGAACCACAATCTTCGCGCCCTTCAGGCTCTCGACGATGGCCTCGGTGATCTCGATGTCGTCGCGCGAGGGCGCCGGGTCGCCGCTGGGGTGATTGTGCGCCAGAATCACCGACGACGCCTGCAACTGAAGCCCCCGCCGCAAAATCTCGCGCGGATAGATCGAGGCGTGGTCAATGGTGCCCTCCTGATGCACTTCGTCGGCGATCAGGCGGTTTTTGCGGTCGAGATAGAAGACCCGGAACTGCTCGACGTCCCGATGCGCCATTGTGATCTGGCAATAGTCGAGCAAACTGCTCCAGGAACTGAGGAGCGGGCGGTCCTGCAATTTGGTTTTGGCCGCCAGCCCGGCGGCGGCGTGGATCAGGGCGAGTTCTCCGGCGACCTGTTCGCCCGCGCCGGGGAACTCCATCAGCTGCTCGCGCGGTGCGGCCAGAACGGCGGCGAGATCGCCGAAATGCTCAAGCAACGCCTTGGCCAGAGGCTTGACATCCCCGCGCCGGATCACCCGGAATAACAGCAATTCCAGCATTTCATAATCCGCCAGCCCCTCGGCCCCCGCCTTGCGGAAACGGGCGCGGAGGCGGTCGCGGTGTCCGTGCATATGGTCCGGGGCCGGGCTGTGGCGGTCAGGCGGACGGGTCATGGCGCAGATCACGGCGAGGGGGCGCGGGGAGGGTGGTGCAGGCCAGCCGGGGAGAGGGTGAAAACCTCGCAACCCTCGGCGGTCACGCCGACGGAATGCTCGAACTGGGCCGAGAGCGAGCGGTCACGGGTGACGGCGGTCCAGCCGTCGGAGAGGATTTTGACCTCGGCGCGGCCCAGATTGATCATCGGCTCGACGGTGAAGAACATGCCCTCGCGCAATTCGATTCCGCCGCCGGGGGGGCCGTAATGGAGGATGTTCGGCTCGTCGTGGAAGATGCGGCCCAGGCCGTGTCCGCAGAAGTCGCGGACGACGGCCATGCGCCTCTCGCGGGCGAGGGCCTCGATGGGCGCGCCGATTGCGCCGGTGCGCGCGCCGGGGCGGATCGCCGCGATTCCGCGCATCATGGCCTCATAAGTCGTCTCGACCAGATGCTGCGCCCGGCGGGGGGCCTCGCCGGCGTAGAACATGCGGCTGGTGTCGCCGTGCCAGCCGTCGAGGATCAGGGTCACGTCGACATTGACGATGTCGCCCTCGCGCAGGACCCGGTCGCCGGGAATCCCGTGGCAGACGACGTGATTGATCGAGGTGCAGATCGAGCGGGGGAAGCCCCGGTAATGGAGAGGGGCGGGATAGGCGCCGTGATCCATTGCGAAGGCGAAGGCGAGATCGTCGAGTTGGGCGGTGGTGCGTCCGGGGCGGATTTCGGCGCTGAGCATGTCGAGGGCCTGGGCGGCCAGTTTTCCGGCGCGGCGCATGCCTGCGAAGCCGTCTGCGTCGTGGATTTTGATCTGTCCGGTGGCGCGCCCCTTAGCCGCGCTTTCGGGGATATACAGGGATTCGCTCTGGCTCATCTCGCCTCCGGCATTCCATGATTCCCATAGACCGATTTGCCCGCCGGTGCAAATCTCACCTATTGTCGGGGGGTTGAGGGGAAAGCGCCTGAAATGACCCAATCCCGCGCCGCCGTGATTTTGATTGGAGACGAGCTGCTCTCGGGGCGGACGCGCGATGTGAATCTTGGGGTTCTGGCGCGGTTTCTGGGGGATCGGGGGATTGAGGTTGGGGAGGCGGCGGTGGTGGCCGACCGCGAGGAGGCGATTGTGGAGGCGGTCAACCGGCTTCGGGGGTTGTACGCCTATGTTTTCACGACCGGGGGGATTGGGCCGACGCATGACGACATCACGGCGCGGTCGGTGGCGCGGGCGTTTGGGCGGGCGTTTGGGCGCAATCGGGAGGCGCTGGCGGTATTGGAGGCGCATTATGCGGCGCGCTATGGGGGGCGCGGGGCGCTGAACGCGGCGCGGGCGCGGATGGCGGATATGCCGGAAGGGGTGGATTTGATCGCCAATCCGGTGAGCGGCGCGCCGGGGTTTCAGATTGAGAATGTGTTTGTTCTGGCGGGGGTTCCACGGATCATGGAGGCGATGCTGGACGATCTGGCGGGCCGTCTGAAGGGGGGTGTGGCGTTTTTATCGCGGACGGTTCACGGGCCGGGTCTGGCGGAGGGGGAGATTGCCGAGGGTCTGCGGTCGCTTCAGGAGGGGGCGGGCGAGGTTAAAATCGGCAGTTACCCGTATTTTTCGGAAAGTGGGCGGGGGGTTCGGGTGGTTTTGCGGGGCCGGGAGGGTTCCGATCTGGAGCGGCTGGCGGGGCAGGTTTCGGCGCTGATCCGGGCCGCCGGGGCCGAGCCGGAGGAGGAAGGCTGACCCCTCTTTTTAAGCCTCTTGCATGGGGTCTGGTTTTGGCCTATGGTCAAGGCCGATTTTTTCCGCAGCTCGTTTTGTTGCAGGGAAGGGGAGATGACAATGACCGGATTGATCACGTTGCGCCGCCGTTTGGCCGGGAGCGCTGTTTTTGCCGCCGCGATGGCGGTGGGGATTTTTGTTTCCGTGCCGTCGAGTCATGCGCTTGATTCGTCTTTTGACGCGATGTCGCAGTCGGGGACGCATCAGTTTTATGTCTGGTGCACGGGCAGGGCGGATCGAGACGCCCAGCGTGCGACCGGCAAGAACGCCAGCGATGCGCAGGCGAAACTGGCCCGGCGGGTCGGCGCGCGCTGCTGGCCGATCTGGCAGGGCCTCAAAGAAGACAGCTAGGCCCCGGAGCCGGGGCGGGCGGGACTTTCCCTGCCCCCAAGCGGGGGCCGCTCCCCCCAAGCGGGGGCCGCTCCTGTGCGGATAGGAGAGGGCAGAGGGGCCTGACCCGGCCAATCTCTGTTATTTGCCTGCTTTCACTTTGCGCTTGAGGGTTGCAAGCCGGTTCCGGCATTTGCTTGCAATCTGCTTGTGGAGGTCAATGACGCGCTCGCCCAGCCAGTTCAGCTCTTCTTCGGTGATTGAATAATACCGGGAATAGCGCGCCTTTACATAGGCTTTGCGGGCAAGTTCAAACAAGCGCCGGTCGCGCCGGTGATAGCGCGGCCAGACCGGAATTAAACGCCGATTAATGTCCTCCGCCTTTGAGCGCAGTGTCTTGATGTCATGCGTTGAAGGCGCGTAATTGGTCATTACCAGCAGAAAAGCCCGATAGGCATGTTCAATCGCTTGATGGGTCGAGAATGCGGCAAGTTTCAAATTCTGCTTGCCCTGAAAAAATTTGGAGCCCTCGAAAAATCCTTTTGCGTCTGGAAACCAGTTTTGGAAATTGTCCTGCGCTTCTTCAAGCGCGGCTTTGGGGGTGAGCGGCTGGGGGCTGGCAAGTTTCGGAATGCGCGGAGCCTCATAGAGCGCAATCCCCTCTTTGGCAATATCAACAAAAAAATAAGCCCCCCGCGAAATGCGCCGGTTCACATAGCGGTTCGTATGAACGATCAGGTTCACAAAAGGGCGGGTAAAGCCGCGCGATGGATAGCGGTTGAAGTGGTCATTGGCTCTTGTCCAGTAATCAAAGTCGGTCAGTTCCTTCTCATTGACGGTGACCAGAATGTCGTAGTCGCTGACATAGCCCGAATGCGGGCCGCTGAAGGGATCAATGACGAAAGCCCCCCGTGCAAAGGAGCCATACAGAACGATCCGCACAATCCGCCCCTTTTTGGGTTTTTTGAGCGGCATTCTCCGGAGGGACTCGTCGAATTCCTCGAAGAGGATTTCGACGATCCGCTCCAGTTCCCTCCGGCATTTGCCCGGCAGATGGTCGAGGCTGGTCTTGAGTTCCATAGGCCGCAATAATGCCGGTTTCCCCCCGCCTGTAAAGGTTCCCGTGCGAGGGGCCTGCAAGCGGCGTTAGGGGGAAAATCCCGCCTCCCGCCGCTCGGCGGGCAATTGCCAAAAAAACCGGAATCCCCTAACTTCCAACCCGCGGAGCGTGGCGCAGCCTGGTAGCGCACTTGTCTGGGGGACAAGGGGTCGCCGGTTCGAATCCGGCCGCTCCGACCATCCGCCCAAACCCTCCCCACAGGAAACAAACATGACCGCCATCATCCCGCTCATCATCTTCATCGCCGCAATCGCCGCGCTCAACTACTTCTCTCAAGGCCGCATAGACTAAATGAACCTGCGCCACGTCCAAATCTGGCTCCTCGCGCTCTGCCTCGCCACCGCCGCCATCACCCTCATCGGCGGCGCTACCAGACTTAATAACGCTGGACTTGCCATCACTGAATGGGAACCTGTAACCGGAATCCTCCCCCCGCTCTCCGACTCGCAATGGGAAGCCGCCTTCAACAAATACAAAGCAATTCCCCAATACCGGGAACTCAATCCCGATATGACGCTCAACCAATTCAAGACCATCTATTGGTGGGAGTGGGGGCACCGCATCGCCGCCCGTGCGCTGGCCGTTCTCTTCCTCCCCTTCTTCTGGTTCCTTGCACGCGGGCAGCTCCCAACCCCCCTCGCCTTGCGCCTGACCGTCATCTTCCTGCTCGGCGCGGCTCAGGCTCTCCTCGGATGGTGGATGGTCCAGAGCGGACTCACCCAGCGCGTCGACGTAAGCCACTACCGCCTCGCCGCTCACCTTGCGCTGGCTCTCGTCATCTACGCTCTCCTTCTGCAGGCCGCGCTTGACCCTCTCAATAAAAAACTGCCCTCGCCTGCCGCATGGGGACTCACTGCGCTTCTCTTCGTCCAAATTGTCTCCGGCGCGTTTGTCTCCGGCCTCGACGCTGGAAAAATCTACACTGACTGGCCCCTGATGGGTGGCGCATGGTTCCCTGCCGATGCTTTCCCCAGCCCTGATAACCCTGCCTTCATCCAACTTCTCCACCGCTTCGGGGCTTATGCCTTTCTCCTCGCCGCCCTCCTCCGTTGCCTCACCGCGCCGCCGTACGCGCGAAACTCTGCGCTTGCCGTCCTCGCCGCCGCGCTCGCCCAGTCTGTCCTCGGAATCGCCGCCCTCCTCTCCGCCGCCCCAACCGGCCTCGCTCTGCTTCATCAGGCCGGAATGCTCGTCTTGTGGACCGCCGCCCTCGCCCACCTCAAACTCTCCGCCCCGTCAGGACAAAATCCGCCGCAAAAACTTCCCCGTCTCGCTCCGCTCTGAACGCCCAACCGCCTCCGGCGTCCCCGACGCAATAATCCGCCCCCCACGCGCCCCGCCCTCCGGACCCAGATCAATCACCCAGTCCGCCGTCTTGATCACATCCAGATTGTGCTCAATCACCACAATCGAATTGCCCGCCTCCGCCAGCGCATGCAAAACATCCAGCAGCTTCACTATGTCGTGAAAGTGCAAACCCGTCGTCGGCTCGTCCAGAATGTAAAGCGTCCGGCCCGTCGCCCGCCGCGCCAACTCCTTCGCCAGCTTGATCCGCTGCGCCTCGCCCCCGGACAACGTCGTCGCAGGCTGCCCAACCCGCGCATAACCCAGCCCAACCCGGTCCAGCGTCTCAAAGCGCTCGCGAATCGCCGGAACCGCACCAAAAAAATCACGCGCCTCCTCAATCGTCATCTCCAGTATGTCCGCAATCGAACGGTCCCGAAACCGCGCCTCCAATGTCTCCCGGTTGTACCTCCGACCCTTGCAAACCTCGCACTCCACATACACATCCGGCAAAAAATGCATCTCAATCCGAATCACCCCGTCACCCTGACACGCCTCGCACCGCCCCCCCTTCACATTGAAAGAAAAACGCCCCGCCGTCCAGCCCCGCCGCCGCGACTCCGGCAAACCCGCAAACCACTCACGTATCGGCGTGAACGTCCCCGTATACGTCGCCGGATTCGAGCGCGGCGTCCGCCCAATCGGCGACTGGTCAATCTTCACAACCTTGTCCAGTAAATGCGCCCCCTCAATCCGCTCATGCGCCATCGGCTGCTCACGCCGAAGACCAAAACGCCGCGCCAGCGCCTTATACAAAGTGTCCAGCAGAAGCGTCGATTTGCCGCTCCCCGAAACCCCCGTAATGCACGTGAATACCCCAAGAGGAATCTCCGCCGTGATCCCCTTGAGATTGTTGCCCCGCGCCTTGACGATCTCCAGCTTCTGCCCCGCCGACTCGCGCCGACGCGCCGGAACCGGAACCTCCAGCGAACCAGACAAATAACGCCCCGTCAGACTCTTGCGCGACCGGGTCAGATCCGAAACACCCCCCTGCGCAACAACCTCGCCCCCATGAACCCCCGCCCCCGGGCCAATATCAACAATATGATCGGCGCTGCGGATCGCCTCCTCGTCATGCTCGACCACAATCACGGTGTTGCCCAGCAATTGCAGACGCCGCAGACTCGCCAGCAGGCGCGCGTTGTCCCGCGAGTGCAGCCCAATCGAAGGCTCGTCCAGAACATAGACCACGCCCGTCAGGCCCGACCCAACCTGACTCGCCAGACGAATCCGCTGCGACTCGCCTCCGGAAAGCGTCCCGGCATTGCGCCCCAGCGTCAGATAGTCCAGCCCGACATCGCACAAAAAGCGCAGGCGCTCGCCGATCTCGCGCAGAACCCGGTCGGCGACGGCCCTTCTGCTTCCGGCTCAACTGCTTCGAAAGCCCGGCGAACCATTCATGCGCCTCGCGCACCGTCATCCGCGCCACCTCGCCGATATGGCGGCCCCCCAACTTCACGCACAGCGCCTCCGGGCGAAGCCGGTGACCCGCGCAGGCCTCGCAGGCCGCCGAAGACTGATACTCCGACAGATCCTCCCGCATCCGGGGACTGTCGGTCTCGCGGAAGCGCCGGTCGAGATTGCCCAGAACCCCCTCAAACGCGCGGCGCATCTCATGGCGGCGGCGGCCATTGTCATAGACAAACAGAACCTTCTCCCCCCCCGATCCGCGCAAAACCGCCTCCCGCGCCGCCGCCGGCAGATCGCGCCAGGGGACGTGCATCGAAAATCTGTAATGCGCCGCCAGACTCTCCAGCGTCTGCCGGTAATAGGGCGCCGCCGTGCCCCCACGCGACCACGGCGCAATCGCACCCTCCCGCAAACTCAGACCCTCGTCGGGAACCACCAGATCCGGGTCGGCAAAAGGCTGAACCCCAAGCCCGTCACAGGACGGACATGCTCCCCGCGGGCTGTTGAACGAAAACAGCCGAGGCTCAATCTCCTCAATCATGAAGCCCGAAACCGGACAGGCAAAACGCTCCGAAAACAAAAGCCGCCCATTGGGCACAGCCCGTTCGCTCTTGCGGCCTCCGGCGGCGGGCGCGTCTTCAATCGCCGCCAGCCCGCCGCCCAGCTTCAGCGCCGTCTCAAACGAATCCGCCAGACGCTCCGCCTGATCCCCCCGCAGAATGATCCGGTCAACCACAACATCAATATCGTGCTTGATGTTCTTGTCCAGCGCCGGAGGAGCTTCCAGTTCGTAATATTTGCCGTCCACCTTGATCCTCTGAAACCCCTGCTTGAGAAGCTCGCCGAACGCGCGGCGATACTCCCCCTTGCGCCCGCGCACAGTCGGCGCGAGCAGATGAAGCCTGCTCCCCTCCGGCAGCGCCGCCACCCGGTCAACCATTTCGCTCACGGTCTGGCTCTCAATCGGCAGGCCGGTCGCCGGAGAATAGGCAATCCCGGCGCGCGCGAAGAGCAGGCGCATATAGTCGTGAATCTCGGTGACCGTCCCGACCGTCGAGCGCGGATTGCGCGAGGCCGTCTTCTGCTCAATCGAAATCGCCGGAGACAGGCCCTCGATCCGGTCGACATCGGGCTTGGCGCTGCTCTCCAGAAACTGGCGGGCATAGGCCGACAAACTCTCGACATAGCGGCGCTGGCCCTCGGCATAGATCGTGTCGAAGGCCAGCGACGACTTGCCCGAACCCGACAGGCCCGTGATCACCACCAGAGCGTCGCGCGGAATCGAGAGGCTGACATTCTTCAAATTATGCTCGCGCGCGCCGATGACATGAATCGCCCGCTGCGCCGGTTGCCGGGCGGGCTTCGCCGCGCCTGCCGCGCCGGTCCGGCCCTGGCGCGCGGCCTCTCCCGCGCGGCGGGGCCCCCGGCGGGCGGAGCTTTGTTTTGCCGGCTTTTTCTTCAATAATGGCATCGGGCTTGCGCGTTGGGTCTGCCGGGGGCAGGGGAGGCGGAAGGCCAATCCGACCGCCTAGCACGATTGGAGCCGCCGGAACAATGACCAAGCGGGAAGAGGCCGAAAAACGCGATCCGGCGAAAATGCCCTTCGTGCATTTGCACATGCATTCGGCCTGTTCGCTGCTGGAGGGGGCGCTGCGAATCGAGGAGCTGGGGCCGCTCGCCCGCGAGATGAAAATGCCCGCGCTGGCGATCACCGACACGGCCAATCTTTTCGGCGCTCTGGAATTCTCCGAGAATCTGGCCCGGCACGGGGTGCAGCCGATCATCGGCTGCTCGCTGCCTTTGGCCGAGGAAGACGCCCCCCCGCCCCGCGAGGCCCGGCAGCTGCCGGTTCTGGTCTTGCTGGTCAAGGACGAGGAAGGCTATCGCAATCTGTCCCGGCTTTCCAGTCTGGCGCATGAGAGAGCCGGGACGTTCCCGCTGCCCTGTATCACCCTCGCCGAGATTGAGGCGCAGGGGGCGGGGCTGATCTGTCTGTCCGGCGGAAGCCGCGGCCCGCTCAACCGCTGCGTCCTCGACAGGCGGGAGGCCGAGGCCGGGCGGCTGCTCGACCGCCTCGCCCGGATTTTCCCCCGCCGCCTTTATCTGGAACTCCAGCGCCACGGCAGTCCGGGGGAGAAGGAGGTTGAAAACTGGCTGCTGGCGGCGGCGCGAGAGCGCGGCCTGCCGGTGGTGGCCTCCAATGAGCCGTATTTTCGCGAGCGCGGGAGCTTCGAAGCCCATGACGCGCTGTTATGCATTGCGCAGGGCGCGCGCCTGCCGGATCAGGAGCGGCGGCGGGTGACGGCGGAGCATTATTTCAAGAGCGGCGCGCAGATGGCTGATTTGTTCGCCGATCTGCCCGAGGCCATCGCCAACACCGCCGAAATCGCCCGGCGCTGCGCCTTTCGCCCGGCCCCCGCCGAGGCCCGCCTGCCCCGCTATCTGGATGGCGGGCTAGAGGAAGAGGCGAAAATGCTCCGCGAAAAAGCCCGCGCCGGACTCGCTCAGCGCCTCGCCGAACTGGGTGCAAGCTGCGCCGCCTCCGAAGACGAATACCGCAAGCGGCTCGAACACGAACTCGGCGTCATCATCCGCATGAAGTTCCCCCGGCTATTTCCTGATCGTCGCCGATTTCATCGCCTGGGCGCATCAGAACGGCATTCCGGTCGGGCCGGGGCGCGGCTCCGGGGCCGGGTCGCTGACCGCCTATGCCCTGCGGATCACTGATCTGGACCCGCTGCGCTTCAATCTCATCTTCGAGCGCTTCCTCAATCCGGAGCGCGTCTCCATGCCCGACTTCGACATCGACTTCTGCCAGGAGAAGCGCGACGAAGTGATCCGCTATGTCCGCGAGCGCTTCGGCTCCCGGCAGGTCGCCCATATCATCACCTTCGGAACCCTCCAGGCCCGCGCCGTCCTGCGCGACGTAGGCCGGGTGATGGGCCTGCCTTACGGCCAGGTCGACAGGCTGTGCAAATTCGTCCCCTATGACCCGGCCCGGCCCGTCCGCCTCGCCGAGGCCATAGAGCGCGAACCCGCCCTCCAGGACGCCAAACGCAACGACCCGCAGATCGCCCGCCTCTTCGACATCAGCCTGAAACTGGAGGGCCTCTACCGCCACGCCTCGACCCATGCGGCGGGCGTCGTCATCAGCGACCGCCCGCTCGACGAGCGAATCCCCATGTGCCGCGATCCGCGCTCCGGCGCGTTGCTGACCCAGTTCAGCATGAAGTGGGTCGAAATGGCCGGGCTGGTCAAATTCGACTTTCTGGGCCTCAAAACCCTGACCGTCCTGCGCATCGCCCGCGACCTGCTCGGCGCGCGCGGCGCCGGCGTGAGCCTCGAACAAATCCCGCTCGACGATCCGAAGACCTTCGCATTGCTGGGCAGCGGCGAGACTACCGGCGTCTTCCAGATGGAAAGCGGCGGCGTCCGCGACGCCCTGCGCCGCATGCAGCCCGACCGCTTCGAAGACCTCATCGCCCTCGTCGCCCTCTACCGGCCCGGGCCGATGGACAATATCCCCCGCTACATCGCCTGCAAGAAAGGGGAAGAAACCCCCGACTATCTCCATCCCTCGCTCGAAGAGGCGCTCAGAGAGACATTCGGGGTCATCATCTATCAGGAGCAGGTGATGCAGATCGCCGAGATTCTGTCCGGCTACAGCGCCGGAGAGGCCGACCTCCTCCGCCGGGCGATGGGCAAGAAAATCCGCCGCGAAATGCAGGAGCAGCAAAACCGCTTCGTGCGCGGCGCGGTCGACCGGGGCGTCCCGCAGATCAAGGCCACCGAGATTTTCGAGCTGGTCGCGCGCTTCGCCGGATACGGCTTCAACAAAAGCCACGCCGCCGCCTATGCCCTGCTGGCCTGGCGGACGGCCTGGCTCAAGACCCACCACCCGACCGAATTCCTCGCCGCCCTGATGACCCTCGAAATCCACGCCCCGGAGCGGCTGGGGCAGATCGAGCGCGAAGCCCGGCGGCTCAATGTGCAGGTCGTCCCCCCCGACATCAACCGCTCGCGGGACGTCTTCGCCGTCGACGGGGAGGAGATCGTCTATGCGCTGGCGGCGCTGCGCAATGTCGGGCGGGCGGCGGCGGCCAGTCTGGCCGAGGCGCGCGAGGCGGGAGGCCCGTTCCGCGACCTCTCCGACTTCGCCCGGCGCATCCCCGCCGGACAGATCAACAAGCGCGCCTTGGAGAGTTTGGCCCAGGCCGGAGCCTTCGATGCGCTGGAGGCCAACCGGCGGCGGGTCTGCGAGGGGGCCGAGCAGATCATGCGCTTCGCCGCCGGCGCCCAGGAAGCGCGCGCGCAGGGCCAAAACAGCCTCTTTGAAGGCGGCGGCGGCGGCGAGCCGGGGCTGGTCCTGCCGGACTGCGCGCCCTGGAGCCGAATCGAGGCGCTGGGCAAGGAACTCGAAGCGGCGGGCTTTTACCTCTCCGGCCACCCTCTGGAGAATATGCGCGCCGAACTGGAGGAAAGCGGCTTTTTCGACTGGAAGAGTTTGTGCGCCTCGCCGCGGCTGAGCGGGCGGCTGGCCGGGGTGGTCACGGCGCTGCATGAGCGCCGCTCGCGCCGGGGCAGCCGCTTTGCGTTTCTCTCCCTCTCCGATCTGAGCGGAAGCTATGAGGTGGTGGTCTTTTCCGACCTCTTGCGGCAAAGCCGGACGATTCTGGAGGCGGGCCGCCTGATCGGGCTGGAGGTCGAAATCGACCGAAGCGGCGAAACCGGCGCCGAGGCCGAAGTCAAATTGCGGGCGCAGGAACTGATGCCGCTCGAAAACATGCTCGCCCGCCGCCGGCGCAAGCCGGTTCCCCGCGCGGCTTCCGGCGGCTTCGCGGTCTTCCTTGAGGAAATCGCCGCCCTCGAGGCCGTCAAGCAGGCCCTCGCCGCCCGCCCCGGCGGCGGAAAAGTGCGCCTGATCGTCCCGGCGCAGAACGGCGGCGGCGAGGTCGAAATCCAGCTGCCCGGCGCTTTCGCCCTCAGCCGCGAGGCGCAGGACGCCCTGAAAGCCCTGCCCGGCGTGCGCCGGGTCGAAGCCGCCTGACAGGCAGGACTTGCATCGGCGCGCCCGCCCCTTTATATCGGCGCGAGGCGGACGCCCATAAACCCACAAACCCGCCCGCCCCCCCTCGCCACACAGACAAAGGTCTCAATGGCACAACCGGCCTTCAGTTTCACCATGCGCCAATTGCTCGATGCCGGCGTGCATTTCGGGCATCGGACCCATCGCTGGAACCCGAAAATGCGCCCCTATATCTTCGGCGAGCGGAACGGCGTCCACATTCTCGACCTGACCCAGACCGTGCCGCTCCTCGCCGAGGCGCTGAACGCGGTTCGCGACATCGTCGCCCAGAACGGGCGCGTCCTCTTCGTCGGAACCAAGCGGCAGGCCAGCGCCCCCATCGCCGAGGCCGCCGAGAAAACCTCGCAATATTCGGTCAGCCACCGCTGGCTGGGCGGCATGTTGACCAATTGGAACACCGTCGCCAAATCAATCCAGCGCCTTGAGGAGATCGAGACCGAACTTGCCGAAGAAAACTCCGGCCTCAAAAAGAAAGAGCGCCTGCGCCTCACCCGCGCCCATGACAAACTGACCCGCGCACTGGGCGGCGTGCGCAATATGGGCGGGGTGCCCGATCTGCTCTTCATCATCGACACGAACAAGGAGATGATCGCGGTCGAAGAGGCGTGGCGGCTGGGCATTCCGGTCGCTGCGATTCTGGACAGCGACAGCGACCCCGACAAGATCACCTATCCGGTTCCGGGCAATGACGACGCCCAGCGCACGATCAAACTCTATTGTGATCTGGCGGCGCAGGCGGCGCTGAGCGGTCTGGAAGACGCCGGCCCCCTGTTGCCGGAAGGGGAAGCAGAGGGCGAAACCGAGGCCGAGGCCGAAGCCGAGGCCGAGGCCAAGGCTGAGCCCGCGCCCGCGCCTGCGCCCGAGCCGGAGGTCGTCAAGGAGGTCAGGAAGAGCCGGAGCCTGCGTCCGCAAAAGAAAGATTCGCCGGAAGAGCCGGGTGAATCTGCCGCCGGGGCGGATTCGGCCTGAACAATGGGCGCGATTACGGCGCAGATGGTCAAGGTGCTGCGCTCCCGGACGGGCGCGGGCCTGATGGATTGCAAAAAAGCGCTGGCCGAAAGCGGCGGCGAGATCGAGGCGGCGGTTGACTGGCTGCGCCGCAAGGGCCATGCGGCGGCGGCCAACCGGGCCGGACGCGCGGCGGGCGAAGGCCTGATTGCGCTGGCGGTCGAGGGGTCGGCAGGGGCGCTGGTCGAATTGAATTCGGAGACGGATTTTGTCGCCCGCAATGAGGTTTTTGCCGAGGCCGCGGCGGAGATTGCCCGCGCGGCGTTGCGGGTGGAGGGGCTTGAGAGTTTGCGCGCCGCCGCCATGCCCGGCGCGGCGGCGACGGTCGGGGAATGCGTCGGCGATCTGGCCGCGCGGCTGGGGGAGAATATCGTTCTGCGCCGGACGGCAAAACTGGAATGCGGGGGTCTGGTGGCCGCTTATGTGCATAACCGGGTGCGGGAGGGCTGCGAGGCGGGCCGGATCGGAGCGCTGGCGGCGCTGGAATCGGAGGGCAGGCCGGAGGCGCTGGCCGCCTGTGGCCGCCTTCTGGCGATGCATATTGCCTCGGCGCGGCCTCTGGCGGTCCGGCGCGAGGACATCAGCCCCGATCTCGTCGCCCGCGAGCGCGAAATCCATGCTGGACAGGCGGCCTTGTCGGGCAAGCCGGAGGCGGTCGCCGCGAAGATCACCGCCGGGCGGATGGAGAAATTTTACCGGGAAAACGCCCTCCTTGAACAGGCATGGATCATGGACGACAAGAAGACCGTCGGCGGCATCCTCGAAGAGGAGGGGCGCAAGATCGGCGCGCCGGTGAAGATCGCGGGTCTGGCCTGCTTTGCGCTGGGCGAGGCGGCCAACTGAGGCCCGCATAACAGGGCCGGGAAGATGGCGGATAAACCGGCATATAAGCGGATACTTCTCAAACTTTCCGGGGAGGCGTTGAGCGGCAAGCTGGGCGGCGGCCTCGATCCGGCGGAAATCTCGCGGCTGGCCGGGGAGATCGCGGCGCTGGCCGGGCAGGGCCTGGAGATCGGCCTGGTCACGGGCGGGGGCAATATTCTGCGCGGCCAGAATGCAGCCGGCATCGAGCGGGCGACCGCCGACTATATGGGAATGCTAGCGACCGTCATCAATGCGCTGGCCATGCAAAGCGCCATCGAAGAGGCGGGCTGCAGGGCGCGGGTTCTCTCGGCGATTCCGATGCAGGCAGTCTGCGAGCCTTATATTCGCCGCCGCGCGATTCGGCATATGGAGAAGGGACGGATCGTCATTCTGGCCGGGGGGACGGGCAATCCGTTTGTGACCACCGACACCGCCGCCGCCCTGCGCGCCGCCGACCTGAATTGCGCCGCCCTGTTCAAGGCGACCCGGGTCGATGGCGTCTATTCCGCCGATCCGCGCACCGATCCCGGGGCCAAACGCTTCGCCCGCCTGACCTATCAGGAGGTGATTGAGCGTCGCCTGGCGGTGATGGACGCCTCGGCGATCAGCTTATGCCGCGACAACGCGGTGCCGATTGTCGTATTCTCGCTGGAAGCGAAAGGAGCGCTGGCCCGCGCCGTTCAGGGGCGCGGGCGGCGCACGGTTATCGGGGGCGGCGCATGAGCGGCGTAGACGACATTCTGGCCGATCTGACCCGGCGCATGGACGGGGCCGCGGCGAGTCTGAAGAGCGAACTGGCCGGACTGCGCGCCGGACGGGCCAGCGCCGGCATGATGGAGCCGGTCCGGGTCGAGGCCTACGGACAGACCATGCCGCTCTCCCAACTGGCGACGGTCACCACGCCCGAAACCCGGCTGATCGTGGTTCAGGTCTGGGACCGGAGTCAGGTCGCGGCGGTGGAGAAGGCGATCCGCGCCTCCGGGCTGGGGATCAATCCGGTCACGGAAGGTCAGGTGATCCGCCTGCCCCTGCCGCAGCTGAATGAGGAGCGCCGGCGCGAATTGAGCAAACTCGCCTCCCGCTACGCCGAGACCGCCAGGGTCGCGGCGCGCAATGTGCGCCGCGACGGCATGGAGAAGGTCAAGGCGATGGAGAAGGAGATCGGCAAGGACGCGGTGCGCGCGGCTTCGGCCCGCATTCAGGAACTGACCGACAGGATCACCGGCGGCATCGACCAGCTGCTCGCCGCCAAAGAAGCCGAGATCATGCAGGTTTGACCCATGTCCGTTCCGGCGCAGGTCAAGGGGGAATCGGGTCTTCCCCGGCATGTCGCCGTGATCATGGACGGCAACCGGCGCTGGGCCGAGGCGCGCGGGCTGCCCTGTTCCGCCGGGCACCGGCGCGGGGTCGAGGCGCTGCGCCGCACGGTCCGCGCCTGCGGCGCGCGCGGACTGGACTGCCTGACCCTCTATGCCTTCAGCCGCGACAACTGGCGCAGGCCGCAGGAGGAGGTCGAGCATCTGATGAGCCTCGTGCGCTCGTATATTCACAGCGATCTGGCCGAATTGCATCGGCAGGGGGTTCGGGTTCGGGCGCTGGGCGCGCGCGAGGGCCTGGAGCACAGCCTGCGCGCCCTGATCGCGCGCGCCGAGTCCCTCACCTGCGACAATCGCGCCATGACTCTGGCGATTGCCTTCAATTACAGCGGGCGCGATGAAATTCTGCGCGCCGTCCGCCGTCTTGTCGCCCACGCCCGGCAGAACGCCGCCGGAGCCGAAAAACTGACCCGCGCCGATTTCGAGCGCCATCTGGACACCGCAGGCATGCCGCCGCCCGACCTGATTATCCGCACCAGCGGCGAAAAACGGCTCAGCGATTTCCTCCTCTGGCAGAGCGCCTATGCCGAATTCGTCTTTCTGGACGCGCTCTGGCCCGATTTCACCGAAGAAGAACTCGACGCCGCCCTTGCCGAATACCGCGCCCGCCGCCGCCGCTTCGGCGCCGGGGAGGAAGGGTGAGCACGTCATCCGATCTGCCGGTGCGGGCCGGGTCGGCGCTGGCGATCATCCCGCCCGTCCTCGCCGCCGTCTGGGCCGGAGGCTGGGCCTTCTATGCGCTCCTCCTGCTGGGCGGCGGCTTGCTGGCGCTGGAATGGGGCAAACTGGGTTTTGAAGATTCGCCGTGGCCGCTCTTCACCCTCCTCCATCTGGCCGCTTATGCCGCGCCGCTCACGCTGCTCCAGCTCGACCCCGATGCCGTCCTGCTCGCCCTCGTCCTGCTCGCCGCCGGAGTGATCGCCGCGCTGGAACTGGCCTTCTCGCTGCGCCGCCCGCTCTGGCCCGCCGCCGCTATGGCGATCCTGGCCGGCGCTCCCCTCATCCTGCTCGTCTTGCGCCAGGACTACGGCATGGGGGCCGTCTACTGGCTCCTCGCCTGCGTCTGGGCCGCCGATAGCGGCGCTTATTTCGCAGGCCGTCTGCTGGGAGGGCCGAAACTCGCCCCGGCCATCTCCCCGGCCAAGACATGGGCGGGCGTTGCCGGAAGCTTCCTCGCCGCCGGCGCGGCGGGACTGGCGGCGGCCCTCCTGATGGGTCTTGATCCGGTCCGCCTCTTTCTCTTGAGCCTCTGGGTCTGCTTCGCCGTTCAGCTGGGCGACCTTCTTGAGTCATGGGTCAAGCGTCTTCGGGGGGTAAAGGACAGCGGCGCGCTGATTCCCGGCCACGGAGGCGCTCTCGACCGCCTCGACGGCCTGGCGATGGCCTGCTGCGCCCTGCTCCCGGCCATGATCTGGGCCGGGTTGCC
Organism: Alphaproteobacteria bacterium; assembly: GCA_965204775.1. Classification (GTDB taxonomy): domain Bacteria; phylum Pseudomonadota; class Alphaproteobacteria; order JAPOUT01; genus CBDBFH01. Next base: position 126,590 of record CBDBFH010000027.1, read on the forward strand.
GTGGCGATGAAGCGCAGGGTCAGCATTCTGGGCGCGACCGGCTCGGTCGGGCGCTCGGCGCTTGATCTGATCGCGCGCCGCCCTGACGCCTTTGCCGTCGAGGCCCTCACCGCGCATAGCGACGCCGCCGGACTCGCCCGCCAGGCGCGGGAAGTGCGGGCGGCGCGGGCCGTGATCGCCGATCCGGGCTCTCATGCGGCGCTCAGGGAGGCGCTGGCCGGAAGCGGAATCGAGGCCGCCGCCGGACCCGAAGCCCTGATCGAAGCCGCCTGCGCGCCTGCCGATCTGGTCATCGCCGCGATTGTCGGCATTGCCGGTCTCGCCCCGACGCTGGCGGCGGCGCGTTGCGGACGGCGCATCGCTCTCGCCAACAAGGAGTGTCTGGTCTGCGCCGGGCCGCTCCTGTTGCGCGAGATTGATGACAATAACGGCTGCCTGATCCCGATTGACTCCGAGCATAATGCGCTGTTCCAGATGCTTTCCCCCGGCGGCCTTGACGGGGTCGAGCGGATCGTGCTGACCGCCTCCGGAGGGCCGTTCCTGCGCAAGAGCGCCGGGGAAATGGCCCGCGCCACCCCGCAGGAAGCCCAAAAGCATCCGGTCTGGCCGATGGGGCCGAAGATTTCGGTCGATTCGGCGACCTTGATGAACAAGGCTCTGGAGCTGATCGAGGCGCATTATCTGTTCTCAATCGACCCGGCGCGGCTGGGCATTGTGGTTCATCCGCAGTCGGTGGTTCACGCGATGGTGGTTCGGCGGGACGGGACGCTGCTGGCCCATCTGGGTCCGCCCGATATGCGCGGGCCGCTGGCCCATGCGCTGGCCTTCCCGGCCCCGGCCCCGGCCCCGCCTTTCGCGCCGCTCGACCCGGAAAAACTGGGCGCGCTGACCTTCGAGCCGCTCGACGAAGACCGCTTCCCCGCCCCCCGCCTCGCCCGCGATTCCTTGCAATATGGCCGCCTTGCCCCTACACTGCTCAATGCCGCCAATGAGGCGGCGGTCGAGGCGTTTCTGCGCCGCCGGATCGGCTTTCTGGACATTGTTCCGGTGTCGGAGCGCGTCCTGGAGGCGGCGTCGAAGGACTGCGCCGGCCCTGCCGCCGACACGCTGGAGACCATCATGCAGGCCGATGCGCTGGCCCGCATCCGGGCGGGACAGGTGATCAAGGCCCTGAACGGCAACTGAAGGAGCGCCTGTCTTATGGATATTCTTTTCGGCATGGCTTCTGCTTTTGGCGGCTGGTTGGGCGTGGCGGCGGGTTATGTGCTGCCCTTTCTGTTTGTGATCGCCTTTGTCGTGTTTTTTCACGAGTTGGGGCATTTTCTGGTTGCGCGCTGGTCGGGGGTTCGGGTTGAGAGTTTTTCGATAGGCTTTGGGCGCGAGCTTTTCGGCTTCACCGACCGGCATGGGACGCGCTGGAAGGTCGGCTGGCTGCAGATTGGCGGCTATGTCAGATTCTGGGGCGAGGAAATGACGGCGGGGGCGAATATTCCCGACACCCCCGATCCGCGCAAGGCGGCTGCCGGGCATTTTTTGCACAAGGGCGTCTTCACGCGCATGGCGGTGACCTTTGCCGGACCGGCGGCCAATTTCATCCTGGCGGCGGTGGTGTTTGCCGGGATTTTTATGACCGTCGGGGTTCAGGAGGCGACGCCGGTGATCAAGCGCGTTGCGCCGGATAGCGCGGCGGAGGCGGCGGGCTTTCAGGCCGGGGACGTCATCGTCGCGATTGACGGCGAGGCGGTCCGCAATTTCGCCGACGTCAAGGGGCAGGTCGCGCTGCGCCCGGACCAGGAGATGGAATTCGAGGTCGCGCGCGAGGGCCGCTCTTTGATCCTGATCGCCGCCCCCAGAATGGAGACGGCCACCGATCCGTTCGGCAACGACTACACCGGGGGGGTGCTGGGAATCGAAATGGAGGCCTCCGGCGAGGGCGTCACCTGGCGGCGGTTGCCGCCGCATGAGGCGCTCTGGGAGGGCGTGACCCGCACCGGCGAAATAACCGCCGCGACCTTTTCCTATATCTGGCAGATAATCACGGGCCGCCAGAACGCCGACCAGCTGGGCGGGCCGGTCCGCATTGCGCAGATATCGGGGCAGATGGCGGCGCTGGGGCTGGTCAATCTCATGCTGCTGACCGCGGTTTTGTCGGTCAGTCTGGGGATTGTCAATCTCCTGCCGGTTCCGGTTCTGGACGGCGGGCATTTGCTCTTTTACACAATCGAGGCCGTCCGGGGCCGCCCCCTGAGCGAGCAGGCGCAGAATTATGGAATGCGCGCCGGACTGGTGGCTTTGATTTTCCTGATGGTCTTCGTCACCATCAATGACCTTGAGAATCTGAACGCTTTCTCCTTTGGCGGAGGAAGCGGCGGTTGATCTTTTTCTGCCGGCATTCGGCTCCGGCGGCCTTTCGCCGGGCCGCGAGGTTTGCCGCCCCCGTTTTGGTCCTTGTCCTGATCGGCGCTGTTTTTGTTCATGCGCCGGGGCGGGCGCGGGCGCAGGAGGGCGTTGTCGAGGAGATCATCGTGCGCGGCAACCAGCGCATCGAGGCCGAGACCGTCCGCACCTATATGCAGCTGAAAGTCGGCGACCCCTACAGCGAATTGCGCGCCGACCTCTCCCTCAAGAGCCTTTACGCCACCGGCCTCTTCTCCGACATCGAGATCACCCGCGACGGCGTGCGCCTGATCGTCGCCGTCGAGGAGAATCCGGTGATCAATCTCATCGCCGTCGAGGGCAATGATCAGATCGGCGACGAGGACATTCTGGCCGCCATCCCTCTTTCGGTGCGCAGCGTCTACAATCGCGTCCAGGTGCAGGATGCGCTGCAGATCATTTTGCAGCAATACCGGCGGCTGGGGCGCTTTGCCGCCTCGGTCGAGCCGAAGATCATCCGCCTGACCCAGAACCGCATCAATCTGGTCTTCGAGGTCGACGAGGGGGTGAAGACCGGCATCGCCGGAATCCATTTTTTCGGCAACCGCGCCTTCACCGACTCCGAATTGCGCAGCCAGATCGCCACCTCCGTCTCGGCCTGGTGGCGCTTCCTGACCAGCAACGACACCTACGACCCCGACCGCCTGCAGGTCGATGTGCAATTGCTGCGGCGGTTTTATGTCCGGCGCGGCTTCGCCGACTTCCGGGTTCTGGCCTCGCGCGCCGAGCTGGTGCGCGATCGCTCCGGGTTCATCGTCAGTTTCGCCGTCGAGGAGGGGCGGCGCTACCGCTTCGGCGACACCCGCTTCAACATCCGGATCGAGGAGATCGACAGAGAACGGCTGACCGCGCTGGTGCGCTATGAGAAGGGCCAGACCTATGACGCCTTCAAGGTCGCCCGCAGCCTGGAGAGCATCAACACCACCGCCCAGGAGCTGGGCTATGCCTTTGTCTCCGTCGAGCCGCGCCTCGAGCGCGACCGCGAACAGGGCGTCGTCAATATCGTCTGGGAGATCGGCGAAGGCGCGCGCTCCTATGTCGAGGCGGTCGCGATCTCCGGCAACACCATCACGCAGGACCGCGTCATCCGCCGCCAGATCAAAATCGCCGAGGGGGATGTCTTCAACCGCGTCCTGCTGGCCAAATCCGAGCGCAATCTGCGCGCTCTGGGATTCTTCGAGGGCGTCTCGATCACCCCCCGCCGGGGATCGGCCCCGGACCGGGTGGTGCTCGATACGGCCCTCACCGAACGCCCGACCGGCGAGATCACTTTGGGGCTGGGCTTTTCGTCGGCGGACGGCTTTCTGGGCGAATTTGCGCTCCGCCAGAACAATTTTCTGGGCCGGGGGCAGACCATCGGGGTCGAACTGGCCTACAGCACCCAGCGCCGGGTGATCGACCTGAGTTTCATCGAGCCGTTCTTCCTCGATCGCGACCTGCGGCTGGGCGGGGATGTGTTCTACCTGACCAACGACTTCCAGAACGTCAGCGGCTATGACCGGCTCCTTTTCGGGGGGCGGGCCTCGCTGGACTTCCCGGTCGGCGAGGATGCGCGCCTGCGAATCAGTTATGGAATCGAGCAGGAGGATATTTTCGATATTGCTCCCAATGCCTCGCAGCTGGTGCGCGACGCGGCGGGCGAGGTCACCCGCTCGATCCTCGGCTACCGATACCTCCTCGACCGCCGCGACGACGTCCGAAACCCTCGCGACGGCTGGCTGTTTCTGTTTGAGCAGGATATCGCCGGCCTCGCCATCGGCGATATCCGCTATGTCAGCACGCAGAGCCAGTTCCGCTACTACATTCCCATCGCCGAAACCGCCTCGAGCTCCTATATCGGGGCGCTGCGCCTGGCCGGGGGCTATGTGACCGCCTGGGGCGGGGAGAGGCTGCGGATCAGCGACCATTTCACGGTCGGGGGAACCAATTTCCGGGGCTTCCGGCTGGGGGGGGCCGGGTCGCGCGACCTCGTTTCGGGCAATGCCCTGGGGGCCAATTCCTATCTGGTCCTGACCTCGGAGCTGCGGGTGGTCAGCGAGCTGTTCCTCCAATTCGGCCTGACCCCGATTTTTTTCGTGGAAAGCGGCTTCGCCGGAGGGTATGACGGAGCCGGAGCGAATATCGCCGAGGAGCGGGCCTTCCGCATCAGCGCCGGGATCAGCCTGTATTGGGACTCTCCCATCGGGCCGATTCGGCTTGACTTTTCTGATGTGTTAATCAGGGAGCCACATGATCGGACGGAGACGTTCCGTTTGCGGGCCGGCTTACCTTTCTAGGCCCGCCAGAAGTGGAGGAGTTAAGTTATGCATGAATCCGTTTCCCTCACCCGTTGCGCCGCAGGGATAATCTGCGCCGCCATGATCGCTTTGGCGGCAGGTCCGGCGCTGGCCGGAGGCGTGATGTATGTCAATGTGGATCAGGTGATCCGCGACTCGAAGGCCGGGCAGGCCCTGGCCCGCCAGGCCAGAGAGAAGAAAGAGAGCATCGAAGCCAGCCTCGCCGGAACCCGCGAGGGTCTGGAGGAGGAGCGCGACTCGCTGGCCGAGCAAAGAAGCCTCCTGTCCGAGCAGGCCTTCCGCACGAAGGAGACGACATTTCAGGGCAAAGTTCAGAACTTCCAGCGCACGGTTGTCGAAGAGAACCGGGTCATGCAGGCGGCGGTTCAGGAGACGATGTCGGCGATCGACGCGGTTCTGGCGCGCATTCTCAAAGAGATACTGGAGTCGCGGGAGCTGGACATGATCGTCTCGCGGGGCGCGATCCTGACCGCAAATCCGGACCACGACCTCACCTCCGAGGTCATCGCCCGCCTCGACCGCCGCCTGCCGGAGATCAAGGTGGATTTCTCAAAGGCGGCGGAAACAGGGGAGACGGCGCGCTAGGCTTCCCGGCAAACGCAAGGGGGCATGCGGGAGGGTGCCGGCCTCGTTCCACAGGCGCGCAGGGCCGTTTGCACTCAAGGAGTTGGCGGCGCTGGCGGGCGCGGTGCTGGCGCGGGCCGAGGACGGAAAAAAGATGATCCAGGACATCGCCCCCCTCTCGACGGCGGGTCCGGAGGATCTGACTTTTCTGTCCGGGGGGCGCTACCGGGAGGCCTTCACCCGTACGCGTGCCGGAGCCTGCCTGACCGAGGAGAATTGCAGGGAGCCGGGGCCGCAAGGCACGAGCCTCCTCCGTTGCGCCGATCCCGCCGCCGCCTATGCCCGGGTCGCCAAAGCTTTCTACCCGGACGCCGCCCGCCCTCAGGGAGTCTGGCAGGCGAGCGGCGTCGCGCCGGGCGCGCATATTCATCCCTCCGCCCGGCTGGAGGAGGGCGTCGCAGTCGAGCCGGGCGCGGTCGTCGGGCCGCGCGCCGGAATCGGCGCAGGCACGATCATCGCCGCGCAGGCCGTGATCGGCCCGGATGTGAAGATCGGGCGCGAATGCGTCATCGGCCCGCATGTTGCGATAATCCACAGCCTGCTGGGCGACCGCGTCTTCGTCCATGGCGGAGCGCAGCTGGGGCATGACGGCTTCGGCTATTTCACCGAGGCCGGCGCAATCGCCAAGGTTCCCCAGACGGGCCGCCTGATTGTCCAAAACGACGTCGAGATCGGAGCCAACACCGCCATCGACCGCGGAACCAATCAGGACACCATCATCGGCGAAGGCAGCAAGATCGACAATCTCGTGCAGATCGGGCACAATGTCCGGATCGGGCGCAATTGCTTTCTGGCCGCTCATGTCGGGATTTCGGGCAGCTGCGTGATCGGGGACGGCGCCGCGCTGGGCGGCAAGGCTGGCGTGATCGGGCATGTGCATATCGGCGCGGGGGCGCAGGTGGCGGCGCGCAGCGGTGTGACCAAGGACCTGCCCCCCGGCGGCGTCTATGGCGGGTTTCCGGCCATGCCGGTAAAGGTTTGGAAGGAAAAAGAGGCGGCGTTGCGGCATCTTGCGAAGGCGCGCAGGCAGGGAGCGAAGGGAAAATGATCGAAGCCCGGGCGCAGGCGGAAAAACAGATCAGGCGCGAAATCGGCCTCAATAAGATCAAGCGGATTCTGCCCCACCGCTATCCGATGCTGATGCTCGACAAGGTAATCCAGATCGGCGCGGAGCCGCGCGGGATCGGGATCAAGAATGTGACGATCAATGAGATTTTTTTTCAGGGCCATTTCCCCGATCATCCGATCATGCCGGGGGTTTTAATTATCGAGTCGATGGCCCAGACGGCGGTGGTGCTGTGGGCGGCCAGTTTGGGGTCCGCTGCAGGCGACCTGCCCTATTTCACGACGATTGACAAGGCGCGCTTCCGCCATCCGGTCGAGCCGGGGGATGTGCTGGAACTGCATGTGAGCCTGTCCCGGCGCTTTGGCGAAAAGATATGGAAGTTTTCCGGTGAGGCGCAGGTCGGGGGCCGGGTGGTCGCCGGGGCCGATATTTCCGCCGCCCGCATCACCGGGGCGAATGGCGCGGAGAAAAAATGAGCGCCCGGATTCATCCGACCTCCATCGTTTCGCCCGAAGCGGAAATTGCACAGGACGTCGAGATCGGCCCGTGGTGCGTGATCGAGGGGCCGGTCAAATTGGGGCCGGGGGTGAAGATTTTCTCCCATGCCGCGCTGGCCGGGCGTACGCAGATCGGCGCGCAATGCCGGATTTATCCCTTTGCCTCGCTGGGCCATGCGCCGCAGATATTTCCACCGATGGAAGGGAAGGGCGCGTTGGTCGTCGGCCCCCGCACGATCATCCGCGAATATGTGACCATGAACCCGGCGGCGCAGGAAACAGGCCGGACCCATGTCGGCGAAGGCTGTATGTTCATGGCCTCCAGCCATGTCGCGCATGACTGCTTCGTCGGCGACCATGCGGTTTTCGCCAATCATGCGACCCTGGCCGGGCACTGCCGGATCGAGGATTATGCGATCCTTAGCGGCGGGGTGATGTGCCAGCAGCATGTCCGGGTCGGAGCCCATGCTTTTGTCGGGGGGATGGGCGGGGTGACCCATGATGTGCCGCCGTTTCTCTATGCTTGGGGGATTCCGGCGCGGCTGGCCGGGGTTAATGCGGTGGGCCTGAAGCGGCGCGGGTTTTCCCGCGAGCGGATTCACGCCCTGCGCGCCGCCTATCAGGACCTGTTTGAAAATGGCTCTCCGGCGGGGCGGGCCGCGCAGGTCGAGCGCCGCTTCGCGGGAAATGAAGATGTGCGCCAACTGGCCGGCTTCATACGGCAGAGCGAAAGGCCGGTCGCCCCGGCGCGCCGGCGCGCCGGCGGCGGATGACGCCCGCCCGCTCCGAAAAGCTTGGCGTCATTGCCGGCGGCGGGAATATTCCGCCGGCGGTGGTGCGGGCGGCGCAGGCCGCGGGCCGCGAGGTTTTCGTGGTTGCGCTGGAAGGCGAGGCCTCTCCGGAAAGCGCCGCGCTGGCCGCCTGCCGCCTGCCTCTGACCGAAATCGCCGCAATTATTCGCGTTCTCAAAGAGCAGCAGTGCCGGGAGGTTGTCATCATTGGCGGGGTCGCCCGGCCCGGCCTGTCCGGCTTTGCGCCGCCCGCGACACCGCCGGCGCTGATCGAGCGGGCGCTGGCCCTGGCCCGCGACAGGGGGGCGGGCGACGATGTGCTTCTCTCTTCGCTCATCGCCTATCTGGAGGAGGTGGAGGGCTTTCAGATCACCGGGGCCGATGAGGCCAGTCCGGCCCTGCGCGCCGGGGCGGGCCTGCTCGCCGGACCGCCGCCGGAAAAGGCGCACCGGCGCGATATTGAACACGGATTGCGCATTGTCCGGCAATTGGGGGCGCTGGATATTGGGCAGGCGGTGGTCGTCTGCCGCGGGCTGGTTCTGGGCGTCGAGGCGGTCGAGGGGACGGCGGCGCTGCTGGAGCGGGTCGCCCGCCTGCCCGCCGCCTTGCGCGGAACCGGCTATAAGCGCGCCGGGGTTCTGATCAAAGCGCCCCGGCCCGGACAGGATCTGCGCGTTGATATGCCCGCCATCGGCCCGGATACGATTGCCGCCGCTGTAGCCGCCGGGCTGGCCGGGGTGGCGGCTGTCGCGGGCGGCGTCCTGCTCTGCGAGCGCGAGGAGATGCGCCGCAAGGCCGAAGCACAGAGCGTCTTTATTGAGATTCTTCCCTGGGAACGCTCCGGCGAAGCGGGGTCCGGGTGAGGCACATCATGCTCCTCGCCGGAGAGGCGTCCGGCGACCGGCTGGGCGCAGAGTTAATCGCGGCCCTGAAGGAGAAGGGCGGGGCGCGCGGGTTTCGCTTTTCCGGGATCGGCGGCGAGCTGATGATCGGGCAGGGGCTGAAGAGTCTGTTTGCGCTGGAGGAGATTACGACTTTCGGCTTTGCTGAGGCGCTGCGCCGCCTGCCGCTTCTTCTGAGCCGGATCCGGCAGACGGCGGCGGCGGCTTCGGCGGGGCCTGATCTTCTGGTTCTGATCGACAGCCCGGACTTCACCCACCGGGTCGCCCGGCGGGCGCGGCGGGTGCTGCCCGATCTTCCGATTATCAATTATCCGCCTCCGGCGGTCTGGGCCTGGAGGCCGTCGCGGGCGCGCCGGATGAAGGGGTATATCAGCAAGGCGCTTTCGGTTTTTCCCTTCGAGCCGGATGTGTTCCGCGAACTGGACGGGCCGGACTGCGTTTATGTCGGCCATCCGGCGCTGTCCCGCCGGGCGGGGGCGGAGGCGGGGCGGGCGTTTCGCGCCCGGAGCGGGATTGCGCCCGAAGCGCGCCTGCTCCTCGTTGCGCCGGGGAGCAGGCCGCATGAGATTCGCCGCCTGATCGGGCCTTTCGGTGAGGCGGCGGCGCGGCTGTCCCGCCGCCTGCCCGATCTGCGGGTGGTGCTGCCCGCCGCCGGGGCGGTTATCGGGCTGATTGAGGCGGCTCTGGCGGACTGGCCGCTGCGCCCGGTTCTGGTCCGCAGCGAGGCCGACAAATATGCCGCGCTGGCCGCCGCCGATTGCGCGCTGGCGGCTTCCGGCACGATCAATATGGAACTGGCCGCCGCCGGAACGCCTTTTATCTGCGCCTATCGGCTCGGCGCGTTTGAGGGTTTTATCGCCCGCCGCCTCTTGCGGAAACAGATGATCTGTCAGGTCAATTTCACGCTTGAACGCTTTGAAATTCCTGAATATTTGCAAGGCCGGGCAAATGGCCCGGAGCTGGCGGAGGCCTGCGCCGGTCTTTTTTCCGGCCCGGCGCGCGAGGCCCAGCTGGCGGCATTGACCGAACTCAACCGGAAACTGGAGGCCGGACTCACGACGACGCCTGCGCGCGAGGCGGCGCGGGAAGTTCTGGCGCTGCTGTAATCAGGCGCGCTTTTCGAGGGGGAGGTAGTCGCGCTGCTCCGGCCCGATATAGAGCTGCCGGGGCCGTCCGATGCGCTGCTGCGGGTCTTCGACCATTTCGTTCCACTGGGCGATCCAGCCGACCGTCCGCGCCACCGCAAAGAGGACCGTAAACATGGAGGTCGGGAAGCCCAGCGCCCTGAGCGTGATGCCGGAGTAGAAGTCGATATTGGGGTAGAGTTTTTTCTCGACGAAATATTCGTCATTGAGGGCGATGTTTTCCAGTTCAAGGGCGACCTTGAAGAGGGAGTCGTTCTTGTTGTCGATTTCGGCCAGGACTTCATGGCAGGTTTCACGCATGATTTTGGCGCGGGGGTCGTAGTTTTTGTAGACCCGGTGGCCGAAGCCCATCAGGCGGAAGGGATCGTTTTTGTCGCGGGCGCGGCGGATATATTCGGGGATGTTGTCCACCGAGCCGATTTCAGCCAGCATATTGAGCGCGGCCTCGTTGGCGCCGCCGTGGGCCGGGCCCCAGAGGCAGGCGATCCCGGCGGCGATGCAGGCGAAGGGGTTGGCCCCCGACGATCCGGCGAGGCGCACGGTCGAGGTCGAAGCGTTTTGCTCGTGATCGGCGTGGAGAATGAAAATGCGGTCCATCGCCCGGGCAAAAACCGGATTGATGCGGTACGCCTCGCAGGGCACGCTGAAGCACATATGGAGGAAGTTGGAGGCGTAGTCGAGATCATTGCGCGGATAGATGAAGGGCTGCCCGATGGAGTATTTGTAGGCCATGGCGGCGATGGTCGGCATTTTGGCGATCATGCGGCGGCTGGCGATGAGTCTCTGGCGGGGGTCGGTGATGTCGAGGGAGTCGTGGTAGAAGGCGGAGAGCGCCCCGGCGACTCCGACCATGATGGCCATCGGGTGGGCGTCGCGCCGGAAGCCGGAGTAGAATTTCTGGAGCTGCTCATGGACCATCGTATGGCGGGAGATGGCTGTGCTGAAGGAGGCGAGTTCGCTTTTTGAGGGCAGGTCGCCGTAGAGGAGGAGGTAGCAGGTTTCGAGGAAGCTGCCATGTTCGGCGAGTTGCTCGATTGGGTATCCGCAATGGAGGAGGAGTCCGGCCTCGCCGTCGATATAGGTGATGCGGGACTCGCAGCTGGCGGTGGAGGTGAAGCCGGGGTCATAGGTGAATTGCCCGGTATCGCGGTAGAGGCCGGAGACGTCGATGACCTGCGGGCCGAAGGTTCCCTCGAGAATGTCGAGTTTGGCGGCCTTTTTGCCGCTTTCCAGCGCGGCGGCGCCGTTGCGGGTGCTTTTGAAGGCGGCGTTCTGGTTTCGTGCGCTCATTCTTTCTGCCCTCTCACGGGGCGCTTTGCCTTGAGCGCCCGGCGAACTCGTCCGTCAGAATAGCATTTTCCGTGTCAGGCGGTCAATCGGCGGCGGCGGGTCGTGTCTTACTTTGTCCTTTCTCTCCCGTCACTCCCGCGCAAGCGGGAGTCCATTCATGCCGTGCCCCGCTTCGCCACTCGTGGCTTCGCGGGAATGACGAAAGAATCCGCCAATCCGGCTTAATCCCCTGAGACACTACCCGGCGGCGGCATCGCAGATCCGCCCCAAAGACTCCGCACGCCCCAGACTCGCCAGAACATCGAAAATCCCCGGCGAGACCATCTGCCCGGTCAAGGCCGCGCGCAACGGCTTGGCCATTCGCCCGAAAGCGATCCCCTCCGCCTCGCCGAAGGCCCGCAGCGCCCGCTCAATCTCCCCGGCGCTCCACTCCTCCAGCCTTTCGAGGCAGGGCAGGGCCTTGCCCAGAATCTCACGCGCCTCCTCCGTCAGCACATCACGCGCCTCCGGGGAGAGGGCAAGAGGGCGCTCCGATACTAAAAATCTCGAATTTTCAGCAAGTTCCACCAACGTCTTCGCCCTGTCCTTCAATTGCGGCATGGCCTGCTCCAGCCGACTCCGAAGCGCGGCAGGCAGGCCGCCCCCCGGCGCAAGACGCGCCTCCGCCTCCCGAACCAGACGGGCCGGATCGGCCTGGCGGATATAATGCCCGTTAAGATTCTTCATCTTGACCGGATCAAAACGCGCCGGACTCTGCCCGACCGCCTTTAGCGAAAACCATCGGACCGCCTCCGCGTCCGAGAAAATCTCGTCGTCGCCATGCGCCCAGCCCAGCCGGGCGAGATAATTCCTCATCGCTTCGGGCAGATAGCCTTCCGCCCGGCAGACTTCAAGGCCGGGGGCGTTGTGGCGCTTCGATAATCTCGACCCGTCCGGCCCGTGAATCAGAGGAATATGCGCGCAAAGCGGCATCGGCCAGTCCAGCGCCGCATAGATCAAACGCCCGCGCAACGCGTTGGTCAGATGATCGCTCCCCCGGATGATGTGACTCACCCCCATATCGTGATCGTCAACCGTGGCGCAGAGCATATAGGTCGGCGAGCCGTCGGCCCGCAACAGGATCATGTCGTCCAGCTGGGAATTGGCGATTACCACCCGGCCCTGAACCAGATCGTCGAGACAGGTCTCGCCGCTCTGCGGAGCCTTGAGGCGTAGCGCCGGGGCGTGGCCGGCGCGCGCGCCGCCTGCCGGGCGGTCACGGCAGCGCCCGTCATAGCGCGGCGAGCGCCCTTCGGCCCGGGCCTGCCGGCGAATCTCCTCCAGCTCTTCCGGCGTGCACCAGCAGTGATAGGCATGGCCGGAGTCGAGAAGCAGCTGCGCGGCCTCCCGGTGCCGCTCCCGCCTCTCCGACTGCACGACCAGATCGCCGTCCCAGTCCAGACCCAGCCAGCGCAGACCGGAGAGGATTGACTCACGCGCCTCCGGAGTCGAGCGTAGGCGGTCGGTGTCCTCGATTCTCAACCGGAACCGCCCGCCCTCATGACGGGCGAACAGCCGGTTGAAAAGCGCCGTGCGCGCCCCCCCCAAATGGAGCGGGCCGGTCGGCGAGGGAGCAAAACGGGTGATGACCGCAGGCATGAAGACGATCCCGCAAAGGCGCGCGCAGCCATGACAATAGCACGGCGCATCGCCAGGGCGCGCTATCGTCTGGCCCTGCTCCGGCCCGAGGCGTTTCGGCTCCACCTCGCCCGGACCTTCGAGGCGGAAAGAGACCGGTGGTTTCTCTGGCTGCCGGTTTTGCTGGGCCTGGGGATCGGGCTTTACTTCGCCGCCGGAACCGAGCCGCCCCCCGTCATCCTGCGCGCCGCCGCTACTGCCGCCGCCGCCGCGGCTTTTGTCCTGAGGCGGCGCGGGTTTTGGTTTCTCCTCGCGCTGGCCCTGGCCGCGCCTGCGGCAGGCATGGCCCTGGCGCAATGGAGCGCGCAGGCCGCCCGCGCCCCGGTTCTGACCGAACGGCTCGACGACGCGATGGTCTCAGGCCGCATCATCCGGATCGAACCCGCCCGCTCCGGACAGGGCGCGCGCTGGCTGATCGCCCCCGCCCGGATCGAAGGCCTCGACCCGGCGCGCCTCCCCCGCAAAATCAGACTCACGATGGACCGCTCCGAAGACCTCGACGCCTTCCGCGCCGGGGATGGAGTGCGCCTGCGCGCCCTTCTCTTCCCGCCGCCGGGGCCGGTGCAGCCCGGCGGCTTCGACTTCGCCCGCCGGGCGTGGTTCCAGCAGATCGGCGGGTCGGGCGTCGGACTGGGAGACCCCGCCCCGGACGCCGCGCCCCCCGCCGCCTCCGCCGATCAATTCGCCTTCGCCCTCGACAGGCTGCGCAACCGGATCGCCGCGCGGGCGCAGGCGCATATCGGCGGCGAGGCAGGCGGAATCGCCGCCGCCCTGATCGTCGGCAAACGCGGCGGCGTCGCGCCGGAGAGCCGCGATCTGCTGCGCGATTCGGGCCTCGCCCATATTCTCGCCATCTCCGGCCTGCATATGGCCTGCTTCGCTGGAGCGCTCTTCTTCTTCGCCCGCGCCGCGCTCGCGCTGCTGCCGCAAATCGCCCTGCGCCACCCAATCAAAAAATGGGCCGTCCTGCCCGCGCTGGCCGGAGCGGTCGTCTATCTCCTTTTGTCCGGAGGCTCCATCGCCACCCAGCGCGCTTTCCTGATGTTCCTGATCGTCTGCGCCGCCATTCTCTCCGGCGCGCAGGTCCTGACCATGCGCAACGTCGCGCTGGCCGCGGGCGCGATCTTGATCTTCAGGCCGGAGAGTATGCTCGAGGCGAGTTTTCAGCTGTCCTTCGCCGCAACCACCGCGCTCGTCGCCGCCTATGAAGCCCTGAGCGAAAGGCGCATGCGCCGGGAAAGGCCCGCGCCCCCAACACGCTTCACCCGCCTGACCCGCCCCGCCGCCGCCCTGCTCGTCACCAGTTGCACGGCATGGGCGGCGACCGGCCTGTTCGCCGCCTATCACTTTAACCGGATCACGCTTCTGGCGGCGCTGGCCGCCAATCTGACTGCGCTGCCGGTCTTTACGCTTCTGGTCATGCCTGCGGCGATTGCGGCGCTGGCGCTGCTGCCCTTCGGACTGGAGGCGCTGGCGCTCGCGCCGATGGGCTGGGGAATCGAGGCGATCTTGTTCCTCGCCCGCCGGGCGATTGATCTGTTCGGTCCGGCCCGGCTGATCCGCGCGCCGTCGGATGCGGTGTTTCTGCTGGCCGCCGCCGGGGGTCTGTGGCTCTGCCTCTGGCAGCGTCCGTGGCGCTATGCCGGGGCGGCGCTGATGGCGCTGGCGCTGGCCGTGCATCTTGTGACGCCGCGGCCCCTCCCCGATCTTCTCGTCGAGCGCGACGGCAGGCTGATCGCCCAGCGCGGCGAGGATGGGCGGCTCTATATTCCGCGCCGCGCCCGCGGGGGAAACTATACGGCGGCCTCCTGGCTGCGGCATGAAGGCGATCCGCGCAGCCCAACTCAGGCCCGCGACCTTGCCGGCTTCCGCTGCAACCGGGCCGGATGCGTCAGCCGCATGGCCGGGCCGAAGATCGTCCTTCTTTTCGAGCGCCGGGGAGGCTCAACCGCCCAGAAGCAAAAACTTTGCCGCGGGGCCGATATTGTCATCGCCCCTTCGCCCCCGCCGGTCTGTGCGCAGGCGGGTCTGGTCATAGACCGGGCGGCCCTGAAAGAAAACGGAGCCTATGCGCTCTGGTTTGCGGGCGGGGAGATCGCCCGGATCGAAACCTCCCGGCGTTTGCGCGGCGCGCGCCCCTGGACCGGCTCCCGCGCGCCCTGATCGGGCCTAATAGCGGCGAAACAGCCCGGCCAGTTTGCCCTGAACCTGAATCCGCTCCGGGCCGAAAATGCGCGTCTCATGGGCCGGGTTGGCAGCTTCCAGCGCAATCGAATCCCCCCGGCGGCGCAGGCGCTTCAGGGTCGCTTCATGCGCGTCGATCAGGGCGACGACAATGTCGCCATTGAGCGCCGTGTCGGTCCGGTGGATGATGGCGATGTCGCCGTCGAGGATCCCGGCCCCGACCATCGAATCGCCTTCCACATGCAGCGCAAAATGTTCGCCGGAGCGCAGCATGGATTCCGGAACGGAAATCTCGTCGGAGCGGGTCTGGATCGCCTCAATCGCGGTCCCGGCGGCGATCCGCCCCATGATCGGGATCACAACGCTCTCCTCCCGCACCGGCGCGTGATACTCCGCCTGCTTGCCGCCCTCGACAACGCTGGGCTTGAAACTTCGCGCCTCGCGCGGGGTTGCGTCGTCGGGCAGTTTCAGAACCTCCAGCGCCCGCGCCCGGTGGGGCAGGCGGCGCAGAAAGCCGCGCTCTTCCAGCGCCCGAATCAACCGGTGAATGCCCGACTTCGACCGCAGATCAAGCGCCGACTTCATCTCCTCAAAAGACGGCGAAACCCCGGTCTCCTGCAGATTCCGGTGGATAAAATTCAGCAACTCGCATTGCTTTCTGGTCAGCATTTCCATCTCTCCGGACGGGGAACAAAATAAAAACATTTTCGTTCTACTTTGGTTCGCAAGGCAGATCAAGCCTTTATTATGCGCCGGAGATAAAAAATCGGTAAAAGGCGGAGTCTCAGCAGAGGAAGCGGCGATGTTCTGGCTGTTGGTTGTGGTGGGCGCGGTTGTGGTCTGCGGGGCGTTTGTGCTCCTGGCGGGGGCCGATGCGGCCCGGCTGGCGCGGCGTTTGCGGTTTTTGTTCGCTTTGGCGATGATCGGGGCGGCGGCGATGCTGTCGCGCAGTTTTCTATGGTTTCTGGCGGCGCCGCTGTTGCGCTTCGGGATGCTGCGCTGGCAGGAATTGCGCGGCGCGGGGCAGGGCCGCGGCGCGCCGGGGCCGTCTTCCGCCGGGCCGATGACCCGCGAGGAGGCCTGCCATATTCTGGGAATCAGCCTGAACAGCGCTCCGGAGCAGATCCGGCGGGCGCACCGGCGGCTGATCCGGAGCGTCCATCCCGACCGGGGCGGCTCGGACTGGCTGGCCTCAAAATTGAACGAGGCGCGCGATGTTCTGTTGAAAGGGCGCTGATAGAATGAGACCATGAACGCATGGAGCGAAGGCTGGCGATGAGTGAAGACGCAGTCGGGCCGGGCGGGAGCGGCGGGGTGCAGACCGGCCTGATCACCCGCACGCGCCCGAAGACGAAGAAGCCCTCGCTCTACAAGGTGGTTCTGCTCAACGACGACTATACGCCGATGGAGTTTGTGGTTGTGGTTCTGACGCGGGTTTTCGGCAAGACGCAGGACGACGCCGCCCGCCTGATGCTGCAGGTGCACCAGCACGGGGTCGGGGTTTGCGGCGTTTATACGTATGAGGTTGCGGAGAGCAAGGTGGCGCAGGTTCTCGACTTTGCGCGCCAGAACGAGCATCCTCTGCAATGCACGATGGAGAAGGCGTGAGATGGCGCTGCTGACCGACTCGCTGCAAAAGGCGCTCAACGCGGCGGTGAATGATGCGGCCCGGCGGCGGCATGAGTATATTACGCTGGAGCATCTTCTGCTGGCGCTGCTGGACGAGCCGGATGCCCGCGCGGTTCTGACGGCGTGCGGGGCGGAGATTGACCGGCTGCGGGGGGACCTGGAGGCGCATCTCGATTCGGAGGCGGCGGGGCCGCGCCTGAAAGAGGATTCCGCCATGCCCCAGCCGACGATGGACTTTCAGCGGGTTTTGCAGCGGGCGGTGATACATGTTCAGGCGTCGGGGCGGGGCGAGGTTTCCGGGGGGAGTCTGCTGGTTGCGCTGTTTGCGGCCCGCGAGAGTCATGCGGTTTATTTTCTGGGCAGGCAGGGGGTCACGCGCTATGACGCGTCGGCCTATATCAGCCACGGCATATCGAAGGTTCCGGGGCGTGGGGTGGACCGCGCGGTGCGCGGCGCGGAGGACGAAGAGGAAGAGGCCGGGGACGCCGAGCCCCGGCGCGGCGGCAAGAAAGCGGGCGCGCTGGAGACGTGGTGCGTCGATCTGAACGCGAAGGCGCAGAAGGGGCGGATAGACCCTCTGATCGGGCGCAAGCGGGAGATTGAGCGCACGCTTCGGATTTTGTGCCGCCGCCGGAAGAACAATCCGCTCTATGTCGGCGACGCCGGGGTTGGCAAGACGGCCATCGCCGAGGGTCTGGCGCGGCGGATTGTTCGGGGCGAGGTGCCGGAGGCGCTGTCCGGGGCGGTGATCTATGCGCTGGATATGGGGGCGCTGCTGGCCGGGACCCGCTACCGGGGCGATTTCGAAGAGCGCCTCAAGGCGGTCCTCAAAGAGCTGGACGCGAAAGAGGGCGCGGTCCTGTTCATTGACGAAATTCACACTTTGATCGGAGCGGGCGCGGCGTCGGGCGGAGCGATGGACGCCTCCAATCTTCTGAAGCCTGCGCTGCAATCGGGCGGGCTGCGCTGCATCGGGGCGACGACGTGGAAGGAGTATCGCCGTCATTTCGAGAAGGACCGGGCGCTGTCGCGGCGCTTCCAGAAGATCGACGTCGTTGAGCCGACCCCCGCCGAGTCCCTGCTGATTTTGAAGGGTCTGAAGCCGCATTTCGAGGCCTTCCACAAATTGCGCTACACGGCGGGCGCGCTGAAGGCGGCGGTTGATCTTTCGGCGCGCTACCTGCATGACCGCAAACTGCCCGACAAGGCGATTGACGTGATAGACGAGGCGGGGGCGGCGCAGGCGCTGAGTGCGCCCTCGAAGCGCAAGAAGACGGTCGGGACGGCGGAGATCGAGGCGGTGGTGGCGCTGATGGCGCGGATGCCGCCCCGGCGGGTTTCGCAGGACGACGCCGAGCTTCTGGAGAAACTGCCGGAGACGCTCAGGCGCGCCGTCTACGGGCAGGATAGCGCGATTGAGAGTCTGACTTCGGCGATCCGGATGGCGCGCGCCGGTCTGCGCGAGGGGGACAAGCCGATTGGCTGCTATCTCTTCTCCGGTCCGACCGGGGTGGGCAAGACCGAGGTCGCCCGCCAGCTGGCCCGCGCGCTGGGGATCGAGCTGCTGCGCTTCGACATGTCGGAATATATGGAGCGCCATGCGGTTTCGCGCCTGCTGGGCGCGCCGCCGGGTTACGTGGGCTTTGAGCAGGGGGGTCTGCTGACCGAGCGGGTCGAGCAGAATCCGCATAGCCTCCTGCTGCTCGACGAGATCGAGAAGGCCCATCCCGACATTTTCAACATTCTGCTGCAGGTGATGGATCACGGCAAACTGACCGATCATAATTCGCGTCCGGTTGATTTTCGCAATGTGATTTTGATCATGACCAGCAATGCGGGGGCGTCGGAGATGGCGCGCGCGCCTCTGGGCTTTGCGCGGGGCGCGCGGGAGGGCGGCGACAAGGAGGCGATTGAGAAATTATTCGCCCCGGAGTTCCGCAACCGGCTGGATGCGGTGATTTCCTTTGGGGTCTTGTCGCCGGAGAATGTTGCGCGGGTGGTTGAGAAGTTTATTTTTGAGTTGGAGGCGCAGTTATCGGGCCGCCAGGTTTCGATAGAGCTGACGGCGGAGGCGAATCGCTGGATTGCGGAGCGGGGTTATGACGCGCAGATGGGGGCGCGGCCTTTGGCGCGGGTGATCCGCGAGCATGTCAAGAAGCCGCTGGCGGACGACATTCTGTTTGGCCGTCTGAAGCATGGCGGGGCGGTTCGGGTGAAGGTTGCGCCGGGCGGTGAGAAACTGGCCTTCGAGATTCTGGAGGATGCTGCGGACGAGAAAGCGGAGCGCAAAGCCGCCGTTAATTAATTCCGCCGGACCGGGCCTGCCGCGCCATGATGGATTCAAGCCAGCTCAATTGCCTTCATGTTCATCTTGATTTTCAGCGTTGCTCACAATTGTATCCCAAGCCATCTTCGTTCTGTAGCTTACATCTTCGTCCTTCTCCAGTATTGAGATAAAGTTTTCAATGAACACATCCGGGTTTGATATGAGCCTCAAGTAATATGTCAGGGTTGCGGCAACGCCATTGACTATAATTTCGCATCCATAGTTATGGCGAGCCTTAGTAGTAAGGAGTGTAATATCTTCAATGCCTTTAAGTCTTTCATTCGTACTTAAGATGTAATAGCGCCTGACAGTTGTTCTTTTGATTTTCTCGATGGTATGTGTAACCAATTCAGGGGTGATCCGAATGCCATGCTTTATTTCCACCGCTTCATCAATTTTTGAATCTAGCTTAAGATCAATATCCCCAGTTCTTCCAGTTCTCTGGTCTGCTGCATTTTGCGGGAGCAGGTGGAGTAATTGATGGTTTTTGTATTTTCTGACTTCCTGCACGATGCACTGATAAGCGGCAAAAACAGCAATAACGGGAATGCGAGAAGTTCCAGTCGAACTTTCCCAAAAGTTCTCAATTAGTGAAACTACTGCACGAATAGATTTGTTTTTTGGTATAGATAATGAGATATTTTGAGACCTTTCTCGTAATACAACAAGTTGCCTAAATATCTCCTCTAGATATTTGCTGGCAGGCTCCTGCCTCTCTTCAACCGCGTGCAATAGCTTCAAAAAATCTTCTTTGATTGATGCAGGTTTTATCTGGCCCGGATAATTGAGTGTGTAAGCAGCTGCTTGTTCAAGGCTTCGAGTTAGCCATCCCGAGCCACTAGTCATATATGGAAAGTTGTTTTCACGGAGAAACGGCGTAATATGCTTGGTATCAAGTCCACGCCCAGAGAATCCTCCAGGGATGCTCACCTGATGAAGTCTCACATCCTGCTGTGGCTTCATAACCTTTTTTACCAATAGGGTTATCAATACCGAAAGGACCCCGACATTTTTATTTGCCTCGACTCTTAACATTATTCGCCTAAGTCTGTTCAAGTCGCTTTGCCGCAAATGTGATCCTTCCCCCGAACTAGCTGTTGCTTTGTTCAGGGCATCACATAAAACCTGCCTTGCTCTACTTGGCATATTTGTACTCCTTTGCAACCCTACCGATTCGGTTTCTTGCAGAGACACAATAATCTGGATCTATGTCGATGCCCAGATAGTGGCGTTTCTCCAAGATGGCCGCAACGGCAGTTGTTCCGCTTCCGATGTAGGGGTCAATAACCAATCCCTTAACCGGGGACAGTAACCGAATCAGTTCTTTAATTATACCAAGCGGGAAAATGGCGGTGTGTGCATTGCCAGGTAATGATTCGACTGTCGATTCAATAATATCTCGTTTCATTTTCTCACCCTTGAGCCGAATGATAGTAAAGCCCTTTTTATCCATCTGTCCCTTTCTTCCACCTTCTTGCCCCCCAAATGCCTCTGCGTGAACGCCTTTTATCTTCATACGGAAACTGTGTATTTCCCTATTACGCACTTCTGCAATAACTTCGCCCAATTCCCGGCGAGCCAAGCGTTTTTGAAAAGCCGAAAGCACATTAGAACCTTCTATCAAATCGCGATACTTCTGACCAAGTTGCGGTGTAGGGGTTGTCTGCCCATCTGCCTGCCGTGTCGGGAAGAAATTTTTACGATCGTAGTAGTAATCGTCGCAAACGGCAAAATGAAAGAATGGCTCTGTGCTAGAGACCAGCCTTCGGTTAAATTGTCGCGGGGTCGGATTTCGCTTAACCCATGTGATTTCGTTTATGAGCTTTATCTTAAACCTATCACAAGCCATTGTTGCAAAACGGAATGGAAGCAATAAAAGAGAGCCGTTCAGGTATTTATCACCAATGTTATAGATGATATTTCCTGTTGGCTTTATGACACGAATGCATTCAGCAAAGCTTTCAAGCAAGGCCTCTAAGTAGTATTCCGGATTTCGTTCCTGCCCAACGCTCAATCCGCTATCGTTGTATATTCTTTGTCGATAGTATGGAGGCGATGTAATCACTAGGTCAGCGCAATGGTTTGGCAATTGCTTGAGCAGATTGGTGGCATCCCCACACTGGATCGAATCCACAATTTTTTTCATGATGTGCTCTCCTGACGGGTGATAGTCTTGCTTGTGTCCCACAAAATTCACCTTCACGAAAGCCCCATGCTATGCCTCACGGCAAATCTATCCGGTAAATCGCCGCAACACCTCCACGCGGCGGCGGCGCGGACTGGGAGGGCAAGCCTCGCCTTTCGCATGGGAACTCCCTCCTCAAAACAGTAATAGCGAGTATAAAGCAAATTCTGCCTGACCGGTAGGCTTTTGCGCGCTTGCACCTGCTCCAGACGCTCGACAGGCGCAAAGCCGCGCTCTGCCCATGCCTCCCCGGATTGAATCGCTACCTTATATGGCGGCGCTTCGTTCTGCCCAATTCCGCCGGCTTGCGAGACCAATGCCGCCCCGGTTTGTAGTAACGCCGCTCCGGCTTGTAATAACGCTTCGCCCCCCGGCCCGGCTTGTAATAGCGCCGCTTCGGCTTGTAATAACGCTTTGCCCGCCCGTAATCACGCTTCACATCCAGAGTCTGCGCATACAGAAAGGCCAGCGCAAACAGCGCATCCACCGCATCCGAATGCCCCTGCTTCGCCGCCTTGCCATGCCAATACTCCGCCTGACCATAGTCACGCGACACACCCCGTCCCTTCTCATACAGCAGGCCCAATTTGAACTGCGCCTCCGCATGACCCCGTTTCGCCGCCCTGCCATACCAATACCGCGCCCGCTTGTAATTGCGGCTCACACCCAGACCCTGCTCATACAGCGAGGCCAATTCAAACTGCGCGCCTTTATGATCCTGCCTCGCCGCCTTGCGATGCCAATGCGCCGCCTTCCGAAAACTCTGCGCTACCCCCCAGCCCCAAAAATACGAATCCGCCAAATCAAATTGCGCCTCCGCATAACCCGCCTTGGCGCGGGCCTTGAGAGCCGAAATATCATCCCCGGCCCGCGCCAGGCCCGGCGCAAGTAAAAGCGCAAAAGCCAGAAGAGCAAACCTCGCCTTTCGCATGGGAGCCACTACCTCGAAATGGATTCCCAGCATATAGCAAATTCCGCCCGGCTCGCCAGCCCGGCGCGAAAAATTTTCAATAGCGCCGGTAGCCGCGCTTAATTAATCCCGCCGGAAGAGCGGAGCACCTCCACGCGGCGGCGGCGCGGACTGGGAGGGGCAGGGGTTTCGGCAAGGCCAAACCGAACCGAAAAGGCGTCCTGCGAATCCGCCCGCCAGACAAAACCCCCGGCGGCAGCCAGCGCAACAACCCTGCCGCCCTGCAAAACCCGTCTTCGTGAAAAACCCATCCCGCGCCTTACGGCAAATCTATCCGGTAAATCGCCGCGTTCAGATCGGAACTGAAATAAACCCCGTCACCCACAACCGCAATCCCGGTCGTCGCATAAGGCGGGATCGCGCCCTGCGCCGCAGGCAGGCCAATGGGCAGATCCTCCGCCAGAACCTCCGCCGCGCCGTCCGCGCCGAAAATGCTGATCCGCTTCGCCCCCGCCTCGGCAACCACAAAACGCCCGTCCGCAAGGCGGTCAAAGCCCTCCGGACCCTGCAGGCCCTGCACCAGCAAGCGGCGCTTGCGCGTCCTCACATCAATCTCGATGATCCGCCCCGCGCCATGCTCGGCAACATAAAGCTTTTCGCCGTCCGGCCCCAACACCAGCGCGCAGGGACCCGACAAACCGCTCGCAAAGGCGCGGCGGCGCTCCCACTTCTCGCCCGAAAGGCGCACAATCCGCCCCCGCGAAAACTCCGCAGCCAATATATCCCCCCCCGGCAGCATCACCGCATCATGCGGCGTGGTCAGGCCGTGCAGCAGCGCCAGCGATTTGCCGCTCCCCCGCTCAATCACCTGCAGCGATCCCGCCGACCAGCCGGTCAGAACAATATGCTCCGGACCCGCCCAGACATTGAGCGGATAATCCATCTCATCGCCGAACATCCGGGCGACCTCCCCGACCTCGCCGCTCTCCGGATCAAGCGTCCGAATGGCGAAAACATCGGCAATATAAATCGGGCCCCCATCTCCGGCGGAGGCAATGTCGGCGGGCGCAGCCAGAACCCCGGAGACAAGCGTCTCCGCCTCGCCGTCTTCCAGATCAATCTCGATGATCGCATTGTCCGCCATATTCGAGATGAACAAACGCCCGTCCCGGTCAAAGGCCAGATTGTCAATCGCCGGTTTGACCCGGGCCGCCACCTGCTTCGCCCCGCTCTGCGGATCAACCCGCACGACCTCGCCGCGCTGCGTGTCCACCGCATAGAGCTGGCCGTCCGGACCGAAATTGACCGCCGCCGGTATTCCAAAGCCCTCGGCGATCACCTCAATCCGGGCGCGCTCCACATCCACCCGAACCACCTGCCCCTTAAACCAGAGCGGGCCATACAGATGCCCGTCCGCGCCGAACTCAAACCCGTTGAGGCCGCCCATGTCTTTCATGATCTGCCGGGCCGGCTTTTCGCCCTCCAGGTCGATCTCATAGAGGGCGTCGCCCAAAAACACCTGGGTCGCAAACAGCCGCCCGTCCGGCGCAA
The DNA here is from genome assembly GCA_965204775.1 of Alphaproteobacteria bacterium. Classification (GTDB taxonomy): domain Bacteria; phylum Pseudomonadota; class Alphaproteobacteria; order JAPOUT01; genus CBDBFH01. Next base: position 150,100 of record CBDBFH010000027.1, read on the forward strand.
AGGCCAGCGAATTCAGCCCCGGAAGGCCCTCGGCCAGAACCCGAATCTCCCCCTCGCCCTGCCGGGCGTAGATTTTCCCGTCCAGAAAGCCGGTCCAGGCCAGCAGGCCGTCTTCGCGCACCGCCAGATCGTCGGCCTGCCCCAGAGGCGGGCCGATCAGAACCCGGTGATCGCCATTGGGCCTGATCTCGTAGATCGTCTGCCCCAGAACGCTGCCCGCCAGCAGGCGGTTGTCCTGATCGAAGGCCATTCCGTGAATCCCGTGGAAGGGGGCGGGGGGCGTGACCTCCTCGATCCCGTCCCCGCAGCCGGAGGCCAGCAGCATGACGCCTGCGGCGGCCAGTGCAGGCGCGCGCCTCATGCCAGCGCCTCGGCGACGAAGTCGAGCCGGTCCTGTCCGAAAAACATCTCGTCTCCGACAAAAAAACTGGGCGCGCCAAAAACGCCCCGCGACACCGCCTCTTGCGTCGCATCAATCAGGGCCTTCTTGTTCTCCGGCTCAGCTATGCGCGCCATGAAGGCCTCCGGCTCCAACCCGATCTCCTGCCATGTCTTCGCCACTTCGCCCGGATCATTGAGATTGCGCGGCTCGATCCACATCGATCTGAAAACATGGCGCAGATATTGATGGAACTGCTCCGGCTCGCCCCGCAGGGCGATAGCGCCGCGCATAAGGGTCAGGGTGTTGATCGGGAAATGCGGATTTGTCGCCAGAGGCACGCCATAACGTTTTGCAAAGCGCTGAAGGTCGCGCCCCAGATACGGCGCGCGGGCCGCAACCGCCCACGGAGGCGAATTGTCCGTCGCCTTGAAAACCCCGCCCAGAAGCATCGGCTTCCAGACGACCTCCGCCCCCGCCTTTTCCGCGATCTTCGGCAGCTGAGTCCAGGCCAGATAGGCCGTCGGGCTGCCGAGGTCAAAATAGAATTCAACCTGTTTGCTCATTGCCCTCTCCCTGTTTTGTCAGTCAGCCGGGCGCAGCTCAGTCAAGCGCGGCGCGGATGCGGGCGGCCTGCTCTTCCAGCTCCTTCGTATCGGCCATTTCGCGGGCGTGGAGTTTCAGATTGATCCCCCCCTCGCGCGGAATAATGTGGAAGTGAATGTGGAAGACCGACTGCCCGGCTTCCGCGCCATTCAATTGGGCGATCATGACGCCGGGGGTTTGCATGGCCGTCTTGACCGCGCGGGCCAGCTTTTGGGTCGTGCGAATGGCGGCGGCGGCGTAATCGGGGTCGAGGCCAAGAAGGTCTTCGGAGGGACTCTTGGGAACGACAAGAACATGACCGGGCGTCTGCGGCATGACATCCATGAACGCGAGCGTTTTCTCGTCCTCGAAGACCTTGACGCAGGGCGCTTCCCCGCGCAGGATTTTGGCGAAAATATTATCGGGATCGTAGGCCATGACCCCCTCCGTCTGTTCCCGGTGGCAGTTTAGTCCCGCCGCCGGTCCGGTTCAAGGGGGTGATCGGCGGCGGTGCGCTCGATCAGCACCCCGACGTCCAGCGATCCCGACAAAGCCCCCGGCTTGCCGAGGCGCAGTTTGATCCACGAGAGGCCGAATTCCCCGATCAGGAGTTGGGCGATCCGCTCGGCCAGGGTTTCGATCAGGAAGAACTCGCTTTCGGCGATGAAGGCGGTCAGGCGCTTTTTGATCGCCTTGTAATCGGTTGCGTCTTCGAGGCGGTCGCTGCCGGCGGCCTTGCGGTTGTCGTGGGCGAATTCGAGGTCGAGGCGGACGGTCTGGCGGGTTTTGCGCTCCCAGTCATTGACCCCGACAACAGCCTCAACTTCGAGGCCGCTTATATAGATGATATCCTGCCCTTTCATGTCTTTTCGCCAGACGGTTTATAGAACCAGATCCAGCCCTCTTTTCTGACGGCTTCTTCATCTTCCGGCGTATGAACCTCATCTTCCGGCTTATGAACCTCGCCTCGCACAAAGTCGGCGGCGGCGAGGACGCATAGCACAGCATCCAGATGGTGATCATCTTTCGTCACTATAGTCTCTGTCCCATTTCTGAATTCCATTATGTCCTTAATTTTATCCATGATATTTTCACGCACCCTTTGACCCTCGCCGTTCTTTTTGTAGCTTTCCAGTGGGAGCCATCCTCGACTCTTTAATGTTGCTGCCGGATAAACTTCAATTGCCGCGCACCTCGCCAGAGGCTTGATCTTCCATGCCAGAGGAATGTCTCCTGTCTGTTTGCGCAGCGTTTTGAGAAAAGACAGGGCTGCCACAGCCGTGCGCGCAATGAGGTTACAACCAACATCGATCGGGCGTTTGCTGATATTTTTTTGAACACAGTTATCCGTTACTCGTCGAAATATGGCATTTGCATCTTTATGGATTCGTTGGCCCGCTTGATGAGCAACAAGCGCCCTTCCAAATTTTTGCGGCCAGCCCAGCGGCGCATCCAGTGCCAGCAAGACCGGCTTTGAGCTGTCTTTGATCCATCCGGCAACTAACTCCTCCATTTCTTTCTGGGTTCTGCGGCGCGTGATTTCTTCTATAACCGCTTTTTGCCCATCGAAATGGCCTCGCGCCAGGCCATTATCCCCCGGTTTAGTGGCGCAATCTATTCCAATAAGAGTGACTTTGGCCATGTTACTTCTCTGCCGCCTCTCCCGTCTCCCGCCGGAAGGGCAGGCGGCGGGTCAGCGCCGCAATCTCCGAACGAACCGCCGGACGCTCCTGCTCCAGATAATCCGCAACCGCCGCACGCAAGCCCTCATGCGCAATCGCATGGGCGCTGTAGGTCTCAATCGGACGGTAACCGCGCTCCAATTTGTGCCCCCCCTGCGCCCCCGCCTCAACGCGGGAAAACCCGTGCGCAATCGCATAGTCCATCGCCCGGTAATAACACAACTCAAAATGCAAAAAACGATGATCCTCCAGCGCCCCCCAGTAGCGCCCGTAAAGCGCCCCGCCCGCAGCGATATGCAGCGCAATCGCCGTCAATTGCCCGGCTGGCGTCCGCGCAAGAAACACAATGATCTTGTCCCCCAGCCGCTCGCCCAGAAGGCTGAAACACGCCCGCGTCAAATAGGGGCTGCCCCATTTGCGGCTCCCGGTGTCCATGTAGCAGGTGAAGACCGCATCCCAGTCGGCCTCGCTCAACTCGCTCCCCTTCCGGGTCTCAATCCGCAGTCCGCTCTGCTCGACCCGGGCCCGCTCCTTGCGGAACGCCTTGCGCCGCCGCGCCGTCAGGTCGCCCAGAAAATCCTCGAAACTCCCATAGTCCCGGTTTTGCCAGTGAAACTGATCGCCAATCCTCTGCAGCAGCCCCGCCCCGCCCATCGCCTCCCACTGCCCCTTGCCGGGAAAGGTAATGTGAAGCGACGATGCCTCCGTCTGCTGCAAAGCCTGAAGACAGCCCGCCAGCAATTGCCGCTCGGTGCGCTCCTGCGTGCGCGAAGGCCGCGCCAGAAGACGGCGGCCCGGAACCGGCGTGAAGGGAACGCAGGCCTGAAGCTTCGGATAATATCTCCCCCCGGCCCGGTGCAGGGCGTCGGCCCAGCCATGGTCGAAGACAAATTCGCCCATGCTGTGCCCCTTGAGATACAGCGGCACACAGCCGGTCAGCGTCTCGCCCTCCTCCAGCAGAAGGTGGCAGGGCAGCCAGCCGGTTTCGGCGCAGACCGAGCCGGACTCCTCCAGCGCGCTCAAAAACCCGTGACTCGTGAAAGGCTCCGCACCCTGCGGATCGGCGCAGGCGTCCCACTGGGCGGGGTCAACCTCGCGCAGCGATGAGACAAGACGCAGACGGGGAGGGCAGGGCGGCGTCATCCGGAGTCACGGAGCGGCGATTTCAAAAATGCCGTCCACCTCAACCGCCGAATTGAGCGGCAGGCTCCCCGCCCCGACCGCAACGCGCGAATGAAGCCCCCCCGGCCCCAGCGCGGCTACAATCAGGTCGGAGGCTCCGTTCATCACCTGCGGATGGGCCTCAAAGCCGGGGGCGGCGTTCACAAAGCCGGTCAGTTTCACACAGCGCCTCACCCGGTCGAGATCGCCGCCACAGGCAGTTTTCAACTGGGCCAGAAGGTTGAGCGCGCAAAGCCGGGCGGCCTCCTGCCCTTCCTCCAGCGACAGGCCGCCGCCGACCTGCCCCCGAATCAGACGCCGCCCCTCCAGCGGCACCTGCCCCGATATGAAAACCAGATTCCCGCAGACCACAAAAGGCGCGTAATTCCCCGCCACCGGAGAAGGGGAGGGCAAACGTACCCCCTCTCCGGCGAGGTTCTTCTCGATTGCAGATTGCTTCTCTTCCGTCATGGATAAAGCCACAGAAAGGTTAAAACAGGGCCTGAATTCGCGTTCAGGTTAATAAGATAAGAAAATGAAAAACAAGCATTATTCCGGTTCGTTAAAATAAAAAGGAGTTAAAGCATTGCCAAACACTCCCAAACTTGCCAAACCGGCTTAATCCGATGCCGCAAGGAGCAAGGCGCCCCCCCGATGGCTATCAAGATTCTCGTTTTGGGGGAGGCCGAACTGGCCGGCGCATTCTGTGATCCGCTCTATGAGCGCCACCGGCTGGCGCGGGGGACGCCGGTGGAGGCGATCCGGGCTCTGGCCCCGGAGATTGTCCTCATTCGGGGGGAAGAGGCGCTGGCGGACTCGATAAAGGAGTGCCGCCGCCTGAAAGCCGAAGACACCCTGCGCGGCGTTCCCCTGATCATCCTGACCGGCCCCGGCGTCGCAGCCGCCGGGCGGGTCGCCGGTCTCAAGGCCGGAGCCGACGATGTGCTCCCCGCCCCCGAAAGCGAATTGCTGGCCGCGCGCCTCCACAGTCTCCTGCGCCGCAAGCGCAACGAAGACTCGCTACGCTACCTCGCCCGCACCGATCCGCTCACCGGCCTGCCCAACCGCCGCGCGCTGGCCGCGCACCTCACGCTTCTCCTGCGAAAGGGAACGCCGGTCTGCGTCCTCGCCGCCGATCTCGACCGCTTCAAGCAGGTCAATGACCGCTACGGCCACACCGGCGGCGACGACGTCCTCAAGGCCGCCGCCCAGACCCTGCGCCGCGTCCTGCGCAAGCGCGATTTCGTCTGCCGCATGGGGGGCGAGGAGTTTCTCGCCGTCCTCGCCGGGGCGGAAGCCGCCGAAGCCGAGCGCGTCGCCCGCCGCCTTCATCGCGCCATCGCCGAGGCGCGCTTCGCCGCCTGGCCCGGCCTGCGGATCACCATCAGCATCGGCTGCGCCCCGGCCCGGCCCGGCGACAGCCCCCGCGACGTCATCGCCCGCGCCGACCGCGCCCTCTATCAGGCCAAACAGGCCGGACGCAACCGGATCGCCGCCGCCTGATCTGGAACCGCCCGCCTTCCCCCTCACCGGCAAATCCGATACACTCCGCCGCCATGCGCATGACCCGCTATTTCCTGCCTCTCCTCAAGGAAACCCCCGGCGAGGCCCGGATCGCCTCGCACCGGCTGATGCTCCGGGCCGGGATGATCCGCCAGGCCGGAGCCGGAATCTATAGCTGGCTGCCTCTGGGGCTGCGGGTCCTGAAGAAAATCGAGGCCATCGTCCGCGACGAGCAGGAACGCGCCGGGGCCGTCGAAATCCTGATGCCGACCCTCCAGCCCGCCGCCCTCTGGAAGCGCTCAGGCCGCTACGGCGACTACGGCGAGGAAATGCTCAAAATCAGCGACCGCCAGGGGCGCGAACTCGTCTACGGGCCGACCAATGAGGAACTCGTCACCGAGATCATGGCCGGATCCGCCTCCTCGTGGCGCGACGCCGGGCGAATCCTGTTCCACATTCAATGGAAGTTCCGCGATGAAATCCGCCCCCGCTTCGGGGTCATGCGCGGGCGGGAATTCCTGATGAAGGACGGATACTCCTTCGACATAGACCTGGAGGCGGCGCAGCGCTCCTACCGGAAGATGTTTGTCAGCTATTTGCGCAGTTTCGCCCGGATGGGCCTCAAGGCGATTCCGGTCGCCGCCGATCCGGGGCCTATCGGGGGCGAGATGAGCCACGAATTCGTCATTCCCGCCCCGACCGGGGAGAGCGAGTTGTGGTTCGACCGGCGGCTGCTCGATCTCGAACCGCCCGCCGATCCCGACTACCAAAGCGGCCTGTCCGATGAAGTCGGGCGCTGGACGCAATTCTACGCCGCCGAAAGCGGCAGGCATGATCCCGCGCGCTTCGAGGCCGTTCCCGCCGAACACCGGATGACGGCGCGGGGGATCGAGGCCGGGCATATTTTCTTCTTCGGCGACAAATACGCCAAACCGCTGGGGGCGGAGATTGTGAATGCGGAGGGGCGCAAGGTTCCGTTTCAATGCGGCTCTTACGGGATCGGGATTTCGCGTCTGGCCGGGGGGATCATCGAGGCCAGCCATGACGCGCGCGGGATCGTCTGGCCGGAGCCGGTCGCCCCCTTCCGGACCGGCCTGATCAACGCCGCCCCCGCCGATAAAACCGCCTCCGCCGCCTGCGAGGAGGTCTATGGCAAACTCATGCAGGCCGGGATCGAGACCCTCTATGACGACAGCCAGGAGCGGGCCGGAGCCAAATTCGCCGGAATGGACCTGATCGGCCTGCCCTGGCAGATCATCATCGGCTCGCGTTCGGCCAAAGCGGGCCGGGTCGAACTGAAACGCCGCCGCGCCGCAAAAGACGGCCAGGCCCCGGAACCGGCCCAGGAAATGGACTGCGCCGCCGCTATCCAGAGGCTGGGCGGGTGAGCGCCGCGCCTTCCGCGCCCGGCGCATTCGCCGGATTTGAGTGGCGCATCGCCGGGCGCTATTTGCGCTCGCGCCGCAAGGAGAGCGTCATCTCGCTGATCGCCGGGTTCTCTTTCCTCGGCATCACGCTGGGGGTGGCGACCCTGATTATCGTCCTGGCGGTGATGAACGGCTTCCGGCAGGAACTCCTCGACCGCCTGCTCGGCGTCAACGGCCATGTGATCGTGCGGCCTCTGGAAGGCGGCGGCCTCGCCGATTTCAAACGCCTCGCCGCCCGCCTCGCCGATCTGCCCGGCGTCGCCCGCGCCACCCCGGTCGTCGAGGGGCAGGTGCTGGTCTCCTCGCCGGGCCGGGCGCTGGGCGGCTTCGTGCGCGGAATCGCGCCGGACGACCTCGCCGCGCTCCCCGCCTTCCGCGACGCCGTCACCCAGGGCGATTTCCAGACCTTCGAAGAGGGCCTCGGCCTGCTCGCCGGAGCGCGGCTCGCCCGCCGCCTCGGCCTCGCCCCCGGCGAGCGCCTCACCCTCCTCTCCCCCAGCGGCCCGGTCACCCCCTTCGGCACCGCCCCCAGAGCGCGCAGCTATGAACTCGCCGCCACCTTCGAAGTCGGCATGTCCGAAATAGACGCCGGCCTCATCCTCATGCCGCTCGAAGCCGCTCAGGCCTTCTTCAACTACGCCGGGCGGGTCAGCGCCATCGAGGTCATGCTCGACAAGCCCGAAAACGCCCGCCAGGCCGCCCAGACCATCCGCCGCGCCGCCGGAGACAACGTCGCCGTCCGCGACTGGATGAACATCAACGCCGCCCTGGCCGGGGCGCTCGAAGTCGAGCGCAACGTCATGTTCGTCATCCTCACTTTGATCATTCTGGTCGCCGCCCTCAACATCATCTCCGGCCTCGTCATGCTGGTCAAAGACAAGAGCGGCGACATCGCCATGCTCCGCGCCATGGGCGCAACGCGGGGATCGGTGATGCGCGTCTTCTTCATCGTCGGCTCCAGCATCGGGGTGGTCGGGACGCTGGCCGGGTTCGCTCTCGGCGCGGCCTTCTGCTCCAATATCGAAGCCATCCGCCAATGGGTCTCGCAGCTGCTCGGGGCCGAACTCTTCTCCCCCGAAGTCTATTTCCTCTCCCGCCTCCCCGCCCAGATGGACCCAACCGAAACCACCGCCGTCCTTGTCATGGCGCTGGGCCTCTCCTTCGCAGCGACGATCTACCCCTCCCTGCGCGCCGCCTCGCTGGAGCCGGTCGAGGCGCTCCGCTACGAATGACCCCCCCCGTCCTCGAACTGCGCAAGACCTCGCGTCTCTATCGGCAGGGCCGGCAGGTCGTCCGGGTCTTCGAAGACCTCAGCATGAGCCTCGAAGCCGGAGAAGCCATCGCCCTCACCGGCCCTTCCGGCGCGGGCAAAAGCTCGCTCCTCCACATCGCCGGACTCCTCGAAGCCCCCAGCGCCGGACAGGTTCTGATCGCCGGGCAGCCCTGCACCCGCCTCGCCGACGCCCGCCTCAGCGCCCTGCGCCGCCGCGACATCGGCTTTGTCTTCCAGTTCCACCACCTCCTCCCCGAATTCACCGCTCTGGAAAACGTCGCCATGCCGGGGATGATCGCCGGATATTCGCGCAAGGCCGCCCTGGCCCTGGCGCGCGATCTCCTCGCCCGCTTCGGACTGGAAAACCGCGCCCGCCACCGCCCCGGCGAACTCTCCGGCGGCGAACAGCAGCGCGCCGCCATCGCCCGCGCCCTCGCCAACCGGCCCCGCCTGCTCCTCGCCGACGAGCCGACCGGCAACCTCGACTTCCGCATCGCCCGCGACGTCTTCGACGAACTCATCGCCCGCGCCCGCGAGCAGAACTGCGCCGTCCTCGCCGCCACCCACAATCCCGAACTCGCCCGCCGGATGGATCGCGTCCTGCGCCTCTCCGACGGCCTCCTCGCCCAGGAATAACCCTTGCGCGAAAGGCCGGGCGGGTTCATGCTATGCCCCTTGAGATGAAGGATGGGATGTCAGGGGGGAAGAGACAAGTGGCAGGAAGCATCAATAAGGTAATTCTGGTCGGCAATCTGGGGGCGGATCCGGAAGTGCGGCACACCCAGGCGGGCAAGCCGGTCTGCAATCTGCGTCTGGCGACGTCGGAGCGCTGGCGCGACCGCAACAGCGGCGAGCAGCGCGAGCGCACCGAATGGCACCGGGTCACGATTTTTAGCGAAGGCCTGTGCCGGGTCGCCGAGCAGTATCTGCACAAGGGGTCGAAGATTTACATCGAGGGCCAGCTGCAGACCCGCAAGTGGCAGGACCAGTCGGGGCAGGACCGCTATTCGACCGAGGTCGTTTTGCAGGGCTTCAACGGCACCCTGCTCATGCTGGACAGCCGCCAGCATGGCGGGGGGCACGGGCACGGGGGAGGTGATTCCGATCATGGCCGCGGGCGGCGGCCCCGGGAGCAGGCCCCGACCCCGATGAGCGAGGTTGGCGGCGAGCTCGACGACGAAATCCCCTTCTGACGGCCCGATAAGGCCGTTCGGCGCGGGGCGGCGGCGCGGCGCGAGGGCGCGGTTGCGTTCCGAGGGCCGCGATTGCTAAAAGCGGCGGCAGCCCGCAAGAGCAGAGAAGAGCATGGCCAGAAAGGCGGAGAGCGCCGATCCCGGTGCGCCCGGCGGCTCCGGCAACGGGATCAGCCCGGTTTCAATCACCGACGAGATGCGGCGCTCCTATCTCGATTACGCGATGAGCGTGATCGTCGCCCGCGCCCTGCCCGACGTGCGCGACGGCCTCAAGCCGGTCCAGCGCCGCATTCTCTATGCGATGCATGAGAACGGCTATGCCTGGAACCGGCCATACCGCAAATCGGCCCGCGTCGTCGGCGAGGTGATGGGGAAATATCACCCCCACAGCGATCAGGCGATCTATGACGCGCTGGTGCGGATGGCGCAGGAGTTCGCCATGCGCCTGCCTCTGATCGACGGGCAGGGCAATTTCGGCTCGGTCGACGGCGACATGCCCGCCTCCATGCGCTACACCGAGGTTCGTCTGGTCCGCGTCGCCCAGTCCATGCTCGAAGACCTGGAGCGCGACACGGTCGACTTCCGCCCCAATTATGACGGCCTGGAGAAGGAGCCGGAGGCGCTCCCCGCGCTTCTGCCCAATCTGCTGGTCAACGGAGCCGGGGGGATTGCGGTCGGCATGGCGACCAATATCCCGCCCCACAATCCCGGCGAGGTGATCGCCGCCTGCCTCGCCCTGCTCGACGACCCCGATCTCCCGTTGGCAAAACTTGTGGAGATCATTCCAGGCCCCGACTTCCCGACCGGCGGGATCATCATGGGCCGGGACGGGATCGCCAAGGCCTATGAGACCGGCCACGGGAGCATTCCGGTGCGCGCCCGGGTGCGGATCGAAGAGGGCGCGGGCGGGCGCGAGGCGATCATCGCCGACGAGCTGCCCTATCAGGTCAACAAGGCCGCCCTGATTGAGAAAATCGCCGAGATGGTCCGCAGCAAGCGGATCGAGGGCATCTCCGCCCTGCGCGACGAGTCCGACCGCGAAGGCATGCGCGTCGTCATCGAAGTGCGCCGCGACAGCAATGCCGCCGTCATCCTCAACCAGCTCTGGCACCACACCGCCCTCCAGACCAGTTTCGGCGCGAATATGCTGGCCCTGCACAATGGCCGCCCGCGCATGATGACCCTGCGCGAGATGCTCACCGCCTTTCTGGAGTTCCGCGAGGAGGTCGTCCTGCGCCGGACGCGCTTCGCCCTGCGCCGCGCGCAGGAGCGCGCCCATATTCTGGTCGGCCTCTCGATTGCCGTCGCCAATATTGACGAGGTGATCGCCCTGATCCGCAAGGCGAAAGACGCCGCCGCCGCCCGCGCCCAACTTATGGCGCGCGACTGGCCCGCGCAGGACATGAAGGCGCTGGTCGAACTGATCGCCGATCCGCGCCACAAACTGGACGCCGAAGGCCGCTGCCGCCTCTCCGAGGCGCAGGCCAAAGCCATCCTCGATCTGCGCCTCAACCGCCTGACCGCGCTGGGCCGCGATGAAATCACCGCGGAAATGAAAAAACTCAAGGCCGAGATCGAGGGTCATTTCGAAATTTTGCGCAATCGCAGGCGGCTGCTGTCGGTGATCCGCGCCGAGCTGAAGGAACTGGCCGGACGGGTCGCGTCGCCCCGCCGCACCGAGATCGGCGCCCCCGCCGCCGACCTCGAAGATGAAGACATGATCCAGAGCGAGGACATGATCATCACGGTGACGCATGGCGGCTATATCAAGCGGGTGGCGCTTTCGCGCTACCGGGCGCAGCGGCGCGGCGGCAAGGGGCGCGCGGCGATGAAGGTCCGGGAGGAGGATTTCGCCTCCACCCTGTTCTTCGCCAATACTCTCAGCCCGATCCTGTTCTTCTCGACGACCGGCCTCGTCTACCGGATGAAGACCTGGCGGCTGCCTCTGGGCGCGCCGGGCGCGCGGGGCAAGGCGATGGTCAATCTGCTCCCGCTCGGCAAGGGCGAGGCGATCTCCAGCGTCCTGCCGATGCCCGCCGACCCCGCGCTCTGGGAGCAGATGCATGTCGTTTTCGCGACCCGCCGGGGCAAGGTGCGGCGCAACAAACTCTCCAGCTTCGAGCGCATCAACCGGGGCGGCAAGATCGCCATGAAGCCCGATCCGGGCGACGCCATCGTCGGCGTCGCGCTGGTCGAGGAGGGCCGGCACGATATTTTGCTGACCAGCCGCAAGGGGCAGTGCGTGAGGTTTCCGGTCGGGGAGGTGCGGATTTTTTCGGGGCGCACCTCGTCGGGCGTGCGCGGGATCAGCCTCGCGCCGGGCGACGAGGTGATAGGCATGAGCATCCTTGATCACGTCGACGAGCCGCCGGAAATGCGCGCAGCCTATCTGCGCACCCGCTCCCGCGGCGGCGCAGAGGAAGAAGCCGAAGGCGGGAGCGAAAAAGCCGTCCTCTCCCCCAAACAGATCAAGAAACTGCGCGCCTGCGAGCAGTTCATCCTCACTATCAGCCGCCGGGGCTACGGCAAGCGGACTTCCTCCTATGCCTATCGAACCACCCGGCGCGGCGGCAAGGGAATCGGCGCGATGATCATAAACAAGCGCAACGGGGACATCGTCTCCTCCTTTCCGGTCAAGGAGCAGAGCCAGATCATGCTGATCACCGAGAGCGGGCAGGCGATCCGCTGCTTCGTCAACGACATCCGCATCGCCGGGCGCAAGACGCAGGGGGTCAAGGTTTTCAACACTGAGGAGCAGGTCGTCTCGGTCACCCATCTGGCCGAAGCCGACGAGGCGCATGACTCCTCCGCCAATGGCGCGGCCTCATGAGCGGGCGGGTCGCACTTTTCCCCGGCAGTTTCGATCCGGCGACGCGGGGGCATATGGATATTCTGCTCCGCGCCCTCACCCTGTTTGACCGGGTGATCGCCGCGGTCGCGCAGCATGCCGCCAAGCGCCCCCTGATAGCCGTCGAAGAGCGCCGCCGCCTGTTGCGCGCCGCCGCCGGGGAAGCCGGCGCGGGCGAAAGAGTCGAGACATGCAGTTTCGACGGCCTGATCGTCGATCTGGCCCGCCGCCGGGGCGCCTGCGCGATCATCCGGGGCCTGCGCAACGCCAGTGACTATGACTACGAAGCGGGCATGAGCGGCATGAACCGGGTCATGCATGACGGAGTTGAAACGATTTTTCTTGCCTGCGCGCCGGAATATGGCTTTATCTCTTCCACGCTCGTCCGCCAGATTTATGCGATGGGCGGGGACATTCGGCCTTTCGTCCCGGAGGCGGTGGCCGGGCATCTGGAGAAGGCGCGGGGAGAAGCAAAATGAGCCGCAAGAAACACACAATCGCCGCCACGCTGGCCGTCCTGTGCTTCGGCGGTCCCGCCGCCGCGCAGGATGACATCTCCCCGGAGAATATTCTCGTCCTCGAATTGAAGGACGGCAAAGCCGAGATCGAATTGCTCCCCGAGTCCGCGCCCCGGCATGTCGCGCGGATCAGACAACTCGCCCGCGAAGGCTTTTATGACGGGATCGTTTTCCACCGGGTGATCCCCGGCTTCATGGCCCAGACCGGCGACCCGACCGGAACCGGGCGGGGCGGCTCGTCCTATCCCGACGTTCCGGGGGAGTTTTCCGATCTGCCCTTCCGGCGGGGGACCGCCGGGATGGCCCGCACCAGCGACCCGAACAGCGCCAACAGTCAGTTTTTCATCTGCTTCGAGGATGCCCGGTTTCTGGACGGGCAGTATACGGTGTGGGGGAGGGTCATTTCGGGGATGGAGTTTGTCGACAGGATCACGCCCGGCGAGCCGCCGCCGCGCCCCGACCAGATCATCTCGCTCAGGGTCAAAAGCGATCTGCCTTCCCCGGAGCCGGAGCAGGCGGAAGATGCGCCGCCCGGGGAGGAAAACACCGAGAATCTGTTGCCCTGGGAAACGGAAGAGCCGCCGCCTTCTGAATGAGAGTTGCGGGCGCGCCCCGGATGGAAACCGCGCTGTTTGATTTTGAGGTTCCTGAAGAGCGGATCGCGTTGCGTCCGGCGCGCCCGCGCGGGAGCGGGCGGCTGCTGGTGATCGGCGCGGACGGCGGGCTGGCCGACCGGCGGATCGGGGATTTGCCGGAGCTGCTGCGCCGGGGCGATCTTCTTGTTCGCAATGACAGCCGGGTTCTGCCTGCCGCTTTGAGCGGGCGGAAGGGAGCGGGCAGGGTTTCGGCTTTGCTGCATGCCCGTCTGGGGCCGGATTGCTGGCGGGCTTTTGTGCGGCCTGCGCGGCGTCTCGGGCAGGGGGATGAGATTGCCTTTGCGGGCGGTCTGGCGGCGCGGGTTGCGGAGCGCGCGGGGGGCGAGGTCAGGCTGGTTTTCAACCGGCAAGGGCGCGCGCTGGAGGCGGCGCTGGCGCGGGCGGGCGAGATGCCTTTGCCGCCTTATATTGCGCGGCGGCGGCGGGCGGATGCGCGGGACAGGGAGGATTACCAGACATCTTATGCGCGCGCGCCGGGGGCGGTTGCTGCGCCGACGGCGGGGCTGCATTTTTCTGCTTCTTTGTTTGCCGGTTTGCGGGCGCGGGGGGTGGGGTGCGCCTCGCTGACTTTGCATGTTGGTGCGGGGAGTTTTGTGCCGGTGCGGGCGCGGGATGCGCGGCGGCACACGATGAGCGAGGAGCGTTTTAAGCCTGCCGCCGCGGACGGCGGGGGCGGTCAACCGGGCGCGGGGCGCGGGCGGGCGGATTGCCGCGCTGGGGACGACGAGTCTGCGGGCGATTGAGAGCGCGGCGGATTGCGGCGGTTTTGTGCGCGCATTTTCGGGCCGGACGTCCTCCTTTGTTTATTCTGCCCGGCTACCGGTTTCGGGCGGTGGACATTCTGTTCACCAATTTTCATCAGCCGCGCTCGACGTTGTTTTCATGCTGGCGGCGGCCTTTGCGGGGCGGGAGCGTTTGCTGGGGGCCTATGCGCATGCGGTGGGTTCCGGCTACCGGTTTTTTTCCTATGGCGACGCCTGCCTGATTTTTTCGTCCGGGTTTGGGATGAGCGCCTTTTCGTTTTCGATTGAGGCGCGGGACGGCGCGGGCGCGGTGCGGGGTGATTGAGACGGCGCACGGGCCGATCCGGACGCCTGCTTTTATGCCGGTGGGGACGGGGGCTTCTGTGAAGGGGGTTTATCCTGAACAGGTGCGGGCGAGCGGGGCGGATGTGGTTCTGGGCAACACCTATCACCTGATTCAGAGGCCGGGGGTTGAGGTGATTGAGGGGCTGGGGGGGTTGCATGGTTTCATGAACTGGCCGGGGGCGATTCTGACGGATTCCGGGGGGTATCAGGTGATGTCGCTGGCGCGGCTGCGGCGGATTGAGGAGGAGGGGGTTTTTTTCCGTTCGCATCTTGACGGATCGGCGCTGCGCCTGACGCCGGAGGGCTGTGTTGAGGCGCAATGCCGTCTGGGTTCGGACATTCAGATGGCGCTGGACATTTGCACGGCGCATCCTGCGCCGCGGGCGGAGGCGCAAGCGGCGATGGAGCGTTCGCTGCGCTGGGGGGATCGGGCGCTGGCGGCCTTTCGGGGCTCGGCGCGGCGGCGGGCGGGTCAGGCGCTGTTCGGGATTGTGCAAGGCGGGGTGGAGGCTGATCTGCGGGCGCGTTCGGCGCGGGCGGTGGCGGCGGCGGGGTTTGACGGCATTGCGCTGGGGGGTCTGGCGGTTGGCGAGGGGCAGGCTGTGATGCTGGAGGTGATTGAGGGGGTGGCGCCGTTGTTGCCGTCTGGGCTGCCGCGTTATGTGATGGGTGCCGGGCGGCCTGACGATTTGGTTCGGGCGGTTGGTCTGGGGGTTGACATGTTTGACTGCGTTTTTGCCGACGCGCGAGGCGCGTCCATGGGCGGGCGTATGTGCGTGGGGGTGTTTTGAATCTTCGCAATGCGTGTTTTCGTGGGGATTCGCGCCCGCTGGACGAGGGGAGTTTCGTGTCCGGCGTCGCGGGCCTATTCGCGGGGCCTATCTTCATCATCTGGTGCGGAGCGATGAGATGCTGGGTGCGATGCTGTTGAGTTGGAACAACACGCATTATTTTTCAGGAGCTGATGGCCGGGATGCGGGCGGCGATCCGGGAGGGGCGCTTTGCCGCTTTTGCCGCGGCAGATTTTTGACGGCCCGGGCGGGAGGTCATATTATGGGCCTTTCCCGTCTTCCCCCGTGGGCAGTTAGAATGACGCAAAAAACCTACAGAGATTCTCTCTCAGGGAAGGCCCAGCTCCTGTTGCGGCTCCTGCTCCTTCCTTTTAACCGGCGCGCAGATTCTCCCTCAGGAAAGGGGGCGTCCGATTATTTCTTCGCAGGCAATAAAAAAATTCAGGAAGGGCGGTATGAAGAAGCTATCAAAGACTACGATCAGGCGATCGACCTCGACCCGGATTATGCCGAAGCCTGGAGTAGCAAGGGCGCTGCCAAGGCTGGCCTTAAACGGCACAAAGAAGCCATCAAGGACTACGATCAGGCGATCGGCCTCAACCCGAATTTTGCCACAGCCTGGAGCAACAGGGGCAATGCCAATCTCGAACTTGGCCAGTCCGCAGAGGCCATTGGGTACTTCGATCAAGCGATCCGCCTCAAACCGGATGATGCCGAATCTTTGAACAACAGGGGCAATGCCAAGGCTGGCCTTGGCTGGCACGCAGAGGCCATCGAGGACTTCGGTCAGGTGATCCGACTCAAATCAGATTTTGCCGAAGCTTGGAGTAGCAGGGGCAATGCCAAGCTTGAACTTCGCCGGTACGTAGAGGCCATCGAGGACTTAGATCAGGCGATCAGCCTCAAGCCGGATTATGCCGAAGCCTGGAGTAGCAAGGGCGCTGCCAAGGCTGGCCTTAAACGGCACAAAGAAGCCATCAAGGACTACGATGAGGCGATCCGCTTCAAACCGGATTATGCCGTAGCTTGGTACAACAGGGGTGTTGCCAAGGCTGGCCTTGGCTATAACGAAGAGGCCCGCAAGAAACACTATGAGGCGTTCCGCCGCTACGATGAGGTGTTCCGCCTCTACAAAGAATCTATTAAGGACTACGATGAGGCGATCCGCCTCAAGCCGGATTTTGCTGCAGCCTATTACAACAGGGGCCTTGCCAAGGTTTTACTTGGCAAGTGGGAAGAGGTTGAGGCTAGCCTTGACCATTACGAAGAGGCCATCAAGGATTTCGATCGGGTGATCCGCCTCAATCCGGATGATGCCACGGCTCATAGAAACAGAAGAAATGCCGGAGAGGCGCTTGCGCGCCTAAAAAAGAAGCTTTCTGGAAAGTAGGGGAGTAGGGGCGGCTCCGGCCTTCCTCCCCGCGCTGTCATTCCCGCGCAAGCGGGAATCTCCCCGCCCGCGCTTGCCTTCGCGCCGCAGCCGGGATAATAATGCACCGATTTGGGGGATAAATCCCCATACCACAGATATATTGTGTTGAATGGCGCCCCAAACCATGGACCACCTCGACCGGCTCGAAAGCCAAAGCATCTACATCATCCGCGAAGCCTTCAACCGCATGGAGAAAATCGCCATGCTCTGGTCGCTCGGAAAGGACTCCAACGTGATGATCCACCTCGCCCGCAAAGCCTTCTTCGGCCATGTGCCGTTCCCGGTGATGCATGTCGATACCGCCAGGAAGTTTCCGGAAATGTATGCCTTCCGCGACCGCTATGCGAAGAAGTGGGGGCTGGATTTCCTGCGCGAAACCTGTCCGCCGGTCGAGGAGATCGACCCCTCGCTGCCCCCGGCGGCCCGCAGCGCCGCGCGCAAGACCGCCGGACTTAAGGCTGCCGTCGAGAAGCATGGCTTTACCGCGCTGTTCGCCGGGATTCGGCGCGACGAGGAGGCGACGCGGGCCAAGGAGAGGGTTTTCAGTCCGCGCGGAAGCGGCGGGCAGTGGGATGTGCGCGATCAGCCTCCCGAGTTCTGGGATCAGTACAAGACCGACTTCCCGGCGGGGACGCATATTCGGGTGCACCCTTTGCTGCACTGGACGGAGCACGACATCTGGGCCTATACGCTGCGCGAGAAAAATTCCGGTGATCTCGCTGTATTTTGCCCGGGACGGCAAGCGCTACCGGTCGCTGGGGGACCGGGACATCACCTTTCCGATGGAGAGCAGCGCGGCGACAATCAAGGAGATTCTCGCCGAACTCCGCCAGACCCGGCAGGCCGAGCGCGCCGGGCGGGCGATGGATCACGAGGCCGAAGACAGTTTCGAGCGCCTGCGCGCCGACGGCTATCTCTAGGGCGATGGGCGACTCCGCCTCTCCGCTGCGAATCGTGATCGCCGGGCATGTCGATCACGGCAAGTCGACGCTGGTCGGGCGGCTGCTCCACGACACCGGCAGCCTGCCGGACGGCAAATATGAGGCGGTGCAGGCCATGTGCGCCCGCCGGGGGATGCCCTTTGAATGGGCCTTCGTGCTCGACGCCCTCCAGGCCGAGCGCGATCAGGGGGTGACCATCGACACCACCCAGATCTGGTTTCCGGACGCCGAAGCGCAACTATGTGATCATCGATGCGCCGGGGACACAAGGAATTCCTCAAGAACATGATCACCGGCGCGGCGCAGGCCGATGCGGCCCTGCTGATTATCGACCGCCGGGGAGGGAATGCAGGAGCAGTCGCGGCGGCACGGATACCTCCTCCATCTGATCGGCGTGCGCCAACTGGCCGTCGTGGTCAACAAGATGGATGCCGCCGGCTATTCCCGGACGCGCTTTGAGGCCGTAGCGAAAGAGGCGCGCACGTATTTGAGGAAACTGGGCCTGACGGCCTCCTGCATCATTCCGGCCTCGGCGCGCGAGGGCGAGAACATCACGGCCAGGCCGGAGCGCATGCCCTGGCATGAGGGGCCTTCAATTGCCGGGGCGCTCGACGCCTTCCGCGAGGCCCCGGACCTGCAAAACCGCCCGCTGCGCCTCCCCGTGCAGGATGTTTATAAATTCGACGCGCGGCGGGTGATCGCCGGGCGGGTCGAGGCCGGGCGTTTCTCACGAGGGGACGCGCTCCTCTTCTCGCCCTCGAACAAGACCGCCCGCGTCCGGACAATAGAAGTCTGGCCCTCCGCCGCCGCGCCGCCGGAGACAGCCCAGGCCGGGCAGTCGGTGGGGATCACGCTGGACGAGCAGATATTCATCGAGCGCGGCGAGATCGCCAGCCACGCAGATGCGCCGCCGGTCGAAAGCGACGTATTCCGCGCCCATATCTTCTGGCTCAGCCATCAAGCCCTGCGCGCCGGAGATTCGCTCAAGATGAAACTGGGAACAATGGAAACACCGGTCGCCGTCCAGTCGATTGAGCGGGTGATCGACACCGGCGGCCTGCGCCCGCGCCCGGCGGAGGCCGTCCAGCGCAACCAGGTCGCCGAGGTCGTCCTGCGGGCGCGCCGGTTGCTGGCGCTCAATCCCTTCGCCGCCTGCGCGGCGACCGGGCGCTTCGTTCTGGTCGCCGGATATGACATCGCTGGAGGCGGCATCATCTCAATGGAGGGCTATGCCGACCAAAGGCCCGCGCGCAGCGCCCCCGCCGCCAATCTTACCCGCGTCGAGCACCGGGTCAGCGCCGGACAGCGCACCCGCCGCGCCGGTCCACCGCGGCGGGCGTCCTCTGGCTCACCGGCCTGTCGGGGGCCGGGAAATCAACCATCGCCCCTCGCCCTGGAGCAGAAACTCTTCGAGCGCGGGCTTTCGGCCTATGTCCTCGACGGCGACAATGTACGCCACGGCCTCAATGCCGATCTGGGCTTCTCGCCGGAGGACCGGCGCGAGAATATTCGCCGAATCGGGGAGGTCGCCGCCCTGTTCGAGCGCGCCGGGATGATCGCGGTCGCGGCGTTTATCTCGCCCTACCGCTTCCGACCGCGCCCGCGCCCCGCGCCGCCAGCGCCAATTTCCACGAAAATCTACATCGACGCCGACCTCGCCACCTGCGAGGCGCGCGACCCCAAAGGACTCTACCGCAAGGCCCGGGCGGGCGAACTGCGCGAGTTCACCGGCCTGTCCGCTCCCTATGAAGCGCCGGAAGCGCCCGAACTCGTTCTCGACACCCGCCGCTCCGCCCCGGAAAGCAAGCGCCGAGCAATTGCTCGGCTACGTCCTCCGGCATTTTCGGCCTTCTTGACCGCCCTTCGCAACAAAGGGATAGAATTTGTTATGAGCGCGGGGGAATCTTTCAATAATCTGTCGGGATGATTTCCGTTTCGGTGATGATTCTGGCCGCCGGGGAAGGGCGGCGCATGAAGGGGGGCGCACCCAAGGTTTCTGCGCGAGGTTGCGGGTCTGCCTCTTCTGGGTCATGTGCTGTCGGCGGCGAAGCGTTTGTCCGGCGGGCAGCGGATCGTTGTCGCCGGGGAGGGGGGGCGCGGTTGAGCAATTCACCGCCTCCCATGATCCGCAGGCCGTTCTGGCGCGCCAGGCCGAGCCGAAGGGAACCGGCGACGCCGCGCGCGCCGCTCTGGCGCAGGCCGAAGGCGAGGGCGGTCGTGATTGTATGCGGCGACACGCCGCTCGTCCGCCCGGAGACGCTGCAGCGGCTGCGCGGCGAGATCGGCAAGGGGGCCGCGCTGGCCTTGTGCGGCTTTTTCCGCAGGCGATCCGTCGGGCTATGGACGCCTGATCCGGAGCGAGGCCGGGGACGTCATCGCCATCGCCGAAGATGACGGCGCGGCGCAAAACGCAGGCCCCGCTTCTCAATGCCGGATTCATGGCCGCCCGGCGCGAGGTTCTGGCCGAACTGCTCCCCCGGCTTGTCCCCGACAACCCGCAGGGCGAATATTATCTGACCGGCATCGTCGCGCTGGCGGCGCAGGCCGGTCTGCCGCGTGCGCTGATCATGTGCGGGGAAGACGAGGCGCGCGGGGCCAATCGCCCGCATGATCTGGCCCGCCTCGAAGCGGCGGCGCAGACGCGCCTCCGCCGCAAACTCGCGGAAGACGGCGCACAGCTGATTGCGCCGGAAACGCTCTTCGCCTCCTGGGATACGTGTATGGCTCCGGGCGCGGTGATTGAGCCTTATGTCGTCCTCGGACCCGGCGTGGAGATCGGGGAGGGGGCGCGGATCAAATCTTTCAGTCACATTGAAGGGGCGCGGATCGGCGCGCGCGCGCAGATCGGCCCCTTCGCCCGGCTTCGCCCGCAAAGCCGGATCGGACCGGGCGCGAGGGTCGGGAATTTCGTCGAGGTCAAGCAGGCGGAACTCGAAGAAGGGGCCAAAGCCTCGCATCTTGCCTATCTGGGCGACGCCCGGATCGGCGCGCGGGCTAATATCGGCGCGGGCGTTATCACCTGCAACTATGACGGCGAGAAAAAGAGCCGCACCGAAATCGGCCCGGACGCCTTTATCGGATCGAACTGCGCGCTGGTCGCGCCGGTGAAGATCGGCGCAGGCGCGTATATCGGATCGGGCAGCACGATTTCCGAAGATATTCCCCCCCCGCGCTCTGGCGATTGCCCGAACCCGCGCCGTGGTCAAGCCGGGCCGGGCCAAAAAGCCCTAGCATGTGCGGGATCGCCGCCTGCATCTCGGACGCGCCCGCCCAGCCTCAGCTGCTTGGCCTCCTGCGCCGCCTCGAAATATCGCGGCTACGACTCCGCCGGGATCGCTGCGCTCCACAAGGACCGCCTCGCCCGCCGCCGGGTCAAGGGCAATCTCGATCAGCTGGCCCGGCTGCTCGCGCGCAGACCCTTGCGCGGAACCATCGGCATCGCCCATACGCGCTGGGCGGACTCATGGCGGCCCCTCCGCCGCCAACGCCCATCCTCATTTCGCCGGGGGCGCGGCGGTCGTCCATAACGGCATCATCGAGAACGCCCGCGAACTCAAGGCCCGGCTGGCCGCGCAGGGAAGCAGATTCTCCAGCCAGACCGACAGCGAAAGTCATCGCGCATCTTGCGTCCTCGTTTTCTCCAGAAGGGCCTTGCGCCCGCCGCCGCCGCCCGCGCCGCCCATCGCCGAACTGCGCGGCGCATTCGCCCTGGCCCTGCTCTTTGAGGGCGAGAGGATGATCTATGCCGCCAGTCAGGGCAGCCCCCTTGTCTGGGCGCAGGGCGCAGGCGGGCGTCTTTCTGGCTTCCGATGCGCAGGCGCTTTCGCCTCTGGCGAGGCGCGTGATCCATTTGCAGGACGGCGATCAGGCGCTGATTACCGCCGGAGACCTTAAGGTGACCGGCCCCGAAGGGCGCAAACGCTCCCGCCGGGCCGAAGCCGCGCCTCCTGCCCCGTCCGGCGCAGCCAAGGGACGGCGGCGGCACTTCATGGGCAAGGAGATTCATGAGCAGCCGCAATCGGCCCCGCCCGCGCTCTCGAATCTTTATCTGTCCCCGGAAGGCAGGGCGCAACTACCCGAAGCGGCGGTTCCGGGCCGCGCCGGTGCGGCCTTCGCCGCCTGCGGCACCGGATTCTACGCCGCGCTCACCGCCGCATGGTGGATGGAGCGCTTCGCCCGCCTCCCGGCCCCGCGCCGAGATCGCCTCCGAATTCCACACCCGCCGCCCCGTCCTGCGCCGCGGCCAGCGCCTTGTCTTCATCTCCCAGTCGGGCGAGACCGCCGACACCATCGCCGCCCTCGAAGCCTGCCGGGGCCGGGGGCTGAAAAGTCTGGCCCTCGTCAACCGGTCCCGACTCGCGTCTGGCCCGGCTGGCCGACATCGTCCTGCCGATGAATGCCGGGCCTGAAAATCGGCGTCGCGGCGACCAAAACCCTCACCTCGCAGTTGATCGTTCTGGCGGCGCTGGCCCTCGCCGCCGGAGCGAAGGCCGGGACAATCGATCCGGCGGGGCAGCGCCGTCTGGGCCGCGCGCTCCTTGCGCTCCCCGGCCAATTGCGCGAGGCGCTGAAATTACGGCCGCAGATCAAGCGAGTCGCGCGCCCGCTATCTGCGCCAAACCGGTTATGCGCTCTATCTGGGGCGGGGGGGGCTTTATCCGATGGCCCTCGAAGGGGCGCTCAAATGCAAGGAAATCTCTTACATCAAAGCCGAAGGCTATCCGGCGGGCGAGATGAAGCACGGGCCTCTGGCGCTGATTGAGGCCGGGGTTCCGGCCATCGTTCTGGCCCCGCGCGATGATCTTTTCAGCAAGATGCTCTCGAATATCGAGGAAGTGCGGGCGCGGGGAGGGCGGGTGATCCTGATCACCTGCCCCGCCGGAGCGAAGGCCGCGCAGGGTCTGGCCGGGGAGGTCGTCACTCTGCCGGACGCGGACTCCTTCGCCGCCCCGATCCTCTATGCCCTGCCCATGCAGCTGCTGGCCTATGAAGCGGCGCTGGCGAAGGGCAACAATCCCGATCAGCCGCGCAACCTCGCCAAGTCGGTGACCGTGGAATAATCTGTTCAGAACTTGAGAGAGAGACCGATGCGGGCGGAGATATCTGTTCAGAACTTGAGAGAGAGACCAATGCGGGCGGAGATATCCATTGCCGCCGAAGAGAGAGGCTCGCGCAACGCGGCCTGCCCCTCAAGGGAGAGGCCGGGGAGAAGATTGGCGATCCGCCCGCCCAGCCGGGTTTCAAAGGCGGCGCCGTCCGCCGCCGCATAGTCCTGCCGCAAGCCGGAGGTCAGCGCGCCGCCGGAGTTCTCTTCATGGACAAAAGCCAGATCGGCAAACCACTGGCCGGCAGGCCAGTCGCCCGCCGGGCTGTTGTTTCGCCTCAAGCCCGATGGCCAGGCGGGCGGTCAGGCGCTCGGCCCGCTCGAAGGCGGCGGCGATGCCGCCATATTCAGCCGCCTCGTCCAGCGCCAGAGACTGCCAGGTTAGACCGGCGGAGCTGCGCAGAACGAGGCCGGAGGCCAGAGGGTAGCCGGAGTCGAAGCCGGTGGAGAGAAGGGTGCTGAAGGCGGAGAAATCGCTTCTCCGGGCATAGGCGGCGAAAGTCTGCACCTCAAGCTCATAGAGGCTGGCAAGGCCGGTCAGATGGGCGGCAAGCCCGTTCCGCCGCCAGACGAGGCCCGCGCCCGCGCCATAGCCTTCGGCCTGCGCGCTGGCTCCTTCGACCTCCACTGCGCCGCGGATGGCATGGGAGGACGAGGCGCAGGTTCCAGTTGCCGCCCAGAGGCGAGGCGAGGCCCTGCCGGGTCAGGGTCATGTCGTAGGCATGGGTGGTCTGGTTGCGGGCGGTCAGGCCGGGGATGGCCAGGCCGTGGCTGCCGTGCCTGCGCCCCTGATGGCGGAGCTGCTGGGTCCACAGGGTATGGCCTGAGGCCGGGTCATGCCGTAAGAGGAGGTTGCCCGGATTGCGCCGGAGGGGTGGGGCCTTCGGCCAGCGAGAGGCCGGAGGCCGTCTCCTCGGCAAAAGCCCATCAGGGCGCTGCCAAGCAAACCATAGAGAGAAAGGGAAGGGGAGAGGGACAGGCGCTCAACCCCGCGCACAGACAAGCCACTTGTGGCGTGGCCACCCGTGGCGTGGCCACGCGTGGCGGCGCCGGATGAACTGCTGGACGGCGGCTCCTGCCTTTCGATATTGCGCAGATCGCCCACACCGTCACTGATCAACTCGCCGCCGGTCAGGCCGGCGAAGCCTGCGGCGATGAAGTTCGTCCCCGAAGGCGCGCCCGCGTATTGCAGGGTGTCGAAGCCTGCGCCGCCGTCAAGATAGCCTAGGAGGATGTTGAAGTCGAATGTGTTGGCAAAGGTAAAGGTATCGTC
>CBDBFH010000028.1:0-324663 GCA_965204775.1 Alphaproteobacteria bacterium
CTTGGTCCGGAGCGGCGGCGGCGGGAGGCGCGGCTTCGGGCGCGGCGGCCTCTTCGGGAGCCGGCGGCGGCGCGGGCGGGCTTGGCCTGCTCCGGGCCGCCCGCCGCGCCCTGCGCCGCGCCGCCGCGCAACCGGCGGAAGATGCGCGCAAACAGGCCGGAACTGTCCTCAGCCTCCTTGTTCATCAGATCGGCGATCAGCCCCTCGGTCGCACCGGGAGGCGCTGCCGCCGGGGAAACCGGCGGCGTCCCGGCGGCGCGGGCGCGGCTGATTGTCACCTCCGACTCGCCGCCGCCCTCGGCGATGCGCACCGTCTCGCGCCCCTCAGCAGCCGCGAAGGGCGAAACCCCCGCCTCGCGGCCTCCGACAACCCGCAACCCTTCGCGCTGCGGCGGGGCGTTCTCGCGCTCCTGCGCCGGAAGGTCAATCCCGGTCGCAATCACCGCCACCCGCATCAGGCCGTTGAGCGACGGATCGGTGGTCGTGCCGACCGTGATGCTCGCATCGGGATCGACCTCGGAGCGAATCCGGTTGGCCGCCTCTTCCACCTCATAGAGTTTCATATCGGCATTGCCCATGATGCTGATCAAAACCCCGCGGGCGCCTTTCATCGAGACGTCGTCCAGCAGCGGATTGGCGATTGCCGCCTCCGCCGCCTCGACGCCGCGCTTTTCGCCCTCGGCCTCGCCGGTTCCCATCATCGCCTTGCCATCTGGCTCATCACCGAGCGCACATCGGCAAAGTCGAGATTGATCAGGCCCGGACGGGTCATCAAATTGGTGATCCCCGAAACCGCCGAATACAAAACCCGGTCGGCCATGGCGAAGGCGTCGGTCATCGTGGTCTGCTCGTTGGCGACCCGAAACAGATTCTGATTGGGAATCACCAGCAGGGTGTCGACATATTTCTGCAGTTCGGCGATGCCCTGCTCGGCCAGGGTCATGCGGCGGCTTCCTTCAAACTGGAAGGCTTGGTCACAACCCCGACCGTCAGGATTCCCATCTCCTTGGCGAGGCGGGCGACCACCGGGGCGGCGCCCGTCCCGGTGCCGCCGCCCATCCCGGCGGTGACGAAGATCATGTGATTGTCCTGAATCGCATCGGCCAGTTCGTCCATTGCCTCTTCGGCGGCTTCGTAGCCGACTTCGGGATGGCTGCCTGCGCCCAGGCCTTCGGTTTTCTCGGCGCCGATCTGAATCTTGCGCTCGGCGCCGTTTTGGGTCAGCGACTGCGCGTCGGTGTTGGCGACAACGAATTCGACGCCCTCCAGGCGGGAGTCCACCATGTTGTTGACGGCGTTGCAGCCGCCCCCGCCGACGCCGAAAACCATGATTTTCGGCTGCAAGAGGGGTTTTCCGGAACGGTCAATGTGATGCCCATGAGAGTGTCTCCTTAGGGTGAGGGTGAAGAAAGACGGGTGGAATCGCCGGACAGCTGTTCGACATGAATGCGGTCCGGCAGAATGCGGCGCACGGAGATGCGCGCTTCGCCGGGCAGCGCTTTCTCGATGCGGGTTTTGGCGGCTTGCAGGTCGAAGAGCAGGATCGAGCCGCCCGGGCGGGCGTCGAGCGCGCGGGCGATCTGCGGGCGGCGGTCTTCGGCGGCGGCGATGGTGACCTCTGCGATGACGAAGCCGGCGCGCTGGGCCAGAGCATCGGCGCTCCGGATCAGACCGCTCCAGGCGGCGCGCACCGGCTCCTCCATGAACGGCGCCTGCAGCAGGGCGATGAAGGCGATCAGCACGGCGAGAAAGATCAGGCCGCCGCGCCTGGCGCGCCGCCGCAGGAAAGCCGGGAGTCTGCCGTTCAGCGCGGACATGAAGCATCCTCCACCAGCCAGCGCGCCAGCGCGGCGAAGGGGAGTCCGGCATGGGCGGCCAGTTCCGGCACCAGCGAGTTTCCGGTCATGCCGGGCTGGGTGTTGACTTCAAGGAGGAACAGGCCGCCGGAGCCTTGCGACTCGTCGAAGCGGAAATCGGCCCGGCTCACCCCCCGGCAGCCCAGCGCCTGATGGGCGGCGCAGGCGATGCGCTCGACTTGCGCGGCGATCTCCGGGGCGAGCGGGGCGGGAACCAGATGCTGCGCGGCGTCTTCGTATTTGGCGCGGTAGTCGTAAAAGCCGCCGGGGGCGACGATCTCCATCACGCCCAGAGCGCGCGGCGCGGGGGTTTCGCCCAGAACCGCGCAGGTCAATTCGCGGCCCGGCACATAGCGCTCAATCATAACCTCCTCGCCGAAGGCCCAGCTGCCGGAGCGCAATTCAGAGGGCGGCGCATTCGCGCCCTCCGGCACGACCAGCACCCCGAAGGTCGAGCCTTGCGCCATCGGCTTGACGACATAAGGCGGCTCCATCAGATGGGCGCGGGCGGCTTTGGCGCGGGGCGCGGCGCGGCTCTCGGCGACGGGCAGACCGGCGGCGCGGAAGACATCCTTGGCCCGCGCCTTGTGCATGGCCAGCGCCGAGGCCAGAACCCCGGAATGGGTGTAGGCCAGACCCATAACCTCCAGCAAACCTTGCGTGCATCCGTCTTCGCCCCACGGTCCGTGCAGGGCGTTGAAGACCACGTCCGGCCCGATTTCGGCGAGGACTTGCGCCAGATCGCGCCCGGCGTCGACCGGGCTGACCGCGAAGCCCTCGCTTGCCAGCACGCGGGCGCAGGCCTGGCCGCTGGCCAGACTGATCTCGCGCTCCGGCGAGGGGCCGCCCATGATGACGGCAACCGAACGGGCGCGGCTCATGTCCGGCCCCCTTCGGCCCGCTCGCCGAGCCGGTGGATTTCCCATTCCAGAACCTCGCCGCATTTGCTGCGGACGCGGGCGCGAATCTCCTCGCCCAGTTCCTCCAGATCGGCGGCGCTGGCCTGGCCGGCATTGATGAGGAAATTGCAGTGCTCCGGGCAAAGCCGCGCGCCGCCGCGCGTCAAAGAGCGGCAGCCGGCCTGTTCAATCAGCTGCCAGGCTTTGGGTCCGGCGGGGTTCTTGCCTCCGGGATTCTTGAACGTGCTGCCGCCGGTGCGCGGGCCCGGCGGCTGGGTGGCGGCGCGGCGGCGGCGCATTTCCTCCATGCGCGACAAAATCGCGCTGCGGTCGGCGGGGCGGCCTGCGAACTGCGCCGAGAGCACAATCATCTCCGGATCGATCCGGGTTTGGCGATAGGCGAATTCCATCTCGCCCGGCGACAGCGTGCGGCTCCGGCCCCGGCGGTCGAGGGCCTGGGCGCTGACGAAGATGTCGGCCATTTCGCCGTCATATGCGCCGGAGTTCATGCGCACCCCGCCGCCGACGGTTCCCGGGATGCCGCACAGGAACTCGAAGCCCGCAAGGCGGCGCACCGCCGCGGCGCGGGCCAAAGCCTGCTCGGACAAACTCGCCCCGGCCTCAATGATGTTGCGGTCCCGGAAGACGATCCGGCTGAAATCCGCCCCCAGCACGACCGCGACTCCGCGCAGGCCGCCGTCGCGGATGAGCAGGTTGGACCCGGCGCCGATGGCGCGGACCGGGATGTCTTCCGGACAGGCGCGCAGGAAGCCGGCCAGATCCTCGGCATCCGCCGGATAAAAGAGAATGTCGGCCCGCCCGCCGGTTCGAAACCAGCAGCGCTGGCCCAAAGGCGCGCCGAAGGTCAGCCGTCCGCGCACGCCGGGCAGGCGCTGCGCCGCCGGGTTTTCGCCTGCGGCGAGATTCATCGTCCCCCTCCCTGCCGCTGCGGCGCGGGCGAAGCGGCGGGCAGCGCCGCCAGCCGTTCGGGCAGTTGGTTCGCCCAGTGGGTGATGTCGCCCGCGCCCATGCACATGACCAGATCGCCGGGGCGGGCGGCGGCGGCGATTCGCCCGGGCAGACCGGCGGGTCCGTCGACCACCTCGACGGCGCGATGGCCGGCGGCGCGCAACCCGGCGGCCAGTGCGTCGCGGTTGATTCCGGGGATCGGCGCTTCACCCGCCGGATAGACCGGAGCCACGATCACCCGGTCGGCATGATTGAAGCAGGCGGTGAAGTCGTCGAAGAGGGCGGCGAGTCTGGTATAGCGGTGCGGCTGGACGACGGCGATCACGCGCCCCTTGCACATTGCCCGGGCCGTCTCCAGCACGGCGGCGATCTCGACCGGGTGATGTGCGTAATCGTCATAGATCGCCGCGCCGTTCCAGCGCCCGGCCAGCGAGAAGCGCCGCCCGACTCCGGCGAAGGCGGCCAGCGCGGCGCGGATGGTATCCACGTCGACGCCCAGCTGCAGGCCGACGGCGATGGCGGCCAGCGCATTGCGCATATTATGCGCGCCGGGCATGGGCAGATGGATGAGTCCGCGCTCGGCGCATAAGCCGGTGCGCGTTTCGCGGACGCAGAGGGTGAAGCGCATTCCGCCGCCGGAGAGGCGGGCATCGCGGGCCTGAATATCGGCCTGCGGGCTGAGGCCGTAAGTGACGATTCGGCGGTCTTCGATCCGGGCGACCAGCGCCTGCACCTGGCGATGATCGAGGCACATCACGGCGAAGCCGTAGAAGGGGATATTCTCGACGAAGCGGCGGAAGGCGTCCTGGAGGGCGTCGAAGCCGCGATAGTGATCAAGATGTTCGGGGTCGATATTGGTGACCACGGCGACGGAAACGGGCAGGCGGGTGAAGGTTCCGTCGGACTCGTCGGCTTCGACCACCATCCACTCGCCGGCGCCGGGGCGGGCATTGGCTCCATAGGCATTGATGACTCCGCCATTGATGACGGTCGGGTCGTAGTTGGCGGCGTCGAGGATGGCGGCGATCAGGGAGGTGGTGGTTGTCTTGCCGTGGGTTCCGGCGACGGCGATGCTGCTTTTGAAGCGCATGAGTTCGGCGAGCATATCGGCGCGGCGCACGACGGGCAGGGCGCGGGCGCGGGCGGCGGCGAGTTCGGGGTTGCCGGGCTTGATGGCCGAGGAGAAGACCGCCAGCCGGGCCTCGCCCAGATGATCGGCATGGTGGCCCGGATGGACGGTCACGCCCAGTTGGCGCAGGCGCTGGACCGCCGGGCTTTCGGCGAGGTCGCTGCCCTGCACCTTATAGCCCATGGTGTGCATGACCTCGGCGATGCCGCTCATCCCGGCGCCGCCGATGCCGATGAAATGGATCGGACCGCTGTCGAGCGCCAGACGTTTCATGCGGTCATCTCCAGCAGGTCGGCGGCGGACGCGCTGCGGGCGCTGCCGCGGGGCGCGCCGAGGCGGCGGGCGTTGGGCTGTCCGGCGAGGTCCTCGACGAGATCGGCGAGTTTGTCTGCCGCATTCAGGCAGCCCAGTTCTTCGGCGCTGTCATAGGCGGCGCGGGCGGCGCGCGCCAGACTCTGCGGGGCCTTGATCAGCGCGGCGAGGCGGCGGGCGAGGGTTTCGGGGGAGAGGCTTCTCTCCTCGACGATCCAGCCTGCGCCGCGCGCCGCCAGAAAGCGGGCATTGGCCTGCTGCTCCGGCCCCGCCGCGCCGGTGATCGGCACCAGAATGGCGGCGCGCCCGACGGCGGCCAGTTCGTTGATGGTCGAGGCTCCGGCGCGGGCAATCACCAGATCGGCTCCGGCCAGATGCGCGCCGATATCGGTGAAGAAGGGGGACAATTCGGCTTCGACCGCGATCCGGTCATAGGCGGTGCGCACGGCGCGGCTGTCTTCGGCGCGGCATTGATGGACGGCGGTGATTTTCTCGCGCAGCGCTTCGGGGAGCAGGCCCAGCGCTTCGGGGACAACGCGGCCCAAAGCGCGCGCGCCCTGGCTTCCGGCAAACACCGCGAGGCGAAAGGGGTCGTCCGGATTGCGCGCGCTTTGGGCCTTGCCGCGCGCGCGCAGGATGTTTTGGCGGATCGGGGTTCCGGTCAAGACCAGGCGGCGGTGCTGGCGTTCGCGCAGTCCGGCGAGGCCGGGGAAGGCCGCCGCCAGCGCCTGCGCCAGAGGGGCGAGGGCGCGATTGGCGCGGCCCAGCACGGCGCTTTGCTCGTGAATGCAGACCGGAACGCGCGCGAACAACGCGGCGAGCAGCGGCGGCACGGAGGGGTAGCCGCCAAAGCCGATCATGACCGCCGGGCGGGCGGCGCGGCACAGGCGGTAGGACTGGAAGAGGCCGCGCATGATTTCGGCGGCGGCGCGGAGCAGGCCCCCCGGCCCCTGCCCGGCGACGGGGCCGGAGGCGATTTCATGGCTTGCCTGCCACAAGGAAGGATCGGCGAAAGAGCGGGCGCGGCGGTCGGTGAGCAGAATGGCGGCGCGCCCCCGGCGGCGCAGGGCGCGGGCGAGCGCTTCGGCGGGGAAGAGATGGCCGCCGGTGCCGCCGGCGGCAATGGCGATGGGAGCCGGGGCGGACCAGGTGACCCCTTCGGCGGCGCGGCGGAAGGCCGCGCCGCGCGCTTCGAAATCGCTGAACTGATCGAAGGAGGCGCAGGCCGGCGAGAGCAGCACTGCCGGGTCTTTGTCGGCGCTGTCGGCGGCGGCGCGGGCGGCGGCGCGCACGGCCTGACCCAGACTTTCATGGCGGGTCGAAGGAATGCGCCGGTTGAGAAACGCCTCGAGCGCCTCTGCCGCTTCGCCGAATAAAAAGGCGGCGCGCACATTGCCCAGCGCCCCGGCGAGGCCGGCAAAGCCCTCGGGCTTGGCGCGGCCTCCGGCGATCCAGTAAATCTGCCGGTGTGACCTGAGCGCCGCGGCGGCGGCATAGGCATTGGTCGCCTTGCTGTCATTGATGAAGCGGATTTTGCCGATCCGGCGCACCGTCTCCATGCGGTGGGGAAGGCCGGAGAAGGTTTTGAACGCCTCGCAGATGTCCTCGGCCCGGCAGCCCAGCGCGCGGGCGGCGGCATAGGCGGCGGCGGCGTTTTGCCGGTTATGCCGTCCGGCCAGGCTTCTGCCCTCGACGGGGCCGATGGCGCGGGTCTGGCCGTCTTCGCCGGTCTCGTGCAAAACGCCGTCGTGGAAGAAGACGCCCGTTCTGCCATTTTCCCCGACATGAACCGGAACGACGCGCGGGCCGCGGGGTTTTTTCGCGAGGGCGGCGGCGAGGCGGCGGCCAAAGGGATCGTCGACGCCGATGATCGCGCAATCCTTCCCGTCCTGGCGGTCGAACAGCCGGGCCTTGGCGGCGGCGTAGGCTTCGAGGCCGCCGTGGCGCTCGGTGTGATCGGGGGCGATGTTCAGCTGAACCGCAATCGCGGGGGCGAAAGAGGCGGCCAGATCGATCTGGAAGGAGGAGATTTCGAGCACATAGACCGTATTCGCCTCCGGCGGCTCCAGCGCCAGGACCGGCAGGCCGAGATTGCCTCCGGCCTGCGGCGCGAAGCCGCAGGCGCGCAGGATATGGGCGAGGAGCGAGACCGCGGTTGATTTGCCATTGGTTCCGGTGATGGCGGCGACGGGGGCGTTTTGCGCGGCATTGGCGCGGGCGAAGAGTTCGAAGTCGCCGATGATCTCGATTCCCCGGCTGCGCGCGCGCGCGATCAGGGGAGCGGGGGCGGGATGATGAAGCGGGACGCCGGGGCTGGACACGAGCGCGGCCAGTTGATCCCATTCCGGGCGTTCAGGACCGGCGAGTTCGCACTCTGCTGCGCCGGTGCGGCGGGCCGGGTCGTCATCCCAGCCGATGACCCGCGCGCCTCCGGCGTTCAGCGCCCGCGCCGCCGCCCGGCCTGAGCGGCCCAGGCCGACAATGCCGACAAGACGATCTTTGAAAAGCGCGACCGGGATCATGGCCTATCTCAGTTTCAGGGTGGACAGCCCGGCGAGCGCGAGCACGCAGGAGATGATCCACAGGCGGATGACGATGGTCGCCTCCTCCCAGCCTTTCTTCTCCAGATGATGGTGGAAGGGGGCCATACGGAAGATGCGGCGTCCGGTGAGTTTGAAGGAGACGACCTGGGCGATGACCGAGACCGCCTCGAAGACGAACAGGCCGCCGACGATGACGAGAACGAGTTCATGCCTGGTGGCGACGGCGACGGCGCCCAGCGCGGCGCCCAGGGCGAGCGCGCCGGTGTCGCCCATGAAGACTTTGGCGGGGGGCGCGTTGAACCAGAGGAAGCCCAGCCCTGCGCCGATGATTGCGCTGCACAGGACGGCGAGTTCGCCCGCGCCGGGGACGAAATGGATCTGGAGGTAGTCGGCGAAGAGGGCGTGTCCGGACAGATAGGCGATGATTCCGAAGCAGGCGGCGGCGATCATGACCGGGACGATCGCCAGCCCGTCCAGCCCGTCGGTGAGGTTGACGGAATTGGCGGCCCCGGCGATGACGAAGAAAATGAAGAGCGGGAAGAGGAAGGCGAGGGGGATGAGGACGTTTTTGAAGAAGGGGACGGCGATTTGGGAGATCTGGGGTCCGGCGGCGAAGAGGAAGGCGGCGGCGGCGGCGAGCGAGATGAGTGCCTGAATGGCGAGTTTGAAGCGCCCGGACAGGCCGCGGACGCTGTGGCGGGTGAGTTTGAGGAGATCGTCGGCGCAGCCCAGCGCGCCGAAGCCGAGCATGACGGCGAGCACGATCCAGATATAGAGATTGGCGAGGTCGGCCCAGAACAGCACTGCCGGGACGAAGGCGAGCAGGATGAGGAGGCCGCCCATGGTTGGGGTTCCGGCTTTTTCGGTGATGTGGCGCGGCGGTCCGTCGCTGCGGATGGGCTGGCCCAGCGCCTGGCGCGATTTGAGCCAGGCGATCATCGGCGCTCCGGCGAAGAAGGCGATGAGCAGCGCGCTCATCAAGGCGCCGCCGGTGCGAAAGGTGATGTAGCGGAAGACGTTGAGGGCCGGAACGCGGTCGACAAGATCGCCGAGGAGGAGCAGGATCATGGGCTTGCCTCCCCGGCCAGAGCGGCGGTCAGGCGCTCCAGCCCGATTGCGCGCGAGCCTTTGATCATGACGGCGTCGCCGCTGCGCAGAAAGTTGCGCAGCGGGGCGGCGAGGTCTTCCGGCTTTCGAGCCTCCGCGCCGCGCATGGGGGCGGGGGCGGCGCGGAAGAGATGGGCCATCATCTCTCCGCAGACGAAGAGGCGGTCAACCCCGGCGCGGCGCAAGGCCGGAGCCAGTCCGGCATGAAGGGCGGGGGCTTCTTCGCCCAGTTCGCGCATATCGCCCAGAACCGCGATCCGCCGCGCACCGGGCGGCAACGGGCGGGCGGCGAGCGCATCAAGCGCCGCCGCCACTGAGAGCGGATTGGCGTTATAGGTCTCGTCGATCAGCAGAGCGGTCCCGCCCGTCTTGAGGGCGAGCGTGAAGGTCCGCCCGCGTCCGGGGGCGGGGGTCAGGCGCGCCAGATTGCCGGCGGCGCGGGCGGGGTCGGCCCCCATCAGTGAGACGGCGGCGAGGACGGCGAGCATGTTCAGCGCCTGCGGGCGGGCGCCGAAGGACAGGCGAAAGGAGAGGGCGCGGCCAAAGATTTCGGCCTCGGCGCGCAGGCCCCCATCCGCCTCATGGGTGCAGGAGATGAGGCGGGCGTCGCTGTCCCGGCGGCTTCCGAAACTCGCGATGTTCTGTGCGCCGCAGGCGCGGGCGCGGGCTTGCAGGAAGTCATGCGATTCATCGTCGCGGTTCAGGACCACCGCGCCGCCGGGGGCGAGGCCCTCGAAAATCTCGGCCTTGGCCCTGGCGATACCGGCGACGCTGTCGAAGAAGGCCAGATGCACAGGGCCGACATTGGTGACGATGGCGATGTCGGGCCGGGCGAGTTGGGCGAGCGGGCGGATTTCCCCGGCATGATTCATGCCGATCTCGAAGACGGCGAAGCGGGCTTCGGCAGGCATGCGGGCGAGGCTCAAAGGCAGGCCCCAGCGATTGTTGTAAGAGGCGGCGGCGGCATGGACCACGCCCTGCCCTTCC
The DNA here is from genome assembly GCA_965204775.1 of Alphaproteobacteria bacterium. Lineage (GTDB taxonomy): Bacteria > Pseudomonadota > Alphaproteobacteria > JAPOUT01 > CBDBFH01. The sequence continues at coordinate 9,803 of CBDBFH010000028.1, forward strand.
AGCGCGCAGGCCAGTCCGTCCTTGGCCCCGGTTTTTCCGGCGCTGCCGGTGATTGCGGCGATCTGCGCGGGCGTGCGCTTGCGGGCGGCGCGGGCGAGTCCGAGGAGAGCCTTGTAGGTGTCGGCGGTTTTGAGGACGGGACCGGCGGCGGCGGCGGGATTTTTATGGGCGATGACAGCGGCGGCGCCTTTGGCGAAAGCTTCGTGGATGAAGTCGTGGCCGTCATGCTGCGGCCCCTGGATGGCGATGAAGAGGTCGCCCTGGGACAGGGTGCGGCTGTCGATTGAGACGCCGAAGGCTTTCCAGTCGGCGCTGGAGCGCCCGCCGGTGGCGGCGGCGGCTTCGGTGGCTGTCCACAGCGCGCTCATTTCCGGCGCTCCCGCCCAAGAAGGGCGCGGACACATTCCCGGTCGGAAAAGGCGGAGACCACCCCTGCCCGCTCCTGCCCCTCTTCATGGCCCTTGCCGGCAATGATCAGCGCATCGCCGGGCGCAAGGCGCAAGATCGCTTCGGCGATGGCGTCGGCGCGTTCGGGAATCTCGCGCGCGCCGGGGCAGGCGGCCAGAATTCCGGCCCGGATTTTCGCCGCATCTTCAAAGCGCGGATTGTCGTCGGTGACGATCACCCGGTCGGCCAGTTCGGCGGCGAGCGCGCCCATGGCGGCGCGCTTGGAGTGGTCGCGGTCGCCGCCGCAGCCGAAGACCAGCCAGAGGCGTCCGGAAGTCAGGGGGCGCAGCGCCTGCAAGGCGCTGCGCAGCGCATCGGGGCTGTGGGCGTAGTCAATATAGATGCGCGCGGCAGAGTCAGGGGCAAAGAGGCGTCCGGCTTCTTCCAGCCGTCCGGGCACGGGGGGCAGCGCCTCCAGCGCCGCGAAGACCTTCCGGGGCGGCGCGCCGGCGGCCAGCGCCAGACCGGCGGCGATCAGCGCATTCGAAGCCTGAAAGCGCCCGATCAAAGGCAGGGTGAAAGCGAAATCGCGCCCTTGACAGGCGATCTTGAGTCTCTGGCCCTTCGGCGCGTCTTTAATCTGCCTGATTTGAATGTTGTCTGCGGGTTTGTTTCCGATGGTGAAAATGCGCCGCTTTGCGGCTTTCGCGGCGCGGGCGGCGGCGGAAGCGCCGGGCGCGGCGCGCTCGACGACGAGCGTTCCGCCTTCGGGCAGCAGCTCGCTGCCGAGGCGCAATTTGGCGTTCAGATACTCTTCCGGCGTCCGGTGATAGTCGAGATGATCGCGGCCCAAAAGCGTGAAGGCGGCGGCTTTGAGCCGGACGCCGTCGAGGCGCGACTGGGCGAGTCCATGACTGGAGGCTTCCAGCGCGACATGGGAGATGCCGCGCCGGGCGAGGAGGGCGAGGAGGCGGTGGAGGGTTTCCGGGGCGGGGGTGGTCAGGCCGCGGCAGAGGCGATGATGGGCGGTTTCGAGGCCCAGGGTTCCGAGGGAAGCGGCGCGCAGGCCGAGCTGTCGCCAGATATGGCGGACGAAGGAGACGACCGAGGTTTTTCCGTTGGTTCCGGTGACGGCGACGGCGGTTTCGGGCTGGCGGGCATGGAATCGCGCATTCATGCGGGCGAAGGCGGCGCGGGGGTTGGGGGCGCGCAGGGCGGGGGCGGGGGGCGGGGGAGCGGCATCGGGCACGAGCAGCGCGCTGGCGCCGCGGGCGAGGGCGTCCTCGACGAAATCGAGGCCCTGCCGTTGTGCGCCGGGCAGGGCGGCGAAGAGAAAGCCCGGGCGCACGTCGCGGGAATCGGAGGCGAGCCCGGCGATCAGGCGGGCGGCGTCTTTGGGGTCCGGCGCGTATCCGGGATCGGCGAGGTCAGCCAGCGGCATAGGTTTTGGTCTCATGGCGGGTCATGACGCCTGGAAGCCGGATGTGACGACCGCCGGGTTTCGAACGGGGTGGAGGGGATCGGGCGGCAGGGCGAGCGCGCCGGGGGCCGGGTGAGCCGGAGCGCCGGTGCGGATTGCGACCCGCATTCGGGCCGAGCGGGCGCGGGGGTTGGCGGCGGTTTCTGCTTTGCCGGGGCGGCGCACCCGGCGCAGGGCGTTTTGGAAGGAGAGCGGCGGCGGGCCTTGCCGCAGGCGCAGGAAGGTCTTGACGATGCGGTCTTCCAGCGAGTGGAAACTGATGACGACGAGTCTGCCGCCCTCGGCGAGGAGTCGTTCGGCGGCGGTCAGGGCGGCGGCGAGTTCGCGCAATTCGTCATTGGTGAGGATGCGCAGGGCCTGAAAGCTTTTGGTCGCCGGATGGATTTTGGCGCGGCGCGGGCCGGGGGGGCGGACGCGCATGATCAGTTCGGCGAGTTGGGCGGTGCGCCGGAGGGGGGCGCGGCGGCGGGCGGCGGCGATGGCGCGGGCGATTTTTTTGGCGGCGCGCTCTTCGCCATAGACGGCGAGGACGCGGGCGAGGGTTTTTTCGCTGAGCGTGTTGATCCAGTCGGCGGCGGTCTTTGACTGGCCGCCGATGCGCATATCGAGGGGGCCGTCGGCGGCAAACGAGAAGCCGCGCCGGGCATCGGCGAGCTGGAGCGAGGAGAGGCCGAGGTCGAGGGCGACGCCGTCGAGTTTTTCGAATCCGCTGCGCCGGGCGATTGTTTCGAGATCGGAGAAGGGGCCTTCGACCAGGATCAGGCGGCGGGGGAAGTCGCGCAGGAGGTCGCGCCCGCGCCGGACGGCCTGCGGGTCGCGGTCGAGGGCGAGGACTTTGCAATCGGCGGCGTCGAGGATGGCTTTGGTGTGTCCGCCGGCGCCGAAGGTTCCGTCGAGATAGATGCCGCCGTCGCGCGGGTTGAGCGCCTCGACCAGTTCGGCGCGCATGACGGGGACATGCCCGGCGGCGGTCATTTTGCGGCCTCTTCCGGTCCTGCCGGGGCGCGCAGGAGCTGGCGATGCTCGCGGGCAGCGGCGCGGGCGGCGGCGAATTGCCTGTCCCAGGCCTCCGGCTTCCAAAGCTGGAAGCGCGCGCCCAGTCCGACAAAGGTTGCGGCCTCGCCCAGTTTGGCGAAGTGGCGGAAATGTTCGGGCAAGGCGATTCGGCCCTCGCGGTCGAGGCTGAGTTCTTCGCTGCCGCCGATCAGGGCGTGGGAGAGTTCCTCGCGCTGATCGGAATAGGGGGCGAGGCGGGCGAGGATCTGATCGACCTCATCCATCAGCCGGCGTCCGCCGGCATCGAGGACGGGATGGGTGAGAGAGCAATAGCAGAAGACGCTGGCCAGGCCGTCGGCTTCGATGACGGCGCGGAATCTGGCCGGGACGGAGATTCGGCCCTTGGCGTCGATTTTATTGGTGGCCGATCCACGAAATTGGCGCATGACGTAAGTAAGCGCTCTGATGGCTGCTTCCCCTGTTGCCGCCCCCGGCCTTTCGTGACGGGGAGACCCCTTTTTTGAGCGCCGTTTCGGATCGGGCCGACACCGCCGCGGCGATCCCTTGTGGAGGCGCGAATCCCTCCTTATGGGACATCATGGGATAACATGGGAAGATATCCTCGGTCAATCTCAACCCCCCTGATTTTTGCTGATAAATCAGGTTATTTTGTGTTCTTGATTTGTTCCTAATTCTACCCCTCTTCGAGGCAACCAGGGGGTGAGCGAGTCAGACCGCCTGTAAGCCGGGTTCTGTCCTGCCCGGAGGCAGGGATGATCATTCCTCTGGGACGCCCGTCGCCGGACGCCTCGCGCGACCTACCCGGACGGCGATCCGGGAAGTGATCCGCCCGCCTGCCGGAGTGCGGCGGGCAGGCTTGCCGTCTCTATTTGGTCTTGCTCCCGGCGGGGCTTGCCGTGCCGCCTGACGTTGCCGCCGGCGCGGTGCGCTCTTACCGCACCTTTTCACCCTTGCCGGTTGTTCCAACCGGCGGTTTGTTTTCTGTGGCGCTGTCCCTGGGGTCGCCCCCGCCGGGTGTTACCCGGCGCCGTTTTCCCGTGGAGCCCGGACTTTCCTCCCCGCCCGCGAGGGCGGAGCGATCATCCGGCGATCTGACTCGCAAGGGAGCATGGCGCGGCGGGCGGGGCGGCGTCAAGCCAGAGCGAGGAGGGCCGCCAGCTGTCCGAGCGTCGAGCGGTCGGCCAGCCCGTCGGCCCGCGCGGGCCGGAAATGGCGCTGGAAGGCGGCAAGGAACAGGCGGGTCTGTTCTCCATAATCTCCATCGCGGGCGAGTTCCCCATAGCCGAAGCGGGCGAGATCGCTTTGCAGGGCGCGCACCGGCTCTCCGGCTGCGCCGGGGGCGAGGAGGATTTCGCCGGGGGGTGCGGGTTCGGCCCAGAGTCCGGCGCGGGCGCGGGCCAGCCGGGCCCAGTTGAATTTTTCGCCCGGATCTTTTTTGCGCGCCGGGGCGATGTCGGAATGGGCGAGCACGAAGCGCGGGGCGATCCGCCAGCGCGCGACGATGGCCGGGCACAGGATTTCCAGCGCCCTCATCTGGGCTTCCGGGAAATCGGGCAGGCCGAACGCATGTCCGCCATTGACGATCTCGACCCCGACCGAGCAGGCATTGATATCGCTCTCGCCCGCCCAAAAGGAGACGCCGGCATGCCAGGCGCGCGCTTCTTCTGCGACCAGACGCAGGACCGCGCCGGTCTCGTCGACCAGATAATGCGCGCTGACTTTGGCTTTTGAATCGCAGAGACGGCGCAGCGCGGCGGCGGCGGGCAGGCCGGTGTAATGCAGGATCAGCATATGAGGCCGCCGCCCGGCGGGACGGGGATCGTGATTGGGGGAGGGGTGATCGCGGATGGCGAGGTCCGGGGGCATGGGTCAGGCGGCGGGGCGGGTCATGGGGGCGGTGGGGCGGCCCTCGCGCAGGGCGACGAGGAGAATCCCGGCGAGGACGGTCGCGCCGCCCAGCACGAGGCGGGTGGTGAGCACATCGCCCCAGACGAGAACGCCGAAGACGACGCCGAAGACGGGGGCGAGCAGGGTGATCGGGGCGACGGTCGAGACCTCGTAGCGCTGGAGGAGATAGAACATTCCAGCATGGCCGATCAGGCTTGCGCCCAGAGCGGTATAGAGGACGCCGCTCCATCCGCGCCAGGTGGCGGCGGCGAGGCTTTCGATCTGGCCGGTTTCGAGCAGGGCCGAGCAGACAAGGAGGATGGGGAAGGAAGCGGCGGCGATCCAGGCCTGGAGTTCGAAGGTTCGGATATTTGTCACCGGGCGCATGGCGACGGTTCCGATGGCGCCGAGGAGGGCGGCGAGGAGGACGAAGGCGAGAGCGTCGAGATCTTCGAAGAGGACGGGGTCGAAGCCGATCAGGAAGATTCCGGCCAGCGCGAGGGCGAGGCCGGTCAGCCGCCAGCGGCCGATGGTCTCGCCGAGGAAAAGGATGGAGAGGAGGGTGGCGAAGGGGACGCTCATCTGGACGACGATGGCGATCACCGAGACATTGCTGGACAGGGCGAGGCCGGTATAGAAGGCGGCGAAATGGAAGGAGCCCATGGTGAGGACGATGAGGCTGACGCGGGCCATTTGTCCCGGATGCCATTTGAGGAGGGGGAAGAGGACGGCAATCAGGAGGCCGTAGCGCAGGGCGGTGAAGAGGAGGGGGGGCAGTTCCTGGAGGGCGGCTTTTCCGGCGACGAAGGTATAGCCCCAGACCACGCAGATAAAGAGGAGGAAAAGGAGATGGCCGGGCTTCATTATGGGTTTTATCTACGCCTTTTCGCGGGGTGCGGAAACAGAAAAATTGCTGTAAGAGTGGTGGCGAGTTGAGCGGGCCCCCGGATGGGGGCGCAGGGAGGATTGACCATGTCGCAGGCGGTGCTGATGGACAAAAAAGCCGGACCGGGGAAGCGGGAGCGGGCGGTTTTCAACTGGACCGACCCGTTTTTGCTGGAGGGCGAGTTGGGGGAGGCGGAGCGTCTGGTTCGCGACACGGCGCGGGGCTTTTTGCGCGACAAGGTTTTCGGATCGGTGCGTCTGGCCTTTCGCGAGGAGCGCTTTGACCGTGACATGCTGCGCGAGTTGGGCAAGCTGGGTCTTCTGGCGGTGATGCTGCCGGAGGCGCATGGCGGTTCGGGTCTCAATCATGTTTCCTACGGCCTTGTGATGCGCGAGGCGGAGTGGGTGGATTCGGGCCTGCGCTCGGTGATGACGGCCTATAACAGTCTGGTCGGCTATCCGATCTGGGCCTATGGCAGCGAGGCGCAACGCGGGAAATATCTTCCGGGTCTGGCGGCGGGGGAGTTGATCGGGTGTTTCGGTCTGACCGAGCCGGATTTCGGCTCTGATGCCGGGAGCATGACCTCGCGGGCGCGGCGGGTGTCGGGCGGCTGGCGGCTGACCGGCTCGAAGACGTGGATCACGCTGGCCCCGATTGCCGATCTGGCTCTGATCTGGGCGAAGGATGACGAGGGGGTGATCCGCGGCTTTCTGGTCGAGCGCGGGGCGAAGGGATTTGAGACGCCCAAGATTGAGGGCAAGTTTTCGCTGCGGGTGTCGCCGACGGGGAGTCTGGCCTATGACGATGTGTTTGTGCCGGACGAAAATGTTTTGCCCGGGGCGCGGGGTTTGAGCGGCCCGTTTGGGTGTTTGAACAAAGCGCGCTTCGGGATTTGCTGGGGTTCGATGGGGGCGGCGGAGTTTTGCTGGCATGCGGCGCGGACCTATGCGCTGGAGCGCAAGCAGTTTGGCAAGCCTTTGGCGGCCTTCCAGCTGATTCAGAAGAAGCTGGCCGACATGCAGATGGAGATTGCGCTTGGGCTGAACGGCGCGCTGCGTTTAGGCCGCCTGCTGGACGAGGACCGCACGCCGCCGGAGTTGATTTCGCTGATGAAGCGCAACAACGCGGGCAAGGCGCTGGAGATTGCGCGGGTTGCGCGTGACATGCACGGGGGCAACGGGGTTTCGGACGAATACCATGTGATCCGCCACGTGATGAATCTGGAGGCGGTGAACACCTACGAGGGGGACGCACGACATTCACGCGCTGATTTTGGGCCGGAGCCAGACCGGGATTCAGGCTTTTACTTGACGCCCTGCTTTGCGGGGGCGGCCTGATCCCATTGCGGGGGCAGGAGGAAGGGCTTGACCTTGCCGAGAAACTCCTCGCGCGAGAATTCCATCAGGGAGACGATCAAGGCCGCGTCCGTGCCGACCGGGTTGCTGACCGGCGTCTCGTCTATCGCACATTTATAGATCTGGTCGGCGACGGCCTGGGGGTCGGCGCTGTCCCCGCCCTCGTTGCGCACGGCGGCCATGAAGTGTTCGCGGAAGCCCCGTGTCGCCTTTTCCAATTCCGGGTCGCCGGCGAACAGGCTGCCGTCGTTGGCGTTCGACGAGAAGCTGGTCTGCAGATAGGCGCCCGGCGCCACGCTCGTGACCCGAATGTTGAAGGGCTTCATTTCCCAGGCCAGGGCCTCCGTCATTCCTTCGACGGCGAATTTGGTTGCGCAATAGGTTGTCTCCAGCGGCAGGCCGATGTAGCCCGCCATTGAGGTGACGTTGATCAGGCAGCCCGATCCCTGTTTGCGCATCACCGGGATTGCGGCGCGGCACACGCGCATCACGCCAAAGACATTGGTCTCGAAGATTTCCCGGATCATGTCATCGGTCGAGACTTCGAGCGGCGCGTGCATGCCGCGCCCCGCATTGTTGACCACGACGTCAAGGCTGCCGAAGTGGCCGGTTGTCTTCTGGATGGCTGCGTGGATGCTGCCGGCGTCGGTCACGTCCAGGGGCATGACCAGCACATTGTCCAGCGAGGTCAGTTGCGTTTCTTTGTCCGGATTGCGCATGGTGGCGGCGACATTCCAGCCCTGCTTCTGGAATGTGAGCGCGCTCAGGCGGCCAATGCCGCTTGAACACCCGGTGATCAGAACAGTTTTTCCGGCCATTTTCTTAATCCTCCCGGGTTGCCGCCATTGGGGCAATGATAGACCCGCCCGGGCTTCGACTCAAGACTCTGCCGGGGCCGGGCTGGGGCGGCAGGATTCGAACCTGCGATCACGGGATCAAAACCCGGTGCCTTACCACTTGGCTACGCCCCATGAAGTGTCGGCGCAGCGGTCATAGATAGCGCGGGCGCGCCGAAAAGAAAACAGGCTCCTACGGCTCGGCAAAAAGCCGCTTGAGCCACGCTGTGAAACGCCGGGCAAGCTCGACCTCCGGGTTCAAATCCCCCGCTTTGATGGCCAGCCCCATGCTCCTTGGTTTCTCCCGCACGGCGAGCCATGCATGAACCTTGGCCCGCATGAATTTTACCCTCGGCGAATTTACGAGCTTCTTTGGGAATTTCTTCAACATATTGCCACGCTCTTGGCCGAATCTTATCTTTTTTCGGAATCATATTTTCAATAAAATTTTCCAATTCTCCCGACGATTGATTGTCGGGCATAAGCCAGACGCCGACGCGGGGCTTACCATTCCCTCGCGGAACGATGGTGCCAGCCGGATCGGGGCTGTATCGGAAGTGTTATTTCCGCCGCCCTGCAACGATCAGTAATTGACCTCCAGCAATTTGCGCGGCTGGAATTCGCATCGATAACAAAACCAATTGCCTGACGATCGGGAGATACGATTTCGTTTCTTACAGCGGCGAGCAGAGGCTCCCGCCCCCCCCTCGGATCAATGTGAAAATCAAGTTCACATCTTTCTTGCAAACGTAAGATGACCCTCTTGTCCTCAGGCCCCTCTACGATCAAAATCTGCGAAGCAGAAGGGGATGGCTTCGCCATCATCTTACCTCTATACCCTGCTCAGCAGCGATCAGAAGGTCTTTTTCTTTATATTCGACCGTGCGGATTTTATCACCATCCCTGTCAATGCGGACAAGAATACCCTCGGCCTCCCGCACATCATTTGCGGCGCGGGCGAAACCGGTTACGCAGCTCCACCCATGCGTCGCCGCCAACACCTGCACATTGTTGTCATGCGCGGTCTGGAGCACCAGTTTCCAAAAATCATACATAATCGAATGGTGCAGGCCGTTCTCCACCTCGTCAATAACCAAGAAGCCGTCGCGCGCATTGACAAGCGCCAAGGCAATGGCAAACAGGCGGAATGCGCCGTCGCCAAGTCCCTTGAGAGGAAACAGATCGGGATAATCCTTGGTTTTCACTAAAAATTGAGCATTGGAAGCCCGCCCCAAGCGGGGATCTGGGCCTGCAAGAAACTCTATCTGCTCCAGTTTTCCTCCTTGTTTTGCCACCAGCGACAACGCGTCCAATACCCAGTCTTTCTTGTTCTTTATGACAATTTCATTCCATAAATCGGAAACGAGTGCACGTCCTGGCACATCGGGGCCAAGGGACAGACACTTTACCTCTGGAGGGGTGCCCCCCTTGTAGAATCGAGGCCGATATGGCAATCTCGTGCGATACCTTCTATAAAGAAGGTAATTTTCGCGGGTATCACCAATTGGAAATTCGCCCAGTTTTTTCCTGCCGGAGAAAACCTGAATAGTGAGGCCAGGAGGGAAATTCTCACTTCCACCATTTGTATGCCCGGCTTTTATTCTAAGCATGTTCCCATTGGATGCCGCGCCAATGGCAATAGGTTCGCTTGACGCAAGCCTCTGCCTGCCGAAAAAAAGGCTTTCCCAATCGGGTACGGGAACCGGTTCACCATACTCATCTTGACCCCATTTTACCTCATCACGCGTCATCAATAGATTTGTGGCGTACTCTTGTCTTCCGCAGGCCGCATAGAGGCGGACAGATTCCAGAACCGTCGTCTTGCCCACCCCGTTCTTGCCCGCAAGCAGGGTCACGCGCCCAAGATGAGGAATCTCAAGGTTCTTCAGGCCGCGAAAATTTTCGATCTTCAGGCTCGGCAGGTGCAGTCCGGGTCTTGAAGCGGGGGCGCTTTTGCGCTTCGGCACCGATTTTTTTGCCTTTGTCGCCACGAAGGATTCCCCTGACTTTCCTTTTGATGAGGGCACTCTATTCCCGTCCGAAGCCGGGGTCAAATCGGCCTGTCAGGGGGACTCTTGCCGACAGGCCGGGAATTTGGCCGGGATATGGCGCGGGGCATAGTGTGGCTTGACTCGTCTAGAGGATTTCACCTAATCTGGTCCTTGACACATGCACTCGCAGGATGCCTACGAGCTGGGCCTCCTGCTGAATACAAGACTTGCATTCAACGGGCAGGGTAGCTCCCCGCCCGGCGGGAAATAGGCAGGCTTTGTTTCCCCTGCGGGTGCATTGTGTCAAGACCCGGCGCCAAGAGCGGCGCCGGTTCCATCCACAATGAGGGGGAGCCGCCATGACCTTTCTGAAAACTCTCAAAATCACCAATGCGCTGCTGATTGCCTTGATGGCCGGGAGCCTCGCAACCGCCGGATGCGCGGGCCGGAACGCTGTCCCCATACTTCCCGTGCAGGCAACGGACAAAAGGTTGTCATGCAAGAATATCGAAGCCGAGCAATTTCGGATTCAAAGCGCCATCCAGGCCTTGCAGACAGAAAAGCAGTCTGTGACAAGTTATAATACGACAATAGGGATTCTTGGTTTTCTGCTCTTCCCGATCTGGCTTGCCCTTGATCTCAGCACCGGTCAGGCGGCAGATGCAGAAATTGCCGCCTTTCAGCAGCGCCTTGGGCGTTTGCAACAATTGACCATTTCGAGAGACTGCCCGCTCGCCTGATTCCGCCTCAAACCTTTTCACGCTTGACGATCATGCCTCCCCCTTGAGCCTTTCCGGCTCAAGGGGGAGGGATTTGACAAAGGGGCGGCGGGGTGGCGATAATTTGCGCCCGCTCCGAATGAGATTTGGCCCATGCTCCGTGCCCTCGCCCTTTGCGCCCTGATCGCGCTCTCCGGTTGCGCCAACGTCTTCGACGCGCTCACCGGGCGGCGCGCCGCCGAGCAATTCGAGGCCCATCTGCGCCAGTGGCACGGAAAATCCGAGGCCGAACTCACCGCCCATTGGGGCGCGCCCGAAACCGCGCAGACAGAGGGCAAAAGAAAATTCTTCATCTACGAGATCACCAGCGCGGGCCTCTCGACGCATGACGGCTACGGCGTGTCCCTGAATGTCGACAGTTCCCGCCCGCAGTCCCTGCCGCTGTTGGGCGATTTCCGCAGCCCCGCCGCCGGCGAGGCGCTGACCGGGCCGGACGTCCTGACCGGCAGATTCACCTGCACAATCACCTTCGTCATCGAACAGGGGAAGGTGCATGGCTCGGCTTACCGGGGCAGCCACTGCCGGGGAAAACCTTGACCCCCCGCCCTCTCCTGTGCCAAACCCGGCGCGCGTTTCGGAGTGTGGCGCAGTCTGGTAGCGCACCTCGTTCGGGACGAGGGGGTCGCAGGTTCGAATCCTGCCACTCCGACCACGCGCCTACTCTTTGATCTCGACCTCGATCAAATCGGTGATCGTGCGCCAGCGTCCGTTTTCGATCCGGGCGACGAAGGCGGTGTGCACCCCCAGATGATCCTGCGGGGTATAGTCAATCGGCGCGCCGCCGACATCGGGATCGACCCAGGAGGGCATCTCCTCCAGGGCGCGGGCGACTTTTTCGGCGGTCGGCTCGGGACCGGCGCGCCGCAGGCCCTCGACGAAGAGGCGCATGATCGTATAGCCGGTCAGCGCCTGAACATTGCCCTGAACCGGAAAGCGCGCCTCATAGCGCCGCAGCCAGTCGCGCAGTTTGGAATTGGGGTCGTCGGCATAGGGGACCGGAATCTGTCCGGTGGCGTAGAGGCCCGCGACCGCCGCGCCGCCCAGATCGGCGGTTTCCGGCGTATAGCAGGCCTGGCTGCAGAGAAAGGGCGCGTTCCAGTCCAGCGCCCGGGCCGCCTTCATCGCCCCGACGGTTTCGCGGATCACGGTTCCCATCACCACGAAATCGGCTCCCGCCGCCTTGAGGCGGGCAATCTGGGTCGTAAAATCGGTCGCCCCGCGCTTGTAGGAGGTCACCGCCGCCGGGGCGAGACCCTGAGCGGCCAGTTCGGCTTCGGTTCCGCGCCGCACATCGAGGCCGAAATCATCGTCCTGATAGAGGATTCCCGCCCGGCGCACGCCGCGGGTCTTGATCAGGTGGCGCACGCCGACCCGGATGGAATCCTTATAGGGCGTGTTGCTGGCGAATTTGAGCGGATGAAACGGCTCATAGGTTCCCTCGGCGGCGGTGAAGGGGAAGAGATGGAGGGTGTTCTTGCGCAGCACGAGCGGCATTGAGGCCAGAACCGTCGGGCTGCCCAGCGCGCCGATCATGGCGAAGATGCCGTCGCGGTCGAGCAGTTTGCGCGTCACCAGAACCGCCCGGCCCGGCTCATAGCCGGTGTCTTCGACGAGCAGGCGCAATTTCCGCCCGTGGACGCCGCCCTGGGCGTTGACCTCTTCGAGGGCCATTATCATGCCGTTGCGCGCCGAAACCCCCCAGGAGACGATCGGCCCGGACAGGTCCTGATGGGTGCCCAGCACAATCTCGCTCCGGCTGACGCCGCGCACGGCGCTTTCGCCGGCGCCGGGCGTCTCGTCCTGCCCGCAGGCGGCCAGCGCCAGCAGAGCCAGCGCGGCTGCGCCCGGAAACGCGTTTCGCCAAAGCCGCATGAGATTCGCCCCCTCTTTTTTGCTTCGCCAGCCTATCATTTTCGCGGCGCGCGCGGCAATCCGCCCTTCAATACATGCCGTCGATCATGGCCTTGTATTTTTCGCTGACGAAACTGCGCTTGAGTTTGCCGGTGGCGGTGATCTCGTCGTCTTCGGGCAGGATCAGGCGCTCGATCAGGCGGAATTTCTTGATCTGCTCGGGCGGGGCGAAGCCGCGGTTGGCGCGGGCGACTTCGCCGCCGATCAGTTCGAGCACCGGTCCGGCCCGGCACAGGCTGGCGAAGTCGGAGAAGGGGACGGCGTTGTCCTGCGCGAATTTGGCGGCGTTCTCGTGGTCGATCATGATGAGGGCGGTCAGATATTTGCGCTGGTCGCCGATCGCCACGGCGTCCTGAATATAGGGGCTGAGTTTGAGGGCGTTTTCGATTTCGGCGGGGGTGATATTCTTGCCCCCGGCGGTGATGATGATGTCTTTTTTGCGCCCGGTGATTTTGAGCCAGCCCTGATTGTCGAGCGCGCCGATGTCGCCGGTGTGGAGCCAGCCTTCGGCGAGGGTTGCGGCGGTCTTTTCGGGTTTGCGCCAATAGCCTTTGAAGACATGGGGGCCTTTGAGGAGGATTTCGCCGTCGGGGGCGATGCGCAATTCGGTTCCGGGCAGGGCGCGGCCCACCGAGCCGTATTTGTAGCTGCCCCAGGGCAGGGGGAGGGTTGCGATTCCGGTGTTTTCGGTCTGTCCGTAGCCTTCGGCCATATAGAGGCCGAGGGCGTAATACCAGCGAATGAGTTCGGGCGAGACCGGGGCGGCGCCGGAGAGCACATAGCGGCAGGCATTGATGCCGAGCATTTTGCGGACATTGGCGAGGACGAAGAAGTCGGCGAGGCGGCACTGGGCGCGCAGGGCGGGGGGCGGGGAGGTTCCGGCGATGGCGTGTTCGGCCCGGCGCAAGCCGGCGGCGAGGGCGGCGCGATAGGCGAGCTGCTCGAGTTTTGTCGCCTCCTGGATGGCGACGGCGATGCGCGAATGGAATTTTTCCCAGATGCGGGGGACGGCGAAAAAGCCGGTTGGCTCGACCTCGCGCAGATTGTCGAGGGCGGCGTCGACGCTCTCGGCGAAATAGACGACCTGGCCGCTCATCAGCTGGTTGAAGGTTGTGAAGGTTCGCTCGGCGATGTGGCACAGGGGCAGGAAGGCGAGCGTCCGGTCGGAGGAGTCGATGGGCAGGACGCGCTGGTTTTGCCGGATTTGAAAGAGGATATTGTCATGGGTGATCATCGCGCCTTTGGGGGGTCCGGTGGTTCCGGAGGTATAGACGAGGATGGCGGTGTCTTCGCGGCGGGTGCGCGCGGCGCGGGCGGCGAAGGTCCCCGGATGGCGCTCGGCCTGCGCCGCGCCCAGTTCGAGCAGGGCCTGGAAGCTCATCACCATCGGATCGTTCAGATGGTGCAGCCCCTCCATGTCGAAGACGATGATCTTCTTCAGACTGGGGATATTGCCGCGCACGGCGAGGATTTTGTCGAGCTGCTCGTCGTCTTCGGCGAAATAGAATTCGGCCTGGCAGTCATTCATGATGTATTCGATCTGGACGGGGGTGTCGGTCGGATAGATTCCGAAGGAGATTCCGCCGACCCCCATGACGCCCAGATCGGCGAAGAGCCATTCGGGGCAGACCTCGGCGGTGATCGCCGCGCGCGCGCCGGGGTTGAGGCCCAGGGCGGCCAGGGCGAGGCCGGTCTGCTCGGCCTTGCGGCCATAGTCGTCCCAGGTGACCGGCTGCCAGACGCCCAGCGCCTTGTCGCGCATGGCGATCTGGCCGCGCAGGCGCTGGACGCGGTCGAGGAGGAGTTTGGGAGCGGTGTCGCAGGCGGCGGGGATGTCGAGGGTTTTATGCATATCTAGCCCCAGCTTTTGCGCCGCCGCCAGCGCTGCTCGCGGCGGGGGCCTTGCGCCTTCATGCCCAGATAGAATTCGCGGATATCGGTGTCGTGCAGGAGATCGGCGCAGGGCGCGTCGAGCACGATCCGCCCGTTTTCGAGGACATAGCCGTAGCCTGCGGTTTTCAGCGCCATATTGGCGTTCTGCTCGACCAGCAAAATCGTCACGCCCTGCTCGCGGTTGATCCGGGTGATGATGCCGAAAATCTCCTTGACCAGCCGCGGCGACAGGCCCAGCGACGGCTCGTCGAGGAGGAGCAGTCTGGGGCGGTTCATCAGCGCCCGGCCAATGGCCAGCATCTGCTGTTCGCCGCCCGACAGCTGGCCCGCCGGGGCCGTCTTGCGCGCCGCCAGGGCCGGGAAATAGGCATAGACTCGCGCGAGGTCCTGCGCAATCCCCCCGCGGTCGGAGCGCAGGAAAGCGCCCATGCGCAGATTGTCGCCGACCGACAGGAAGGGGAAGACCTCGCGCCCCTCCGGGACATGGCCGATCCCGGCCCGGACGATCGCGGAAGGGTCGCGCCCGCCGATCGGCGCGCCGCGATAGAGCAGCTCGCCCTTGAGCGGATCGAGAATGCCGGAGATGGTTTTGAGGATGGTGGTCTTCCCCGCGCCGTTGGCGCCGAGGACGGCGGCGACCGCCCCGGCCTGGACATCGAGGCTGACCCCCCGGATGGCCATGATCGGCCCATAGCCGGCTTCGACATTGCGCAGGCTCAGGAGGGGGGGCGCGCTCATCGCTCGTCTCCCAGATAGGCGCGGGCGACCTCCGGATGGGCCTGAACCTGCTCCGGGCCGCCCAGGGCCAGCGCCCGGCCCTGATTGAGGGCGAGAACGCGGTCGGAGACCGCATTGACCAGAGTCATGTCGTGCTCGACGATGACGATGGTCGCGCCCAACAGGTCGCGGATGTCGCGGATCCAGAAGGACATGTCTTCGGTCTCTTCGGGATTGAGGCCGGAGGAGGGCTCGTCGAGCAGGAGGAGTTTGGGGGCGGCGGCCAGGGCGCGGCCCAGTTCGACCACCTTGCGCACGCCATAGGGCAGACCGGCGATCAGCTGATCGCGGTAAGCTTCGAGGTTGAGGAAGTCGATGATCTGCTCGACCGCGAGGCGGTGGCCGCGCTCATCGGCGCGGGCGCGGGGGCTGAAGAAGAGGTGATGGAGCAGTTCAGGGAGGAGGAGGCCGGGTTCGCGGGCCAGCGCGGCGGGGCGCAAGGCGCGGCGGCGCCAGGGGGGCGGGTGGTGGACATGGCGCCCCAGCAGCAGATTGTCGAGTACGCTGGCCCCTTCGAAGAGTTCGATATTCTGGAAGGTGCGGGCGATTCCCAGCGCGGCGACGGCATGGGGCGGGCGGGTGAGCAGATCGTGCCCGTCAAAGACGATGCTGCCGTTGTGGGGATCATAAAAGCGGTTGATGAGATTGAAGAGGGTGGATTTGCCCGCGCCGTTAGGCCCGATGATGGTGAAGATTTCATTGGGCTCGACCGAGAAGCTGACGCCGTCGAGGGCGCGGACGCCGCCGAAATGCATGGCGAGTTGGCGGATGTGGAGGGGGGCGCTCATTGATTGCGCTCGCTGGCCATGATTCGGCGCTGGCGGCGGAAGGCGCCCTTGCGGTAGAGGGGGAAGAGGTCGAACCAGGTTCGGATTTTGACCCATCGCCCGTGGACTCCGAGCGGCTCGAAGAGGATGAAGAGAATGATGATCAGGCCGAAGATTCCGGCTTCCAGCCCGGACTGGACGGCGAGCGCGTCGGGCAGCCAGGCGTTGGCTTCGGCGGGGAGTTCGCGGATCATGACCAGAAAGACCGCCCCGAAGACCGCGCCATGCAGGGCGGCGATGCCGCCGACGATGATCATCATCAGCAATTGGATGGAGAGGATGATGGTGAAGGATTCCGGGGTGATGACGAAGAGGAGGTGGGCATAGAGCGCGCCGGCCAGTCCGGCCATGCCCGCCGAGACGGCGAAGGCGGTGAGTTTGACCGCCCCGACATTGATTCCCATGCTTTGTGCGGCGATTTCGGAGTCGCGCACGGCGGCGAAGGCGCGGCCTGTGGGGGAGCGCAAGAGGTTGAGCGCGGCGAGCAAAGTCAGCGCGAACAGGGCGAGGGTCAGATAATAGAAGGCGCTTTCGCTCTCGAAGCGCCAGTTGAGCGCGCCGATCAGCGGCGGGGCTTCGACCTGGAGGCCGCGACTGCCGCCGGTCACGCTCTCCCAGCGGATGAGGATTTCCTCAACGATGAAGGCGAAGGCGTAGGTGGCGAAGGCGAGGTAGATGCCGCGCATGCGCAAGGAAGGCAGTCCGATGATCAGGCCCATCGCCGCCGAGAAGAGGACGGCGGCGGGCAGCGAGACGAGAATCCCGAAGCCGACCCCGACAAGCAGGGCCTGGACGTAAGCGCCGCAGGCCATGAAGGCGGCATGGCCCAGCGAGATTTGCCCGGCGCGGCCTGAGAGCACAATCAGTCCGATTCCGGCGATGGCGAAGACCAGGATGAAAGTTATCTGGCTCAGGAGATAGGCGTCGGCCAGCAGGGGAGCGGCCATCAGGAGGAGGGCGAGGAGTCCGTACCAGAAGACGCCGCCGCCGCCCTCGCCGCGCCGGTCGCGGCGCAGGAGGAGGGCGGCAAGGCCCGCGGCATAGATTAACAGCAGGGTCTGTCCCCAGACCGGCGGCAGGGCTTCGTGCGCGGCCAGCAGAAGGGCGAACAGGCCCAGCCCGGCGAAGAAGCGGCGCTCGCCGCCATAGGGGAACAGACGCCAGTCCTGTTGGTAAGCGGTTTTGAGGAAGGGGCGCATGCGCGTTCAGACTCTTTTGCGGATTCCGGAGTCGAACAGGCCCTCCGGACGCACGACCAAAACGATCAGGAGGAGGATATAGGGTGTGACGTCCTTGAAGCCCTCGGGCAGATAGAAGCCGGCCAGTTCCTCGGCGATTCCGATGATCAGGCCGCCGGCGACGGCGCCCGGCAGCGAGGTGAAGCCGCCCAGCACGGCGGCGGGGAAGGCCTTGAAGATGACCAGCCCCATCTGCGAATGAACCAGGGTGAAGGGGGCGAGGAGCAGTCCGGCGACGGCGGCGACGGCGGCGGAGAGTGACCAGATCAGGGTGAAGAGGGTTTTGACGGGGATTCCCATATACCAGGCGGCGAGCTGGTTTTCGCTGACGGCCTGCATGGCGATTCCGATCGGGGTTCTGGAGAAGAAGAGATAGAGGAGGGCGCAGAGCAGGAGGGTGGTGAGGATGACGGCGACGTGGTCCTGGCTGAGGACGGCGAGGCCCAGGTCGAGGGTTTGGGCGTCGAACGGGGTTGGGATGCGATAGGTGTCGGTTCCCCATCCTGGGATGAGGCCGACGGCGGCGCGGATGACGAAGCCCAGTCCGATGGTGGCCATGATGATGGAGAAGGCGGCTTCGCCGATGAGCGGGCGCAGGATTATGCGCTCGGTGGCGGCGCCGAGCAGGGCGGCGGCGGCGCAGGCGAGCAGCGCGCCCAGCCACCAGGGCAGGCCCAGAATGACGATCGCGGTGAAGGCGAGGAACGCGCCCAGCATGAGCAGGTCGCCCTGGGCGAAGTTGATGGTTTCGGTTCCCTTGTAGATCAGGACGATTCCCAGCGCGACGAGGGCATAGACGCATCCGGTGGCGGTTCCGGTGACGATCTGCTGGACGTAGAGGGAGAGGGCGTCGAGGCTGGAGAGTCCGGCCAGGGCGGCGGCGAAAGGGGCGAGGAAGGCGATCAGCGCGCCTGCGGTCAGCCCGCGCCAGAGCCAGGTGAAGAATTGTTCGCCGCGCTGCGCGTGGGCCATGACCGGCGTCCCCCCTTTTTTCTCCCCCGAGCGGGCGGGAGGATAGCGCGAATGGCGGGGGAAAGGAATGGAGCTGTTTGGCTTTGCGCGGGGGCGGGGCGGGGCGTATGATGGGGGCCATTATGGCGGCGGCGATTCCCTTTGTGCTTGGCATGGAGCCGGCCTACGGGCGAGCGGTTGAGGTTTCGCCTCTGTTGCGGCGGATCACGGCCCGCAATCCTTCGCCTTTCACCTATCTGGGGACCAACACCTATCTTGTCGGTCGCGGCGAGGTGGCGGTGATTGATCCCGGCCCTCTGCTGGACGATCACGTCGCGGCGATTTTGCAGGCGACGTCGGGCGAGCGGATCACACATATTGCGGTCACCCACACGCATCTGGATCACTCGCCGGCCTGCGCGCCTTTGCGGGAGGCGTCGGGCGCGCCGGCCTATGGCTTTGGGCCGCATGGCAGCGGCAAGGCGCTGGAAGGGATTGCGGTCGAGGAGGGGGGCGACATGGCCTTCCGGCCCGACCGCAAACTGACTCACGGCGACCGGATATCAGGGCCGGGCTGGACGCTGGAAGCGGTTTATACGCCCGGGCATACGTCGAATCATCTGTGTTTTGGTCTGGCCGAGGAGCGGGCGCTGTTGACCGGCGATCACGTGATGGGCTGGTCGACGAGCGTGATCGCCCCGCCCGACGGCGATATGGGGTCTTATATGCGTTCGCTGGAGCTTCTTTTGGAGCGGGGGGACGAGATTTACTGGCCGGCCCACGGCGAGGCGGTGCGGGAGACGAGGCCGTTCATCGAAGCGTTTATTGCGCATCGCCGGGGGCGGGAGACGGCGATTCTTGCGGCGGTCGGGGCCGGGCGGGAGAAGATTCCGGAGATGGTGGCGTTGATCTACAAGGACGTGGACAAGCGCCTGCATCAGGCGGCGGGCCTTTCGGTTCTGGCGCATATTGAGCAGCTGCACGCGGAGGGGCGGCTCGCCTGCGCGGGCGCGCCGAGTTTGCGCGGGGTTTACCGCCTGCCCGGCTGATCGGCGATTTGCGCCTGAATGGCGTGGAGGAGGCGGCGAATGCGGGCGGCGTTTGCGCCCAGATCGGAGCGCCCGAGTCTGGAGACCGAGCGCAGATCGACCAGAGCGCCATCTCCGTCTTCCCGGATGCGAATGACAATATCGTCGCGGAATCCCATCAAGGGGGTGATGGCGGTGCCCTCGATGGTTCCGCGGGCGGGGTCGGCGGCGGCGATCCGGATGCCCTCGGCGGCGGCGGCCTCGCGGGCGGCCTCAAAGACGCGGCCCGGATGGTCGTCGAGGCGCAAGGTTTCGATATCAGGGTAATGGGCGCGCTGCAGTTCGGCCAGATTTTCCGGCGTCTTCCGGTCGAGCGGATTGGCGAAATCGAGGCGCAGGGCGCGGACGGCCTGGAAAGACGGCGGATCGGCAAGATCGGTCGAGATGTCGTGGATGGGCAGGCCCCCATTGGCATCGGCGGCCAGATTTGTGCCGACGAACAGGAACGTGCCGAACAGCAAAACCAGCGAGAGGATCATGCCCGCCCAGACGCGGACGCGGCGTTTGAACAGCGCGACGATTCCGGCGATCACCCCGGCGAGGGCGGCGGCGAGGGCCAGAACGAACAGGAGGAGGAAAACCTCGGCGCCGCCAATTTCGAGGCGCACCCAAAGCAGGCTGGCCAGCCAGGACAGGGCGGCGGCGATTCCAAGCCGCCGCGGCCAGCGCGCCGGCGTGTATGGCGGCAGCGACACCGGTTCATCAAGCGATTGCGGCGGGGGCGGGGGAGTCGTCATTGGGCTGCGGGCAGTTGGTGATCCTTGAAGCGCTCACGCAATGTGATCTTCTGGATTTTGCCGGTGGCGGTGTGGGGGATTTCGTCGACGAAGATGATATCGTCGGGCATCCACCATTTGGCGATTTTGCCCTCCATGAATTTGCGCACATCGCCGGCTTCGACCTGGGCTTTCTCTTTGCGGACGAGGATCAGGAGAGGGCGCTCGTCCCATTTTGGGTGCGGCAGGCCGATCACCGCCGCTTCGGCGACGCCGGGGTGGCCGACGGCGAGGTTCTCCAGTTCGATTGAGGAAATCCACTCCCCGCCCGATTTGATGACGTCCTTGGAGCGGTCGGTGATTTGCATATAGCCTTGGGGGTCGAGGGTTGCGACGTCGCCGGTGTCGAACCAGCCTTCGGCATTGAGAATATCGCCCCCCTCCCCTTTGAGATAAGCGGCGGCGACCGCCGGTCCTTTGACCATGAGATGGCCGAAGGTTTTGCCGTCGCGGGGCAGGGTTTTGCCGTCATCGCCGGTGATTTTCATCTCAACGCCGTAGGGGGCGCGTCCCTGCTTGATTTTGACGTCCATTTTCTGCGCAAAGGCCATGTTCTCCATGCCCGGGACCGGCGCGCCGATGGTTCCCAGCGGGCTCATTTCGGTCATGCCCCAGAGATGGGAGACGGCGACGCCGTAGTCGCGCTCGAATTTTTCGAGCATCATGCGCGGCACCGCCGAGCCGCCGATGGTCACCTTTTGCAGATGTGGGAGTTTCTTGTTCTCCTTTTCGAGATATTGCAGGAGCATGAGCCAGACGGTCGGGACGGCGGCGGTGATCGAGACCTCTTCGGCCTCGAGCAGCTGGTAGATGCTCTCGCCGTCCATTTTCGGCCCGGGCATGACCAGTTTTGCGCCGGCCGCCGGGGCCGAGAAGGTCAGGCCCCAGGCATTGGCGTGGAAGAGCGGCACCACCGGCATGACCGTGTCGACGGCGCGCAGGCCCATCGCGTCGGCGGAATTGCTGATGAAGGTGTGCAGAACATTGGAGCGGTGCGAATAGACCACGCCCTTGGGATTGCCGGTCGTGCCGGAGGTGTAGCACATGCCGGCGGCGTCGTTTTCGTCCACTTTGGCCCATTTGAAATCGCCGTCTTCGGCGGCGATCAGTTCTTCATAGGAGAGGGCGTTTTTGAGTTTGGTTTCGGGCATGTTCGCCTTTCCGGCGAGGAGGATATAGCCCTTGAGGGCGGGGAGTTTGGGGGCGATGGCTTCGAGGACGGGGACGAAGCTGGTGTCGAGCAGGAGCCAGGAATCCCCGGCGTGATTGATGATATAGACCAGCTGATCGGCGAACAGGCGGGGATTGAGGGTGTGATAGACTGCGCCGGCGCCCAGGATTCCGTACCAGCTTTCGAAATGCCGCCAGTTGTTCCAGGCCATGGTGGCGACGACGTCGCCAGGCCGGACGCCCAGTCTGCGGAGGGCCTGTGCGCATTTGCGGGCGCGCAGGTGGGTTTCGGCATAGGTGGTCCGGTGGATCGGCCCCTCGACGCTGCGCGAGACGATTTCGCGGCTGCCATGTTCCTTTTTGGCGTAGTCGAGAATGGTGGTTTCGAGCAGCGGCCAGTCCTGCATCAATCCGCGCATGTGGGTCTCCCTTTTTGGGGGGATTTTACGCGGGGAGACGCGGGGGGCGCAAGCCGGTCTCAGCTGCGCTCGAAGCGGGTCGGCTTTTCGAGGCCCTCCGGGTCCTGATGGATGAGGATGTCGGCCCCCGGCATGGCGGCGCGGAGTGCGGCTTCGACAGCGTCGGAGACGTCATGGGCGCGCAGGAGGCTCATGGCGGGGTCGAGTTCGATATGGAACTGGATCACCGGGTGGCGTCCGGAGAGGCGGGTGCGCAGATCGTGGACGCCGCGCACGTCGGGGTGCCGGAGGGCGATGGCCTTGACGCGGCTGCGCTCGGCGTCGGGCAGTTCGTGATCCATGAGTTGTCCGAAGGAGCGGGAGACGATGTTCCAGGCCTCGAAGCCGATATAGAGGGCGATGAGGGCGGCGCAGATGGCGTCGAGGCGTGGCAGGGCGAGGAGTCCGGCCCCGGCGACGCCGATCAGGGCGGCGAAGTGGAGGAGGAAATCGGCGCGGTAATGGAGGGAGTCGCTTTCGATGGCGAGCGAGCGGGTGCGGCGGACGACGAAGCGCTGATAGGAGACGAGGGCGAGGGTGATGATCATGCAGGCGGCGAGGGCGGCGGCGCCCCAGAGGCTGTTGGCGATGGGAACGGGCTCGAAGGAGAGGCGGGCGGCGCCCCAGAGGAGGAAGAGGGCGACGGCGCACATCAATCCGCCCTGGAAGAGTGCGGCGATGGCCTCGGCCTTGCCGTGTCCGAAGCGGTGTTCGTGGTCGGCGGGGGCGAGGGCGTAGCGGATGGCGGCGAAGATGAGGAGGGCGGCGGCGGCGTCGAGGATGGAATCGGCGAGCGCGCCGAGGATGGCGAGCGAGCCGGTGGCGAGCCATGCCGCGCCCTTGATGGCGATCATCAGGAGGGCGGCGAGGACGGAGGCCCAGCTGGCGCTGCGCACGAGGCGGTCGGAGGCGGTGCTGCTGATGGCGGGGGCGGACATCGGAGGGTCAAGGGAAGAGGCGCAGGATTTGGACGGATCCGGCGCGGGCGGGGAGGCGGAACAGGATTCGGTGATGGAGGCGGGCGGGGGCGGACTGCCAGAATTCGATTTCGCGGGGGATAAGGCGAAAGCCGCCCCAATAAGGCGGGCGGGGGATGGGCTGGGCGCGGAATTTTTTTTCGATTGCGGCGGCGGCCCTTTGCAGGGCGGCGGGGGAGGCGAGCGGGCGCGATTGCTGCGAGGCCCAGGCGCCGATCTGGTTGGCGCGCGAGCGGGAGGCAAAATAGGCGTCGGCCTGAGCTTGGGTGCATGGGCGGATTTTGCCGCGCACCCGGACCTGGCGGCGAGCGCTTTTCCAGTGGAAACACAGGGCGGCGGCGGGGTGGGCGTGTAATTCCCGCCCCTTGACGCTTTCCAGATTGGTGAAAAAGACGAAGCCCTCCGGCCCGGC
The DNA here is from genome assembly GCA_965204775.1 of Alphaproteobacteria bacterium. Taxonomy (GTDB): domain Bacteria; phylum Pseudomonadota; class Alphaproteobacteria; order JAPOUT01; genus CBDBFH01. Next base: position 32,899 of record CBDBFH010000028.1, read on the forward strand.
CTGCCGGACCAGAACCATGCGCAGATTGGGGAGTCCGCGGTTTCCCGTGGTGGCGAGGGCGGCGGCGTCGGGGTCATGGGGTTCGGCGGCGCGGGCCTGAGCCATCCAGCGCGCAAAGAGGGCGAAGGGGTCGCGCGCGCGGGCGAAGGGGTCGGACTGTGCGGGGCGGGCGGAAGGCATAGGTCGAAGCTTTTTTTGTCATGCCGGGCGTTGTGCCGGGGCCACGCGGGGGATCAGAGGCTATAATAGCCGGGAGGCCGGCATGGAGTCACGCCTGCGATGTCGCATAACAGTTTTGGCCATTTGTTTCGGGTGACGACCTGGGGCGAGTCGCACGGGGCGGCGCTGGGCTGCGTGGTGGACGGCGCGCCGCCCGGCCTTGGCCTGTCGGAGGCGGATATTCAGCCGTGGCTGGACCGGCGGCGTCCGGGGGGTTCGCGCTTTACCAGTCAGCGCCGGGAGCCGGACCGGGTTGAGATTCTTTCCGGTCTTTATGAGGGGCGCACGACCGGCGCGCCGATTCACCTGATGATCGCCAATCTTGACGCCCGCCCGAAAGATTACGAGGCGATTGCCCAATCCTACCGGCCCGGCCATGCCGATTACGCCTATGAGGCGAAATACGGCCTGCGCGACCCGCGCGGGGGCGGGCGGGCTTCGGCGCGGGAGACGGCGGCGCGGGTGGCGGCGGGGGCGATTGCGCGCAAGATCATTTCCGGAGTTGAGATCACCGGGGCGCTGGTGCAATTGGGGCCGCACCGGATTGAGCGCGGCAGGTGGCGCGACGGCGAGATCGGCAAGAATCCCTTCTGGTGTCCGGACGCGCAGGCGGCCAAAGCATGGGCGGCCTATCTGGACGGCTTGCGCAAAGCAGGCTCGTCATGCGGGGCGGTGATTGAGCTGCGGGCGCGGTCGGTTCCGGCGGGTCTGGGGGCGCCGCTCTACGGCAAGCTCGACGCCGATCTGGCCGCCGCCCTGATGAGCATCAATGCGGTCAAGGGGGTTGAGATCGGCGACGGCTTTGCCGCCGCCGCGCAGGACGGCGCGCAGAGCAGCGACGCGATGCGCATGAAAGCGGGCAAGCCGGTTTTTGCGAGCAATCATGCCGGGGGGGTTCTGGGCGGGATTTCGACCGGGCAGGCGATTGTCGCCCGCTTTGCGGTCAAGCCGACATCTTCGATTCGCCTGCCCAAAAAGACGATCACGCGCTCCGGCGGGGAGACGGAGATTTCGACGGCGGGGCGGCATGATCCCTGCGTGGGGATTCGGGCGGTTCCGGTGGGGGAGGCGATGCTGGCCTGCGTTCTGGCCGATCATATGCTTCGCCACCGGGGGCAGACCGGTCAGTCGAGCGGCGCGCCGGCGATGGTCGCCCGGTAGAGGAGGCGCTCATGATCGGGGCAGTCGTCGAGCGCGGCATGCTGGACGACCCGGTTGTCCCAGAAGGCGACCGACCCCTCGCGCCAGCGAAAGCGGCAGCAGAATTCTTCGCGCACCGCATGGGCGAAGAGGAATTCGAGCAGGGGGCGGCTTTCTTCCTCCGTCATATCCTTGAAGCGGCGGGTGAACATGGGATTGAGGTAGAGCGCCTTGCGTCCGGTTTCGGGGTGGCGGATGACGGCGCGGTGTTCGATTTGAGCGTCGAGAGCCGGGGAGCGGCGATAGGTCATCGGGCCGCCGGGCCTGTATTTTTCGAGGGCGGTGGGTGAGGTATAGGCCGCGCGGGCGGCGTGGACCGCGCTGAGGCCGCCGAGGAGGGTTTTCATGCCGTTTGAGAGGCCGTCATAGGCGGCCTGCTGGTTGGCGAAGAGCGTGTCGCCGCCGACCGGGGGCACGCGGGCGGCATAGAGGACGGTGCCGAGGCTGGGGGCCTGGAAGAAGGAGTTGTCGCTGTGCCAGCCGAGGCCGAAACTGGCCCGCGCCCCGGCGGGTTTGTGGACTTTGATGATTTCGGGCGCGCCGGGGAGTCCCTCGACGATGGGATGGATTTCGAGTTTGCCGAAATTGCGGGCGAAGGCGATCTGGCGCTCATGGGTGAGGGTCTGATCGCGGAAGAAGACGGCGCCATAGCGGTTCAGCGCCTGTTTGATCTCCCGGCGCGCGTTTTCGGCCAGAGGCTGAGCAAGATCAAGGCCGGAGATTTCGATTCCGGCGGCGGCGGTTAAAGGCTCCCGGCGCAGGGTCATGGGGCGCGGGCCGGGGCTTTGACGAAGCCGGAGATTTTGGAGAGGAGCGCGGTTTCGGCGGTGATGAAGTTGAGTCCCGCCGCGCGCATCATGGCCGGGAAGTCTTCGCGCAGATAGGTTGCGAAATACGGCTCATGGACGCCCTGGGGGAAGATTTCGAGCAGGGCGTCGAGGTTTGGGGCGTCGCCGGTCTGGATGGAATCGACGCACAGGAAGAGGCCGCCGGGCTTGAGGACGCGGGCGATTTCCTGCGCGCTCGCGCGCCGGACCGGCGGGGGCAATTCGTGGAAGAGATAGACGGCGCAGACGGCGTCGAAACTTTGCGGGGCGAAGGGGAGGCGCTCGGCGAGGCCCTGTGCGAAGCGGGCGGCGCGGTTTCGGCGCCGCGCGCGGCGCAGATAGGGATGGGAGAGGTCGAGGCCGGTGATGGACAGGCGCGGATGGGCGCGGCGCAGATCGGCGAGGAGCGGGGCGGTGCCGCAGGCCAGATCGAGCAGGCGGGCATCGGCGGGCCTGCGGGCGAGGAAGTCGGCGAGCATGGGCAGGGCCTGGCGGCGCATCGGGGCGGCGCAGCCGGCGAACAGGATTTCGACCTGGGTGTCATAGAGCGCCGCCGAATATTCGGAGAAATAGCCGTCGGTCTGGTAGTGGAAGTTGCGCAGGTAATAGGGCGGGTAGATTCGGCGGCGTTCGGGGGTTTCGGCCTGGCGGCAGTCGCGGGCGAGGCGGCGGCGGTCGAAGCGGCGCAGATCGGCGAAGAAGCGGATGGAGTTGGCCAGCCCCCGGAAGGGATTGCCCCGCAGCGGGGCGGGGGGGCAGCGTCCGGCGGCGACCCGGCGGCGGTCGCGCTCCAGCAATTCGGCGACGGCGGCGAGGATTCGTTTGCGGCCTGGGGGCCGGGCCTTGAGGCGCAGCGGCTGTCCGCCGGGGCGCAGCGGCCCGCGCAGTTTGTTGGCGAGCAGATGGTGGGCGGCATACCAGCCCAGCCGCAGCAGCTGGATTGCGCCATGCAGGCGGGCGCGCAAGGGGCGGCGTTCAGGCGCTTTGAGAGATTTTGTATCCGGCAGAGTCGAGAGCATGGCGCACGGTCCGGGCGATATGATCGGCGTCGAGTCCGGCCTGACTATACATCCGGGCGGGGTCGGCGTGATCGATGAAGCGGTCGGGGAGGTAGAGGGGGCGGAAGGCGGCGGTGCGCTCCAGCAGGCCGTTGCGGGCGAGGAGGGCGGCGGCATGGGCGGCGAAGCCTCCGGCGGCGCCTTCCTCCAGCGTGACGAGGAGGGGGTGATTGCGGGCGAGATCAAGGATCAGGGCCTCATCGAGGGGCTTGGCGAAGCGGGCGTCGGCGAGGGTGGCCGAGAGGCCGTGGCGGGCGAGGATTTGGACGGCCTTTTCGGCTTCGGCGAGGCGCGCGCCGAAATTGAGGATGGCGGCGTGGCTGCCCTGGCGCAGGATGCGGCCCTTGCCGATGGTCAGGGGTTGCGGGTTTTCGGGGATTGGCGCGCCGGGTCCGGCGCCGCGCGGATAGCGGAAGGCGCACGGGGCGTCGTCGAGGGCGGCGGCGGTTGCGGTCATGCGGGCGAGTTCGGCCTCGTCGGCGGCGGCCATGACGACGAAGCCGGGGAGCGCGGCGAGCAGGGCGATATCGAACGCTCCGGCATGGGTCGGGCCGTCCGCGCCGACCAGCCCGGCGCGGTCGATGGCGAAGCGCACCGGCAGTTTCTGGATGGCCACGTCATGGATGACCTGATCGCAGGCGCGCTGGAGGAAGGTGGAATAGATGGCGGCGAAGGGCTTCATGCCCTGGGCGGCCAGCCCGGCGGCGAAGGTGACCGCATGTTGTTCGGCGATGCCGACGTCGAAGCAGCGCTCCGGGTGCCGGCGCGCGAAGAGGTCGAGTCCGGTGCCTGAGGGCATGGCGGCGGTGATCGCGCAGATTTTGGGGTCGCGGCGGGCGAGTTCGGCGAGGGTTTTGGCGAAGACCGCCGTATAGGAGGGGGCGGGCGAGGCGGATTTTTTCTGCTCGCCGGTTATGACATTGAAGCGGGCGACGCCGTGATATTTGTCGGCGGATTTTTCGGCGGGGGCATATCCCTTGCCCTTGCGGGTGACGACGTGGAGGAGGACGGGGCGGGGCGAGCGGACGTCGCGGAGGTTTTTGAGGACGGGCAGGAGGTGGTCGATTTTGTGTCCGTCTATCGGGCCGATGTAATAGAAGCCCATCTCCTCGAAGAGGGTTCCGCCGGTCGCCAGGGTTCGGGCATATTCTTCGGCGCGGGCGGCGAGGCGGACGAAGCGGCGGGGCAGGCGGCTCAGAAGGCGGCGGGCCAGTCCGCGCAGGCCGCGATAGGCGCGGCCTGAGATCAGGCGGGCCAGATAGGCGCTCATCGCGCCGACCGGCGGGGCGATGGACATATCGTTGTCATTGAGGATGACGATCAGGCGCGATTTGAGGGCGCCGGCATTGTTCATGGCTTCATAGGCCATGCCGCCGGAGAGTGCGCCGTCGCCGATGACGCAGACGACGTGGTGATCTTCGCCCTTGAGGTCGCGGGCGGTGGCGAAGCCCAGCCCCGCCGAAATCGAGGTCGAGGCATGGGCCGCGCCGAAAGGGTCGTAGACGCTTTCGGCGCGCTTGGTGAATCCGGAAAGCCCCCCTTCCTGGCGCAGGGTGTGCATAAGGTTGCGCCGCCCGGTGAGGATTTTATGGGGATAGGTCTGGTGTCCGACGTCCCAGATGAGTTTGTCGCGGGGGGTGTCGAAGACGTAATGGAGGGCGGCGGTGAGTTCGACGACGCCCAGTCCCGCGCCCAGATGGCCGCCGGTGGCGGAGACGGCTTTGATCAGTTCGGCGCGCAGTTCTTCGGCGAGTTGGGGCAGGCCGCTTTCCGGCAATTGGCGCAGATCGGCGGGGGTGCGGATGCGGTCGAGGAGGGGCATTTTGGAAGCCGGGGGCGTCATAACCGGGGGTTTCATGTTTTTGGCTCCTGCCGCTCGGCGGCGAAGCGGGCGGCCTGCGAGAGAAGATCGGCTTTTTTGCCGAATAGCGCAAGATGGGAGACGGCTTCTTCGGCGGCCTTGCGGGCGGCGGGGGCGAGGGCGGGATCAGGTCCGGCGTCGAGGGCGTCGTCGCGCAGCTGAAAGGCGAGGCCCAGCGCCGCGCCGAATTGGCGCAGGCGGCGGGCGGCGGGCGGGGGGGCGCGGGCGATGACCGCGCCCATTTCGCAGGCGGCGGCCATCAGCGCGCCGGTCTTGAGCCGGCGGATGTCGTCGCCCTGCTCTCCGGCGACGTCGCGGGCCTGTCCGTGCACCATATCGCCGCCGCCGCCCGCGAGGATCGCGCACAGGCGGGCGCGGATTCGGGCCGAGGGATCGGTCGCCGGATCGGACAGGATCGCGAAGGCCAGGGTCAAAAGCCCGTCTCCGGCGAGAATGGCCGGAGCCTCGCCGAAGATGCGGTGCAAGGCGGGCTGGCCGCGCCGGGTTTGGGCGTCGTCCATGCAGGGCAGGTCGTCGTGGATCAGCGAATAGGCATGGACGCATTCCAGCGCGGCGGGCGCGCGCCAGTTGCGCAGCTGTGCGCCGCACAGGCGGGCCGAGGCGGCGAGCAGAAAAGGCCGCAGCCGTTTGCCGCCGCTCAGGGCGGCGTGGCGCATGGCGCGGGCGAGGGGAGCCGCGCCGGGGGGCAGCAGGCGGGCCAGTTCGGCCTCGACGCGGCGGGCGGCGGTTTTCAGTTCGGCGGGGAGCGTCCCCGGCATGGGCGCGGCGCTCTTACTTGCGCCCGCGTCCGGCGGGATCGGCGGCCAGTTCCGGAGCGGGTTCGGTTGCGGCAGCGCCGTCCGGGCCGGTGACGATCTTCTCGACCCTGAGGCGCGCCTCTTCCAGTTTGGCCTCGCAGCGGGTTTTGAGTTTCATGCCTTCCTCGTAGATTTTGATCGACTCTTCCAGATCGGCGCCGCCGCTCTCCAGCTGCTCGACGATCTGCTCGAGCCGGGCCAGGGCCTGCTCGAAAGTGAGTTCGCCGGTTGCGCCTGTTTTTGCGGCCATCGCCCGGCTCCTAGCGCAGCGCCTTGAGGGAGGCGGGGGCGGGGACGTCATCGGGGACGAAGAAGTCGGGCATCAAGTCGCGCGAGGGATCGACGCGGTAGCGGTCGAAATCGGTGACCCCGTGTTCGGCGAGGAGGGTGTCGTCAATGCAAAAGCGGCCAGTGAACTCACGGGACGGCTTGGTCAAGATGAGGTGGGCGGCATCGGCGAGGATTTCGGGGGTGCGGCAGGCGCGCATGGCGTCGTCGCCGCCCAGCGCGAAGCGGATGGCGGCGGTGGCGATTCCGGTGCGCGGCCAGAGCGCATTGGCGGCGATTCCGTCTTCGCGCAATTCGCCGGCCAGGCCCAGCATGACCAGACTCATGCCGTATTTGGCGATGGAGTAGGCGGTGTGGGGGGCGAACCACTTTTCGGAGAAGTCGAGCGGCGGGGAGAGGGCGAGGATGTGCGGATTGGCCGCCTGCTTGAGATGGGGCAGGCAGTATTTGGAGACCAGGAAGGTGCCGCGGGCGTTGATCTGGTGCATGAGATCGAAGCGCTTCATGTCGGTGGCGGCGACCGGGGTGAGGCTGATGGCGCTGGCGTTGTTGATGCAGATGTCGATGCCGCCGAAATGCGCGGCGGTTTTGTCGACGGCGTCGTGGACCTGCTCTTCGCTGCGGATGTCGCAGACCAGGGGCAGGGCCTGTCCGCCCGCCTGTTCGATTTCTTTGGCGGCGGTGTGGATGGTTCCGGGCAGTTTGGGATGGGGGTCGGCGGTTTTGGCGGCAATCGCGATATTGGCGCCGTCGCGGGCGGCGCGCAGGGCGATGGCGAGGCCGATGCCGCGGCTGGCACCGCTGATGAAGAGGGTTTTGCCCTTAAGGCTGGTCATGGCTGTCTCTCCGCGTCTGTTGCGCTGTACCAATTGATGCCGTCGGCGTCGCGCGCGGCGGTGATTTTGTTGCGGCGGATGAGGTAGTTGAGGTGGGCGATGCTTTCGCCGACGGCCATCATGTAGAGGCTGCGGTCGACCCGGCGGCGGAAGAGGGCGGGGAAGAGGTCAACGGCGCGGCGCGGGTGTGCGGCGCACATTTCCATGAGGCGCGCGAGCGCCTTTTCGTGGTTGTCGATGAGGGCCTTGAGGCGGGCATGGAGGCCATGGAAAGGCTCGTTGTGGGCGGGCAGGACGAGGACGTCATCGGGGATTTGCGCGCCCAGCGCGCGGCACGAGTGGAGCCAGTCGCCGAGCGGATCGGCGGCGGGTTCGGTCGGGAAGACGCTGACATTCGACGAGATGCGCGGCAGCACCTGATCGCCGGAGATGAACAGGCGGCGGGCTTTGTCATAGAGGCAGATATGCTCCGGGGCGTGGCCGGCGCCGACGACGATCGCCCAGCTGCTCGCGCCGATCGTGATGGTCTCGCCGTGGGTCAGGCGGCGGTAGGAATCGGGCAGGCGGGAGATGAGCATGCCGAAGCCGCCGAAGCGCTCTTCATAGGCGGAGATCTGGTCTTCGCCAAAACCGGCGGCGCGGTAGAAGTCGAGGGCTTCGCGCGGCGCGTCCTTTCCGGTGTCGGTGGCGAGCATGCGGCACATCAGATAGTCGGTGCGCGACATCCAGAGTTCAGCGCCGTATTTGCGGGAGAACCATCCGGCCAGGCCGATATGATCGGGATGAAGGTGGGTTACGATGACCCGGCGCACGGGAAGATTCCTGCCTATCCGGGCAAGCGTTGCGCGCCAGATTTCCTTGGCCTTGCCGGTTGCCGTGCCGGTGTCGATCACCGTCCAGCCGTCGCCGTCTTCGGCCAGCCAGAGGTTGATATGGTCGAGGGCAAAGGGCAAAGGCATGCGCAGCCAGTGGAGGCCGGGGACGACTTCGCGCAATTCGCCCGGTTCCGGTGGCTGGGCCCACGGATAGCGAATGCCGTTGGCCGCCGGGGGCGGCGCGGGGGCTTTGGCGGCGGCCCGGCTCATCCGGCGCGGGCCTCCTGCGGGGGCAGGAGGGTGTCGAGCGCCTCAGCTCCGGCGCAGGCGGCGGCTTCGAGCGCGGCGGCGCGGGTCAGCCGGGTTTCGGCATAGAACAGGGCGGTGGCTTCGCTGCCGCCATTTTCACCGGCGCGGCGGGCGCGGCGGGCGAGATAATGGCCGCCGGCGAGAGTCCCGGCGAGATCGAGATAGGCGGCTGCCCCGGCCAAGCTGTCTTGCGGCTGTTTGACGCCCTGATCGAGCAGATAATCGGTTGCCCGGCGCAGCGCAGCGATGCCTTCATCCAGACGGCGTCCGGTCTGGGCCAGACCGGGCCGGTTGGCCTGGGCGCAGGCGGCGGCTTCGGCGGCGATCTCGCCGATATAGGCGCGCATGGCTTCGCCGCCATCGGCGATGACCTTGCGCATGGCGAGATCATGGGCCTGGATTCCGTTGGTGCCTTCATAGATCGGGGCGATCCGGACATCGCGGAGGATTTGGGCGGCGCCGGTTTCCTCGATGAAGCCCATGCCGCCATGGATCTGGATTCCCAGATTGGCGGCGTCGACGCCGCGGTCGCTGGCCCAGGCCTTGGCGATCGGGGTGAGCAGGGCGCAGCGGGCTTCGGCCTGCGCGCGCAGGGCGGGATCGGGCGCGGCGCGGGCGACATCGGCGGCGGCGGCGGCGTCATAGCACAGCCCGCGCGCGCTCTGGGCGAAGGCTTTGATGGTCATCAGCATGCGTCGGACATCGGGGTGATGAATGATCGGAGCGCCTCCCCTGCCCTGCCAGCTGGCGGCGCGGCCCTGCTTGCGCTCGCAGGCGAAGGCGTGGGCCTGCTGGAAGGCGCGTTCGGCCATGGCGGCGCCTTCAATGGCGACGCCGATTCGGGCGAAGTTCATCATGGTGAACATGCAGGCCAGGCCCTGATTTTCCCCGCCGATCAGGAAGCCTTGCGCGCCGCCCTTTTCGCCGTAGCGCATGACGCAGGTGGGGCTGGCATGGATGCCGAGTTTCGCTTCGAGGCCGATGCAGAAGACATCGTTGCGCGTCTGTTGTGCGTCGTCGAGATGCTTGGGGACGAGGAAGAGGGAGACGCCCCGGCTGCCGGCGGGCGCATCGGGGCGGCGGGCGAGGACGAGATGGATGATATTGCCGGTCAGATCGTGCTCGCCATAGGTGATGAAGATTTTTGTTCCCTCGATCAGATAGCTGCCGTCGGGCTGGGGGGTGGCTTTGGCGGTCAGCGCGCCGACATCGGAGCCGGCCTGCGGCTCGGTGAGGTTCATGGTTCCGGTCCATTCGCCGGAGATGAGTTTGGGGAGATAGGTGTTTTTGAGTTCGTTGCTGCCGTGGGCGGCGAGGGCCTCGATGGCGCCCTGGGTCAGGAGCGGGGCGAGGGTAAAGGACATGCAGGCGGCGTTGGTGATTTCGGCGACGGCGATATTGAGGGCGAAAGGCAGGCCCTGGCCGCCATAGGCCTTGGGGGCGCTCAGGCCGCCCCAGCCGCCTGCGGCGAAGCGCTGCCAGGCCTGGCGGAAGCCTGCCGGGGTTGTGACCGCGCCGCTTTGGCGGTCGAGGCTGCAGCCCTGGCGGTCGGCGGGGGCGTTGAGGGGATCGAGGACGTCCGAGGCGAATTTACCCGCCTCGCCGAGGATGGCGCGCACCAGATCGCGGTCGGCTTCGGCGAAGGCGGGCAGGCGCGCGAGGCTGGCAAAATCGGCCTGATCGTAGAGCGCGGCTTCGATATCGGCGATGGGCGCGCGATAGGTCATGCGGCGGCCCAGTGCCGGCGGAAGAAGGCGCCGATCTTATCAAGCGCCTTGGCGCCTTCGGGCAGCATGAAGTGGAAGAGGTGCCAGACATGGATCATCTCGTCCCAGACTTCGAGGGTCGAGTCGACTCCGGCGGTTTTGGCGCGGTCGTGGATTTCGCGGGCATCGTCGAGCAGGGTCTCGGCGCTGCCGACCTGAATCAGGAGCGGCGGCAGGCCGGAGAGGTCGGCGAAGAGCGGCGAGGCGAGCGGGTGATCGGGCTTTGTCCCGGCCAGATACCACTCGGCCAGCCGCATCAGGCCCTCTTTCTGGACGACAGGGTCTTCGGTGGCCTTGGCGAGGAGGGTTTTCGACTGGCCGGTGAGGTCGGTCCACGGGCTGATCGGGGCGGCGGCGGCGGGCATGGGCAGGCCCAGTTCGCGCAATTTGAGGAGGAGGGCGAAGGTCAGGCCGCCGCCCGCCGAGTCGCCGCTGACGGCGATATGGGCGGGGTCGCGGCCCTGATCGAGCAGGGCGCGGTAGGCGGCGGCGGCGTCTTCGACTGCGGCGGGGAAGGGATGTTCGGGGGCCAGGCGGTAGTCGAGCGAGAAGGCCGTGGCGGCGGCGGCGGCGGAAAGTTTGACGACCAGACTGCGATGGGTGAGCGGCGCGCCGATGACGTATCCGCCGCCATGCAGGTAGAGGATGGTGTTGTTCTTGCCGGCTCCGGCGGCGCGGGTTTCCTCGGCGGGGATGCCGCCCAGCGTTGCCGGGGTGATTGAGGCGTCGGCGGGGACGGGGAATTCGCCGACCGCGGCGTTCATGGTCTCGCGCAGTTCCTGGGGCGAGCGGCTGGGGTCAAGGTCCAGGGAAGCGGCGAGCATTTCGCGGACCTGTTCGATTGCTGTTTTGGTCATAATGTCCTCCCTTACGGCGCTACCGCTTTAACTCTAGCCCTGCGGGGGGGTTCAAAACAATGGCGGATATGGAGCAGAAGAGGGGCGGATCATCTGCCGCGCGCCGAATTGAGGCGGCGGCGGCGGTTTTGCGGCGCGGAGGGTTGGCCGCCTTTCCGACCGAGACCGTCTATGGCCTGGGTGCCGATGCCGGGAATGGGCGGGCGGTGGCGGCGATTTTCGCGGTCAAGGGGCGTCCGCGCTTCAATCCTTTGATCGTTCATGTCGGCGATAGGGCGGTGGCGGAGCGGATTGGGCGTTTGAACGATCTGGCGCAGGTTTTGGCGCGGGCGTTCTGGCCGGGGCCTTTGACCCTGGTCGTGCCGCGCCGGGGGGGCGAGGTGAGCGATCTGGTCAGCGCCGGTCTGGAGACGATTGCGCTACGGGTTCCGGCGCACCCGGTGGCGCAGGCTTTGCTGGCGGCGTTTGGCGGGGCGATTGCGGCGCCTTCGGCCAACCGGTCGGGGCGTTTGAGTCCGACGCGGGCCGGTCACCTGAAGGACTTGCCGGGCGTGTTTGTTCTGGACGGCGGCCCGGCGGCGCTGGGGCTGGAATCGACCGTGATCGGCTGTGCGGGGGATGCGCCGGTTTTGTTGCGCAAGGGCGCGCTGGCGCAAGAGGAGATAGAGGCGGTTTTGGGCCGCGCGCTGCTTCCCGCGCCGGGCGGGGGACGGGGCGGGGGGGCGGGTCATCCGTCTCCGGGGATGAGTCTGTCGCATTACGCGCCGGTCAAGCGGCTTCGGCTGGAGGTGGGCGATCTGCGTCCGGGCGAGGGGCTTCTGGCCTTCGGCCCGCCGCCGCCGGGGGCGAAGGCGGCGCGCCAGTTGAGCCGGACGGGCGATCTGCGCGAGGCGGCGGCCAATTTTTTCGCGATGCTGCACGAGCTCGACGCCGACCCGGCCATTGCGGCGATTGCGGTCATGCCGATTCCGGATCATGGCCTGGGCGCGGCGATCAATGACCGCCTGCGGCGGGCGGCGTCAGGCGGGTCCGATCAGAAGGGTCGGCACGTCTCCCGGGGCGTCGCGCAGGGTGATGGTTAGGGTTCCGTCTTTGCGGCCCTTGCGCACAGGCGAGATATCGAAGCCATGTGCGGCGAGCCGCTTATGGGCGGCGTGAATTTCGGGGACGCGCCAGGCGAGGCCCCAGAAGCGGTCGGGGTCTGTGCTGCCGGTGCGGGCAACGGCCTCGATGGTTGTCTGGTTGAGGCGGAAAAACATCATCCGCCCGCCCCACCGGGGGCGGGTGATATCGCGGGCGAGGCGCAATCCTAAACCCTTTTCGCCGAGCAGGGCGATCAGGGCGTCGGCATCAGAGGTTGTAATGACGGCATGATCGAGTGCGTTGACGGCGGCGATGGGGTCGCCCGGGGGGTCGCGAAAAGGCAGGGTGTCCGGGGGGCCGTCATGGGCGATGACAAAGACAAAAAGGCCGCGGGTCGTCTTGAGGGGCAAGAAGAGGAGCCGCCATGTGCGGATTGCGCCGGAGAGGTCGTCGCGGCCTTCGCCGCCGACCGGGGTGAGGGGGGCGAGGCCGCGTTTGGCGAAGAGGCGCGCGGCAGCGTCGATGTCCCCGGTTGCGAAGCACAGACCATAGACGCCTTCGCCCTTGTCATCGAGATGGCGGTTCAGCCTGCCGGCCAGCGCGCCGGAGCCGGTCGCGGCCATGAGTTCCAGATACATATTGTCGAGGCGGAAGAGAACATTGGCGGTTCCCTGCCCCGGATGGCTGCCGCGCCATGAGGGTGCGCGGCCAAGCAGGGCCTGCCAGCCCCGGGCGGCGGCGTCGAGATCGCGCACGGCGAGGATGATATGATCGAGGGCGGCCAACATAAGGGGGCGATCATAATATGGGCGGCGGGACGGACAAAGCGCTGGATGACCTGCGCGGCGCGCTGGGGCCGGATCATATTCTGACCGGAGCGGAGGAGACGGCGCCCTATATGCACGAGCCGCGCGGGGCGTTTGAGGGCCGCGCGTTGTGCGTTGCCCGTCCGGCGGCGGCGGGCGAGGTTGCGCGGGTGGTTGGGATTGCGCGGGCGCGCGGGCTTCATATCGTTCTGCAAAGCGGCAATACGGGGCTTGTCGGCGGGCAGGTTCCGTTTGACGGCGCGCGGGCGATTTTGCTCAGCCTGGGCCGCTTGAACCGGATTCGGTCGGTTGACGCGCAGAACAATGTTCTGGTTGCCGAAGCCGGCTGCATCCTGTCCGACATTCAGGCGGCGGCGCGGGGGGCGGATCGCCTGTTTCCGCTGTCGCTGGCCTCGGAGGGAAGCGCGCAGCTGGGCGGCCTGCTGGCGGCCAATGCCGGGGGTCAGGCGGTTCTGCGCTACGGATCGGCGCGCGATTTGACTCTGGGTCTGGAAGCCGTTCTAGCCGACGGGAGTCAGATCAGCGCGCTTTCCGGCCTGCGCAAGGACAACAGCGGCTATGACCTGAAGAGTCTGCTGGTCGGCTCGGAGGGGACGCTGGGGGTTATCACGGCGGCGGCGCTCAAACTGTTTGCGCGCCCGCGTGCGCGCGCGGTTTTTTGGGCGGCGGTGGCCGATCCCGGAGCGGCGGTTGGCCTGCTGCGCGCGCTGCAGGAGCGCTTCGGCGAGAGCGTCAGCGCTTTCGAGCTGATTGCGCGGGCCGGGCTGGAGCTGATCTTGCGGCATATTCCGCAGACGCGCGATCCCTTGGCAGGAGAAGGGTCGGCGTTTTACGTGCTGTGCGCGCTGGACAGCAGCCGGCAGGCGGACGATCTGCGCGCGGCGGCGGAATCCTTTCTCAACGGCGAGATTGAAGGCGGCAGGATCGCGACTGCGGTTGCGGCGGCCTCGGCGGCGCAGGCGGCGCAGCTGTGGCGCTTGCGCGAGAGTCTGCCGGAGGCGCAAAAACGCGAAGGGGCCAGCCTCAAGCATGATGTTTCGGTTCCGGTGTCGCGCCTGCCGGATTTCATGGCGCGGGCGGCGCAGGCAGTGCGCGCGGCGCTGCCGGGGGTGCGGGTCATTGCCTTTGGCCATCTGGGCGACGGCAACATTCATTTCAATCTGAGTCAGCCGAAAGACATGACGGCGGCTGCCTTTCTGGAGCAGGGGGAGCGTCTGGCGCAGATCGTCTATGGGATCGTTCTGGATCTGGGCGGCTCGGTAAGCGCGGAGCACGGGATCGGCGTGGTCAAGCGCGCGGCGTTGTTGCGCCAGAAGAGTGCGGGCGAGATGGCGGCGATGCGGGCGATCAAGCGGGCGCTGGACCCTGACGGGATTTTCAATCCGGGCAAGATTTTTGAGATTGTTTAAGCACCGCCGGCGGCGGGGTCGAGGAGGCCGGCGTCATCGTTGGCGACCTTGTTGACGCGCGCGCCGATGGCCTGGGCGGCGACCAGATGCGAAGCGAGGGGCTTGAGCAGTTGGGCGGCGGCGCGCGGCGCGGTTGCGCGGTCGAGCCAGGCGGACCAGTCTTCGCGCGGCAGCATGACCGGCATCCGGTGATGGATGGGGGCGAGGGCTTGATTGGCCTGGGTGGTCAAAATGACGAAGCGCACGGCGCGCGCGCCGTTGTGCGCGCGCGTCTCCCAGAGTCCGGCCATGGCGAAGGGGGCGTGATCGGCGCGGCGCACGGCGAAAGGCTGCTTGGCTTTATCCCATTCGTAGAAGGCGTCCGCCGGAACGAGGCAGCGGCGGCGGCTGAGCGCCTCGCGGAAGGCGGGTTTGTCACCGGCGCTTTCGCTGCGGGCGTTGATCAGGAGTTTGTCGCGCCCGGCGATGGCCCGCCGCCAGCCCCAGGCGGCGAGGATCAGGCCGGGGCGGTTGTGCCGGTTCAAGCCGACAAGGGGGGCGGACTGGGTTGGCGCGATATTGTAGCGGGGCTGAAGATTGCCGATCTCTCCCGCGACGCCGAAAGCCGCGCGCAGATCATCGGGCGGCGAGAAGAGGGCATAGCGTCCGCACATGGGAAGACTCTTCTCCCAAGCATTTTGCGATCTAGAAGAGAGGGTCTTCGTAGCGCGGCTCGCCCTCGACCAGCAGCCGCTTGATCGCCGCGCGGCCGGTTTCCTTCGAGACCGCGACCACCAGCTGCACCGCGCCTTCTTCCAGCTTGCTCCCCAGTTCGACGGCATCGGCCTGCGGCAGGTAATAGCGCTCGATTCCGTAGCGAAGCCGGGAGCGGCGCTCGACTTTGGCGCGCAGGACAATCCGGGGCGGGGCGGCATCGGGCTGGCGATCATCGACCGAGAGCGCCTCCCATCTCCCCCCCTTCTGTTCAAAGACGATATGAACGAAAGCGCCGGGCCTGACATGCTCGCCTCCCGGCAGGTTCTGCGGCAGCGATCTGGGCAGCGGCAGGTTTAAGCGAAGATAATGGCCGAGAAAAAGATCGCGCGGATCGTAGGGTTCGACGTCGAGGACAATTGTCTCGCCGTGGCGCAGCAGCGAGGCGCGTTCGGCGATCATCCAGCCCAGCGCCCCGATCTGAAAGAGGAAGGCGAGGGCGAGGGCGATCAGGATGCGGGCTTGTGCGTTCATGGCGTCGGCTTCTGGTAGCGTGCTGTGGTCCGGGCGGCGAAGGTATAGAGTCCGGCGCCGAGAGCGATGAGGAGGAGGCCGCCGAGCATGAGGGCGAGGCCGGTCTCCAGCAGCGAGCCGAAGGCCCTGAGATAGAGGAAGAGGGCTTCGGCGATGAAGAAAATATATCCCAGGTATCGGAGCACGGGGTCATAGAGGCGCGCGCCGAGATCGATCAGCCAGAGGCTGAAGAGGAGCAGGCCGGTCGCGCTGAGCCAGAAAAAGGCCGAGGGCGCTGCGGACAGGATGGCGAGGCCGCAGACGGCGAAGAAACAGACCGGGATGAGCAAGGCGGCGGCGTCGAGCCGGCGCAGGCGGCGGAGGTGGGCGGCGGCGAGGAGAAGCAAGAGGGGCACGCAGGCCAGAGCGAGGGGAACGAGAGCGCCGGGGGAGTCGCTTCCCTCCTGTAAGAGCTGGGCTTTTTCGCCTGTCACAAAATGGATGGCGGCGTAAGAGGGCAGTGTGAGGAAGATTCCATAGCGGAGCAGGGCGGGGGCGGCGGCGGCCAGCCAGCCGGGACGTCCCTTGTTCTCGTGGAGGCCTGCGAGCAAAAAGGTAGCGGGGATCAGGCTCAAGGCGGCGAGGCCAAAGACGGCGAATTTCTCCTTCCCGTCGAGCGCCGGAATGGTTACGAGCAGGCTGGCCAGGAAGAAGATGAAGGAGGTGGCGGCCAGATGGAGACCGCGCCGCCATGACCAGAGGAGGGTGGTGGCCAGCCCTGCGGTCCAGGGCAGGAGGAAGAGGAGCATCGGGGGATAGAAGCTGCCGGATTCGGATCCGCCGTAATCGCTGCCGAGTTTGGCGACCAGCCAGATGGTGGCGACGACGAAGGCAAGGCCCAGGGGGCTTTTCTGTCCTGAGGCCCAGGCGGTTGCCAGCGCGCCCGCCGCCCAGAGCATGACCGCATCGGCGACATTTCCGGTGTCGATATTGTACATTTGGGCGATCAGGAAGATGCTCGCGCCGAAGACGCCGGCGGCGAGGAAGAAGCAGAGCTCTGCGATCCAGCGCTGTGCGGAGATCAGGAGGGCGCCGGTTCCCGCGGCGAACAGGGCGATGAAGGTTGCGCTGAGCGTGGCGAGGCGGACGAGGCGGGGGATGGCGTCCCAGTTGACCGAGACGGTGATCAGGATTCCCAGCAACAGCAGGAGGGCGCCGGCGGCGGTGAAGATTCGCCCGGGCGACTCTGCGGCGGAGTCGCGCCGGACGAGGGCGTCGAGCATGGCCGGGATTCGCTCCTGTGCGATCAACCCCTCGCGCGCCCAGAAGGCGAGGTCACGCTTGAGTTGTGTGATATAAAAGGGCAAGCGCATGGCTTCGCTTATAGCACATGGCAGGCCGGTCATGCTATGATGCGGGCCGGTTTGGAGCGGGGGAGATGATATGTATCAGCCATTTGATTTGAGCGGCAAGGCGGCGCTGGTGACCGGCGGCAATGCCGGGATCGGCCTTGGGATGGCCGAGGCCCTGGCCCAGGCCGGGGCAAGCGTTGCGATCTGGGGCCGGCGCGAGGACAAGAACGCGGAGGCGCGCGAAGCTCTGGCCAGGCACGGGGGCAAGGTTTTTGCGAAGAAAGTGGATGTTGGCGAGGAGGCGGCGGTCTCTTCGGCGATGGAGGAGACGGTTGCGGGCCTGGGGGGTCGTCTGGACTGCTGCATTGCCAATGCCGGGATTTCGAGTTTTGGCCATCGTTTTACCGAGCTGCCGGGCAGCGCCTGGCGGGCTGTTTTGCGGGTCAATCTGGAGGGTGCGGCTTTCACCCTGCGCGAGGCGGCGCGGCACATGGTCGAGCGGGCCAAGGCGGGAGATCCGGGCGGGTCGCTGATTGGGGTGTCGAGTTTGTCGGCGCTTGAGGGGGCGACGGGCTTTGAGGCCTATGCGGCGAGCAAGGGGGGTCTGCTGTCTCTGATCCGGGCGCTGGCGACGGGTCATGCGCGCTTTGGGATTCGGGCGAACGCGATTTTGCCCGGCTGGATTGCGACCGACATGACGGCGCAGGCGCAGGACAATCCGGCTTTTGAGGAGCGGATTGTTCCGCGCATACCTTTGAGGCGCTGGGGCGCTCCGGCGGATTTTGGCGGGATCGCGGTTTACCTGGCGTCGGAGGCGGCGGCCTATCACACGGGCGACACGATCATCATTGACGGCGCCTATTCGATTTTCTGACGACGGGGGCGGGCAGGATGAGTCTGAAAACGCCTTTATGCGATTTGCTGGGAGTGGAGCACCCGATCATGCTTGCGGGCATGGGGGGTGTGTCTTATGCGGAAGTGTGCGCGGCGGTATCGCAGGCCGGGGGCTTTGGCACGCTGGGGATGGCGGGCCTGCCGCCGGATGAGATTCGCAGACAGATTCGGCGGGTCAAGGAGCTGACCGACAAGCCCTTTGGCCTTGATCTTCTGGCGGCGGTTCCCAAGTCTCTGGAGGAGACGGCGGACATGATTATCGAGGAGGGGGTTTCGGCGTTTATTTCGGGTCTTGGGGTTCCGCTGGGGGTGAAGGAGAAGCTGCAGGGGGCAGGCGTGAAGGTGATGAATGTCTGCGGTGCGGTTCGCCATGCGCAGAAGGCCGAGGCCGCCGGTCTGGACGCGGTGATTGCACAAGGGACCGAAGCCGGGGGCCATACCGGCCTGATTGCCGGGATGGCTTTGCTGCCGCAGATTGTTGATGCGGTGTCGCTGCCGGTGGTGGCGGCGGGTTCGATTGTTGACGGGCGGGGCCTGGCGGCGGCGCTGGCCTTTGGCTGTCAGGGGGTGTGGATGGGCACGCGCTTTATTGCCTCGCACGAGGCCCATGCCGGAGCGCTCTACAAGCAGACGGTTGTCGAGGCGGGCGATGCGGATACGATCATCACGCGATGCTATTCGGGCAAGCCGATGCGGGTTCGCAAGAACGCCTATGTTGCCGACTGGGAGAGGCGGGCGGACGAGATCAGGCAGTTTCCGGAGCAGGCGATTTTATCGCACAAGGCGAATGTGATGGGCGGGATCGGCGGCCAGGTCGAAGGTCTGGACCCGGACCGGTCGTGTTTTGCGATGGGTCAGGGCGCGGGTGCGGTGCATGAGGTTTTGTCGTGCCGGGAGATTGTCGAGCGGACTCTGGCCGAGGCCGAGGAGGTGATCGGCCGGATGCAGGGTCATCTTGTCCCGGCGGCGAAGAGGGCCAGCGCAGCATAAGAGATGGGGCATAGGAATCTTCCACCCCTCCGGCATCTTCTTGCCGGGTTTGTCGCGGTCTTGCTGGTGTTTGGCGCGGGCGCGAGTCGCGCCGGGCCGGACGAGTGGAAACGCGCCTGGCCGAAAACCGACTTTTCCCGCCACACCGCCGACCTCTCCCTGATCCGGGAGGGCGGCCCACCCAAAGACGGCATTCCCGCGATTGACACACCGCGTTTCGCCCCCGCCGGCAGCCTCGCCGGGACGATAGCCCCCGGCGCGCCGGTGATCACCCTGGTTCATGGCGGCCAGGCCCGCGCCTACCCCTTGAGCATCCTGCTCTGGCACGAAATCGTCAATGACCGGGTCGGCGGGACCCCGGTGGCGGTGACCTACTGCCCCTTATGCAATGCCGCGCTGGTTTTTGACCGGCGGCAGGGAGAAGACGTTCTGTCCTTCGGCACGACCGGAAAACTCCTCCATTCCGACCTGGTCATGTATGACCGGCAAAGCGAAAGCTGGTGGCAGCAGTTCACCGGCGAGGCGATTGCGGGTGCGCGGGCGGGCGAACGCCTGCGCCTGCTGCCCTCGCGGATCGAGTCTTTTGACCGCTTCCTGCGGGCCTTCCCCCAAGGCGAGGTTCTGCGCCCGCCCGCGCCGCAGGCGCGCCCCTATGGCTTCACGCCCTATGCGGGCTACGACGTTCCGGCGGGCCGTCCCCCTCTCTATGACGGCTCTTTGCCGGAAGGCATTGCGCCGATGGCGCGGGTCGTGGCGGTGGAGGGCGCGGGCGGCCCGGAGGCTTTTGCCCTTTCTGTGTTGCGCGCCCGCAAGCGCATCACGCGGGGCGAGATCGAGATCAGCTGGGAGCCGGGGCAGCATTCGGTGCTGGATGCCCGCGAGATTGCCAAAGGCCGCGATGTCGGCAATGTCCGCGTGCGGCGCAAAGGACAGGACGTCCCGCATACGATCCCCTTTGCCTTCGTGTTCCACGCCTTCCACCCCGGCCAGCCGATTCACACGGCGCATCCGCCGGATTCCTAAACGATCGCCTCGATCAGGCGCGGGCCCGTGCGGCGCATGGCGTCGGTCAGCTGAGCGTGAAACTCTTCGGCGCTGTGCGCCCGGCTTGCCTCGACCCCCATCCCGCCCGCCAGCTGCGCCCAGTCCAGATCGGGATTGCCCAAATCAAACAGCGCGAGCGGCCCCGGCCCCGGATTGGCCGCCCCGGCGCGGGCCAGCTCGAACTGCAAAATCCGGTAGGCGCGGTTGGAGAAGATGACCGTGAGCACGTCCAGTTTCTCGCGCGCCTGGGTCCACAGACTCTGCAGCGTATACATGGCCCCGCCATCGCCGTGCAGGCAGATCACCTTGCGCTCCGGGCAGGCAACGCTTGCCCCGACCGCAAGCGGCAGGCCCTGGCCGATGGCCCCGCCGGTGAGCGCAAGCAGGTCATGCGCCGGCGCACTTGCCAGCGCGCCATAGAGGGCAAGGCCGGAAGTCGCCGACTCATCACAGACGATTGCGCCTTCCGGCAGGCAGGCGGCGAGGCTCTGGGCAATGCTTTCAGGCGTCAGGCCGCCTGCTTTGGGCGGCGCGGCGGGCGCCGCGGACACGCGCCCGGCAGGCTCTTTGGGGGCCTTGAGATGGGCGGCCAGTTCCGACAAGGCGCGCGCGCCGTCCTCGTGTGGGTGGCAGAGGGTGACGCAGGCCGTTCCTTCGGGCAGCAGGCTGGAGGGCAGGCCGGGATAGGCGAAAAAGGAAACCGGCGCGCGCGTGCCCGCCAGCAGCAGGCAGTCAAACGGGGCGAGCGTTTCCAGAACCTGTTCGGGGAAATAGGGTATGCGGGCGGCGGCAACCCGCCCGCGCCCGCGCTCGATCCGGGGGGCGAAGGTGTCGCAGAAAAGTTGCGCCCCGGTTGCGGCGGCGATCCGGCCTGCATGTTCCAGCGCTGCGGCGCGCAAGGAGGCCCCGCGCAACAGGATGGCGGGCTTTTTTGCTGCCTTCAGGGCGCGGGCGGCGCGCTCGATGGCGGCGGGCGCAACGGGCGCGGGCGCAGGACGCGGCAAAGGCGGGGCGGGGCCTTCGGCCTCGCCCCAGGCGGCGTCGGCGGGCAGGATCAGACTGGCGATCTGTCCGGGCGGCTCGCATGCCGCCCGGACGGCGCGCGCGGCAGACGCGGCGGCGCGCGCGGCATCGGGCGCGCGCGCGATCCAGCCCGAGACCGGGCGCGCCAGGCTTTCGATATCCGACGTCAGGGGCGCATCATGGGGCAGATGGAAGCCGGGATGATCGCCGATGATGTTGACCAGCGGCGCGGCGGCGCGGCGCGCGTTGTGCAGATTGGCGATGGCATTGCCCAGGCCCGGCCCCAGATGGAACAGGGTTGCGGCGGGCGCGCCGGTCATCCGGGCGTAGCCGTCGGCGGCGGCCGAGGCCACGCCCTCGAAGAGAACCAGAACGGCGCGCATGTCCGGCACGCGGTCGAGGGCGGCGACCAGATGAATCTCCGATGTTCCCGGATTGGCGAAGCAGACCTTGACGCCTGCGCCGCACAGGGTGCGCAAAACGCTTTCCGCGCCGTTCACCAAACCTCTCCCATATCATCTAAGACGCTTAAGTGCGTCATCAGCAACTATCTTATGTATGATAGATTTAACCACTTTATCGAGTTGCTGGCCATCAGAGTAGTTGGCTGGAGCACAAAAATCAGCGCGTCCCTGTTTGATAAGATCTTGTCCCGCTTTCTTGCCCCCCTCACCTCTAGCATGCGGCTTATAAACTGCTATTGCATGGCCACCCTTATATTTAACCATTTTAAAACATGGAATATCTGTCGCACTATCGCCAATATAGATCATACGCTCAAAGGGAATTGGCCGCTTTTCCTCTGGTGTATAATTATTCAATTTCTTATTCTCGCTTACGTCATGAATTCCCTTATTAATACGAAAGAGGTATTGCGTTTTATTAGTATAATTCACGGCAAGCGCAGGCCATTGTGCAACCTCATGCTGATCATACATAAATGAAGAAGCAAAGATTTTTTTGATTTTTTTGATTTTCCCGGCTTTTTGCACACCTTCGATAAATTCACGCAAGCCGGATGAAATTATAAAATGTTCAATCTTGACTCCGAAAGATTTCCCATATTCTGCAATACGTTCAAACCAGCCTTCAACTCCTTCAAAAACATCGATTTCTTTTCCACTTTTCACAAAGCTATCTTTGCGAATCTTCTTTTTCTTTTCATTGGCTTTCTCGAGCATTAGTTTCATATACACAAGGACCTCGTCTGCTTCTTTTTCCTTTGCCAGCTTTCCAACCTCTGCCCAGAATGATTTTTTTGCCAACTCAAGATCTGGCAAGAAAGCATGCTCCTGCATATTACCTGGAGCCAGAGTGCCATCAAAGTCATAAATCAGAGCCATCGAAATCAATCTTCTCGGCATTGTTTTCAGCCTCTCTCAGCATTTTCAATGTTATTAGCCCGCAAGCTGGACAAAAATAATGACCAGTCCGGCTATGCTCACCGTCCAGATGCCGGTGCGCAGCAGGGGAATGCCGCTTGCATAAGCTGGAACATAGGCCAGGCGCGACCAGAAAAAGAGATGAGCGGCCAGCCGTGTCGTTTCATTCAGCTGGCCGGTTACTTTTCCCATGATGACGAGAATGGCGAAAACCGGCAGGGATTCGAGAAGATTGCGGTGGGCGCGCTGGAGGCGTCCGGCGAGGCCGTCATAGACGACTCTGCGCTCCATCTGCCCGTCGGCCTGCCGCCGCCCGACGATCGGCGGCAGGACGGCCTGAACCAGGGCCAGCATGGCGGCGGCCAGCAGGAGGATAAGTTCGGTTTCCATGGAGCCGCGCCCCTCTTTCTCCAGTGGTTTATTGCGCCCGCTTGTCGGTGACGATGACCGCCGGATCGTGCGGCGTGGCGTAGAGGCGGGCAACGATTTTGGCGCGCGCGGTCAGCGCCGCCGACTGGTTGATATAGCCCTTGTCGGTGATCTCGCCGGCGTCCATGCTGGGGGGGGTGCGCAAAACCAGGGCGCGCCCGATCCGGGTGCTGGAGCCGGGATTTTTTGCGTTGTAAGCCTCGAAGCGGGTGCGCAGGGCGTCGAGCAGTTTGCGCTCGGCGAGCAGATCGGGATCGTTGCCGCCGTTGAGCGGCCCACAGACTTTTTCGCACGATTCGAGATCGGGGAAGCCCAGGACGCCGATGTAATTGCGGTCCAGTCCGGCGATCACGGCATCGCGCAGGAGGCCCCGGGCGGCGTCGATGACGGCGATGCGCAGTTTGCCGGCATTGACCCAGACGCCGGTTGCGAGTTTGAAGTCTTCGGCCACGCGCCCGTCGAAGATCAGGCCCTTTTCGGGGTCGTCCGGATCGGCGAAGCGCGCGCCGTCGCCCAGTTTATAGAATCCTTCGTCGTCGAAGGCGGCGGCGGTTTTTTCCGCATCGCGGTAATAGCCGGGGGTAATGCAGGCGCCGCGGGCGCGCACCTCCATCTTTGATCCGACCGGCGAGAGTTTGATTTCGACTCCGGGAAGCGGCAGGCCCAGCAGGCCCATTTGATCGGTCGGCCATTGGACGCTCATGATGGTCGGCGCGGTTTCGGTTGCGCCGTAGCCGGAGAGGAACAGGATTCGCTCGCCGCAGGCCTTGACTGCGATGTTTTGCATGCGCTCGGCCATCTCGCGGCCCATGGCCGCGCCGCCATAGGCGAGGTTGCGCAGGCGGGAGAAGAATGTTTTCGCCAGATCGGGCTCGGCCTCGAAGGCGTCGGCCAGCATGCCGTAGGCGATGGGCACGTTGGAATAGACGGTCGGGGCGACGTCGCGCAGGGCGGCGATGGTTTCGTCGAACCGGCCCGGCAGAGGCCGCCCGCGGTCCAGATAGAGAGTCGATCCCCTGACCAGCGCGGTGTTGAGGATGGCGCTGCCGCCAAAAACGTGATTCCAGGGCAGCCAGCTGAGCAGGACATGGTGGTCGAAGCCGGGCGGATCGACGGTTAGCTTTGCACCCATCACCGAATTGATGCAGATCATGCCGTGGGTGGTGATGACCGCTTTGGGCATGGCGGTCGAGCCGGAGGTAAAGAGGTATTTGGCGACCGTGTCCCAATTGAGGCCGGCTTCGCGCGCGGCGGACTCCGGGCCGGGGGTTGCGCGCAGGAGATCGTCATAGCCGATGGCGCCGGGCGGCGGATTGACCCGCGCGATCATCTTGACATTTTTGAAGCCGGGCCGTCCGGCGAGGGCGTCGAGGGCGCGGGCGTAGGGCTTGGCGTCTTCGACGAAGATCATCTGCGGGCGGATGAGATCGAAGGCATGGATCAGTTTGGCGAAGTCGGCGCTCATCAGGCTCCAGGCTTCGGAGACCGGGGCGATGGCGGCGCCGGCGAGGTTGGCGGCGTAATGGATGACGGCGTGGGGGATGGAGTTTCCGGACAGGATCATCAGCCGGTCGCCTGCCTTGAGGCCCAGTTCAATCAGCCCGGCGGCGGCGGCGGCGATCTGCTTTTCGGCCTGGGCATAAGTCAAGGTTGTCCAGACGCCGGGCCGGGCGGGGCCGGGGGGGCGCTCGGCGAGGCAGACGCGGTCGCCGAATTCCCCGGCGTTTTTGCGCAAAGGGGCGATCAGGTTTGGCGGCGGGTCGCCCATCGGGTTGAGGTTGCGCAGGAGGATTTCGCCGTTGGCGCGCCGTTCGGCATCGAGGCGGATGGGCAGAAAATCAACTTTGCGGAATGGCGGCAGCGCGGTCATGCTTTCTCCCCTCCCCGGTTTCGCGGCGGCGCAAAAATTTCGGCACCCTCGCCGGGCAGCGTCTCAATATAAAGCGACCGGCTGGGGAAGGCGAAGCCGGATCCGGCCTGTTCGACGATCTGCTTGATCGCATAGGCCAATTCCTCCTTGATGGCCAGCCATTCGCCCCAGCGGGTTGTTTTCGTGAAGCAGTAGAGCATGAGGGTGATGGCCGAGTCGGAGAATTCCTCGACTCGCACGAACAGCGACTGCGACAGGTCGAAGGCGTCATTGCCGCGGATATAGGCCTCGATTTTATCACGGATTTCGCGCAGTTGCGGCACGGTGGTGCGATATTCGACGCCGATCTGCCAATAGATGCGGCGATGGCTCATGGCGGAGAAGTTGGTCACGGCGTTGTCGGAAAAGACGGTGTTGGGGACGGTGACCGGCGCGCTGTCGAAGCGGTTGATCCGGGTTGAGCGGAAGCCGATTTCGGCGACGGTGCCTTCGACGACGCCCTCGACCTTGATCCAGTCGCCCTTGTGAAAGCGGCGCTCGAGCAGAATGGAAAGGCCGGCGAGCAGGTTTTTGAACAGGTCCTGCGCGCCCAGGGCGACGGCGAGTCCGAACAGGCCGAGGCCGGCGATCAGGGGGCCGACTTCGATTCCCCAGATTTGGAGGACGGCGGCGGCGCCCAGAATGATGACGGCCCAGCGCAGGGCGCGGGTTGCCCAGGAGATGATTTCGTCGGAGAGGATTCGGGCGAGGCGCTCCATGCCCTGCGCGGCGAGGTCGGCGGCGTTGTGGAGCGCCCAGAAGAGCACGACGACGACCAGCGAGCGCAGGCTTTGTTCGGCGAGGCGGTCTGGGGTTCCCTCCAGTTGCAGATATTCGGCGGCGAAGAAGAGGCCGGCGACGATGAAGAAGAAGCGGGCCGGGGGCAGGAGGGCTTCGACCAAATAGTCGTCGATTTTGGTCCGGGTTCGGCGGGCGAAGCGGGCGGCGACATTGAAGAGGAAGCGCGAGGCCAGCCCGCGCAGGAAGAAGAAGACGAAGAAGATCGCCAGCGCGATCAGCACCTGGCTCAGATCGAGGCCGAAAATGCTTGTCCGCCAGACATCGGCGACGAGCGCGGCGAAATTGACGAGGCTTTCAGGCATGAAAGATTCCGGCGGAGGGCGGAGGCTGGGGGTCAGGCGTTTACGTCGACGACGACGCGCCCGCGCACGGCTCCGGCGAGGATTTGCCGGGCGAGGCCGGGCAGGTCCTCCAGGCGGTAGTTTTGCGCCGCCGCCGCTTCGAGCCGGGCGGGGTCGAGATCGCGGGCCAGCCGCGCCCAGGCTTTCTGGCGCAGGCTTTGCGGCGCCATCACCGAGTCGATTCCGGCGAGGGTCACCCCGCGCAGGATGAAGGGGAGCACGCTGCCCGGCAAATCCATGCCCTGGGCCAGGCCGCAGGCGGCGACGCAGCCGCCATAGGCGGTCTGGGCGAGGACATTGGCGAGCGTATGGCTGCCGACGGCGTCGACCGCCCCGGCGAAGCGCTCCGAGGCGAGCGGCCTGCCGGCCGCGGTGAATTCGGCCCGGTCGATGATTTCACTTGCGCCCAGCGTTTTCAGGTAGGGAGCCTCGCCGGGCCTTCCGGTGGCGGCGGCGGTGCGGTAGCCGAGCCGGGCGAGGAGGGCGAGCGCGATGGAGCCGACGCCGCCCGCCGCGCCGGTCACCAGCACCGGCCTGTCCTGCGAGGCCGCCGGATTGAGGCCGTGGCGCTCCAGCGCCATGACGCAGAGCATGGCGGTGTAGCCGGCGGTTCCGATCATCATCGCCTGTTTGAGCGAGAAGGCTTCGGGCAGTTTTGTCGGCCATGCCTTGTCGACTCTGGCCCTTTGGGCGTAGCCGCCATGATGGGCCTCGCCCAGACCGAAGCCGTTGACGACGACTTTGTCGCCGGGGGCGAATTGCGAGCCGCCCGGCTCAAGGACCGTCCCGGCCAGATCGATTCCGGGGATCATCGGCAGGCGGCGCAGGATCGGGGCCGCGCCGGTCAGGGCGAGGCCGTCCTTGTAGTTGAGGGTCGAGAAGGCGACCTCGATCAGAACCTCGCCCTCCAGCATTTCGCCGTCGGCGACCTGCCGGATTTCGGCCTTTTGCCCGTCGGCGTCTTTGGAGACGACCAGCGCCCTGAAACTCACCGCACACCCCTCCCCTTTCGTCAGAGAGGAGAGTCATAGCGCGCCGGAGGCCCCGGCGACAAGATGCGGCGAATCAGAGGGCCTGCGCGTCTTTCAGCCCGTCATATTTTTGGGCCAGCCAGTTGAGTTCGCTCAAACTCGCGCCCGGCTGCCTGACCTGCCTCAATTGGCTCCGGTCGAGCATGCCCTCCCGATTGAGCATGACCAGCATCGCCGCCTTGTGGAAGGCCGGGGTGAACTCGCCGGCGGCGTTTTTGCAGGGGCTGCGGGATTCGCCGGTCGGATTGGGGGTGTGCCCTCTGGCGAGTTCCGGGGCTTCGGCGAGGCGGGCCATAAATTTCTCATAGCGGGTTTTGTAGCCCCGCAGCCGCTCGACCGAATCCCCGGAGCCGGCCTCAATCAGAATCCGGGCGGCGGAGCCGGGGGGCGGATTGCGCGCGGCGAAGGCCATTTTGCCGCGCGCCTGCGGGCCGACGAGGTCGTCGAAATGTTTGGAGGCCAGATTTCTGGCCGGGTGGCCGTGTCCGGCGACATGATCATATTGCTGGATGGTCTCGGCGATATGGCTGGCGAGCAATTTGGCGTTGCGCGGCTGGCCGGCGAGGCGGTCGTGGCGGGCATGGAGATAGTCGCGCACGCCCGGCACATTGAGGTCGCGCTGGATTCGGCTGGCGAGGTGGTTGAGGAGCTGCATGTTGCGGGCGCGGACGTGTCCGGGGAAGAAGCGCTGCTTGAGTCGGAGGACTTGGCGTCCGAGCCAGCCGCGCCCCTCGACGGCGAGCTGTCCGTTGCGGTCGACATGGAGCGCGCCGCCGACTCGGGCGGCCTCGCGGGCGGCGGCGTAGGAGTTCTGGAGGAAGCTGTGCTGGACAGGTAACGGCATGGAGCATGCCTGCAGACCGGTGTGCCCCCCGTAATCGTGATGATACAGGCCGGGCGCGCGAAAATGGCGCGTGGGGGCGATCACATTCGATCATCGCCGGATCACGAATGCCGGAGTTTGGCCGGTGCCGGGCCGGTCCGTTGAGGGCGGGGTCAGGCGAAGCGGATAGGGCGGCCTGCGGCCTGGGGGGCGATTTCGCCCTGCCACATGACGGTCTGGCCGCGAATGATGGTGGCGGCGGGCCAGCCCTGCACTTCTGTGCCGTGGAAAGGCGTCCAGCCGCACAGGCTTTCGATCCAGCCGTCTTCGATTCGGCGGCGGGCTTTGAGGTCGACGATGGTGAAGTCGGCGTCGAAGCCGGGGGCGATGCGCCCCTTTCCGGCGATGGCGAAGAGGCGGGCGGGGTTGGCGCTGGTCAGTTGGCACAGGCGGGCGAGCGAGAGTCTGCCGCGGTTTACGTGATCGAGCATGAGGGGGACGAGGGTCTGCACGCCCGGCATTCCGGCGGGGGAGTTGGGATAGGGGCGGGCCTTGGCGGCGAGGCTGTGGGGGGCGTGATCGGAGCCGATGACATCGACGATTCCGCTGCGGATGGCGGCCCACAGGGCGCGGCGGTGGCGGGGGCCGCGAATCGGGGGGTTCATCTGGGCGCGGGTTCCGAGGCGCTGATAGCAGGCGGGGGCGGCGAGGGTGAGGTGTTGCGGGGTCGCCTCGACGCTGGCGAAGGCTTTGGCGCGGGCGAGGAGGGCGAGTTCCCCGGCGGTCGAGACATGGAGGACATGGATTTTGCGCCCGGCCCGGCGGGCGAGGTGCAGGAGGCGGCGGGTTGCGCGGGCCGCGCTGGCGGCGTCGCGCCAGCGGGGATGGGTTTCGGGCCGGCCCGGCTGTGCGTAGGCGCGCCGGGCCTGAAGGCGGGCCTCGTCTTCGGCATGGAAGGCGGCGCGGCGGGAGAGGGCGGCCAGAATGCGGGCGATCTGCGGGTCTTCGGCGGCGAGCAGGGTTCCGGTGGACGAGCCCATGAAGACCTTGATCCCGCAGCAGCCGGGCATTTGCTCCAGTTGGGCGAGGTTGTCGGCATTATCTTCGATCCCCCCGGCATAGAAGGCGAAGTCGCAGAACATGCGGGTCTGGGCGCGGCGCAGTTTGTCTTTGAGGGCGGCGGGGGTTGTGGTGGGAGGATTGGTGTTCGGCATTTCGAAGACGCCGGTGACCCCGCCCATCACGGCGGCGCGGCTGCCGGTTTCAAGGTTTTCGGCCTGTTCGGCCTCCGGCGCGCCCGGCTCGCGGAAATGGACCTGGGTGTCGAGGACGCCGGGCAGAATATGCAGGCCGCGCAGATCGAGCACCCGCGCCGCGCCGCTTCCGGCGGGGGGGCCGATCTGGACGATGCGGCCCTGGCGCACGCCGATATCGGCTTCGGCCTCGCCGTCCGGCCCGGCGATGACGCCGCCGCGCAACAAAAGATCGAATCCGGCCACCCCTTGCGAACGCCCCCTGCCCTCTTCACGCGCTGTCTGGCGCGCTTTTTTGCCGGGCCGTTTTCCGGCCCTGTCGATTTTTATCATTTATTTTGTATGTTTGTTAGATGGCGCAGCTGGATCAAACGCCGGAACTCTTCCCGCTTGCCGGGCGCGCTTTGCTGCGGGTGTCGGGAGCCGATGCCGCCGGGTTTTTACAGGACCTGATCACCAACGACATCACCCGGGCCGGGGAGCAACGGGCGATCTATGCCGGATTGCTGACGCCACAGGGGAAATTGCTCTTTGAGTTTCTGGTTTTTGCCAATCATCTGGATGGCCGGGGCGGCTTTGTGCTGGATGTGGCTTCGGCGCATCTGGCGGCGCTGGTAGAAAAACTCACTCTCTACAGGCTGCGGGCGGCGGTGGAATTCGAGGATTTGTCCCGCGACTGGCAGGTCTGGGCCTGCCGGGATCCGGGCGCGGGACGCGCGCGGGGAGAGGGCTTTTTCCCCGACCCGCGCGCGGCGGCGCTGGGGGCGCGGCGGATCAAGGCACGCAGGGCGGCGGCGCGCAGTGTCTCAACGCGTGGCGTCTCGACGCATGGAGCGGCGGCGCAGGCGCAGGCCTGGCGCCGCCATACGCTGTCGCTGGGAGTCCCGGAGGCGGAAGACCTTCCCCCCGGCGAGCTGTTTGCGCTTGACTGCAATTTCGATTTGCTGAACGGGCTTGATTTCGCCAAGGGCTGCTATGTGGGACAGGAAGTGACCTCGCGGATGAAGCGGCGCGGGGTTTTGCGCAAGAGGCTGGTGGTGATTGAGGGGCGCGGCGCCCTGCCAGGGCGAGGCGCCCTACCGGGGCGGGGCGCCCTGCCGGGGCGGGGCGCCCTGCCTGAGCCGGGAACGGCGATCACGCTGAACGGCGCGCCGGTTGGGGTGGTGCGGGGGCGTTGCGGGAGTCTGGGGCTGGCGGTTGTGCGGCTTGACCGTCTGGCGCAGGCCGATGAGGGGGCGGGGGCGGCGGGGCTGGAGAGCGCAGGCGTGGCTCTTGATCTGCGCGCACCGCAGATGGCGGATTTCGTTCTGCCCGGGGAGGCGGGGTCTTGAGGAGGATTTTTTTGCGCGGAAGGGTTGGGATCAGTATTCTTTTTTGATTCGCGGGCGGCAGACGAAGGAGACCGGCATGATGTTCAAGAGAAGCAAGCCTCCGGCTGCCGAGGCCGGGGCGGGGGGATTTTCGCCGCCGAGGAGGCCGGAGCCGTCTGCGCCGGTGGAGCGCACCGGCGGTGAGTCGGGGGATGCGCGCCGGGTGCGTCCGGTCTATGAGCGTTTGCAGGCGAGCCGGACGGTGAGCGGGCAGCAGATTGCGCCCCTTTCTGAGTCGCAGGGTGCGCGGCTTCATGTCGGTCCGGGCCTGAAGATGGAGGGCAAGATTGAGGACTGCGAGTTGCTGATGATCGAGGGGGCGGTCGAGGCGACGGTGGAGGCGAAGGCGCTGAAGATCGGCAAGAGCGGGTCGTTCAAGGGCAAGGCGCAGAGCGGTTCGGCGGAGATTCACGGGGTTTTCGAGGGGGAGCTGTCGGTGACGGGCCTGCTGGCGGTGGGGGCGGCGGGTTCGGTGACCGGGACGCTTGTCTATGGCGAGTTGGCGGTTGAGCGGGGGGGCCGGATTGTGGGGACGATGACGCTGGATGAGAAGGCCGCCGCCGGGGTCAAGCGCGGGGGCGCGCATACGCTCAAGGCGTTTCGGACGCCGGGCGGGGAGAAAGAGGCGGGCGAGGATCAGGCCGCGCCGGGCGGGGCGGGCAAGCGCGAGGCGAAGCCCGCCTCGTGAGCGGGGCTGATGCCGGATGAGACCCGGAAGGCGAAGATTTACACCGCGCCCCTGAGCGCGGTTGAAGAGGTAATTGCCCGGCGGGGCGTTACGCATTTGGTGAGTCTGCTGAATCCGTCTGCGATGATTGAGACTCCGGCGGGGATTGACCGGGCGCATCATTTGCGTCTGGGCTTCAGCGACAGCGCGGTGGAGCAGGAGGGTGCGGCGGGGGCGTCGCATGCCGAGGATTTGGTGTCCTTTGTCCGGGGGTGGGATGGCCGGGGTTCGCTGTTGATTCATTGTCTGGCGGGTGTGAGCCGCTCGACGGCGGCGGGTTTTATTGCGCTGTGCTGTTTGAACGAGGAGACGAGCGAGGCGGAGGCGGCGCGGGTTTTGCGGCGGTCGGCGGCGCATGCGAGTCCGAATCGCCTTTTGGTGCGTTTGGGTGACCGGACGCTGGGGCGGGAGGGGCGGATGGTTCGGGCGATTGAGGCTCTGCCCCCGGCGCAGCCTGTGTGGGAGGGTGTGGTGTCCGAGTTTCCTGCGAGGATTCCGGTCCGGCGGGGCTGATGCCGGGGCGGAGCGCGATTGCGATTGGTCTGAATGCGGTGATTGTCGCGATGCGCGGTGGAGCGCCGCATGTTTTGACGACGGGCGGGGAGCGGGGCGCGGCGAGTTTGCCGTTTGGGCTTTTCGACCCTGAGCGTCACCGGACGATGGAGAAGGGCTTGCGGGCGCTGGTGGCGGAACAGACCGCGCGCGATCTGGGTTATATTGAGCAATTGTATACGTTTGGGGACCGGGGGCGGCAGGATTCGCCGCGGGCGGCGGCGCGGGGCGGGGATGTTGTTTCGGTGGGGTATTTGACGTTGACGCGGGAAGAGTCCGGCGGCGGCGCAGCCGATCAGGCGGCGCGGCGCTGGAGGGGGTGGTACGGGTTTTTGCCGTGGGAGGACCGCCGCCGGGATCTGCACCGGGATTTGCTTGGGCGTTTGCGCGGCTGGGCGGAGGGCGACCGGCGGCGGCGGGCGCGCTTGCGGCTGTGTTTTGGGCTGCCGCCGTTGCGCTGGGATGAGGAAAAGGTTCTGGAGCGCTATGAGCTTTTGTATGAGGCGGGTCTGGTCGCCGAGTCCGGGCGGCGGGGGGGCCGGGCGGGACAGGCGATGCCATATGACCACCGGCGCATCCTGGCGACGGCGGTGGGGCGGCTGCGGGGCAAGCTGAAATACCGCCCGGTGATCTTTGAGCTGATGCCGCGCCTGTTCACATTGTATGAGCTGCAGCAGGCGGTCGAGGCGATTGCGGGGATTCATCTTCACAAGCAGAATTTTCGCCGTCTGGTGGAGCGGGAGAATCTGGTGGAGGCGAGCGGCCCGCTCTCGCGGCGAACGGGGGGGCGTCCGGCGGCGCAGTTTCGCTTTCGCAAGGAGGTTCTGGACGAGCGCGGCGGTCCGGGCCTCAATCTGAAGACCGGCGGCGCGGCGCGCGGCGCCGGGCGGGGCGGGGAGAGAGCCGCTTCCGGCTGAAAGAGGCCGGTCAGAGGGAGGGGGCGGCGGCAGGGGCAATTTTTTTGCCTTGCCGCCGGGAAAGGTCTATAGTTTTTCCCCTGCGGTTCTTTCGGTGGTCCGTTGAACCGCTTTTTTGAGGCCCCGATTATGCTCAAAATGAGCATAAAGGGCGTGCGAAATCCTCAAGGAGCGCTTATGTCTCTTGCCGCTTCCGCCTCTGCGCCTGGCCCGGCGCTTCGGCGCTCGACCGGGGCGTTTGCCCGCCTGCCGCGGCCTGACCTGTCTTACACGCGGCAGGCCGCCGAGGCCGCCGCGCCGCTTTATGAGAAGGTGCGCAAGGTGGTTCCGCCGATGGAGTGGCCGTCCTTTGCGCCCTATATTCTGGCGATTGGCGAACTGAAGAAGGCGCGCGATGCGGTGATTCTGGCGCACAACTACCAGACGCCGGAGATTTTCCACTGCGTGGGGGACATTGTCGGCGACTCGCTGCAATTGGCGCGCGAGGCGGCGCGGGCCGAGGCTTCGGTGATTGTGCAATGCGGGGTGCATTTCATGGCGGAGACGGCGAAATTGCTCAATCCGGACAAGACGGTTCTGATTCCGGATGCCGGGGCCGGGTGTTCGCTGGCGGCGTCGATCACGGGGGCCGATGTGCGGGCGCTGCGGCGGCGCTGGCCGGGAGTTCCGATTGTCACCTATGTCAACACGAGCGCCGAGGTGAAGGCCGAGTCGGACATTTGCTGCACGTCGTCCAATGCGGTGGAGGTGGTTGAGTCGCTGGGCGCGCCGCGCGTGTTGTGCATTCCGGATGAATATCTGGCGCGCAACATTGCGGAGCAGACCGAGGTTGAGATCATTCCGTGGCGGGGGCGCTGCGAGGTTCACGAGCGCTTCACGGCCCAGGAGCTGCGCGATTACCGGGCAGGCGATAGCGAACTTCAGATCATTGCCCATCCCGAATGTCCGCCCGATGTGATTGCCGAGGCGGATTTTACCGGCTCGACTTCGGCGATGATCAATTGGGTTCGCACACGCCAGCCGGGCAAAGTGATGATGGTCACCGAATGTTCGATGAGCGACAATGTTGCGGTTGAAAATCCTGATGTCGAGTTTATTCGCCCCTGCAATCTTTGCCCGCATATGAAGAAGATCACCCTGGCGAAGATTCTCGACAGCCTGCTGGAGATGCGCGACGAGGTTGTGATTGATCCGGGTCTGGCGGCGCGGGCGCGCCGGCCGATTGAGCGCATGATGGCGCTGGGCCGGTAGCGGCCTTTCCTGCGCCTCGCGCGGCGGACGCGTCCCCCATGGGCGAGAAGATTGATGCGGGCGATGTTCTCGTCGTCGGCGGGGGTCTGGCGGGCCTGTTTATGGCCTTGAAGGCTGCGCCGTTGCGGGTGACGGTGATCACTCCGGCGGCGATTGGCGCGGCGGGAAGCGCGGCGAGCGCCTGGGCGCAAGGAGGGATCGCGGCGGCGGTCGATGCGGAGGATTCGCCTGCCGACCACAGCGCCGACACGCGCGCGGCGGGCGGCGGGATTTCCGATCCGGCAATGAGCGACATTCTGGCGCGCGAGGTTCCGGCGCGGATAGAGGATCTGACGGCGCTGGGGGTTTCTTTTGACCGCAGACCGGATGGCGGGTTTGCCCTGGCGCGCGAGGCGGCGCACCGGCGGCGGCGGATTGTCCGGGTGTCCGGCGATTTGTCGGGGCGGGCGATCATGCGGGCTCTGGTCAGGGCGGTGGCGGCGGCGGAGCATATCCGGGTTGTCGAAGGCGTGCGGGCGCTTGCTCTGGAGCGCGGCGGACAGACCGGGGCGGTGTGCGGGGCGTGGGCTGCCGATGGGGGCGGCGTGCATTTTTTTGGCGCGCGCGCGGTGATGATGGCGGCGGGCGGGGCCGGGCGGCTTTATGCGATGACGACCAACCCGCCGCAGGCCAATGGCGCAGCGCTGGCGATGGCGGCGCGGGCGGGGGCGCAGATTGCCGATCCTGAATTTGTCCAGTTTCATCCGACGGCGATTGACGCCGGGCTTGATCCTGCGCCGCTGGCGACCGAGGCGCTGCGGGGGGAGGGAGCGGTCTTGATTGATGAGCATGGGCGGCGTTTCATGGCGCAGGCGCATGAGGATGGCGAGCTGGCGCCGCGCGACATTGTTGCCCGAAGCGTTGCGCGGATCAGGCGGGAGGGGGGCCGGGTTTTTCTGGATGCGCGCGCGAAGCCGGGGGCGGATTTCCGGCAGCGCTTCCCGGCGGTCTGGGCGGCGTGCCGCAAGGCCGGGATTGATCCGGCGCGCCGTCCGATTCCGGTTGCGCCTGCGGCGCATTATCATATGGGGGGGATTGCGGTCGACGGGCGGGGGCGCGCGTCGCTGGAGGGTCTGTGGGCCTGCGGCGAGGCGGCGTGTACGGGCGCGCATGGCGCCAACCGGCTGGCCGGGAATTCACTGGGCGAGACGCTGGTGCTGGGGGCGCGGATTGCCCGCGATCTGAAGAGCGTGGCCGCCGGGCGGGGGCCGAGGCCGGAGACGGGGCAGGCCCCGCCCTGCCGGGGCGAAGACGGGGCGGAGAAGATCGCACGCCTGCGGCAGATCATGATGGGTTGCGCCGGTGTTATGCGTAGCGGGGCCGGCTTGCGGGCAGGGGCCGGGCAACTGGCGGCAATGGCGCGGGCGCGGGGCGGCGTTCTGGACGGGATGATCGTTGCCGCGACCTTGATCATCGCCGGGGCGCTGGCCCGTGAAGAGAGCCGGGGGGGCCATTTCCGCAGCGATTTTCCGCACCCCGATCCGCTCTTTGCCCGGCGCACCCGCCTGACGCTGGCGCAGGCCGAGGCGATTGTGTCGAGCGCGCGCCCGGCGGCGCAGCAGGCAGCGCGATGAGCGCCCCGCAACAGGCTTTGACGCAGGCGCAGCTGGCGCCCTTTGTCCGCCGTGCGCTGGCGGAAGACCTGAAGACTCGCGGCGATATCACCACCGAGGCTCTGGTCGGCGCGGAGCAACAGGGGCAGGCGGTTTTGCGGTCGCGGCAGGCCGGTGTGCTGGCCGGTCTGGAGGCGGCGCGGCTGACTTTTGCCAGTCTGGACGAGGATTTTGCGTTTGAAGCTTTAGCGGCGGACGGGACGCGGGTTGCGGCGGGGGAAGAGATTGCGCGGCTGAAGGGATCGGCCCGGGCGCTGCTGAGCGGGGAGCGCACGGCGCTTAATTTTTTGGGCCGCCTTTCGGGGATTGCGACGGCCACGGCGCAGCTGGTTGAGCGGATCGGCGGCTGCCGGGCGAAGCTGTGCTGCACGCGCAAGACGACGCCCGGCCTGCGGCTTCTGGAGAAATACGCGGTGCGGATGGGGGGCGGGATCAATCACCGCTTTGGCCTCTATGACGCGATCCTGATCAAGGACAATCATATTGCGCTGGCCGGAGGGATCGGGGCGGCGCTGGCCCGGGTGCGAGCGATTCACGGGGCCGGGAGCCGGATTGAGATTGAGGCCGACACTCTGGATCAGGTGGCCGAGGCGCTGGCCGGGGGGGCGGACGTGATTTTGCTGGACAACATGAGTCCGGCGCAGTGTGCGCAGGCGGTCGCGCTGGCCGGCGGACGGGCGGTTCTAGAGGCGTCGGGGGGGATCACGCCGGAGACGGCGGCGGCGGTGGCGGCGAGCGGCGTTGACTATATTTCTGCGGGCTGGATCACACACAGCGCGCCGTCGCTGGATTTGGGCCTCGACATGGGTTGAGCGGATTTGCGATAGTGGCGGGGGAGCAGAGCGATGAAACTTGAAGCGCAGCGTAGCCAGTTGCTGGTGATTGACGTCCAGGAGCGCCTTTTGCCGGTGATTTCGGGGGCGGAGGAGATGATCGGCAATTGCGCCCGCCTGATTGAAGGGGCGCGGCTGATGGAGGTTCCGGTTTTGATTTCGGAGCAGTATCGCAAGGGTCTGGGTCCGACTGCCGGGGTTTTGCGGGAGAAGGCGGGCAACGCGCCGGTGATGGAAAAGATGCACTTTTCCTGTCTGGGCGATGCGGCGATGGCGGCGCAGCTGGCGCAGACGGAGAAAGGCGGGCGCAGTTCTTATCTTCTGGCGGGCATTGAGGCGCATGTCTGCGTTGCCCAGACCGCGCTTGACTTGAAGGCGCGCGGTGCGGCGCATGTCTGCGTTGCCGCCGATGCGGTTGCCTCGCGCCGGGAGCGCTCGGTCGAGATTGCGCTGGACCGGCTGCGCCAGAACGGCGTCGAGGTGGTCACGACGGAAATGGCCCTGTTCGAATGGCAGGAGCAGGCGGGCGGGGCGCGGTTCAAGCAGATTTCGCAACTGGTCAAATGAAGGCTCCGGCTGAAAGTCCGGTGGACGGGGGCGAGGCCCTCGCGGCGTGCGCGCCTGAGGCGGTGGGTCTGAGCCGGGCGCGCCTTGCGCGGATTCCGGCCTTTTTCCAGTCCTATCTGGACCGGGGCAAGGTTGCCGGGATTGCCGCCCTGATTGCCCGCCAGGGGGGGATTGCGCACCTGTCGTGCCAGGGGCGGGCGGATCTGGAGAGCGGCGCGGGGATGTCGCCGGAGACGATTTTCCGCATTTATTCGATGTCGAAGCCGATCACCAGCCTTGGCCTGATGATGCTGTTTGAGGAAGGGGCGGTGCGTCTGGATGAGTCGGTGTCGCGGTATATTCCGGCCTTTGGGGCCATGCGGGTTTGGGAGAGCGGCAGCAACCTGCGCGTTGGCACGCGCCCGCCGGCGCGCGAGGTGCGGGTGCATGACCTCCTGACCCATACGAGCGGCCTGACCTACGGCTTTATGAATCAGCATCCGGTTGACCGGCTCTACCGGCGCGCGCACATCAACGACCGCGACGTGACGCTGGAGGAGACGTGCGCGCGGCTGGAGTCCATTCCGCTTCTGTTTGATCCGGGGACGGCATGGAATTACTCGGTTGCCACG
Organism: Alphaproteobacteria bacterium; assembly: GCA_965204775.1. Taxonomy (GTDB): domain Bacteria; phylum Pseudomonadota; class Alphaproteobacteria; order JAPOUT01; genus CBDBFH01. Next base: position 70,030 of record CBDBFH010000028.1, read on the forward strand.
GATATTTGCGGGCGGCTGATCGAGGTTCTGGCGGGCGAGGGTCTGGATGCCTTTTTGCGGCGGCGGATTTTTGAGCCTCTGGGCATGGACGACACCGGGTTTCATGTTCCCGAAGAGTCGCTGCCGCGCCTGTCGGCCAATTACGAGAAGGATCCGGGGACGGGGGGCCTGCGCCTGTCGGACCCGGCGGGGTCGCAGAGCATGTTCGCCCGCCCGCCGGCTTTTCTGTCGGGCGGCGGCGGTCTGGTCTCGACGATTGGCGATTACGCCCGCTTTTGCCAGATGCTGCTGAATGGCGGGGCCTATGGCGGGGCGGGGCTTGTGTCGCCGAAGACGCTTGACCTGATGACCTGCAATCATCTGCCGGGCGACCGCATGTTGTCGGAGATGAACCGGGCGGCCTTCAGCGAGAACCGGCTGGAGGGGACGGGCTTTGGTCTGGGCTTTTCGATTCTGCTGGATCAGGCGGCGGCTTTTTCACCGGTGACGCCGGGGAGTTATTCGTGGGGGGGCGCGGCGAGCACCTATTTCTGGATTGATCCGGCGGAGGAGATGTTCGGGATTTTGATGGCCCAGTTCATGCCGTCGGACGCCTATCCGCTGCGCCCGCAGTTCCAGCAGCTGGCCTATGCGGCGGTGGTGGAATAGGCCCGTTTACGGGAATGTCAGGCGCTAAAAGGCAAGAGCCGCTGCAACCGCGAGGACGGCCACCAGCGAGGTGACGAGGCTTACGACAAACCCTTGCGTTCGCCCTTCGCCATGAGACTCCTGCAAAGCGGCGGTCATGTCTTCGGCGCAATCGCGCTTCTGTTCGCCCGGCTTGGTCGCACACGCCTCCTTGGCATAGGTTCTGTAGTCCTGCACCTGCGCCGCCGGTGCAAGAAAACCCAGCCAAAAACTGCCTGTGGCTCCGGAATTGTATTCATCGGCCATTTTGCTCGACGCCTTGCTGATGCAGATTTGATCGCCATCGCAAAAGCGGGAGGCTTGCCCTCGATAAGCGTCCGGAGTGGTGCTGCAAGCCGCACATACGGCGCAGGCCATGATGGCTGGAAGTGAATTCTTCACGATGTCTCCCCTTTGTCGCTCTCATCCCGGAGAAGCCGGGTCTTGTGACCGACAACAGAGACATCATCGTCCCATTTATTTCCCCGCCCGGACGGAGCCGGACGTTTGGAATGGGTCTTTTATTCTATGGGAGACCCGGCCCAAGGCCAGTGTCTCTGTTGTGGTCACGGCGGAGAGAATATGACAGCTGCCGCCACCATGCAAATTATTTTTCTCGCGCGGGCCGGTCTCGCTCGCTGGGCCTCATTCTTCTATTTTTTCCCCTTGGAGAATTCGGTGATGGCCTCCTGTGAATCGCCGAGCAGGCTTGTCAGCTGGCTCTGGTCGGCATCGGCGAAGCTGGCGGCCTGGAACAGAGCCCCGGCGGTGGCGTTGACGCCCTGCTTGATCATACGGGCGGCGACGCCGGGCATCGCGGCGGCGGCGCGGGCCAGGGTCAGGGCCTTGTCTTGCGTCCGGCCCGGCGGGGCGGTCTCCTCGGCGAGGCCCCAGTCGAGCGCCTGTTTGGCGGACATTTTTTCGCACAGGATACAGATGCGCTTGGCCCGCGCCGGGCCGACGAGGCCGATCAGGCGCGGCAAGGCGCCCCATTGCAGGTTGAGGCCGACCTTGACTTCGGGCACATAGAGAAAGGCGTCGTCTGCGATCACCCGCCAGTCGAGGGCAAGGGCGAGGGCGAGGCCGCCGCCGACGGCCATTTTTTCGATAGCCGCAATTGTGATCTGCGGCATTTCCTCCCAGGCGCGGCACAGGCGCACGCCGCCATAGAAGTAATCGCGCCGCTCGAGGGCGGACAGCCCGGCCAGAGGGGCTTGCGCCCGCTCTTTGAGGTCCATGCCCGCAGAGAAGGCCTGCGGCGCGCCGGTGAGGACAACCGCGCGGGTTTCGATCTCGCGCTGGAAGGCGAGGGCGGCCTGGGTCAGTTCGTCGATGACCTGGCGGTTGATCGCATTGAGGTTTCCCTTGCGGTCGAAGCGGACAAGGGCGACGGGCCCGTCGCGTTCGATGGTCAGGGTTTCGAAAGTCATGGGGGTTGCCTCCTGTCAGCTGCGCCCGCGCCCGATTTTGGAAAAATCGGCAACATTGTTCATCATGCCATGCAGGCCAACAAGAAGACGCAGGCGGTTGATACGTAATTTTTCATTATCCGTATTGACCAAAACCTCGTCAAAAAATCGGTCGACGACAGGTCGCAGCTGGGCCAGCTGCTGAAAAGCCTTCTCAAAATCTATATTCACAGCGTGGATGCGCATTTCTATGAAGTTCATTTCTCCCATCCGGCCATAGAGCTCTTTTTCCGCCTCTTCTTCAAACAGATGCGCATCAGGGGGTTGCCCGTAGAGGCTGTCATGCCCTTCTTTTACCTCCTGCAAAATGCCGCGCGCGCGCCGGTAGGCGGCGAGAAGATTTTTTCCGTCCTGCATACTCAGAAATTGATCAAGAGCATGCGCCCGCGCATGAATAAGCCAGATGTTGCCGGCGCCCTTGTCGGCGGCGGCGGCGTCAATCAGATCATGCGCCCCACCCTGCTCGCGCAACCAGACTTTCAGGCGCTCAATCATAAAGGCGACAAGATCACCGCACGCCTGCTTCGCCCGCCCATCATCATCACAGACGCCGGGGATCGTTGCGCGATAAAGCCTGATTGCCTCGCTGAAACAGCCACGCAGGGAAGGCAGCCATTCCTCCGGCCCCTCCGGCCTGCGCGCATCATCGGCGGTTGAAAAATAATCGATGGCCTCTTGCCGCGTTCCCTCTTCAAGCGTGCGATTTTTCCAGTCTGCCTCAACCATCAAGCGGATAAGGCCGCGCGCGGCCCGGCGCAGACCATGCGGGTCTTTGGAGCCGGTCGGCCTTTCCCCGATCAGAAAAAGGCCCGCGAGCGCATCAATCTTGTCGTAGACAGAAAGGAGCACGCCCTCCTCATGGGCCGGGTAGCGGTCATCAGCGCCGCGCGGGAGGTAGTGATCTCTTATCGCCTGCTCAACCCTATCGAGGTGCGGCGGCCTGCCCTTGCTGGAAGACTTCAAATAATCGGCCCCGATCACGCCTTGCAGTTCGGGGTATTCGGCAACCATCTGGCTGGCCAGGTCGGCTTTTGCCCATTTGGCCGCCTTGAGCGCATTTGCCGTTGCCTCAGAATGGTGCGCCTTATCGCCAGCCTTGCACAATGCCTGCAACCGCTCTGCCTTGTCCCACATTGAGCCCAGTTTGGGATGAAAGGCGATGTTTTTTGTGCGCTGGCGCAACTCTTCGAGGCCGGTCTTTTTGTCCTGCGCGATAAAGAACAGGGCATCGGCCAGCCGCGCATGGACGACCCGTTCCGTGCCCTTGACAATCGCGCCGCCGCCGTCCTCTGCCTCAATATCGGCGCAGAGCCAGAAATGGGCGGCGGGTGTGTTGTCCGCCCGCTTGAAAAGGAGGCAGTCCTGATTCTTCCACAGGATGGTATCCAGGACATCACGGCTCAAAGACCGCCTGAAGGAATCATCAAATTGTCCGTGAAGCAGCACCGGCCACTCGGTGAGATTGGCCAGTCTGCGCACCTGGCCTTCCTTCAACAAACGACAATCTAGTCGTTCCCTGCTTTGCTCCCAAATTTTCGCCTCCCGCTCCTCCACATCAATCAGCACTTTGGCCTTGCGCATTTTTTCCCTGTAATCGGCAAAAGAAGAGACCGGGAAAGGCTTGGGAGCCATGAAGCGGTGGCCGGAGGTTTCGCCGCCGGCTTCAACCCCCGCCGCGGCAAAGCGCACCGGCGCGCCGTCAAACAGGCAGAGGATCGAGCGGACCGGCCGCACCCAGCGCATGTCCGACTGCGGCCAGCGCATCGACTTCGGCCAGACGATTTCTTTCATTGCCTGCGGGATCATCTCCGGCAAAAGCGCGTCAAGCGGGCGCGGCTTTTTTTCGATCCGGGCGAACCAGTAGCCTTTGTCTTCTCTGATTTTTGCGTGTTGATATTTGCGCCGAAAGCCCTCGACCGCCTTGGCCGGAGCATCGGTGCGCGGACCTCTATGGTCCTCGCTGGCGGCGGGGGTTTTATCGGGCAGGCCGGTCAGGCACAGGCCGATCCGGCGCACGGTTGAAAAAACTTTCGCCTTGCCCGCCTCGCACCCGGCTTGCTTGAGTCCGGCGCAGAGGCGCTCACACAATTGTCGCGCGCCGCTTTCCTGCATGGCGGGGGGAATCTCTTCCGAGACGATTTCCAGCAGGAGTTCAGCCATTGTCGGCTTTCAGCCACTGCCCGGCGCACAGATCGGCCAGCGCGCGCACACGCCCGATCCATTGCGGGCGGGCGGCGGCCCCGACAACCCCGCGTGCATCCAGCAGATTGAAGAGGTGCGAGGCCTTCAGGCACTGATCATAGGCCGGCAGGGCAAGGCCCTTTCCGGCCAGCAACCGGGAGGCTTTTTCGGCGTCGTCGAAATGGCGGGTCAGGGTTGCGACATCGGCGAACTCGAAGTTATAGGCGGAAAACTCGCGCTCGGCGCGGTGGAAGACGTCGCGGTAGAGCAGATCTGCGCCCCCCGGTTTTTTCGCATAGACCAGATCGTAGACATTCTCCTTGTCCTGGACGAACATGGCCAGCCGCTCGAGGCCATAGGTGATCTCGCCGGAGACCGGATCGCAGGCGCGCCCACACATCTGCTGAAAATAGGTGAACTGGGAGACTTCCATCCCGTCGCAGCGCACCTCCCAGCCCAGACCGGCGGCGCCCAGTGTCGGGCTTTCCCAGTCGTCCTCGGCGAAGCGGATGTCATGGCCGGACGGCTTGATCCCGATCTGCGCCAGACTCGCGAGGTAAAGGGCCTGGATATCTTCCGGCGCGGGCTTGAGGACGACCTGCAGCTGGTAATAATGCTGGAGGCGGTTGGGGTTGTCGCCATAGCGCCCGTCGGCGGGGCGGCGCGAGGGCTGGACATAGGCGGCGCGCCAGGGGTCGGGCCCGAGCACGCGCAGGGCGGTTGCCGGGTGAAAGGTGCCTGCACCCATTTCCACGTCATAGGGCTGGAGGATGGCGCAACCCCGGGCGCTCCAGTAGGTCTGGAGGGTGAGGATGATGTCCTGGAGGGAGAGGCCTGCGGCGGGCATCAGGAGGCGGACAGGCGCGCGGGCGATCCCTCCGGGAAGATGGCGCCCAGCCGCGCCTGCATGATGGCCTGCGCATCTGTGACGATTCGCTGGATCAGTTCCTGCACCGTCGGGACGTCGTGGATCAGGCCCTGGATCATGCCCGCCGACCAGATTCCGTAATCGGGATCGCCGTTTTCATAGACTTTTTTGCCGCGCTGTCCGGAGACCAGATGGGCGATGTCGTCGATGGTCGTCTCGCCGCCTTTCGCCTTTTCGATCGAGATGACCTCCTCGCTGATCTTGTTGCGGGCGACGCGCGCGGTGTTGCGCAGGGTGCGGAAGATGAGCTGGGTTGCGCGCTCGTCATTTTCGACCATCTGCAGTTTGACCTTGTCATGGATGCAGGATTCCTGCGTGCACATGAAGCGGGTCCCCATATTGATTCCGTCTGCGCCCAGGGCGAGGGCGGCGACCAGGCCGCGCCCGTCGCCGAATCCGCCGGAGGCGATCATCGGGATCGAGACCTTGTCGGCGGCGGCGGGGATCAGGATGAGGCCGGGGATGTCGTCCTCGCCGGGATGCCCGGCGCATTCGAAGCCGTCGATGGAGATCGCGTCCACCCCGACCCGCTCCGCCTTCAAGGCGTGGCGCACCGAGGTGCATTTGTGGATGATTTTGATTCCGTGTTCCTGGAACTGGGGGATATGGGGCTGGGGATTGGACCCGGCGGTTTCGACGATCTTGATCCCGGACTCGATGATCACCCGGCGATACTCATCATACGGCGGCGGCTTGAGGGCGGGCAGGATGGTGAGATTGACGCCGAAGGGCTTGTTGGTCATGGCGCGGCAGCGCTTGATTTCCTTTTCCAGGCCTTCCGGGGTTGGCTGGGTGAGGGCGGTGATGAAGCCCAGCCCCCCGGCATTGGCGACGGCGGCGACCAGTTCGGCGCGGCCCACCCATTGCATTCCGCCCTGGACGATGGGGTAGTCGACGCCGAACATTTCGGTGAATCGGGTTTTGAGCATTTGGGTCCCCCGGACAAATGAGGCGGCGAGCCTAGCGCAAAAGACCGGGCAAGGGAAGACGCCGGCGGGGGCCTAAAAACTATGGCGCAGACTGAGGAGGAAGCGGGCTTCGGGCCGGGCGGCGCGGACATGGCCGGGCTGGAGGGCGACACCGGCCAGGACATGGAGATGGGTCTTCGGGCCCAAAGCGCGCAGATAGGCCGCCTCCAGAGCCCGTTCCCGCCCGGAAGGGGCAAGGCTCACCCGGGCCTCGCGCCAGACCAGCGAGCGGTCCGCGCGCCGCGCAGAAGCAAAGCGCAACCGCGCCCTGCCCTTCTCAGCCCGCAAAGGCTGAGACAGCCGCAGGCCAAAGGAAGACCCCTCGCCCTGCCGCCAGAGCCCGATCTCAAAGGCGCTGGCCAGGAGCGGCTCGATTTCCGTGAACAGGCCACCGGCATCAGGCGCGCGCGCGACCCCCAGCCAGCCTTGCGCCAGCAAGGTCCAGCCCAGGGGCAGCGCAGGCGACAGGCGCAGTCCGGTGAAGAACGTCTCTCCCGCCCCCAGATCAAGCCCGCCCGCCCCGCGCGCGGCCAAAACCCCCTCCGCCTCGCGCAGAAAACCGCCTTGCAGCGCAACCGAAGGCAACGCCTGCCAGGACAGCGCCGCCCCCCAGCCATGACCGGGGGCCTCGCGCGCCGGGTCTGCGCCATCGCCCGCCTCCAGCGAGGAGAACAGGCCAAGTCTGATCCGCCCCATCCGCGCCCCGAAACTCGCCGGGGTTCCATGCAGGCTCATGAAGGGCGCAAAGGCGCGGGCATCGGCAAACAGCTGCGCCCCGGCGCGGGAAAGTGGCGAGCCCAAATCCTGCGCCCGCCCACCGATAAAGGAGAAGTTCGGCTCCGGCGCAAAGGCCGGGAGGGAGGCGCGGGCCATCCGGGCAAGGCGGCGGGCCGGATCGGGCCGGGAGGGACTTGCGACAAAACCGCCCAGCGGGACCGGGAAGGGGGCGTCCAGTTCGTCAAACAGGGCGACCGCCTGTCCGGCCAGACCGCGCGCCAGGGCGTCGCCGAAGGCCGGGGCGAGGCTCAGCCCGGTCAGACGGCTCAAGACGGTCTGCGCCCGGTCGAGCGCCGGGCCGGCGGTGGCCATGCGGGTCTGGCCGACCGGTTCGGTCGCCGCCTTGAGGTCGAGCAGGCCCTGCCCGTAGATCGCATTGAAGGTGCAATCGGGCAGTGGCGCCGTCTCGCCGGGGCTGGCGCACTGATCCGATATGCCGGTCCCGGTCTGGATCAGGATCGAGTCCGGCGCGTATCTGCCCGCCTTGTCGGCGGTGAACAGAAGCCGGGCGGCGACTTCCTCCGGCATGACGCTGGCAGCGCCAAAAAAGTCAAGGAGGAGCGCAACCGAACCGGAAATGAGGGGAGCGGCATAACTCGTTCCTCTGAACCCTCCATAGAAGTTCGCGTCAGAGGCCTGGGTATCGACCCCCTGCACCCCGAGCCCGGGGGCGGCGAGACAATAGGGGCCGGCGACTCCGCAATGGTTGGACAAATCGGCGATTTCGCCGTCATTATCGGTGGCGGCGGCGACCAGCCAGTGCTCCTGCAATTCCGGAAAATAAAAGGGTAAGGTCGTAAAGAAGTTGCTAGGCGAGTTTTCGCGTGTCGGCATCTGGCCAAACTCGTTGCCCACCGACCAGACATAGACCGTCTTGCCCGGCGGCCCCACGTCGTCCGGCTGGTCCTGGGACAAAGCGGCAATTGTGCGGGGAATAAATCGCTTGATTCCATCCCGGCTACGCACATCCCGCGTCGGGCCTCCCTCTCCGAAGATTCTTCCGTAACTGTTGTTGACGACATGCGCGATCTCATTCATGGAGTTGAAGTTGGCAGCGTCGCCCATGGACAGCTGCCGGGTATAGAGGCGGGCCTGGGGGGCGATGCCATGAAAACCCCTGCCGTCTTTGCGTGCCGCGATGACCGAGGCCACCGATGTGCCATGGCGATTGGCGATAGGGTCGCCGCCATCGACATGCGCGCTGCCGGTAACGAAGGTTTCCGCCGCCAGGGCAAATTCCTGCTGCCCTCCGTCGATTGGACCACCCTCGATGACGCCGACGATGATTCCGGCCCCGGAGGTTGGCATTGCGCCGGGCCGGGCCTGACCACGGGCATAGGCCCAGTCGGCCTTGATCACATCCAGTGCGGGCTGGTTCATGAATTCGGCGGTGCGCTGGGCATCGCGCGCGCTCGCCGCCAGCCTGTTTGCGGAGAGGAGCAGGCTGCTGGCAGCCGGATTGCCCTCAAGCGGTGCAAGGGGGGCGGGTTCCGGCATAGGAAGAGGTGAGGGAAGATCAGGCTCCGGCGCAGGGGGATCAGGCTCCGGCGTGGGTAGATCGGGCTCCGGCACGGGGAGATCGGGCTCCGGCGCAGGAAGATCGGGCTCCGGCGCGGGAAGATCGGGCTCCGGCATAGGAATAGGTGAGGGAAGAGTAGGCTCCGACATGGGGAGCCCGGGATCCAGCACAGGATTGGATTGCGTAGAGGGGGGCGCCGCCGAGGGTTGCCCGCCGCCGGAACTGCATGAGGCCAGCGCCGCAGCAAGAGCGGCGAATCCGGCCATCCGGCAAAGCGCGGGGAGGTTTTTCTTTGCTTTCTCGGAATGAACCCGTTTCATCTGCCCAATCGGTTCCTCGATTTGGGTCCGCCGGAGGTCTATATCTGGAAACCCTTTTTGATCGGGGGCAGGTCTTCGAAATCAGGGGCGCGCTTTTCCTGCCCGGCCTTGAAGGCTTCGGCCATATCGGCGGGTTGGAACATGCCCGACTGCCAGACGGCTATATGTTTGAGGCTGTCGGCGACGGAGTGGTCGCGGCCATAATTGAGCATCTCCTTCGACCCCCAGACGGCGAGCGGCGACTTTTCGGCGATTTGCCGTGCGGTCTTCATCGCTTCGGCGATCATCTCTTCCTGCGTGTCGAAGAGGCGGGTGACGAATCCGGCGGCGAAGGCTTCTTCGGCGGGCAGGCGGCGTCCGGTATAGGCGAGTTCGCGCACGAGGCCCTGGGGCATGAGGTAAGGCAGGCGGGGGAAGGTTCCGACGTCGGCGGTCATGCCGATATTGATTTCCTGAATGCAGAAGAAGGCGCTGCGGGTTGCGTAGCGGATGTCGCAGGCGGAGGCGAAATCGACGCCGCCGCCGATGCAGCCGCCCTGCACGGCCATCAGGACCGGGATGCGCGCCTCATCGAGGCAGGAGAAGGTCTGCTGGGTTTCGCTGACCGCCTGCATGAGCCGGGCGCGCCTTCGCCCTTCTTCTTTGGGGAGGTTTTGAGGCGGACGGGCGAAGACGGACAGGTCCATTCCGGCGGTGAAATGCTTGCCGGTCGAGGAGATGACGAGGACGCGGGCGAGCGCATCGGCGTCGATCTTGCGCACGATGCGGGGCAGGTCCTGCCAGAAGGCGGGGGTCATGGTGTTGAGTTTGCCGGGGCGATTGAGGATCAGATGGGCGATCCGGTCCTTGATTTCGAGTTTGAAGCACGGGCTGGCCAGTTCTTCGCCGACGACGGCGGCGTCCGGCGCGGGGGTTTGGGGGCGCAGGGGGGTGATTTTTTCGCTCTGGCTCATCGGTGCTCTCTCCTGGCGGGCGGGTGAGGCGAATGTATCATGGATCGCGGGCGGGGCAAAAGCCCGGCCCGCGCCGGGGGCGGCGGGTGGCGGGCTATATTGAGGGGGCGACCGAGGCGGGCCGCCGCGCGGCGCAGGAGGTGTGCGAGGCCGGGGAGTAATCCCCTTTGCGGCGGGGATTTCGGCTATAATCCGGGTCTGGATGAAATGGAGATGAAGCACACAGGAGGGGCTGATGGCGATTGACTACGACAAGATCATGGCGCTGGAGGCGAAGGATCAGGCGTTTTCCTACACCGACCGGGAGACGATGCTCTATGCGCTGGGGGTTGGGCTGGGGCGCGATCCTCTGGCGGAGCGCGAGCTGGCCTATGTCTATGAGAAGGAGCTGAAGACGGTTCCCAGCATGGCGACGGTGATTGCCTGGGGGGCTGGAGCGCTGGGGGAGAGCGGGATCAATTATATGATGGTGGTTCATGGCGAGCAGCGTCTTTCGCTGGAGCGTCCGTTGCCGGCTGCCGCCGACATTCTGGCCGACACCCGGGTGACCGGGGCCTATGACAAGGGGAAGGAGAAGGGGGCGCTGATCACCACCGAGACGGCGATTCGCCTGAAATCGGGGGAGAAGCTCTGCACGCTGGGTTCGACGGTTTTTGCGCGAGGCGACGGCGGTTTTGGCGGCCCGCGCGAGGGCGCGCCTGCGCCGCATCCGCTTCCTGAGCGCGATCCGGATCTGGTCTGCGAGGCGGATACGCGCCCCGATCAGGCCCTGCTCTACCGGCTGTGCGGCGACCGCAATCCGTTGCATGTTGATCCGGTTTTCGCCGGGGCGGCGGGCTTTGAGAAGCCGATCTTGCACGGGCTTTGCACCTATGGCTCGGCCTGCCGGGCGGTTCTGGCCAATCTGTGCGGCTACGACCACACCCGGATCAGGCAGTTTGACGCGCGTTTTTCTGCGCCGGTGATTCCGGGCGAGACGCTGGCGGTGGATGTGTGGCAGGAGGGTCCGGTGGTTTCGTTCCGGGCGCGGGTCAAGGAGCGCGGGGTTGTTGCGCTGAACAATGGCAAATGCGTTCTGGCCTCTTGACCGATGGAGGATTTCACGGGGGAGAGCGCGGTTGTCACCGGCGCGGGGAGCGGGATAGGCCGGGCGCTGGCGCTGGAGATTGCGCGCCGGCGGGGCCGGGTTTTTTGCGGCGACATTGACGCGGAGGCGGCGGGCCGGACCGCCGGGGAAATTGCGCGGGGCGGCGGGGCGGCGGAGAGTTTTGCCTGTGACATTTCCGATCCGGACTCGTGCCGGCGCTTTGCCGCTCAAGCCGGGGAGCGGGCCGGGACGATCAATCTGTTATGCGCCCATGCCGGGGTTGGAGCGGGGGGCGGTCTGGGGCAGTTGAAGGCGCACAATCGCAGCTGGCTTCTGGCGGTCAATATTGAGGGGATGCTGAACACGATTGAGGCGTTTTTGCCGGGGATGCAGGTTGGCGAGGGCGAGCGCCATGTGATGCTGACCGGCTCGATGGCGGGGTTGCTGCGCCCTGCGCCGGAGTCGAGTTTTTATGCGATGACCAAATATGCGGTGATCGGGATGGCCGAGGCGCTGCGGGCCGATCTGGCGGGGAGCGGGGTTGGGGTTTCGGTTTTGTGTCCGGGTCTGGTCAACACGCGGATCTGGGCGTCGGCGGAGCGGCGTCAGGAGCGCTTTGGCGGCCCGCGCCGCCTGCCGCCCGAGACGGGCCGGCGCTGGGAGGAGGAGGGTCTTGCTCCGGATTATGTTGCGCGTCTGGCGCTGGCGGGTGTGCGGGGGGGCGAGTTTTACATTCTGGTTCCCGACGAGGCCCGGCGTCTGGGCGGTTCCTTCAAGGCCCGGATGGAGGAGTTGAACGCGGCCTTCAAAAAGGGGCTGGAGCGGCTGGCGGCGGCGCGCTGATACGGCCTGCCGGGGGGCTGGCGGTTGCCGCCCTTCCGGGCTATACGTCTTCTCTCTTTGGAGAAAGGTTCGGAATATACGAGGTGCTGCGGTGGCTTTTTTGAGGCGCAGATTGTTCTGGGTTCTTCTCGCGCTGGCGTTTGCGGCGGGGGGCGGGTTTTACATTTTTGCGCCGCAGATTGCGCTGCGCCTGATGGACCGGGCGCTGGCGTCGAATCTGAGCGGCTCGGCGCTGGACGCTTTTCCGGACGGGCTTCATTTTGTGCTGTGCGGTGCGGGGGGGCCTCTGCCTGATCCCCAGCGTTCCGGCCCGTGTTCGATGGTGATTGCGGGCGATCATGTTTTTGTGATCGACGCGGGATCGGGCGGGGTGCGTAATTTGATTAGGATGCGCCTTGCGCCGGGGCGAATCGAGGCGATCTTTTTAACGCATTATCATTCCGACCATATTGACGGACTGGGAGAGTTGTTGATGCAGCGCTGGGTGGGCGGAGGCCATAAAGAGCCGCCGCCGGTTTATGGGCCGCCGGGGGTGTCGCGGGTGGTGAGCGGCTTCAATCTGGCCTATGACCTGGATGCCGGCTACCGGGTTGAGCATCACGGCGGGGAGATTGCGCCTTCGACGGGTTCGGGCGGCGAGGCGCGCGGCTTCCCTCTGCCCCGCGCGGGGGAGGACCGGATCGTCTGGGAGCGGGACGGGGTCAAGGTGACGGCCTTTGCGGTCGATCACACGCCGGTGGAATCGAATGTCGGCTACCGGTTCGATTATGGAGGCCGGTCAGTGGTGATCAGCGGAGACACGATCAAATCGGCCAATCTGGCGCGGGTGGCGAAGGGGGCGGATCTTCTGGTCCATGAGGCGCTGTCTTTCCGTCTGGTCGAGCGGATCACCGCCGCCGCCGAGCGGGCCAGGAATGCGCGGGTGGCCAAAATCACCCGCGATATTCTGGACTATCATACCCGCCCGGTCGAGGCGGCGCAGATTGCGCAGGAGGCCGGGGTCAAGGCGCTGGTGCTGTATCATATTGTTCCGCCGCTGCCGCTGGCCGCGCTGGAGCGGGTCTTTCTGGACGGGGTTGGCGCGGCTTATGACGGCGAGGTCATTTTGGGCCGGGACGGAACATTCATCTCCCTGCCCAAAGATTCGGAGGAGGTTGAGGATGACAATCTGCTTTGAGGAAGAATCGAGGATCAAAGAGCGAAAATGACGGCTTGCCCGGCCAGCAAATATTTTGCCGCCGCGTTGCTTGCGATTGCGCTGGCCGGCTGCGGCGCGGGCAGTCCGTCGCTAACCCCCCCGACTGTTTCCCCGCCGGTTATGCCTATGGGGTCAAGCCCCTCCGGTCCCGCGCTCTCGGGGCCTGCGGCCCGGGCGGAATTCAACGCCCAGCCCAGTCTTGCCGCGATCAACGCCGATCAGGCCTATGCGCGGGGCTTCACCGGCCAGGGCGTGACGATTGCGGTGCTCGACAATCCGCTTCCCGAAGATCACCCCGAATTTGACAATCCGGCCCAAAAGTTCACCCGCGCTTATGATGATCGCGTGACCATTGCTGCCTGCGAGAGTTCGTATGGGCATGGGGCCCGGGTTGCCAGCGTCGCCGGGGCCGACCGCGACGGGCAGGGCATTCATGGCGTCGCCTATGACGCCCGGATCGCCGGGATTGATTTTGTGACCGGCTGTAATCCGCCGCGGTTTTATACAAAGACTCCGCCAGGCCTTTTCGGGGACGCCTCCTGGGGGGTGCGTCTGGAGCGGGCGGTGGCCAGCGGGGCGCCGGTGCTCAATGTCAGTTTGGGCTTTCTGGGTCTCATCAGCGACTACGACGACGCCGACAGGAGCGCCCTGGAAGCAACGGCCTTTGACAGATCGCTGGCCGCCTTGCGCAGCCGGCTGCCGGACAGCGATCAGAGGCAGATTCGGGTTATCGCCGCCGGCAACTCCCATAATATCTTCCGGGACGCCGACCTCGACTTGAGGTTGGACGCCACAGATCCGGGCGTGATCGCCGGTCTTCCGGTTCTCTTTGCCGATCTGCTGGGGACATGGATTGTCGCGGTTGCGGTGGAGGTGAGCGACGCGGGGCAGGCGGGGGGGATCACCGGTTTTTCCAACCGGTGCGGCGTGGCGGCGGCGTTTTGCCTTGCCGCGCCGGGGGCGAATATTCGGACGGTGGGCTATGACCATGCGGTGGGCGATGCTCCGGATGTGGTGCGGGGGACGTCTTTTGCCGCGCCGCATATTGCCGGGGCGGTGGCGATCTTGCTCCAGCAGTTTCCGGGGCTGGGGCATGAAGAGATCGTCACCCGCCTGTTTGCGACGGCGAACAAGCAGGCCCCCTATGACGATGAGGCGATTTACGGACAGGGCCTGCTGGATCTGGCGCGGGCGACCCGGCCTTCGGGAGTCTTGCGCATTGCCCGGCAGAGGGTTGTGGACGGGCTGGCCTCGCCGCTTTCTTCGAGCGCGCTGCTGGCCTCTGCGGCTTTGGGCGATGCGCTGGAGCGGGCCGCCGGGGGCCGGACGCTGGCGGTTTTTGACGCGCTGGATGCGCCGTTTTTCCTGCCCCTGCCCGCGCTGGTCGGCGCGGTGCGGAACAGGAATGATTCGGCGGAGCGTCTGGCGCATCTGGCCGAGGCCGGTGCTGGCGCCGGGGCGCGGGTTTTGGGCCCTGTGCGCCTGTTTGCGCTGCACCGGGAGCGGTTTGACGCGGGGCTCCCCGGCGGGTTGCCGGGCGGGCTTTCCAGCCCCTATCTGGGTCTGGCAGACGGGGGCATTCTGGCCGGGCTGAGCGGGTCCGGAGCGGAGCGGCGCAGTGCGAGCGCGGGGGTTTTCATCAACACCCCCGCCGAGACTTCCGGGGGCGGCGAAGCGCAGGCGAGGCGGGATGATTCTTCGCCGGCCTTTGCCGGGGCCGGGGGGCATGGTGTTAGGGCTTCAGGCCGGGGTCGTGATTGAAGACAAGGCGGCGCTGGGCACGCAGGCGCAAGGGGCCTTTGGCCCCTTTGAGCGGACGGAGACCTTTTTCACCGGCCTGGACGCGGCTCTGCCGGTGACCGAGGCGTTTTCGCTGTTTGCCGCGGCCCATGCCGGATGGACGCGCGCGCCTTCGATTGAGGCCGCGGGCCTGCTGCAGGAGGTGTCGCCTCTGCTGACCAGCGCCTTTGAGATCGGCCTTGCCGGGTCGGGGATCGTGCGGGAGGGGGATCGTCTGGCGCTGCGCCTGTCGCAGCCGCTCCGGGTTGAGCGGGGCGAGGGCGAACTGGCCTGGCCGACGGGCCGCCGCCCCGACCGCAGCGTTGTGTTTGCACGCGAGACGATTGAGCTGGCCCCGTCCGGGCGGGGGCTGGATTTGGAACTGGCCTATGCCCTGCCCTTTGAGCGCGGGCGTTTTGGCTTTGCGCTGGCGGTTTCGCGCGAGGCGGGCCATGTGCGGGCGCGGGGAGCGGAGTTTTCCGCCGCGCTGTTTTTCCTGCGGCGTTTTTGAGGCCGGTTCAAGGCGTGTAGTCGAGATTGGGGGCGAGCCATTTTTCGGCCTGGGCGACGCTCCAGCCTTTGCGGCGGGCATAGTCTTCGAGCTGGTCGCGGCCGATTTTTCCGAGGCCGAAATAAGCGCTTTGCGGGTGGCTGAAATACAGCCCGCTAACCGAGGCCCCCGGCCACATGGCGCAGGATTCGGTCAGGCGGATTCCGGTGTTTTTTTCCGCCTCAAGGAGCGCGAACAAGGTCTGCTTTTCGGTGTGGTCGGGCTGGGCGGGATAGCCGGGGGCGGGGGCGGATTCCGCGATAGGCCTCGGCGATGAGTTGGCGATTGTCGAGATTTTCGTCCGGGTTATAGGCCCAGAAGCGGGTTCGAACGCGCTGATGGAGGCGCTCGGCGAAGGCTTCGGCGAGGCGGTCGGCCAGCGCCTTGGCGAGGATGGCGCTGTAGTCGTCATGGTTTTGGGCGAAGTTTTGGGCGGTTTCATCTGCGCCGTGTCCGGTGGTGACGGCGAAGCCGCCGATATAATCGTTCAGGCCGGAGTCTTCGGGGGCGATGAAGTCGGCGAGGGCGAAATTGGGCCTGCCGCTTTGATGGATCATCTGCTGGCGCAGGGTATGGAAGACGGCGGTCGGCGTGGGTTTGGCGCCGCGGTCATAGACCAGGATATCGTCGCCCCGGCGGCGGGCGGGCCACAGGCCGATCACGCCGCGCGCGGTGAAGCATTTTTCGGAGACGATCCGGTCGAGCAGGCGGCGGGCGTCGTGATACAGGTCGCGGGCGGCGGGGCCTTCTTTGGGGTCGTCGAGGATGGCGGGGAAGCGGGTTTTCAGGTCCCAGCTCTGGAAGAAGGGAGTCCAGTCGATGAATCCGGCGAGATCGTCGAGGGGCCAGGAGTCGAAGTTTTTGAGTCCCAGAAAGCGCGGTCGGGGCGGGGGTTCGTCCCAGGCGAAGGCGGGGGCGCGGGCGCGGGCCTGTTTGAGGGTCAGGCGCTTTTTGGCCTGTGCGGAGCGGGTCCGGGCCTGAACGAGTTTGCGGTATTCGCCGCGGGTGCGGGCGATGAAGGCCGGGGCCTGTTCGGGCGAGACCAGTTGCGCGGCGACGGCGACGGCGCGGCTGGCGTCGGGAACATAGACGGCCTGTCCCTGGGTGTAGCAGGGGCTGATTTTGAGTGCGGTGTGCATTTTGCTGGTTGCGGCGCCGCCGATCAGGAGGGGCAGATCGAGGCGGACGCGCTCCATTTCCTCGGCGACGCGGCGCATTTCGTCGAGGCTGGGGGTGATCAGTCCGGAGAGGCCGATCATGTCGGCCTTTTCGGCTCTGGCGGTTTCGAGGATTTTCTCGCAGGGGGTCATCACGCCCAGATCGACGACCTCGAAATTGTTGCATTGCAAGATGACGCCGACGATGTTCTTGCCGATGTCGTGGACGTCGCCCTTGACGGTGGCGAGGACGATTTTGCCTGCGGTGCGGGGGGCGGCGTCGGGGTTTTTTTCCTTTTCCGCCTCGATGAAGGGGAGGAGGAAGGCGACGGCCTTTTTCATGACCCGCGCGCTTTTGACCACCTGCGGCAGGAACATTTTGCCTTCGCCGAAGAGGTCGCCGACGACGTTCATGCCGTCCATCAGGGGGCCTTCGATGACGTCGAGGGGCCGTTTAGCGGCCTGGCGGGCCTCCTCGGTGTCGGCTTCGACGTGGTCGGCGATGCCGTGGACGAGGGCATGGGAGAGGCGCTCGGAGACGGGGGCGCTGCGCCATTCCGGGTCGGCGGGGTCGGGTTTGCCGCCGGTCTGCGCGCTGTAGGAGACGGCGAGTTCGAGCAGCGCGTCGGGGGCTTGCGGGCTTCGATCCAAGAGGACGTCTTCGATTTTTCCGCGCATTTCGGCGGGGATGTCGTCATAGACCGGCAGGCTTCCGGCATTGACGATGCCGATGTCCATGCCGGCGCGGATGGCGTGATAGAGGAAGGCGGCATGCATGGCCTGGCGGACGGGCTCATGGCCGCGGAAGGAGAAGGAGAGGTTGGAGACGCCGCCGGAGACATGGGCATGGGGCAGATCTTTGCGGATCTGCCGGACGGCGTCGAGGAAGGCGCGGGCATATCCGTTGTGTTCGGCGATGCCGGTGGCGACGGCGAAGATATTGGGGTCGAAGATGATGTCCTGCGGTGGGAATCCGGCCTGTTCGGTGAGGAGGCGGTAGGCGCGTCGGCAGACGGCGAATTTGTGTTCGGCGGTTTCGGCCTGGCCGTTTTCGTCGAAGGCCATGACCACGACCGCCGCGCCCAGTCTGCGGCAGGCGCGGGCCTGGGCGAGGAAGGGGGCCTCGCCTTCCTTGAGGCTGATGGAGTTGGCGATGGCCTTGCCCTGCACGTTTTTGAGTCCGGCTTCGATGATCGCCCATTTGGAGGAGTCGACCATGATGGGGACGCGGGCGATGTCGGGTTCGGCGGCGATCAGGCGCAGGAAGCGGATCATCACGGCCTCGGAGTCGATCAGGCCCTCATCCATATTAACGTCGATGACCTGGGCGCCGTTTTCGACCTGCTGGCGGGCGACTTCGACGGCGGCCTCGAAATTTTCCTCGCGGATGAGTTTGCGGAAGCGGGCCGAGCCGGTGACATTGGTGCGCTCGCCGACATTGACGAAAGGAATGTCCGCGCTGAGGGTGAAAGGCTCCAGACCGGCGAGGGTCAGCCGGGTGGGGGCGGGGCGGGGGGTGCGCGGCGGCAGGCCGTCGATGGCGCGGGCGAAGGCGCGGATGTGATCGGGGGTTGTCCCGCAGCAGCCGCCGACGATATTGACCAGCCCTTCTCTGGCGAAGGCATGGATATGTTCGGCCATGGAGTCGGGGGTTTCGTCATATCCGCCCATGGGATTGGGCAGGCCGGCATTGGGGTGGATGCTGGTGGGCAGATCGGCGGCGGCGGCGATTTCGGCGAGATAGGGGCGCAGATGTTCCGGCCCCAGCGCGCAGTTGAAGCCGACCGCGAAGGGATCGGCATGGCGCACGGAATGAAAGAAGGCCGCCGGAGTCTGGCCGGACAGGGTTCTGCCGGCGCGGTCGGCGATGGTGCCGGAGACGATGACAGGCAGCGCGGGCAGTCCGGCGTCTTTCAGATCGGCGATGGCGTGGAGGGCGGCCTTGGCGTTGAGGGTGTCGATGGCGGTCTCGATCAGGAGGATGTCGGCGCCGCCTTCGATCAGGCCGCGGGCGGCCTGGGCGTATCCCTCGCGCAATTCGTCATAGGTGATGGCGCGCGCGGCGGGGTCTTCGACGTCGGCGGAGAGCGAGGCGGTGCGGGTGGTCGGCCCCAGCGACCCGGCGGCGAAGAAAGGGCGGGCGTAGTTTTGGGCGCAGGCGTCGCAGACCTCACGGGCCAGCGCGGCCCCGGCCCGGTTGATCTCGCAGGCCAGTTCGGCCAGCCCGTAGTCGCTTTGCGCCGCCGGGGTGGCGGTGAAACTGTTGACGGTCACGATATCGGCCCCGGCCTCGATATAGGCCCGGTGGACGCCGCGCATGGCCTGGGGCTGGGTGAGGGAGAGGATGTCGCAGTTGCCCTTGAGAGGGACGGGGTGATCGGCGAAGCGCTGGCCGCGCCAGGCCTCCTCGTCCAGATCGAGCGACTGGATTATCGTGCCGATGGCCCCGTCGAGGAGGAGGATTTTCTGCGCGGCCATCTCGTGGAGGGCCTTGATGCGGCGGGTGCGGTTCATGATGCGGCTCCTGGCGCGTCTCCGGCGGCGGGGCCCAGCCCCAGCGCGGCGCAGACCTGAGCGGTCACCGCGGCCTGATTGAGGGTGTAGAAATGGAGGGCCTCGAAGCCTTCGGCGCGCAAGGTTCGGCATTGGCGCAGGGCGACTTCGACGGCGCATTGGCGGCGTGCCTGGCGGTCGCCATCGAGGCCGCGATAGGCGCGGCGCAGCCAGCGTGGCAGGCGCGCGCCGCATTTTCTGGCCATGCGCCGCATTCCGGCGAAATTGGTGGTGGGGATGATTCCGGGGACGATGGGGATGGTGATTCCGGCGCGGGTTGCGCGCTCGCGCAGCCGGAGGATGGCCTGGTCGTCGAAGCAGAATTGGGTGATGGCGCGGTCTGCGCCGGCGGCGATTTTGCGCTTGAGGAGATCGAGGTCGCAGCGGCTGGAGGCGGAGTCGGGATGGGTTTCGGGATAGGCGCTGACGCTGACCTCGAAATTGCCGGCGGCGCGGATGGCGGCGACGAAGTCTGGGGTTGAGGCGAAGCCTTGCGGGTGGGGGCGATAGGGCTGCATATCGGGCATATCGCCGCGCAGGGCGACGATATGGCGCACGCCCTTGCGCCAGTAGTCGCGCAGGGTTTCTTCGAGCTGGGCGCGGGTTTCGCCGACGCAGGTCAGATGTGCGGCGGGGGCGAGCCGGGTCTGCCGGAGGATTTGCATGACGGTGGCATGGGTTCGGGCGCGCAGGCTTCCGCCGGCGCCGTAGGTGACCGAGACGAAGACGGGGGAGAAGCCGGCGAGCGCATTGAGGGCGCGCCAGAGGGCGGCCTCCATTTCGGGCGTGCGGGGGGGGAAGAATTCGAAGGAGACTTGCATGGGGGGCTCAGGCGGCGGGGCGGGGGCGGCGGGCGGCCCAGATGGAGACGGTCAGTTGCCGGGCCTGTCCACTGCCGGGGGGCAGGTGGCGGACGGCTTCGGTCCGGAGTCCGGCGGCGCTGAGCCATTGGGCGACCTCGTTTTCGGCGAATCCCAGTCTGCGGTGGTGATGTTCGGCGCGGAGGAATTCGAGGGAATGGGGTGCGAAATCGGCGATGAGGAGTCTGCCGCCGGGTGCGAGGGTTCGGGCGGCCTCACGGATGGCGCGGCGGGGCGCGTCGAGGTAATGGAGGACCTGATGCATGACGGCGAAATCGGCCTGTCCGCCGGCGAGGGGCAGGGCGAAGAGGTTTTCCTGTTCGAGGCGGCAATGGGCGAGTCCGGCGCGGGAAAGTTGGACGCGGGCCAGGGCGAGCATTTCGGGGCTGATGTCGAATCCGATTCCGGCTTCGATTTGTGCGGCGAAGATTTCGAGCATTCTGCCGGTTCCGGTTCCCAGATCGAGCATGAGGCGTTTGCGGTTTTTTCCGGCGGCGGCGAGGAGGGCGGCTTCGATGCGGTTTTCGGAGGCGTGGAGTGCGCGGATTTGTGCCCATTTATGGGCGTTTTTGCGGAAATAGGCGGCGGCGCGGCGGGTTCGCTGGCGGCGGACGGCGCGCAGGCGCTCGCGGTCGCGGGCCAGGATTCGGTCGCGGGCGGGGAGCAGAGCGAGGAGGGCGGCGAGGACCCGGCTTTGTTCTTCGCCTTCGGGCAGGCGATAGAAGCTTTGGCGGCCCTCGCGGTGGCAGCGGACGAGTCCGGCCTGTCCCAGCACTTTGAGGTGGCGGCTCATTCCTGGCTGGCTTTGCATGAGGATGGCGGCGAGTTCGCCGACCATGGCTTCGCCCTGTTCGAGGATGGCGAGGATTCGCAGTCTGGTGGACTCGCCACCGGCGCGCAGGGAGGCGAGCAGGATCTCGATGCCGGGCGGCGTGCGTGCGGGCGATGTGGCGGGGGTGGCGGGCATGGGCGGGGGCGGCGCGATTTACATAAACATATGATTATATATTGATATAGTCTCTCTGTCAAAGGGTTTGGGCAGATTTTTAAGGGGTTGGACAGGTTGTTTCGGAGCTGGCATTATCCGGCATCCGGCGTGGGGGCCTTTGGCGCGGAGATATGCGCGTTATGTTGTGTGTTGTTTTGCGCGGGGGCCGGGCGGTTTTGCCGGTCTGTTTGGCGGTGGCGATTTTGGGTCTTGCGGCCTGCGCGACGCGGCCTGCTTCGTCCGACCGGGCGGCGCTGGCGGCCTATGAGGAGGCGGGCGATCCTTTGGAGCCGCTCAACCGCTATTTTTTCGATTTAACAAATTTTGTTGATTTCATTCTGATCCGCCCGCTTGCGGAGATTTACCGGGCGCTCGCGCCGGCTTTTGTGCGGCGGGGGATTGGCAACAGTTTGTCGAATTTGTCTGCGCCGGTGACTTTCGTCAATGATGTTTTGCAGGGCGAGCCGCGGCGTGCGGCGCAGACTCTGTGGCGTTTTGGGGTGAATTCGACGATTGGGGTTGGGGGCGTTTTCGATGTTGCGGCGCGGGCCGGGGTTGAGCGGCACGGGGAGGATTTTGGCCAGACGTTGGCGGTTTACGGGGTTCCGGCGGGGCCGTATATTTTTATTCCTTTTATGGGGCCGTCATCGGTTCGCGATGTTTTGGGGAGCGGGGTGGATACGTTTATCAGCCCGACGGCCTACACCAATCTGAGTGATACGGCTGTTTTGCGCGGGGCGCGCACGACGTTGGGGATTTTGAACGGGCGGGCGAATCTTCTGGACATTGACCGCCAGATTCAGCGGACGTCGGTTGACCCGTATACGGCGCTGCGCTCGTTTTACCGGCAAAACCGCCTCAATCAGATTCGCAACGGGCGTTTTGAGATTTCCGACCTTCCGGAGATTCCGGATGAACTGCTTGATTTTGAGGAGGAGGACGGCCCGTGAGGCTTGGCGGTATCTGGAGGTTTTGCGCAGGCGTGGCGCTGGTCTTGGTGGTTTGGGCGGGCGCGGCGCGGGCGGCAGACGAGTCTGCGGCAGACGAGTCTGCGGCGGGCGCGTCTGATGCGGAGGCGTTTGTGGAGGAGACGCTGGGCGCGCTTCTGGCGATTGCGCGCGACGAGGAGCATGATCCGGCGGAGCGTCAGCGGCGCTTGCGTGTTCTGCTGGAGCGCACGATAGCGGTTCGGCAGGTGGGGCTGTTCATGCTGGGGCATTACGGGCGCAAGCTGGACGAGGCGCGCAAGCGCGAGTTCATTGAGGTTTTGACGGACTATACGGTTTCGGTTTATGCGTCGCGGCTTTTTGCGTATCGGGGGGAGGTGGATTTTCGGATTGTGGAGAGCCGGCGGCGGGGCCGGAAGGGTCGGGAGGTGATTGTTTCGACGCAGCTGGCGATTGAGGCAGGGGGCGCGCCGCGGCAGATCCGGATGGACTGGTGGCTGTTGCGGCGCAAGGGCGGGGCGTTGAAATTGTTTGATTTGGGGGTTGAGGGCTTTTGGGTTGCGCAGGAGCAGCGCGAGTCATTTTTGTCGCAGCTGCGGCGGAGCGGGGGCGACCTGCAGGCGCTGCTGGATGATCTGCGGCGGCGGACGGCGGAGGGCGTCGGCGGCAGGCCGGGCGGCGGCGGCAGGCCGGGCGGGGCGGGGCGGCCTCCTAGCGGCTGAATTTTTTATATTTGATGTGCTGGGGGATTTCGGCCTTGTCGCCGAGGCGGCGGCGGCGGTCTTGTGCGTAGGACTGGTAGTCGCCCTCGAACCAGAGGGTCTGGCTATTGCCTTCGAAGGCGAGGATATGGGTTGCGATGCGGTCGAGGAACCATCGGTCGTGGCTGACGATGACGGCGCATCCGGCGAAGTTCTGGAGGGCGTCTTCGAGGGCGCGCAGGGTTTCGATGTCGAGGTCGTTGGTCGGCTCGTCGAGCAGGAGGAGGTTGGCGCCGGACTTGAGGAGTTTGGCGAGGTGGAGGCGGTTTCGTGCGCCGCCGGAGAGGCTGGCGACGTTTTGCTGCTGGTCGTGGCCGCGGAAGTTGAAGGCGGCGGCGTAGGCGCGGGCCGGGACGTCGCGCCCGCCGAGGTCGAGGATTTCGGCCCCGCCGGAGATTTCCTGGAAGACGGTTTTGCCGGGGTCGAGTTCGGCGCGTGACTGGTCGACATAGCCGACGCGGACGGTTTCGCCGATTTTGAGGCTTCCGGCGTCGGGTTTTTCCGCGCCGGTGATGAGGCGCAGGAGGGTTGTCTTGCCCGCGCCGTTGGGTCCGGTGATTCCGACGATTCCGCCCGGCGGCAGGCGGAAGGAGAGGGATTCGATCAGGAGGCGCTGGCCATAGGCCTTGGCGAGGCCCTCGGCCTCGACCACGAGGTCGCCGAGGCGGGGGCCGGGGGGGATGACGATTCGGGCGTGGGACTGGGTTTGGGCTTTGGCCTGGCTGCGCAATTCTTCATAGGCGCGCAGGCGGGCGCGGGATTTGGTGCGGCGGGCCTGGGGGCTGGCGCGG
Source organism: Alphaproteobacteria bacterium (assembly GCA_965204775.1). GTDB lineage: Bacteria > Pseudomonadota > Alphaproteobacteria > JAPOUT01 > CBDBFH01. The sequence continues at coordinate 93,325 of CBDBFH010000028.1, forward strand.
ACCCATTCCAGTTCGCGGGTGAGGAGGCGGGTGCGGGCTTCTTCGCCTTTGGCCTCGGTCTGGAGGCGTTTGGTTTTTTGTTCGAGCCAAGAGGAGTAGTTGCCCTCATAGGGGATGCCTTGCCCGCGATCCAGTTCCAGCGTCCATCCGGTGATGTTGTCGAGGAAGTAGCGGTCGTGGGTGACGAGGATGACGGTTCCCTGATAGGCGATCAGGTGGTGTTCGAGCCATGCGACGGTTTCGGCGTCGAGATGATTGGTCGGCTCGTCGAGGAGGAGGAGATCGGGGGCTTCGAGCAGGAGGCGGCACAAGGCGACGCGCCGTCTTTCGCCGCCGGAGATGTGATCGACCTTTTGCTCCGGCGGCGGGCAGCGCAGGGCGGTCATGGCCATATCGATTCGGGCGTCGAGGTCCCATGCGTTGCGGGCTTCGATGTCTTCCTGGATTTGGGCCTGTTCGGCGATGACCTTGTTCATTTCGTCTTCTTCGAGCGGCTCGGCGAAGCGGGCGGAGACCTCCTCGAAGCGCCGGAGGAGGGCGCGGGTTTGGCTGACGCCTTCCAGCACGGCCTCGCGCACGGACTGGCCCTGGGGCAGATCGGGTTCCTGCGGGAGGAAACCGGCTGTGACTCCGGCTTCGGCGCGGGCCTCGCCCTGGAATTCGGTATCTTGCCCGGCCATGATTTTAAGCAGGGTGGACTTGCCGGAGCCGTTGGGTCCGACGACGCCGATTTTCGCGCCATGCAGAAAGGAGAGGGTGATCCCCTCAAAGACGGGTTTTCCGGGCCATGCCTTGGCGAGGTTCTGGATGACGAAGGTGAATTGTCCGGGCATGGGGGTATCCGGTTTGAGTGGAGGTGTGGGCCCGGCAGGATTCGAACCTGCGACCAAGGCGTTATGAGCGCCCTGCTCTAACCACTGAGCTACAGGCCCGGCTTGGCAATGCCAAACGGACGATAGCGGCAATGGCGTATCGGGGGCAAGGGCCGGTGGCTACCGGGGGGCGCGGGGTTTGTTGCCCGCCCCCTTACTTCCACCCCTTTTTGTCATTCCCGCGCAAGAACGTCACCCCCGCGAAGGCGGGGGCGGGAATCCAGATACACCCGCGAAATGGACTCCCGCTTGCGCGGGAGTGACGGAGAAAAGAACCGGACTTTCCCCCACCCCTCCTGTCATTCCCGCCCTTCTCTCTCGTCATTCCCGCGAAAGAACGTCACCCCCGCGAAGGCGGGGGCGGGAATCCAGACGCACCCGCGAAATGGACTCCCGCTTGCGCGGGAGTGACGGAGAAAAGAACCGGACTTTCCCCCGCCTCTCCTGTCATTCCCGCCCTTCTCTCTCGTCATTCCCGCGAAAGAACGTCACCCCCGCGAAGGCGGGGGCGGGAATCCAGACGCACCCGCGAAATGGACTCCCGCTTGCGCGGGAGTGACGGAGAAAAGAACCGGACTTTCCCCCGCCTCTCCTGTCATTCCCGCCCTTCTCTCTCGTCATTCCCGCGAAAGAACGTCACCCCCGCGAAGGCGGGGGCGGGAATCCAGACGCACCCGCGAAATGGACTCCCGCTTGCGCGGGAGTGACGGAGAAAAGAACCGGACTTTCCCCCGCCTCTCCTGTCATTCCCGCCTTTCTCTCTCGTCATTCCCACCTTTCTCTCTCGTCATTCCCGCGAAAGCGGGAATCCAGCTCGTCATCCCCACCTCTCTCGTCACCCCCGCGAAAGAACGTCACCCCCGCGAAATGGACTCCCGCTTACGCGGGAGTGACGGAGAAAAGAACTGGACTTTCCCCCGCCCCTCCTGTCATCCCCGCCTTTCTCTCTCGTCATTCCCGCCCTTCTCTTTCGTCATTCCCGCGAAAGCGGGAATCCAGCTCGTCATCCCCGCGAAGGCGGGGGCGGGAATCCCCATCAACCAGACTCCCGACTCCGCCTTTACAGGCGGGGCGAATCAGGCATTATGATCGCCTATGGAAATGAAGACCGACATCGGCTTTCTCCCCGCCCGGTGCCAGAAGGAACTGGAGCGGGCCGTCAAAATCCTCTTCGAGGAGTTTGACAAATCGCTCCGGCGCTCAAAGGCCAAATTCGTCAGAAATGGACGTATTCAGCGGATTATCCTCTACGGCTCATTCGCGCGGAACGATTACGTCATAGATCCCTATAGCAGCCCACATTCCGGCTATGTCAGCGATTACGATCTTCTGGTGACCGTCAATGACCGGCGGCTGACCAACTTTGATTACTGGACGAGGGCCAATGACCGCTTTCTCCGCTTTCCCTCAAGAGGCCCCACCCGCCCGCAGGTCAAACTGATCGTGCACTCCAACCGCTATGTCAATCAGCGTTTGAGGCGCGGAGCCTATTTCTTTGCCGACATCGCCAAAGAGGGGATTTTGCTCTATGAGGCCCCGCACACCCGCAAACTCGCCGACCCTGAACCGCTTACCCCCCAGGCCGCCCTTGAGGAATCGAAGAACAATTATGAAATCTGGTTTCCGGGCGCGAAGGTTTTTTGCAAACACGCCAAAATCGCTCTTGTGGACAAGAATTTTAGATATTCAGCCTTTTTTCTTCATCAAGCGGTTGAGCATGCCTACCGGGCTTTTCTTCTGACGCTGACCCACTATGCGCCCCGGCATCATGATATTGAGAAATTGCGTTCGGACGCGGAGCGTGTGAACCGGCGTCTGGTCCCGGTCTGGCCGCGCTATTACCGCCGCGACCAACGGCTGTTCCAGCTGCTCAAGGACGCCTATGTCAAGGCGCGCTATTCCCCGCATTACGTGATTACCGAAAAGGAGCTCGACTGGCTGGGCGCGCAGGTCGCCGACCTTCACAAACTTATCGAGCGCAAATGCAAAAACCGCTTCGCCACCCTCAAACGCCAGATCAAATTGAGAACAAAAAAGCAGAGTTAATGATTATCTCTTGTTTTACGGGCAAAAAAGGCTTGCTTGCTTGCTTTTTATGCCCCAAAAAGAAAAGATAGCATACTATCTTTTCCTTTTGAGCGGCGTAAAGAAAAGATGGCCAGATCGGGCATTTACCTGAAATGCAGTGTGGCGGGCGAGAAATATCAGGCTTTTCTGCCCGCCCCTCTGCCGCCGAAGCCGCCGCTTGACCTCGCCCCGTTGCAGCGATTGATGACGCGGGCGGCGGCGGCGCTGGGCAGGCTCGACAGCGTCTCCGATGTTCTGCCCGATCACGCCCTTCTCCTCTATTACTATATCCGCAAGGAAGCGGTGCTGTCGTCGCAGATTGAGGGCACGCAGTCCTCCCTGTCGGACCTGCTCCTGCACGAGAGCCGCGAGTCGCCTGCAACGCCGATTGAGGATGTCGCGGAGGTGTCGCGCTATGTGGCGGCGCTTGAACACGGCCTGCGGCGCATTGAAGGGGGGTTCCCGCTTTCCCTGCGCCTGATCCGTGAAATGCACCGGCGCCTGCTCTCGCGAGGCCGGGGACGCGGCAGGCAACCGGGAGAATTCCGCCGGTCGCAGAACTGGATTGGCGGCGCGCGCCCCGGCAATGCGCTTTTCGTGCCCCCGCCGCCGGAGCATCTCATGGAATGTCTCGGCCATTTTGAAAAATATCTGCACCTTGAGGAGCGGGTCTATCCGTCTCTGATCGACGCCGGCCTTGTTCATGCGCAATTTGAGACGATCCACCCCTTTCTCGACGGCAATGGGCGCATCGGACGTCTGCTGATCGTTTTTTTGTTGATCGTGCTGGGCGATCTGAAAAAGCCTGTGCTGCATATCAGTTTGTTTTTCCGGAACAATCGCCGGGCCTATTACGAGCATCTGAACGCCGTGCGCCGGAGCGGCGACTGGAAGAGCTGGCTCGAATTTTTCCTGACCGGCGTTGCCGAGACAGCCGAACAGGCCGTCGAGACCGGTTACAGAATTTCCGGCCTGTTCTCCGAAGACCGGGCGAAAGTTGCAGCCCTCAAGCGCGCCTCGCAAAGCGCCCTGCCGGTTTTTGAGCTTTTGCAAAACCGGGCCATTCTGTCGGCGAACGGGGCGGCGGGAGAGCTTGGCATTTCGGCTCCGACGGCGCGGGCGGCTTTCGCCCGCCTGAAAAACCTGGCCATCGTGCGCGAAATCAGCGGCAGGGGAAAAGAGCGGCTCTATTGCTATAGCGGTCTGCTTGATCTGCTGGAAAAGGGCGTCACACCGTCCGGCTGATCCCTGTTTTCAGGCGGCGAGGCGGTAGCGGCCTGTGCGCAGTCTGGCTTGCGCGAAGTCGTAATAGTCCTTGACGATCTCGAAGCCGGTATAGCGCCGCCCTGCCCGCTTGCTAACCACCGCGACCTGCCCCGACCCCAGAAAGGGATCGAGAACCAGATCGCCTGCTTCGCTCGCATAAGCGAGGATTTTTTCGATCAGGGCGGCGGGAAGTTTGGTCGGGGTTTTGCGCGCGCCGGGCCAGTATTCGCGCTTGATCTCCCAGACATCTTCGAGGTCGCGGTAGCGCAGCGAGCCGCCGGTTTCAGTTTTCTCGTGCGGGCCGAAGCGGGCCGAGTTGAAGAACTTGCGCTTCCCCTCGTCCTTGCACAAAAACAGGCAGTGATAATGGGAGGTCACGAATTTGCGGCGGCATACCACCCCGAACTGATATTTCCAGATCAAATGATTGACCGTGACGAAGCCCGCGTCATCGGCGGCGATCAAAACGTCTTTGAGATTGTTCCAGCCCGAAAAGACAAAGGCGCTCCCCGAAGGCGCGAGCAGGCGGAAGGCCAGTTTCATCCATTTTCGCGAGAAGGCCGGATAGTCGCGGGGCGCGATTTCGCCATAGCCCTCGATCACCCGCGAGGCGGTGCGGTTGTAGTTTGAGCGCCGCGCCTTGAAATCTATGGCGAAGGGCGGGTCGGTGATGATGAGATCGACCGAGTCGGCCTTCATCCGGGCCATCCCGGCGAGGCCGTCCATATGGTAAATGCGGTTGGGCCGGATCGGCGCGGCGCGGGCAGGCGGCATGGTCGCCCTCTGTTTTTGAGCGTTTCCGGCAGAATCGGGGAATCACCCATGGGAAGGATATTCTCACGAGAACGTGTGTTGAGCGCAAGACCGGTCTGAAAGATCATGCCTTTTCTGTGCCTGCCGGGTGGAACGCGGCTTGGCGTTGCGGGGGATTCCGGTGTATTACGCTCTTGCGGTTCTTTTGCTGTCCTTTGCGGGCGCTTTCCGGCGCGGGCGCGCAGCCGCAATAAAGGAGAGGCACAGATGGAAAAAATGGAAAGATCACGCAGACGTATAATCCGCGCAGGGGCGGTTTTTGCGGTTTTGTTGCTGGGTCCGTGGGTTGCGCCGGGGCTGGCCGGGGCCGAGGAGAGCCAGACGCGCACATTGTCGGTGGTCGGGCGGGGGTCTTACACCAGTCCGGCGCCGGACCGCTGGACGATCATTGCCGGGATCGTCGCGCGCGGGCGCGAGGCCGGAGCCGCGCTGGACGCGCATGGCAAGGCGATGACGGAAATCGCCTCGCTGCTGGGGACGCATGGCCTGACCGGAAGTTCGGTGCGGCGCGGCGGGCTGGACCTGCGCCCGGTCGAGGCCAATCAGGGCCAGCAGCAGCAAAACCGGCCCCGGCAGATTACCGGCTATGAGGCGGTGCAGGAGATTTCGGTTGACGTCGCCCAGACCGGCACACTGGGCAAGGTGATTGACGCTCTGACCCAGCGTGCAGAGGCGCAGGTCTATGGGGTGATCTCGCATTCCGGCGGGCGCGACGGCGCCGAGCGCCGCGCCTATGACGAGGCGATTGATCAGGCCCGGACTTTGGCGCAGATGCAGGCGCGCAAACTGGATGTGCGTTTGGGGCGGGTGGTTTCGGCCTCAAGCGCGCCGGTGCGCATTGAGCGCGACCCCCGCCAGGGCCCGCCGCGCGAATGGCCGGTTGAGGTTCTGGTCGAGTTTGAGATTCGCTAGTTAGGATTCCAGAAAGGAGCGCAGTTTGCGCGACCGGCTGGGGTGCTTGAGTTTGCGCAGGGCCTTGGCTTCGATCTGGCGGATTCGCTCGCGGGTCACCGAGAATTGCTGTCCGACTTCCTCCAGGGTGTGATCGGTGTTCATGCCCAGCCCGAAGCGCATGCGCAGCACGCGCTCTTCGCGCGGGGTGAGGCTGGAGAGGACGCGGGTCATGGTTTCGCGCAGGTTTGACTGAATCGCCGCATCGACCGGCAGGACGGTGTTCTTGTCCTCGACGAAGTCGCCCAGATTGCTGTCTTCCTCGTCGCCGACCGGGGTTTCCAGCGAGATCGGCTCTTTGGCGATTTTGAGGACTTTGCGGACTTTTTCCAGCGGCATGCCGAGTTTTTCGGCGAGTTCCTCCGGGGTCGGCTCGCGGCCCACTTCGTGGAGAATCTGGCGCGAGGTCCGGACGATTTTGTTGATCGTCTCAATCATGTGGACCGGGATTCGGATGGTGCGCGCCTGATCGGCGATGGAGCGGGTGATCGCCTGCCGGATCCACCAGGTCGCATAGGTCGAGAATTTGTATCCGCGCCGGTATTCGAATTTGTCGACGGCCTTCATCAGTCCGATATTGCCTTCCTGGATCAGGTCGAGGAATTGCAGTCCGCGATTGGTGTATTTCTTGGCGATGGAGATGACGAGGCGCAGATTGGCTTCGATCATTTCTTTTTTGGCGCGGCGGGCCTCCTTGTCGCCTTTCTGGACGGACTGGACGACGCGGCGGAATTCGGCGATGTCGACGCCGGTTTCCTCGGCGAGGGTTCGGATGTCGCCGCGCAGTTTTTTGACCTGGGGGCGCTCCTGGCGGGCGAATTGCCGCCAGGCGGGGTCGACGAGGCGTCCGACCTTGCGCAGCCAGTTGGGGTCGAGTTCGGCGCCGTGGTGGCGGGCGATGAAGGTGGCGCGGCGCACGCCGTGGCGGTCGGCGAGGCGAAAGATGCGCCCCTCAACCCCGACCAGCCGCCGGTTGATCGTGTAGAGCTGATCGACCAGCATTTTGATCCGGGTGTTGTTGAGGGAGAGGTTCTTGACCTCTTCGACGATTGCGTTCCTGAGTTCTTTCATGCGCCTTTCCTGCCGGGGCGAGAGCGCACCGCCCTGCAATTTGAGCTGGAAGCGGGTCTCCTGGAGGCGGCGCAGGGGCCGGTAGAATTTGGTGATCCGGTCGAAGGCGGAGACGGCGTCCGGCTTGAGTTCGCTTTCCATGGCGGCGATGGAGGGGCTGGAGTCGTCGTCGCCCTCGTTATTCTCCTCGGAGGCGGGCGGCGCGCCATAGGAGGCCTCCAGGTCTATGACGTCGCGCAGGAGGATTTTGGCCTCGCGCAATTCGTCATACCAGATGCTGATCGCCTGAAAGGTGAGCGGGCTTTCGCACAGGGCCTCGATCATGGCCTCGCGCCCGGCCTCGATCCGCTTGGCGATGGCGATCTCGCCCTCGCGGGAGAGCAGATCGACGCTGCCCATCTCGCGCAGATAGAGGCGGACCGGATCGTCGGTCGAGCTGCCGGGCTCGGCGCGGGGGCTTTCGGAACTCTCTTTGGCGGGGGCGGCGGGGGCGGCGGGTTCGTCTTCGTCGCGGGCGCTGTTTTTTTCCTCGCCCTCCTCGCCTTCGATGATCGCCACCCCCAGATCGGAGAGCGCGGCCATTACGTCTTCGATCTGTTCGGAGTTGAACTCATCGGCGGAGAGGACTTTGTTGAGCCGGGCATAGGTGATATGGCCCTGCTTGCCGGCGGCGACGATCATGGCCTGCAAGGCGGCCTTGCGCGAGGCGTCGAGGACCGGGCTGTCGCCGCGCTTGCCGCCGGAAGCCTTGCCAGGCCGGGCGGCGGGCGCGGGGGCCGGGCGGCGGCTTTTTACGGCTTTCTCTTCCGGTTTCGTGCGGGCCGCCGGGCGGCTCACCGCCGGGCGAGGCGCCTTTTTCTTTGCGGCGGCCAGCCGTTGCGCGCCGGATTCGCTGGCCGGAGCCTTGCGGGCCGAGGCTTTGGCCCGCGCCGGACTCTTCCGCCGGGCGGCGGGCGGTTTTGCCGGTTTGGCTTGTTTGGCCGGTTTGGCCGGTTTAGCTTGTTTGGCCGATTTCGACGCCATCCTTAACCCCGCATGGAACCCCGTGCTGCGCCCCCGCACCCCGGCCCCACCTATGGCCCTGCCCGGCGCTGTCTGTCAAGCGCGGGGTGATTGATTTTGCGGCGGGGTTTTTCTAGCCTCTTTTGCGTAGATTGTTTGCTTCCCCCCTCCATTCAAGCCGGTTGCGCCAAAAATGAACGCCCTGCCCCCCGTCTTCCGGCTTTCCGCCCTGCTTGCCGCCGCTCTTGTTCTGGGCGGCTGCTCGGTGGCGGCGGCGCTTCAGCGTCCGCCCGATCTGACCGTCCTCAAGGTCGGGGCGGGGCGGGCGCAAGTCGAGGCGCAATTGGGGCCGCCGGTCTCGCGCGCGCTCACCCGCCCGGGCGTGGTGGTCGACATTTACGAATACCGCTTCAATGAGAATCCCAGCATTCTGCGCGCCTTGGGCAACAGCCTGAAGGGGATTGTGACGCTGGGCATATCGGAGTGGACGGCGGAGAGCGCCCGCTCTGAGATCACCGTCGTCGAGCGTCTGCAGGTCACCTATGACGACCAGGATCAGGTCACCGAGATCCGCCAGCTCGACACATTTGGCGACCGCCTCTACCGGGAACAGAAGAAATAGCCGGATCAGGCGGCGGCGCTGTCCGGGCTGTCCGGGGGGCGCGGCGTGAAGAGTGCGCTCCAGTCGGGCGCGTCTTCGGGATTTTCTTCGATTCGCCGCGCGGCTTCGGCGGCCAGTTCAGCCGCCGCCTCGTGGAGGCGGAGGCGCTCGCTCTCGACGGCGTGATGGAGATTGGAAAATCGGGTGTGATTGTCCTCATTGAGTTCGGCGGCGTAATCGGCGTGTGCGGCCTTTCGCTCTTCGACGAGGGCGCGCCAGTTCTGGACGCGGAGGAGATGGTCGAGGCAGCGGGCGAGGAAATCGGGGTCGCCGACGAGGCGGGCGAGGGGGAATTGGCTGAAATAGGGGGCGGGGCCGGTCTCGCGGCCTCGAATGCCCTGGAGGAGATGCTGGAAGCGGTCCTCGACCTGCTCATGGAAGGCGAGGCGGGCGGGATCATCTGCGGCCTGATCGAGGATTCGGAGCAATTCGTCGCGCAGGGCGCTGTGAGCCTGGCTGGCGAACCAGAGGCGCTCGATTCCCTCGCGCCGCTGGGCGAAGAGGTCGGGATGGGCGGCGAGGATGGCAAGGAGAAGCCGCTCATGGGCGCTGTCGCCATCCGGGGGCGTGCGGGGTGCGGCGGGTTGAGGGCCGCGGCGGCGGTCGCGGGAGCCGCCGGGGGCAAAGCGGTCGGCGCGCCAGAAGAGGTCTTCGATTCGGGCGCGCAGGGTCTGGCGGTAATAGCGGGCGAGATTGGGGTCGCGGATGGAGCCGGCCAGCTGGTCAAGGCGGGCGGCAAGCGCGGCGCGCTGTTCGGGGGTGTCGGCGGGAGCGCGGGCTGTTTGATTCAGATAGAGGGCGTCGATCAGGGGCAGCGCATCTTCGATTGCGGCGTTGAGCGCCTCGAGTCCGCGCTCGCGGATCAGGTCGTCGGGGTCGCGGCCTTCGGGCAGGGCGGCGAAGCGCAGCGAGCAGCCGGGGCGCAGGACAGGCAGGGCGCGCTCCATGAGGCGGGCGGCGGCGCGCCGTCCGGCTTCGTCGCCGTCCAGACAGACGACCGGCTCCGGGGCCAGACGCCAGAGCAGCTGGATTTGCCGCTCGGTGAGGGCGGTGCCCAGTCCGGCGACGCAATGGGCGAGGCCTTTGCCGTGGAGGGCGAGGGCGTCCATATAGCCTTCGACGACGATCAGGTTGCCGGACTGGAGGGCGGCGGGCCGGGCGGAGGCGAGGGCGTAGAGATTGTCGCCTTTTTTGAAGAGCGGGGTTTCGGGGGAGTTGAGGTATTTGGCGGTCTGGCTTTTGTCCATCGCCCGGCCTCCGAAGGCGATCACGGCGCCTTTGGCGTCGGTGATCGGGAAGATGATGCGGTTGCGGAAGCGGTCATAGGTCTGGCCGCCGTCCTGGGGTGCGATGAGGAGTCCGGCTTCGAGGATGCGCTCTTCGGCGAGGCCCTGGGCGCGCAGGAAGGTTTTGAGGCCGGTGCGGGCGGGGGGGGCGAAGCCGAGCTGGAATTTCCGGATGAGTTCGGGGTCGAGGCCGCGCCGGGTGAGATAGGCGCGGGCGGGTTTTCCGGCGGGGGCGTCGAGCCGCTGGCGGAAATACTGGACGGCGAGGCTGTGGGCCTGCAAGAGGCCTTCGCGCAGTCTGGCGCGTTCCGGGGAGGCTTGGCGCAAGGAGGGCATAGTGAGTCCGGCCTGGCGGGCCAGCTGCTCGACGGCTTCCAGAAAGGGGATTTTGCGGGTTTCGGTCAGGAAAGAGATGATGTCGCCGTGCTTTCCGCTTGAGAAGCAATGCCAGAAGCCCTTCTGGTCGTTGATGGTGAAGGAGGGGGTTTTTTCGCGGGTGAAGGGAGACAGGCCGACCCATTCGCGTCCCTGCCTTTTGAGGCGCATGTGTTTTCCGGCCACTTCGGAGACGGACAGGCGGCTTTTGAGTTCCTCGACGAAATGCTTGAGATCGGACATGAGAGCGGGGAGGTGCGGCGGGCGGGGGTTGGGGGTTTTGGGCCTTTTATTTTAGGGGGACCGGCCCAGAATCTCGCGCAGTTTTTTACCGGCCTGGGCGAAGTCGATCTGGCGGGGGTGGCGGCTTTTGAGGGTCCGCATGACGCGGCCCATATCTTTGAGTCCTTTGGCGTCCAGTTCGCCGACAAGGGCGCGGCAGACCTCCAGGGTTTCTTCCTCGGAGAACTGGCGGGGCAGGAAGGCGGCGATGACGTCGCGCTCTTCGCTTTCCTGCCGGACGAGGTCGTCGCGTCCGGCGCGGTCGTAATCTTCGATGGCCTCGCTTCTCTGGCGCATCATTTTGGCGAGGATATCGAGGATTTCGCCCTCATCGGGCGGGGGCGCGCCCTCGCCGCGCCGGGCGATTTCGCGGTCGGTGATGGCGGCGCGGATCAGGCGCAGGGTGGCGATTCGGCGCTTGTCGCGGGCCTTGAGCGCCTGTTTGAATTCTTTTTCGATTCTGTCGCGCAGAGGCATGGGTCTGATGTGCGGCGCGGCGGTGCAGAATGCGCGCCGCCCCTCCTTGCCGGTCCAGCCGGGGCCGACGCTAGCCCAGGCGGGCGGGGAAGGCAAATGGCGCTTGACCTGCCGGGGAGCGGGAGCTAGCGTCCGGGGCGGGCGCAGGTTGTGCTGGAGACGGCGGGCGAGGCGGGCGAGGTGAGTGGCGCGAAGAGAAAGCAGGGTCCGACCGGTCTTCTGGTTTTGGAGGACGGATCGGTGTTTGCGGGCCGCGGCTATGGGGCCGCCGGGGTTGCGGCGGGGGAGATCTGCTTCAACACCGCGATGACCGGCTATCAGGAGATTTTGACCGATCCGTCTTATGCGGGTCAGATCATTGTCTTTACGTTTCCGCATATCGGCAATGTGGGGGTGAATGAAGCGGATCTGGAGCGGGCGAGTCCGGCGCGGGGGCCGGATGTGCGCGGACTGGTGACGCGGGAGGTTCCGGGCGCCCCCTCGAATTGGCGTGCGCAGGGGAGTCTGCCGGACTGGCTGGCGGCGCGGGGTCTGGCCGGGGTCGGGGGGGTGGACACGCGGGCGCTGACCCGGCGCATTCGCGAGGGCGGGATGGTGCGCGCCGCGCTGGGCCATGACCCGGCGGGGCGGCTGGCCGCAGATGAGCTGCATGAGCGGGCGCTGGCTTGCCCGCCGATGGCGGGTCTGGAACTGGCCGCGCGCAGTTCATGCGCGGCCGGCTATGACTGGCGCGCGGGGCCGCATCAATGGAAGCGCGCACAGAAGGGGGCGCAGGCGGGCGCGGCGAATGAGGGGAGTTTGCATGTTGCGGCGCTGGATTACGGGATCAAGCAGAATATTTTGCGTCTTCTGGCGGGGGCGGGCTGCCGGGTGACGGTGTTTCCGGCGCGCACGGGAGCGGAGGAGATTTTGGCGAGCCGCCCGGACGGGATTTTTCTCTCCAATGGCCCGGGCGATCCGGCGGCGAGCGCGGGCTATGCGGGGGAGACGATTCGGGCGCTGGCCGGAAGCGGCCTGCCCCTTTTCGGGATTTGTCTGGGCCATCAGGTTCTGGCGCTGGCGCTGGGCGCGCGCACCGAGAAGATGGGCCAGGGTCATCATGGGGCCAATCATCCGGTTCAGGAGCTGGCGACGGGCAAGGTTGAGATTGTCTCGATGAATCACGGCTTCACGGTTTCGCGCCAAGGCCTGCCCGCCGCGCTGGAGGAGACGCATGTCAGCCTGTTTGACGGGACGAATTGCGGTTTGCGCCACCGGAGGCTGCCGGTTTTTTCGGTTCAGTTTCACCCGGAGGCTTCGCCCGGGCCGGAGGATACGCATGGTCTGTTTGCGCGCTTTGCCGGGATGATGGAGCGGGGCGGATGAGTTCGCAGCGGCGGGTCTGGGCGGTTTGCGCCGGGGTCTATCTGGCGGCTTTGCTGGCCGGGCTGGCGGTGGGCTGGCTGGCCTGGGAGCTGGAGCCGCTGTGGATGATTTTGGCCGCCGATCTGGCGGCGACGCTGGTGGTTTTTGTGTTTTCCCGGATATTCGGCAATACCAGCCTCTATGACCCCTATTGGAGTCTTGCGCCGCCGGTGATTGTGCTGGCCTGGCTGCTACATCCGGAAGCGCCGGGGGAGTGGCTTCGCGGGGGGGTGATTCTGTTTCTGGTGAGTCTGTGGTCGGCCCGGCTGACCTGGAATTGCCTGCGGCGCTGGAAGAGTCTGGATCAGGAAGACTGGCGCTATGTGCTGTTGAAGGAGCGTTTTGGGGGCGGGGCGGCTTCCTTTGCGGTTGATCTTGCAGCCTTGCACCTTTTGCCGACGTTGTTTGTCTGGCTGGCGCTGACGCCGGTCTGGGCGGCGGTGATGCGGGCGGAGGCGGGTCTGGGGGTTCTGGACATTCTGGCGGCGCTGGTGACGTTTGGGGCGATTGGGCTGGAGCATGTGGCGGACCAGCAATTGTGGCGCTTCCGCCGGGGCGCAGGACAGGCGGGCAGGAGGTGCCGGGAGGGACTTTGGCGCTATCTGCGCTACCCGAATTATGCAGGTGAGCAGCTATTCTGGTGCGGTTTGTTTCTTTTTTGCCTTGCGGGCGCGCCCGGCTGGTGGGTGACGATCATTGGTCCGGCGGCGATGGTGGGTCTGTTTCAGTTTGGCTCGATTCCGTTGATGAAGACGCGCTTGCGCGAGAGGGGCCGGGACACCATATCATAATTGTAAGAAGACAGAGGAGGATGGTCCCATGTCCGCACTGACTGAATTTCACGGCTGGCTGGATACGAAGGCGGCCAAACTGCACTGGTATGACATCGGCGCGATCAAAATATCGGTTATGGCCCTTGCCCTGCTGATTGCGAAATGGTGGCCGGCGGCGACTTCGCTGAGCTGGGGCTGGTATGCGGCGGTGTGTTTGCTGGTGTCGGTTCCGCCGTTCTGGCGGGCTTATCTGTCGCCGGGGCGCTGAAGGCCCTGGCGGCTTTCCAGAGCCTTGATTCGCTCTTCGGTCAAGACCAGGCGGCAGTTTTGCGCCGCCATGTAGCTGCCGGTGCCGCCATAGAGTTCTTCTTTGACGGCGGCGCACATGGCTTGGCGGTAGCGGCGGAAGGCGCGGGCGGCGGCGGCGAGTTTTTCTGCGGCCTGACTTCCCGAGGTTTCAGCGTCGAGAGCCGCGCCGCGCCGGGCGGCGGCCTTCTCGGCCTGGCGCAGGCGGGCCTCGCTGCGCTCGAAGGCCCGGCTGAGGCACCGGGAGACGGCGGGGCGGGGGCTATGGGTTTTATAGCAGTCCTCCCAGATGCTCCCTGCGCCGTGCCAGAGCGAGCCATAAGGCCCCCTGCCCTCTTCGGCGCGGGCGGCGGTGGCGAGGGCGGCGAGCAGGGCGAGGGCGACAGGACCGATTCGGGCAAAATCTGTCATTGCGCCTGATCGTTGCCGGGGGGAGGCAGGCTGTCAAGTGCGGGTGCGGGGGGAAGCGATTGCCGGGCAAGGCCGGTCTGTCTATAAGCGGGTCAGGCGTTTTTTTCTCCCGGATTTCCTCCATGCCCCGGCGGACGGACATTGAAAGCATTTTGCTGATTGGCGCCGGACCGATTGTGATCGGCCAGGCTTGTGAGTTTGATTATTCCGGGGCGCAGGCCTGCAAGGCGCTCAAAGATGAGAATTACCGGGTTATTTTGATCAACTCCAATCCGGCGACGATCATGACCGATCCCGCCGCCGCCGATGCGACTTATATTGAGCCGATCACCCCGGAATTCATTGAGCGGGTCATCGCCCGAGAAAAGCCGGACGCGCTTTTGCCGACCATGGGGGGCCAGACGGCGCTGAATGCGGCGCGGGCGCTGGCGCGCAGCGGGGTGCTGGCCCGTCACGGGGTTGAGCTGATCGGCGCGCAATTGGAGGCGATTGAGCGGGCCGAGGACCGGGGCCTGTTTCGCAAGATCATGGGCGAGATCGGGCTTGAGACTCCGCGCGCCCGTCTGGTCCGCGGCCCGGAGGAGGCGCAGGCGGCGCTGTCTGCAATCGGCCTGCCGGCGATTTTGCGGCCTTCCTTCACGCTGGGCGGCGCGGGGGGCGGGATTGCGCGGACGCGCGATGGGTTTTTTGCGCAGATCAAGGCGGGCCTGTCCGCCTCTCCGGTCGGCGAGGTTCTGGTTGAGGAGTCGGTTCTGGGCTGGAAAGAGTATGAGATGGAGGTGGTGCGCGACCGGGCCGATAATTGCATCATTGTCTGCTCGATTGAGAATGTCGACCCGATGGGTGTGCATACCGGCGACTCGGTGACCGTCGCCCCGGCGCTGACTCTGACCGACAAGGAATATCAGACTATGCGCACGGCCTCGCTGAAGGTTTTGCGTGCGATCGGGGTTGAGACCGGCGGCTCGAATGTGCAATTCGCGGTTGACCCGGCGACGGGGCGTCTGGTGGTGATCGAGACCAATCCGCGGGTTTCGCGTTCATCGGCGCTGGCCTCGAAGGCGACCGGCTTTCCGATTGCCAAGGTGGCGGCGCGTCTGGCGGTCGGCTACCGGCTAGACGAGATGGTCAACGACATCACCGGGGTGATTCCGGCGAGTTTCGAGCCATCGCTGGATTATGTGGTGGTGAAGGCGCCGCGCTTTACGTTTGAGAAGTTTCCTTCCGCCGCGCCGGTTTTGACGACCTCGATGCAGTCGGTGGGCGAGGCGATGGCGATTGGGCGCAATTTCTGCGAGGCGCTGCAAAAGGCGCTGCGCTCGCTGGAGACCGGTCTGAGCGGACTGGACGAGCTGGCCCTTCCCGGTCTGGGGGAGGGGCGGGACGCGGCGGTTTTGGCCGAGCAGCTGTCGCGCCCGACGCCGGACCGGCTGCGGGTGGCGGCGCAGGCTTTGCGGGCGGGGATGACGGCGGAGCAGGTGTCGCAGGCCAGCGGGATTGATCCGTGGTTTGTGCGCGAGATTGCGCGTCTGGTCTGCGCCGAGGCGGAGCTGCGCGCTCATGGTCTGCCGGAAGGGGCGGAAGAGCTGCGCGCGCTCAAGGGGCTGGGCTTTTGCGATGCGCGTCTGGCGGCGCTGTGCGCGATGGGCGAGGAGGAGGTTCGCGCCCGGCGTCACGCGCAGAATATCCGGCCGGTCTACAAGCGGATCGACAGCTGCGCGGGCGAGTTTGCCGCGCCGACTCCGTATCTTTACGGGACGTATGAAGCGGGGGCGCAGGGCGGGGAGCCGGAATGCGAGGCCGGGGTTTCTGCGCGGCGCAAGGCGGTGATTTTGGGTGGCGGCCCGAACCGGATCGGACAGGGGATTGAGTTTGACTATTGCTGCTGCCATGCGTCTTTTGCGCTGAAGGAGGCCGGGGTTGAGAGCGTGATGATCAATTGCAATCCGGAGACCGTCTCGACCGACTATGACACGTCCGACCGTCTGTATTTTGAGCCTTTGACCGGGGAGGATGTTCTGGAGGTGATCGCCGCCGAGGCGCGGCGCGGCGAGCTGCTGGGTGTGATCGTGCAATTCGGCGGCCAGACGCCTCTGAAACTGGCGGGGGCTCTGGCGGGGGCGTCGGTTCCGATTCTGGGGACGCCGCCCGATGCGATTGACCGGGCCGAGGACCGGGAGCGGTTTCAGGCGTTGATTCAGGATTTGGGTCTAAAGCAGCCGCCGCATGGGACGGCGCGCAGTTCGGCGGAGGCGGCGCGGGTGGCCGGGGAGATCGGCTATCCGGTTTTATTGCGCCCGTCTTATGTTTTGGGGGGCCGGGCGATGGAGATCGTGCATGACCGGGCCGGTCTGGAGGCGGCGATGGCGCGGGCGGGGGCGGCGGGGAGCGGCCCGGTTTTGATTGACGGCTTTTTGCGCGATGCGGTTGAGGTGGATGTGGACGCGCTGAGCGACGGGCGGCGGACCCGGATTGCGGGCGTTATGGAGCATATTGAGGAGGCCGGGGTTCACTCCGGCGACAGCGCCTGTGTTTTGCCGCCGCACTCGCTGGCCCCGGAGATGATTGAGCGGATTGAGGCCCAGACCGGGGCGCTGGCCGGGGCGCTGGGGGTGCGCGGCCTGATCAATGTTCAATATGCGGTCAAGGATGGGGAACTTTATGTTTTGGAGGTCAATCCGCGGGCGAGCCGGACGGTTCCATTTGTGGCCAAGGCGCGGGGGTTTCCGGTGGCGGCGCAGGCGGCGCGGCTGATGCTGGGGGAGAGTCTGGAGGAGATGGACGGCCCGGCGCGGGCCGGGAAAGGCCGGGTGGCGGTCAAGGAGGCGGTGTTTCCCTTTGCGCGCTTTGCCGGGGCGGATGTGATTTTGGGTCCGGAGATGCGCTCGACCGGCGAGGTCATGGGCTTCGACCGCCGCTTTGCTCCGGCTTTCGCCAAGAGTCAGCTGGCCGCCGGGGTTCGGCTTCCCGGCGGGGGGATTGCCTTCATTTCGGTCAAGGAGTCCGACAAGGCGCGCTTTGCGCCGCTGGCCGGGCGTCTGGCGGAGCTGGGTTTTGCGCTTCTGGCGACGGGGGGCACGCAGGCCCATCTGCGCGCGCAGGGGATTGCGGCGCGGCGGATCAACAAGGTGCGCGAGGGCGGGGCGCACATTGTTGATGCGATTGAGCGGGGGGAGGTTGCGCTGATCTTCAACACGACGGAGGGGGCGCGGGCGGTTGCCGACTCGCATTCGCTGCGGCGGGCGGCGCTGGAGGGGGGGGTTGCCTATTACACGACCTTTGCCGGGGCGGCGGCGGCGGTCGAGGCGATTGCGGCGGCGCGGGCCGGGGTGGTGTTTGAGGTTGCGCCGCTGCAGGGATTTTCCTTTTGACGTAAGGCCCGTCTTGGCCCAAGAATCGGGCGGCGGGTTTTGAGGCCCGCCCGGCTTGTTTTTTGACCGGTCTGTTCCGGGGAGGCCCGCGCCGATGGCGGCGGACAAGGAGAAGGTTCCGATCACCTCGCAGGGTTTTGCGGCGCTGGAGGCGGAGATTCGGCATTTGAAGGCGGTCGAGCGCCCGCGGATCATCGCGGCGATTGCCGAGGCGCGCGGGCATGGCGATCTTTCCGAGAACGCCGAATATCACGCGGCCAAAGAGGAGCAGGGCCGGACCGAGGGGCGGGTTTTGCACCTGGAAGACCAGCTGCGGCGCGCGCAGGTGATCGACACCAGCGCCTTGTCGGGAACGGAGGTGAAATTCGGGGCGACGGTCTCACTGCGCGAGGAGGAGAGCGGCGCGCGGCTGTCCTACCGGATTGTCGGCGCGTTCGAGGCGGATGCGCGGGCCGGGCGGATTTCGATTGTCTCGCCGCTGGCGCGCGCTTTGATCGGCAAGAGCAAGGGCGACGTGGTTCAGGTGGATCTGCCGTCGGGCGAGCGGGTCTACGAGATTTTGAAGGTTTCGTACAAATAGATGCCGCCGGCTACGGCACAACATGCGCCGGTTTTGATTCTGGGTTCAGGCCCGGCGGGCTTGACGGCGGCGATTTATGCGGCGCGGGCGGCGCTGTCGCCGGTGGTGCTTCAGGGTCTGGAGGCGGGGGGGCAGTTGACGATCACCACGGATGTGGAAAATTATCCAGGCTTTGCCGATGTGATTCAAGGTCCCTGGCTGATGGAGCAGATGGCGGCGCAGGCGCGCCAGGTGGGGGCGGCGCTGGTGGCCGACAGCGCGCGGCGCGCCGAGCTGGGCGCGCGCCCGTTTCGGGTTGCGGGCGAGAGCGGAAAACTTTACACGGCGGACGCCCTGATTATCGCGACCGGGGCGCAGGCGAAGTGGCTGGGTCTTGAATCGGAGGAGAAATACAAGGGCTTTGGGGTTTCGGCCTGTGCGACCTGCGACGGATTTTTTTACCGGGACAAAGAGGTTCTGGTTGTCGGGGGGGGCAACACGGCGGTGGAGGAGGCGCTGTTTTTGACCAAATTTGCGCGGCGGGTTCGGCTGATTCACCGGCGCGCGAGTCTGCGGGCCGACAAGATTTTGCAAGAGCGGCTTTTTGCCCATGAGAAGATCGAGGTGATCTGGAACACGGTTCTGGAGGAGGTTCTGGGCGAGACGGGACAGAGCGGCGCGCCGGGGGTTTGCGGCGCGCGCGTGCGCGACGTGGCGAGCGGGCAAGAGCGGCGGATCAAGCTTGACGGGATTTTTATCGCCATCGGCCATGTGCCGCAAACCGCGATGTTTCGCGGCCAGCTGGAAATGGACGCGGGCGGGGTTCTGGCGACGGCCCCCGGTTCGGCTGCGACCGGGATTGCCGGAGTTTATGCGGCGGGCGATGTCGCCGACGGGGTCTACCGCCAAGCGGTCACCGCCGCCGGGATGGGCTGCATGGCGGCGCTGGAAGTGGAGAAATTCCTTTCGGGATAAGGGGCGAAGATCGCGCAGGCGACAAAAACGCCTTGCACAAGAAGGCAAAGCCGCTTATGGGTTGTAACTGATTCGGGAGCGGGTGATTCGTTTTCGGAAAAATCTTGCGTCCCGGACAGGTGGCTAATGCCCTCCAGCCACCTTTTTGCGGCGGGGCTCTTCTCCTCCCTTGAGCCCCCCCTTGGAGGACCCGGCGCTGAGGCTCTTTGCGAGTCTGTCCGGGTCTCTTCCTGACCGGCCGGGCTCCCGATCCCCTCCTTCGGGAGCCCGGCCATACAGGAAAGAGTATCACAGAATTGTGATCGGCCTGTAAAGGTTTTCGTGCGCGGATGCGGAGCGGCGTCGGGTATGGGGCGGTGGCCGCGTCAATACCATATTTTAGACTTTTCCATGCCGGCATAGAGATCGGCGACGAATTCGCCATAGCCGTTGAAGATGCGGGTTGGGACGCGCCGGCTGCCGCCGAGCAGGCGCTCGCGGGCCTGTGACCATCGGGCGTGGGGGACGGCGGGATTGACGTTGGCCCAGAAGCCGTATTCGGAGGGCTGGATGGCCTGCCAGAAACTGACCGGGCGTTCGGCGGTGAAGGTGAAGCGGGTGATGGATTTGACGGATTTGAATCCGTATTTCCAGGGGACGGCGAGGCGCAGGGGCGCGCCGAACTGCTTGAGGAGGGGTTTGGCGTAGATTCCGGTGGCGAGGAAGGCGAGGTCATTTTGGGCTTCGGCGAGGGTGAGGGCTTCGGTGTAGGGCCAGGGATACCAGACCTGTTTTTGTCCGGAGGCGGTGGCGGGGTCGAGGAAGCTTTGCATTTGGAGGTATCGGGCGCGGGCGGTGGGCCGGGCGAGGGCGATGAGGTGTTTGAGGGCGAAGCCGGTCCAGGGGACGGTCATGGCCCAGGCTTCGACGCAGCGGTGGCGATAGACGCGCTCTTCCAGATTGGGGGCCATTTTTTTGAGGAGGTCTTCGAAGCCGAGGATTTGGGGGTTTTCGGCCTCGCCGTCGATGGTGATGTTCCAGGGCGAGAGTTTGAGGGCCTGCGCGGCTTTGGAGATTTTTTTATGGGAGCCGAATTCGTAGAAATTGTTGTATTTCGATGTGACGTTCAAAGGGGTGATCGGGCGGCTGACTTTATAGGCCGGGTTGCGGGTGGCGGGATAGAGGCCGAGTTCGGCGGCGGTTGCAGGCGGGGCGGCGTGGGCCGGCGTCGAGACGCCCAGGGTTGAGACGCCCAGCGCCGAGGCGCCCAGCGTCGAGACGCCCAGGGTTGCGCTTCCGGCGGCGAGAAATTTGCGCCGGTTCCAGAAAGTGTCTTCGGGCGTTGCGAGGCTTTCGGGCAGTTCCCAGCCGGGGGGATTTTTGATCAGCATGTGCGGCGCTCTTTGTCGGGCGGGGGCGGGAGGAAGCCGTCAGGCTTCGAGGAGGCTGGCGAGCATCCAGGCGTTTTTCTCGCTGATTGCGGCGCGCTGGGTGGCGAGATCGGCGGTGGGGTGGTCGGACTGGGCGCTGGCGATTACGTCCCTGGCGGTCTGGGCGAGGGTGCGATGGCCTTCGAGCAGATTTGCGATCATGGCCTGCGTTGAGGGCAGCGCGTTGTCCTCGCGGATTTTGGTCAGGGCGGCGAAACTTGCGTAGCTGCCGGGGGCGATTCGGCCCAGCGCGCGGATGCGTTCGGCGATTTCGTCAACCGCCTGCCAGAGTTCGGTGTATTGGGTTTCGAACAGCTGGTGGAGGGTTTGGAATTGGGGGCCGGTGACGTTCCAGTGATAATTGTGGGTTTTCAGGTAGAGGGTATAGGTGTCGGCGAGCAACCGGGCGAGCTGCGCGGCGGTTTTGCCGCCGGGGCCTGATGAGGTTTTTTCTGCCGGGGATTGGGTCATATCCTTCCGTCTCCTGTCTTGTGCGGGGGTATTTTACCCTTGGAGCGGGGTGGGATCAAAGGAGGTTTTGGCAAAAGCGCCGGATTCGCTGGCCGGCTTCGGCGAGGGCCTCATCGGAGGTGGCGTAGGAGAGTCGGAAGAAGGGGGAGAGGCCGAAGGCGGCGCCGGGGACGACGGCGACGCCTTCTTCTTCGAGCAGGGCGGCGGCGAAGTCTTCGTCGCTGGAGAGGATTGCGCCCTTGCGGGTTTTTTTGCCGATGGTGCCCGCGCAAGAGGGGTAGAGGTAGAAAGCGCCCTGCGGTTTGGGGCAGGAGAGTCCGGGGGTTTTGTTGAGGAGGTCGAGGGTGAGGTCGCGGCGTTTCCGGAAGGCTTCGGCGCGCTGGGTCAGGAAGCCGGTTGGACCGGTGAGGGCGGCGAGGGCGGCATATTGGCTGATTGAGGCGGGGTTGGTGGTGGACTGGCCCTGGATTTTGCGCATGGCGGCGATGAGGTTTGCCGGACCGGTGCAGTATCCGATGCGCCAGCCGGTCATGGCGAAGGCTTTGGAGGCGCCGTTGATGGTCAGGGTGCGCGGGGCGAGGTCGGGGGCGATTTGGGCGAGGGTTGTGAAGCGGAAATTGTCATAGGTGATGTGTTCGTAGATATCGTCGCTCATGATGAGGATTCCGGGGTGTTTGCGCAGGGTTTCGGCGATGGCTTCGAGTTCGCCGGGATCAAGCCCGGCGCCGGAGGGGTTGTTGGGGGAGTTGAGGATGACCCATTTGGTTTTTTTGGAGATGGCGCTTTCGAGGTCTTCGGGTTTGAGTTTGAATCCGTTTTTGGCGGAGGTTTCGGCGAAGACGGGCTTGCCGCCGGCCAGAGCGGCGATGTCGGGGTAGGAGACCCAGTAGGGTGTTGGGATGAGGACTTCGTCGCCGGGGTCGACGCTGGCGATTATGGCGTTATAGATGACCTGTTTGCCGCCTGCGCTGACCATCACCTGATCGGGGTTTGTTTCGATATTGTTTTCGCGCTTGAATTTGTCGCAGATAGCCCGTTTGAGTTCGGGGATTCCGTCGACGGGGGTATATTTGGTGTGTCCGTCGCGGATGGCGCGCTGTGCGGCTTGCTTGATGTGATCAGGCGTGTCGAAGTCGGGTTCGCCCGCGCCCAGCCCGATGATGTCGCGGCCCTGCGCTTTGAGTTCGCGGGCCTTTTGGGTGACGGCAAGGGTTGGCGAGGGCTTGATGCGCCGGACGGCTTTGGAGAGTGGGTTTTTCATTGCGGGCGGGCGGGCGGGTTCTCCTCCGGGGGGGAGGTTAGGCGTTTGGGCGGCAAACTGCAAGGCGGGTGATTTTATGCCGTGAGGGCGGGATCTGGCTGTTTATCTTTCGGGTGGGGCGGCGCGCGCAATTCGGCGTTTGGCGATTTCGACATAAGAAGGCTCGATCTCGAAGCCCAGCCATTTGCGGCCTGCCCCGATGGCGGCCAGCGCCGAGGAGCCGCTGCCGATGAAGGGATCGAGAACATACTGACCCTCAAGCGAAAAGACCCGGATCAAATGATCGAGCAGCGCAACCGGCTTGACGGTCAAATGCGCGTTGAAGCGCTCTTTGCGCGGCTTGTCGACGGCCATCACGGTCGAGGGAAGCCGCCCGTTCAGACGCTGTCCGGCGTCGATCAGGCCGGTTTGCCATTTTCGCCAGTTCTCGACGAAGGTTCCCTCGCGCGGGGCCTGCGCCATGACGATCATCTCCGATTGCGGACGTAATTGCGGCGTCTTGCGCCCCCGCATCGAGTCCTTGATCCGCCGCTTCTCGCGCGCCGACACCTCCATCCGGTCGACGAAGTGATCCTGGCTGAAGGCCTTGAACTGGGCCTTGTTGCGGTAGTGCCAGGTATAGATGTCGCGCACCTCAAACCCGGCCTCATCTACGCCCTGCGCCAGCGCATAAGACAGGCGCGGCTGGCTGAAGGACAGGAAGAAGCCGCCCGGCTTCAAGACACGAAGCAGTTTGACCGACACCTCCCGGTAAAATGCGCCGAGCCGCGCGGCCTGAACCGGGCTGAATTTCATCCCGACCGGCAGGCCGCCCACGGCCCCCGCCTTTTTTTTGCTGCGCGCCAGCGACCGGTCGTCCCAGCCGGAATCCATCCGGTCGAGAAAATAGGGCGGATCGGTGACCACCAGATCAATGGAATTCTCCGGCAGGCAATCCAGCCCCTCCCGGCAATCCACGCAGTGGATTTTGCCCTCCCACCGGCGAAGCGGCGGGGCGGGGCGGGAGTCGCAAGCAGCCTGTTTTGCCGCCGGAATCACGCGGCTGCCTCAAAGGACGGAGCGCGAGACTCGCAGATCATCTGGCCGCTTTGAGCGCGCCGGGTCAGCGCTGATGGATCAGCGGCATGCCGGGGACGGGGGAGCGCGTTTTGAGGACATAAGGGGTGCTGATCGAGCCGACATAGAGATCGCACAGATCGGCGCCGCCCCAGCTGATATTGGTCGGCTGGCTCAAAGTTTCGCCTGAAGGGTCATGGGCAATTGTTATCACCTCGCGCTGCGGGGTGATGGCGACCAGTTTGTTGGCGACGGGCAGGGTCACCCAGAGATTGCCCTCCTGATCGAAGCCATTGCCGTCGGTGAAGGCCCAGTTGGCCATCTCGGCGGGGGTTGAGAGTTTCAGCTCTTTGGGGATGACGCCCAGAACGGGGCCGTAGGCTTCCGCTTTTCCAAGTCCGCCATCGCTTTGGATGGGGAAGCGCAGAACATTGCCGCCGCTCGTCTGATTGACATAGAGAAAGTTCTCGTCGGGATCGAGGCAGCAGCCATTGGCGAATTGGAGGCCCTCGGCCTCGATCCGGGCCTCGCCGCCGGGGGCGAGGCGGAAGACGAAGCCGTCCGTGCGGCCATCGAAGGCTTCCATCCAGGTCGGGGCGAAGGTGGAATGGGTGCACCAGATTGTCCCGTCGCGGGCGATAATCGGGTAATTGGAGGAGGTGAGTTGTTTGCCGCCGATCTCCTCGACAAGATTTTCGAGCGCGCCGGTTTCGGGATCAAGGCGCTGGAGGGGGCCGGGCTCCTGATCGAAGAGGCCGAAATTGGCGACGACGATTTGCCCCTGGGCGTCGATGTTGATTCCGTTGGGCGCGCCGCCCTTGGGGCCGATGCGCTTGAGGCTGCCGTCGGGGAGGATTTCGGCGCACGAGCACAGGTGATCGGAGACAAAGACGCGGCCCGTTTTTGAGACGACGACGTCTTCGGGGCGTTCAAGGCCGTGGCCGATTTTTTCCATTGCCTCCAGGCTGATTGGCGCAAGCGGCATGAGTCCCCTCCTTTGATCTGGTTGGCGTGATGCGCGCCAAGCAAGCCTATCAGACCTGTCCGGCGTTAGCCAGCCCCCTGCCCTGCCCTGTCGCTTCGGCGCTTAAAAATGCCTAGACTGGCCCGATGTCTGCGCCTCCGATTTTGGCTCTGGATCAGGGCACCTCGTCGAGCCGGGCGATTTTATTCGCGGACGGGGAGCGGATTGCGCGCGCGCGCAGATTTGCGCAGATTTACCCGCCGGGTCGGGACGGCTGGGTGGAGCATGATCCTGAGGCGATCTGGCGCACGACGTTGAGCGCGGCGCGGGCGGTTTTGCGCAAGGCGGCAGGGCCGGCGGCGGCGATCGGGATTGCCAATCAGCGCGAGACGGTGGTGATCTGGAGCCGCAAGACGGGCAGGCCGATCTACAATGCGATTGTCTGGCAAGACCGGCGCACGGCCTCTTTGTGTGAGCGGCTGCGCGCTGAGGGTTATGAGGAGAGGATTTCGGCCAGGACGGGTTTGCTGCTGGACCCTTATTTTTCGGCGAGCAAGATTGCCTGGCTTCTCGACCATGTTGACGGGGCGCGGAGCGCGGCGGAGCGGGGCGAGCTGGCCTTTGGCACGATCGACAGTTTTTTGATCTGGCGCCTGACGCAAGGGGCGGTTCATGCGACCGATGCGACCAATGCGGCGCGCACGCTGCTGTTTGATATTGACCGATTGCGCTGGGACGCGGCGCTGCTGGATTTGTTCCGGATTCCGGCGTCTCTGCTGCCGGAGGTGCGTGACAGCGCGGGCGATTTTGGACGGGCGGCGGCGCTGGGGGGCCTGCCGATTTGCGGAGTTGCGGGCGATCAGCAGGCGGCGGCGATTGGGCAATGCTGCTTTGAGGCGGGGCAGGCGAAGAGCACCTATGGCACGGGCTGTTTTGTTCTGGTCAATGCGGGGCGGGCGAGGCCGGCGGGGGGCCGGGGGCTGCTGACGACGATTGGCGTCCGGCTGGCGGGGGAGACGCTGTATGCGCTGGAGGGGTCGATTTTCATTGCCGGGGCGCTGGTTCAGTGGCTGCGCGACGCACTGGGGCTGATTCCCTCGGCGCGGGCGAGCGCGGGTCTGGCCCGGCGGGCTTCGGCGCAAAGCGGGGTTTATTTTGTTCCGGCCTTTGCCGGTCTGGGTGCGCCGTGGTGGGATGCGCGGGCGCGGGGGGCGATTTTTGGCCTGCGGCGCGACACCGGGGCGGCGGAGATTGTGCGCGCCGGTCTGGAGTCGGTGGCCTACCAGACCTGCGACCTGCTGGAGGCGATGGGGGCGCGGCGCCCGACGTTGCTGCGGGTGGACGGCGGGATGGCGGCGAATGACTGGCTGATGCAGTTTCTGGCCGACATGACGGGGCTGCGGGTTGAGCGTCCGGCGGACATTGAGACGACGGCGCGCGGCGCGGCGCTGCTGGCTCTGGTGGGTCTGGGGCATTACCGGTCTTTGTCCGAGGCGGCGGGGGCGTGGCACTGCGCGCGGCATTTTACGCCCGGGATTGCGGCGGCGGAGCGGCGGTCGCGTCTGGCGGGCTGGCGGGCGGCGGTGGCGCGGACGCGGACGGAGCGGATAGAATGAGGCCCATGACGCCGCTTGCGCCATCGCCGATGGAGTCGGCCCTGCCGTTGTTCCGGCAGGCGCGGCGGGTTGCCGACCCCGATGCGCCTTTGCTGATTCCGCCGCGGCCACAGCGGCCCCTGCAGAGTCTCCCTTCGCCGCCCTTCCGGCTGGAAAGCGATCTGAAGCCCGCCGGTGACCAGCCGCAGGCGATTGCCGATCTGGTGGCGGGCCTGCAGCGCGGCGCGCGCGACCAGACTCTGCTGGGGGTGACCGGATCGGGCAAGACCTTCACCATGGCGCGGATCATCGAGGCGGTTCAGCGCACGGCGCTGGTTCTGGCCCCCAACAAGACTCTGGCCGCGCAGCTTTATGGGGAGTTCAGGAGTTTTTTCCCCGGCAATGCGGTGGAATATTTCGTTTCCTATTACGACTACTACCAGCCGGAGGCCTATGTGCCGCGCACCGACACATATATTGAGAAGGAGTCGTCGATCAACGAGCAGATTGACCGGATGCGCCACTCTGCGACGCGCGCGCTGCTGGAGCGCAGCGATGTGATCATTGTCGCTTCGGTTTCGTGCATTTACGGCATTGGTTCGGTCGAGACCTATGCGGCGATGACTCTGCCTCTGGCGCGGGGCGGTTCGTGCAGCCGGAAAAGCCTGCTGTCGGGTCTGGTTGACCTTCACTACCGGCGGCGGGACGGGGATTTCAGCCGCGGGGCGTTTCGGGTTCGCGGCGATGTGGTGGAGGTTTTTCCGGCCCATTACGAGGACCGGGCCTGGCGCTTTTCGCTGTTTGGCGACGAGATTGAGGAGATTGTGGAATTTGACCCTTTGACCGGCAAGAAGGCCGCCGAGCTGGAAGAGGTGCGGATTTATCCGAACAGTCATTATGTGACTCCGGGGCCGACGCTGAAGCAGGCGCTGGACCAGATGCGGACGGATCTGGCGGTTTGCGTCGAGGGTCTGACCGGGCAGGGCCGCCTGCTGGAGGCGCAGCGGCTTGATCAGCGCACCCGGCTGGACATGGAAATGATTGAGACGACCGGCTCGTGTCCGGGGATTGAGAACTACTCGCGCTATCTGACCGGGCGGCCGATCGGCGCGCCGCCGCCGACCCTGTTTGAGTATCTGCCGGGCGATGCGGTGATTTTCATTGACGAGAGTCATGTGACGGTTCCGCAATTGGGAGGCATGTTCCGTGGGGATTTCCGGCGGAAGTCGGTTCTGGCCGAGCACGGCTTCCGCCTTCCGGCCTGCATTGACAATCGTCCGCTCAAATTTGAGGAGTGGGATGCGATTCGCTGCCAGACGGTTTATGTTTCCGCGACTCCGGGGCGTTTTGAGCTGGAGCGTTCGGGGGGCGTATTCGCCGACCAGGTGATTCGCCCGACCGGTCTGATTGACCCGCAGGTTTCGGTGCGCCCGGTGCGCGATCAGGTGGACGACCTGACCGCCGAATGCAAGGCGGCGGCGGCGCGCGGTCACCGGATTCTGGTCACGGTTTTGACCAAGCGCATGGCGGAGGATTTGACGGAATATCTTCATGAGCAGGGGGTTCGGGTGCGTTACATGCATTCGGACATTGAGACGCTGGAGCGGATTGAGATTGTGCGCGATTTGCGGCTGGGGGCGTTTGACGTTTTGGTGGGGATCAATTTGCTGCGGGAGGGTCTGGACATTCCGGAATGCGCGCTGGTGGCGATTCTGGATGCGGACAAGGAGGGTTTTTTGCGTTCGGAGACGTCGCTGGTTCAGACGATCGGGCGGGCGGCGCGCCATGTTGAGGGGCGGGTGATTTTGTATGCGGACCGGGAGACGGGGTCGATGGCGCGGGCGCTGGCCGAGACCGGGCGGCGGCGCAAGAAGCAGCTGGCCTACAACCGGGCGCACGGGATCACGCCGGAGAGCATTCGCAAGAATATCGGCGACATTTTGGGCAGCGTCTATGAGAAGGATCATGTGCGGGCGGATTTGGGGGTGGCCGAGGCGGCGGCGGCGTTTGCCGCGGCGGATTTCGGGGCGCAGCTGGAGGCGATGCGCAAGGCGATGGGCAAGGCGGCGGAGGATCTGAATTTCGAGGAGGCGGCGCGTCTGCGCGACGAGATTCACCGTCTGGAAGCGGTGGAGCTGGCGGTGGCGGAGGACCCGCTGGCGCGGATGAGCGAGACGGCGCAAGGGGCGGGGCGCTCTTCGGCGGGCCGGGCCGGGGGGCGGGGGCGCAAGAGATACAAATCGAAGGCCGGGCGGGGGCGGCGATGAGCGCCGCTCTGCGCGGCAGGGGCGAAGAGGAGCAAAAAGGGTGGACGTTCGAGAATGTCTGGTATGTTTTTGACCGGCAAGATTTCGGCCTGACGATTTCCCAGCCATGCCGAAGGCCTGCCCGCGCGCTTTACGTTGCGCCCCGGCGAGCCGGGCTGCCTATTGGACGGCGCTGGTTATGGCGCTCTTGAATTTGTGAGTGTGCGGGCGGTAGTTTTGAGGGGAAGCGAAGGAGGCGCAAATGCACAGAGCATGGAGAGGAGCCGGTTTTGCGGCGCTGTTGCTGGCGCTGGCGGCGCCGGCGGGCGGGGCGGCCTGGGCGCAATCGCCCGAACTGGCGATTGGCGGCTATGATCCGGTGGCCTATTTTCTGGAGGACGGGCCGCGCCAGGGGCAGGCGGGCTTGACGGCGGAGTGGAACGGGGCGCGCTGGCGCTTTGCCTCCGAGGCCAACAAGACGCGCTTTCTGGCTGAGCCGCAGCGCTATGCGCCGCAATATAACGGCTGGTGCGCCTATGCGGCGGCGAACGGCTATGCGGCGGAGGTTGATCCGGTCAATGGCTGGACGATTCGCAAGGGGAAGCTCTATTTGAATTGGAACGGCTGGGTGAAGCGCCTGTGGGGTCTGCGCGCCGACTCTTATATTGAGCGGGCCGATGCGCAATGGCCGGGCCTGAAGGAGAAGATTGCCGAGGGCGGCGTGGAGATTTCGCGCAAATAGTTTTGCGCAAACCGCAATAATTGGCGATGGCGTTTTTCTTTTTTGCGCTGGGGCTGGGTCTTCTGGCCCTGTCGGGCGCGGCGCTGGTGCGCTCGACGGCGGGTCTGGCCCTTCATCTGGGGGTGAGGCCGATTGCGATTGCGCTGACGGTGACGGCGCTGGCGACGTCGGCGCCGGAGGCGATTGTCTGCATTGAGGCGGCGCTGGCCGGGACGCCGGATTTGGCGCTGGGCAATGTGATCGGCAGCAATATTGCGAATGTTTTTCTGGTTCTGGGCCTTCCCGCCCTGCTGGCTCCGCTGGCCTGCCGGGGGGTGATGGTTCGGCGCAATGCGCTTTTGGGTCTGGCGGCGGTTGGGGTTTTGATTGTTTTGTTCTGGCGGCAGGAGATGATTGGACGCGGGGTGGGTGCGGCATTTTGCCTGATTGCGGTTTTTTGGATGGTCCTGTCGCTGCGCGCGGCGCGCAAGCGGGGGGCGGGGGCGGCGGGCGGGGCGGCGGCGGAGCCTCTCGCTTTGGCGCTGGCGATGCTGGCGGCGTCATCTTTTGGGCTTCACTTTGGGGCGCAGTGGACGATTGCCGGGGCGAGCGGCATCGCGCGGGTTCTCACCTTGCCGGAGGCGGTGATCGGCTTGAGTCTGCTGGCGCTGGGGACGTCGCTTCCGGAACTGGCGACGTCGCTGGCGGCGGCGGCGGGGCGGCGGGGCGAGATTGCCATCGGCAATGTTTTAGGGAGCAACATTCTCAATATTTTCGGGGTTTTGGGCCTGACGGCGCTGATCGCGCCTTTGCCGGCGGCGGGGGCGTTTTTGGATTTCGATCTTTGGGTGATGGCCGGGGCGGCGCTGGCGATTCTGCCCTTTGCGCTGGCGCGGACATCCCTGCCGCGCGTGGCGGGGGCGGGCTTTGCCGGTCTTTACGGGCTTTATATTGCGGCCCTCTATGGCGGGTGGTTCTGGTAGGATCGGGCCGGACGACGATGAGTCAATCCGTGTTGATCACCGGGGGGGCGCGGCGCATTGGGCGTGCGCTGGCGCGCGGCTTTGCGGGGCGCGGCTTTGGGGTGGCGATTCATTATCGCCGCTCGCGGCGGGAGGCACAGGCGCTGGCGCGGGCGATTGCGGAGGCCGGAGGCCGGGCCTGCTGTCTGTCCGCCGATCTGGCCGAGGCGGGCGCGGCGGCGGCTTTGGTTGAGGCGGCGGCGAAGCAGCTCGGCCCGCTGACCTGTCTGGTCAACAACGCCTCGCTTTTTGTAAGGGATTCGCTGGCCGATCTGGATGAAGAGTCCTGGCGCGCGCATCTGGATGTGAATTGCCGCGCGCCGATTTTGCTGGCGCAGGCTTTTGCGCGGCAATTGCCGGAGCGGCGCGCGGGGGTTGTGATCAACCTTCTGGATCAGAAGGTTCAGCGTCTGACGCCGCATTTTTTCTCCTACACGATTTCCAAGTCGGCGCTTTGGGCGGCGACGCAGGTGATGGCGCAGGCGCTGGCGCCGCGGATTCGGGTGAACGGGATCGGCCCCGGCCCGGTTTTGCCCCATGCGCACCAGAGCCGGGAGGCGTTTCAGCGGCTGGTGCAAAGCCTGCCTTTGGGCCGCGCGGCCAGGCCGGAGGAGATCTGGCGGGCGGCGGCGTTCATATTGGACACGCCCTCGATGACCGGCCAGATGATTGCGCTGGACGGCGGCCAGCATTTGGGCGCGGCGCGGGGGTCCGGGCGATGAATCGGGGACCGGAGCAAAGCGGGGCCGGGCTGATCGCGGCCAAGACCGCGACGCTTCCGGCCAGCCCCGGGGTTTATCGGATGATCGGGCGAACGGGGCGTTCGCTTTATGTCGGCAAGGCGCGCGACTTGAAGAAGCGGGTTGCGGCCTATCGCCATCCGGAGCGGCATCCGCTGCGGATTGCGCGGATGATCGCGCTGACCCGGGATATGGAGTTCACCCTGACCGACTCGGAGTCGGAGGCGCTTTTGCTGGAGGCGGCGATGATCAAGCGTTTTCGCCCGGCTTTCAACATTTTGTTGCGCGACGACAAGAGTTTTCCCTTGATCGCCATTCTGGACGATCACGAAGCGCCGCGGCTTGCCAAGCATCGCGGACGGGGGGGGTCGGGCGAGTTTTTCGGGCCGTTTGTTTCCGCCGATGCGGTTGACCGGACTTTGACCGCGCTGCAAAAGGCGTTTTTGCTGCGCTCGTGCCCGGACAGCGTCTATGCGCACCGCACGCGGCCATGCCTGCTGTATCAGATCAAACGTTGTGCGGCGCCATGCACGGGGGAGATTTCGCTGCCGGGCTATGCGGCTCTGGTGGATCAGGCGCGGGCCTTTTTGCGTGGGGACCGGGCGGTGCAGCGTCGTCTGGCGGAGCAGATGGAGGGGGCGAGCCGCGCGCTGGACTTTGAGCGCGCCGCGCTTTACCGCGACCGCCTTCAGGCGCTGGAGCGGGTTCAGTCGCAGACGCGGGGCGGGGCGAAGGGTCTGGCCGACGCCGACATCGCCGCCCTGCACCGGGAGGGCGGACACAGCTGCGTTCAGCTGTTTGTGTTTCGCGGGGGCCAGAATCTGGGCAATCGCTCGTATTTTCCCCGGCATGGGCGGGAGGAGGAGAGCGGGGCGATTCTGGGGTCTTTTCTCGCCCAGTTTTACGAGTCGCGGCGTCCGCCGCCGCTGATTCTGGTTGGATCGCCGCTGGCGGACGGGGGCCTTCTGGCCCGCGCGCTGAGTTTGCGCGCCGGGCGGCGGGTTCGGATTGAGCGCCCGGCGCGGGGCGGCAAGCGCGCGCTGGTCGGGCAGGCCGAGAGCAACGCCCAGGCCGCCTTCCGGCGGCGGCAGATGGAGCGGATGCAGGAGGGGGCGTTTCTGGCCGGTCTGGGGCGTCTTCTCGATTTGCCGAAGCCGCCGCGGCGGATCGAGATTTACGACAACAGCCATATTCAGGGGTCGAAGCCGGTCGGGGCGATGGTGGTGTCGGGGCCGGGCGGCTTTATGAAGAATCAGTATCGCCTGTTCAACCTGCAGGATGCGTCCTGCGCGCCCGGCGACGATCTGGCGATGCTGCGCGAAGTTCTTCGGCGGCGCTTTGGGCGTCTGGCGCGGGGTGCGGAAGGGGCGCTGGCGGCTCCCGATCTTGTGATCATGGACGGCGGGGCGACTCAGTTGGCGGCGGCGCGGGAGAGTCTGGCGCGGGCGGGTTTTGGGGCGATTCGGGTGATCGGAATTGCCAAGACCGGCGGGCGTCACGCCGGGCGGGAGACGTTGTTTCTGGCGGAGGGGCGGAAACTTGTCCTCGACCCCGGCGATCCCATCCTTTATTATCTGCAGCGCCTGCGCGACGAAGCGCACCGCTTTGCGATTGGTCATCACCGGGGCCGGCGGCGGCGGGGTTTGCGGGATCATTCTCTGGATTCGGTTCCGGGGATCGGGGGCCGGCGCAAGCGGGCCTTATTGAGCCGGTTTGGCTCGGCGCGGGCGGTGAGCCGGGCGACGATTGCCGAACTGGCGCGGATTGAAGGCATCGGGGAGAAACTGGCGCGGAGCATTTATGAGCACTTCCACGGAGAAAGTTTCCCGGCTTCCGCCGCCGTCCCGCCGCCGGGGCCGGCGGCGCGGGGCTAGGAGTTTGTGGGACACGGCCTCGAACTGGCCCAATCTTTTGACCTATCTGCGGATCGCACTGGTTCCGTTGCTGGCCGGCGCGCTGCTCTGGGGGGGGATTTGGGGCCACTGGCTGGCGGTGGCGCTTTTTGTGCTGGCCGGGTTGACGGATTTTCTGGACGGCTGGCTGGCGCGGCAATGGAAGCAGGCGTCCAGTCTGGGGCGGATGCTGGACCCGATTGCCGACAAATTTCTGGTCTGCGCGGTTTTGTTGATGCTGACCCATGCGGGGATCGTCACGGGCTGGCTGCTGGCTCCGGCGCTGATCATTTTGAGCCGGGAGATTTTTGTTTCGGGCCTGCGCGAGCATTTGGGGCAGTTTCGGGTGAGCGTTCCGGTGACTCGTCTGGCGAAGTGGAAGACGGGGATTCAGATGACGTCGCTGGGTTTTTTGCTGGCCGGTCCGGCGGGGGAGCGGGTGTTTTCCGGCGCGCTGGAGACGGGCGCGGGGCTTTTGTGGGCGGCGGCGATTTTGACGCTTTACACCGGCTTTGATTATGTCAAGGCGGGGGCGGCGCATTTTGCGGAGCGGCGGCGGCGATGAGGCTGGTGTATTTTGCGCATGTGCGCGAGCGTCTGGGCTGCGGGGGCGAAGAGACCGGGGGCCTTCCGGCGCGGATTGAGACGATTGGCGATCTGCGCGGCTGGCTGGCGGGGCGCGGCGGGGTTTATGCGGAGATTTTCGGCGGGGGTTATGAGTTATGCGCGGCGGCGGATCAAGACTATGCGCGCGACGAGACGTCGGTGTCCGGGGTTGAGGAGGTTGCCTTTTTCCCGCCGGTGACCGGGGGCTGATGATTCGCCTGCAGGCAGAGCCTCTGGCGGTGGAGGAGGAATATGCCGCCTTCGCCAGGAGGGTTGGGGGCCGGGCGGGAGCGGTGGTGATGTTTTCGGGCCTGATGCGCGGGGTCTCGCAAGGGGCGGAGTTGCGCGCGATGGTTCTGGAGCATTATCCGGGAATGGGGGAAAGGCAGATCGGGCGTCTGGCGGAAGCGGCGCGGGAGCGATTTGGCCTGACCGCGCTGTGGATTGTGCACCGCTATGGGCGGGTTTTTCCGGGGGAGGCGATTGTGGTGGTTCTGGCGGCGGCGCGGCACCGGCGGGCGGCGTTTGAGGGGGCGTCGTTTTTGATCGACTGGCTGAAGACCCGCGCGCCCTTCTGGAAGAAGGAGGAGTTGGCGGCAGGCCCGGCGCGCTGGGTTTCGCCTTCGGCGGCGGACGCGGCGCGGGCGCAAGGCTGGGGTCAGGCGGCGCGGCGGCGGCGGACGAGGGCCTCGTAGTCGCGCATCAGACATTCGGCGATGGGCCCCGGCGCCTCAAAGCGGTATGGCCCGATTTCGGCGACCGGGGTCACCTCCGCGGCGGTTCCGGTGATGAAGCAATGGCGGAATCCATCCATTTCTTCGGGCTGAATGGCGCGCTCGACGATTTCGATCCGGCGCTTGCGGGCGAGGCCGATGACGGCGCGGCGGGTGATTCCGTCGAGGAAGCAGTCGGGGGTCGGGGTGTGGAGGACGTTGTCTTGAACGAAGAAGATATTGGCCCCGGTGGTTTCGGCGACGCGCCCGCGCCAGTCGAGCATCAGGGCGTCGGCGCAGCCCTGGGCTTCGGCGGCGTGTTTGGCGAGGGTGCAGATCATATAAAGTCCGGCGGCCTTGGCCTGGCACGGGGCGGTTTGGGGAGAGGGGCGGCGCCATTCGGCGATGGCCAGTTTGAGGCCGCGGGCGCGGGCGGCGGGGTCGAAATAGGAGGGCCACTCCCAGACGGCGATGGCGGCATGAATTTTGGTTTTCTGGGCTGAGACGCCCATCATTTCCGAGCCTCGCCAGACCATCGGACGGACATAGCCGTCGGAGATTTGGGCGGCGCGCACGCAGTTTCGGCAGGCCTCGTCGATCTGGCCGGGGGTCCAGGGGATTTCGATCTGCATGATCCGGGCCGAGGCGAAGAGGCGCTCGGTATGGGCGCGCAGCTGGAAGATTTCGCCGTCATAGACGCGCTCGCCCTCGAAGACGCAGCTGGCGTAATGGAGGGCGTGGGTGAGGACATGGACGCGGGCCTGCGGCCACGGGATCATCCGTCCGTCGAACCAGATCAGTCCGGGGCGCTGATCGAAGGGGGCCTCGATCATGGGGGGCAGGTCTCCTTTGCCGCCGGTGGCGCGGACGGGTATAGTCGGGAGCGCGATTGGCGCTGTTTCCGCCCGCCGGTGTGTTTGTGGGCGGCGTCATCATCACGGCAAGCCCTGAGCATGTCAACATTGCCTGAAACAT
Organism: Alphaproteobacteria bacterium; assembly: GCA_965204775.1. Taxonomy (GTDB): domain Bacteria; phylum Pseudomonadota; class Alphaproteobacteria; order JAPOUT01; genus CBDBFH01. The sequence continues at coordinate 127,918 of CBDBFH010000028.1, forward strand.
CGTCGAAGGGGGTTCCGGCGGCGCGGCTGGACGAGGCGATGGCGCATATTCTGCTGGTCGACGACGACCGGCGGATTCGTGATTTGCTGAGGCGCTATCTGGGTCAAAACGGGTTTCGGGTGACGGCGGCGGCGGGGGCGGCGGCGGCGCGGCGCAAGATGAAGCATATGCGGTTTGATCTTCTGATTCTGGATGTGATGATGCCCGGGGAGAGCGGTCTGGATCTGGCGCGGTCGCTGGCGGGGGGGGGTGTTCCGATTCTGCTTTTGACGGCGCGGCGGGAGAGTCGCGAGCGGATTGAGGGTCTGGAGGCCGGGGCCGACGATTATCTGCCCAAGCCGTTTGAGCCCAGGGAGCTGTTGCTGCGGATCGGGAATATTCTGCGCCGGGTTCTGACGCGGGGCGGGGCGGTTTTGGAGCGGCGGATTCGGCTGGGCGATGCGGTGGTTGACCTGGAGCGCGGGGTGATCGAGCGGGACGGGGGGGCGGTGGCGCTGAATTTTTCGGAGCAGCGTCTGCTGGCGATGCTGGCGGCGTCGCCGGGGCGGATTTTTTCGCGGGCCGAGATTGCGGCGGCGGATGGTCATGGGAGCGAGCGGGCGGTGGATGTCCGGATCAACCGGCTGCGGCGCAAGATTGAGCCGGGGCCGGGGGCGGCGCTGTATTTGCGGACGGTGCGCGGGCGCGGCTACATGCTCAAAGCCGGATAGCGGAAGGCGGGGCGATGGCAGGCAACGTTGCGACTGCGGACAGACGCCGTCTGATGCCGACCGGCTTATACGCCCGCACCCTGCTGATTATCGTGGTTCCGATGCTGCTGCTGCAGGCGGCGGCGGCCTATATTTTTCTGGAGCGGCACTGGGAGCGTGTGACCGAGCGCCTTTCGGACCGGACGGCGAGCGAGGTTGCGCTGCTGTCCGACTTTCACCGCCGGCACGGGGACGGCGCGCAGTGGCGGCGCTTTGCGGCGCAGGCGGCGGAGCGGCTGGAGATGGAGATTGCGTTTGTGTCCGGGGCATCGCTGCCGGAGGGCGGCGGCGGATTTTCTTCGCTACTGGACCGCGCCCTGCGCGAGAGCCTGCGCCGCCGTTTGCAGGGGGGATTTTGGATTGACACCGGAGCGGCAGGGCGGCGGGTTGAGATGCAGATCGAAGCGCCGGGCGGGGTGTTGAAGATTCTGGCGCCGCGCAACCGGGTCTATGCGACGAAGACGTATTTGTTCATTTTTTGGATGGCGGTGGTTTCGGCGGTTCTTCTGGCGATTTCGATTTTGTTTTTGCGCAATCAGATTCGGCCGATTCAGCGTCTGGCGGTGGCGGCGCGGAAATTGGGGCGGGGGGGGGAGGTGGTGAATTTCCGGGCGCGGGGCGCGCGCGAGGTTCGGGAGGCGGCGGCGGCGTTTTTTGAGATGCGGGACCGGATTCGCCGCCATCTGGACCAGCGCACGACGATGCTGGCCGGGGTGAGTCACGACCTGCGCACGCCGTTGACGCGGTTCAAATTGCAATTGGCGCTTCTGCCGCGCAACGCGGAGACCGAGGCGCTGCGCGACGATGTGGCGCAGATGGAGCAGATGCTGGATGCCTATCTGGATTTTGCGCGCGGGGCGCGTCCTGAGGCTCCGCGCGCGGTGGATGTGGCCGGGGTGATTCGGCGGGCGGCGCAAGGGGCGGCGCCGGGGGCCACGATTGGCCTGGCTCTGCCCGGCGCGTTGACGGCGCGGGTGGATGTGGCGGCTTTGGAGCGGTGTCTGGATAATTTGATCGGCAATGCCTGCGCCTATGGCGGGGGCCGGATTGAGATTGGGGCGGAGCGGGGCAAGGCGGGGATTGAGATCAGGATCGACGATGACGGGCCGGGGATTGCAGAAGAGTTGCGCGAGGAGGCGTTCCGCCCATTTCACCGGCTTGATGCGGCGCGCAATCAGGACCGGGCGGGGACGGGCTTGGGTCTGGCGATTGCCCGCGATGCGATGCGCGGCGGCGGGGGCGATGTTGTTTTGGAGCAAAGCCCGCTGGGGGGTTTGCGGGCGGTGATTCTCCTGCCGGGCTGACCGGTTTAGCGGCCCAGGTCTTTGGCGCGCCGGTGGGCGCGGGTCATGGCGCGGGCGAGGAGGGCGGACAGATCATTCGCGGTGCCGGAGAGGAGGATTTCGAGGGCGGCCTGGGTGGTTCCGCCGGGTGAAGTGACCTGAGCGCGCAGTTCGGCGGGGCTGTGCGGATCGGCGTCGAGGAGGGCGGCGGCGCCGATCAGGGTCTGGCGGGTCATGGCGGCGGCGGTTGAGCTGTCGAGGCCCAGCCGGGCTCCGGCCTGAGTCATGGCTTCGGCCAGGGCGAAGACGTAAGCCGGGCCGGAGCCGGAGAGAGCGGTTGCGGCATCTATTTTAGCCTCGTCTTGGAACCAGTGGAGGTCGCCCAGTTGGGCGAGAAGACCGGAGCAAAGTTTCTTTTGGTCCGGGGTGAGGCCGTCGGCGGCGCAAGCCGCGATGACGCCCTTGCCGAGGACGGCGGGGATATTGGGCATAACGCGCACGGCAGGCGGGGGGGGAGAGCGTCCGGCGCACAGGGTCTGGAGCGAGACTCCGGCGGCGATGGAGAGGAGGACGGAATCGGGGGCCAGCGCCGGGGCGGCGTAGCGCAGAGCCTGGGGGACGAGGGCGGGCTTGACGGCGAGGACGACGGCGGCGGGCGGCAGGGGCAGATCGGCGAGGGGGCGATTGAAGGGCAGGCGGGCGCGGGCGATGAGTTCGGCGCTTTCTTTGGGGGGATCGGGGTCGTGGACGAAGAGTCCGGCGGGGTCGAGGCCGCCCTGCAGCCAGCGGCGGAGCATGGCCCCCCCCATGCGCCCGGCGCCGAGGAGGAGGATCGGGCGCTGGCGGCTGGCGGTCATGGGGGCGGCGGGGGTTGCGGGGGTCAGGCGTGGCCCTGGGTGGGCATGGAGGCGGCGAGGGCGTCTTCAATGCTGCTGCCACCCCAGAGGAGGCATTGGAAGGTCAGATAATAGAGTTCGCAGGTTTCGGCGGCGAGGCGGATCATGGCCTCGCATTGTGCGGGGGTGGGAGCGGCGCCGGCGAGGAGGAGAGCGTGGCGGAAGAGGACCGCGCCGTCTTCGGGCCACAGGTCGAAATGCCCGGCGCGGGCCTGCGCATTGATTCGGACGAGCAGTTCAAGCAGTTCGGCGCGCTTGTGCCGGGGGGTTTTGATTCCGAAGAGGCAGAGGAGGGCGAGGCAGCCGCTTTGGGCATCCCAATCGAGGGCGATATCGGCGTCGCACCATTGCCCGGAGACGTAGACATGCAATTCGTCGGGTGCGGAGCGCTGGACGATCCAGCCGCAGGCCTGGGCGGTTTCTTCGGCGAGGTCGAGCGGGTGGAGCCGGGTTGCGATGGAAAGTTTGGCGACTTGAGACAAGGGGTTTGGGTCTCCGGGATTGTCCAGATATGGGGTTGCGTGAGGCCGCAGCCACCAGATGATGGAGGATTGCCCGAAGTTTTCAGTCTTCGCAAGGGTTTTTGGAGCGGAGCGGAGAAAAATCTGTGGATAAGGCGGCCGGTCAGGCGACGGGGGGTTTTCGGGTTGGGTTTTTTCGGCTTTGGGCGAGTTGTTTTTCGAGTTTGGCGATTCGCTCTTCAAGTTCCCGGTTTTGGTCGCGGGCGCGGGCGGCCATTTCTGCGACGGCCTCGAAGGAGTCGCGGGAGACGAGGTCGAATTCGTCGGCGAGTTGTTCGACCTGGGCCTTGAAGAAGTCCTGCGCCTCTTTTTGGAGGTCGCCGCCCATGCGCAAGGCCCCGGCGAGGAAGCGGGCGAGGTCGTCGCTGAAGGAATCGGGGCCGGGGGTTTTGCTCATGGGGGGTGAGTATGTCACAGGGAGCGGGCCTGATCCAGCCTGAGCATGGGCGTGCGCGGGGGACGGCTCTTGACAGGGCGGGAGAGCCGGGCTCCTAATCGGCCCCATGCCGTTTCCCGACATAGACCCGGTGGCCTTTTCGATTGGGCCGTTTGCGGTGCACTGGTATGCGCTGTCTTATATTGCGGGCCTTGTTCTGGGCCTGATTCTGATTTTGCGGCTGATTCGCAATCGGGATTTTTGGGGGCCTGAAGGCGCGCCGGTTGGCGAGGGCGATGTCCATGATTTTCTGGTTTGGGCGGCGCTGGGCGCGATTTTGGGGGGGCGGCTGGGCTATATTCTTTTTTACAATCCAGCCTATTTTCTGGCCAATCCGGAGATGATCGCGGCGATCTGGCGCGGCGGGATGGCGTTTCACGGCGGGATGCTGGGGGTTATCGTTGCGGCCTTTCTGTTTGCGCGCAGGCGGAAGATCGGGTTTCTCTCTTTAACCGACCTGCTGGCGCTGGCGGTCCCGATTGGGCTGTTTTTGGGGCGGCTGGCCAATTTCGTCAATGGCGAGTTATGGGGGCGGGTGACGGACGTCCCCTGGGGGGTTGTTTTCCCCGGCGGGGGTTTGGAGCCGCGCCATCCCAGTCAGCTGTATGAGGCAGTTTTGGAGGGGCCTTTGCTGTTTTTGCTTTTGTGGCTGGCGGTTCGGTTTTGGGGGAGTTTGCGCCATCCGGGTCTGACGTCGGGGCTGTTTTTGATTCTTTACGGGGGTGCGCGGATTGTGGCGGAGTTGTTCCGGGAGCCGGATGCGCATATCGGGTTTCTGGCCGGGGGTTTGACGATGGGGATTGCGCTTTCTGCGCCGATGATTCTGGGCGGGGTGGGATTGGCCGCATGGACGGCGCGGAGAAGCATCTAGGCGGGGTTGGGGAGCGTTTGCGCACGCTGATGGGCCGGGAGGGCTCAATCAGCGTTGAGAGATATATGGAAGCCGCGCTGATGCATGGCGGGGGATATTACCGGAGCGGCGACCCTTTGGGGGCGGGGGGCGATTTCATCACTGCGCCGGAGATCGGTCAGGTGTTTGGGGAGTTGATTGGCCTGTGGTGTGCGCAGATGTGGCGGAGTCTGGGCGCGCCGAAGCCGTTTATTCTGGCGGAGCTGGGTCCGGGGCGGGGGAGTCTGTTGCGTGACGGGTTGCGGGCGGGCCGGGTGGTTGAGGGCTTTTGCGAGTCGGCGCGTTTGTGTCTGGTTGAGAGGAACCGGAGTTTGCGCGAGATTCAGGCGGGTTTGTTTCCAGGCGCGGCGTTTTACGAGCGTTTTGAGGATTTGCCGGAGGGGGTTTTGCTTTTGATTGCGAATGAGTTTTTTGACGCCCTGCCGGTTCGCCAGTTTGAGAAATCGGGATCGGGCTGGCGCGAGCGTTGCGTGACATGCGCGCCGGGGGACGGGGGGTTTTCTTTTGTTTTGGGGGAAGAGGTGGAGGAGGCGGATTTGCCGTCCTGCGATGGGGCGATTGCGGAAGGTTCGATTTATGAGACCTGTCCGGCGGGTTTGCGGCTGGCGGAGGCGCTGGGAGCGCGGCTGGCGCGGGACGGGGGCGCGGCGCTGATTATTGATTTCGGCGAGAGCGGGAGCGGCCCGGTTCGTTTGGGCGATACGCTGCAGGCGGTTCGCAGGCATCGGCGCTGGCCGGTTCTAGAAGCGCCGGGGGAGGCGGATTTGGCGGCGCAGGTTGACTTTGCGGGCCTGGCCGGACGGGCGGCGGGCGGCGGGGCGCGGGTCTTTGGGCCGGTGGCGCAGGGGCTGTTTCTGGAGCGTCTGGGGATTCATGCGCGGACGAGCCGCCTGTGCCGGGAGGCGGGGGCGGCGGCGCGGCGCGAACTGGTTTCGGCGGCGGAGCGTTTGATTGCGCCGGAGCAGATGGGCCGCCTGTTTCAGGCGCTGGCGGTGTGCGGCGGGGGTTGCGGGGTTCCGCCGGGCTTTGGCGGTGCGGGATGATCCGGCGCGCGCCTTTATTGGGGATTGCGGGTCTGCGCCACGGGTTTTTCGGGCGGGCGGGAGGCGTTTCGAGCGGGGCCTTTGCGAGTTTGAACTGCGCGGGGCGGGCGGGGGATTCGGCGGCGAATGTTTCGCGCAACCGGGCGCGGGTTGCGGCCTTGCTGGGGGTTTTGCCGGAGAGGCTGATCTGCGCCGATCAGGGCCATACGGAGATTGCGGTTTGCGTTGAGGGTCCGTGGGGCCGGGGGGGTCCGGCTCGAGCCGATGCGCTGGCGAGCCGGCAGGCCGGTCTGGCTTTGGGGATTGTGACGGCGGATTGCGCGCCGGTGCTGCTGGCCGACTTGCAAGCCGGGGTGATCGGGGCGGCCCATGCGGGCTGGCGGGGGGCGCTGGGCGGGATTTTGGAGGCGGCGCTGGCGGCGATGGAGCATTTGGGGGCGGCGCGGGGGCGGATTCGGGCGGCGATTGGGCCGTGCATTCCGCAGGCAGATTATGAGGTGGGGGCGGAGCTGCGGGCGCGCTTTATCGGGCATTGGGCGGGCAGTGCGGCGTTTTTCCGTCCGGGGCGGGGGAAGTGGGTGTTTGATTTATCGGCCTATTGCGCCGCCCGGCTGGCGGAGCTTGAGGTTGGGGAGGTTTGGCAGGCGGGGGCGGAGGGGTCGTGGGGGCGGGATTTTTTTTCGCGCCGCGCTGCTTTGGCGCGTGGGTCGGCGTATGGCGGCCAGATTTCGGCGCTGGCGCTGATTCGGTGAGTCGGGCGATTGCCGGGGCGTTTCGGTCCTGTTAAAAGCGGGGGCGAGCGGTCTTGCGGGGGTTTGAAGGATGAAGCTGGTTGCGGGGAACAGCAACCCGGCTTTGGCCGGGGCGATCGGCGATGCGCTGGGCCTGCGGCTGACGCGGGCGAGCGTGCGGCGCTTTGCGGATATGGAGGTTTTTGTCGAGATTCAGGAGAATGTCCGGGGTGCGGATGTTTTTGTGATTCAGTCGACGTCCTATCCGGCGAACGATCATGTGATGGAGCTGCTGATTTTGATTGATGCGCTGCGGCGTGCTTCGGCGCGGCGGATTACGGCGGTGATTCCGTATTTTGGTTATGCGCGGCAGGACCGCAAGACGGGTTCGCGCACGCCGATTTCGGCGAAGCTGGTTGCGAATTTGATCACGCATGCGGGGGCGGGGCGGGTTTTGACGCTGGATTTGCATGCGGCGCAGATACAGGGTTTTTTCGACATACCGACGGACAATTTGTTTGCCGCGCCGGTTTTGGTTCGTGACATTCGGCGGCATTTTGATGCGGCGCGGATCACGATTGTCTCGCCGGACATTGGGGGTGTTTTGCGGGCGCGGGCGGTTGCGGAGCGTTTGGGGGCGGATTTGGCGATTATTGACAAGCGGCGGCCCCGGGCGGGGGCGTCGGAGGTGATGAACATTATTGGCGCGGTTGCGGGGCGGATTTGCATCATTATTGACGACATTGTGGATTCGGCGGGGACGTTGTGCGAGGCGGCGCGGGCGCTGACGGAGGCGGGGGCGGAGCGGGCTTTGGCCTATGTGACGCACGGGGTTTTGTCGGGGGAGGCGGCGCGGCGGGTGGCGGAGTCGCAGTTGGAGGGTTTGGTGGTCACGGATTCGATTTTGCACAGCGCGCCGGTTCGCGCCGTGGACAAGGTTCGGGTTCTGACGATTGCGCCGCTGATGGGCGAGGCGATGCGGCGCACGGCGGAGGGCCTGTCGGTCTCCAGTCTGTTTGAGGAGTAGGGGAAATTGCCGCCGCCCTGTCGGGCTGTCTGATGGTTGATTTCCCCGGCAAGGGGGATCGCGCATTGCCTTTTCGGCGGGCCGGGGATATACAGGCCCCGGCAATTTTGGAGGAACGCGATGAGCGGCGAGGTGATCGTCAAGGCGCAGTCCCGCAAGGCGGGGCGCAAAGGCCCGGCCCGCGCTTTGCGCCGGGCGGGGCGGGTGCCGGGCATTCTCTATGGCGGGGCGGACGCCCCCTGCCCGATTGAGCTGGACGCCGCCCAGCTCGGCAAATATCTGCGCCTCGCCGGATTCATGAACTCGCTGTGCCTGATCGAGATGGAGGGGCGCAAGATTCGGGCGATCCCCCGCGCTCTCCAGCGCGACCCGCTGCGCGGCCAGCCGGTTCATATCGATTTTCTGCGTCTGGGGGCGGGGGCGGAGGTTGACGTCGAAGTGCCGGTGCGCTTCGTCAATGAGGAGGACAGCCCCGGCCTGCGGCGCGGCGGGGTTTTGAACATTGTCCGCCGGGCGGTCGGTCTGGTCTGCCCGGCGGAGGCGATTCCGGAATCGCTGGCCGCCGACCTCTCCGGCCTGGAGATCGGGGACTCGATCCACATTTCGCATATCAAATTGCCGGAAGGGGTCCGCCCGACGATCACCGGGCGCGACTTCACCGTCGCCACGCTGGTCGCCCCCGCCGCCCGGCGCGGCAAGGAAGATGCCGAGGCGGAGGAAGGCGGCGAGGCCGGAGAGGCCCCCGAAGAGGGCAAACCCGAGGACGCCGCGCCGGACAAGGCATAGCGGCGCGGGGCCGGTTGGTTCACGCGGATGTTTCTTTTTGCCGGTTTGGGCAATCCGGGTGCGGCGCACAGCCGCCAGCGTCACAATGTCGGCTTCATGGCGCTTGCGGCCATCGCCGCCCGGCACGGCTTTGACCCGCCGCGGCGGCGCTTTCAGAGTCTGGCGGCGGAGGGCCGGATCGGCGGGGCGCGGGTTCTGGCGCTGGCCCCGCAGACTTTTATGAACGAATCGGGCCGGGCGGTCGGCGCGGCGATGCGCTATTGCGCGCTTCAGCCGGAGGCGGTGGTGGTTTTTTATGACGAGCTGGACCTGCCTTTGGGCAAGGTCCGGCTTCGCGCCGGGGGCGGCTTTGCCGGACACAAGGGGATCAGATCGATTGCCGCCCATATCGGGCCGGAGTTTCACCGGGTTCGGATCGGGATCGGTCATCCGGGGGCGGGGACGGAGGTTTCGGGCCATGTTCTGGGCAATTTTTCCCGCGCCGAGCGGGCGCAGATCGCCCCCGTGCTGGAGGCGATTGCCGGGAACGCGGCCTGCCTGACGCAGGGGCGGGGGGATTTATTCGCCAACCGGGTTCATCTGGCGGGGGAGCAGGCCTAGCGATGGGCTTTTCATGCGGGATTGTCGGTTTGCCGAATGCGGGCAAATCGACGTTGTTCAACGCCCTGACCCGGACGGGGGCGGCGCAGGCGGCCAATTATCCGTTTTGCACGATTGAGCCGAATGCGGGCGAGGTTGCGGTTGCCGATCCGCGTCTGGAGGAGCTGGCGCGCATTGCGGGTTCGGCGCAGATCATTCCGGCGCGTCTGCGCTTTATTGACATAGCCGGTCTGGTGCGCGGGGCGGCGGAGGGCGAGGGTCTGGGCAGCCGGTTTCTGGGCCATATTCGCGAATGCGATGCGCTGGCCCATATTGTGCGCTGTTTTGAGTCGGAGGAGGTCTCCCATATTGAGGGGCGGATTGATCCGGCGGCGGATGTGGAGATTGTCGAGACCGAGCTGATGCTGGCCGATCTGGAGAGTCTGGAGCGGCGGCTTCCTGGGGCGGAGAAGCGGGCCAAGCGCGGGGGCCGGGAGGAGGCCGAGGCGTTTCGGCGGATGAGCGCGGCGCGGGCGGCGCTGGCGCGAGGCGCGGCGGGGGACATGCGGGAGTTTGGGGATCTGGGCCTTTTGACCGCCAAGCCGGTGCTTTATGTCTGCAATGTCGGCGAGGCCGACGCCGGTGGCGGCAATCTTCATGCGCGCCGGATTGCGCAGTTGGCGCAGGCGCGCGGGGCGCGGTGTCTGGTGATTGCGGCGGGGCTGGAGGAGGCTCTGGCCGGGGTGAGCGCGGGCGAGCGGGCGGCCTATCTGGAGGGCTGCGGGGTTGAGGCGCCGGGCCTGGAGCGGCTGATTTCGGCGGGCTACGGGTTGCTGGGCCTGATGACGTTTTTCACGGCGGGGCCGAAGGAGGCGCGGGCCTGGACGCTTCGGCGCGGGAGTTCGGCGCAGACGGCGGCGGGGCGGATTCATGGGGATTTTGCGCGCGGCTTCATCTGCGCCGAGACCGCCGGCTTTGCGGATTTTGTCGCGTCCGGGGGCGAGGCCGGAGCGCGGGCGGCGGGGAAATTGCGCGCCGAGGGCCGGGACTATAAGGTCCGGGACGGCGATGTGATTCATTTTCGCTTCAACCTGTAAGGCCGCGAAGGGGCGCGACATGAAATATTGGGAGGATTTTGCGCCGGGCGAGCGTCTGGAGCTTGGCGCGCGCGAGGTTTCGCGCGAGGAGATTGTCGGCTTTGCGCAGCTGTATGATCCGCAGCCGTTTCATCTGGATGAGGCGGCGGCGCAGGAGTCGCTGATTGGGCGCTTATGCGCGAGCGGCTGGCATATTTGCGCGATGTTTGCGCGCATGTCGTGGGACGGCGAAGGCAAGGCCGGCGCATTGCTGGGTCTGGCGGAGATTGAGGAGTGCCGGTGGCGGCGGCCGGTTTTTCCCGGCGACGCGCTGAGTCTGTCGCGCGAATGTCTGGAGCGCAAGATTGACCCGGCGGATTCGGGCGCGGGCCTGTGCCGCTTTCGCTGGGAGATTGCGGACGGCTCCGGCGAGGTCAAGGCGCAGCTGACCGGCTGGCAGAAGATTCGCCGCCGGGAAGCGGAGCGCGCCTGATGTGGTTTGAAGACATGGTGCTGGGGTCGAAGACCGATCTGGGTTCGCACCGGTTTGAGGCCGGGGAGATTTCGGAATTTGCGCGGGCCTGGTATCCGGCCCGCCCGCATCTTGAGGGCCGGATTGCGGTGGGCTGGCATGTTCTGGCGATCTGGATGCGCCTGACCATCGGTCTGCGCGACTTGCAAGCCCCGCCGCCGGAGGGCGAGCGGATTGCGATGCTGGGGCCTTCGCCGGGCTTTTTGAATCTGAGCTGGCCGAACCCGGTTCACGCCGGGGAGGAGATTCACTACCGGACGGAGGTCACCGGGAAGATCGCGTTGAAAAGCCGCCCGAATTGGGGTATCGTGCGCAATCTGAACGAGGGGCGCAATGCGCGCGGGGCTTGCGTATTGCGCTTTACCGGCCAGGGATTGCTGGAGCGCCGCCAACCGGGAGGGAGATGAATGAGCACGGCACACGCCCCGCGCGGGCAGATGATCGCGGTGGGCGGGATTGACGCCTACCATATCGGCGCGCAAGGGGCGCGCAAGGGCGGTCTGGTTCTGGTGCAGGAGATTTTCGGGGTGACCGATCACATCAAGCGCACATGCGACCAGTTTGCCGGCGCAGGGTTTGAGGTTCTCGCGCCCTCGCTCTATGACCGGGAGGAGAAGCATTTCACCGCCGCCTATGATCCGGCGGGGCTGGAAAAGGCGATGGGCACGGCGCAAAAGACCGGGATTGAAGCGCCGATGAGCGACATTCAGGCCTGCATTGACCGTCTGGCGCAGGCGGGCGGCCCGGTTTTCATCACCGGCTATTGCTATGGGGGATCGGTGACCTGGCTGGCGGCGTGCCGGTGTTCGGGTCTGGCGGCGGCCTCGGGATTTTACGGCGGCCTGATTGCGAACTATGCCGGGGAGACGCCCCGCGCGCCGGTGATTTTGCATTTCGGCGAGAAGGATGCGCTGATCCCGATGGATGATGTGCGCAAGGTCGAGGCGGCGCATAAGGACGTGCCGGTCTATGTTTATGACGCCGATCACGGCTTTTGCTCGGACCGCCCGGCCAATTATGACGCGGCGGCCTGCGGCCTGGCGCGGCGGCGGACGCTGGACCTGTTCGCCAAACATGGCGGGAAATAGGGCGGGCGCGTCTTGCGGTTTTGTTGCGCTTTCAGGCTTTTTGCGCTTCGGCCTGGAGGAAGCGGGCGAGGATTGCGTCCAGTTTCTTGAGGAGGTCCGGGTCGCGGGCTTCGGGCCGGGTCACCACCGAAACATCGAGGATTTCGTCCAGCCCCTGAGGATCGGGCGCGCGCCGGTCTCCGAGGGCGGCGGCGATTCGGGCGACGACTCGTCCGGCCTTTTCGGCATTGGCGCGCAAAATGCCCAGCACATCGGCAACCTCGACCGCTTCGCCGGTCTCGCGCCAGCAGTCATAGTCGGTGACCATGGCGATGGCGGCATAGGGCAGTTCGGCCTCGCGGGCGAGTCGGGCTTCGGGCATGGCGGTCATGCCGATGACGTCGCAGTTCCAGCTGCGATAGAGGCGGGATTCGGCGCGGGTTGAGAATTGCGGCCCTTCGATGGCGAGATAGGTTCCGCCGCGCGTCCAGGGGATTTGCTCGGCGCGGAGGGCGGCTTCGGCGAGATCGGCGAGGCGCGCGCTGACCGGCTCGGCCATTGAGACATGGGCGGCGAGGCCGGGGCCGAAGAAACTGGCGGGGCGGCTTTTGGTCCGGTCGATGAACTGATCGACGACGACGAAAGCGCCGGGAGCCAGTTCTTCGCGCAGGGAACCGCAGGCCGAGACCGAGAGGAGATCGGTTGCCCCGGCGCGCTTGAGGGCGTCGATATTGGCGCGGTAATTGATGTGGGCGGGGCCGAGGCTGTGGCCGCGCCCATGCCGGGGGAGGAAGGCCATCTCGACGCCGCCGAGGACGCCCCGGCGCAGCGCGCCGGAAGGCTGTCCGAAGGGGGAGCGGATTTTTTCCCATCGTTGGTTTTCGAGGCCGGGAAGGTCATAGACGCCGCTGCCCCCGATCACGCCCAGCATGGTTTTCATGGCCGGTGATGTCTCCTTTTTCAGCCTGATTATCCAGCCCACTCAAAAAAATAACCCCGCCAGAACGCGCCTTACGGCGCGCGATCCGGCAGGGTGGTGTCGGCTCCACCATTAAGCGCCGGTGCGTGTGAGGTCAAGAGGGGAGACGATTTTCTCCGGATGTGAAGAGTCCCATCTGGCGGAAGAGGAAGACACAGGCCAGCACGATCCAGATTTTGCCGATGGTGAAGGCGGCAGCCTGATGCAGGTCGCCGAAGGCGAGGAAGAGAAAGACGGCGCTGTCGACGAAGGCCCCGGCTATGCCGCTGGCGGCGGCGGCCAGCAGGAAGCGGCGGCGGGCGGCGAGCGGCGTCCAGACGGCGAAATCGGCCAGCAAGGCCGCCGCCCAGCCGGCCAGGCTGCCCAGCATGACGCTGTGCGGCGCGGGGCTGAGCCACCAGAAGAACAGGGCGAAGCCGGCCCAGCCGGCGATCATGGCGGTCAGCGCCCATGCGATGCCCAGTTCTTTTTGAACGAGGTCGCGCAGGCACAAAGCCAGGCCGATCAGGACGATGCTGGTGATCGGGGCCTGCAGGCCCGGCGCGACCGGCACCGAACAGGAGAACAGCTGATCGGGGCACAGGCCGGTCCAGCGGAGCAGGAAATCGGCCAGCGGCAGCAGGCAGGCCAGACAAAACAGATCGTAATAGATATGGCCCCGGCGTTGCGCGGCGCGGGTTTGGTCCGGCAAGACGGGGGTGAGATCAGGCCGGGTCATGCAGGGAGCTCTCCTGAGCGGCGGGGTGCGGGTCTTAGCGGCCTGCCTTTGCCTGATCGGGGGCGGGGGCTTCGGCCCAAATTTTGCGGTTGGCGAAATAGAGCAGGCCGGTCAGGACGATCAGATAGATCATCACCTGGAAGCCCAGTCTTTTGCGCGCCTCCATTTTGGGGGCAGCCGCCCAGGCGAGGAAAGTCACAACATCGTGGGCCATCTGCGCGGCATCGGCTTTGACGCCGTCGGGATATTCGATCAGATCGTCGGAAAGCGGCGGGGCCATGGCCAGAACGCCGCCGGGGAAGTAGCGATTGTAATACTGCCCTTCCGGAACCTTGACGCCTTGCGGGGCCGGGCCATATCCGGTGAGGAGGGCATAGAGGTAATCGGCGGCGCCGGCGCGGGCGCGAACCATCAAGGAGAGATCGGGAGGCAGGGCGCCGCCATTGGCGGCGCGGGCGGCCTGGTCATTGGGGAAGGGCGCGGCGAAGGGATCGGACGGACGCCCCGGACGCTCGAACATATCGCCTTCGCTATCGGGGCCGTCGGTGATCTGATAGGCGGCGGCGATGGCCTTGGCCTGTTCGGCGGAGAGTTCGGGGCCGCCCGGCTCGGCGAGGTTTCGGTAGTGGAGATATTTCATGGCGTGGCAGGCGGCGCAGACTTCGCGATAGACCTGCAGCCCGCGGCGCAGGTCGGGGCGGTCATAAAGGCCGAAGGGTCCGTCGAAGGACCAGTTGCGTGCCGGGGGCGGGTCGGGGGCTTCGGCGGCGGCGGCCGGCGGGGCCAAGGCCGGGACGGCGGCCAGCGCGAGGAGGCCGGCCAGCGCGGCGCGGCGCGGGTTGGCGGGGGCTTTCATTCTGCCGCGGCCCTTTCTGCGGCGGGCAGCACCGGGGTGAGAATGCTGTCGGGCACGGGGGCGGGCCTCTCGAAGGCGGCGAGCAGGGGCAGGACGAGGAGGAAGTGGGCGAAATAATAGGCGGTGAGTATGCGGGAGAGGACGACATAGACGCCCTCCGCCGGCTGCGCGCCCAGATAGCCCAGTCCCAGACAGGCGAGGAGAAAGAGCAGGAAGAATTGCCGGTAGAGGGGGCGGAATCGCGCGGAGCGGACGCGGGCGCGGTCGAGCCAGGGCAGGAGGAAGAGGATGAAGATGGCGGCGAAGAGGACGAGGACGCCGCCCAGTTTTGAGGGGACCGCGCGCAGCATGGCGTAGAAGGGGAGGAAGTACCAGTCGGGGACGATATGGGCCGGGGTGCTGAGCGGATTGGCTTCGATATAGTTGTCGGGGTGTCCCAGGGCGTCGGGCGCGAAGAAGACGAACCAGGCGAAGATGAGGGAGAAGAGGGCGAGGGCGAGGCCGTCCTTGAGGGTGTAATAGGGATGGAAGGGCAAGGTGTCGCGTCCGGGGCGGATGTCGATTCCCTTTGGGTTGTTGTTGCCGGGGATGTGAAGCGCCCAGACATGGAGGAAGACGATGGCGGCGATCAGGAAGGGCAGGAGGTAGTGGAGGCTGTAGAATCTGTTGAGGGTGGGGTTGCCGACGGCGAAGCCGCCCCAGAGCCATTGGGTCACGGCCTCGCCGATGACGGGGAAGGCGCCGAAGATGTTGGTGATGACGGTTGCGGCCCAGAAGCTCATCTGGCCCCAGGGCAGGACGTATCCCATGAAGGCGGTTGCGATCATGACGATGAAGATGGCGACGCCGGTGATCCAGAGCATTTCGCGGGGCGGCTTGTAGGAGCCGTAATAGAGGCTCCGGAAGAGGTGGATATAGACGGCGAAGAAGAACATGCTGGCGCCGTTGGCGTGGAGGGCGCGCAGGAGCCATCCGTAATTGACGTTGCGTGTGATGTGCTGGACGCTTTCGAAGGCCATGCCGGTATGAGGGGTGTAATGCATGGCGAGGACGATTCCGGTGGCGATCTGGACGGCGAGGCAAAAGGCGAGGATTCCGCCGAAGGTCCACCAGTAATTGAGGTTGCGGGGGGTTGGATAGGTGAGGACGCTTTCGTGGACGACGCGCCAGAGGGGCAGGCGCTGATCCATCCAGGCGCCGAGGCGGCTTTTGGGTTGGTAGGTTTCGCCGTGGAATTTGCTGGTCATGGCAGTGATCTTTTTTGGTTTTATCCGATTCTGATTCGGTCGGGGGCGAGGAAGACGTAAGGGGGGACGGCGAGATTGGCGGGCGCGGGCCCCTGGCGGATTCTGCCGGACTGATCGTAATGGGAGCCGTGGCAGGGACAGAACCATCCGCCGAAATCGCCGCTCTGCCCGAGCGGCACGCAGCCCAGATGGGTGCAGATTCCGACCATGACGAGCCATTCGGGTTGTTGGACGCGGGCGGAGTCGGGGGCGGGGTCTTTGAGTCCGGCGAGATCGACCTGCTGCGCGGCGCGGATTTCGCCCGGGGTGCGGTGGCGGACGAAGACGGGTCTGCCGCGCCATTTGATGGTGATGCTTTGGCCGAGGGGGATGGCGGACAGATCGACTTCGGTCGAGGCGAGGGCGAGGACGGCGCTGTCGGGGTTCATCTGGTCGATCAGGGGCCAGGCGGCCAGTCCGGCTCCGACCGCGGCGAAGGCGCCGGAGGCAACATAGAGGAAATCGCGCCGGGTTGGTTCGTCTTCGGCCATGGAATAAGATTTTTCCCTTCTGTTTTGGCGCGGCCTTTGTGCCATTCTGCGGCGCGCTTGACAAGACTTGACACAAGGGGAGGGCGAGGGATGCGGGCGGAGCGGGAGGCGGCGGCGGCGTGGTTTGGGGCGCTGCGCGACCGGCTGTGCGCGCGGCTGGAGGCCTTGGAGCGGCGGGGCCGCTTTACCCGGCGGGTCTGGCGGCGCGGGGACGGCGGGCAGGACGCGGGCGGCGGCGAGATGGCGATTTTGCGCGGGGGCGAGGTTTTCGAGAAGGCGGCGGTTTTGGTTTCGGCGGTTTACGGGCCGATCCCGCCGGAGTTGCGGGCGCAAGCCGGGGCGCGGGCGAAAGGGGCGCGCCGGTTTTGGGCGGGGGGCGTTTCGGCGATCATTCACCCGCGCAATCCGCATGTTCCCGCCGGTCATATGAACACGCGCTACATTGAGATGAAGTCGGGCTGGTTTGGAGGCGGGGCCGACCTGACGCCGATGCTGGCGCGGCGGCGCGATTCGGCGCATGAGGATGCGCGCGATTTTCATGCGGCGCTGGAGCGGGCCTGCGCCGGCCCCGGCCCGGGCGACTATGCCCGCTTCCGGCAGAACTGCGACGCCTATTTTTATCTGCCCCACCGCCGGGAGCCCCGGGGAGTGGGGGGCATTTTTTACGATGATTTGAACAGCGGTGACCGGCAGGCGGATTTCGCCTTCACGCGGGCGGTGGGCGAGGCGTTTTTGGACGTCTATCCCCGCCTGGTGGGGCGGCGGATGGGGGAGGGCTGGTCGCCGGAAGAGCGCCGTGAGCAGGCGATGTTCCGGGCGCGCTATGCCGAGTTCAATCTTCTCTGCGACCGGGGGACGCGCTTCGGCCTGCAGACGGGGGGCGATATTGAGGCGATTTTTTCCTCCCTGCCGCCGGAGGCCGTCTGGCCTTGAGCCTGCGGGAGGTGTTAGGGTTCCGGCGGGACGGGGCGGAGCAAACCTTCGCCGGAGTCCGATCATGCCCCCGATTTCCAATCCTCCCGCGGTGACGCTGAATGTGTTGCGCCTGAAAGCCGAGCAGGCCAGCCGGCTGGGCGGCGCGCTGGCGATTGACCGGCAAGGGCAGCTTCAGGTCAAGGGGACGACGTGGCGCGGGCGGGCGGCGATCTGGCTCAAGGATCATTTGCGGCCCAATGCGGTTCGGGTGGACAATCAGCGTCTGTTCCAGATGCTGGAGGATGCGCTGCCCCAAAACCGCCCTCCGGCGATGAATACGGCGTCTTTGTGGAGCCGGATGGGGATGAATGCGCACCGGGTTTCGTCCCCGGCCTTTGCGCGGAACTATGCGGCGGTCGCGCGTCAGGCGCAGTTGGACGTCAAGAGCACGCAGCTGGAGCAGCAAATCAACCGCCCCTACGGGACGCCTGCCGCGCCGCTGGCGATTCCTTCGCTGGAGGAGATGGAGCAGGCGGCGGCGCAGGCAACGCAGCCTGGCGGCGGGAGCGAAACCGAGGCGCGGGCGAGCCGGGCGATGGCGCAGACCGATGTGTTTGCGCACAAACTTCTGGTCCGCGGCCCGGAGGACCCGGTGAATCCGGAGCTGCGCACTCTGACAGGTCTGGCGGGTCTGACGGGCCGTTCGGCGGGACAGGTGACGTTTCAGGGGCAGGCTTTTGCGCCGCTGAACAAGGCTCTGGCGAACCACCTGACGGATTTTGCGTCGCATTTGGCGCGCGATCCGGATTTTGCGTCCGGGCGTCTGCCGGGGACGGGCTCAGGCCCGGCGCACCGCGAGGCGGACGGGACGTTCAGCGAGGATTTTTTGCGCGGCTGCCTGATTGTGGTGATGGAGCGCTCCCTGCCGACAGGGCCCGGCCAGCCGCCCGCCGGGGCGGACAGGCCGCAGATGCCGGTTACTTCATCGACGCTGGGTCAATTGCGCCAACGCTACGACGCCTTTATGTCTGCGCCGCCTGATCCGGCTTAGTCAATAGACGGTCGCCTGTACGACCGCCTTGAGGCGCTCGATCAGGGAGAATTTGTCATCGGTGAAGTCGGCGTCGATCCACCACTCCTCGACCTCGCGCATGACTCGTCCGGTTTCGGGGCCGGGGGGCACGCCGGCGCTTTGCACCATATGGCCGGTGAGGGGAAAGCGGGGCTTTTCCCAGGCCTGCGCCATGGCGAGCAGGGCGCGCCATTGAACGGCGTTGGCCGGTTTTTTTTCGAGCGCCCATTCCAGAAAGACCCGGTCGGTGAAAAGTTCCGGCCCCAGCTGATAGAGCAGACGGCGGGTCTGGCGCATGGCGAGATAGGAGACGATTTTCGATCTGTCTTCGAGCACCGCCCGGATTCGGCTGCTGTGCGCTTTGGGAAGTTTGAGGCGGTCGAGGGCGGGCTGCGCGGCGGCGTGGCCGTCGAAAAAGGCGGCCAGCGCCAGCACGGGGTCGGGGGTGAAGAAATGCTCGTCTTCGAGGCGGCGCAGCCCTTCATAGCGGTCGATGCGGGCGGCGGCGGGCATGAGGGCGTCCCAGATTCCACAGGCGGCCATCAGGCGCACGGCGGCGGGGCCGCGCGGGGCGGCGAGCAATTTGAGCAGCTCATTGCGGATTCGCTCGCCCGACAGGCGCTGCAGACCGGAGATATGCGCAGCGCAGGCGGCCAGCGCCGCCGGATCGGCCTCGCCCCGGCCATAGGCGGCAAAGAAGCGGAAGAAGCGCAGGATGCGCAAATAGTCTTCGCCGATTCGCCGGTTCGGATCACCAATGAAGCGCACCCGCCCGGCGCGCAGATCGGCCAGCCCGCCCGCCGGATCATGGAGGGTTCCGTCGCGGTCGGCATAAAGGGCGTTGAAGGTGAAGTCGCGCCGCGCGGCGTCGGCCTGCCAGTCTTCGGTGAAGGCGACCTGGGCATGGCGGCCATCGGTCTTCACATCGACGCGCAAGGTCGTGATTTCGAAGGCGCGTCCATCAAAAGATGTTGTTATCGTTCCATGCTCGAGGCCGGTGGGGAGGGGTTTGAGTCCGGCCTTTTTGAGGGCGGCGATGACCTGTTCGGGGGTTGCGGAGGTGGCCAGATCGATCTCGGCGGGTTCGCGCCCCAGGAGGCCGTCGCGGACCGCGCCGCCGACGAAGCGCACGGCATGACCGCCGCTTTCGAGCGCCCGGCAGAGTTTCCGGGTTGCCGGCGCGTTCATCCAGTCCGGCGCTTCGAGCCGCGTTTCGATTGCCGTCATGAGCCCTGCTTTCGCCTCGCGAAACTGCGTCCCTTCGCCTCTCCCGCCGCCAGCGGCGGCGGCCCGGCGCACCGCCGGTGCCGATTGCCACGGGCGGGGAAATTATACTAGACCTTTCCGGGGGAGGGAAAGGCGTTTCCTTCTCATGGCGCGACAAAAAGCCGAAACATTGTTGCAGGAGTTTGGCGACTATATCGGCATTCCCGATCTGGCGCTGGACGAGAACAATCTGTGCAGTTTGAGTTTTGACGATCTGGTGATCAGCATTTCCTACCGGGAGGTGGCGGATCAGCTGGCGCTTTATGCCGATATCGGGCTTTTGCCTGCGCCGCCGCCGGCGTCTGCGCTGATCATGCTGCTGGAGGCGAACTGCCTGCAGCCGGACGGGGCGAGTGTGGGGATTCGCAAGGACGAGGAGCGCAATGCCTATGTTGCGGCGCTGTCGTTTCTGACCGGCCTGGACCGGCTGGATCAGGAGCGGTTTCAGACGTTGCTGCAGAATTTTCTGAATTTGCAGGAGAGCTGGCGCACCCGTCTGACGCAGCCGGCGGCGGAGAGCAAGCCTGCGCCGCACGAGACGCAGCCGCCCTCTTCTATGCGGGCTTAGGCGGCGGGGGGCGGGCGGTTTTTTCGTAGAGGTCGCGGACGATTCCGGCGGTCGCTCCCCAGATGGTCCATTCTTTGTAAGGCAGGGCGTAGAAGGAGCGGGTTTGTCCGTTCCAGACGGCGGATTTGCGCTGGTGGTTGTCGGGGTCCATCAGGAAGCCGAGGGGGGCCTCGAAACTTTGCGCGACTTCGGCCTGCGCCAGTTTGAGGGCGAAGCCGGGGCGGACAAAGCCGACGACCGGCACGATGGCCCAGCGGCGGTTTCCGGTGGTCTGGACGTCGAGGAATCCGGCGATTTCGACCCGGGCGGGATCGAGTCCGACTTCCTCGCGGGTCTCGCGCAAGGCGGTGGCGATCAGATCGGGGTCGCCCGGCTCGCGCCCGCCGCCGGGGAAGGCGACCTGTCCGGCATGGGAGGTGAGATGATCGGCCCGGCGGATGAAGAGGATCGAGGGGTCGGGCTCATGCACGATCACCGGCACCAGGACGGCGGCGGACGCCATTCCGGACGGGGGCGCAGGAGGGCGGGTCAGGAGGCTGCGCTGCAGCCTTTCGCGCCACGGGCCGGGCCTCATGCGGTCAGTTCTCCGGCGGGGGCGAGCGGGAAGAAGCGCCCGGCGCTCCAGACGCCGAAATGGCGGCTGCCGCGGTGTTTCTCCTCGACGCCCAGCGCGACCAGGTCGTAGAAGACGGCGCGGGCGATGCGGGCTTCCAGCCGGGCGCGGACATGGACGTAAGGTGCGGGCGCGCCGGTTTCCGGCGCGATCACGCAGCGCAGCGGGTGATCGGGTCCGGCGCAGGCGCGGTCGCCGACATTGGTGGTGAAGGTCAGGGTCTGCGCCCTGCCCTGCCCTGCCGCCTCCATGGCGACGGCCAGGAAGGGGACGTCGGCGACCGCCACCGGCACTTTTTCCACCGGGGTCACGAGATAGTAGCCGTCGGCGTCATGGCGCAGGATAGTTGAGAAGAGGCGCACGAGGCGCATGCGCCCGATGGGCGAGCCGCGATATTTCCAGCTGCCGTCGCGGGCGATTTCCATTCCGATATCGCCGCAATTGGGCGGATTCCACTTCTCGACCGGCGGCAGGGCGCGAGAAGCGGGGTTGATGCCTTCCAGACCTTTGAGTTGGATCATAATGAGGCAGTATAGCGTAGCGCGCGCGGGCGGGTCAGCCGCCGCGCACCGGTCCGCGGGCCTGTCCTGCGCCGGGCCGGAGTTCGCGCATGAGGAGGCGGCCATAATCGACCGGTCCGGGCAGGGTCATCTGTCCGGGGGGGACGGGGATGAATCCGGCGCGGGCGTAATAGGGGGGATCGCCGACGAGGATGACCAGTTGGTGGCGGTTTTTTTCGGCGGCGCGGCAGCCGGCCTGGAGGAGGGCGAGTCCGGCGCCCTTGCCTTGATAAGCGCGGGCGACGACGAGGGGCCCAAGCAGGAGGGCGGAGGCGGTGCCGATCCGGATCGGCCAGAAGGAGACGGCCCCGGCGAGGTCGGTCTCCTGCCAGGCGCACAGGGACAGGCCCGGGGCGGGGGCGGGGGCGGCCTCGCGCAGGCGGTAGGCGGTGCGGGCGAAGCGTCCGGGCCCCAGGACCTTGTCGATCAGGCGCTCGACGGCCTCGGCGTCCTGCACCCGGAGCGGCGCGATCTTGAAGGAAGCGGGCATGGAGCGTGTAGGGGGCCTGGGGTGGCGGGGGCGGCGGCGCGGGCGGGCTTAAACGTCTTGCCCCTGGCGCATGGGCGCGGATAGCATGGCAAGGGATTGCACGGCAAGACGGGGGGCGCAGGCTATGGGAGTTCTGGACGGCAAGGTGGTTCTGGTCACCGGCGCGGGCCGGGGGATTGGGCGCGAATGCGCGCTGCTGGCGGCGCGCGAGGGGGCGAAGGTTCTGGTCAATGATCTGGGCGGCGGGGTTGCCGGGGGCGACGAGGGCGACGCCGGCCCGGCGGCGGAGGTTGCCGCCGAGATCACCAAGGCGGGGGGCGAGGCCGCGGCCAATTCCGACAGCGTCGCGGCTTTGAGCGGGGCGCAGAACATGATTGCGCAGGCGCGGGAGCAGTTTGGCGCGGTGCATGGGGTGATCAGCCCGGCGGGGATTTTGCGCGACGGCATGTTCCACAAGATGCCGGAGGCCGACTGGGATGCGGTGATTGAGGTGCATTTGAAGGGATCGTTCAATATCTGCCGCGCGGCGGTGGAGCATTTCCGGGAGCAGGAGGAGGGGCGTTTTGTTCTTTTTACGTCGACTTCGGGTTTGATCGGGAATATCGGGCAGGCGAATTATGCGGCGGCGAAGATGGGGATTGTGGGCCTGTCGCGGATTTTGGCGATGGAGGGGGCGATCAAGAATGTTGTGTCCAATGTGATTGCGCCCTTTGCCTGGACGCGGATGATCGCGACGATTCCGATCAAGGACGAGGCGGGGCGCGAGCGGGTTGAGCGGATGAAGAATATGATGCGCCCGGATCAGGTTGCGCAATTGGCGGTGGCGCTGGCGGCGCCGTCATGCCGGGCGTCGGGGCAGATTTTTGCGGTTCGGGGCAATGAGGTTTTCATCATGAGTCAGCCGCGTCCGGTTCGGGGTCTGGCGCGTCTGGAGGGCTGGTCGCCGCAGACGTTGCTGGATCATGCTTTTCCGGCGCTGGAGGCCTCGATGGAGGATCCCGGCAACACGGCGAGCGTCTTTGGCTGGGAGCCGGTCTGATGGGTGGCTTTGCTGAATACGGCTCCTGTGACGGTCTGGGGCTGGCCGCGCTGGTTGCCAAGAAGGACGTAAGCCCCGCCGAGCTTTTGGAGGAGGCGATTGCGCGCACCGAGAAGATTGACGGCGAGCTCAATGCGGTGGTTCTCAAGCATTACGATCTGGCCCGCCAGGCGGTGAAGGCGGGTCTGCCGGAGGGGCCGTTTCGCGGGGTTCCGTTTCTGCTGAAAGATTTGCATGTCGGCCTGACCGGGACGCGGACGACGTCGGGCTCGCGGGCCTGCGCCGGTCTGCCGGAGGCCGAAACGGACAGCACGTTTGTGGCGCGCTGCAAGGCGGCGGGACTGGTGATTTTCGGCAAGACCAATTCGCCGGAGCTGGGTCTGGCGGGGACGACCGAACCGGAGCTCTATGGCCCGACTTTGAATCCGTGGGACACGGCGCGCTCGCCGGGGGGTTCGAGCGGCGGGGCGGCGGCGGCGGCGGCGGCGGGGATTGTGCCTTTGGCCCATGCCAGTGACGGGGGCGGTTCGATTCGGATTCCGGCGGCGGCCTGCGGCCTGTTCGGCCTGAAGCCGACCCGGGCGCGCACGCCGATCGGCCCGATGCGGGGCGAGGGCTGGGCGGGGATGTCGATCAGTCATGCGGTTTCGCATTCGGTGCGCGATTCGGCGGCGCTGCTGGATGCTTTGGAGGGCTTTGCGCCGGGCGATCCTTATTGCGCGCCGGGCAAGGAGCGGCGCTTTGCCGATGAGGTTGGGCGCGCGCCGGGCCGTCTGCGGATTGCGGTCAATGCGCGGCGCTATGACGGCTCGCGGGTTCCGGCGGCGGTGGAGGGAGCGGTGGCGGAGGCGGCGCGCCTGTGCGAAGAGCTGGGCCACCACGTCGAAGAGGCCCGGCCCGCTCTGGACCCGCGCGAGATCGGCCTCCACCAGATCAATCTGATCTCGGCCAACACCGCGCTGGCGCTGGACGAGCTGGGCGCGGGGCGGGGGCGTCCGGTCGGCGCGGAGGAGGTCCAGAGGATCACCTGGCGGACCGCCGAACGGGGCCGGACGGTGAGCGGGATGGATTATGTGCGGGGGGTGAATTTCATTCATGATCTGGGCCGCCGTCTGGCCGCCTTTCACGAGACCTATGATGTTTACCTGTGCCCGGTTTTGGGCGCGGCGCCCTTTGCGCTGGGGAAACTGGATATGAGCACCGGCGACATTGAGGCCTATGCGCAGGCCAACCGCGAGATTCTGCCCTTCACCGGTCTGGCCAATATGACCGGTCAGCCTTCGATGTCGGTGCCGCTTGTCCATGACGGCGAGAGCAATCTGCCTCTGGGGGTTATGTTCACGGGGCGCTTTGGCGCGGACGGGCTTTTGTTCCGGCTGGCGGCCCAGCTGGAGGAGGCCCGGCCCTGGGCGGGGCGCAGGCCGCCGATAAGGGCTTGATTTGGGGCTTGAGGGCGGTAGAATCGAGCGTTAACCACCGCGGGCGGAAGCCCGCGGGCAGAATTTGGGAGTTGTCGCGATGGACAGGAATCAGCACATCACCGTTGACCCGGCCTATGAGGCGGTCGCGCCCGACGATTTCGCGGCGATGATCGAGGTCGACCGCTACGGCCAGCGCTCGACCGCCTTCGACAAGATCATCTCGGCAACCCATGACCATTTCTGGGACCCGCTTGATCCGAAATATATCGACTTCAGCCAGCCCTTCGACATGGAGAAGAACTATCTGGCCGATCCGCGCCTGAGCGGCGACCTCAAGACGGCCATCGGCGACCGGCTGAACGAGGATGAGAAAATCAAGCTGGTCAATCTCAACACCCGCTGGTCGTTTTCCTCGATTCTGCACGGCGAACAGGGGGCGCTGTCGCTTTCGGCCAGCCTGTGCCACATCCTCAAGGATCCGGGTGCGCAGGAATACGCCGCCAACCAGACGCGCGAGGAGGCGCGCCATGTGACCGGCTTCTCCCGCTACATTCAGGCGCGCTGGGGCAAGCCGGTCGCGGTCGGCCCGGCGCTGGGCAGCCTGCTGGCGGAGATTGTCGCCTCGCCTCTGGTCTGGAAGAAGATTGTCGGGATGCAGTTGCTGGTCGAGGGCCTGGCGATGGGAAGCTTCGCCAGTTTCTATAAATTCGGCAAAGACCCGTTGATGGTCAAACTCTGCCAGCTGGTGATGACCGACGAGGCCTTCCACCACAAATTCGGCAAAATCTGGGCCGACCGGACAATTCCAAAAATCCCCGAAGAAGAGCGCGTCCAGATTGAAGACTGGGCCTGGGATGTTTTCGTGGTTCTGCTCAACAATCTGGGCGGCCCGGAGCAGAGAAAACAGGTTTACGAAATCATGGGCCTTGATCTGGAATGGGTCAAGGGCGCCTTCCGCGAGGCGCGCACCGACGCCAAAATCCGCTCCAACCTGCAAAAATCAACCAGCGTTTTCCGGGTTCTGGTCAAGACGCTGCTCAATGCCGGGATCATCACCGGGCGGACGGCGGGCAAATATGCGGCCTATATCGACATGGACGAGCTGCGCGCCGAGGGCGAGCGGATGATCGGCGACGACATTGCCGAGGAGGGCATTGAATATCTGGGCGGAATCAACGGCACCAACAAGCGCGCCTTGAGCGACGCCTTTGGCCGGACGGCGGCGGAATAGGGGCCTCCGGCTTAACTGGCCGTCAGAGACGGGTTTAGGCGATTTGTCCGGCGGGGCGGAATCTTTTCCGCTCCGTTTTGGATGTGTGCTAGAGTAGGGAAAGTTTTTTTCGAGGGGGGTGAAGCACCGGCCCCTCGCCGCCCGATTAAGGAGGTTACGGCCCCATGAGCGCATCCCCCGCCACTTCCAACAAGGTTATCAATGTCGACCCGGCCTATGAGGCTGTCGCGCCGGATGATTTCGCGGCGATGATTGAGGTTGACCGCTATGGCAAAAGGTCGAACGCCTTCGACAAGATCATCTCGGCGACTCACGACCATTTCTGGGACCCGCTGGACTCCAAATATATTGATTTTTCGCAGCCCTTCGATCTGGCGAAGGAATATCTGGTCGACCCCAAGCAGGACACCGACCTCAGAACCGCAATTGGCGACAAACTCAATGAGGACCAGAAGGTCAAGCTGGCCAATCTGAACACGCAATGGTCTTTTTCTTCGATTTTGCACGGCGAGCAGGGCGCGCTGTCGCTGTCGGCCAGTCTGTGTCACATTCTGAAGGACCCGGGGGCGCAGGAATATGCGGCCAATCAGACGCGCGAGGAAGCGCGCCATGTGACGGGTTTTTCGCGCTATGTGCAGGCGCGCTGGGGCAAGCCGGTGCGGGTGGGTCCGGCGCTGGGCGATCTGCTGGCGGAGATTGTCGCCTCGCCGCTGGTCTGGAAGAAGATTGTCGGGATGCAGTTGCTGGTCGAAGGTCTGGCGATGGGGGCATTTGCGACGTTTTACAAGTTTGGGCGCGACCCGGTGATGGTCAAACTCTGCCAGCTGGTGATGACCGACGAGGCGTTTCATCATAAATTCGGCAAGATCTGGGCCGACCGGACGATTCCGAACATCCCGGAGGAAGAGCGCCGGCTGATTGAGGACTGGGCCTGGGAGGTGTTTCACATTCTGCTGAACAATCTGGGCAGTCCGGAGCAGAAGAAGCATGTTTATGCCGCGGTCGGTCTGGACTGGCAATGGGCGCAGGAGGCGTTCATGGAGGCGCTGACCGACGCCCGGATTCGCGAGGAGATGCAGGAGACCACCAATATTTTCCGGGTTCTGATCAAGACGTTGCTCAAGGCGGGGATCATCACCGAGCGGACGGCGGGCAATTATGCGGCCTTTGTGGACATGAAGGAATTGCACAGCGAGGGCGACCGCATGGTGGGCGACGACATTGCCGAGAAGGGGATTGAATATCTGATCGGGATCAATGGCGGGAGCCGGCGCTATCTGTCGCTGGACAATTTGACCGCCGCCGAATAGGGGCCTGGGTTTTGCGGCAGGCCTGAGGAGGGGGCGGATGGCCGGGCTGGAGGAGTTTCGCGCGGGCTTGCGCGAATGGCTGGAGGCCAATTGCCCGGCGGCCATGCGCACCCCCATGCCGGAAGACGAGCAGCCCTGGGGCGGGCGGCGGGCTTCGTGGCTGAATGCGGATTCGAAGCGCTGGCTGGATGCGATGGCCGGGCGCGGCCTGACGGCACCGGCCTGGCCGAAGGAATATGGCGGCGGCGGCCTGACTCGCGAAGAAGCCGCCGTTCTTGCCCAGGAATTGCGCCGGCTCGGGGCGCGCCCCGCCCTGCTCAGCTTCGGCCTGTGGATGCTGGGGCCGGTTCTGCTGGAATTCGGCAATGAGGAGCAAAAGCACGAGCACCTGCCCCGAATCGCCAGGGGAGAGATTCGCTGGTGTCAGGGCTATTCGGAGCCCGGCGCCGGTTCGGATCTGGCCAACCTGCAGACCCGGGCGGAGGACAAGGGCGATCACTGGCTGGTCAACGGGCAGAAGATCTGGACGTCCTATGCCGATCAGGCGGACTGGATTTTCTGTCTGGTGCGCACCGACCGGAGCAAGAAGCATGAGGGGATCAGTTTTCTTCTGATTGACATGGCCGGGGCGGGGGTGGAGACGCGGCCGATTCGGCTGATCAGCGGGGCCTCGCCCTTTTGCGAGACGTTTTTCACCGATGTTCGGGTTCCCAAAGAGAATCTGGTTCACGCGTTGAACAAGGGCTGGACGGTGGCCAAGCGTCTTTTGCAATTTGAGCGGGAGGCGATTTCGGATTTCGGCGGCGGCCCGGCGGGTGGCGGCCCGGCGGGCGGCGGGGGTCTGGTGGAGGCGGCGCGCGAGCATTTCGGCGAGCATGAGGGGCGGATTGCCGATCAGGGGATTCGCGAGCGGGTGGCGCTTCACAAGATGGGGGGCCATGCCTTTGGTCTGACCGTGCGGCGGGCGGCGGAAGAGGCGCGGGCGCGCCAGGGCGGGCCGGGGGCGGCCACGTCGATTCTGAAATATTACGGGGCGGAGCATAACAAGGAGCGCTTTGAGCTGCTGCTGGACATTATGGGGACGCGGGGCCTGGGCTGGGAGGGCGAGGGATTTTCGCCCTCCGAGAAGGCGGCGGCGCGCGGCTGGCTGCGCTCGAAGGGCAATTCCATTGAGGGCGGCACTTCCGAGATTCAGCTCAATGTGATCGCCAAGCGCGTTTTGCGCCTTCCCGATTGAGCGGCGGGGGGCGGCGATGGGCTTTGTCCTGAGCGACGAAGAGGGTCTGCTCAAGCAGACGGCGTCGCAGTTTTTCAGCGAGAAGATGCCGGTCGCGCATTTGCGCGGGTTGCGCGAGGCGCGCGCGGCGCATGGCTTTGATCCGGCTTTGTGGCGGGAGATGGGTTCGCTGGGCCTGACCGGCCTGATGATTGATGAAGCGCATGGCGGGACCGGCATGGGGGTGGCCGGTTTGGGGATCATTCTGGAGGAGGCGGGGCGCACTTTGGCGCCCTCGCCGCTTTTCGCGACCGGTCTGGTCGCGGCGGCGATTCTCGCGCGGGGGGGCAGCGCGGAGCAGAAGGCGGCGCATTTGCCGCAGATTGCGGCGGGGGAGGTTGTGATCTCTCCGGCTTTTGACGAGGGCGCGCATCATGCGCCGGAGCGGATTGCCTGCCGGGCGGAGTTGACGCGCGGCGGGGTTTCGCTGAGCGGCGAGAAGACGTTTGTTCCGGAGGGGATGGCCGCCGATTTTTTTGTGGTGAGCGCGCAGCCGCCGGGCGAGGCGCGGCGGGACGGCGAGCAAAGCTGGACTGAATTGTATCTGGTTGCGGGCGATGCGCCGGGCCTGTCGCGGCGGCAGATGAGTCTGGCGGATTCGCGCGGTCATGCGGATGTGACTTTGCAGGGGGTGAAATTGAGCCGCGCGGCGATGATCGGCCAGGGGGAGGCGAGCGGGCGTCTGTTGCAATGGGCGCTGGATCTGGGCCGGGCGGGGATGGCGGCGGAGATGCTGGGCGGGGCGCGGGAGGTTTTCGAGCGCACGCTGGCCCATCTCAAGGAGCGCCGGCAGTTTGGCGCGCCGATTGGCTCCTTTCAGGCGCTCAAGCACCGGGCGGCGCAGATGTTTTGCGAGATCGAGCTGACTCATTCGGCGGTGCGTGAGGCGCTGACGGCGCTGGATCAAGAGCGGGCGGATGCGGCGCGGCTGGCCAGTCTGGCGAAGGAGCGGGCCTGCGAGACGGCGCGTCTGGTCACCAATGAGGGGGTGCAATTGCACGGCGGGATGGGGATGACCGACGAAGCCGATCTGGGGCTGTTCTTGAAGCGGGCGCGGGTTCAGGCGCAGATTTTCGGCGACGCCCGCTTTCAGCGCGCCCGCTATGCGGCGCTGGGCGGCTTTTGAGGCGGGCGGTTATTCACGCCATTTGATCGAACAGCCCATAGAGGGAATTTGCTCTTTCGGGCCTTTGCCGGTCCGGGCGATTTGGCTCATGGCCTGATAGAGGTCGCGCCGGGCGTCTTCCGGGGCGGGGGCCATGCGCGAGGCGTCCAGCCGCCCGCGATATTGCAGGCCGCCGCCGCTGTCGAAGCCAAAAAAGTCCGGCGTGCACTGCGCGTCATAAGCCCGCGCTACGTCCTGCGTCTCGTCAATCACATAAGGAAAAGAAAACCCGTGGGCTTGGGCAAAGCCCTTCATGTTGTCAAAACTGTCTTCCGGATAGGCCTGCGCATCATTGGGCATAACGGCGATGACGCCGATTCCCAGCTTCTGCAGGTCGCGCCCGTCGCGGGCAATGCGCGCGGCGACCGCCTTGACGTAGGGGCAGTGATTGCAGATGAACATCACCAGCGTTCCCTTCTCCCCCCGGGCCCGGTCAAGCGTCCAGCGTTTGCCGTCAATCCCCTTAAGACTGAAATCCGGCGCGCTCCAGCCAAACTCGCACACCGGCGTCTCCATCAGAGCCATGGCGCTTTGCTCCCCCTTAAGCTTTGGCCGGGCTCAAGGACGCGCCGCGCCACCGGGCGCGCAGCAGCTGCAGCAGAAACCAGACGAGAAGGCCCGCGCCAATGCTGAAGACGATATCCCCCGGCACCCGAACCCAGACCAGAAACTCCATCCAGAACGAATGCATGAACTCAGGGGTGCGCGCGAACCAGTAGCCTTTGGCGACAGAGGTATAGGTCTGCATCAGCCCCTGCGGCAGGAGGGAGAAGAACACCATCAGGGCCAGCCCGCCGTTGAGGAGCCAGAAAATCCACTGCAGCGTTTTGTCGGACCAGGCGGCGTTGTTCGCCTCAATCCCGCGAACGCAGAAGAGAAGCAGGCCGATCCCCAAAAGCCCGTAGACGCCGAAAAGGGCGGCATGGCCATGGGTCGGCGTGGTCATCAGGCCCTGCATGTAGTAGAGGGCCAGCGGCGGATTGATGAGAAAGCCCAAAACCCCCGCCCCGACAAGATTCCAGAAGGCGACCGCAAGAAAGAACATCAGGGGCCAGTGATAGGCCCGCATCCAGGGCGCATTCTTCTCCACCCGCCAGTGGTCGTAGGCGTCGAAGGCAATCAGCGCCAGCGGCACAACCTCAAGGGCGGAGAAGACCGCCCCCAGGGCCAGAACCGATTGCGGCGTGCCGCTGAAATACAGGTGGTGGAAGGTGCCCAGAACGCCGCCGCCCAGAAAAATCATAGCGGCGAACATCACATAAATGGCCGCCGTCTGCGGCTTGAGCAGGCGCATATGGACAAAGACCCATGCGATCCATGCGGTGGCGAAGACCTCAAAGACGCCCTCGACCCACAGGTGGACAACCCACCAGCGCCAGTATTCGGCAATGGTCAGATGGGTGGCGCGGCCCCAAAGCAGTCCGGCGCCATAGAGCAATCCGACCGCGGCAGAGGCCAGCGCCAGAAGAAGGATCAGGTCTCTGTCGGGCCGCTTCTGGCGGATCGCCGGGACCAGGCTGCGCGCCATGAGCGCAAACCAGAAAAGCAGGCCGCCAAACAGAAGGATTTGCCACAGGCGGCCCAGGTCAAGATATTCGTAGCCCTGGTGGCCGATCCAGAAGTTGAGGGCGGGATCGGTGATATACCCCTGAACCGCGGCCCATTCGCCGGCCATCGAGCCCAGCGTGACAACAACCAGAGCGCCAAAAAGCAGATTGACCAGATGGTGCTGCCCGGGCGGCTCGCGCTTGAGGATGAGAGGCGCGGCATAGAGTCCGGCGGCAAGCCATGAGGCGGCAATCCAGGTGATCGCCAGCTGGGTATGCCAGGTGCGGGTGACGGTGTAGGGAAGAATGTCGGCCAGGGGCAGGCCATAGAGCTCCTGCCCCTCGACATGATAATGTGCCGTGACCGCGCCAAGCAGAATCTGGAGGCCAAACAGGGCGGCGACCAGCCAGAAGAACTTGTAGGTGGCGCGCATCGAAAGCGTCGGGGTGCTGGCGTCAAGCGGGTTGGAAGGGGCATAGCCGGCTTCCGGAGTCTGTTCGATCTGCCAGACATCGCGCTCGCGGTTGAAGAACCAGGCCAGCAATCCGATCCCGGCAATCAGCAGAACAATGCTGATGAAGGTCCAGAGAAAGGTTTCCGGGGTCGGAACATTGCCGACGAGCGGCTCGTGGGGCCAGTTGTTGGTGTAGGTGATGGTGCTGTCGGGGCGGTGCGTGGTTGCGGCCCAGGACGTCCACCAGAAGAAAGCGGTCAGAGCCTCGAGATCAGACGATGTGACCGATCCCCCCAGAGGAATTTCGGGCAAGGCGTAGGACTCGCGCAGGGCGCTGAAGGCTTCGTCCCCGTTGGAGCTGAAGAGGCTGGTGTAATAGGCCATGTTCTGGCGGATGGCGGCCGCCCGGTCGCGGCTGACGGTAACGACCCCGGTTGCCGGGTCGTGGCGGTTCTGGCGAATTTCTTCAATCAGGCGGACGCGCAGCACGGCGCGGTCCGGGGCGGAAAGCGCCTCATAGCGGCCCGGCCCGCCAGCCCGGCGGTCCAGAACGCCCAGCGCCTCGCGGTGGAGCTGATCGGCGGTCCAGTCGGGAGCCAGATAACTGCCGTGCCCCCAGATCGACCCTAATTGCATGCCTCCCAGTCTTCGCCAGACATCCATGCCGGCGCGAATGTCTGCATCGGTCAAAATGACTGCGCCGCTTTCACTGACCACCCGCTCCGGCAGGGGCGGGGCTTTCTGATAAATCTGGCCCCCGACAATCAGCAGAATCGAAAACGAGACAAGCAGGGACAGGCCAAAAATCAGCCACAGGCGTCTGATCGTAAAAATCGAGCGATAATCCATCAGTCGCGAAGCCCTCTTGCTTCCCGCACCGCCCGCAGGGGGTGCGGACCTGACGCACCGGCGGACGATTATCATAATTTTCGCCCGCCTGCGCAAGATAGTCTATACTGCCGGGCTGCGATGAGCGAGGCAAAAGTGAGCGAGCCAAAACTGGAAACGGCCATCTTCGCCGCCGGTTGCTTTTGGGGCGTGGAGGCGTCTTTTCGCCGGGTTGCGGGGGTGATTGAGGCCGAAGCCGGTTATACCGGCGGCAGCACGGCCAACCCCTCCTACGAGCAGGTCTGCACCGGCGCGACCGGACATGCCGAAGCCGTCCGGTTGCGCTTTGATCCGGCGCAGGTCTCCTACCGCGATCTGCTCGAAGCCTTCTGGTCCTGCCACGACCCGACCACCCCCGACCGCCAGGGCCCCGACATCGGCACGCAATACCGCTCGGCAATTTTCACCCTTTCCCCGGCGCAAGCCGAGGCGGCGCAGGCCTCGAAGGCGCAGGCCCAGGCTTCCGGGCGCTGGTCCGATCCAATCGTGACCCAGATTGAGGCGGCGGGCGATTTCTTCCGCGCCGAGGACTATCATCAGAATTACCAGGCCCGGCGGCGCACAAGCCTGTTGGGCCGTCTGGGCCTCGCAGGAGGGCCGGGATGAGCGGCAAGAACAACGATCAGCCCGAGCGGATCACGGTTCTGGCCGAAGAGTTCACCCCGGCAGCGATGGAATTCCACCGGCGCAATATGAGCGCGCGCGGCTATCGCATGGAGGGGCGGGTGACTCCGCGCAAATTTTTTCTGACCGACGGCCCGGGCGATCCCAAGGCCCTGCTGGGCGGTAAAACCCACTATGCCGTGACCTTTGTCCGCAAGGGGGAAGACGCCTGACCGCAGCGCGGGCCATGTCTGCGGTGATCGGCCATCGCGGCGCAGCCGGGCTGGCGCCCGAAAACAGCCTGGCCGCGTTCGAAGCCGCCGCCCGCCTGGGAGTCGGCTGGGTCGAAACCGACGCCCGCCTGATTGCCGGCGGCGGCGTCATTCTGTTCCATGACAACAGCCTCTTGCGCTGCCTGGGCGAGGCCCGGCAAACCGACAGCCTGACCGCAGACGAAGCGGCGGCGCGGGGGCTTCTTCTGTTGAAAGATTTCCTGCCCCGCGCGCGCAAACTGGGCCTGGGCGTCAATATCGAGTTAAAAATCACCGCCCGCGCCGGAGCGCAGGCGGCAGAATCTCTGGCCGATGCGGTCGCCGATCATATCGCGGCGGCCCCCGCGTCCACCCTGCTCGTCTCCTCCTTCTGTCTGCCCGCGCTGGCGCGCATGAAGCGCCGCCTGCCGCAAATCCCGCTGGGCCTTTTGTATCGCCGCCTGCCTGAGGACTGGCTGGCGGCGGCCCGGAAACTGGACGCGCGCACGATCCACCTGCAATGGCAGGGCTTGCAAGCGTCCGACATCGACCGGATCACGGCGGGCGGCTTCGAGGCCTATGCCTATACGATTAACGATCCCGCCACCGCGCAGCGCTTGATGGACGCAGGGCTGTCAGGGGTTTTCACCGACTATCCCGACCGCTTTGGCCTGCGCCCCCCGCAAGGCCCGCCCGGGCAAAGTTGACATTATTCAGCCTCACCCGATAAAAATACGAGCTTATACGTCTGCACGGGGGGAGCAACTTCATGTCTCGCATTGCCATGACTCGCTTCGCCATCATAGCCGCGCTGCTGCTTGCGATGCCCGCCCGGGCCGGAGAAATCGCCCCGGGCATTTTGAGAACGCCGGATGCGCGCTTCGACAATTTGAAGGGTTATCCGTTCAAGCCCAACTACATGAACATTCAGGGCTTGCGCGTCCATTACCTTGACGAGGGCCCGCGCGATGCGGCCCCGGTCTTCCTGCTGCACGGCGAGCCGACATGGAGTTACTTGTTTCGCACGATGATCCCGGTTTTGACGGCTGCCGGTCATCGCGTCATCGTGCCGGACATGGTCGGGTTCGGGCGGTCGGACAAGTTGGCGTCCAAAGACGCTTACAGTTACCGGTTCCATATCGATGTTATGAGCGAGCTGGTGACCCGCCTGGACCTGCGGGAGGCGACCTTCTTCGGGCAGGATTGGGGCGGGTTGGTCGGCCTGAGGGTCGTCGCCGCCCTGCCGGACCGCTTTGCGCGCGTGGTGGTTTCGAATACCGGTCTGGTCGCCGCCTCCGGCCTGCGCGCGTGGCTGGGCTATCCGCTTGTCAAGCTGAGGGTCTGGTGGGAGGGCCCGCTGACCATAGAGGAATTGCGCGCCGACCGCTCCTTCATCCGCTGGATCGCCTATTCTTACTACGGGAACGATCTGGCCGTCGGCCAGATCATGCAGTTTATCGGCGGGATAAGCGATGATGAGGTGATCAGGGCCTATGAAGCGCCGTTTCCTGATGGGCGCTACAAGGCTGGCGCACAAATTTTTCCCTACCTCATACCATCCCAGCTCAGCGAGAATGAGACGGCCTGGCGCGAAGTTTTCGAAAAATGGGACAAACCTTTTCTGGTCGCCTTTACGGACTCCGATCCGGTCACGAGCGGGACCGGCATTGAGCAGCAATTTCTCGACCGCGTCCCGAATGCGGTGCAGGCCCCCATCAAGGGCGTTGGCCACTTTGTTCAGGAAGAAGCCGGGCCGGGTCTTGCGGCCTTGATCAACGATTTTATCGCCGGCAGACCGGTTGAGGGTTTCTGACCGGGCCGACGCCTGCGCCGCGAGACATGCCCGGCAAAGGTGGTAGCGGAGGAGGGACTTGAACCCCCGACACGCGGATTATGATTCCGCTGCTCTAACCGGCTGAGCTACTCCGCCCGGGGGCTTTTGGAAGCAGAGCATATGGCAGAACCCGAAGGTTCCGATTCGCTCATGAGCGATCAGATCGAGGCGGCAGGGTCTGATGAAGGCGGCGGCGTCATGGAGGGCGTTCCAGCCCAGCAGGCGGGTGAGCGGGGCGAAGAGGCGGGTGACCAGGCGGGCGATTTGTTTGGGATAGAAGTGGTTGACGATCACGACCTGCCCGCCCGGTTTGCAGACGCGCTCGAGTTCGCGCAGGACGCGCTCCGGGTCGGGGACGACGGTCATGACATGCATGACGGCGATGGTGTCGAAGTGGTTGTCGGGATAGTCGAGTTGGGCGGCGTCCATTTCGCGCAATTCGCGGATATGGGAGAGGCCCTCCCCGGCGACGCGGGCGCGGGCCTGGGCGAGCATTTCGGACGAGACGTCGATTCCGGAGATTTGGAGATGGGAGCCGTAGAAGGGCAGGAGGCAACCGGTTCCGACGCCGACTTCGAGGACGGTTCCGGCGCGCGCGCGGCTGATCCATTGGGTGGCGCGGCGGGCGCCGTTTCCGAACATCCAGCGCCGGGCGTCGTAGCGCGGCGCGAGACGCGCATAGGACCGGCGCACTTCATCCAGCGTCATGCGCGAGGTTATAGACATGAGATGGTTTCTCTCTTTGCGGCCTCGTCTTTGGCTGGCGCGCGGGCGTCCAAGACTCGATCCATGCCCCTCCCAGCATCCGGGTGGCATTATCGCCATTCTCATAGAAGGTGCAAGCTTGGCCGGGGGCGGGGGCCGGGGCGGGGCGGCTGAGGCGCAGGCGGGCGCGGTCTGACTCGGCGGGGAGCAGGTGGCCGGGGGCGGGAGCGGCCCCTGAGCGCAGTTTTACGCGGATCGGCCATCCCTCCGGGGGCGGCGTAGCGAAGTCCCCCTCCCCCAGCCAGTTGACCCCGGAAAGATCGATCCGGGCGGTTTGGAGCGCCTCTTTGGGGCCGACGATGACATCGCCGGTGGCGGGGTCGAGTCGCAAGACGTAGAGGGGGCCGGTTTGGGCGGCGCTCGCCAGTCCCCGGCGCTGGCCGATGGTAAAGCGGTGGATGCCGTCATGCCGGCCAAGGGTGCGCCCTTCGGCGTCGCGGATTTGTCCGGGCCGCCCGGCGCCGGGGCGCAGGCGTTCGATGACCTGCCAGTAGCGGCCTGAGGCGACGAAGCAGATATCCTGGCTGTCGGGCTTTTCGGCGACCGGCAGGGCCAGGTCGCGGGCGATCCGGCGGATTTGGCTTTTGCGCAAACCGCCCAGGGGGAAGCGGGTGAAGTTGATCTGTTCGGGGGTCATGGTGAAGAGGAAATAGCTTTGGTCGCGCTCGCGGTCGGCGGCGCGGTGGATTTCCCATCCGGCGCGGCCCCGGCGGCGGCGGGCATAATGGCCGGTGGCGAGCGCCTGCGCGCCGATCCGGCGGGCGAGGCGCATCAGATCGCGGAATTTGACCTGCTCGTTGCAGCGCACACAGGGCGAGGGGGTTCGCCCGGCGAGATAGGAGTCGGCGAAGTCGTCGATCACCGCGCGGCGGAAGCGGTCTTCATAGTCGAGGACGTAATGGGGGATATCGAGCAGGGCGGCGACCCGCCGGGCGTCCTGGACGTCCTGTCCGGCGCAGCAGCTGCGCGCGCGGGGTTGGGCCTGATCATGGCTGTGGAGCTGCAGGGTGAAGCCGACGACATCATATCCGCGGCGCTTGAGCAGGGCGGCGGCGACCGAGGAATCGACCCCCCCCGACATGGCCACGGCCACCGGGTTTTTCATCGGGTTTTTCATCGGGTTTTCCCGTTGCGGCGGAAGCGCGCGGGGCCACTATCGGCGCTGGCGGCGGCGCTGGCAAGGGGATGGGGGCCGGGTTTAGGCGTTTTTTAATCAGCCGGGGCTAGTTTTGCTCCGGAGGCACGCGGAGAGTTTAGCCGGTCAGGGGCCGATGAAGGGAGCAAATACAGACATGGCCGCCGGTTCGGGCGCGGCGGGGCGGATTGAGGGCCCGGACGGGCGGATCGTGACGTTGAGCGATCTGCCTGCCGACCACCGGGCGCGCTGGGTTGTCCGGCGCAAGGCGGATGTGGTTTTGGCGGTTCGCGGGGGTCTTCTCAGCCTGGAGGAGGCATGCCGGCGCTATCAGTTGAGCGGGGAGGAGTTTGCCTCCTGGGAGAGGCTGGTCGACCGGCACGGGACGGCGGGCTTGCGGACGACGCGGCTCAAGCGTTACCGGCGCGGCTGATCTGGCTGTTTCTTTTTTGGTTAATTTTTTTGGTTAATTTTTATTGACCTGACGCGCCTGTTTCCGTCAGCTTGCGAATCAGTCGTTAACCATGATCGGAGCGCAGGCTGCTCCGGGGAGACGAGTCATGCGCGCATTGCTAATTGAAGACGACCCCGCGGCTTTGCGCGGGATTGAGATGACCCTCAAATCGGCGGGCTTTGCGGTCGACACCAGTCCGAGCGGCGAAGACGGCCTGGGTCTGGGCAAAGTCTATGACTATGACATTATCATTCTGGACCTCAATCTGCCCGATTTGAGCGGTCACGAGGTTTTGCGCCGTTTGCGCAGCGGGGGACGGCATACGCCTTTGCTGGTTTTATCGGGTCTGGTGGATGTGAACAACAAGGTGCGCTCGCTGGTCACGGGGGCGGACGATTATCTGACCAAGCCGTTTGCGCGCGAGGAGCTGGTGGCGCGGGCGCGGGCGGTGATTCGCCGGGCGCGCGGTTACAGCCATCCGGTGATGGAGATCGGCAAGATTTCGGTTGATCTGGAGCGCAAATCGGTTGAGGTGGCTCATGCGCCGGTGCATTTGACCGGCAAGGAGTATCAGATTTTCGAGTTGCTCTGCCTGCGCAAGGGAATGACGTTGACCAAGGAGATGTTTCTGGATCACCTCTATGGCGGGATGGACGAGCCGGAGGTGAAGATCATTGATGTTTTCATCTGCAAATTGCGCAAGAAACTGGCGGCGGCGACGGGGGGGAAGCATTATATCGAGACGGTCTGGGGACGGGGCTATGTGTTGCGGGTTCCGGCGGAGAGCGCGGAGGATTCGAGCGGGGCGGGTGCGCCGCCGGCCCGGCGGGCGATTGCCTGAGGTCAGTTTTTGCGGGGCGGGGCGAGGCGGGCGCTGAAATCTGCGGCATGGTCGTGGAGGGCCGCGTTGAGCGGCGCGCCGGCTTCACGAAAGAGGCTGAAGACGGTGTGGAGGGCGGTTCCGGCCGTATCCCGGTCTTCGGCCAGCGCGCGGATGGCGGACGGCTCAATCTGCGCCCGGAGCCGGATTGAAGCGCCGGGTTTTTCGACGGCGGCCTCAATGGAGGCGCCGGGCGGCAGGCGGCAGATCAAGGCGAGGGTCAGGGCGCAGAGCAGACCGGTCGCCGGGGCGGGCGCGCCGGGCGCGATGTGGTAGCGCAGGGAGATTTTGCGGGTGCGGGCGAGTTGGGGCAGGACGGCGCAGGCCTCGCGCCGGGCGGCGGGCGCAGATTGGGTGGCGGTGATCAGGCGAAAGGCGCGCAGGATCAGCACGGCCTGTTGCGCCGCCGCGCCGGAGAGGGCCAGGCTTTCGGCGCGGGCGTCCCCGGCGAGTTTGGGATCAGCGGCCAGTTCCAGTCCATTTTGCACGGCCCCCAAAGGCCCGGCCAGATCATGGGCCAGCCACCGGAGGATATTTCGCGCCAGCACCCCGGCAGATGATTTATCCTGTGCCATCCCCTGCCCTTCTCCTCACTCCGGCGGTGTTGCGTGAGCGGATCATCACCTTTGAGTCCCCAGATCATTGCCGGCGCGTTTCAGGAGATTGCGCGCCGCGCCGGTGAGATCATCATGCGCCATTACCGGTCCGGGGTCGAGAGCGCCACCAAGTCCGACGCCAGTCCGGTGACGGCGGCGGACCGGGAGGCGGAAACGGCGATTTTGTCCGATCTGTCGGCGCTGGCCCCGTCGATTCCGGCGATTTCGGAGGAGGCCGCCTCTCTGGGCCGGATTCCGGCTTTGCGCCGGGCGGAGGAGGCGTTTTTTCTGGTCGATCCGCTTGACGGCACCCGCGAATTGTTGCGGCGGAATGGCGAGTTCACGGTCAATATTGCGCTGATCGAGGACGGGCGGGTGACCGCCGGAGTGGTTCATGCGCCGGAGCG
The DNA here is from genome assembly GCA_965204775.1 of Alphaproteobacteria bacterium. Taxonomy (GTDB): domain Bacteria; phylum Pseudomonadota; class Alphaproteobacteria; order JAPOUT01; genus CBDBFH01. Next base: position 166,625 of record CBDBFH010000028.1, read on the forward strand.
CGGGCGGCTTTTTTTCGGGGGCTGGGGGCAAGCTTTTGAGCGCGGGGAGGGCGGCGCGGGGCGGGAGAAAATTTTGCGGGCGCGGGTGGTTCCGGCGGCGCCGGTGGTTTTGGTCAGCCGCTCGCTGGGGCGGGAGGCGCGGGCGCAGACGGCGCGCCACCTGAATGCCCGCCGGGTGATGGCCGCCGGGTCTTCGCTGAAATTCTGCCTGATCGCGGCGGGCGAGGCGGATATTTATCCGCGCAACGAAACGACTATGGCCTGGGACACGGCGGCGGGTCAGGCGGTTTTGGAAGGCGCGGGCGGCGCGGTGACCGGGGCGGCGGGCGAGGCGTTGCGCTACCTGCCCCGGACGGGCCGCACCCGGCTTGGCGACTGGCGCAACCCGCCTTTCACGGCGCGCGGACGCGAGCGGTAAAGTCCTGCATTTCGGCGAGGAGTCCCTCGCGCCCTTTTTCTTCGAGGATTTTGGCGAATTGGGCGCGCAGATTGGCGACCTCACTGATGGCCCCCCGGAAGAAGACATCGGCGATTCGCCAGCGTCCGGCGCGCCGGATGAGGAGGAAGCTGATTTGGGTGTCTTTCTGATCGGGGACGGCCAGCCGGGTGCGCACAAGGGTGCGCTTGTCCTCGGTTTCGACGGCTTCGATCTTCAATCCGCCGCCCTGATATTCGCGGAAGCGGTCGAGATAGAGGGTGAGCATGTAATTGATCAGCTGTTCTTGATATTCGCGGCGCTGTTCGGCGCTCCACGACCGCCAGCGGCGGATGCCGATGCTGGCGGCGGCGATTCGGGCCATATCGAAGACGTCGCGGATGACGGGTTCAAAGACGGCGCGTTCGCTTTCGCCGTTGAGGCGTTTGCCGCCTAGTTTGAGGATGGCGTCGTCGAGTTTCTCGACGACGGCGCGCGGCGCGAGGGTGCTGCTCTGCGCGGCGGCGGGGGCAACCAGGAGCAGGCCGCCCAGCAGGGCGGGCCAGAGGCGCAAAGCCGGATTGAGGACGATGGGCGCGTTCACGGAAATCCTCCCCCTCCCAGGATGACAAGCCGGGCGTGGCTCTTTAAGATGCCGCCGGAGCCGCCCGCGATGTGGCTGTAACCGGAATACGCCCCTGATGGACAAGCTGCAAGATTTATATCGCGAGGGTCTGGGGCGTTTGGCGGGTCTGTGCTTTGCGCGGGCGCGGCTGGTTGTGGGGGTTTCGGTGGTTTCGGCGCTGGCCTGTGCGGGTCTGGCGGCGGCGCGTCTGTCGATTGACTCGGATCAATCGGGCCTGATCAACCCCGCCCTGCCCTTTGAGCAGAACGCCAACCGGCTGCGCGCGGCGTTTCCCCAGTTTGAGCAGACGATTCTGGCGGTGGTGACGGGGCGCGACAACTGGCGGGTCGAGCAGGCGGCGGAGCAGATCACCGCCGCGCTGGCGGCGCGTCCGGATCTGTTCAAGAGCGTTTTTTATCCGCAGGGGGATGCGTTTTTCCGCCGGAACGGCCTGCTCTATCTGGACGAGGCGGCGCTGGACGCGTTTGTCGATTCTCTGATTGAGGCGCAGCCGGCGATTGCGATTTTGGATCGCGATCCCAGTCTGCGGGGCCTGTCGGAATTGTTGTCTGCGGGTCTGGAGGGTCAGGCGCAGGGCGGTTTGGGGGAGGCTCTGGAGCCGGCTTTGTTGCGGACCGGGGAGACGCTGGAGGCGTTTTTGGACGGGCGGGCGATTCCGGACCCGTGGAGCGAGGCGTTTCCCGAATGGCCCGACCCGCAAGGTCTGAGCGCCGGCTTTTCCGATCCCCTGCGGGTGATCGTGGTGCAGCCGCGTTTGGACTATGAGGCGTTTTTGTCGGCGCAAAAGAGCATATCGGGCCTGCGCCGGATTGCCGCCGATCTGGAGCTGGAGGGGATCGAGCTGCGGCTGACCGGGCGCGAGCCTTTGACCTATGACGAGTTCCGCTCGGTTCGCAGCAACATTCAGATTGCCGGGGCGGTTTCGGCGAGCGCGATCATCCTCGCGCTTTTGCTGGGGACGGGCTCGCTGGCGCTGACCCTTGCGATCATGACGACGCTGGGGGTGGGTCTGGCCTGGTCGCTGGCCTGGGCGCTGGCTTCGGTGGGGGAGTTGAATCTGATTTCGGCGACGTTTGTGATTTTGGTGATGGGGATCGGGGTTGATTTTTCGATTCATGCCGCCCTGCGCTTTCGCGAGGAGCTGGCGGGCTGCGGGGGCGATACGGCGCGGGCGCTGCAGGCGGCGGTGCGCGGCGGGGGCGGGGCGCTGTCTTTATGCGCGCTGGCCTCGGCGGTCGGGTTTTTGTCCTTTACGCCGACCGACTATTATGCGCTGAGCGATCTGGGCCTGATTGCCGGGGGCAGCATGTTTTTGATGCTTCTGGCGGCCTTTACGACTCTGCCGGCGCTTTTGTCGCTGCTGCCGGGGGGCGGGCGGCGGCGTCCGGGGTCGGCCCTGATTGGGCGGATCAGCAGCGCGCTTTATGACGTAATCCGCCGTCACTGCCGGGTGATTGTTCTGGCGGCTTTGACCCTGGGCAGTCTGGCGATTCCGGCGGCGCTGCAGACGCGGTTTGATTACAGCGCGCTGAGCATCAAGGATCCGGCCTCGGAGTCGGTGGTCAGCCTCAAGGAGCTGCAAAAGCGGACGGTCTATACCGACTACACGATTTCCTCGCTGGCCGGGGACCGGGAGGAGGCGCGGGCGCGGGCGCAGGTTTTGGCGGCGCGCCCGACGGTCAAGCGGAGCGAGACGTGGAGCGATTATGTTCCGGCGAACCAGCTGCGCAAGATTGAGAGTCTGGAGGAGGCGGGCTTTTTGCTGTTTCCCGCCTTTGCCGACGAAGCGGCGGCGGAGCCGGTGACCGGGGTGAGCCTGACGGCGGCGCTGGCCGAATTGCGCGATGAGCTGGCCGGCCATGACAGTCCGGGGGGGCGTTATCTGTCGGCGCAGATTGAGCGGCTTCTGGCCCGGGGCGATGCGGCGCAGGCGGCGGCGCGCTTCAATGCGCAGCTGACGGAAGGGGTCGGCGAGCGCTTTGTGCGGCTTCGCGAATCCCTGTCGCCGTCGGCGTTTGAGTTTGACGATCTTCCCGCCGCGCTGCGCGCCCGGATTGAGGCGGAGGACGGGCGGGTGCGGGTCAACGCCTATCCCGCCGCCGATATTGCCGATCCGAAAGAACTGACCCGCTTCGTGCTGGACGTGACCGGGGCCGATCCGCAGGCGACCGGGCGTCCGGTGGTGGAGCACGGGGCGGGGCAGATTGTGGTCGAGTCGTTTCAGGCGGCGCTAATTCTGGCCGGGGTTTTGATTTCCCTGCTTTTGCTGCTTCTGCTGCGCTCGGTGGTGAATGTCATTTTGATTCTTCTGCCGATCATTCTGGCGGGGAGTTTTGCGCTGGCGACCTTTTCGCTGATTGATCTGACGTTCAATTTCGGCAATGTGATTGTCCTGCCGCTTTTGCTGGGTCTGGGGGTGGCGAACGGGATTCACATGCTGGCGCGGGCGCGCCACGAGGGGACGATTCGCGAGGTGATGCGCTCGAGCACGCCGGTGGCGGTCTTTCTGAGCAATCTGACGACGTTGGCGACATTTGGCAGTTTGTCGATCGCCAGTCATCAGGGTTTGCGGAGCATGGGTTTGGCGCTGGCGATTGCGATGGCCTATATGCTGCTCACGGCGCTGATTGTTCTTCCCGCCTTTCTGGCCTGGCAGCGGCAGTGGGGTCTGCGGCGCGCCGCCGCCAGGGGATGATGAAGAGCTGGCCGTCGTGGCGGCCCTGATGGATTTCGATGCGGTAGGCGGCGGCGATTTTTCCGGAGGAGAGGATTTCCTGGGGGGGGCCGTCGGCGATGATTCGGCCCTGATTCATCAAGATGAGTCTGGGGCAGAAGCGGGCGGCCAAAGTGAGGTCATGGAGGACGGCGAGGATTCCGGTTCCGCGCCGGGCGGCGTTTTGGAGGAGTTCCATGACTTCGATCTGATGATAGGGGTCGAGGGAGGCGACCGGCTCGTCGGCGAGGAGGAAGGAGCTTTCGACGGCGAGGGCGCGGGCGAGGAGGGCGCGGGCCTGTTCGCCGCCGGACAGGGTTGGGAAGGGGCGGCGGGCGAGGGGAACAAGGCCGGTTGCGGCGAGGGCGCGGCGGACGGCCTGCCGGTCGGCGGTTCGGGGGCGGGCGAAGGAGGGGCGATGAGGAATGCGCCCCAGCTGGACGAGTTCGGCGACGGGGATCGGCCAATAGACCGCGGGGCGCTGCGGCAGATAGGCCAGGGCGCGGGCGCGGGCGTCGGGGGCGAGGCGGCGGGCGGGCTTGCCGTCGAGCAGGATTTGCCCCTGGGCGGGCGGGGCGAGGCCGAGGATGGCGCGCAGGAGGGTGGTTTTTCCCGCGCCATTCGGTCCGACGAGAGCAGCAAGGGTTCCCGGAGCGAGGGTCAGATCAAGGCCGCGCAGGATATGGCGCTCGGCGAGGCGGACGTGGAGATTTTCGACGGCGAGCGCGGTCATGTTGCCGGCGCGAAGAGGGTGCGCGGGGTGCGCAGGAGAAGGAAGAAGAAGAAGGGCGCGCCCAGCAGGGCGGTGAAGACGCCCAGATGCAAGGTGAGGTCCGGTCCGGCGAGTCGAATGACGAGGTCGGCGGCCAGCAGCAGGATGGCCCCGGCGAGGGCGGCGGGGAGGAGGAGTCTGCGGGGCCGGTATCCGGCGAGGGGGCGCAGGAGGTGGGGGGCGATGAGGCCGACGAAGCCGATGGCCCCGGCGGCGGAGACGGCGGCGCCGCAGGCGAGGGCGACGCCGAGGATGGCCTGGGCATGGAGGCGGGGCAGGCGGACGCCGAGGCTGTGGGCGGTTTCTTCGCCGAGGCTCAAGGCGTCGAGGGATCGGGCGGTGGCGGCGAGGACGAGCCAGCCGGCGAGGCTGAAGGGCAAGGCCAGGGCGAGGTCGCCGGGGCCGCGCCCCTTGAGGGAGCCCAGCAGCCAGACGGCGATTTCGCTCAACGCCCAGGGATTGGGGGAGAGGCTCATGACGAGAGCGATGAGCGGCAAGGCAAGGCTGTTGATGGCGGCGCCGGCCAAAATCAGCGTGTAGAGGTTGGCGGCGCGGCGCTGGACGAGGAGGAGACACAAGGCGGCGGCCAGGGCGGCGGCGATGGCGCAGAGCGGCTGGAGCCAGAGGGCGGAGGCGGCCAGGCCCAGATAGAGGGCGGCGACCGCGCCCAGCGCGGCGCTGGAGGACAGGCCGAGCAGTCCGGGTTCGGCGAGGGGGTTGCGAAAGAGGCTTTGCAAGACCGCGCCGCCCAGACCGAGAGAGGCGCCGATCAGGATGGCGAGGAGGATTCGGGGCAGGCGGATTTCGCGCAGGATGACGGCTTCGGGCGTGTCGGCGGCGAAGAGGAGGCCGGGCAGGCGGGCGAAGGAGATGGCGGTTTCGCCGACCCCCAGCGAAACGAGGGCGAGGGCGAGAAGGAGTCCGATCAGGGCCGGGGTGAGGCGCAGCGGGTTGGTCACGATGGGGGGTCTCCGGCCTGCCGGGCGATGGTTTCGGCGGCGTCGATCAGGAAGGGGCTGGCGCAGACCCAGTAGCGGGCGGGGACCGAGATCTGCCGCCGCCGGGCGGCGAGGCGGCGAAAGACGGGATGGCGCGAGAAACTGTTATGGAAACTGACCCCGGCCTCGCCAAAAAAACTGAGGACGAAGATATCGGGGGGATCGCGCAGCAAAGTTTCGAGCGAGGCGCGCGGCCAGCGGGCGCGGCTGTAGCGGGCGGCCTGATTGTCCAGTCCGGCGGCGCGCAAGGCGAAATCGATATAGGTTCCCGGCCCGGCGCTGCCGCCGCCGGGGCGCAGATAGAGCGCGCGCTTAAGTTTGGCGGGGCGGGCGAGGGCAGCGAAGCGCGCTTTGGTGCGGGCGATCATGGCTTCGGCTTTTTCGCTTTGCCGCAAGGCCTGGCCGACGCGGCGGATATTGGCGGCGATGGCATCGAAACCGGCTCCGTCCGGATTGATGCGGACGACCGGAATATCGAAGCGGCGCAGGATTCGGGCCAGCGGTCGATGACCATAGGTCTCCATAATGACGATATCGGGGCGCAAGGCGAGGAGTTCTTCCGGGTCGGCATGGTTGAACCGGGACCGGGGTTTGACCGGGGCGGCGGCCATCGGGCCTTTGGAAAAAAAGGAGAGACTGGCGATCTGGCCGGGGGCGGCGAGCGCGGTGAGATAATGGTCGGCGCACAGCGAAACCGAGGCGGCGCGGGGCAGGGCGGGCGGCTGCGCCGGGGCCGGGGCGGGGGCGGCGAAGACGGCGAGGGCCAGCAGGCAGGCGGGCATGGGCCGCGCGCCGGGCCGGAGCCGGAGGATGGCGTCCCCTAGGGGAATCGAACCCCTGTTTCCGCCGTGAGAGGGCGGCGTCCTGACCGCTAGACGAAGGGGACGCATGAGACGGGCCCGCAAAACACGCACGGGAGAGGGGATAGGGGTTTTTTGTCTGTCGATCAAGGGCGTCCCGGGGCGGCGAAGAAGCGCCCGGTGAGTCCGGCGAAGACTCCGGCGCGGCGGGTCTGGAAACCGAAGACATCTTGATAGTCCTCGTCGAGCAGGTTCTCGCCGCGCAGGAAGAGGGCGAGGCCGGGCTCGAATTCGAAGGAGAGTTTGGCGTCGAGCAGGCGGTATCGCTTCAGTTTGACCTGGCGGGGGTTGGTGAAATCGCTGAAATCGGTATCCAGCTGGCTGCCGGTCGCGCTCAGACCGGTGCGCAGGGCGAGGCGGGGGGTAATCTGCCAGTCGGCGGCGATTTGCCAGACATGGCGTGGGCGGCGGATTTCCTGCCCGCCGCCGGGGTCGCGCGAGCGGACATAGGTGTAGCTGCCGTCCAGCCTCAGGCTGGGGGCGAGGCGGGCGCTGAGAGAGAGTTCGACTCCCCGGCGGCGGCTGACTCCGGTCTGGTTGATCGAGGTGCTGACCTGAGGGGAGACGGAGCCCAGCGTGATTTCGTCGCGCAGGCGGCTGCTGAAAAAGGTGGCGTCGAAGACCAGCTGCGAGTCGAAGAGGTCGAGGGTTGCGCCCAGATCGAAGCCGCGCGCGGTTTCGGGCTTCAGCTCCGGGTTGGGGCGGAAGGAGTCCGGGAAGAATCCGTAGAGGTCATAGAGGGAGGGCGCGGCGAAGCCGGTTCCATAGGCGGCATGGAGGCGCAGTTGGTATCCGGGGCGCAGGGCGGCGCGCCATGCGCCGGTGGCGCGCCAGGTGAAGGCGCTGCGGGTGCGCTCCTTGTCCTCGAAGCGCCCGCCCAGCGAGAGGCTGGCCGGTCCCGCCGCGGCCTTGACTTCGAGGGCGGCAAAGAAGGTTGCAGCATTGATTGCGGGGGTGGAGAGGCGCTCGTTCTCCCATCCCGCGCGCAGAAAGGCGGCGAGCGGCGCGCCGCCGGAGGAATCGCGCAGACGCAAACTGCTCTGATAATGGAGATGGGTGCGGGCGGTTTCGGGGAAGGGGAAGAGCGGCGCTTCGATCCGATGGGGCGGGGGATCGAAGACGCGAATCTGATCGCGCCGGTTTGTCTTGACGTAAGTCAGGCGCAGGCGCTGCTCCCAGGAGAGGCGGGCGGCGGGGGCGAGGCGCAAACCTGCCGCGGCGTCGAGCTGGAGATCGCGGGAGAAGGCGAGCGCATCGCGCATGGCGTCGCTGGGGCCGGCGGGGTCTTCGACCAGGCGGCGGCGGGCGAAGCGCGCGCCGGCTTCGAAATCCGCTATGCCGCGCGCGGCGGCGAGGCGCACGCCGACAACGTGATTGCGATAGGGATTGTCCCGCGCTGTGCCGTCGTCGGAAATATCGATATTGTCGCTCTCATAGGCGGCGGCGTTTAAGGACAGCCGGAAGGGGCCGGAGCGGATTCGGGCGGTGGCCTCAATCAGGCCGGAGTTAAAGGAGCCGGCTTCGATGCGGCCTGTGAGGCTGGCGGCGGGGCCGGGGGTTGCGGCGGTGGTGATGCTGATGACGCCGCTGAGCGCGTGGCTTCCGTGAATGACGCTTTGGGGCCCGCGCAGGATTTCGATTCGCTCGATTTCGCCGGCGAGGATGTGGGCGAAGTCATAGCCGCCGCCCGCCGGGCTGTTGACTTCGACTCCGTCGATCAGGACGAGAATGTGGTCGCTCTCGCCGCCGCGCAGGCGGATATTGGCGAGCGCGCCGGGCGGCCCGCTGTGCGAGAGGGCGAGGCCGGGGACGCGGCGCAGAATGTCGCCGAGGAAAATCTGTCCGGCGCGGGCGATGTCTTCGCGGGTGATGACGGTGGCGGCGCTGCCGGTTGCGCCCAGCGCGCTTTGTCCGAAGCCGGCGGTGATGACGAGAGCGTCCAGCGCCGCCGGTTCCGCCTCCTGCGCGCGGATCGCCGGAGCCGCCAGCAGGAAGAGCGAAAAGAGTCCGGTTCGCGTGATGAAAGAGATGAAAGAGATGGCCCTGCCCTTCCCGCTTGTTCCGCCGGTCTTTGCCGGGCAGTTATTGCGCGGGGGCGGTCAGTTGGCAATAAGCTGCGCGGCCCGCGTGATGATCACGGCGATGACGATGCCCGCGCCGGCGATCAGGGCGGCGCCCATGACGATGACCGCGATCAGGAGCAGGCGGACGGCCCAGCCGGGCCAGAGCGGCGCGCTGGAAGGGCGCGATGGGCGGGGGGGGGTTGGGCGTTTCATATGCGCGATGCGTTATGGGCGAAGCGAAGATATAATCGGGCGGGCGCGGCATGAACAGGGAAAAGAAATTGTGACGAGCGCAGCGGACCGGCGGCTTCAGCTGTGCGCCGGGGGCACAGATTCCGGGATTCGGCTGGACCGCTTTCTGGCCGCGCGCCTGCCGCAGGCGGAGATGAGCCGTGCGCGGCTTCAGGCGCTGGTGCGCGGCGGCTTTGTTTTGCTTGCGCCCGGCGCGGGCGGCGCGGCGCAGGTGGTGCGCGACAATGCCCGCCGGATCAGGCCCGGCGACCGCCTGACCGTTTCGGTTCCGGAAGCGGAGGAGGCCGCACTGCGTCCCCAGGCTATGGCGCTTTCGATCCTGCATGAGGACGCGGATTTGATCGTGGTCGACAAACCGGCGGGGCTTGTGGTTCATCCGGGGCCGGGCCACCGGCAGGATACGCTGGTCAATGCGTTGCTGGCGCATTGCGGGGACGGGTTGTCGCCGATCGGCGGGGTTTTGCGGCCCGGGATTGTCCACCGGCTGGACAAGGACACCAGCGGCCTGATGGTTGCGGCCAAGAACGCGGCGGCGCATCGCAGTCTGGCCGGTCAATTTGCGGCGCATGGGGCGGACGGCGATCTGGAGCGGGTCTATCTGGCGCTGGTGCGCGGCGTTCCGGGGACGCAGGCGCGCCGGATTGAGGCGGCGATCGGACGGCATCCGGTTGCGCGCAAGAAGATGGCGGTGCGCGCAGGCGCGGGCCGTCCGGCGGTGACCTGCTGCCGGGTTTTGCGCCGCTTTGGCGATCAGGCGAGTTTGCTTTCCTGCGCTTTGCGGACGGGCCGGACGCATCAGATTCGGGTTCATCTGGCGCATATCGGCCACCCGGTGATTGGCGATCCGGTTTACGGCGGCCGCCGGGCGGGGGGGGCGGGGGGGCTGGAGCGTCAAGCGCTGCATGCCGGGCGGCTGGGCTTTCGCCATCCGTCGGGGGGTCGGCGGATGCGTTTTGAATCGCCGCCGCCCGCCGATATGCGCGGGCTGATCGAGGCGCTCTCCCGGTTGTGAGCCGGATGTGGGCGAGACTATTCCCCGCCCCCCGGATGAATCGGCTAAAGTGGGAGGATCATGCCGCAAGACTCGCTCCCCGTTCTGACGCCGGAAGGCAGCCTGTCGCGCTATCTTCAGGAGATTCGCGCCTTTCCGCTTCTGGCTCCTGAAGAGGAGCAGATGCTGGCGCGGCGCTGGCGCGAGCATCAGGACGCCGAGGCGGCGCACAAATTGGTGACCAGCCATCTGCGTCTGGTCGCCAAGATTGCGATGGGCTATCGCGGCTACGGTCTGCCGATTGCCGAGGTGATTTCGGAGGGCAATGTCGGCCTGATGCAGGCGGTCAAGCGGTTTGACCCGGATCGCGGCTTTCGCCTGACGACCTATGCGATCTGGTGGATTCGGGCGGCGATTCAGGAATATGTTTTGCGCTCGTGGAGTCTGGTGAAGATCGGGACGACGGCGGCGCAAAAGAAGTTGTTTTTCAACCTGCGCAGCGCCAAGCGGGAGATTGCGGCGCTGGAGGAGGGCGATTTGCGCCCGGAGCATGTTGAGGAGATTGCGCGGCGTCTTGAGGTTCCGGAGCATGAGGTGGTGTCGATGAACCGGCGGATGGCGGGGAGCGACATGTCGCTGAATGCGCCGGTGGGGCAGGAGGGCGAGGGGGGCGAATGGCAGGACTGGCTGGCCGATGATGCGCCCGATCAGGAGGAGCGTCTGGCGCTGCGCCAGGAGCGGCAGGCGCGGCAGGCGCTGCTGCGCGCGGCGCTGGAGGATTTGACGCCGCGCGAGCGGCGGATTTTGGAGGCGCGGCGTCTGGAGGAGGCGCCGGCGACGTTGGAGGCGTTGAGCACGGAGTTTGGGATTTCGCGCGAGCGGGTTCGGCAGATTGAGGTCAAGGGCTTTGAGAAGCTGCAGCGCGGGGTTCGGGCGCGGGCGCGGGCTCAATAGGCGCAGGCCTGGAAGACGCCGGAGAGGTCTGCGCCCCATTCCTTGCGATAGAGCGCGATCAGCTGTTCCGCCGGGTTCCGGCCGCTTTCGACCGCTTCGGCCAGGGGATCGAGGAAGAGGGTTTCGTCGCGGCCGCGCTCGTCCTGGGCGGCGCGGGCGCGCAGTCCGGCGCGGGCGATTTCGATCATGCGCCGGGCGAGGTCGCGCACCGATTCGCGGCGGAAGGGGGTTTGCAGGCCGCGGCGAAAGCAGTTCCGGTGGAGGGCGGCGCGCTCTTCCCGGCTCCAGTTTTTGACCATATCCCAGGCCGCATCGCAGGCGGCGGGGTCATAGAGCAGTCCGGTCCACAGGGCCGGGAGGGCGCAGATCCAGCCTCCGGCGCCGCCGTCGGCGCCGCGCATTTCGATGAAGCGCTTGAGGCGCACCTCCGGGAAGAGGGTGGTCAGATGATCCTCCCAGTCTTCGATCTGCGGATAGAGGCCGGGGGCGGCGGCGAGTTTGCCGTTGAGGAAATCGCGAAAGGAGCCCTGCCCGGCATCCAGATAGCGTCCGTTGCGCCGGAGGAAATACATCGGCACATCCAGCGCGTAATCGGTATAGCGCTCAAAGCCGAAGCCGTCCTCGAAGGCGAAGGGGAGCGGTCCGGTGCGGGCGGGATCGGTCTCCTGCCAGACGGCGGCGCGGGTGGAGAGGAGGCCGGAAAGTTTGCCGTCGCAAAAGGGCGAATTGGCGAAGAGCGCGGTGGCGACCGGCTGCAGAGCGAGGCCGAGGCGCATTTTGCGCACCATATCGGCTTCGGCGGCGAAGTCGAGATTCACCTGCACGGTGCAGCTGCGGTACATCATGTCCAGCCCGCGCGTTCCGGTCCGGGTCATGACGCGGGACATGATGCGATAGCGCGCCTTGGGCATGGCGGGCATTTCCCACCGCCGCCATCCGGGGGCGAAGCCGATGCCCAGAAAGCCGACGCCCAGCTGCGCGCCCACGGCGCGGGTCTGGGCGAGATGGGCATGGGCTTCGGCGCAGGTCTGGTGGAGGTTTTGGAGGGGCGCGCCGGAGAGTTCGAATTGCCCGCCCGGCTCCAGGGTGATGGTTCCCGACAGGCCGTCGGCGCCGGAGCCGGTCAGTCCGATGATCTGTCCGTCCTCATGGACCGGCGTCCATCCGAAGCGCTGCATGGCTTCGAGGACAGCGCGGATTCCGGCGGGGCCGCCATAGAAGAGCGGGCGGTGATCGGCGAGGCGAAAGCCCAGTTTTTCATGTTCGGTGCCGATGCGCCACTGGGCGGCGGGCTTGCCGCCCGCTTCCAGCCAGGCGACGAGATCGTCGCGGGAGAGGTTGGACTGAGTCATGCGGATTCGGGTTTTGCGGTCTGCGGCGGCGCGCCCGGCTTTGTGCGCCAGTCGCCGCAGGCGGCCTGGAAGAGGGCGAGGGCGGCCAGCGCGGCGCTGTCGGCGCGCAGCAGGCGCGGCCCCAGCGAGAGGGTGGCGCCGGGCATGGCGCGCAGGCGGGCGCGCTCGGCGGGGGCGAAGCCGCCTTCGGGTCCGATGAAGAGAGCCGCCGGGCCTGTGTGATTTTGCAAAAGGGCGAGCGGGCTGCGCGCCGGGGCCTCCTCGTCGCACAAGAAGATGCGCCGCTGCGCGGGCCAGTCGCCGAGAAGATCGGCAAGGGGGCATGCCTCGCCGATTGCGGGGAGATGGAGGCCGCCGGATTGTTCGGCCCCCTCGACGGCATTGGCGGCGAGGCGGCGGCGGCTTATGCGGCGCACGATGGTGCGTTCGGTGATGACGGGCTGGAGGCGGCTGATTCCCATTTCGGCGGCCTTGCGGCCATGCCAGCCGGTGGGCAGAGTTTTGACGGGGGCGAAGACGAGCCAGAGATCGGCGCGCCCGGTTTGCCGGAGGCTTTGGGAGAGCAGGCTGATAAGAGCGGTTTTTTTGCCGATTTGGGCGATTTCTCCGCGCCATTCGCCGTCGCGGCCATTGAACAGGCGGAGCGGCGCGCCGGGGGCGAGGCGCAAGACAACCCCCAGATACTGCGCCTGAGCGGGGGTCAGATTGATCTGGCGGCCTTGGGCGAGCGCCTCGGGCACATAAAGGCGGGGTCCCGGGCGGGGTCCGCCGCGCCGGGCCGGGCGCGGGGGAGGATTGACCGACACTGCGTTCATCTGCCTGATGCGATATGCTCGCGCTGTCTCCCGCTCTGCGTCCCATTATGCCCGATGCCCCGCCCGCCCGCCAGCAAACTTCACCCGGCGCTGCCCGACGCCCCCGCCGCCAATTGGGTGGACCGCTTTGCGCCGGAGTCTCTGGCGGTTTTTTTCCGCCTTGCCCGGCTTGACCGGCCCATCGGCATCTGGCTTTTGCTCTGGCCGGGCTGGTGGTCGCTGACCGCCTCGGCGCACGCGGCTTCGCGGCTTGTGGAATTGTTAATTCTGTTCGCTCTGGGCGCGCTGATCATGCGCAGCGCGGGCTGCATCTATAACGATCTGGCCGACCGCGATTTTGACGCGCGCACGGCGCGGGGCGCGGGGCGGCCTTTGGCTTCGGGGGCGGTGAGCGCCGGGGCGGCGGCGGGGGTCATGCTGGTTTTGTGCCTGTGCGGGGCGGCGATTCTCTTTCAGCTGAACCGGCTGTCGATTCTGCTGGGATTTTTGTGCCTTCCCCTGATTGCGGTCTATCCCTTCGCCAAGCGCTGGAGCGATTGGCCGCAATTGTTTTTGGGTCTGGCCTTTTCCTGGGGGGCGCTGCTGGGCTGGAGCGCGATGAGCGGAAGTCTTGCGCCGGCGGCGTTTTGCTTTTATGCCGCGGCGATTTTCTGGACGCTGGGCTATGACACGATCTACGCCCTTCAAGACAAGGAGGACGACGCCCTGCTGGGCCTGAAATCCTCGGCGCGGCGGCTGGGCGGGCGGGTTAAACCGGCGGTGGCGCTTTTTTACGGCCTGAGCTGGCTGCTGCTGGCCGGGGCCGGGGCGCTGATGGAGGCGGGCGGGGCCTATTATGCCGGTCTTGTCTTTGGCGGCGGACATCTGGCCGGACAGATCATTCGTCTGGAGCCGGAGCGGGTTTCGTCCTGTCTTTCGGCGTTTCGGGCCAATCGCGATTTTGGCGCGATCATTTTTGCCGCCCTGCTGGCCGATCTGGCGGGCGGCTGGCTGGTTGCGGCGGGGGCGATTTGACACAGGCGCGGGCTTTACTTCATGGTTGCGGTTTGGGCCGAATCACTTTGCGCATGCAAGAGGAGGCATGCGCAAGACAAAAGGGGTATTCCATGCCGGGATCCGCGCGCATATCCGCTTTATCGATCCGGCGACCGGGGGGTCTTTTGGGCTTTTTTCTGCGCTTTGACAATGGGCGGTGGAGCCGGGGGGTTGGGCTTTTGTATGCGGGCTTTGCCGGATTGCTGGCGGTTCTGATTGTTCCCGGCGCGCGCAGCGTGCCGGACCGGAGTGCGCCTGCACGGCTCTCTGCACAAACTGCGCAAGCGCAGATCGCGCAGGCCGCCCCTGCCCTTTTGGCTCCGGCCAAGCCGGCGCCCGCGCCGGAGCCCACCGCGCCCGCCGCCGGGGCTTTTGGTTTGCGCGTGACCGCATCGGGCCGGCCGCTTGCGCCGCCGCGCCCGCGCGAAACGCAGCCGCATGAGGCGATTGTCGCCCTGGGGGCCGGCGACAGCCTGTCGCACCTGCTCGACCGGGCCGGGATTGAGGCGCGCGACATTTTTTTGGTTTCTTCGGCGCTCAAGCCTCATTTTGATCCGCGCGGGATGCAGGTCGGGCAAAAGGTTTATCTGAGTTTCGCGGCGATGGATGCGGATGTGAACCGGGCGGCGGAGCGCATTCTGGCCGGGCTGCATATTCATGTTCCGGGGGGGCGCGAGCTTCGGCTGAAGCGGGGCGTGCGGGGCAAGTTCAGCGCCCGGATGCGGGAGCGCGAGCTGGACAGCCGCTATTTCCGCAGCGGGGGCCGGATTGATTCCAGTTTTTTCCATTCGGCGCGGCGTGCCGGGATTCCGGCGGCGATTTTGATCAAGGCGATTCGGATTTACTCTCACGCGCTGGATTTTCAGCGCGAGGTTCACCCCGGCGACCGGTTCGATATTGTTTATACGCGGCGCTATGACGCGCAGGGCAATTACGCGGCGGCGGGGGAGATTTTGCGGGCGAGTCTGACGACGGAGTCGGGGCGGCGCAGCCATGTGGTCTGGCGCTACGCGCCGCGCGGCGGTGCGGGGGAGTATTTCGACGCGACCGGGCGAAGCATTCAGGGCTTCTTCATGAAGACACCGGTGGACGGGGCGCGGCTCTCCTCGACATTCGGGATGCGGCGGCATCCGATTTTGGGCTATTCGCGCATGCATCGCGGGGTTGACTTCGCCGCGCCCAGCGGCACGCCGGTTTATGCCGCCGGTCATGGGGAGGTCGAAGAGATCGGGCGCAAGGGCGGCTATGGCAATTACATTCTTCTGCGCCACGCCCGGGGCTACAAGACGGCCTATGCGCATCTGCTTGGGTTTGCCCGCGGTTTGAAGAAGGGGCGGCGGGTCGGGCAGGGCGAGGTGATCGGCTATGTCGGCTCAAGCGGGCTTTCGACCGGCCCGCATTTGCATTACGAGATTTTGCATCGCGGCAAGCAGGTGAATCCGACCCGGGTCAAATTGCCTCCGGCGCGGGTCTTGAGCGGGGATCAGATGGCCGATTTCCGCGATGTGCAGGCCGAGCTGGACCGGATTGCCGAGCTGCTCTCCCCGGATCGCGAAGAGGCGGGGAGAGGACAGACCTTCGCCCAAAAGGCGTCCGGCGGAGCGGCGGGGCATTAGCGCCGCGCGGATTTTTGCTTCAGGCGGCCTGCGCCTTTTCGATATTGAATGACAGGCCCGGCTTGCCGCCTCGGGTAATGCGGATCGCGGCGTCTTCGGGGATTTCGCCGCGCAGGAGGCGGCTGGCGAGGGGGTCTTCGACCTCGCGCTGGATGACGCGCTTGAGGGGGCGCGCGCCATAGACGGGGTCGTAGCCCTGGGCGGCGAGCCATTTGCGGGCCGGGGCGGCGAGTTCGAGGCTGATGCGCCGCTCGGCAAGGCGGGCGGCGAGGCGGGCGATCTGAATCTGGACGATGGTATCCATATTCTCGCGGGTGAGGCGGTTAAAGAGGATGGTCTCGTCGATTCGGTTGAGGAATTCGGGGCGGAAGCAGGCGCGCACGGCGGCGTGCACGGCCTCGCGGGTTTTTTCGGACGGGGCGTCCTGGGCGAGCGCCTCGGCGCCCAGATTGGAGGTCATGACGACCAGCGTGTTGCGGAAGTCGACGACCCGGCCATGTCCGTCGGTCAGCCTGCCGTCGTCGAACAGCTGGAGGAGGATATTGAAGACGTCGGCATGGGCTTTTTCGATCTCGTCGAGCAGGATGATCTGGTAGGGGCGGCGGCGGATGGCTTCGGTGAGGGCGCCGCCTTCTTCATATCCGACATAGCCGGGGGGGGCGCCGATCAGGCGGGCGACGGAGTGTTTTTCCATATATTCGGACATATCGAGGCGGCACAGGGCCTGATCGTCGTCGAAGAGGAATCCGGCGAGGGCCTTGACGAGTTCGGTTTTTCCGACGCCGGTCGGGCCGAGGAAAAGGAAGACGCCGGTGGGGCGGGCGGGGTCCTGGAGTCCGGCGCGGGCGCGGCGCACGGCGCGGGCGAGCGCGGCGAGGGCTTCGCTCTGGCCGACGACGCGCCGGGCCAGGGCCTCCTCCATGCGCAGGAGTTTGTCCTGCTCGCCTTCCAGCATTTTCTCAACCGGGATTCCGGTCCAGCGCGCGACGACGGCGGCGACGTCATTGGCGGCAACCTCTTCGCCGCCCGCGCCGCCGCCATGGGCCTCGGCGGCGGCGAGGTCTTTTTCCAGCCGGGGGAGGATGGCATGGGCCAGTTCTCCGGCGCGGGCGAAGTTGCCTTCGCGCTTGGCCTGATCCAATTCGATCTGCGCGGCGTCGAGGCGCTTTTTGAGGGAGCGGGCGGCGCGCAGTTTTTCCTTGAGGCTGCGCCAGTCTTCGGCGCGGGCGCGGGAGTCCTCCTCCAGTTCGGCGAGGTTCTGGTCGAGGCGGCGGGCGCGGGCGCGCGCGGCGGGGTCGCTTTCTTTGGCGAGGGCTTCGCGCTCGATTTTCAGCTGAACGATTCGGCGGTCGATCTGCTCCAGCGCTTCGGGCTTGGAGTCGACTTGCATGCGCACGCGGGCGGCGGCCTCGTCCATCAGATCAATCGCCTTGTCGGGCAGGAAGCGGTCGTTGATGTAGCGGTGCGACAGGGCGGCGGCGGCGACGAGGGCGGCGTCGGCGATTCGCACGCCGTGATGCATTTCATATTTCTGCTTGAGGCCGCGCAGAATCGAGAGGGCCGCCTCGCGGGAGGGCTCGGCGACCACCACCGGCTGGAAGCGGCGGGCGAGGGCGGCGTCTTTTTCGACATGTTTGCGATACTCGTCGAGGGTGGTCGCGCCGATGCAGTGCAAGGTGCCGCGGGCGAGTTCCGGCTTGAGCAGATTCGAGGCGTCCATCGCGCCGTCGGTGCGGCCTGCGCCGATCAGGGTGTGGAGTTCGTCGATGAACAAGATTACGTCGGCGGCGGCGGTGACTTCGCGCAGGACGGCTTTGAGGCGCTCTTCGAATTCGCCGCGATATTTTGCTCCGGCGATCAGGGCGCCCATATCCAGGGCCAGGATTCGCCGCCCGGCGAGGCTTTCGGGCACGTCATGGGCGACGATGCGCAGCGCCAGCCCTTCGACGATGGCGGTCTTGCCGACTCCGGGCGCGCCGATCAGGACCGGATTGTTTTTGGTGCGCCGGGAGAGCACCTGGACGGCGCGGCGGATTTCCTCGTCGCGGCCAATGACCGGGTCCAGTTTGCCCGCGCGCGCTTGTGCGGTGAGGTCGCGGGCATAGGTTTGCAGGGCGTCATAGGAGTCTTCGGCCTGGGGCGAGCGGGCGGGGGCGGCTTTGCGCATTTGGGTGACCGCGCTTTCCAGCGCCGGGGCGGTCACGGAGGCGGCGGCGAATGTGTCACGGAGCGCGCCGCTGCGGACGAGGGCGAGGAGGAGGCTGTCGGCGGTCAGATGTGTATCGCCGCGCTGTTTGGCGATGTTTTCGGCTTCGTCCAACAGGCGCGCCGCCGCCGGGGAGAGGTGTGGCTCAAGATCAGCGCCTGTGACGCGCGCGGCGCGCTCAAGAGACTTTGTGACGGCGGCGCGCAGAGGCGCAAGCCCGCCGCCTGCCCTTTCGAGGAGTTTCCCGATCAGATCGCCGCCCGCTTCGAGCAGGCCGTAGAGCAAGTGCATGGGCGTCACCTGCTGATGGCAGGCGCGGCGGGCGAAGGCCTGCGCGGCGATCAGCGTCTTGCCGACGCGCTCGGTATAGGTTTCCGGATTCATCGCAATTCAGGCCCGCACACGAAAGATCAAAGCCGACGCGGCCAGACCGCATCTGCTTTTGATATGGGAGCCGGCTTGCGCCGTTGCAAGTTGGCGGGCGCGGGGCGCGCGCCGGGCGGTTTAGCCTTCGGGGGGCGGATCGCCGTCTTCGCCGGGCGGGAGGGGCGGGGAGTCTTCGGGGGCGAATTCCGCCGGACGGGACGCGCCATTGGGGGAAGAGCGGGGCGGGCCATAGCCGTGGGGCGGGCGGCGGAAGCCCCGGTTCTCGCGGGGGCCAAAGCCTTGCTGCGCGCCCGCGTTGCCATCGGGCGGCGGCGCCTGTTCCGCCGCCTGCGCGGCGAGGACAATGCGGTAATAATGCTCGGCATGCTGCAGATAATTCTCGGCCCGGATGCGATCCCCCGCCGCCTGCGCGTCGCGGGCGAGGCCCTGATAGCGCTTGCAGATATGGGCCGGGGTTCCGCGTATTTTTATATCGGGTCCGTTGCTGTCCAGGGTGCGCGCGGCCAGATTGGGCCCGCCCTTGCGGGGGCGATTGCGCGACCATTTGGAATTTTGCTGTCTCATGGGAAAACCTCAAGGAGAATGAAGGCTGGCAGTGCGCTTTAGTGATGCAGGGCGAGAGCCGGGGGCGCGCCGGTTTGCGCCATTGACGCAGCTTTGGGCACAGGGCTTTGAAGCCGAATCCGGTCTCACCCGGACAAAGGATCAAGAAAAGCGCTTATTTGACTCTAGCAGTCGGGCGGGGGTTGTCCAAGTTTTTTTTCGGCGAACGTCAAAGCGCGCAGATGTCCGGCGAGGTCTTTATGTCCGGCGATTCGGGCAAAGCCGGCGCGGGCGAAGATGGCTTCGACCGGGCGCGCCTGCTTCTGGCCGATTTCGAGGATGACGCGCCCGTCCGGGGCGAGGAGGGCGGGCAGTTGCGGGGCGAGGCGGCGATAGGCGGACAGGCCGTCGGAGCCGCCATTGAGGGCGGCATGGGGGTCATAGGCGGCGACCTCGCGGGGCAGCGCGGCGATCTGCTCCGCCGGGATATAGGGGGGATTGGCGATGATGAGATCGAAGGCGCAAAGCGGGCCGCCGAGGGCGGCGGCCCAGTCGCCCTGAAAGAGCCGGGCGCGGCGGTGGAGCGCGAGGCGACGGGCATTGTCGCGGGCGCAGCGCACGGCATGGGGGTCGCGGTCGGCGGCCCAGCCCTGCGCGCCGGGGCGTTCATGGAGGAGGGCGAGCAGCAGGCAGCCGGTGCCTGCGCCCAGATCGAGAATGCGCGGGGCAGGCTTGTCCTGAAGGGCGTGGTGGGCGGCTTCGATCACGGTTTCGCTATCGGGGCGGGGATCGAAGACGCCGGGGGGGAGGGCGAAGAGGAGGCTGCGGAATTCGCGCCGGCCCAGGATGCGGGCGACCGGCTCACCGGCGAGGCGTCTGGCGGCGGCGCGGCTCAGGCGGTCGCGGGCGCGGGAAGAGGCGCGGGCATGGGGAGCGGCGAGGAGATCCTGATCTGTCCAGCCGGTTGCATATTGGGCGAGGAGGCGGGCGTCGAGCAGGGGCGAGGGGATTTGGCGGCGGCGCAAGAGTTCGGCGACGCACCGGATCGCTTGATGGATCGGGGCGGGTAGCGCCGGAGCGGCGGGCGGCGCGCTCATGGGGCAGATTTGGGGGCAGCTTTGGGGACAGATTTGGGGGCGGCTTTGGCCTCGCCGGCGAAGGCGGCGAGGCGGGCTTCGCGGCGGCGGCGGGCTTCGGCTTCAAGGGCGGGCTGAATCAACGGGTCGAGACCGCCGTCCAGGATTCGCTCCAGCGCGTGCAGCGTCAGCCCCAGACGATGATCGGTCACCCGGCCTTGCGGGAAGTTATAGGTGCGGATTCGCTGGGAGCGGTCTCCGCTTCCGATCTGTCCGCGGCGCTGGCTGGCGCGGCGTTCGGCCTGTTCGCGGCGCTCTTTTTCGTAGAGGCGCGCGCGCAGCACTTTCAGGGCGCGGGCGCGATTCTTGTGCTGCGACTTCTCGTCCTGCTGAATGACGACGAGGCCGCTGGGCAGATGGGTGACGCGCACGGCGCTGTCGGTGGTGTTGACCGATTGTCCGCCGGGGCCGCGGGCGCGGAAGACGTCGATTCGCACATCCTTGTCGGCGATTTCGACCTCATGGGCTTCGGGTTCGGGCAGGATGGCGACGCTGGCCGCCGAGGTGTGGATTCGCCCGCCGGATTCGGTCGCCGGGACGCGCTGGACGCGATGAACGCCGGATTCGAAGCGCAGCTGGTCATAGGCGGCCTGCCCGGCGATGGCGGCGACGGCCTCGCGCACGCCGCCGGTCTCGGAGGCGGACACGGAGATCAGTTCGGCCTGCCAGTTTTTGAGGGCGGCGTAGCGCTGATACATGCGCAGGAGATCGGCGGCGAAGAGGGTTGCCTCCGCGCCCCCGGTTCCGGCGCGCACTTCCAGAATCAGGCGGCTACGGGGGACGGGGGTTTGCTCTTGCAGGAGGGCGGCGAGTTCGGCTTCGCGCCGGGCGATGATGTGGGCGAGTTCGGCTTCTTCTTCTTCGGCCAGCGCGGCCAGATCGGGGTCGGCGGCGATTGCGCCGCGCTCTTCGTCCAGCGCGCGGGCGCGGGCGCGGGCGGCTTTGAGGGCTTGCGCCGGTTCGGCCAATTTGGCGAGGCGGGCGCAGTCGCGGGCGGCGGCGGCATAGGCGGAGCTTTGCGCATCGAGCGCGGAAAGGCGGGCCTGCGCCTCGGTGAATTGCGCAAGGAGACGCTCAAGGCGGGCGTCGTCAATCATGCGGGGGCGCGAGCGCGGGCGGCAACGAGCCGCTCGGCCTGCTCGACGAGGCAGGCGACCAGTTCGCGATTGGCGACCTTGCGCCAGGGCTTTCCGGCGATATAGACCATGCCGGCGCCTGAGCCGCCGCCGGTGAAGCCCAGATCGGTCTGCGCCGCCTCGCCGGGGCCGTTGACCACGCAGCCGATCAGCGACAGGGTCAGGGGGGTTTTGATGTGGGCGAGTTTTTCCTCGATCTCCTGGGCGACGGCGATCACGTCGAAGCCCTGCCGGGCGCAGGAGGGGCAGGCGATGACGGTCACGCCATGCTGGCGCAGGCCGAGGGCCTTGAGGATTTCCAGTCCGGCGCGGACTTCTTCGACCGGATCGGCGGCGAGCGAGACCCGGATGGTGTCGCCGATTCCCTCGCGCAGGAGGGCGCCGATTCCCAGCGCGGATTTGATCGTGCCGCTGCGCAGCGCGCCGGCTTCGGTGACGCCCAGATGGAGGGGGCAGTCGATCTGCCGGGCGAGGGCGCGGGTGGCGGCGAGGGTCAGGAAGACATCGGAGGCTTTGACGCTGATTTTGAACTCATGGAAGTCGTGGTCCTGGAGGATTCGGGCGTGGTCGAGCGCGCTTTCGACCATGGCTTCGGGGCAGGGCTCGCGATATTTTTCGAGCAGGCGGCGCTCCAAAGAGCCGCCATTGACGCCGATGCGCATGGCGCAGCCTTCGCCTTTGGCGGCGTTGACGACTTCGCGCACCCGCTGCGGGCTTCCGATATTTCCGGGATTGATTCGCAGGCAGGCGGCGCCGCTTTTGGCGGCTTCGACCGCGCGCCGGTAATGGAAATGAATATCGGCGACGATCGGGACGCGGGCGCTTCGGGTGATGGCGGCCAGCGCCCGGGTGGAATCCGGATCGGGGCAGGAGACGCGGACGATATCGGCCCCGGCCTCTTCCAGGCGGCGGATTTGGTCGCAGGTGGCTTTGACGTCGCCGGTCGGGACATTGGTCATCGACTGAACGGAGATCGGCGCGCCGCCGCCGACCGCGACCGGGCCGACATGGATTTGGCGCGCGGCGCGGCGGTGGATTTCCCGCCAGGGGCGCAGGCCGTGGATCCCGGAGGGCGGCGGGGTCTGGCCGCCGGGCGGCGGCGGGGTTGGGGGCATCATGGGCGTTCTTCTCCGGCGGGGCGGGCGGGAGTATAGCCGGTCGCGGGCGTCTGGACCTGTGCGGGGGCGGGGGGCGGGGCGGGGGTTTGCGTCCAGCGCCAGAGGAGGCCGGCGGCCAGGGCGAGGCCGGCGGCCAGGGCCAGGGTCACCCGGCCTGGGCGGGCCGGGGCGTCGGCCTGGCGGGCGGCGAAAGCGGCGGGGAGTTGCGCGCTGATCCGGGCGGCGGCGCCGCTGCGCACAATCAAATCATTGGCATCCAGCCCCAGGGCGCGGGCATAGGAGCGCAGGAATCCGGCGGCATAGGAGCGTCCGGGGAGGTCCTGGGGCCGGTCTTCTTCCAGCGCGCGCAGGAAGCGGGGGGCGATTCGCAGGCGGTGGGCGAGGGTTTCCAGACTTTGCCCGCGGGCCAGACGGGCGGCGCGCAAACCGGCGCCGATGGGCTGGCGCGCGCCGGGCGCCTGGGCAGGCTCGTTGCGCGGCGCTTCCATCAGGCGCGGCCTTCCGGCTCCTCCGGGGAGGAGAGGAGATTCCCGGCATGGGCGAATTCGGTCAGGCGGGCGCGAATGTCGGCGGCGGGGTCGGCGCAGAGTTTTTCCATCAGGCGGGTCAGGCGGGCGGCGTCCACCGCCCGGATTGCGTCCTTGACGGGGCCGATGGCGGTCGGGGGCATGGCGATCCGGCGAAAGCCCAGGCCGATCAGGGCGAGCGCCTCCAGGGGATGGGAGGCGATCTCGCCGCACAAGGTCAGCGGGGTTTGATGTTGGTCGCAGGCGCGGCGGACATCGCGCAGGAGGCGCAATCCGGCCAGCCCCAGCGGATCATAGCGCTCCGACAGGCGCGGATTGCTTCGGTCGCTGGCATAGAGGAACTGGAAGAGATCGTTGCTGCCGACCGAGAGGAAGTCGATTTCGGGCAGGAGTCCGTCCAGCTGCCAGAAGAGGGAGGGGACTTCGAGCATGACGCCGGTTTCGATGCTGCGGGGCAGGGTCTGGCGCAAATGCCGGGCGCGGGCGGTTTCGCGCGCGAGGAGGCGGCGGGCGGCGGTGAATTCGCTGATTTCGCTGACCATCGGGAACATGATTTGCAGCGCCCGCCCCGGCGCGGCGGCGAGCAGGGCGCGCAGCTGATAGCGCAGGAGCGCGGGCCGGTCGAGGCCGATTCGGATCGCGCGCCATCCCAAAGCCGGATTTTCCTCCTTGCCGGCGCCGACGGCGAGGCGGTCCATATAGGGCAGAATTTTGTCGCCGCCGATGTCGAGGGTGCGAAAGACGACGGGCTTGTCCCCGGCGGCCTGGAGGATTCGGCGATAGAGTTCGGTCTGGGCGGCGAGGCGGGGCATGGTTGCGGCGATCATGAATTGGAGTTCGGTGCGGAAGAGGCCGATTCCATCCGCGCCGGATTCGGCCAGATGGGGCAGGTCGATCAGCAGGCCGGCGGTCATCAGCAGGGAGATTTCCTGTCCGTCACGGGTGACGGCGGGCTGTCCGGCGCGGGCGCGATAATGGGCGCGGGCGCGGGCGCGGAAGCGGACTTTTTCGGCATAGGCCGAGATCAGGCTGGTCTCCGGGTTGAGATAGACTTGGCCCTCCTGGGCATCAAGGATGACGGCATCGCCGGGCTGGGCGATATCGAGGAAGCCGGGCAGGCGTCCGATCAGGGGGATGGCGAGGGCGCGGGCGACGATGGTCACATGCGCCTCGCGCCCGCCTTCTTCCAAAATGACGCCGCGCAGATTGGAGCGGGCGTAATCGAGCAGTTCCGCCGGCCCCATATTGCGGGCGGCGAGGATGGTGTCTTTGGGCAGATCGCCCGCCGCCGCCGAGCTGGCCGCTCCGGTCAGCTGGCGGATCAGGCGATGGGCGAGGTCGTCCAGATCATAGAGCCGCTCGCGCAGATAGGGGTTGGTCTGGTGGTGGAAGCGGGCGCGCAAGGAGTCTTGCACCCGCTCGATGGCGGCTTCGGCGGTCAGGCCGGAGTCGACGGCGTCATGCATGCGGGTCAGCCAGCTGCGGTCGTCGGCGAGCATGCGGTAGGTTTCGAGGATTTCGCGGGTTTCGCCGGCCTTGGGCACGTGGCGGGCCGAGATCATGCGGTCGAGATCGCCGCGCAGACCGTAGATCGCCCGGTCGAGCCGTTCATGTTCCACCGCCGGGTCTTCGGCGATCAGCTGTTCGATTTCGATCCGGGGCTGGTGCAAGACGAGATGGCCCAGCGCGATGCCTTCGGCCCATCCCGACCCGCGCCGGCGGTGGGGATTGCGGGGCGGGCGGGGTTGGCCGGGCGGCGGGGCGGGGGCGGGGGCGGGGGCGAGGCTGCCTCTGGCGGCCAGTTCGGCGACGACCATGGCGACGGTCTGGAGGGTTTCGACTTCGTCCTCGTGATAGTTGCGCGGGGCGCGGGTTTGGACCGCGAGGACGCCGCTGACCCGGCCATTGCGCAAGATGGGGACGCCGAGGAAGGATTGATAGGCCTCTTCGCCGGTTTCGGAGCGGTAGGAGAAAGCCGGATG
This sequence comes from Alphaproteobacteria bacterium, assembly GCA_965204775.1. Lineage (GTDB taxonomy): Bacteria > Pseudomonadota > Alphaproteobacteria > JAPOUT01 > CBDBFH01. The sequence continues at coordinate 191,142 of CBDBFH010000028.1, forward strand.
GGCGCGGGCCTGCGCCAGATTCAGGGGCCGGGCATGGCCGGCGATTTCGCCGATCAGCCCTTCACCGGGGGCGAGGACGGTGCGGCCGATGGCGTGCGGATTCAATCCGTGGGTGGCGCATAACGCCAGCCGTCCGTCGGGCTGGCGCAGATAGATGGAGCAGACCTGGGCGTCCATATTTCCGGCGATGATTCGGGTGATCTGTCCCATGCGCTCGCGGTCGGGGGCGGCGCCGGCCATGGCGGCGCGCAAGGCGCGCAAGAGGCGCGCGGAAGGGGACGGGGCGGAGACGGAAGGGGGAAGGAGCGAAGTGGACATTGGAAGGGGAGAAGCGCATCAGGATCAGGAGAGGTTGGGGCGGGCGGCTCGGCTAGCCGCCCAGCCCATAGGCGTCATGCAGGGCGCGCAGGGCGGCGTCGCAAGATTGTGCGCCGATCAGGACGCTGACTTTGATTTCGGAGGTTGAGATCGCCTGAATATTGATTCCCGCCTCGCCCAGGGTCTGAAACATCAGCTGGGCGGCGCCGGCATGGCTGCGCATTCCGATTCCGATGATGGAGACTTTGGCGACCTCGGGGTCGCTTTCGATTTTATCGTGTCCCAGTCGGCTTTTTTTCTGATCGAGGAGCCGGCGGGCGCGGTCGAGGTCGGCGCGGGCGACGGTGAAGGTCAAGGCGGCGCCGGGCCGGGCGGCGACCGGGGCGCTCTGGACGATCATATCGACGTTGATTCCGGCCTGCGCGAGAGGGGCGAGGATTCGGGCGGCGGTTCCGGGGGTGTCGGCGAGGCCGGTGAGGGTGATTTTGGCCTCGTCGCGCGAATGCGCGATTCCGCTTACGGGCTGGTTTTGCATGATCCGGTTTTCTCCGCAGACCAGGGTTCCCGGCGGGGTGTGATCGGGGGCCTCGAAGGCGGCGCGCACACACAGGGGCATGCGCCCGGCCATGGCGAGGCCGACGGCGCGGCTCTGGAGCACGCGCGCGCCCAGCGAGGCCATTTCGAGCATTTCTTCATAGGTGATTTTATCAAGGCGGCGGGCGGATTCAACGATTCGGGGGTCGGCGGTGTAGATTCCGCGGACGTCGGTGTAGATATCGCAGCGTTTCGCCTGCAGGGCGATGGCCAGGGCGACGGCGCTGGCGTCGGAGCCGCCGCGCCCCAAAGTGGCGATTCGGCCTCCGGGGGCCAGCCCCTGAAATCCGGCGACCACGGCGACCTGGCCTTTCAGCCTTGCGTTCAGCCGGGCGGTTTCGATTTTGCGAATGGCGGCACTGCCATGCAGGTCGTCGGTGTGGATCGGGATCTGCCATCCCAGCCAGGAGCGGGCGGAGACTCCCTTGTTCTGGAGGGCGATGGCGAGCAGACCGGCGGTGATCTGCTCTCCGGCGCTGACCACGGCGTCATATTCGCGGGCGTCATGGAGGGGGCTGGCCTGGCGGGTCCAGGCGGCGAGTTGATCGGTGGTCCCGGCCATGGCCGAGACGACGACGGCGACGGCCTGTCCGGCCTGAACTTCGCGGGCGACATGGGCGGCGGCATGGGCGATGCGGTCGAGATCGGCCAGCGAGGTTCCGCCGAATTTCATGACCAGAGGCTGCATTGCCGGCTTGCGTTCCGTTGTGGCGGGAGCGAGAGTCTGTTGCGGGCTTTGAGGCATCTCGCGCAAACCGCGCAGATGCCGGGAGCCGGAGCGAGAAGATAGAGTTGGGCGGGGCGCAGGGCAAGCCTATGGCCGGACGGGCGCAGACAGGACGAACCGAAGACCGGCGCGAGATTGCGCATTTTTCGCAGCTGGCCGGGGGCTGGTGGGATGAGGAGGGGCCGTTTGCGCCTTTGCACCGGCTCAATCCGTTGCGTCTGGCCTATATCCGCGAGCGGGCGGCGGCGCTGAAGGGTCTGGATCTGTCGCGCGGGCGGGTTTTTGCCGGTCTTTCGGTTCTGGATGTGGGCTGCGGGGGGGGGCTTTTGTGCGAGCCGCTCGCGCGGGCGGGGGCGGCGGTGACCGGGGTCGACGCCAGCGCGGCGGCGATTGAGGCGGCGCGCGCCCATGCCGCAGAGAAAAATCTTGCGATTGACTACCGGGCGCAAAGCGTCGAGCAGCTGGCGCAGGAGGCCGGACGTTTCGACGTGATTTTGAACATGGAAGTGGTCGAGCATGTCGCCAACATGCCGGATTTCGTTCGCCTGTGCGCCGGATTGCTGAAGCCGGAGGGGGTGATGGTGGTGGCGACGATCAACCGGACTTTGAAGGCGTTTATCTTTGCGATCATCGGGGCGGAATATATTTTGGGGCTGTTGCCGCGCGGGACGCATCATTATGAGAAGCTGGTCCGGCCGGAGGATTTGCGGGCGGCGCTGCGTTCGGGGGGGGTGGCGGTGCGCGATGAGACCGGCGTTGCGTATAATCCTGTGACCGGCGTCTTTCGGCTGACGGAGGATATGAGCGTCAACTACATGCTGATCGGTCAGAAGCGTGCCGGGCGGTCAGGCGAAGCGGGAGCGGGCTGACAGGACGGGGAGCCGGGCGCGGGCGGCGGCGGCGGCGGCGGGATCGATTCGGGCGAAGATCAGGCCGGGGCGGGCGGAGTTGCGCGCGGCGAGGATGGTTCCCCACGGGTCGACGATCAGGCTGTGTCCATAGGTTCGGCGTCCGGAAGGATGGCGTCCGCCCTGAGCGGGGGCGAAGAGGAAGCAGCCGGTTTCGATGGCCCGGGCGCGCAAAAGGACATGCCAATGCGCCTTGCCGGTGAGGTGGGTGAAGGCGGAAGGGGCGGCGATGAAATCGGCTCCGGCGCGGGCCAGATGGCGGTAGAGAGCGGGAAAGCGCAGATCGTAGCAGATGGTCAGGCCGATTTTTCCCCAGGGCAGATCGGCGAGGCGCGCCGCCGCGCCGGGGCGGTAATGGCGGCTTTCCCGGAAGACCTGCCCGCCGGGCAGATCGGCGTCGAACATATGGATTTTGTCATAGCGGCTTTTGATCCGGCCTTGCGGGTCGATCAGGAAGGCGCGGTTGGCGAGTTTTTGCGGCCCGGCGCGCACCGCCAGCGACCCGATCAGGAGCCAGACCTGCAATTCGGCGGCCAGCCCGCGCAAGTCTTTGAGGACAAGATCGTCTTTTTCGGCGCGGGCCTTGGCGAAGAGGGCGGCGGGGCGCTCTTCGATCATTCCGGTCATTTCGGGCGTGAGGATCAATTGCGCGCCCCGCCGGGCGGCCCGGCGGATGGCGCGGGCGGCTTGCGCGGCATTGTCGTCCGGCTGCGTTCCGGCGCACATCTGGATGCAGGCGGCCAGGAAGGCGCTCACGGCACAACCTCGCGGGGGCGAAAGACGCGGGCCAGAGCCAGAACATCGACCTGGGCGGCTTTGGCCCGGCGCAAGGCGCGGGCGCAGGCGTTGAAGGTTGCGCCCGAGGTCATGACGTCGTCGATCAGGAGGACGGTTCTGCCCCGGACCTGTTGGAGATAGGCGGGATTGACGGCGAAGGCGCGGGCGACATTGCGGCGGCGGGCGGGGCGGGCCAGGCCGGTCTGGCTGGGGGTCGGGCGGATGCGCCAGAGGAGATCGGGAACCAGTATGCGGGCGCGGCTGGCGCGGGCGGCGGCGCGGGCGAGTTCGGCGGACTGGTTGAAGCGGCGCTGGAAGAGGCGGCGGCGGTGGAGCGGCACCGGGGCGATCAGATCGGCTTCGGCGAGGAGGTCCGGGGCGCAGCGGGCGAGCCAGCCGCCGGCGGCTTCGGCGATTTCGGGCCGGTCGGCATATTTGAGGCGGGCGATCAGTTTGCGGCTGACCGGCGGTCCATAGCGCATGACGGCGCGGGCGCGGCGATAAGCGGCTTTGGTTTCGGGGGGCGGGAGGGCTTCTTCGCCGCCCGGCCATTGATGGGGCAGGGGCAGGCCGGTGAGCGGATGCCAGGGCGGGGCGAGAAAGTTTGCGCCGCCCCAGCACGAGGCGCACAGACAGGCGCGGCTTTCGATTCGCCGGTTGCAGACCAGGCAGCGCGGGGGTAGAAGAAAATCGCGCGGCAGGCTGGCGAGGCGGCGGAGGAAAGAGGCGAAGGGAATCATCGCCGACGAGATTAGCAAAGCGCCGGGATAAGAAAAGGCGGGTTTGTGGGCGCGGGGCGCGAGATTTTTGACCGGCGGCTTTTGCGCCGCAAGCAGCGCCGCCGGGCGGGCAAAACGGAAGCGCCGGGCGGGGGTTTGCTGGATCATGCCGCCGGCGAGATCGGCGGGCGGCTGGCGATGGTTCGGCGTGATTTTCCCCTGGCGCTGGATTTGAGTTGGGCGGGGGCGCGCATCCCGGATGAAAACGGCAAGATCGGCAGGCGGGTGCAAGGCGGGCCGGGGCAGGCGGCGGGCGGCGGCGTTTGTCTGGAGGCCGATGAAGAGGCGCTGCCTTTCCGGGCGGGCAGTTTTGCGCTGATTACGAGCGCGCTGACGCTGCACTGGGTCAATGATCTGCCCGGCGCGCTGGGTGAGATTCGCCGGGCGCTTGCGCCGGACGGGCTTTTTGTGGGGGCGCTGTTTGCCGCCGGGACTTTGGCCGAGCTGCGCGCCTGCCTGATTGAAGCGGAAAGCGGGCTGACCGGCGGGGCGAGTCCCCGGATTGCGCCTTTTGCCGAACTGGCCGAGCTGGGCAGGGCGCTGCAGCAGGCGGGCTTTGCCATGCCGGTCGCCGATCTGGACCGCCTGTGTCTGCGCTATGACGATCTGCGGGCTTTGCTGGGCGATCTGGACGCTCTGGGTCCGGGCAATATTTTGCGGGCGCGGCGCGGCGGATTTTTGCGCCGGGACGTTCTGGCGCAAGCGGGGGAGATTTACCGGCGGCGCTTTGCCGATGCGGACGGGCGCTTGCCGGCGCGCTTCAATGTTGCCTATGTGACCGGCTGGGGGCCGGGGCCGGGCCAGCCGCGCCCCTTGGCGCCGGGGAGCGCGCGGGGGTCTTTGGGCGGGGCGCTGGAGGCGATTCGCCGCGAGAGGCTGAAAGGCGCATGAGCAAGGCGGCTCAGCTGCGCAAAGTATTGAGGGCGACGTAGTCCCGGGTGAGGTCGCACGTCCAGATGCGGGCGCGGGCCTTGCCGCAGCCGGCATGAAAGCGCAGGCGGATCTCGGCGGTTTTCATGTGGCGGGCGAGGCGGGCGGCGGCGGATTTTGAGAGCGGGAGCGGCGCTCCGGCGCGGGCGAGGGAGATTCCGCCGATGGCGATGGAGAATTTTCCACGGGCGATTTTGGCCCCGGCCTTTCCGGCGGCCATCAGGATTCGGCCCCAATTGGGGTCTGCACCAGCGATGGCGGTTTTGACGAGCGGGGAGTTGGCGATGGCGCGGGCGATGGCGCGGGCCTGGACGGCGCTGGCGGCGCCCTCGACGTCGACGCAGATTTCCTTGTGCGCGCCCTCGCCGTCGCGGACGATCTGCCGGGCAAGCGAGAGGAGGAGTTGGTCGAGGGCGCGGGCGAAAGGCGCGATTCGGGGGTCGCGCGCGGAGCGGACGCGGGGCGCGCCTTGCCCGGTGGCGAAGAGCAGGAGGGTGTCGTTGGTGGAGGTGTCGCCGTCGATGGTGACGGCGTTGAGCGAGTTTTCGGCGGCGCGGGCGAGCAGTTTTTGCAAGACGGAAGACGAAAGGGCGGCGTCGGTGAAGACGAAGGCGAGCGCGGTGGCCAGATTGGGGGCGACCATGGCCGCGCCCTTGGCGATGGCGCACAGGCGAACGGGGGTTGAGCCGATCCGGCAGCGGGCGGCGGCGATTTTGGGGCGGGTGTCGGTGGTCATGATGGCGCGGGCGGCGAGGCGCAGGCGGGTCTGGGGCCGGGTTTTTTCGAGCGCGGCGATGACCGGGGCCGGGGGCAGGGTTTCGCCGATGACTCCGGTCGAGGCGAGGAGGATTTGTTTCTGGCGGCAGTTGCAAAGTTTTGCGGCGGCCTGGGCGATGGCGCGGGCGGCCTGGCTTCCGGCCTTGCCGGTTGCGGCGTTGGCGTTGCCGGCGTTGACGACGAGGCCATGAAGGAGGGTTTCGGCGCGCAGACCGGCGCGGCTCCACAGAACCGGAGCGGCGGGGGCGGCGGAGCGGGTAAAGAGTCCGGCGGCGCGCGCGCCGGCGGGGAAGCGGATGAAGAGCAGATCGTCGCGGTTTTTATATGGCAGGCCGCAGCGTCCGGTGGCGAGGGTCATTCCGGCGGGCGGGGCTATGTCGGGAGCGTGGGGTCGGGTCATGGCGCGGTGGGGCGGGGCGAGCGGAAGGCGGGCGACTATGCGTGATGGAGGGGCGAATTGACAAGGGCGGGGGCGGCGCTTACATCTTTCGGGCATCTTTCGGGCATCTTTCGGACATTTTTTTGGGCATCTTTTTGTGCATTTTTTCGTGTGCTTTCAGGGCGTTTTGCGGGCGCGATTGAGGATCGGGACAGGCGAATGTTGGGGATGAGCGGTCTGGCGCGCCGAATTTTCGGCTCAGCCAATGAACGGGTTCTGGCCAGATACCGGGGCCGGGTTCAGGCGATCAACGACCTGGAGGGGGAGGTTCGGGGTCTGTCTGATTCGGGGATTCGGGAGCGTTTTTCTGCGGCGCGTTCGCGGGCCGGGGGCGGCGAGCGTCTGGAGCGGCTGTTGCCGGAGGTTTTTGCGTTGACCCGCGAGGCTTCGCGGCGTGTTTTGGGCCAGCGGCCTTTTGACGTTCAGCTGATTGGGGGGATGGTTTTGCACGAGGGCAAGATTGCCGAGATGAAGACGGGCGAGGGCAAGACGCTGGCGGCGACGTTGCCGGCCTGTCTGAATGCGCTGTCGGGGCGTGGGGTTCACATTGTGACGGTCAACGACTATCTGGCGCGGCGCGATGCGGAGTGGATGGGGCGGATTTACGGGTTTTTGGGCCTGGAGACGGGCTGCATTCTGCATGAGATGGACGATGCGGCGCGTGGCGCGGCCTATCGGGCGGACATTACGTATGGGACGAACAACGAGCTGGGGTTTGACTATCTGCGCGACAATATGAAGTACCGGCTGGAGGACATGGTTCAGCGCGGGCATGGGTTTGGGATTGTTGACGAGGTGGATTCAATTTTGATCGACGAGGCGCGCACGCCGCTGATCATATCGGGTCCGGTGGAGGACCGCTCGGAGATGTATACGGCGATTGACGCGGTGATTCCGCAGCTGGTTGCGGAGGATTTTGAGCTGGAGGAGAAGACTCGCTCGGTGAGTTTGACCGAGGTGGGCCAGGAGCATGTTGAGCGCCTGCTGGCGGAGCGGGATTTGCTGGGGGGCGGGGGGCTTTACGACATTGAGAATGTTTCGGCTGTTCATCATGTCAATCAGGCTTTGCGGGCGCACAAGCTGTTTTTGCGCGACCGGGACTATATTGTGAAGGGGGGCCGGGTGGTGATCATTGACGAGTTCACCGGGCGGATGATGGAGGGGCGGCGCTATTCGGAAGGTTTGCATCAGGCGCTGGAGGCGAAGGAGAAGGCGCAGATTCAGCCGGAGAATCAGACTTTGGCCTCGATTACGTTTCAGAATTATTTTCGCCTGTATGAGAAGTTGTCGGGGATGACGGGGACGGCGATGACCGAGGCGGAGGAGTTTGCGGCGATCTACGGGCTGGAGTCGGTTGCGATTGATACCAATCTTCCGGTCCGGCGCGGCGACATGGACGACGAGGTTTACCTGACGGCGGGGGAGAAATATGAGGCGATTGTCGAGGCGATTGCGGAATGCCGCAAGGCGGGCCAGCCGGTTTTGGTGGGGACGACGAGCATTGAGAAGTCGGAGCATTTATCGGGCCTGCTCAAGCGGCGGCAGATTGCGCACAGCGTTTTGAATGCGCGCTATCACGAGCAGGAGGCGCAGATTATTGCGCAGGCGGGCGCGCCGGGCGCGGTGACGATTGCGACCAACATGGCGGGGCGCGGGACGGACATTCAGCTGGGGGGCAATCTGGAGATGCAGCTGGCGCAAGACGAGGCCGAGGGGGCGGCGGCGGAGCGGATTCGGGGCGAGATTGGGGAGAAGAAGCGCCGGGTGATTGCGGCGGGCGGGCTGTTTGTTCTGGGGACGGAGCGCCATGAGAGCCGGCGGATTGACAATCAGCTGCGGGGCCGTTCGGGGCGGCAGGGGGATCCGGGGGCTTCGAAGTTTTTTTTGAGTCTGGAAGACGACCTGATGCGCATTTTCGGCTCCGAGCGGATGGGGGGCATGCTGCAGAAACTGGGCCTGAAGGAAGGGGAGGCGATTGTTCATCCGTGGATCAACAAGGCGCTGGAGAAGGCGCAGGCGCGGGTTGAGGCGCGCAATTTCGACATTCGCAAGAATCTTTTGAAGTTTGACGATGTGATGAACGACCAGCGCAAGATTGTTTTTGAGCAGCGCCTTGATCTGATTCGCGAGGAGGAGTCGGAGGAGATGACGGCGGACATGCGCGCGCAGGTGATTGGCGAGATGGTTGCGGCGCATATTCCGGAGCGGGCCTATCCGGAGCAGTGGGACAGCGCGGGTCTGGCGCGGGCGGCGCGGGAGGGTCTGGGCCTGGAGCTTCCGGTTGAGGGCTGGGCGCGCGAGGAGGGGATTGCCGATGAGGAGATTCGCCAGCGTCTGGAGCGGGCGGCGGCGGAGCGCTGGGCGCAGACCGCCGGGCAGGCCGGGCCGGAGGCGGCCCGCCAGATTGAGAAGGCGGTTCTGCTCCAGACGCTGGACGGCCATTGGCGCGAGCATCTGTCGCGCCTTGAGCATTTGCGCCAGGTGGTTGGCCTGCGCGGCTACGGCCAGCGCGATCCGCTGAACGAGTACAAGACGGAGGCGTTCACGCTGTTTGAGGCTTTGCTGTCGCAGCTGCGCAGCGATGTGACGCGCCGCCTGCTGAATTTGCGCATTGAGCGCGAGGCGATTCCGGCCCCGGCGCTGGAGGTTCCGGAAATGGAGGCGCGCCACGAGACTCCGGCGGGCGGGATGGCGGCGATTGCCCCGCCCGGCCCGGCTGCCGCAGGCCGCAGGCCCGGCGCGGGCCGCCAGCGCGGCGCAGGCGGCGCGAATGGAGCGGGGCGGGCGGTTCCGGCCTCATCGGCCAAGGTTGCGCGCAACGCGCCCTGCCCGTGCGGATCGGGCAAGAAATACAAGCATTGTCACGGGCGGTCCGCCTGAGGCGGGTCCGCCTGAGGCGGCGCGGGCGCTGGGCGCACCGCTCCCGAGCCGCCCCCTAATTGGGCCGGGGGTGGAATCGGGTCAGTTTGGCGAAATCTTCCTGATTTTTGACCAGCTCGAGGGCGCGGGGAAAGGCCCGGTTGAAATTGGCGAGGACCTGATCCCATGCCTCAACCGCGTCATGCTCGGTGAGCAGATGGGCATAGAGCAGGACCATATTGGAGGTGAGCAAAGTCAGCATCTCTTCGAGATTTGCGACCTCGTATTTGTTGAGAAGGTTGATGCAGTGGTTGACGAAGTCCACTCCGGCGTCGCGATTCTCTTCTGCATCCAGGTCGAGGCGCCGGCCCTTCCTGAAAGGGGAATCGGGAGGGGGACCGGGGGGTGGGGATTGATCCATGACAGGGGTCTCCTTTTGGCCGGGGGGAAGGCGGCGCGGAATATGCAACAGCCTGCCCGCGTAGTCAGGCTGCCTTGGCGATTTCGCGCGCTTGCTGGACCGATTCGAGATCGGGCCGCTTGTCGATCTTCTGGCGCTGGGCCTCGACCGTAAGCATTGCCGTCGCCTGACGGGTCTTGAAGGAGACCACCGGATTCATCGCAGTCATAAAGGCGCAAACCGGCTTGCCCCCGTCATAGGATTTCGGCTTGCCCAGACGGCGCATATCCCAACCGCAGAAGCGCATCAGAGGCTCTATTCGCAGCTCCATCACCTTGACAATGTCCCTAATTCCGTATCTGAGGCACAGATCAACCGTGCTACAGATAATGGCGGTCGAAGCGTCGGACTGCCGGACATCCTTGCGCAGGCATATGCGCGAGGATTCCCAAAGTGATGACCGGATGGGATAGGATTTTTCGATCAAGTCGCGAAAATGCTTCTGAAACATATGCGGCCCGGTCGAGGGGACAAAACGGACATGGCCGACAACGTCCTCCGTCCTGTCATCGGTGATCAGAAGATAGAGGGTGTTTTCGGTGTCGAATTCATCCCGCTCCCGGCCATTTTCGGATTTGAGGCCCTGCCAGCCCAGTTCTTCGACAAAGACCTTGTGGCGCAACTGAAAGGCTTCATCCAGCGCCCTTTGGCAACAGGGATCTTTGATCCCCTCGGCGATGATGATCATGGCATATCTCCCGTAAAGCGTGTCTGGTCAGACTTGGATTCACGATCCGGGGGGAAGTGTAACCCCGGTTTGCGCGCGCGCACACTGGCGGAACCGGCAGGGTGGCCGTGATTTTTTTCGCGGGCGGTTCACAAAGGCGTGATCGCCCGGATTTTCAAAATTCCCTTGCCGCCTCTCCCATGCCCTCTATACTGGCACCGGGAAAGCATAGGAACCGGGGAGAGAGGGTGAATGTCCGTCATCGTCTCTGTTGATCAGGCAGAAGCCCTGCATCGGGTTGTCCATGCAACCGGCTTGGGGGAGGCTTTGCGCATCGGCACCGATTATGCCTCCGGCTTTGGCCTTGACCGCCATACTTATGTCCACACCCAATGGGAAGACTTGCAGAACACCGCGGTGAGGCGATTTACCGACTATCCGCCGGAATGGGTCGCGCGCTATGACGAATCCGGCTATGCGCAATGTGACCCGGTAGTTAGTTATACGCAACAGGTGCGCGGCCCTCTGCGGTGGGAGGCGTTTGACCGCTACCCCCTCCCGCCCAGGAATCGGCGCGTCATGGAGGAGGCGCGGGATTTTGGCCTGCACCGGGGTGTATCCATGTGCTTCATATCGCCTGACGGCAGATTCAACGGCGCTTCTTTTGCCGGACGCCGGGGCCGCATGCCGGAGGCGGAGGTGCTGTTTTTGTCGCGATTGATGCGGGTGGCCAGCAGTCTCTATTCCGCGCCTGACAAGGTTATCACCGAAATCGATCAGGAATTATTCACCAACCGCGAGCTGGAATGTATGGGCCTGTCGATCAAGGGCAACACCGACCGGCAGATTGGAGGATTGCTGGATATCGAGGAGCGCACCGTGCGCTATCATATCGAGCACGCCAAGGGGAAGAGCTCGTCGACCACCCGCGCCGAACTCTTCTACAAGATCGGACGCTATAGCAGTCTGTTGCTGACCAACAAGGTCATTCAGGAAAGCGTCAGAACCCTGCGGATTTCCAAAACCGGCGGTTGGGGAGGAAGGGCAGGCTGGCAAGCCAGAGCGGGCTTGCGGTCTGGCTCCCGCGGGCGGCTTTGAGGCCGAGCGGGGCCTGCACCCCTTCGGCGGGGGCCGGGTGATAGGTGGCGAAGAGGCGGTCCCAGCAGCTGAGGACGAAGCCGAAATTGCGGTTGGTCTGCTCTCCGGCGGTTGAGTGGTGGACGCGGTGCATATCCGGGGTTACCAGCGCGAGGCGCAGGATTCGCTCGGCGGCGGCGGGCAGGCGGGCGTTGGTATGGTTGAAGACGGCCATGCCGTTGAGCAGGATTTCAAAGACCAGCATGGCCCCCGCCGCCGGGCCGATCAGATAGGCGGCGGCGATTTTCAGACCCATACTGGGCATGATCTCGGCGGGGTGGAAGCGCAGCGCGGTCGAGGCGTCGACTTCCGGGTCGGCGTGGTGGGCGGCGTGCAGCCGCCAGAGAAGCGGAACCCGGTGGAGCAGGACGTGCTGGCCGTAGATCATCAAGTCGAGCAGGATGAGGGCGAGCGCCCATTCCAGCCAGACCGGCCAGTCGAGTCGGTTGAACAGGCCCAGTTCCGCCTGTTGCGCGTGGAGGGCCGCGCCGACCGCCAGAATGGGAAAGCACAGGCGCAGCAGGATGCTGTTCAGCGCCCCCAGCCCCAGATTGGCCGTCCAGCGCCGGGCGCGGGGCAAAATCCGCGCCCGCGCCGGGGCGCGCGCCTCCCAGATCATGCACGCGCTCAGGACGGCGAGAAACACGGCCCCCCGCCAGAGCGGCGCGCCTTCCAGCAGGAAACTCATGGACCCGCTCCCAAATCACCGGCGGGGCCAAAAAAGCGGCGGACGATCTCGACCGCCTCTTTGGCGGTGGTGCGCTCGACCTGGATTTGCGCCGGAAAGGCCGGGGCGAAGCGCTGCGCGAAGCGCCGGTCGAGCAGGACGAAAACGCCCCGGTCGCGCTCGCTGCGGATCAGCCGCCCGAAGGCCTGATGCAGCCGCAGGCGCACGATCATGTCGTCATAGCGCCGCGCCCCGAAGCGCGCCCGCCGGGCGCGGTGCACAATATCGGGCCGGGCGAAGGGCACCCGGTCGAACACGATCAGGCGCAAAGCGCGCCCCGGCACATCCATCCCGTCGCGCAGGGCGTCGGTGCCTAAAAGGCAGCTGTCTTCCTCGGCGCGGAACATATCGACCAGCGTTCCGGTGTCGATTCCGTCGGCGTGCTGGGCGAGGAGCATCAGCCCGGCCTGGGCCAGCGCCGGGGCAATTTGGCGGTGGGCGGCTTTGAGGCTGCGGATGGCGGTGAACAGGCCCAGCCCGCCCCCTCCGGCGGCGAGGAGGAGGTCGCGCAGGCGGGCGGCGCGGGCCGGGGCGGCGTCCAGTTCCGGATCGGCGGCCACCAGCACCCGCGCAACCCGCCCGTAATCGAAGGGCGAGGCGATCGAGAGCCGCCGGGCCGGTTCGGGCAAATGCTGTGCGCCGGTGCGCCATTCCGCGCTTTGCCAGTCCGTATTGTCCGCGCCCGGCGCGGCGCGGTCGCACAGCGTGGCGGATGTAATCACCGCCCCTTGCGCCGGGACGAGAACGCATTCGGCAAAGGGCCGGGTCGGATCGATCCAGTGGCAGTGCAGCCCGATTCCGCTCGGCGCCCCTTGCGTGAAACTCAGCGATCCGCGCGCGATTCGCTCTTCGTCCCCGCCGCCGATCTGGCCGAGCGCCGCGCGCCAGTCGCGGCTCTGGGCGAGGGCGTGGGTTTCCATCGCCCGGATCGCCCGCTCGATCCGGCTGCGCATCTCGGCGGGAAGCCCGTCTTCTTCGAGGCGGGCGGCCAGCGCCCCGGCCAAAGCGCGCAGGGCTTCTTCCAGATCGGCCAGATTTTGGGCGAAGGCTTGCGCCGCTTCGCTCAGTTGCGCATCGGGCCGGTCCAGTTCCACCTCAAGGTCATAGTCTGCCGGACCGGGCCCGGCCTGCGCCAGAATCCGCTCGCGCAGGAGATCAAAGAACGCCTGCCCCTGCCCTGCTGCGCGTTCTTTGGCATCCCCCGCCGCCAAGCCCGGCGCAGGCAGGAAGCCCGCCTTTTCCCGCACCGCTTCCAGCGCCTTGCGCGCCGGGCCAAACTCGCCGGTCACATCGCCGATCCGCGCTTCAAGGCCGCCGCGCCCACGCCCCGCGCCCAAAATCCAGACCCGCAGCTCCGCCGCTCCGGCCCCGGTCAGTTCGATGGCGAAGGCGCTGTCGGCGGCGTCGAACAGGCGGTGGCCTTCGTCGAAGACGTAGTGGGCGCTCTCCCCGGCCCCTTTCTCCTCCGCCGCGCGCGCGCGGGCCGCATGGGACAAAACCAGCGCGTGATTGGCGATCACCAGATCGGCGCTGCGCGCCCGCGCCCGCGCCCGCTCGACGAAGCAGTTGCGATAGTAGCGGCAGGCGGCGTGGATGCATTCGCCGCGCCGGTCGGTGTAGCGCGCCGCCCCCGCCCCGGCCAGCGCGGGCAGCCAGGAGGGAAAGTCGCCGCTCATCAAATCGCCGTCGCGGCTTTCCAGCGCCCAGCGTTCAATCAGCCGGGTCAAAATCACCTGCGCCCCTGTCCGCCGGGCCTGATCCAGATTGAGCAGGCACAGATAATTTTCGCGCCCCTTGCGCAGCACGACCCGCTTTGCGCGCTCGGCGGGGTCGGGAAACAGGCGCGCGGTTTCGGCGGCGATCTGGCGCTGAAGGTTGCGGGTATAGGTCGCAATCCAGACCGGCGCGCCCGCCCGCGCCGCCCACAGGCTGGCCGGGGCGAGGTATCCCAGCGTCTTGCCGATTCCGGTCCCGGCCTGCGCGAGCACGATACGGGGGGCGTGGGCGTCTTCGCCCCGCCTGTCCGCCGGGGCGAAGACCCGGGCCAGCGCGCGGGCGTAGTCTTTCTGTCCGGGCCGGGCCGGGCCGGTAGGGAGGAGGAATTGTTCAAGGCGGGACTGGCTTTCCTCCGCCCCGACCGCGACCGCCGCCCCGCCCCGGCCCGGCGCGGCGCGGCCCGCCGCCGTGCGCTCTTCCCATCGGGGCAGGGCGCGGGCGAAATCGACCGGCTCGCTATCCCCGCCAAGGCGCGCGCATATGGCCGGGGCCCAGTTCCAGCCGGCCTCTTGCATGGCCTGCGCGGCGGCGGCGGCGTGTTTGCGGCGGGGATAGGCGGGGTCTTCGAGGCGGGCGAGCAGGGCCCGGCAGGCGCGCTGTAAAAGCGCTGCGGCTTCCGCCGCCGAGTCCGGCGGCGCCAGACCCAGACTCCGGGCCAGTCCGGCGGGCGTCGGCGTCACCGGCCGGGCCGGGAAGACAAAGGCGAACAATTCCATCAAATCGAACAGGCGGGGCGAAGGGGCCGGGTCCAGGCCCAGGCTGCGGGCGGTAAAGACGCGGTGGCAGATGAGCAGCGGGCCGCTGCGCCACAGACGGCGCAACCCCTTGTCTGCGGGCGATTCGGGCCCCGCCCCCGGACGCGCCAGCCCTGCCCGCCCCCGAAAGACGGCCAGCGCGGGATGCGCAGCGTCATGCAACAGCTCGGCGGCGGTGTTCATGGCCGCGACTTTAGCCTATTTTGAATCCGCTTTTTGTCCGGCGGGAGGCGGCGCGGGTCATGGACGCCTCGCAAATCAAAACCTGGCCGTTTGTCGAGGCGCGCAATCTCGCTGCCCGGCTTGAGCGCATGGGGCGCGGCGGGGGCGCGGTTCTGTTTGAAACCGGCTTCGGCCCCAGCGGCCTGCCCCATATCGGGACGTTTGGGGAGGTGGTCAGAACGCAGATGGTCCGGCGCGCCTTCGCCCATCTCAGGCCCGGCTGCCCGACGCGGCTGATCTGCTTTTCCGACGATCTGGACGGCTTGCGCAAGGTTCCCGGCAATCTTCCCAATCAGGCGATGCTGGCGGAGCATCTGGGCAGGCCGTTGTCGCGGATTCCGGACCCGTTTGGAACCCATGAGAGTTTCGCGGCTCACAATAATGCGCGGCTGGAGAAATTTCTGGACGCCTTCGGCTTTGACTGCGAGTTCCTGAGCGCCTCGACCTGCTATGAAAGCGGCGGGTTTGACGAGGTTCTGCTGCGCGTCTTGCGCCATCACGATGCGATTGCCGGGGTGGTCGGGCCGACGCTGGGGGCGGCGCGGCGCAGGAGTTACAGCCCGTTTCTGCCGATCTGTCCGCGGACGGGCCGGGTCGTGATCGCCGAGGTCGCGGGGCGGGATGCGCGGGCCGGGACGATTGACTGGCGCGATCCGGAGAGCGGCGCGCTGGTGCGCGGCCATCCGGTGACCGGAGGCGGATGCAAATTGCAATGGAAGGTGGACTGGGCGGCGCGCTGGGCGGCGCTGGGGGTGGATTATGAGATGGCGGGCAAGGACTTGCGCGACTCTTTGGGGCTTTCGGGAAAGATCTGCCGCATTCTGGGGGCGGCGGCGCCGGCGGGCTTTGCCTATGAGCTGTTTTTGGACGGCAAGGGCGAGAAGATCTCCAAGTCGCGGGGCAACGGGCTTTCGCTGGAAGAGTGGCTGCGCTACGGGCCGGTGGAGGGTCTGGCGCGCTTCATGTATCGCGCGCCGCGGACGGCGCGGCGGCTTCATTTTGACGAGATTCCGCGCAGCACCGACGACTATCTGTCCGACCTGGCCGACTGGCGCGGGGCGAGCGAAGCCGAGCGGCTTCACAATCCGCTCTGGTATATCGGGGGCGCGCGGCGGGGGGAAGCGTGTCCGGTGCGCTATTCGATGCTGCTCAATCTGGCCGGGGCGGCCCATGCCGACAGCGCGCAGACGCTTTGGGGCTTCATTCGCGCGCAGACGCCGGAGGTCTCGCCGCAGACGCATCCGCTGCTCGACCGCCTGACGGCCTGCGCGCTTCATTACTATGAAGACTTCATTGCCCCGGCGCGCCGGTTTCGCAAGGCGGGGGAGGCCGAGCGCGGCTGGCTTTGCGATCTGGCCCGGCGGCTGCGGGCGCTGGAGGCGGGCGCGGGGGCGGCGGAGGCGCAAAGCGCGGCCTATGCGGCGGGCAAGGCGGCGGGCTTTGAGAAGGATTTGCGCGGCTGGTTTCGTTTTCTCTATGAGGTTTTGCTGGGCTACAGCCAGGGCCCGCGCTTTGGGGCGTTTGCGGCTTTATACGGGATTGAGCGGACGGCGCGGCTGCTGGAGGCCGCCGGGCGCGGCGAGGATCCGGCGCGGGCATGAGCCGTTTTGCGCAGGGCGCCTTCGCCTGCCTGCGTCCGGTCCTGATGGCTCTGGAGCCGGAGCGGGCGCATGATCTGACTTTGCAACTTCTGCGCCGGATGCCGGGCAAAAGCAGGCGGCGGGTCTTGCCGGCGGGCGCGGCGGCCCGGCTGGAGGTTGATCTTTTGGGTCTGAAATTTCCCAACCCTTTGGGTCTGGCGGCGGGCTTCGACAAGGACGGGCTGGTTCCCGACGCCATGCTGGCGCTGGGTTTCGGCTTTGTCGAGATCGGCACTGTGACGCCTCTGCCACAGCCGGGCAATCCGCGCCCGCGCCTGTTCCGGCTGCGCGCGGCGGGGGGCGCGATCAACCGGATGGGCTTCAACAATGCCGGGGCGGCGGCGCTGGCGGCGCGGCTTTCACGGCGGGGCAGGCGGGGCGGGATCGTCGGGATCAATATCGGGGCGAATGCCGCCAGCCCCGACCGGCTGAGCGACTATGCGGCGGGGGTTGCGCGCTTTGCCCCTCTGGCCTCTTATATTGCGGTCAATATATCCTCGCCCAATACGCAGGGTCTGCGCGGTCTGCAGCGCGGGGCGGAGCTGAGCGCCCTTCTGGACCGCCTTGCGCAGGCGCGCAAACAGGCGGCGAAGAGACCGCCCCTTTTTTTGAAAGTCTCCCCCGATCTGACCGAGCCGGAAGCGGCGGCGCTGGCCGCGGGCGCGCTGGACGGGGGGGTGGACGGACTGATCGCCGTCAATACGACGACGGCCCGGCCCGGTCTGGCCGGTCAGGCAGCGGAATTGCCGGAAGGCGGGCTTTCCGGGCGGCCTTTGGAGGCGCGCGCAACCCGGATGATCGCGCGCCTGCACCGGCTGACGGAGGGGCGGCTGCCGATCATCGGGGTCGGCGGGATCGAGAGCGGGCGCGGCCTCTATCACAAGATTCTGGCCGGGGCCTCGCTGACTCAGGCCTATACGGCGCTGATCTATCACGGGCCGGGGCTGATCGGGCGGGCGCTGGCCGAGCTGGCGGCCTTGCTTGAGCGGGACGGGTTTGCCAATGTGCGCGAAGCGGTGGGCCGCAAGGCCGAAGAGCTGGAGCGAAGCGGCGGATAACGCCGCAGGGGGAGTATTATGAATATGGCGCAATTGATGCTGCGCGGGATTTTGTCGCTGCCCGAAGGAATTCTGCTGCGCCTTGCCGGCGGCGCGGCGCTTGAGATTGACGGGCGGCGGCTTGATCCGCGCATGCAGTTTCTGGCCACGCAGTTGCGGCGGGGGCCTTCGCTGCCGGAGATGACTCCGGCGCAGGCGCGCGCGGCGGCGGCGGCGGGCTTCAAAGCGGTCAACGCCGCCCGGCCCGGAGGGGTGGCGGTCGAGGAGGAGGCGATTCCGGGGCCGGGCGGGGCGCTGCCGGTGCGCCATTACCGCCCGCAAGGAGAAGCCGGGCGGCTTCCCGGACTGGTCTATTTCCACATGGGGGGCTGGGTGATCGGCGATCTCGACACCTGTGACTCTTTCTGCGCGCTGATTGCGAAGCGGGCGCAGGCGCATGTGATGTCGGTCGACTACCGGCTTGCGCCGGAGCACAAATTTCCGGCGGCGATGGAAGACGCGATTGCCGCCTATGAATGGCTGCGGGCCAACGCGGCGGGGCGGGGCGTCGGGGACAGCATCGGGGTTGGCGGCGATTCGGCGGGCGGGTGCATGTCGGCGGTGGTCTGCCAGGAGGTCAAGCGCCGGGGCGGCATCCAGCCGGCGGCGCAGCTGCTGATCTATCCGGCGACCGATCTGGACTGGCAGGGCGGCTCACTGGATTCCTGCGCCCAGTGCCCGCCCCTGACTCGCGAGATCATGGAATGGTTCGGCGGTCACTGGCTCAATGAGTCGAAGGAGGCGGCGGAGGTGATGGCCTCGCCGCTGCGCAGCGAAGACCTGTCGGGACTGGCCCCGGCGATTGTGGTGACGGCGGGCTTCGACGTGCTGCGCGACCAGGGCCGGGCCTATGCCGACAAACTGGCGGCGGCAGGTGTTGCGGTTGATTATGTCTGCGAAGACCGCCTGGCGCATGCCTTCACGGCCTATATGGGGGTTTTGCCGGGAGCGGGGCGAGCCTGCGAGGCGATGGCCGGGAAAATCGGCGCTCTTCTCACTCGCGGCTGAAGGTGAGGCGAAGCAGGCGGAGCATCTCCGCCGCGGGCGGGCGGTTGAGGAAAATCTCGGGAGCCTGGAGGAGACCGCCTTCGGGTCCGAGCAGGGCATAGACCCCCCAATAGCCATACATGGCGCTCGCGTCATTGTAGAGATAGCGCAGATCATGGGCTTCGATTCGGACTGCGCCGCCGGGGCGCTGATGGATTCGCCAGAAGGTCTGGCGGTCGGCGAACCAGCGGAAGTCGCGATAGAGCTGGGTGCGGGCGAGGGTTTGGGCGAAAGGATGGGTCTGCTTGGGATAGGCGCTCCAGAGGATTGGCCGTCCGTTGAGGGGTGACCAGTATCCGATTCGGTAGGCGTCGGCGGTTTCGGCGGTGATGCGGCGCAGCCAGGGCTGGAGGAGGACGGGATAGGCGTGGATTTGGACGAAACCGGCCTCGCGGCGTTCGAGGTCGCTGCGGGCTTCTTCGAGGGCGCGCAGATTGATTCCCCAGCCATAGGTTTGCCAGACGAGGGTGAGGAGCAGGGCGATGCCGCCGATGCTGGCCGGGGAGAGGCGGGGCTGGGGGCGGCGGGCGGCGCGCAGTCCCAGGGCGAGGGCGGCGATCAGGATGGCGGTATAGACGAGGTCGATGATCGGCAGGGCGTTGACGGCGAAGCGGGCGCGCGAGAGGGGAGCGAGGAGTTGGGTTCCATAGGCGGTCATCAGGTCGAGCCAGGCGTGGCTGGTGAAGGCGAGGACGCCCAGCCACAGCCAGGCGGACAGGGCGGCGGGCGCGCCGAGGTGAGAGAGAGCCGGGCGGGTTTTGGCCCGGCTGCGGTAAAACAGCCAGCACAGCGCACCGAGGGCGGCGCCGAAGAAGGGCCCGGCGACGACCGAATGGGTGATGGCGCGGTGATAGAGCCAGGTGTCGACCGGACCGCCGGTGGAGATGACGACGTCGAGATCGGGGGCGGCGGCGATCAGGGCGCCGGCGGCGGCGGCGCGGGCGGTTCCCAGTTGCCGGGAGAATCCGGCCTGGCCGAGGACGGCGCCGAACAGCGTTTGGGTTACCGGATCCATGAAAGCGGTCGTTCCTGGTCTTGTGCGCAGAGCGGGCGGCGGGCATTCTAGGCGGCGGCGCAGAGCAAGGCAAAGGGAGAGGCGCGATGCGGGCGATGCGGGTGCGGGGGCTGTCGGCGGACCTGTCCAGCCTGAGACTGGAGGAGGTCGAACTGCCGCCGCCGGGCGCAGGCGAGGTGCGGGTGCGGATTCGGGCCTGCGGGGTCAATTTTCCCGATATCTTGATGGTTCAGGGCAAATATCAGCACAAACCGGCCCTGCCCTTTTCGCCGGGGATGGAGTTTTCCGGCGAGGTGCTGGCGGGCGGCGGCGGGTTCCGGCCCGGCGATGGGGTGATCGGCGGCTTCACCCATGGCGGCTTTGCCGAGGAGGTCAATGCCCCGGCGGCCTCGCTGCGCCCCAAACCGCCGGGCCTGTCATGGGAGGCGGCGGCGGCGTATTCGGTGGCCTGGCTGACCGCCTATGTCTCTTTGGTCCGGCGCGGGGCTTTGCAAAAGGGCGAGACGCTGCTGGTTCATGGCAGCGCCGGGGGCGTCGGGCTGGCGGCGGTCGAGCTGGGCAAGATTTTGGGGGCGCGGGTGATCGCGACGGCGTCCTCGGACGAAAAGCTGCGGATCGTCAAGCAACGCGGGGCCGATCATGTTCTGAATGTGCGGGGCGGCTTTCGCGAGCAGGTCAAGGCGCTGACCGGGGGGCGGGGGGCGGATGTGATTTACGATCCGGTCGGCGGCGATGTGTTTGACGAGTCGGTGCGCTGCATTGGCTGGAACGGGCGTCTTTTGGTGGTGGGTTTTGCCGGGGGCCGGATTCCGGAGATTGCGGTCAATCTGCCTTTGATCAAAGGCTTTTCGGTGGTCGGGGTTCGGGCGGGCGAATATGGGCGGCGTGATCCGGAGAGGGGGGCGGAAGATCGCGCGCTGATTGACCGGTGGGCGGCGCAGGGTCTGATTCGGCCTTACATCTGCCGGCGCTTCCGGCTGGAGGAGGCCGGGGCGGCGCTGGCCCTGCTGGCCGAACGCCAGGTGGTCGGCAAGGCGGTGATCGTGATGGAAGGAGCCGGATCAGCCGGCGGGGCTTGACCGGGGCCGGGGGGTGGGGACGATGGTCACGCCGGGCCGGTGATAGCTGGCCATGCTCTCCGGCTTGCCGGGATTGCCGATGGCGTACATATCGGCGACGTAGACGTCGTGCTCCTGATTGGCGGCGGTTCCGGGCTTGATATCTTTGGCGCCGCGGCGGACCGGCTCGCCGGTCGCCGTATTCAGAACGCATTGGCCGCGCTTTGACCCGGCCAGAATGACCGGGCCGACGCCCTGTTCGGCCAGCGCCTCGCGGATTGCGGGATAGACGGAAAAATGCGCCAGGTTCATTTTTTTGTTTGCGGCGCGGTAATGGGGATAGCCGCGCATATTGGGCGGGGTCACCCGGTCTACGCCCTGCGTCTCGACATGGAAGATGGGGACGTCTTTTTGTTTGGCGTAGTCGAGCAGGCCCATGACGCGGCGCATGTCGCCTCCGGCATCGGTGCCGGCCTTGCCCAGACAGCCGGTGATGTCGATCAGGATGATCCCGACCTTTTTGCCTTCGCCCTGCAGGCGGTCGATGACTCCCATCATCGCGGTGCGCTGAGCTTTGGCCTCGACCCAGTTTTGATGGACCGGGGCGCTGGCCGCCGATGGCGCGGCGCGGCGCGGCCGGGGCCGGGGCGCGACCAGAGGCGGGTTTTGCACGGCGGCGGCGCGCCCGTTAAAGCGGGCCGGGTTTTTTGGGCCTTCCGCAAGGGGCGCGGGCCGGGGCGGGGGAACGGGCGGGGCGGCGGCTTTGGAGATGGGCATGGCGGCGTGTCCTGACCCGGTTAATATGGAAGCGCGCGCCGCCGGGATCAATCCGGCGCGGCACACAAAGGCTTCACGCAACCGCGAGGCGGTTTTGCGTCTTTCCCTTTGCCGCCCGGCTTTCTATGATGCGCGGCGATCAGGCGGGGGCGGCTGTGCGGATATGGAAAAATTGTCTTCCACCTCGGCGCTGGTGATTTTGATGGCCGGACGCGAGTCCTATGCCAGCGCGGCGGCGCAGCGATATTTGCGCGCCCTCGACCTGTCGGAAGGCCATGACCTGCACCGGGCGACCCGCCTGGCTTCGCCGCTGGCGGATGAGTGTCTGAAGAACCGCAAATTCGGGGTGCCGTGGCTTTTGGAGCGGGCGATGCGCTCGCACAGGCCACCGCAACAGGTTGTTCTGGCCGGGGCCGGGCTTGATGCGATGGGCATTGAGTTTTTGTCCCGCTTCCCCGCTTTGCGCATTTTTGAGCTGGACAGCGAGAATATGGACCGCAAGGCGCAGCTTCTGGCGGCGTGCGGCATTTCGGGGATCACCTGCATTGAGGCCGATCTGACCCGTCCCGGGGCGAGCCGGGCGGCGCTGGCGGCGGGGGGATGGCGGGCGCAGGATGCGACGCTTCTGTTGCTGGAGGGGATCAGCTATTACCTGCCCCGCCCGGCATTGGAGTCTCTGGTACGCGGGCTTGATCCGGCCTTCACGATTTTCGAGTTTCTCAAGCCCGCGCACACGCTCAAGGCCGCCGCCGCGCGCCATGCCGAGGCGATTTTCGGGACTTTGGTCGAGGCCTGCGCCCTGCCTCCGATGACGCGCTACACCCTGGAGGAGATTGAGGCGTCTTTGGGCCTGCCGGTTCTGGCGCACTGCCCGATGGCGGTTCTGGAGGAAAAGCGCACCGGGCGGCGGCGGCATTTTCCGGATGCGCGGTCGAGCTGGATCGAAATCGCCCTGCTCGGCCAGGCAGCGCGGCGGCGGGGTCGTGTTGATTATGGATGACGAGCGGTGAGCGAAGGGGAAGAGAAAAAATCATCCAGATCGGTCGCAGGTCTGACGGCGCTGATAACCGGCGCGGCGAGCGGCATGGGGCTGGCCGCCGCGCGCCTTTTCGCCCAGGAAGGGGCAAAGGTCGCGCTGACCGATCTCAAGCAGGAAGCTTGCGCGGCGGCGGCGCGAGAGATCGGGGCCGCCGACGGCGCAGTTCTGCCCCTGGCGCTGGATGTCGCCGATCCGGCGGCGATCGCCAGCGTGGCCAGCAAGGTCGCGGATCATTTCGGCGGGATCGATATTCTGGTCAACAACGCCGGTCTTTCGACCTTTATGCCGCTCGGCGGCGACGACTATGACCGCGCCTGGCAGACAAGCCTTGATGTCATGCTGACCGCCCACCAGCGCCTGATCCGGGCCGCCCTGGTTCATTTGCGCAAAAGCCCGGCCCCGCGCATCATCAACATTGCCTCGACCGAGGGTCTGGGGGCAACGCCCGGCAACAGCGCCTATGTTGCCGCCAAGCATGGCGTGATCGGTTTGACGCGGGCGCTGGCGGTTGAACTGGGGGCCGACAGGATTACGGTCAACTGCGTTTGCCCGGGGCCGATTCACACCGGCATCACGCGCCACATTCCCGATGAGCACAAGGCCAAATTCGCCCGCCGGCGCACCGCGCTCAACCGCTATGGCCGCCCGGAAGAGGTTGCCCATATGGTTCTGTCGCTGGCCCTGCCCGCCGCCAGTTATATAACCGGAACCGCAATTCCGGTCGACGGCGGCCTGACAATCAAAAACGCATGAGGCGAGGGGACCGATCACCCCTTGAAAACATTTTCCCGGTGATAATGAAGAAATTCCCTGCCAGGCCGGTCGGCCTGATCTTCGGGTAAATTCAGATATCCGCTCTGATTCAGAATATGCTGCGCTTTCTCCGGCAAGCCCTTCGATGAGAGCAGAATCTTCCCGTCATTTTCCAGCGACACCAGCCCGCGATCGAACATCCAGTGCGCCGTGCTGCACAGGGCGAGTCCGTTGCGGATTGAATCCGGGCCGTCATTGGTGACGGGGCGGATATGCGCGGCTTGCACTTCAGGCCGCCCACCGCCGTTGATGATCTTCAGGCCGGTCATGGCACAGGTTTCCTTATAGACCGCACGCACTTTCGCCCTGAAAACGTTGTCTCGAAAGGGCCGCGCAACGACAGATTCGATCACGGGGCGCTCAAATGCCGCCGCCTCTTCCGCAACCGCAATTCCGGGAAGGCGATCGTCTTCGCCCCTGTCCATGCGCGCGTCAATCTGTTGAGCAAACCCCGCCTTCAAGATCATGTCGAAATCCTCTTCGGGCAGCCGGCGAACGGCGTTCTGAAAAGCCCCCCGGTTGTGCCCGCCTCCTTCTCTCCTCAGAGCTTGTTCATAGATATGACCGCCTTGACGAAATGGAACGGGCCGATCGAAATCGAGATAGTTGTCCATAAACGCATAGTAATGCTCTGCGTGTTTTGGATCTTCTTTAATGCGCGCCACACGGGCCAGGGCAAAGTAAGACTGGCGGCCCCTGCGGACATTTCCCGCAGCATTGGACCGCCCCGGCTCGTAATAGATGACGTAATCTCCGACCGCTTCCTCAACCCGCCTGCGATATGTCTTCGGGAAGTGATAGCGGACTTCAGGCAGATCGTCATAGGCAGGCTCAATGCGGGTCGTAAAAACTGCCTTTGTCATTTTCCGGCCATCACCCGTTCCGCGAAGAAGGCCCCTTCCCGCGCCTGTCTGTTTCCCCTACACTCTCCCACATGACGGCGTTTGATTTCAACGGCCAGCAGGTTCTGGTCGTCGGCGGCTCAAGCGGAATCGGCAACGGAATCGCCCAGGCCTTCCGCGCCGCCGGGGCGCGCGTCCAGGTCTGGGGAACGCGCGCCGGGCCGGACGCCTATCGCGGCGACGGCTGCGATCTGACCGGCCTCGACTATCGTCAGGTCGATGTCGCCGACACCGCCGCGCTCGCCGCCCTGCCCCTGAACCTCAACCGCCTCGACGTCCTCGTCCTCAGCCAGGGAACCGTCGCCTATAAGCGGGAGGAATTCGAGCCGCCGGGCTGGAACAAGGTCATGGCCGTCAATCTCCATTCGCTGATGCAGACCGCCCAAAAATGCCATCGCCTGCTGGCCGCGGCGCACGGCAAGGTCATCATCGTCAGTTCGACCGCCGGCTTCCGCGCCGCGCGCGGCAATCCGGCCTATGCCGCCTCGAAAGCCGCCGCCGTCGGCCTGACCCGGACTCTGGGACAGGCCTGGGCGACAGACCGAATCCGGGTCAACGGCCTCGCCCCCGGCCTGGTCGACACCAAACTGACCAAAGTCACAACCGAAAACCCCAAACGCCTGCGCGAAACGCTGGCCCGTATTCCGGTCAACCGGCTGGGCACGCCGCAGGACATGGCCGGGGTCGCCCTGTTTCTCGCCTCGCCCCATGCCGGTTATGTTTGCGGGCACACGATCCTGGTCGACGGCGGCCTCACCTTGTGAGGCCCGCCACGCCCCGCCGTTCTGCACGGCGCCATGCGGTCCGACCGCGCTTGATCGGGTAGGCCCGGGCGAAGCGCGCGCCCGCCTGCCCAAAGCGCGCACGGCGCGGCGGGGGCGCTAGACGCTTCTTTGCGCCTTGTCCTTCTCGTTGGCGGCGCGGATCATCGCCCGCATCTTCTCCCACTGCGCATCGTCCAGCTGCGACAGCGCGCCATAAAAATGCCCGCCGCTCGCCAGATGCAGGCCGCCGTCAATCGCAATCGTCTGCCCGGTCAGATAGGCGCAGCCGTCGGCCATCAAAAAAACCGCCAGAGCCGCCAACTCCTCCATCTTGCCGTTGCGGCCCATCGGAACCGCCCCCATTCCGTCTTCGGCCTCATCCGCCGCGCGCCCGGGCGCAAGGCGCGCCCAGGCCCCTTGCGTCGGAAACGGACCCGGCGCAATCGCATTGAGCCTGATCCCGTAGCGGCCCCATTCCGCCGCCAGCGATTTGGTCATGATATTGATCCCCGCCTTCGACATCGCCGAGGGAACCGTGAAAGCCCCGCCATTCCATATCCAGGTGGTCAGAATCGAAATCACGCTGGCCGGAACGCCGCCTTCGATCCACCGCCTGCCGCAGGCGTGAGTCACATAGAAACTGCCGTGAAAAACAATGTTGGCGATCGCATCGAAGCCGCGCGCGGACAGGTCTTTCGTCGGCGAAATGAAATTCCCCGCCGCATTGTTGACCAGGCCCGTCAAAGCGCCGCCGTCCTCCCATATCGCGCCGATCATCTCGTCCACCGCCTGGGCGACCCGGATGTCAACCGCGTGCGTCCCGACCCGCCCGCCATGGGCTTTCATCAGCGCGTCCGCCGTCTTGTCCAGAACCCCCTTGCGCCGCCCGCAGATGTAAATATCGGCCCCCAGTTTGAGATAGGCTTCCGCCATCACCCGGCCCAACCCCGTGCCGCCGCCGGTGACCAGAATACGCTTGCCCTTGAGCAGATCCTTTTTGAACATCGCAAAATCCTCCCCTTGTCAGCCCTTTCGCCAAAAGCCAGATTAGCCCAAACGCCCCAAAACAGGAAAATACTCAAGCAAAAAAAAGCCGATTTCCTCGAATGATCCGGCCAGGATCAGCCCGCCGGTCGCCGCCAGCAGGAGGCCTGCGCCGATTTCGATTCGCCGCATATGGTGGCGCAAGGCGGCCAGCGCGCGCAAAGCGCGTTCGGCGGCGAGCGCAGCGATCACGAAAGGCAGGCCCAGCCCTGCGCCATAGACGGCGAGGAGGAGGGCGGCGGCGGCGGTTTCGCGGCTGGCGGCGAGCGTCAGGATTGCGCCGAGGATCGGCCCAATGCACGGCGTCCAGCCGAAGGCGAAGGCCAGCCCAACGCCATAGGCGAATCCGGCGCGGCGCAAGGGTCCGGCGGGCAGTGCCGGTGGGGCGAGCGCGGCGCTTTGGAGGGCGGGCCGCCATTCGCGCATCAGAAGGGCGAAGCGGAGCAGTCCGGCCAGATGGAGTCCCAGAAGGATGAGGAGCGCGCCGGAGATTTTTTCGAGCCAGAATTTTCCGGCGGCGAAGAGGGCCAGGCCCCCCGCGGCGGCGAGCGCGAGGGCGACGAATACGGTGGTGAAGCCGGCGGCGAAGAGCAGGGCGCCGGACAGAGCGGCGGCGCGCGGCGGCGGTTTGCCGGCGGCGCCGGCGGCGCCGGTGACATAAGCCAGATAGGCCGGGACGAGCGGGAGCACACAAGGCGAGAGGAAACTCGCCACCCCGCCGCCGAAGGCCAGCAGGACCAGAGGTATCGGAGCCAGTTCGCTCATAGACGTTCGGGGACGTTCGGGGCCGATCAGCGGCGGCGGAAGAGGACCGAGGCGATCCATCCGACCGCCAGCGCCAGCAAGACCGCCGCCGCGCCGTAAAGGAGGGGAGCGTCATGGGCGAAGGCGAAGACGCTCTGATTGAAGCCGGTCTTGTCGAGGCGCAAGGAGAGCGTCTGTGCATCGCGCAGCCGTCCGCGTTCGATCAGGTAGATTTTGGCCTCATAATTGCCGACCGGGGCGGCGGCGGGCAGGGTGAATTGGGCGCGAAAGAGCCGCCCGCTCAAAAAGTCGACATTGGCGGCCTGCTGAGGAAAGCGGCCCTGCGCGCGCATCAGGCGCAGGAAGGCGGCGCGGGCGGCGGGCGCGATTTGGGCCGGGGGCAGGAAGGCGTGATCTGCGCCCAGATTGAGGCGGCGGCGCAGGCGCAGACTGGTGATCTGATTGAGCGGGCGGCTGGCGGCGAGGGCATAGAAGGCCGGGGCGCGATCAAAGAGGGTTTGGTCATAATTGGTCCAGATTCCGGCGATTCGGGCTTTTTCCCACAAGACGATCCGGCGGGGGGGGCCTTTGAGGGTGATGACGACGTCGCGGCGGAGGCGGCCCTGGATTTGCGGTCCGTCTTCCAGCGCGCCGAAGACGAGCAGGCGCGCGCCGGAGAAACCGGCGCGCACTTCGATTCTGGCCTCGGAGAGTCCGGCGGACAGGCGCGGCGCGGCCAGCGCCGGGAGAGCAAGTGCGGCGCCAAGGATCAAGCCGATGCAGTATGGCATGCGGGTCATGGCGGTCCGGCGCGCATCATTTGGAGGGTGAACAGATCATCGGGGCGCGCGGTCAGCCCCCAGGCCAGCGCCGCGCCGACGAGGAGGACGAGGACGGCCAGCCCGGCGCGCAATTGTTCGGCGCGCATGCCCAGGGCGATCTGCGCGCCGATCTGCGCGCCGACCGCCGCGCCGAGGAGGAGGAGGGCGGCGAGGACGATATCGACGGTCTGGTTTTGCGCGGCATGGAGGAGGGTGACGAAGGCGGTGACGAAGATGATCTGAAACAGGGAGGTTCCGATGACCACATTGGTCGGCATGCGCAGGAGGTAGATCATGGCCGGGACGAGGATGAAGCCGCCGCCGACGCCCATGATGGCGGCGAGGAATCCGGCGGTCATGCCGAGGAGCACGGGGGGGGCGACGCTGATATAGAGGCGCGAGCGGCGGAATCGCACGCGCAGGGGCAGGCCGTGGAGCCAGTTATGTTGCCCGGGCCTTCGCGCCGGGAAGGGGTGTCCGGCGCGCCGGGCGCGCCAGGCGCGCAGGGATTCGGCGAGCATGAGGGCGCCGATGGTTCCCAGGAAGAAGACATAGGCGAGGCTGATCAGCAATTCGACCTGCCCCAGGCCGCGCAGCCATTTGAAGACGAAGACGCCCAGCGCCGCGCCGCACAGGCCGCCGGCGACGAGGACGGCGCCCATGGTCAAATCGACCGCCTGTCTTCGCCAATGGGCGAGCGCGCCGGAGACGGAGGAGCCGACAATCTGATTGGCTTCGGTTGCGACCGCGACGGGCGGGGGGACTCCGGCAAGGATCAGGAGGGGGGTGGTCAGGAATCCGCCGCCGACGCCGAACATGCCCGAGAGCAGGCCGACGCCCGCGCCGATGGCCAGCAGGACGAAAATATCGATCGGCAATTCAGCGATGGGCAGATAGATCTGCATAGCGGGTGGAGCCGGGGTGGAGGGGAGCGGGTCTGGCCCGGTCTGCCCGCCGGTCTGCCCGATTGAGTCTTGCGGGGCAAGTTTTTTGCGTATTCAGGCGGATCAGGGCAGGCGGGCGGCGAGGTTATGGGCGCGGGCGAGGGCCGCCGGTTCGCCATTGGCGAGCGGGTCGGGGGCGGCGGGCCGGAAGGCGCGGGCGAGCCGGTAGGCGCGGATCAACTGGCTTTGGCTCATGCGCCGGGCGAGATGATGGAGTTGGGGGTCGGCGGCGGTATCGCCCTTTACGGCGAGCAGCCTCCAGGCATAGGCGCGGGCCGGGTCGGCGTGATCGGTTTGGTTTTGTTGATGGATCAGGGCGAGTTTGAGCATGCTGTCTTTTGCGCCGTGGCGGGCGGCACGGCGCAGCTGGCGGCGGGCGGCGGGCAGGTCGCGCGAACCGCCCCAGCCTTCGAGGCTAAAGATGGCGAGATTGTGCATGGCCTTGAGATGCCCGGCGGCGGCGGCGGCGGCGTAGAATTGGCGGGCGAGCCAGAGATTGCGCTCAAAGCCGATGCCCAACTCGTAGAAGCTGGCGACCCAGAACTGGGCGGGGGGAAAGTCTTCGGCGGCGGCGCGGGCGAAGAGTTCGGCGGCGCGGGTGCGATCTTCCGGCTTGCCCCGGCGATAGAAGGACAGGGCGCGCAGATAATTATCGACGGCGGCAGGCGCGGCGGCGCGGCGGGCAGAGCCGAAGGCGCGGGCCGGGGGCGGGCTTTGGGGTTCGGGGGCAAGATTCAAAGCGGCGGAGGCAAGAGGAAGAGAGACCGGAGCAGCGGTGTGCCGAGGAGCGGTCTGCCCCGGCATATTGCGCCAGGCATGGGCGTCGCGGGCGGCGGGCAGGGCGGGCAGGATGACGAAAGCCATGCCGATGGCCGCCGAGAGGCCGAAACTGACGGAAAAGACTGCGCCGGACCTCCAGCGCGGCGGGGGGGCGGCTTGCGGTTTTTTTTGCGCGGGCGGGGCAGAAGAGCGCTGTTCCAAGGCATTGAGGCGCGCGCCGATTCGGGCCAGCGCCTCTTGCGATTGTTCGAGGCGGGCCTGGAGCAGGCGGCGTTCTTCGGCCTGCGCGCGGCTCATACGCTCAAGGCGGTCGGCGAGGAGGGTCAAACCCTGCATGGCGGCGTCGAGGGGGCGGGGCGGGTCTGCTTCGGGCGCCGGCGCGGGCGGGCGGGCCGGCCTGTCTTCGAGGAGGCGCTGGTTGAGCCATGCGCCCAAGGTTAATCCGGCGGCTTGCGCGGCTTGCTTGGCCGCGGCGCGGGCGCGCGGATCAATCCCTTTGATGCTCCAGGGGGCATAGATTTGAGTCATGGCATGCGCCTCGGAGGAGAGAGAGGCGGATCGGGGATCCGCGAAGGATGCTTGAGCGAATCACCAGCGAATCACCCGAATCGTAGCCGCCGGAGGAATCCGTGTCATGTATTTTCGCCTCTCTTGGCCTATTCCGGCGGAGGGGCTATACTGATCGGGCGGCGGCGAGGCCGCCGGATGAGAGTGCCGGATTAAGGAGAGGGAGAAGATCAATGGCTGATTGCTTTATTTACGATCATGTGCGCACGCCGCGGGGGCGGGGCAAGAAGGACGGCGCATTGCACGAGGTGACGGCGCTGCGGCTGGGATCGGGGGTTTTGGCGGCGCTCAGGGAGCGCAACGGCCTGGCTGAGAATGTGGTTGAGGATGTGGTTTATGGCTGCGTCGATCCGGTCGGCGAGCAGGGCGGCGACATTGCGCGGATTGCGGCGCTGCAGGGCGGACTGGGCGAGCGCGCGGCGGGGGTTCAGATCAACCGCTTTTGCGCGTCGGGTCTGGAGGCGGTGAATATGGCGGCGGCCAAGGTGATGACGGGAGAGGCCGAATTGGCGATTGGCGGCGGGGTTGAGTCGATGTCGCGGATCGGGATGGGGGCGTCGGGCGGGTCGTGGGCGAGCGACCCGCACGCTGCGCTGGACAGTTATTTTGTTCCGCAGGGGGTGAGCGCCGATCTGGTGGCGACGAAATACGGGTTTTCGCGCGACGATGTGGACGCCTATGCGCTGGAGAGTCAGCGGCGGGCGGCGCGGGCCTGGGAGCAGGGATATTTTGCCGGTTCGGTGGCTGCGGTCGAGGATTTGAACGGCCTGGCGATTCTGGAGCGCGACGAGCATATTCGCCCCGGGACGACGATGCAGTCGTTGGGATCTTTGACGCCGTCTTTTGCCGGTCTGGGCGAGATGGCGGGCTATAACGATGTTGCGATTCAGCGCTATCCGGAGATTGAGCGGCTGGAGCATGTTCACCATGCCGGGAATTCTTCGGGGATTGTGGACGGGGCGGGGGCGGTCTTGCTGGGCAGCCGGGAGGCGGGGGCGCGCCACGGCTTGCGGCCGCGCGCCCGGATTCGGGCGGCGGCCTCGATTGGCTCCGAGCCGTGCATCATGCTGACCGGCCCGGCGGATGTGACGCGCAAGGTTCTGGCGCGCGCCGGGATGGAGCTGGGCGACATTGATCTGTTTGAGCTGAATGAGGCGTTTGCGGCGGTGGTGTTGCGCTATATGCAGGCGCTGGAGATTGGGCATGACAAGATCAATGTGAATGGCGGCGCGATTGCGATGGGGCACCCGCTGGGGGCGACGGGGGCGATGATTTTGGGGACGGTGCTGGACGAGCTGGAGCGGCGCGGCGCGGCCACGGCGCTGGCGACGTTGTGCGTCGGCGCGGGAATGGGCACGGCGACGATTATTGAGCGGGTTTAGCCTGCCGGATTTTGCGCCGGGGAGGGCGGGCGATGAGCGGCTTTGAGAATTTCAGCCTGGAGATTGACGGCGCGGGGGTTGCGCTGGCGGTTTGGGACATGCCGGGGCGGAGCATGAATGTTCTGTCCGACGCCTCGGCGGGCGAGCTGGAGGCGATTGCGGCTGAGATTGCACAAAATGAGCGGATCAAGGCGGCGATTTTGACTTCGGGCAAGCCGGCGTTTTGCGCCGGGGCGGATTTGGATCAGCTGTCGTCGGGGGCGGGCGGGGGCGCTGACCCAAAGACGGCCGGGGCGCGCACGGCGGCGCGCTTTGCCGGGATGATGCGCTTTCACAAGACGTTTCGCGCTTTGGAGACATGCGGCAAGCCGGTGGTTGCGGCGGTGAACGGAACGGCGCTGGGAGGCGGGCTGGAGGTGGCGCTGGCCTGTCATTACCGGATTGCCGGGGACGATCCGCGGATTCAGCTGGGGCTGCCGGAAGCAAAGGTCGGGTTATTGCCCGGCGGCGGCGGCACGCAGCGGCTTCCGCGCCTGATCGGTGCGGCGGCGGCGCTTCCCCTGCTGATGCAGGGCAGGGCGCTTTCGCCGGAGCAGGCGAAGGCGGCGGGGATCATCCATGAGATTGCGCCGGGGCAAGATTTGATCGCGGCGGCCCGCAAGCGGATTGCGCGGGGCGGGGCGGCGGGCCCGATTGAAGCGGTTCAGCCCTGGGACAAGAAAGGCTTCCGGGTTCCGGGGGGCGGGCCTTATGACCGGGGCGGGGCGGTGGTGTTTGTGGCGGGCAACGCGCAGCTGCGCAAGACGGGCTTCGGGAATTACCCGGCGCAGCGCTATATTATGTCGTGCGTTTATGAGGGCCTTCAGGTTCCGATTGATGCGGGGCTTCGGATTGAGGCGCGCTATTTCACCAAACTTCTGGACGACCCGCGGGCGCGGGCGATGACGCGCGGGCTGTTTGTTTCGCCGCAGGCGCTGAGGAAGGGGGCGCAAAGGCCGGAGGGTGCGGCGCGGGCGGTGAAGAAACTGGGCGTTTTGGGAGCGGGCAGGCGCGGGACGGGGATTGCGCAGCTGGCGGCGAAGCGGGGGATCGACGTAGTCTTGCTGGACCGGAACGCGGCGCGGGCGCAAAAGAGCGCGGGCGAAGGCGGGGGCGGGCGCATTCAGGCGGGGGACTCTTATGCGGCGCTGAAGACGTGCGATCTGATTATCGAGGCGGTGAGCGAGACCCGCGCGAGTAAGCTGGAAGCCGTGGCGGCGCAGGCGCAAGGCGGGACGGAGGCGCTGTTCGCCACGACCGGCCTGCTGCCGGTCGAGGATTTGGCGCAGGCGAGCGGCAATGCGGCGAATTTTATCGGCCTGCATTTTTTCCCGGCAAAGCGGCCTGCACTGGTCGAGATCGTCAAGGGCGAACGGACCGGGGCCGGGGCGCTGGCGCGCGCGCATGACTTTGCGCGCCAATTGGGGACGACGCCGATTGTGGTCAATGACCATCCGGGCTTTTACGTTTTGCGCTGTTCGCGGACCTATGCCGCCGAGGGTCTGGCGATGCTGGCGGAAGGGATTGGGGCGGCGCTGATTGAAAATGCCGGGCGGATGAGCGGGATGCCGGGCGGGCCGCTGGAACTGGCGGATGCGCAGGGGCTGGATGACTGGCGCGCTCTGCGCGAGTCGGAGCGGTTTGCTTCGGGCGGCGCGATAATTGAGGAGATGATCGCGGCGCACGGACGCCGGGGCAAGGCGGCGGGCAAGGGCTTTTATGATTATGGAGAGGGCGGCAAACGTTTGTGGCCGGGTCTGGCCGGTCTTGGGCGCGGGGACAAGCGCGCGGACAAGAATCTGCGGGATGCGGATGTGGAGACTCTCAAGCGCCGCTTTCTTTATATTCAGGCGCTGGAGGCGGTGCGCTGTTTTGAGGAAGGCGTTATTGAGGACGTGCGCGCCGCCGATGTGGGGGCGATTTTGGGCTGGGGCTTTGCGCCGTGGACGGGCGGGCCGTTGTCGCTGATTGACATGGAGGGGAGCGCGCGCTTTGCGGCGCTGTGCGAGGATTGGGCGAAGCGGCTGGGCGCGCGCTTTGCGCCGCCGGAGCGGTTGCGGGAGATGGCGGCGCGGGGCGGGCAATTTTACCCGCACAACCGGACCGGCCAGCAGGCGGCGTGACCGGCCAGGCCGACGGCGGGGCGCGAGGAGGCGCCAACGCGCCCGGATCGTGAGACCGGCATGAACGCCATTCTGGACGCCTTCCGGATGCAGGCCATGTGGTGTGAGAGGCTGGGCTCGCCCCTGACGGCGGCCCTGCTTTTGGCGGGGGCGGTGGATTTCGAGCGCGGCGCGGACGGGATGATGAAGGCGCTGATCCCCGGTTGGGATGGGCGGCCTTGGCCGGACGGCCTGCCCCTGCGCTTTGCCGGGGCGCTGCATTGCGCGGTTTTGTCGGGCAAGGCGCCCGGCCTTGCCCGCCTCTACCCGACGGCGGGGGGCGTCTTTGAGCGCGATGCGCTTTGGGCGGAAGCGGCGGCATGTCTGGCGGACAATCTCGCGTTTTGCCGCGACTTCATTCAGGCGACCACGCCCCAGACCAATGAGGTTATGCGCGCCAGCGCCCTGCTGCCCGGCTTTCTGGAGATCGCCCGGCGCACGGACAAGCCGCTTGCGCTGTGCGAGATCGGGGCGAGCGCCGGCCTGAATCTGATCTGTGATCGTTTTGCGCTGGAGGCGGGCGGCGTTCGGTGCGGCGCGCAGAGCGGCCCGGTGCGCCTTTCCCCCGAATGGCAAGGCGCTCCGGCGCCGGCGGGGCGGCTGGAGATTGCCGCGCGGGCGGGCTGCGATCTTGCCCCGATCGATATTCGGCGCGCGGAGTCCCGCCGGCGTCTGCGCGCCTATGTCTGGGGCGATCAGCCCGGCCGCCTGGCCCGGCTTGACGCGGTCTTGCGCCTTGCGCAGGAAGCGGAGGATTTTCCGGCGATTGAACAAAGCGCCGCCGCCGATTTTCTGGCCCGCATTTTGCAGCGGCCGGTTTCGGGCGTGGCGCGGGTTGTCTATCATTCGGTGGTCTGGCCGTATCTGTCCGCCGGGGAGCGGGCGCAGGTGACCCGTCTGATTGAGCAGGCGGGGGGCAAAGCGGACGCGGACGCGCCTCTGGCCTGGCTGAAATTTGAATGGGGAGCGGATCAGGGCCTGATGGATATTCGCCTGCGGCTGTGGCCGGGAGGTTCGGAGGAGCGTCTGGGCCGCTCCCACCCCCACGGCAACCGGATCATCTGGGGCGGCTAGTCAGGCAATCAGATTGCCGCCGTCGATGATCATATGCTGGCCGGTCATGAAGCGGCCTGCCGGTCCGGCCAGGAAGACCGCCGCCCCGGCGATTTCGTCGGGGATGCCGATTCGGCCAAGCGGCGCGCGCTGGGTTGAGGTTTTCAGGATTTCGGGGTCTTCCCACAGGGCGCGGGCGAAATGGGTTTTGATCAGCCCCGGCGCGATGCAGTTGACCCGGACATTGGCGGGCCCGTATTCGACGGCGAGATTGCGGGCGAGCTGGACATCGGCGGCCTTGGAGATGGCGTAAGCGCCCAGATAGGCGGAGCCGTGGAAGCCGCCGATGGAGGAAATGATGATGACCGCGCCGTCCTTGCGCTCGGCCATTTGCGGGATGACCATGTTGCACAGCCAGTGATTGGAGCGGATATTGGACCCCATGACACGGTCGAAGGCATCGTCGGGAATGTCTTTCGAGGGTCCGAAATAAGGATTGACCGCCGCGTTGCAGACCAGAATGTCGATCTGCCCCCAATGTTTCACGCTCTGGTCGACGAGGTTTTGGAGCTGCTCTTTGTGGGCGATATTGCACGGGACGGCGATGGCGCGCCCAGGATGTTCGGCGTTGATTTGGGCGGCCACGTTTTCGCAGGCGTCGGCTTTGCGGCTTGAGATGGTGACATTGGCGCCATGCTCGGCCATGCGCCGGGCGATGGCCTCGCCGATTCCCTTGGTTGAGCCGGTGATGACCGCCGACTTGCCGGTCAGATTAAACAGCGTCATCTTCATGGAGACCCCCCTGGAGTGTGCGGCGGCCAGCTTATCAGGCTGGCGGCGGGGGGTCAAAGACGGCTTGACCGGGCCGGGCGCTTCCGGGAAAAAGGAGCGATGAAGACACCCTTGCCTCCCGGCCCGGCCCGCGAAGAGCGGCTGGCGAGCGCCCTGCGCAGCAATCTGCGCCGCCGCAAGGCGGCGGCGCGGGCCGGGACACCGGCGCGAACCGGAACGCCGGAGCGGACCGAGGCGCCGGCGTATTCTGCGGCGAGTCACCCGGCAATTCATATTGAGGGCGGGCGGAGGCTTTGCGGGGAGATTCGGGTGAGCGGGGCCAAGAATGCGGCTCTGCCCCTGATGATCGCAAGCCTTCTCACCGGGGAGGCGCTTGCGTTGGAGAATGTCCCGGCCCTTGCCGACACGGCGATTTTGCGCCGGGTTTTGGAGGAGTTGGGGGTTGAGATTGCGCCGGGGGCACAGGCGGGGGCGTGGCGGCTTCAGGCGCGGCGTCTGGACTCGACCTGCGCGCCTTATGAGCTGGTCTCGCGGATGCGGGCGAGTTTCTGGGTGATCGGCCCGCTTTTGGCCCGCGCCGGGCGGGCGCGGGTTTCCTTGCCGGGGGGCGATGCGATTGGGGCGCGTCCGGTGGATTTCACCCTGGAGGGTCTGCGCGCTTTGGGGGCGCGGATTGATCTGGCGGGCGGCTATGTCGAGGCGGCTGCGCCGGAAGGCCTGCGCGGGGCGCAGATCGCCCTGCCCGGCCCTTCGATCGGGGCGACGCATACCCTGCTGATGGCCGCGGCGCTGGCCCGGGGCGAGACGCGGATCGACAATGCGGCGCGCGAGCCTGAAATCGCCAGTTTGATCGGCCTGCTGCAGGCGATGGGGGCGCGGATTGAGGGCGCGGGGACGGGCCGTTTGCGGATCGAAGGCGCGCCCGGTCTGCGCGGGGGCCGGGCGCGGGTTCCGCCCGACCGGATTGAGGCCGGGACCTATGCGCTGGCGGCGGCGGCGGCGGGGGGGCATCTGCGTCTGGCCGAAGCCCCGATTGACCAGATGGGGGCGCTGCTTGAGGCTCTGGAGCGGGCCGGAGTGATGATCGGCCTGCCTGCGCCCGGGACTTCGGGGGTTTTATCGATTCGGCGCGATCCCGCCCGAACCCTGGCCCCGGTCGATATGACGACCGCGCCCTATCCCGGCTTTCCAACCGATCTGCAAGCGCAATTCATGGCCCTGATGACCTGCGCGCAGGGGGTTTCGAGGATCACCGAGACCATTTTTGAGAATCGCTTTCAGCATGCGGGGGAGTTGGCGCGTCTGGGGGCGCGGATTGGGTTATGCGGGCGGCGGGCGGAGGTTTCCGGCCCGGCGCGGCTGACCGGGGCGCGGGTGATGGCGACCGATCTGCGGGCGAGCGCCTCGCTGGTGATTGCCGGTCTGGCGGCGCAAGGCGAGACGATCATCGAGCGGGTCTATCATCTTGACCGGGGTTTTGAGAAAATAGAGTCGAAGCTTTCGGCCTGCGGGGCGCGGATTTATCGCGCCGGGGCATGAGGACGTGAAGGAGGCGTTGATGAGCGGGGCAAAGACGGCGTGCGGCCCTTTGCGGCTGAGCATTCTGGCGGCGGCGGAGCTCGACATTCTCTCGGCGCATCTTCAAGATTCGCTGGCCTGCCGCAAGAACATTGCCTGGCTGCGGCGCGCGGGGCGTTTTGCGCTTGTGATCAACCGGTTTCGCTGGGAGGCGGCGGCGCGCGACCGGCAGGCCGCCGAGCGGGTCACCTGCGGCCTGCATTTCAACGGCGTGCAGTCGGTGAAGGCGGCGGGGATTGCGCTGGACGATCCGGAGGCGTTTTTGCATTTGCTGGCGATTCGCTTTGAGGCCGGGCGGGCGCCGGGGGGCGTGATTCGCCTGTTATTCGCGGGTGGCGGAGAGATTCGCCTTGAGGTTGAGGCGGTGGATGCGCATGTCAATGACTTGAGCGAGCCTTGGCGGGCGCAGGCCCGGCCCGATCACGGGGCGGGAGAGGAGACATGAAGGGGCCGGGCGCGCCGGGGCGCTGGCTGGAGCATGGCGCCGGGGATTTTGAGGCGGGCTTTGGCGCGCTGCTGGCCGAACGCGGCGCCAACATGGCGGCGGTTTCCGATGAGGTTCGGGCGATCATCGGCGAGGTTCGCGCTTCGGGGGCGCAGGCGCTGATTGCGGCGGCCCGGCGCTTTGACGGGGTGGAGCTGAGCGAAGACGACCTGACGATCCGCCCGGACGAGATTGCGGCGGGGCAGGCGGCCTGCGATCCGGGCGACCTGGCGGCGCTGGATCTGGCCGGCGCCCGGATCGAGGCCTTTCACGAAAAGCAAAAGCCGGCGGATTATGTTTTCACCGACGCGCAGGGGATTGAGCAGGGTTTGCGCTGGCGGCCTCTGGCGCGGGCGGGTTTGTACAGTCCGGGCGGCAGCGCGGCCTATCCCAGTTCGGTTTTGATGAATGCGATTCCGGCCCGGGTGGCCGGGGTTGAGCGTCTGGTCGGGGTGACTCCGGCCTCCGGGGCGCGTCATCCGTTGATGCTGGCGGCCCTGGCGCGGGGCGGGGTGGGCGAGGCCTATCGCGCCGGGGGGGCGCATGCGATTGCGGCGCTGGCCTTTGGCTGCGGGCCGATTCCGGCGGTGGACAAGATCACCGGTCCGGGCAATGTCTGGGTTGGCGAGGCCAAGCGGCAGGTTTTCGGGCGGGTCGGGATCGACATGGCTGCCGGGCCTTCGGAGATTTTGGTGATTGCCGGGGCGGCGGGCGATCCGGCCTGGATCGCCGCCGATTTGATGAGTCAGGCCGAGCATGACGCCGATGCGCAAAGCATTCTGATCACCGACAGCGCCGCTTTTGCGCGCCGGGTCTGCGCGGCGGTGGCCGATCTGCTGGGCCGCCTGCCGCGGGCGAATATCGCCGCGTCCAGTTGGGAGCGGCACGGGGCGGTGATTGTGGTCAAGACGCTGGAGGCGGGGGCCGATCTCGCCAACCGGATTGCGCCGGAACATGTTGAGATTGCGGCGGAGCCGGCGGAGCGGCTGGGGGAGCGGATTGTCAATGCCGGGGCGATTTTTTTGGGGGCGCATACGCCGGAGGCGATTGGCGATTATGTCGGCGGCCCCAATCATGTTCTGCCGACGGGGGGGGCGGCGCGCCATGCTTCGGGCCTTTCGGTTTTTGACTTTTTGAAGCGCAGTTCGATTTTGCGCTGTCCGGAGTCGGGTCTGAAGGCGGTGGGGCCGGCGGCGATTCGTCTGGCCGAGGCGGAAGGTCTGTCCGCCCATGCCCATGCGGTGGCGCTGCGTCTGGGGCGCGGGGAGCGGTGAGCGCGGAGGAGAAGAAGCCCGCGCCGGACGCGGACCGGCTGAGCGAGGTGACGCTGGATGAGTCGCGGCATTCGGCGCGCGGGGCGCATCCGGCGCTGGATTATGAGCGCCAGGCGGCGCTGTCCGATCTTCTGGCGGACAATCTGTTCCGGCCACATGGGGCCGGGCCGGGCCCTTATCACCTGCATCTGCGTCCGGAGGGCGACCGGCTGATTTTCGAGGTGAAGGGGGCCGAGGCCGATTCGGCGCGGCTGTCTTTGCCGCTTGCCCCCTTTCGGGGCCTGATCAAGGATTATTTTCTGGTCTGCGAAAGCTATTATGGCGCGATCAAATCTGCGCCGCTGGCCCGGGTTGAGGAGTTGGACAAAAGCCGCCGCGCGCTGCACGACGAGGCCTCGGCGCTGCTGCGGGCGCGGATGGAGGGGAAAGTCGAGATTGATTTTCCGACCGCGCGGCGTCTGTTCACGCTGATCTGCGTTTTGCACATCACGTCATGACCGGCGGAAGGCGGCGGGGCGGCTTGATTTTGGGGCGGCTTCGGGCCATTGTCGGCTGTCCCGGCCCGTGAGAGCGGGGGCGGGGCGCGAGGCGCGGGCGTAGCAAAACAGGCATGGCGAAAGAGGAATTGATCGAGACTCCGGGGGTGGTCACCGAGTTGCTGTCGAATGCGACCTTTCGGGTCAAGCTTGAGAACGACCATCAGATCATCGCGCATATTGCGGGGAAGATGCGCAAGAACCGGATTCGGGTTTTGACCGGGGACAAGGTTCTGGTTGAGATGACGCCCTATGATTTGAGCAAGGGGCGGATTACGTACCGCTACAAATAGGGGGCGCGGATGATCGGTTTTGCGCCGGCGGAAGATGCGGCTTCCGGTCTGGCCTTGCTGGGCCGGGCGGGATTTGCGGCGCGGGTGATTGCGGCGGCGGCGGCGGGGGCGGCGCTTTCGGGCGAGACGCCGCGCGCTTTTGCGTTGCGGCGGGCCGAGGAGAAAGCCTGGCGGGGGGCGCGGCTGGAGCCGGGGCGGGCGATTCTGGCCGCCGAGCGGGTTGTCGCGCGGGGGCGGCGGATTTTGCCGGCGGCGGCGCGCCGGGAGGAGGCCGAGCGCTGTTTGCGCCTGCTTTCGGGCGGGGCGCACCGGGTTTATGTTGCGCTGTGCCTGATTGCAGACGAGCGGGTGCGCCGCCGGATTGCGATGAGCCGGGTGGTCTTCAAGCGCCTGGGCGAGGCGGAGCTGGCCGCCTATCTGGAGGGGGGCGAATGGCGGGGCCGGAAGGGCGGCTATGATCTGGCGGGGCGGGCGGGGTCTTTTATTCGCCTTGTTTCGGGCGCGCCGGGGACGCTGGAGGGCCTGCCGCTTCATGCGGCGGCCAATCTTCTGGCCGGGCTGAAGCACACAGGCTGAGATGGCGCAGACCGGGAGCGAAGCGGGCGGGCGCTGTCCGGGCTGTGGGGGCCGGGCGGTGCGGCGGCATTTTCCGTTCTGTTCGCAACGATGCGCGTTGCTTGATCTGGGCAAATGGCTGGACGGGATCTATCGGATTCCGGGGGAGGGTGCGGCGCGGGGCGGCGGCGCGGGCGAAGCGTGAGCGATATGGACAGGCCGGGCAGGCCATCCTATATCTTCTGTCCGGCCCAGGTAGCTCAGTTGGTAGAGCACGCGGCTGAAAACCGCGGTGTCGGTGGTTCGATTCCGCCCCTGGGCGCCATTTTCCCCAGCCGGGGCGCGCAGCACAAGGAAAGAGGGATGGTGGAGCCAGGCGGGATCGAACCGCCGACCTCTTGAATGCCATTCAAGCGCTCTCCCAACTGAGCTATGGCCCCGGCGCGGCGCCCCTTCAGGGGACGAAAATCCCATAGACGGGAAGGCCGGCAAAGGCAAGGGCAAGACCTTCGGGCCGGAGAATCTGCTATCACTGGCCTATGGCTCGCGCACCAGATCCGCCCGTCCTCGCCGCCGCCCGGCCCCGCCGGGGTTTGCGCGGCGAGGCCGAACTGCCCGGCGACAAATCCTGCGCCCACCGCGCCCTGATCCTCGCCGCCTTGGCCGCCGGACGCTCTGAAATCGCCAATCTCCCCGGCAGCGGCGATGTCCGGGCAACCGCCGCCGTCCTGCGCAAATTGGGCGCCGCCATTGATCCCATCGACCCCGGCGGCACAGCCTGCACCGTCACCGGGCCGGGGGCGGGAGCCTTGCGCGCCCCCGGTGACGTCCTCGACTTCGCCAATTCCGGAACCTCGGCCCGCCTGATGAGCGGCGTCCTCGCCGCGCATCCGTTTCATGCCGTCCTGACCGGCGACGCCTCCTTGCGCCGCCGCCCGATGGGCCGGGTCATCGAGCCGTTGCGGGCGATGGGGGCGCAGTTCCATGCCCGCGCCGGCAATCGCCTGCCCCTGTCGCTGAACGGAACCGCCGCCCCCCTCCCCCTCCAATGGCGGCAGAGTCACCCTTCCGCGCAGGTCAAATCGGCGATCCTGCTTGCCGGGCTTCACGCCCCCGGCCAGACCTCGGTGATCGAGCCGGAGCCGACCCGCGATCATACCGAGCGCATGTTGCCGGCTTTCGGCGTCCCGGTTTCGATCCGCACCCAGCCGGACGGCGCGCAGGCCGTCTGCCTTGAGGGCCGGCGCGAGCTTGATCCGGCCCGGATCATGCTGCCCGGCGATCCTTCTTCGGCGGCGTTTCTGGCGGCGGCGGCGGCGCTGGTTGCCGGATCGCAGCTGCGCCTGAAGGGGATATGCGCCAATCCCCGCCGGACCGGCTTTTATCGGGCGCTGGCGCAGATGGGCGCGCGTCCGCGCTTTGAAAACCGGCGCACGGCGCAGGGCGAGCCGGTCGCCGATCTGGTCATCGCCGCCGCCAGCCGCCTGACCGGGATTGAAACCGGCCCCGGCGCGGCCCCGGCGATGATCGACGAATATCCGATTCTCGCCGTCCTCGCCGCCTGCGCCCAAGGCCCCTCGCGCTTTCGCGGCCTGGCCGAGTTGCGCGCCAAGGAAAGCGACCGCCTTGCCGCCATCGCCGCCGGACTGGCCGCCAACGGGGTGGAGGCCCAAATCGAGGGCGATGATCTGACGATCGCCGGATGCGGCGGCCCGCCGCCCGGCGGCGGCCTGACCGCCTGTCATGGCGATCACCGCATGGCGATGGCCTTCCTGATTTTGGGATTGGCGGCCCAAGCCCCGGTCCGGGTTGACGGCGGGGCGATGATTGCGACCAGTTTTCCCTCCTTCCTGGATACTTTGCGCGGGCTGGGCGGCCCGGTCGAGGCGCGATGAGCGCCGGGCGGGGCGAGCCGGAGGCCAGGCCGGTGATTGCGATTGACGGCCCGGCGGCGGCGGGCAAGGGAACTTTGGCGCGCGGCCTGGCGGCGCATTACGGCTTCGCCCATCTTGACTCGGGTGCGCTCTATCGTCTGGCCGCGCTGTATGCGCTGAAGGCCGGTCTGGCCCCGGACGATCCGGCCCTGCCGGGCCGGCTGGAGAAACTGATGGCCGGGCGGCTGGAAGGCCTGGAAGACCCGGATTTGCGCAGCCCGGCGATGGCCGAGGCGGCCTCGCGCTATGCCGCCCGGCCCGGTCTGCGCGCCGCGCTCAAGGCGCGCCAGCGCCAATTCGCCGCCGATCCCCCCGGCGGGGCCGGGGGGGCGGTTCTGGAGGGGCGCGATATCGGCACGGTGATTGCGCCCGATGCCGACGCCAAGATTTTCGTCACCGCCTCGCTGGCCGCCCGGGCGCGCCGCCGGGCGCTGGAAGAGCGCCGGCGGCTTCCGGCGGGCGCGGCGGTGAACGAGGCCCGGCTGGAAGCCGAAGTCAAAGCCCGGTTGCGCGCGCGCGATCAGGCCGATTGCCGCCGGGCTGCCGCGCCGCTTTTGCGCGCGTCCGACGCCCACTTGCTCAACACCACGGATTTGAGTATAGAAGCGGCTCTGGCGCGGGCGGTGCGGATCATCGACGCCGCGCTGGCCGCCGCGCGCCGGAGGGGCGGCGGCTCTTCTTCCCGGAGATCCTGATTGTGACCGAACCCAGCGCCGAAGCCCTGCCGACCCGCGAAGATTTCGCGGCCATGCTGGACGAGACCCTCCCCGCCGACTCCTTGCGCGAGGGCCAGGTTGTCCCCGGGCGGATTGTCGAGATCGCCAACGACCATGCCGTGGTTGACGTCGGGATCAAGACCGAAGGGCGGGTGCCGCTCAAGGAGTTCACCGCCGGGGACCAGACTCCGGCGATTGCGGTCGGCGATCAGGTGGAGGTCTATATTGAGCGGATTGAAAACGCGCTGGGCGAGGCGGTTCTCTCCTGCGAGAAG
Organism: Alphaproteobacteria bacterium; assembly: GCA_965204775.1. Lineage (GTDB taxonomy): Bacteria > Pseudomonadota > Alphaproteobacteria > JAPOUT01 > CBDBFH01. The sequence goes on from CBDBFH010000028.1 coordinate 234,119, forward strand.
GCCCGGCGCGCCCGCGCCTGGGACCGCCTCCAGCAATCCTTTCAGGACAAGCAGCAGGTTGAAGGGGCGATTGTCGGCCAGGTCCGGGGCGGCTTCACGGTGGATCTGGGCGGGGCGCAGGCCTTTCTGCCCGGCAGCCAGGTTGACGTCCGGCCGATGCGCGACATCGGCCCGCTTTTGAATGTGCCGCAGACCTTTCAGATTCTCAAGATGGACCGGCGGCGCAACAATATTGTGGTCTCGCGCCGCTCGGTTCTGGAAGTCAGCCGCGCCCGTCAGCGCAACGAAGTTCTCGACACGCTTCACGAAGGCCAGGTGATCGACGGCGTGGTCAAGAACATCACCGACTACGGCGCTTTCGTGGATCTGGGGGGGATCGACGGCCTGCTCCATGTGACTCACATGCAATGGCGGCGGGTCGGCCATCCTTCGGAAGTCGTCCGGGTCGGCGAGACGATCAAGGTCAAGGTGATCAAGATTAATTCCGAGACCCAGCGGATCAATCTGAGCATGAAGCAGCTGCAAGACGACCCCTGGGGCGGGGCCGACGCCAAATATCCGTCGGGGATGAAGCGCAAGGGCCGGGTGACCAACATCACCGACTACGGCGCCTTTGTCGAGCTGGAGCCGGGGGTCGAGGGTCTGGTGCACGTCTCCGAGATGAGCTGGGTCAAGAAGAACACGCCCCCCGGCAAACTGGTTTCGGTCAGCCAGGAGATCGAGGTGATGGTGCTGGAAGTGGACATGCAAAAGCGCCGCATTTCGCTGGGAATCAAGCAATGCACCGACAACCCCTGGGCCGAGTTTGCGCGCCGCCATCCCCCTGGCGCGCGCATTGAGGGCGCGGTCAAGAACATCACCGAATTCGGCCTGTTCATCGGCCTCGACGCCGAACTGGACGGCATGGTTCACGTCTCCGATCTGGAATGGGACGGAACCGGGGCCGAGGCGCTGAAGGCCTATCAGAAGGGGCAGAGCGTCGCCGCGGTGGTCTTGAACATTGATTCCGACAAGGAGCGGATCGCGCTGGGCGTCAAGCAGCTGGATTCGGCGCGGGCCGGGCTGGTTCAGGCGATCAAGCCCAACTCGGTTGCGACCTGCACCGTGGTCGAGGTCAAGGAGAAGGGGATTGACGTAAAAATCGGCGATGCCGGGCCGCATGTTTTCATTCGCCGGGCCGATCTGGCCCGCGCCCGCGCCGACCAGCGCCCCGAGCGCTTCGCCCCCGGCGAGAAGCTGGACGCCAAAGTGATGGAGGTCAATCAGGCGACCGGCAAGATCACGCTGTCGATCAAGGCGCTGGAAATTGCCGAGGAGAAGGCGGCGGTCGAACAATATGGCTCCAGCGCCTCCGGGGCTTCGCTGGGCGACATTCTGGGCCGCGCCCTGAGAAAGGTCACCGGACGCGGCGAGGAGCCTGGCGCCGAAGAAAGCGGTGAGGAGGCTCACGGCAAAGATTCGGGCAAAGATTCTGGCAAAGATTCGGGCAAAGATTCTGGCAAAGATTCTGGCAAAGATTCTGGCGAAGATTCGGGCGAAGATTCGGGCAAGGATCACAACACGGCGGAAGAAAAGAGCGAAGAGGATCCGGAGCCGGAGGCCCGCCCATGACCATGACGCCGGATCCCTTTCAGGCCGATGGGCTGCTTTACGAGCGCGGGTTGCGCCGCCGCCTGTTGCGCTGGCGGATCGCCGCGGTTCTGGCGGTGGTGCTGGCCGGGATGGTTGTGATCAGTCAGGCGGTTGAGACCGGACGCGACCACGTCGCCCGGGTTCAGATTGAAGGCTTTATCGGCGACAGCCATGAGCGGCTCGACTTGATGGAGGCGATTGCGCGCGACGACTCGGCGCGGGCCTTGATTTTGCGGATCAACTCGCCGGGGGGGTCCTCAGCGGGGGCGGAGGCGCTTTTCGAGAGTGTGCGCGCGGTTGCCGGCAAGAAGCCGGTGGTGGCGGTGATGGGGGAAGTCGCCGCCTCCGGGGGCTATATCACGGCGCTGGCCGCCGACCACATCATCGCCCGGCGCAATACGATCACCGGCTCTATCGGCGTTTTGTTTCAGTGGGTTGAAATTGCCGAATTGATGGACAAGGCCGGGGTCGCCGCCCCGGCGGTGCGCAGCGGCGCGCTCAAGGCGCGTCCCAATCCCTTTGAGTCCGCGCCCGGCCCGGCGCGCGATGTGATTCGCGCCGCGGTCGAGGACGGCTTTGACTGGTTCGTCGATCTGGTCGCCCGGCGCCGCGCGATGGAACGGACGCAGGTTCTCGATCTGGCCGACGGGCGCATCTTCACCGGCGGACAGGCCCGCGCCCGCGGCCTGATTGATGATGTGGGCGGCGAAAAGCTGGCCCGCCGATGGCTGGAGGAGGAACACGAAATCCCCGCCGATCTTCGGGTCTACGACCGCGACGCGGATTCATTTGGCGCCTTTTCCGCCCTGCGCGATGCGCGCACGGCGCTGGCCATGTTGGCCGGCGCGCTCGCCCCCTCCGGCCTGCCGGGGACGGGGGGGCTGATGGCCGTCTGGCGGCCCGGCGGCTGAGCCTTTCCGCGCCGGGAGATATCCCCAGACCCCGCAGGCGATGCAAAGGGCCTCCTGCCATGACGAAATCCCAGCTGATCAGACGTCTTGCCCGGGACAACCCCCATCTCCTGCGCGCCGACGCCGAAAAAATCGTTGAGGTCATCCTGGAAGAGATTGCCGCCGGGCTGGTCCGGCGGGGCCGGGTGGAATTGCGCGGCTTCGGGGTCTTTGCGGTCAAGCGGCGGCGGGCGCAAATGGCGCGCAATCCGCGCACCGGTCAGCCGGTCGCGGTTGCCGCCCGGCTGCATCCCTTCTTCCGCCCCGGCAAGCATTTGCGCGCCCGCCTCAACCGCGCCGCCGCGCCTTGAAGGGAGGCCGATCAGGCCGATGAGCCAGGCCCACGAGCCCATGAGCGTCGCGGTCAAAATCTGCGGCCTGACCGACCCCCGGAGCGTGCGCGCCGCGGTGGAGGCCGGGGCCGATTTTCTGGGCTTCAACTTTCATGAGGAAAGCCCGCGCCATCTGCCGGTCTCCTGCGCCCACACTCTGCGCGCGCTGGCCGGGCGCGCCCGGGCGGTGGCTTTGACCGCCGACGCCGGTGACGCTCTTCTGGCCGAAATTGTCGCGGCGGTGCGCCCCGACCTGCTTCAGCTCCACGGCGCGGAAAGCCCGGAGCGCACCGGCGAGATCGCCGCCCGCTTCCGGACTCCGGTGATCAAGGCCCTGCCGGTGCGCGGGGCGGGCGACCTGGCGCGGGCCGAAGCCTACCGCGCCGGCGCGGCCATGATTCTCTTCGACGCCGCCCCGTCCGCGCCGGGGCGCAGTTTTGGAGGACAGGGCCGGGTCTTCGACTGGAGTCTGCTCGCCGGGCGCAGCCATCGCCCGCCCTGGATTTTGTCCGGCGGCCTGACGCCCGAAAATGTCGCCGAAGCCTGCGCGATCAGCGGGGCGCGGATCGTCGATGTCTCCTCCGGGGTCGAGCGCGGGCGCGGGCGCAAGGACCCGCAGCTGATTGCCCGCTTTGTGCGCGCGGCCAAGGCGGCGCGCGAAAGCCGCTGCCGATGAGCGCGCGCCCTCCCCTTCCCCGGCGGGCCGACGCTCAGGGCCGCTTCGGCGCCTATGGCGGGCGCTTCGTCGCCGAGACCCTGATGCCTCCGATCCTGGAACTGGAAGCGGCCTATGAACAGGCCCGGCGCGACCCCGCTTTTCTCGCCGAACTGGACCGCCTGCTGGCCGATTACGCCGGACGGCCCAGCCCGCTTTATTTCGCCGAACGGCTCACCGCCGAGGCGGGCGGGGCCAGGATTTACTTCAAGCGCGACGAGCTCAACCACACCGGCTCGCACAAGATCAACAATTGTCTTGGCCAGGCGCTTCTCGCCCGGCGGATGGGCAAGCGGCGGATCGTCGCCGAGACCGGGGCGGGTCAGCATGGGGTTGCCGCCGCGACCGTCGCGGCGCGCTTCGGCATGGACTGCGTGATCTATATGGGAGCCGCCGACATGGCCCGCCAAAAGCCCAATCTCTTCCGCATGCGCCTGCTGGGCGCGCAGGCGGTCGCGGTCGAGAGCGGCTCGGCCACCCTCAAAGACGCCATGAACGAAGCCCTGCGCGACTGGATCAGCCATGTTGAAGATACGTTCTACATGATCGGCTCGGTCGCCGGGCCGCATCCCTATCCGGACATGGTGCGCGACTTTCAAAGCGTGATCGGGCGCGAGGCGCGCCGCCAGATCGTCGAACGGGAAGGCCGCCTGCCCGATCTGCTGGCCGCCTGTGTCGGCGGCGGCTCCAATGCGCTGGGCCTGTTCGACGCCTTTCTGGAGGAGGCGGGCGTTGAACTCCACGGGGTCGAGGCCGCCGGGCGCGGCTTGACCGCATCCGGACCCGCCGCATCCGGACTCAAGGCCGGCCATGCCGCCTCGCTTTCGGGCGGGCGGCCCGGCGTTCTTCATGGCAGCCGCACCTATTTTCTCCAAAATGACGACGGGCAGATTCTGGAAGGCCATTCGATTTCCGCCGGACTGGATTATCCCGGCGTCGGTCCGCAGCATGCCGCGCTGCGCGATGCGGGCCGGGTGCGCTATGTCGCGGTCGGCGACGGCGCGGCGCTGGCGGCCTTCCAGCGCTGCGCGCAGACGGAAGGCATTCTCCCCGCCCTGGAGCCGGCCCATGCGCTGGCTCATGTTCTGGACCTTGCCCCGAAGATGGCGGCGGAGAAGATCATTGTGATGAATATGTGCGGGCGCGGCGACAAGGACGTCTTCACCGCCGCCGATCTTCTGGGGGAGCGGATTGAATGAGTGCGCCCGCCCGCCTTGCCGCCTGTTTTGCCCGGCTTAAGGAAGCAGGCCGGGCGGGGCTGGGCGCTTTTGTGACCGCCGGCGACCCCAATCGGGCGGTAAGCATGGAGATTCTTTCAGGGCTGGCCGGGGCCGGGGCCGATCTGATCGAACTGGGGATGCCTTTCAGCGATCCGATGGCCGACGGCCCGGCGATTCAGGCGTCGAGCCGGCGCGCGCTGGAGGCCGGCTGGACGATGCGCGCCGGTTTTGATCTTCTCGCCGGCTGGCGCGCCCGCGACCGGACGACTCCGGTGATCTTGATGGGCTATTACAATCCGATTCACACGCTGGGCCTGGAGGCCTTTGCCCGCGCGGCGCGGCGGGCCGGAGCCGACGGGGCGATTGTGGTCGATCTGCCGCCGGAGGAAGACGGCGCGTTGCGCACGGCCATGACCGGACAGGGCCTGGAACTGATTCGGCTGGCGGCGCCCAACAGCAATCAGGCGCGTCTTTCGCGCATTCTCGAAAACGCCGCCGGTTTTCTCTATTATGTTTCGATCACCGGCACCACCGGCGCGGCGCAGCCTGATCTGGCGGCGGCGGCGGCGCATCTCTCCCGAATCCGGGCGGTGTGCGGCTTGCCGATTGCGCTGGGCTTCGGGATCAAGACCCCGGCGCAGGCGGCGCAGGCGGCGGGGCATGCCGATCTGGTCGTGGTCGGCTCGGCGCTGGTTGAGATCGTGCGCGGGGCGCTGGATGCGGCGGGCGCGCCCGCGCCTGACACCGCCGCGCGGGTTTTGCGCGCCGTGCGCGCTTTTTCCCAGGCGGTGCACACCGCCGCTGCGCGGGAGAAACAGGACGCATGAACTGGATCAAAAACGTGATTCGCCCCCGAATCCGCCGCGTCTTTCAGAAGAAAGAGACGCCGGGCGATCTGTGGCGCAAATGCCCGTCTTGCGGCTCGATGATTTTCCACCGCGATCTGGAGCAGGCCTTCAATGTTTGCACGACCTGCGGCCATCACATGCGTCTGGCCGCGCCGCGCCGCCTGGAACTGCTCCTCGACCCCGACTCCTGGGAGATTGAAGAGACTCCCGAAGCGCCGCTGGACCCGCTGGGCTTCCGTGACCAGAGGCGCTACCGCGACCGGATCAAGGAAGCCCGCGAGAAAACCGGACAGCGTGACGCGGTTCTGCTCGCCCGCGGGCGTCTGACCGGCCTGGATGTGGTTCTGGCGGTTCAGGATTTCAGTTTCATGGGCGGCTCGCTGGGCGCGGCGGCGGGCGAAGCGATCATCGCCGGGGCGCAGACGGCGCTGGCCGACGCCGCGCCCTATATCATGGTCACCGCCGCCGGCGGGGCACGGATGCAGGAGGGGATTCTCTCCTTGATGCAATTGCCGCGCACGACCGTCGCCATTCAGTCGCTGCGGCGGGCGGGCCTGCCCTATATCGTCATCTTGACCCATCCGACCACCGGCGGCGTCACCGCCTCCTACGGCATGCTGGGCGACGTTCATATCGCCGAGCCGGGGGCGCTGATCGGCTTTGCCGGGCCGCGGGTGATTGAGCAGACGATCCGGCAGAAACTGCCCGAAGGCTTTCAGTCTTCCGAATATCTTCTGGAGCATGGCATGGTCGATATGGTCGTCCCCCGCGCCGCGTTGCGGGCGAAACTGGCCGGCCTCCTGCGCCTTCTCCTGCGCCGCCCGGCCTGGGAGGCGGAAGGCGCCACCGCTTCGCCTCTTTCACGGCGCGCATGAGTCCCGGACGGGACAGCCGGAGTCTGCTCGACGCGCTCGCCGCCCTTCACCCCCAAAAGATTGATCTCGATCTGGGGCGGATTCGCCGCCTGATGGCCGCCCTCAATCATCCGGAACGGCGTCTGCCTCCGGTGATTCACGTCGCCGGCACCAATGGCAAGGGTTCGGTGATCGCCTTTCTGCGCGCCCTGTTTGAGCGCGCCGGGGCGCGGGTTCATGTCTATACGTCGCCGCATCTGCGCCGCTTCCATGAGCGAATCGCGCTGGCCGGAGACCCCGGCGCCGCCCCGATCAAGGAGGGCGCGCTCGCCGGGCTGCTGGAAGAATGCCGCCGGGCCAATCGCGGCCAGCCGATCACCTTCTTCGAGATCACCACCGCGGCGGCCTTTCTGGCTTTTGCCCGCGCGCGCGCCGACTTCCTGCTCCTTGAGACCGGGCTGGGCGGGCGGCTGGATGCGACCAATCTGGTCGCCAGACCCCTGCTCACCGTGATCACGCCGGTCAGCCTGGATCATCAGGAGTTTCTAGGCCGCAGCCTGCCGGCTATTGCGCGCGAAAAGGCCGGGATCATCAAAGCCGGATGTCCGCTTCTGTGCGCGGCGCAACCGCGCACGGCGCGCGCGGCGATCATGCGCGCCGCGGCGGAAAAGGGCGCGCCGGTGTTTCTGGAAAACCGGGACTGGCGCGTGCGGGACGGCGGGGATCACTTCACCTATTGCGCGCGGGGCGTCCGGCTCCGCCTGCCCCGGCCCGCGCTGGCCGGCCCGCATCAAATCGGCAATGCCGGGCTGGCGCTGGCCGCGTTTTTGCGGGCGCAGCCGGCAGAGCCGGACCCGGCCCGAATGGCGCAGGCTTTGCGCAGCGTGGTCTGGCCCGGACGGCTGCAGCGCCTGACCGGCGGACCTTTGCTGCGTCCGGTCCCGTCAGGCGTTGAGGTCTGGCTGGACGGCGGCCACAATCCGGCGGCGGGCGTTGCGCTGGCCCGCGCCTGCGCCGGGATGAACGCTGCCGACCCCAAGCCGCTCCACTTGATCTGCGCCATGCGCGCGGTCAAGGATGCAGGGGGATTTCTTGCGCCCTTCAAGGGGCTGGCCGACTGCGTCCACGCTCTGCGGTTCGAAGACAGGGCGGCGGCGATGAAGCCGGAGGATATCCGCCGCGCCGCCCGCGCCGCCGGACTGGCCTCACGCCTCGCGGCGGGTCCGGCTGAGGCGCTGGCCGCCATCCGCCCTCCGGCGCGGGTCCTGATTTGCGGCTCTTTGCTGTTGGCCGGGGATGTGCTGCGCGAAAACGCCTGAAGGGCGAGTCTCAGCCGGCCAGCGCCCGGTCGATCCACTCCCTGAGCGCCGCCGCGCCGCGCGCGCCGGTCGTCACCGCCGCCGGCTGGCCGTCCCGGAAGAGCATCAATGTCGGAATGCTGCGAATCCCGTAGCGCGTCGGCGTTTGAGGATTGTCGTCGATATTGATCTTGGCGACAGTCAGACTGCCGTTTCTTTCGGCGGCAATCTCCTCCAGCGCCGGGGCGATCTGCTTACACGGCCCACACCACTCGGCCCAGAAATCGACCAGAACCGGCTGACCGGACTGGAGAACATCCTGTTCAAAACTCTCATCGCTTACGTTTTGGGGGCTCATCGCTTTCTTCCGTCCTCTGTCTGCGTCCCTGGGGGCGTTGCACGCTTAATCTAGGAATCGCTGCGGCGGGCGTCAAGGGCGCGGGTCAAAGCCTGGTCGAGCGCCGGATCGGGCAGGCGAAGCAGAACCGGCCCTGATGTCCACAACAAAAACGCCGCCACCGGGCGGCCCGGCCAGATCGCGCGGATCGCCGCCCGGTAGAGGGCCATCTGGCGCAAGTCGCGCTCCGGCGTTGCCGTCTTGGGCGCGGGCAGGCCGCTCTTGTAGTCGAGGATTGCGATCTCGCCATGCTCCGGCACGCACAACCGGTCGATTCGGCCTGAAATGCGCCATGTCCTGCCGCTTTTTTCATCGCGCAGACCGGCGGCGAAAGGGGCTTCGCCGCGGGTGCCGGAGCCGAAAAAGCGGGCGAGTTCGGGCCGGGCGAGCAGGGTTTCGATTTCGGCGAAGATCGCGCGCTGCGCCGCCGCCGCCAGCCCCCGCCCCGGCGCGGACAAAAAGCGCTTCAGCGCGCGCGCGCGCGCCGGAGCCGGAAGGCCCGCCGCCAGATCAAGACCGGCATGAATGATCGCGCCGCGCCGCCGGGGGTCCAGGCTTGCGCCCGGCCCGGAGGCCGGCGCGCGGTCCGCCGCCGCCCGCCCGCCGGCGCGCGAAGGCCGCAAGAGAGGCGGCGCTTCCGCCGCCACCGGCGCGGTCTTCGCCCAGCCGGGCAAGGCGCGGGACGCGCGCCGATCTGCGCCGCCTGCCGCCGGGCGCGGCCCTTCGCGCTCCTGTGCGGGCCCCTCCCCTGGAAGCCGCTGCGCAAGATGCGGCGCGGTCAGATCATGCCAATTGCCTTCCGGGGGGGCGCGTCCGCCGCGATAGCCGCAAACATAAAGCCGGTTGCGCGCCCGGCTCATCGCCACATAAAGCAGGCGGTGGGCTTCCTCCCTCTCCTGCTTTGCGCGCGCGTCCAGCGCCTGCTGCGCCAGTTCCGGGCAAAACCGCTTCTCAACCCGCCAGAGCGGAAAAGCGCCCGCCGGGGTGTGGGCAAAAAACACCTCCGGGGCCGGCGCATGGGGCGGAATATCGGGCAGAAACACGATATCCGCCTCCAGCCCCTTGGCGCTGTGCACGGTCATCAGCCGCACCGCTGCGCCGCCATGATCCATGTCGCGGCTGATCTCGGCCCGCGCCCCGGTCATCCATTGCAAAAAGCCCTGCAGCGAGGGTGGGTGGGCGCGCTCATAGTCGAGGGCGAGGTCAAGAAATTTGTCGAGCGGATCATTGGCTTCCGGCCCGGTGTGCGCCAGCAGGGCGCGGCGCATGTTGCGGGCGCTTAAATGCCCGGCGAAAAACTCAAAGGGGGGCGCATAATCGGCCTGCGCAAGACTGGCGCGCAAGACGTCCACCGCGCGTCCGGCGCGGGGGTCCCGGCCGGCCCGGACCTTGAGCGCCTGCCACAAAGACGCCGCCCCGCGCGTGCTGCGCAAGGCGGCCAGCGCGATCAAATCTTCATCGCCGAGGCCGCAGACCGGACTCTTCAACAGCGCCGCCAGATTGAGATCGTCTTCCGGCAGCAGACAAAAGCGGCCCAGCGCCATCAGATCCATCACGGCAATATGCTCGCCGACCACCAGCCGGTCGGCGCCGGCGGCGGCAATCCCGCGCGCCTCCAGCGCCTGCATCATCCGGGCGATGAACTCGGTGCGCCGCCGCACCAGAATCACAATTTCTCCGGCCTGAACGCCGCCGCGCAGCAGCGCCTGAATTTCTTCGGCAATGTCGGAGGCCAGCTGCGCCTGCGGCGAGGCGGGCGGGACGTTTTGGGCCGGGGCCTGCCAGGCCTCGATCCCGCCGCCGGGCGCGCTTTCGGCCCGCGGCCAGACCACGGCCTCGCCGCTTTGGGCGCGAAACGCCTTGTGCCGGATCGGCGCCCCGGCGTCGGTGACGCTGGCCTGCAGCGCCTCTTGCGCGAAAACCCTGTCCACCGCCTCCAGAATCTGCCGAACCGAGCGATAGGACGTCTCCAGCCGCACCGGCGCGAAAACCGCTCCGGAGGCCGGAATCGTCTTCTCGAAATGCGCGCGCTGTTCGGAAAAGGCCGCCAGACTCGCGCCCTGAAAGCTGAAAATCGACTGCTTGGGATCGCCGACCGTGAACAGACTGCGCCGCCCCGGGGGTGCGTCGCGCGCGCCCAGCCCGGCAAAGAACTCGTCGGTAAGCGCGCGGATCACCTCCCACTGGGCGGGGCTGGTGTCCTGCGCTTCATCGATCAGGATATGATCAAGGCCGCCGTCCAGTTTGTAGAGAACCCAGGCGGCGGCGCGGCGCTCGCACAGGAGGCGGCGGGTTTTTTCGATCAGATCCTCATAGTCCAGCAGGCCGCGCGCGGCTTTCAGGCGCTCGAACTGGTCGAGAAAGGCCGCCGCCAGATGCCAGAGGCTCTCCGCCGCCTGCGCCATGCGCGCCGCGCCCGCCCGGCGGCAGGCCTGAAGAATGCGCGCCTGCTCCTGCGCGAGAAGCTGCGCCGCCTCCGGGGCTTTGTCCCCGACTCTTTTTGTCACAAGCTTTTTCCGGGGCGCGCCCGCTTGCGTCAGCAGGACGGCGCAATAGGCGTCAAAGGCGGCCTCAAAATCATCGCCCTCTCTTGCGGCAAGAAACTTCTCTATGCCGCCGGCTGTTTGCAGATCGCCGGCGCTGCCGTTGCCGGCCAGTGTTTTGACGGCGCGGGCCAGCGCCGGTCCGGGGGTGGCCTGCAGCGCGGCGCGGATGACGCGGTGCGGGGTCTCGCCCTCCTCCAGCGACAAAGCGGCGCGCAAGGCCGCCGCCTTTCCGGCAATCGCCTCCCGGCTGGCAAGGCTCCGCCGCCAGACGCTGCGCTGCCGGGCAATCTCCCTGAAGAGTTTGTCGAACCCCGCCTCGTCCACCTCCCGGCTGACGCGGGCCAGCGCCGCCGCCAGCGCCGCGTCCGCGCCCGGGGCGGCCCGGGCGAGAACCGCGTCGCGGGCGGCGCGAAGAATATCGTTTGTCATATGCTGGTCGCTGACCCGGAAATTCGGCGCAACCCCGGCTTCAATCGGAAACCGGGTGAGCAGATGGCGGCAAAAGCCGTGGATCGTGTCGATCCGCAAACCCTGCGGCGCTTCCAGCGTTCGGGCGAACAGACTGCGCGCCGCCGCGCAGTTCGCCTGAGCGGGGTTGCGCCCTTCCAGTTCGGCAATCTCCGCCGCCAGCTCGGCCTCTTCGATCACCGCCCAACGCGCCAGACGCTCATGCAGCCGGTTCGACATCTCCGCCGCCGCCGCATTGGTGAAAGTCAGGCATAAAATCCGCCCCGGCTCGGCTCCCGCCAGCAGCAGCCGCATGAGCCGGTCGACCAGAACATGGGTCTTGCCGGTTCCGGCATTGGCCGAAACCCAGGACGAATGGCGCGGGTCGGAGGCGGTGCGCTGCTCTGGACTGCGCCCGCTCATCGCCGCCGCCCGCTCCGCGAAGGCGCGCTCCATTCGGCGCGCCGGGCCAGATGATCATACTCGCCCCCCCGCTCCGCCGCGCCGGGACGGGGACGGGACAAATAAGCCTGCCGGGGATTGCAATAACCGGCCAGAAGTTTGGCCAGCCCCGCCCCGGCCTTGCCGCTCTCTTCGTCCGGCGCGGCGATGTCCTCAAGCGGGTTGTCCCGCCCCGGGCGTAGCTGAATATGCGCCAGACGGGCGACCTGCCGCCGCCCCAATCCGGCAAAGCCGCCGCCTTGCGCAATCCAGCCCTCCAGCGGCAATTGCGGATGCTCGCCCCGGCTGATCCGGCTGCGGGAGGGAAGCGCGCCGGTCTTGTAGTCATAGATGGCGATCCGGCCGTTCCGGAGCAGATCGATCCGGTCGGCGCGGGCGGTGATTTCAAAGTTTTGGCCCTTGACGTCAAGGCGGCGCGCGCCTTGCATCTCGGCATGGACAGCGGCGGCTCCGGCGCGAAGATCGGCCCGCTCCAGAGCGATGAAGCTTTGCGCGGCGATCACAAAGCGCGGCCACCAGAAGGCTTCGACCGCCGCGCCATGCGGCGCCTGATCAAAAACCTTGCGCCCGATTCGCTCCAATTGCGCTTCGGCATCGCCGGGCAGTCCGGCGGGGAACGCCTTTGCGAAGGCTTCCAGCGCGGCATGAATGATCCGCCCGCGCTCGGCCGCCGACGGGTCTTCTTCCAAAGCGTCCAGCGGTCTGAGTTTGAGGATATGGCGGGCGTAAAAAGCGTAAGGGTCGTGAATCAGGGTTTCGATCGCGGTTGCCGAAATGCGGCGCGGGCGCATGGCGAGCGGCGGGCGCGGGGCGGGCGGGACGGGTTTATGCCGCCGGGCCGGACGATCCAGCGCGGCGGCCAGAGCGCGAAACATCTGCGGCTTTTTATCTTCGTGGGCGGCTGTGCCGCCGGTCCGGCGCAGGGCCTGCAGGCGCATCAGCCAGCGCGCCGTGATGGTCGGCGCGCCGTCTGCGCCCTTGCGCGCACGGGTCAGCCAGACCTGCGGGGCCTGCGCGCCCTGAACGAAGTCATGCGCCGCCAGCCCCAATTGCCGTTCGGGCGGCTCCAGCCCCAGACTCGCGCGCATCGGGCGCGACAGCCACGGATCGCCGCCGGGCACAGACGGCCAGCATCCCTCATTGAGGCCGCCCAGAACCAGCAGATCGGGCCTTTGCAGGCGCGCTTCCAGTGGACCCCAAATGTGAATCCGCTGCCCGAAAGGGGGCGGATCGCGCACGACGCTGTCCTCGGCCAGCGCTTCGATCAATTCCGGATAATCGCCGGTCTGAATCGTCCCCAGGAGAGCAGCGTGATCCAGCACGTCTGCGAAAAAACCGCGCGCCGGTGCGCCGCCTTGCCGCGCCCGCCACAAAAGCTCGCGCCCCGGCCTTTGCCCATCGCCGGCCAGAGATTCCGCGCAGGCGATATGGGTGCGAACCAGATCGATGAACGGCGCCTCGCCGCGCTCGATCAGTTTCAAAAAGGGCTGAAACGCCTCCTCCAGCCGGTCGAGCAGGAGGGCAAATTGCGTGCCGCGCCCGGTGGCGCGCCGCAAACCTTCCAGACCGGGGCGGGGCCGTCCGCCGCGCAAAACCGCGCGCTCGAAATCGCGCAGCAAAGCCAAAAAAGCCGCTCTGTCCATGCCGGCGGCGCAAAGCGGATGCTTGGCCAGACTGAGCAAAAGCACCGGGGCCAGACGCGCGCGGGCGGCATGGGCGGCCAGGCGCAGGAAAACAAAGGCGGCCATGCGCGCAAGCGGCGTTCCGCCCGAATCGTCGACCCGAACGCCCCAGCGCCGCAGTTCAACCGCAACCCGGCGCGCCAAAGCCCGGTCGGGGGTGACCAGCGCCGCGCGCCGCGCCGGCCTGTCCAGTGCGCGGCGCAAAATCAAGGCGATGATTTCCCCTTCCTCGCGCGGGGTTTCCGCTTCAATCGGGGTCAAGTCACGCAAAGGCGCTTGCAGGCCGCGCACCGCGCCGCCGCCGCCGGGGCGCAGCGCATAAGACAGCAACCGCCCCCGGCCCCGGCAAGAGGCCGAAACCCGAACCCCCGGCCAGCGCCGCACCGCCGCACGGGGGATTCCCATCTTGTCCAGCAGCTGCTTGAGGCCATATTGCGGGTGGGACTCCGCCAGCGCCGCCCATCCCGCGTCATCCAACCCGGCATCCAGACCCGGCAAGACCACTGCGCCTTGCGGGCAAGCGGCGACCGCCGCCAAAAGGCGCGCCGTCGCCGGGCGGCTCCCGGTCGAACCGGCGGCGATCAGCGGACCGGCAAACGCCCCGGCTTCGATCCGCCGCGCCCAGTCCTCAATCACGGCAATGCGCCGCGCCGCCGGGTCCAGCATTTTCTTTTCCATCAAATACCGCGGCCATGAATCGCGCCCGATCTTCAAAATGTCGAGCGTCGCCTGCCAATGATCCGCCATCTCGCCGGGGGCCAGGGTGTCCAGCCCGGCCAGATCGGCCCCGGCGCTTTGCGTCATATCCAGAAAGCGGGCCAGTTCGCGGGCCATGCCCGCCGCCGCCGCATGGCCTCCGGCCCGCCCGGCGGCGGCGGAGGCTTCCTGCAGCAAAGCGGTCAATTGCACCTGCCGCTCCAACCGGGAAACCGCCGCCGGAAGACCGCCGTCTTCGGCAAACAGGGCGGCGCTCTCCCCCGCGCCGCCTTCGCCCTCCTCCGCCTCGGCCTCCTCCAGATCATCCAGACCCCCCAGCGAGACAATCGCCGGAAGCAGCAGGCCGCCCCTGCCGCTCTCTTCCAGCAGGGTCTGCGCAAAACTTGCTCCGGCGCGCCGGGTCGGCAGCAGAACCGTCACCGCGCTCAACTCTGCGCCCGCTGCAGGCAGCCCCCGCCCGGCCTTGCCCAACAGCCCGCGCGCCAGACTGCGCAGGAAATCTGCTCCCCCCGGAATCGTGAAAACATGGCTCGCCCGCGTCATCACCTGATTCCTATCCGCCCCGGCGCATCATGCGGATAACCCGCCCGGCGCGCCCCACAACGCGCGGGCTGCGCGCAGCCCTTCATGGGTTCCGGCATGAACCCATCCGGCCTGCAACACATGGCCGAAGGCGCGCCCGCTTTCCAGCGCCGGCTCCCACAGGCGGGGCAGCGGCGCTCCCGCCGCCGCGCCGCTTCGCGCAAAAGCGGCGAGCAGCCGGGGGTGCATGATCTGAACTCCGGCATAGACAAACGCCGCCCCGCCCGCCGCCCGCCCCGGCGCAAGACGCCCATCCGGCCCCGCCGCGAAGTCGCCCCGGCCCTGATAGCCTTGCGCCCGGGCGGTCTCGACCAGCAAGAGCAGCACATCCATCGCCGCCGGATCGAAATGCGCCGCCATAACCGCCAGAACGCCGGGCGGGGCCTCCCGCCAGACCACGTCGCAATTGTGAATGTAAAACGGCGCCCGCCCCAAATGCGCCGCCGCCTTGATCAGCGCCCCGCCGGTTCCGAGCAGTCTTTCGCGCTCGTCGGATACAACAATCTCCGGCGCGCCCCTACGCTGCGCGAGCCAGCCGGTCACAGACTCGGCCTTGTGGTGGACATTGACCACCGCCCGCGCGACCCCGGCCCCGGCCAGCCGATCCAGCGCATGGGCCAACAAAGGCCCGTCCCCCACTTTGATCAGCGCCTTGGGGGTTTTCCCGGTTAACGGGGCCAGCCGCCGTCCATAGCCGGCGGCCAGAATCATTGCGGTTTCGATTTTCATCCCGTCACCTGTTTGATCTGCGCGCCGATGCCCTCCGGCATATGCATCTCCAGCCAGCGCCGGAAAGGCGCGCAGACCTCATGCGCCAGATTGCGCTCCAGACAGGCGGCGACGCGCGGCAGATGGCGCAGATAGACGCGCTTGCCGTCGCGGCGGGCGAGGCGGATAAAAATTCCCAAAATCCGGAGCGCCCGCTGCGCGCCCAAAATTGCATAGGCGCGCAAAAAATTGCCGGACTCGATTCCAAGACCCGCGCGCGCGCATTTGTCCAGATAAAGATCGCGCATCTCTTCTTCCAGCTGCGCGTCAATCGCAACGCGCGCATCCTGCAAAAGGGAGACCAGATCATAGGCCGCCGGGCCGATCAGCGCGTCTTGAAAATCGAGCAGGCCGGTCCGCGCCGCGCCTTTGCGCTCCGGAAGCCAGAGCAGGTTGGGCGAGTGATAATCGCGCAGCATCAAGACCGGCGCGCCCTGCGCCTGCGCAAGAGCGGCATATTGCCGCCGGGCCGCCTCATCAAACTGCGCTTTCGCCGCCGCGCCGGGCGGGCGGGCGGCGGCGGGGCAAAACCAGTTGGTGAACAGGCCCAGTTCGGCAAGGAAAATATCCTCGCCGAACAGCGCCGGTTTGTGCTCTGCGCCGCCGGGCAGGGGCAGCGCCGCCGGAGCCGGACTTTGCGCCAGCCGGATCAGAACCTCCAGCGCCGTCTCAAGCAGTTCGCGGGGATCGGCGAAGTTTTGCGCGCCGCTCAACGCCGCGCCATAGGACAGCCGCCCCAAATCTTCCAGCAGCAAAAAGCCCTGTTCAACGTCCAGGGCCAGAAGGGCGGGCGCGCTCAGGCCCTGCGCGCGCAGCCACAGACCGATGGCGGCAAACGCCCCGCAGCCCGGGGCCAGTTTGACCCGGTCCGCATAGCGCGCGTCATCTGCGCCGGCCTTGCCTTGCAGCCGCCCGCTATATGCGTCCATGAAAATCGCCTGCGCGCCGTCCGGCCTGACCAGCGCCTCGTAGCGGCGGGTGGAAGCATCGCCGGCCAGCGGGCGGCGCGCCGCCGCCGCCCAGCCCGCCGCCGCCAGAAACGCCTGCGCCGCGCCGCGGCTCATCTCTTCATCTCATGGCCGCTCATGACCGCCCCAAGCGGCGAGCTTGCGCTGCCAGCGCGTGCTGGCCGTCCAGATCCGGGCCAGCCGCGTCTCCGCCTCCCCTTGCAAAACCAGCTGCAGATGAACCCGGTTGCAAGGCAGTTCCGCCCCCATCTTCTCCGGCCATTCCAGCACCAGCGCCCCCGACGCCAGAGCCTCCTCCAGCCCCAATTCGCGAATCTCGGCCTGATCATCAAGGCGGTAAAGATCGGCATGGCAGATCGCCAAATCCGGCGCCTGATAGATCTGCGCGAGCGTGAAAGTCGGGCTGGGAACCGGCGTCTCCTCGCCCAGCCGGGCGCGAATGATGGCGCGGGCCAGGGTCGTCTTGCCCGCCCCCAAAACGCCTTGCAGCGCGATCAGATCGCCGCGCTCCAGCTGCGCGCCCATCGCCCGCCCCAGCGCAATCGTGGCCGCTTCGTCGGCAAGCGGCAGGCGAAAAATTTGCGCGCCGGAGGCTCCCATGCCCGCCAGCCTATTCCTTTTTCCCCGCCGATCCAGCCAAATCCGTTTATGCTCGGCGCGACACCCCGGCGGCCAGGACCCGTGCAGCATCCATGACTCAGACCTATGCCATCATCGGCGCAGGCCAAGCAGGTCTGGCGGCGGCGGAAGCCTTGCGCCGGCTGGGCTTCGGCGGGAGGATCGCCCTTTATGGGGGCGAGCCGGAACTGCCCTATCAGCGCCCGCCTCTTTCGAAGAGTTTCCTGAGCGGCGCGTTCGCCCGCGCGCGGCTTTTCTTCAAGCCGGAGTCCTTTTACCGCGAGCACGAGATTGATCTGCGTTTGGGCGCGCGGGTTGAGGAGATCATGCCCCGAAGCAAAGAATTGCGCCTGGCCGGAGGCGGGCGCGCTTCTTTCAGCCGCGCCCTGCTCGCCACCGGCGGGGCGGCGCGGCGGCTTGATCTGCCCGGCTGCGATCTGGACGGCTTTTTCTGTTTGCGCTCGCTGGCCGATGCCGAACAGATTCGCGCCCGCCTGCAAGAGGCGCGGCGGCTGGTGGTCGTCGGCGGCGGTTATATCGGCCTTGAAATTGCCGCCAGCGCCCGCCTGCGCGGTTTGGAGGTCGCCGTTCTGGAAGCGCGCCCGCGCCTGTTGTCCCGGGTGACCTCGCCGGTCATCGCCGATTTTTTCCGCGCCCGCCATGCCCGCGCCGGGGTGCAAATCTTCACCGGCGTCAGCCCGGTTCGAATCGAAGGCGCGAAAAAAGTGACCGGCGTGCGCAGCCGGGACGGCGCGCTTCATCCCGCCGATCTGGTGGTCGCCGGGGTCGGCCTGGTTCCTGAAACCGCACTGGCCGCCCGCGCCGGGCTGGCGCTGGACAACGGAATCGCGACCGATGGCCGGGCCCGGACGTCCGATTCCGATATTTTCGCCGCCGGCGATTGCGCCAGCCAGCCCAGCCCCCTTTATGGGCGGCGGATTCGCCTGGAGTCGGTGCACAACGCAATCACGCAGGCCCAGACCGCCGCCGCCGCCATGTGCGGCGCGCCGCTTCCCGGCGATTCGGTTCCCTGGTTCTGGTCGGACCAATATGACGTCAAATTGCAGATTGCCGGGCTGGCCGCAGGCTACGACCGCGTGGTCTTGCGCGGGCGGCCGGAAAGCGGCCGCTTCAGCGCCTTCTATCTGTCCGGCGGCAGACTGATCGGGGCCGATTCGATCAACCGCCCCGCCGACTATCTCATCGCGCGGCACCTGATCGCGGCGCAGGCGCGCCCGGACCCGGAGCGCATCGCCGACACCGCGATTCCCCCCAAACAGATCGCCGGTCAGTAGCGGTAATGATCGGGTTTGAAAGGCCCGCCATGCGCGATATTCAGATAGGCGGCCTGCGCCGGAGTCAATTCCGTCAGCCGCGCGCCCAATTTGTCCAGATGCAGGCGCGCCACCTGCTCGTCCAGATGTTTGGGCAGAACATAGACCTTGTTCGCGTAATTGGCGTGATTCTTCCACAATTCGATCTGCGCCAGGACCTGATTGGTGAAGGAGGCGCTCATCACGAAACTGGAATGTCCGGTCGCGCAGGCCAGATTGACCAGCCGGCCCTCGGCCAGCAGGATGAGGCGCTTGCCGCCGGGGAACTCGATCTCGTCGACCTGCGGCTTGACATTGTGCCAGCGGTAATTGCGCAGCGCGGCGACCTGAATCTCGGAGTCGAAATGGCCGATATTGGCGAGAATCGCGCCGGCCTTCATCCGGCGCATGTGATCCAGCGTGATGACGTCGGCGTTGCCGGTGGCGGTGATGAAAATATCGGCATGGGGGGCGGCGTCTTCCATGCGCACGACCTCAAAGCCTTCCATCGCCGCCTGCAGGGCGCAGATCGGATCGATCTCGGTGATCAGCACCCGCGCCCCGGCCCCGCGCAGCGCCTGCGCCGAGCCTTTGCCCACCGCCCCATAGCCGCAGACCACCGTGGTCTTGCCCGCCAGCATGACGTCGGTCGCCCGCTTCAGGCCGTCGATCAGGCTCTCGCGGCAGCCATAGAGATTGTCGAATTTGGCCTTGGTCACCGAGTCGTTGACATTGATCGCCGGTATTTTGAGCGTTCCGTCCTTCTCCATCTCATAGAGGCGCAAGACGCCGGTGGTGGTCTCCTCGGAGACGCCCTTGAGATGGGCGAACAGATCGGGACAGTCGTCATGAACCAGTTTGGTCAGATCGCCTCCGTCGTCGAGCAGCATATTGGGGCGCCAGCCCCCCGGCCCCTCCAGCGTGCGGCGAATGCACGCCCAATAGGCCTCCTCGCTTTCCCCCTTCCAGGCGAAGACCGGGATCCCGGCGGCGGCGACCGCCGCCGCCGCATGGTCCTGGGTGGAAAAAATGTTGCACGACGACCAGCGCAATTCCGCGCCCAGCGCGGTCAGGGTTTCGATCAGAACCGCGGTTTGAATCGTCATATGCAGGCATCCGGCAATGCGCGCCCCGGCCAAAGGCTGGGCGGCCCCGTGCATCTCGCGCAGGGCCATCAGGCCGGGCATCTCGCCTTGCGCGATGACGATCTCCTTGCGCCCCCATTCGGCCAGCGCCAGATCGGCGACGTGAAAATCGCCGCTCTGCGCCGCCTCCGGCTTGTGCGCCGCTTTGCTCATTGTCCGCTGCTCCGTCCTCTGCTGCCCCGCCCGGGCGCGCACAAAAGGCATGAAGCGCGCGGCAAAGGCAAGGCTTATTTTTCCCCCTCCTCGAAGCGGTTCTCGATCAGCGCCGCCAGGGCATCCAGCGCCTCGCGGCGCTGGATGCCGCGCGCCTCGATGATCAACCGCGCGCCGGGCCCCGCCGCCAGCATCATCAAGTCCAGGATCGAATCGCCGGCCACCCGCTGGCCGTCGCGGCTGACATGGACGCGGGCCTTGAACCGGCTGACGCAGGAGACGAATTTCGCCGAGGCCCGCGCATGAAGACCGCGCCGGTTGGCGATGGTCACCGCGCGCCGGAGCGGATCGGCTTCGGCCATCACTTCTCCGCCCCGGACAGAATCCGGCTGGCAATGTGAATATATTTGCGCCCCGCCTCCTGCGCCCCGCGCGCGGCCTCGGCCAGATTGGCCTGGCGGCGCAAATCCGCCAATTTGATCAGCATCGGAAGATTGACCCCGGCGATCACCTCGATCCGGCCCTTGTCCATCGCCGAAATCGCCAGATTAGAGGGAGTTCCGCCAAACATGTCGGTCAGCAAAATCACCCCGCTGCCCGCATCCACCGCCGCCACCGCCTCCAGAATATCGCGGCGGCGAGCCTCCATGTCGTCGTCGCTGCCGATCGAAATCGCCGCGATTTTCTCCTGTGGGCCGACAATATGCTCCATCGCCGCAATCAACTCCGCGGCCAGACCGCCATGGGTGACCAGAACAAGGCCAATCATCGTGCCGTCCCTCTCTTGCCGCCGCCGGTTCCCGGCCCCGGCCCGGCCTATTCTAGCCCGCTTTCGCCCCGGTCCGGCAAGATCAGCGCGGCCTGCGCGCCGCCGCTTTTCAGCCCCCCGGCCTCAATGCGCCCGCCCAGCGCGGCGGCGGCGCGCTCAAGGGCTGCGACCAGCGGCCCGAGCGCCTCGGCCCGGGCGCAGCGCGCCGCCCAATCCGCCAGTCCGCCGCCGCCGCCCGGCAGGCTTCGGCCTTGGTCGCTGATCACAACCCGCACATTGCCTGCTGCGTCTTGTCCGGCGCGGGCCAGGCGCAAGCGCACCTTCCCCTCTTTTTCCGGCGAGGCCGCCAGCGCCAGATCGAGAAGACAGACCAGCACCCGCGCCAAAGGCTCAACCTCGATCCGAATCACCATCCCCTTGCGCGCGCCCAGCCGCCCCTCCTCGAGGGCAATCCGCGTCCGGCTCTCGTCATTGCGCGAGAGGGCGCATTCGCGCAACAGCGCGCGCAGATCGCAGCGCCCCTTTTTGTCGTCGCGAGCCAGCGATTCCTCTAATTCCGCCACCGCACACCAGACCGCCCGGACCGCCGCCTGCCGGTTTCGTCCGCGCAATCCCGGCTCCAGAGAGACGTCCGCCTCTCCGGCCAGCGCCGAAAGCCCTTGCGCCAAATCCCGCACGCCCTGTCCGGCGCGGCGGGCGCGGCGGGCCTGCGCGGCCATGATCTGACCGATCCGGTCGATGTCACCGGCCGCCGCCGCGCCGGAGGCCCCGTGCGCCCGCAACAGGCGGCGTACCGGTCCGAGAAATCCGGTCCAGACCATCAGCCAGAATCCGGCGACAAGCCCGGCGCCCCCCAAAAACACCCACAGATTGATCCATCTTTGCGCTCTCCCGGCTTCGCGCGCCAGTTCCCGCTCCTGGATGGCGACCACCACCCCGCGCACGATTTTGAGTTTTTGCACCGGCGCGGCGGCGATAAACAGGCCCTGCCGGATTTCACTGCCGCCCGCGCCTTTCAGCGCCTCATTGATGCGCGGGCGGGCCAGCGCGGCTTTCTTGCGCAAGGCCTGGCTGCGCGAATCGCGCTGGCGCACCGCCCGCGCACCGGGCGGCGGCAAGGGGGCGACCGCCACCGAACCGGCGGCGGCAATCTGCTCTGAGTCAAGGATCAGGCGGGCGTTCCCATCATAAAGCAGGAAGCGCGCGCCTGCATTCTCCTGCCCCCGGCGCAAGATTGCCGAGGCGCGCGCTGCGATGAAAACCCCGGCGCGGCCCCGCGCCGGGCGGCGGCGGGCGGGGCGGCGCGCGCCGGGGGGGACAAAAGAGGAAATCGCCGCTTCCTGATCGATTGCGCTCTCGGCCAGCGCGCCGGCGACCAACTGCGCGTTGCGCATCAGTTCTGCGCGCCGCCAATTGTCCAGGGAGGCGGAAAAAGGCCGCAGCCCCCAAATCCAGAGAGCAAACACCGCCAGACAGACCACCCCCAGCCCGGCGCTGCGCCAGCCGGCATGGGCAAGAAACCGGTGAATCCGTCTTTGCGCCCCCGCCGGGAGCAATTTGCTCAAATCCGGCATGAAACCGGGCATACCCGGCATATAAGTGCGGCGCGGAGCCGAGGGATCGCTCATAGTTCGGGCTCAGGCGGGCAAGGCACGGGAGGGCGCGCGCGGGTGAAGGCGCGAGACCCAAGGGAGGGTCTAGCATGGCCTTGCCGGTCGCGCCAAAAGGTCTGAGGAGCTTGCGCTGACGCAGCAAGCGGATTTAAGGTCGGTCCCGTCCGGGGGCCGGGCATCGGCAGGTCATCGGCAGGACAAGCGCAGGACAAGGGCAAGCCGGATTTGGAAGGGGGGCTTTGCGCGAAAGTGGAGCAGACAGGACATCCCAGCCTTTATGAAGCCCGGCGGCACGGCTTGACCGGCCTCAGGGCGGCCCATTGGAATCATGAGGCCCCCGCCCTCTACGAAATGGCGCTGGCCCGCAAGGAAGGCGTGATTGCGCGCGAAGGGCCGCTGGTGGTGCGCACCGGACAGCATACCGGGCGTTCGGCGCAGGACAAATTCATCCTGCGCGATTCGGTAACCGAAGGGGCGATCTGGTGGGAGCACAACGCCCCGATCTCGCCCGAAAACTTTGCCCGCCTGCGCGAAGACATGCTGGCCTATGCCCGGGGCCGGGAAATTTTCATTCAAGACCTCTATGCCGGGGCCGCGGCGGACCACCGGCTGCGCACCCGGGTCTATGCCGAATATGCCTGGCATGCGCTTTTCATCCGCAATCTTCTGATTGAGCCGCCCGCCGGCGAGCCGGGCGCGGCGGCGCCGGATTTGACCATTCTCGTCCTGCCCGGCTTTCAGGCCAGCCCCGAACGCCACGGCGTGCGGGGCACAACCGTGATTGCGCTGGATCTGGAACAGGGCCTGGTTCTGATCGGCGGCACGTCTTATGCCGGGGAGATCAAGAAATCGGTCTTCACGGTTCTCAACTATCGCCTGCCGCCCCGGGGGGTGATGCCGATGCATTGCTCGGTCAATGTCGGAACGGGGCGCTCGGGGCGTCCGGCGATTTTCTTCGGCCTGTCGGGGACGGGCAAGACGACGCTGTCCGCCGATCCCTCGCGCCGTCTGGTCGGCGACGACGAGCATGGCTGGGGTCCGGAGGGTCTGTTCAATTTCGAGGGCGGCTGCTACGCCAAGATGATTCGCCTGTCACAGGAAGACGAGCCGCAGATTTTCGCCGCCGCCCGGCGCTTCGGAACCGTTCTGGAGAATGTCGGGCTGGACCCGCAAACCCGCGCGCTGGATCTGGACGACGCCAGTCTGACCGAAAACACCCGCGGGGCCTATCCGCTCTCCTTCATTCCCGGGGTGGTCGAGGAGGGGCGGGCCGGGGCGCCGGCGACCATCGTCATGCTGGCGGCGGACGCCTTTGGGGTTCTGCCGCCGATTGCCCGGCTGACGCCCGGCCAGGCGATGTATCATTTTCTCTCCGGCTATACGGCCAAGATTGCCGGGACCGAGAAGGGGGTGACCGAGCCGCAGGCGACGTTTTCGGCCTGTTTCGGCGCGCCTTTCATGCCGCGCCATCCGGCGGTCTACGGGCGTCTGCTGCGCGATTTGATCGCCCGCCATGCGGTGCGCTGCTGGCTGGTCAATACGGGCTGGACCGGCGGCGGCTATGGAACCGGTTCGCGCATTCCGATTTCCGCAACCCGCGCCCTGGTTGCGGCGGCCTTGTCGGGTCTGCTGGACGATGTGCCGATGCGCGTCGATCCGCATTTTGGGGTCGAGGTTCCCTGCCAGGTTGACGGGGTGAACAGCGTTTTGCTGACCCCGCGCGCCTGCTGGCCCGATCCGGCGGCCTATGACGCGCAGGCCGCGCGCCTTTTGCAGATGTTTGCGCGCAATTTCCGGCAGTTCGAGGATCATGTCGACGCCGACGTGATCGCCGCCGCGCCGCGTCTGGCGCAGGCCGCCGAATGACTCCGCGCCCAAAAACACGCTCAAGAACATGTTATGGCGGGGCCGCCGTCCGGCCTGCTATTTTTCAGAACGGGCGGGGCGCGAGAGTCAAAAACGAAGGCGGATTTTGGCTATGTGCTTCTTCAGGCGTTTCGGCCCGTTGCGCCGGGCGGGCGTTTCTCTGTTTTTCTGTGCGGGTCTGCTGATGGCGGCGGGCTGTGTGCATTCCGGGTCCGGGCCGTCCGGAGCCGGTCCGGTTGAGGCGGCCTTGCAGGCGTGGATAGCGGCGGTCAACAGCCGCCGCCCTGAGGCGGTCGAGGCCCTGTATCAGGCGGATGCGGTTTTGCTGCCGACGCTGTCCAGCCGGATTCGCACCGACGCCGCCGGGCGGCTTGACTATTTCCGCAAATTCACCGCTCTGCCCGGCCTGACCGGCGTGATCACCGAAACCCATCTGCGCCGGCTGGGCGATGCGGCGATTGCGCAGGGCCTCTACACCTTCACCTATCGCGAGGGCGGGCGGGAGGTTCGGCTTCCGGCGCGCTTCAGTTTCACCTTTGTCCGGCAGGACGGGGCGTGGAAGATCACCGATCATCACTCTTCGCCTCTGCCCGAATAAAGCGGGGCGCGCGGGGTGGCTATCCCCGCTACGTGGCCCGCCTCGCCAGCTTTAACAAAAGGGACTTGCCCCCTCTCAAATAATTAATACAATACATCTTGAGGTCGCATATCCGCCCCCAATTTTGGGCAATCGAGAAAGTTAAAAGCCGCGAGACAAGGGGGAGAGCCTGTGTCCAGACAGGGTGGGAGGCAAAAGAAGACGCTTGAAGCGGGCAGGGGCACAGATGATTCGGGGCCGATTACGCCCCTCCTTTCCGATCCCAATGATCTCAGAAAAGAATATCGGCAACGCAATAACGATTTTGTGTTCAAGAGCGCCCCCTCTCATGAAGCGCAAAGTATGCTGGATGCTGGCTGGGAAATCGCCAGAGAGGGAACAAGAGTTAGCAGATTCAAAAAGCCGAAAAAGCATAGTCAGAAGCTGGAGGACAGGGTTTGGTGCCTTTTCTACAAAATGGGGTACCGCTTTCTTAACGGTCGAAACGCAAGAATTATATTTACAAACAACACCGGTTCTGAAGATAGCAAGCAGGTTGATGTGTTTGCTTGCGATGATGATACCGCCTTTGTCATAGAGTGCAAATCCTCTGAAGAGAGAAAGAGAAGATCGCTTGTGCAAGCTATAAGAGAAACTGCTTCACTCAAAGAGAAGCATCGTCTATCCATTAACGGATTATATGCCAAACGACGCAAGCCCAAGATTGTTTGGGCGTATGTTACCAACAAGATTATATGGTCGGAGGAAGATGTTCGGAGAGCACAAGACGAAAATCTTGTCCTGATCAATGAGAATGCACTTCAGTATTATGAGGCATTTATAAAGCAGATGGGGGCCGCGGGGAAATATCAGTTTGCCGCAGAATTCCTCAAAGGACAGAAGATTCCGGGCCTTACCGGTGAAAAACTTCCTGCGGTGCGGGGGAAAATTGGCGGTGAGACCTTCTACAGTTTTGTCGTTTCACCGCGCAGACTTCTGAAAATAGCTTTTATAAATCACCATGCGCTGGATGATCCCGAGGGAAGGCCAGCCTACCAACGTATGATTTCCTCTTCCCGGATAAAGGAAATTGGAAAATTTATCCAGAAAGGTGGATACTTCCCTACCAACATTCTTATAAATTTCATGGATAAGCCACGTTTTGACCCGATGGAGAACAAAGAAAATAGCGATCCCAAAATTAAATTTGGCTGGATAACTTTACCCTCCAAGTATAAGAGCGCATGGATTATTGATGGCCAGCATCGCCTGTATGGCTACTCCCCCCTTGACGAGAGTTCTTTAGACCAAAGCCTCTTCGTTCTGGCTTTTGAAAAAATGGCTCCCCGAAAAGAAGCGGATCTTTTTACAACTATCAATCACAAGCAAAAAAGTGTGCCGAGGAACCTTCTCACAATTTTACTGGCCGATCTCAGACTGGACGATCCTGATCCGAGTGTTGCGCTTACCGCATTATGTTCGCTGATAGTGCGAGAGATTGACAAAGACACGACAAGTCCCTTATTGAATCGCTTCGGCGTCCCGGGAATTGAGAAGGAACACAGCCGCAACCTTACAGTATCAGAGGCTGTAAAGGGCCTTAGGAGATCCGGCTTAATCAGAAAAATTGTCAGGAAGGGGTTTGCACCAGGGCCACTATCTGCGGGAACAGATGAAGAAACAGTAAGGCGATCCAGAAAGATCATCAACAAATATTTTAAACACCTCGAGCAGGCCAGTCCTCAGCGTTGGATAAAAGGACAAGAAGCCTATATTTCTGTAAATCCAGGTATTCGCGCGCATTTACAACTCATTGCGGAGATTGTCGAATATATTAGGAGGAACAAGGGTATAGATTTTCACACTCTCAGAGAAGAGCAATTCACTTCGCATATTTGCAAGATCGCAGATCCTATATTCGATTATATAAAGAACGCGTCTGATGCAGATATAAAAGATAAATTTTCTCGAAAATTTGGGGAAGGAGGTGTCAAGGAATACTTTTTTCATCTTTGCAAAATCATCCGTGAGGAATATGAGGATTTTGGCCCGGAGGAATTTCGCGAATTAAATGATCCAAAAATCTCTAGAACAGAGACAGAAGCCAAGGAATATACTTTGAGACTTATCGAAAGGATGGTTGATGCGGTTGTCAAGGTTCTGAGACAAATACACGGCGAACAGGTCTTGGCGTCGGGACAGCCAGCCTTTTGGGAGAAAGGGGTGCAAAGCAGAAAAGTTCTGGAGAGAACCTATGAAAAACAACAAGCAGATTCGGAGGAGCGAAAAACGCGCCAATGGGCCTACTTGGATATTCTGGATCTTCGAGAGATTATCCGACAAAAGAACAATTGGCCTCATTTTGAGCACATATTTAATTTGCGCCAACCCGATGAAAAAAAAGGCAAGATATATTATTTGCAGTGGATGGAGAGTTTAAATTCTTTGAGAAATATGGCCGCTTATAGAAACCCTTTAAGACGATACACTGAGAGAGATATCGAATTTATAGATTGGTTGCGCAGTGAATTGGAGCCGAAGATGGAGCAGGTTTTGAAGGAATGACGCTTCCTTTTTTAAAATGGGCCGGAGGCAAGAGGTGGCTGGTGTCTGAAGGGACATTGCCGGTTCCGGGAAATTACCGGCGATATATTGAGCCTTTTCTTGGCGGGGGCGCGGTGTTCTTTCATCTCAAACCGGCGCGGGCATTATTGTCAGACTCCAACAAGGATCTCATCCTTCTCTATCAGGTAATGAAGAACCAGCCCCTTGCTTTGAAGAAAGCCATGCAAAGGCACCAAAAAAACCACTCCAAAGAATATTATTATAAAATCAGAGACGGAAAATATCACAATCCTCTCAGCAAGGCCGCCCGTTTCCTGTATTTGAACAGGACGTGCTTTAACGGCCTCTACAGGGTTAATCTGAGAGGGGAATTCAATGTTCCTGTCGGCACAAAGGATACTGTCCTCTTTGAAGGCGAGGATTTTGGGGAAATCGCCCGCCTGCTGAAAAACGCCGATATATTCCACTCCGATTTTGAGGGCATTATAGACCAGAGTGGGAAGGGAGATTTTGTCTTTGTTGATCCACCTTATACGGTAAAGCACAACTATAATAATTTTCTAAAATATAATGAAACCATTTTTAGCTGGGATGACCAAACTCGCCTGCGCGATTCTATTGCGCGAGCTTCCAAGCGTGGCGCGGCTGTTGCAATTACCAACGCCGATCATAGAGTGGTGAGAAATCTGTACCAAGGAATCGGGCAGTATTCGCGACTGTCGAGATATAGTGTTCTTGCCGGGAAACCTTCAAAACGTTCCAGAACCACAGAAGCTTTATTCACGGTCAATTTCTCGATATAATTCGTTGCTTGCTCTCCACTCAAGAAAATTGTCGCTATGTCGTCTATATTCTTCTTTCTGGCCGCTCTCGTTTCAGTTGCCGCGTTTTTCATTCACACCTTTCTCGGCCAGCGCGGATTCGTCAAGCCGATGCTGGCCCTTGAGGGCATGACCCCGGTTCAGGCCGCGCTGATCCCGGTCAGCTGGCACAGCGGTTCGGTCCTGTTTGCCGGCCTGGCCCTCGCGCTGGGCTATGCGGCCCGGAACCCCGCCGCGCTGGAACTTGCCGTTCTGGCCGTGGTGATCAGCGCCGCCCTGGTTTTGATGTTCGCCGTCCTCGGCCTGCGCGGCCATCCCGCCGTGATCCGCCTGCCGGGCGGCTATCTGTGCGCGGCGATCGCCCTTCTGGGCGCGGCGGGAGTCCTCACCGCCTGATCCTCGCCCAAAATGGCGCGCCCGACAGGATTCGAACCTGTGACCTCTGCCTTCGGAGGGCAGCGCTCTATCCGGCTGAGCTACGGGCGCCGCCGCCACTATCGCCCGGTGCGCCCGGACAGGCAAGCCGCTCTCCCTCCTCCAGACCGGTCGGCAAAAAGACGTCCGGCGCGCTCACGCGGGCCGCAAGGCCGGCAATCGCCGCCTCCATTCTTTTATTATTTGATTGCGCGCATTGATTTTTTATACTCCGGCCTGTGTTGGCCTCGCGTCCCAGGCGGCCCGGCGGCCCGCAAATCCATGAAGATCAATTCTGCAGCACTGATGGAGAAGCGCGATGGGGCCGCTTGATGGCGTGAAGGTTCTTGACCTGACCAGCATGGTGTCCGGCCCCATGAGCGCGATGATGCTGGCCGATCAAGGGGCTGAAGTCATCAAGGTTGAGCCGACCTATGGCGAGCAGATGCGTCATATGGCGGCTTTGCATAATGGCGTCAATCCTGCGTTTTATTCGTGCAATCGCGGCAAAAAGTCGCTGGCGGTGAATTTGAAATCGGATGCGGGCAAAAAAATCCTGAGGCGGCTGGCGGAGCAGGCCGACGTCTTCATGCAAAATTTCCGCCCCGGCGCGATTGACCGCATGGGCTTTGGCGAGCCAGCCTTGCGCGCGATCAATGAAAAACTGATTTATCTATCCATCAGCGGCTTCGGGGACCAGGGCCCTTATGCGCAGGCCCGCGTTTATGATCCGGTGATTCAGGCTCTGTCGGGCGCGACCGACATTCAGGCCGACCGCGCGAGCGGGCGTCCGCAAATGTTCCGCATCATCATTGCCGACAAGGTGACCTCGCTGACCGCGGCGCAGGCCGTTTCTTCAGCGCTTTATGCCCGGGAAAAAACCGGGCAGGGCCAGCATGTCCGCCTTTCCATGCTTGACGCCATGCTGGCGTTTTTCTGGCCCGAAGGCATGGCCGGGCTGGTTTATGGCGAGCGGGAGTTCGACGTCCGCAAACTGCAGGGCACGCAGGATCTCATCTATAAGGCGCAGGATCGCTATATCACCGCCGGCGCGGTCTCTGACGCTGAATGGGGCGGCATGTGCCGCGCGCTGAACCGCGAAGACTGGCTGGAGGATGAACGCTTTGCCACTCCGGCGGCCCGCATTGTCAATGCCGGGGAGCGCAAAAAACTGACCGCGGCGGAAATTGCAAAATGGGAGAGCGGCGAACTGCTCGCCCGCTTCCAGAAAGAGGGGGTGCCAAGCGCCCCCCTCCTGAACCGCATGGAGCTGATGGAGCACGCGCAAATCATTGCCAATGCCTCGATCGACCGGACGGTCCATGAAGGGTTTGGCGAAGTGCGCCAGGCGCGCCCGGCGGCGCGATTTGACGCAACCCCCAGCGCCATTCAGCGCCCGGCCCCGAAACTGGGCGAGCATACCCACGCCATACTGGCTCGGCTCGGCTATGGCGAGGCCGACATCGCCGCGCTGCTCGAAGCCAAAACCATAGCCGTCCCGCAGAATGAATAAAGCGGCGCGCCCGGACCGGCAAGGGAGCCGCTATCCCTCCTCCAGGCGGGTCAGCTGCAAAAAGACATCCTCCAGCGCGGTCTCGCGGGTCGAAAGATCGGTGATTTCCACCCCCGCCGCGGCCAGCGCGCCCAGAATGTCGCTGATCCGGTCGCGCTCCGGACGATAGTGAATATGCAGCCGCCCGGCCTCGTCCGCCTCGATTCGCCGCCCGGCCAGCGCCTGCGCCAGCCCCGCCGGAACCTCCGGCAGGGCGCGGTCTGCGGTCACCGTCAGACGCTTTGAATCGCGCAGTTCCAGCAATTCCTGCTTCGTCCCCTGTGCGACAACCGCGCCATGATCAATGATCGCAATCCGCTCGCACAAGGCCTCGGCCTCCTCCAGATAATGGGTGGTCAGCACAACCGTCACCCCCTCCCGGTTCAGGCGGCGCACCTCCTCCCACAGCTGATGGCGCAAATCGACGTCGACCCCGGCGGTCGGCTCGTCGAGGACCAGAATCGGCGGATCATGGACCATCGCCTTGACCACCATCAAACGGCGGCGCATCCCGCCCGACAGGGTCCGGGCATAGGCGCCGGCCTTGTCCTCCAGCTGGAAGGCGCGCAAAATCTCTGCGGTCCGCCGCGCGCGCGGCGCGATTCCATATAATCCCGCCTGCAGCTCCAAAATCTCAAAGGGCGTGAAAAACGGATCAATATGCAGCTCCTGCGGCACAACCCCGACGCTGGCCCGCGCCTGGCGCGGATTGGCGTCAATGTCAAAGCCCCAGACCGCAACATGCCCGCCGCTTTTCACCGTCAGGCCGCCGACAATGTTGATGAAGGTCGACTTGCCCGCCCCGTTCGGGCCCAGCAGGCCGAACAGCGCGCCGCGCGCAATCGTCAGATCAATTCCCTTGAGCGCCTGCTGGGCGGGCTGGCCGGCCTGCGCCGGATAAGTCTTGAGCAGGCCGCGCGCCTCGATCGCCGCCACGCCGCGCCCATGCCCCGCGCCCGGCTCGCCCGGCGTCCGGGACTTGAGAATCGCCTCATTGTCGGGAAGCATAGGGCTCATCCCCGCGCGCCCCGGCCAGACCCACGACCCGAACCATAACCCGACCCATGACCGAACCCGCCGCCCGCGCCCTCGACTCCGCCAGCCACCTCGTCCTGATTGACGCCAGCGGATATATCTTTCGCGCCTATCATGCTCTGCCGCCGCTCTCGCGCCCCTCCGATAATCTGCCCACCGGCGCCGTCGCCGGATTCTGCGCCATGGTGCATAAACTTTTCGCCGAAATAAAGGCGCAAGAGGCCACCCACATAGCCGCCGTCTTCGACGCCGCCGGCCCCTCCTTCCGCCGCCGCCTCTACCCGGCCTACAAGGCCAACCGCGCCGAGACCCCGGCGGATCTGATTCCGCAGTTTCCCCTGATTCGGCGGGCGGCGCGGGCCTTCGGCCTGGCGGCGGTCGAGCAGACCGGCCTCGAGGCCGACGACATCATCGCCGCCTATGCCCGCCGCGCAAGGGAAAAAAACGCCCGCGTCTCGATCATCTCCTCCGACAAAGACCTCATGCAGCTGGTCGGGGACAAGGTCGTGATGATCGACACCATGAAGGAGCGCGTCATCGGGCCGCAGGAGGTCGTTCAGCGCTTCGGCGTTCCGCCTGCAAAAGTGGTCGACGTCCAGGCGCTGGCCGGCGACTCCTCCGACAACATCCCCGGCGCGCCCGGAATCGGGGTCAAGACCGCCGCCCTGCTGATCAACCAGTATGGCGATCTGGAAAGCCTGCTCGCCAGGGCCGGGGAGATCAAACAGCCCAAACGCCGCCAAACCCTGATTGAGGCCGCCGGGCAGATTCGGCTCAGCCGCCGCCTCGCCCTGCTCAACAGCGAGGCCGAACCGCAGACTCCGCTGGAAGCCCTCGCCTGGCATCCGCCCGACCCCGAAGCCCTGGTTGCCTTTCTGCGCGAGATGGAATTTCGCACGCTCACCGCCCGCATCGCCAAAGCCTATGGCGCGCCCGCCTCTCCCGCCTCTCCCCGGCCCGGAATCCGCGTGCCGCAGGCGGCGTCCGAGCCCATCGACACGCAAGCCTATGAAACGATCACCGATCCGGCGGCTCTGGAAAACTGGATCGCCGCCGCCCGCGTCCAGGGCCGGGTCGTGGTCGACGTCGAGACCGATTCACTGGACGCCATGCGCGCCCGCCTGGTCGGCCTGGCGCTGGCGCTGGCGCCCGGACGCGCCGCCTATCTGCCCCTCCTCCACGAAGCCCCGCCGCCCGCAGCGTCCGGCGATCTACTCGCCGACAAGGCCAAAGCCGGACGCCTGCCCGGACAGATCGCCTCCCGCACCGCCCTCGCCCTTCTCAAGCCGCTCCTCGAAGACCCCGGCGTCCTCAAGATCGCCCATAACGCCAAATATGACCTTCTCGTCTTGCGCCGGCACGGCATCGCCCTCGCCCCGGTCGAGGACACCATGCTGCTCTCCTACAGCATCGACGCCGGACACCACGGCCACGGCATGGACGAACTTTCGCGCCGCCATCTGGAACATCAGCCGATCAGTTTCAAGCAGGTCGCCGGGGCCGGGAAGAAAGCGGTGACTTTCGAGAAGGTGCCGCTCGCCCAGGCCGCCGCCTATGCCGGGGAGGATGCCGACATCACCGCCCGCCTCCATCAGATTTTGCGCCCCCGCCTGCTGCGCGCGCGCAAGGTCGCGGTCTATGAGACTCTGGAGCGGCCTTTGATTCCGGTTCTGGCCGGCATGGAAGAGGCCGGGGTCCGAATCGACGCCGCCGCGCTTTCGGCGCTCTCCCGCGAATTTGCCCGCCGCCTGGAGGGACAGAGCCGTGAATTGCGCGATCTGGCCGGAGCGGACTTCAACCCCGCCTCGGCGCGGCAGGTGGGGGAGCTGCTTTTTGACAAGATGGGCCTGCCTTCCGGGCGCAAGACCCGCACCGGCCAATGGAGCACCGAGGCCGGCCTGCTGGAGGAACTGGCCGTGCAGGGCCATGACCTTCCGGCGCGGATTTTGGACTGGCGGCATCTGGCCAAGCTGAAGAGCACCTATAGCGATGCGCTGCCCGGCTTTGTCAACCCGCAGACCGGACGGGTGCATACGTCCTATGCGATGGCCGCGGCGGCGACCGGGCGGCTGGCTTCGAGCGACCCCAATCTGCAAAACATTCCGATTCGCACCAATGAAGGGCGGCGCATCCGGCGCGCCTTCATCGCCGGGGAGGGCCGTGTTCTGATCAGCGCCGACTACAGTCAGATTGAGTTGCGCCTGCTTGCCCATATCGCCGGGGTTGAGGCTTTGACCAAAGCCTTTGCCCGGGGCGAGGACATTCACGCGATGACCGCCGCCGAAATGTTCGGGGGGGCGGCGGACGGCATCGACCCGGCGGTCCGCCGCCGGGCCAAGGCGGTCAATTTCGGCATTATCTACGGGATTTCCCCCTTCGGCCTCGCCCACCAGCTGGGGATCGGGCGCGGCGAAGCCAGCGATTACATTCAGACCTATTTCCGGCGCTTTCCCGGAATCAAAGACTATATGGAGGCGATCAAGGCGCAGGCGCGGCGCGATCTTTATGTTGAGACGATTTTCGGGCGGCGCTGCCATCTGCCCCGGATCAAGGCGCGCGAAGCCGGCGCACGGGGCCTGGCCGAGCGCGCGGCGATCAATGCTCCGGTTCAAGGCGCCGCCGCCGACATCATCAAGCGGGCGATGATCCGGATGCCGCAGGCGCTGGCCCGCGCCGGGCTGGCGGCGCGCATGATTTTGCAAGTCCATGACGAGCTGATCTTCGAGGCTCCGGAAGAGGAAGCCGCCGCCGCCGCCCGGATCATCCGCGAGGTGATGACCGCCGCGCCCGAACCCGCCTTGCGCCTCAACGTGCCCCTGGAGGTCGAAATCCGGGCGGCGCACAATTGGGAGGACGCGCATTGACGCGCGCCGCGCGGCAGGCGAGCGGAGGAGAAGGACATGCCGGACTATGCAAGCAAACGCCGGGCGCTGATTGCGCTGGTTGAGGCGCGCGCCCTGAGCCGGGGCCGGCCGGTGGTGCTGGCCTCCGGGCGGCGCTCCAATATCTATTTCAATCTGAAGCCGGTGATTATGGATCCGTCCGGGGCGGCGCTGATTGCGCATCTGCTGGATATGAAGCTGGCGGCGCTGGATGATCCGCCGCCCGACTATATGGGCGGCATGGAGATCGGCGCGATTCCGCTCACAACCGCGCTGGGCGTCTTGCGCCAGCTGGAGGAGAAGCCCGCGCCGCGGGGCTTTTTCATTCGCAAAAGCGCCAAGGCGCATGGAACCCAAAAGCGGATCGAAGGCCTGGCGCAAGGGGAAACGCTGAAGGGCGGGCGGGCCTTGATTCTGGAAGATGTGAGCACCACGGGCGGCTCGGCTCTGGCGGCGGCGCAGATCGTGCGGGAGGCCGGGGCAAGCGTAGCGCATGTGTTGACCGTCATCGACCGGCAGGAAGGCGCGCAAGAGACTCTGGCCGGGGCGGGGCTGGCCCTGTCCGCCATTTTGGCTCAAAGCGATTTTTCCTAAAGGCCCCAATCGCACGGAAGTGAAGAGATCGTGACCGCCGGGCGCGCCGATCCGTGATTGACTGGCGTTCCCACCGCAAGCGGCGAAGGACGAATATGCACGGGCAGACAGACAAACATGCCAAGTCCGGGGCGGCGGCGCATGTTGCCATCCATGACATCTTCGAGCGTCTGGCGCGCACCAGCCCCGATTTTCGCGGCTTCACGCTCGCCAAACTGGAAGAGATGGGCGAAGTGGCGGTGGTCTGCGAAGTCATCCCGGCGGGCCGCAAGGGCGTTCCGCATTATCACAAGGGGGGGGTGGATGTGTTCATCGCGCTGCGGGGCGACGGCGAATTGTTGCTCGGCGATCTGGGGGCCGACGGCAATTCCATCGACAATGAGCGCCGCATCGCGCTGGCCCCCGGCGCAGTCTATGTGGTTCCGGCGGGGACGGTGCATTGCATGTCGGCGGGGGCGGAGGATTTCTTTTTCGTCAATGTCGCCCCGCCCGATCATGTCGGCGGCGACCGGCATTTCCTGACCTCTTTTCTGATCTCCTGACCCGGCCCGCCCGCCGGTTTCAGCGGGGCGGGCGGCGGGCGGCGGAAACCGGCGACAGGGCGGGCTTTTCCCTCTAGAGTCGGAGGCAGGCCGGGCGCGGGACCGGGAGGCCGGGGGCATGGAGACGATTCAGCCGGTGATTTTGTGCGGCGGGGCGGGGTTGCGCCTCTGGCCGGCCTCCCGGCCGGAAGCGCCCAAGCCCTTTCTGGGCGTGAACGGGCGCAGTCTGCTTGAAGAAACCGCCCGGCGGCTTGCCGGGCCGGGCTTTGCCGCGCCGGTCATGGTCTGCAATGCGCGCCACATATCGCGCGCCCGCGCCCTGCTCGCCCGGGCAGGCGCGCCCGCGCCCGGTTTGTGGATCGCCGAGCCGGTCATGCGCAATACGGCCCCGGCCTTCGCCGCCGCCGCGCTGGCCGCCGCGCGCGCCGATCCCGGGCGCATTCTTCTCTTTGCCCCCGCCGATCATCATATTTCCGCGCCGGGTGCATTCCGGCGTCTGGCGGCGCGGGCCGTGCCGGCGGCGCAGGACGGATATATCGTCACCTTCGGCCTCGTCCCCGATCACCCGGCGACCGGCTATGGCTATATCCGGGCCGGCGCAGCGCTGGGCGGCGGCGCGCGCGCCGTGCGCAGCTTTCGCGAAAAGCCGGACCGGAAAACCGCCCAAAGACTGCTCCGCCAGACCGGCTGGCTGTGGAACAGCGGCATCTTCATGGCGCGCGCCGGGCGGCTGATTGAGGAGATGCAAGCCCATGCGCCCGGCATTCTCGCCGCCTGCCGGCAGGCGGTTGAAAAGGGGCGAAAAAGCCGGCGGCGCCTGAATCTTGAGGCGCGCGCCTTTGCCCGCGCCCCGGCCTGCGCCTTTGATCATGCGGTGATGGAAAAAACCGCCCGAGCCGCGGTTCTCCCCGCCGCGATGGGCTGGCGCGACATCGGCGACTGGGATGCGGTCTGGCAGGCGGCGCGAAAAGATGCGCAGGGCAATGCGGTCTCCGGCCCGGCGCTTCTGGAAGAGTGCTGCGGAACGTATATCCGCGCCGAAAGCCGTCCGGTCGCCGCAATCGGGGTTGAGAATCTGGCCATCGTCGAAACCCGCGAGGCGGTTTTGGTGGTGCGCCGGGACATGGCGCAGAAAGTCAAGCAGCTGGCCGCCCGGATGACCCGCCCCCGCAAGGGCCGTGGCTGACCCGGCGCAGGCGGGTTTGTCTGATCCGCCCGGGGCGGCGGCGCAGTTGCGCAGGGTGGTGTTTGATCACGCCCTGCCGCTGTGGGCCGAAGCCGGGCAGCGCGCCGACGGCGCCTTCGCCGAGGCGCTCCTGCCCGATGGCCGGGCGCTGTGGGCGCGCCCCTTGCGCGCCCGCACGCAGGCCCGCCAGATTTACGTCTTTGCCCATGCCGCCCTGCTGGGCTGGCCCGGCGGCGGGTTGGCGCGCGCGCGCGCCGGGCTGGAATTTCTCCTCCGGCGCGGCTGGGACGAGTCTCAGGGCGGCTTTGCCGCTATTCTCGCTCCGGAAAAATCCGGGCCGCCGACAACCTATGACCACGCCGCCATTCTTTTTGCGCTGGCCTGGCTTTACCGCACGGGCGGGGGGCGGCGGGCGCTGGACTGGATCGAGAAAACCATCGCCGTTTTGGACGGGCCTCTGGCCGATCCGGTTCATGGCGGCGTGCTGGATTATGCCGGGCAAGATCATGGCCCCCGCGCGCAGGACCCGCTCATGCACCTGTTCGAGGCGATGCTGGCGCTGCATGAGGCCTGCCCGAAGCGGGAATGGCTGGAGCGGGCGCGGGCGATTCATGCCCGCATTGAGGAGAAATTTGTTGTGCGGGAGAGCGGTTTTTTGCGCGAGGTTGTGGGCTTTGACCTCTCGCCGCTTCCGGGACGGGCGGGGGGGCGGGGCGCGCCCGGCCATCATTTCGAATGGGCGGCGCTGCTGGATTTGTGCCCGCGTCCGGACGGCGGGGTTGCGCCGGAGGCGGCGCGGCGCTTTTTCGAACTGGGGCGCAGCCGGGGCCTTGAGTCCCGGAGCGGTCTGGTGTGCGAAAGCATGGACGCCGGGGGCGGGCCGCCGGCGCCGCCGGGCCGGCTGTGGCCGCAAAGCGAATATCTGCGCGCGCTGGCGCATTTCGGCTCGCAAGCCGAGATTGCGCGTTTTGCGGCCCGTTTTTTCAAGGCCTATCTCGCCGCTGCGCCGCCGGGCCTGTGGCGTGACCGCCCGGCCCGGCCCGGCCTGCCGCTCACCGAGGCCGCCCCGGCCAGCAGTCTTTATCATTTGATGAGCGCCTGGCAGGCGTTGGCCGGGCGGCAGGGCGCTTGAGGGAGCCGCGCGAATCGCCGGATTTTGGTCTAGACTGGGCCCGGCTCATGCGCATCTGTTTTCTGATTCTTTTATGTCTGGGCGCGCCGCCGGCTGCCGCCGCGTCTTCCGAGCCTGCCCCGATTCCGGGCGCAAGCGAGGTTGTGCAATGGCGCGCAGACTTTCGGCGCGAGGCGCTGGCCGCCGGGGTTGATCCGGCCATTTTCGACCGCGCCTTTGCCGGCTTCACGCCCGATCCCAAAGTTTTCGCCGCCGACCGCCGCCAGCCCGAATTCACCCGGCCTCTGGGCGTCTATATGGCGGCGGCGGTCTCGCCGCGGCGCATTGCGCAAGGCCGCCGCCAGCTTGCCGCCCATGCCGCGCTGGCGCAGGAGCTGGAAGCGCGCTATGGCGTCGCCCGGCAGGCGCTGATCGCGATCTGGGGGCTGGAGAGCAATTACGGAAGGCACACCGGCAGTTTCAACACCGTGCGGGCGCTGGCGACTCTGGCGCTGGGCGAGCGGCGGGCCGGTTTTGCCCGGGTTCAGCTGCTCGCGCTTCTCCAGCTGATGAGCGCCGATCCCGGCCTGCTCGGGCTGGCGACCGGCTCCTGGGCGGGGGCGATGGGTCAGGTGCAATTTCTGCCGACCAGTTACCGGACCTATGCGGTCGATCACGACGGCGACGGGCGGCGCGATATCTGGACCAGCATTCCCGATGCGCTGGCCAGCGCGGCCAATTATCTGGCCCGGGCCGGATGGAAGCCGGGCGAGGCCTGGGGAGAAGAAGTGCGCCTGCCCAAGCGGTTTGACTATAGTCTGGCCGATCCGAAGATCGTCAGGCCGCGCGATTTCTGGGGGCTGCGGGGGGTGGCCGAGATAGCGGGCGGTCGGCCGGTCGCCGGGGAAGCGCCGATGCGCCTGATCGTCCCGGAAGGTCATGGCGGTCCGGCTTTTCTGGTCGGGCGCAATTTCGATGCGCTCCTGCGCTACAATTCTGCGAACGCCTATGGGCTGGCGGTGGGCCATCTTGCCGACCGGCTGGCCGGGGCCGGGCCGCTCAAGACGGCGTGGCGAATCGGGGCGGAAGATATTCTGGCGCGCAACGAGATCGAGCGGCTGCAACGCGGCCTTGCCGCGCTGGGCTTTGCCTCCGGCCCGGCGGACGGCCTGCTGGGCCCGCGCACCCGCCGGGCGGTGCGGGACTTTCAGCGCAAGAGCGGGGTTGCGCCCGCCGACGGCTATCCGACCCGCGCCCTGCTGGCCGAAATCGAAAAGGCGGCGAACTGAACGCTCTCAAAAAGGCGGGGCCGGGGAATCCGCCGAGACGCGGTCCCAGTCTCCAAACAGGGCGTTCAGTTTTTCGAGCCGGGCGGAGTCGAGCGGCGGCGCGCAGATGGCGGCGGCGTTTTCGCGCAAATGAGCGGGATTGCCGGTGCCGGTCAAGATCACATCCGCGCCGTCGATATGGCGGCACCAGCGATAGGCGGCCTGCGGCAGGCCGGGCGCTCCGGGGCCTTGCGCCAGAAAGTCCAGACAGGCCGGTCCGGCCTCGATCAGGTTTTGCGGCAGAAGGCCGCGCTCCTTCCAATGCGCATAGCAGGCGCGGAAATTGGCGAGGCCGGTCAGGGCATGGCGGGCGGCGAACATGATCAAAGTCCCGATCTTCCTGGCCCGCGCGCGGGGCAGAATGGTTTTGGCGGCGGAAGGGTTGAGACAATTCAGCCCGACCATGAAGACATCCCATAAATCGTCTTTCAGGGCCTGCTGCAGCATCTTGTGATCGGGGTCGGCGGAGAAGAATTCGCTGACCGCAATCGCGCCGATTTTTCCCTCTTGTTTGCATTTTTCCAACTCCGGGCCGAGCGCATCCGCGCATTGGCGATACAAATCGGGTGG
Source organism: Alphaproteobacteria bacterium (assembly GCA_965204775.1). Classification (GTDB taxonomy): domain Bacteria; phylum Pseudomonadota; class Alphaproteobacteria; order JAPOUT01; genus CBDBFH01. The sequence continues at coordinate 273,191 of CBDBFH010000028.1, forward strand.
CACGCCGTGGAGGAAGAAAATCTCGATATGATCGGTGCGCAGGCGGCGCAGGCTTTTTTCCAGCGATTCGCGCAAAACTTCAGGGGCGATCACTTTGCCTTCGCGCGCGACCGGCAAGACCTTGCTGGACAAAACCACGTTCCGGCGCGCGCCGGTCTGCGCCAGCGCCGCGCCGACCGCTTCTTCGGTGCCGTAGATTCGCGCCGTGTCGATCAGGGTTATGCCCAGATCAAGAGCGGTTTCGATCACCCGGCGCGCGCGCGCCGGATCGCCGCCGCGCAGGCCCAACCGGCTATAGCCCCCCGCCCCCAGCCCGGCGGCGGAAACCTCAAACCCGGTCCGGCCCAATATGACTTTGTCCATGAATCTCACAAATCTTCGAAGAAATCTTCGTCAACATCCTTGACTTCATAGGTCGTCTTAACGCGCACCCCAACATTATGCGCGATCATCAGGCGGGCCAGTTCCTCGCCGTCAATCAGAACGATATTCTGGGTCAGTTTGCCTGCCGCCTCTTCAGCCCTCTTGCTGAAAGAAGAAGACGTTACAAACAGACCCTTTTGCACCCGGTGCATATTGAGGCTGCCGGAAAACGCCTGAATTGCCTCGGGGCCAACCGATGACCCGCCCTGATAGCGCTTGGCCTGAATATAGACGCGGTCGAGGCCCAGGGCATCCTGCTCGACGACGCCGTCAACGCCGCCGTCGCCCGTGCCTCCCAAATGCCGGGGCAAGCCGTAGCCCATTTTCTCCAGAAGATTGAGAATCAACCTCTCGAAATACGCTGGATCGATTCCCCGCAATTTTTCCAGAAGTTCCGTTCTCAAAGCGCCGTCCAGCCGATCTCGCGCAGCCTCTATCAATTCCTCCGGGGTTTGATCCGAGGTCTCCTCTAATACGGCTTCATCCTTCTTTGATGTCCTCTTTCCTTTTCCCGACATGGATTTAGATTTTGCATAACCCGGATATTGCATCAGGAAGCGATGATTAATTCTCTTTGGGGGATTGGCGAGCACTTTTCTCCCTTCATCGGTAATGCGGACATATCCGAGGCGCGGCGCTTCAATCAATCCCGCCATTTTCAGATTTTGCCTAGCCCACCGAACCTTATTCCTGAAAATTAGATTGCCGCTTTTCTTATAACTCTCTCTCCTTTCTTCCGGGGTCAGAGAAAATTCTATGGCAAGGCTTTCAATGATCTCAGACATGTCGATTTCTTTTTCGGAGGGAAGATGCCACAGGAAGGGGTAGATAAGTTCGTTCAATTTTGGAATTGCCATTGTTTTTCTCCTTTGCTTTCAGCGCGGCAGTTCGGAATGTCCCATCAGGAATTGGTCGACGGAGCGCGCGGCCTGGCGGCCCTCGCGAATCGCCCAGACCACCAAAGACTGGCCGCGCCGCATATCCCCGGCGGCAAAAACCTTGTCCAGCGAGGTCTGGTAAGATTCGGTGTCCGCCGCAACATTGCCGCGCGCATCGCGCCCAACCCCCAGAGCGTCCAGCAATCCCGCATGAACCGGATGGACAAAGCCCATCGCCAGCAAAACCAGATCGGCTTTGAGCAAGAATTCGGAGCCGGCCATCTCCTTCATCCCGCCGTCCACCCGCACCAGGCGCAAGGCCCGCACCGCGCCCTCGCCCTCGAAACCCCTGGTCATCACCGACCAGTCGCGCGCCGCCCCCTCCTCGTGGCTCGATGAGCTGCGCAATTTGAGCGGCCAGTCCGGCCAGGTCAGCAATTTGTTCTCCTGCAACGGCGGCCTGGGCATGATCTCCAGCTGGGTCACCGACAGCGCCCCCTGGCGAAAGGACGTGCCGATGCAGTCCGAACCGGTGTCGCCGCCGCCGATCACCACCACATGCCGCCCCTGCGCCGTGATCTCCTCCGCCGCGCCCAGAGGCTCGCCGGCGTTGCGCCGGTTTTGCTGAACCAGAAAATCCATCGCAAAATGAACGCCGTCCAGCGCGCGCCCGGCGATCGGCAGATCGCGCGGCGCTTCCGCCCCCCCGGCGAGGACCAGCGCATCATGCTCTTTGAGAATCCGCCCGGCGTCCGCCCCGACATGAATCCCGCAATGAAAGACCACCCCCTCGGCCTCCATCTGGGCGATGCGCCGGTCGATCAGATGCTTCTCCATCTTGAAGTCGGGAATCCCGTAGCGCAAAAGCCCGCCCGGCTGCGCGTATTTCTCAAAGACATGCGCCGCATGGCCCGCCCGCGCCAATTGCTGCGCACAGGCCAGACCCGCCGGGCCGGAGCCGATCACCGCCACCTTGCGGCCTGTGCGCCGCTCCGGCGCCTGCGGCGCAACCCAGCCCGCGTCCCAGCCCCGGTCGATGATCGCGCATTCAATGGTCTTGATCGTGACCGGCTGATCCTCCAGATTGAGCGTGCAGGCCGCCTCGCAGGGCGCCGGACAGATGCGCCCGGTGAATTCGGGGAAATTATTGGTCGAATGCAAATCGGCCAGCGCCTGCCGCCATTCGCCCCGGTAGACCAGATCGTTCCAGTCCGGAATCTGGTTGTTGACCGGACAGCCGGTATGACAATAGGGAATGCCGCAATCCATGCAGCGCGCCGCCTGATCGCGGGTGCTTTCTGCGCTCAGCGGAATCACGAATTCGCGGTAATTGCGCAACCGGTCGCCGGCGGGCAGATTCTTGCGCTCGCGCCGGTCGATTTCCAGAAAGCCGGTGATTTTGCCCATGCGCCGCGCCCCGTTACATCCGCTGCGGGTCCGGCGCCCGCCCGCCTGTCCGGCGCGAACCGGCGCGCGCAAGCCGACGCCAGAAGAGCACGCTTTGCAAAATGAAAATCTGCGCGGTCAACTCGCCCACCTCCTCCACCGCCAGCGGGACAAGCGAGGAGCCGGAGAACAGCTGGCCGCCCAGCGCCTCTGCAAGTTTGGCGGCGGCCAGAAGCAGCAGGCCCGCGCACAGCGCGCGGGCATAAATCTCCCCGGCGCGCAGATCGCGCCAGAAGCGCGGCGCCTGCCGCCAGACAAACAGGCCCAAGACCCACAGGCAGGCGGCGGCAATGACGGCGGCGGTGATCTTTTCGGAGAGGGGGAAGGCCGGGTCGGCGTAGTCGCCCAACTGGAAAAGATTAAGCGCGAAGAGTCGCTCGTGAAAATCCAGGTCGCTTTCCCGATGGGCGAAACCCAGCAAAATCAGTGCGGCCAGCCACCGCCCCGCCCCGCCCCGCCATCCATGCAGCACCATGCCTGCCGCCAGCAGAGGCAAAAGGGCGGAAGGCAATTCGACCGCGCCGTGCTCGGCCAGCAAAGCCCGGCTGACCGCCGGGGGCAGAACGGCCAGAGCCGCAATCGCCAGCCCCGCTCCGGCCAGAATCAACACGGCTGCCGGCACGGGCCAGGTCCGGCCCGGCGCATGGACTTCATGGGCCTCATGGGCCTCAGGGGCATTATGGGCTTGCCGGGCCAGGTTCATGAAACTGCACGCAGGCGCGGCGGCGCGGCGGCGGGCGCGCGGTTACGCTCCAAAAGTGCGCGGCGGTAATCGACCGGCATCACCTTGACAAATTTGGGGAGCGCCGCGTCCCAGTCGGCCAGCAGCTCCCGGGCTCTGGCGGAGCCGGTATAGCGGGCATGATCTTCAATCAGTTCGCGCAGGCGGCGGGCGTCGAAGCGGGTCATGTCGGATCGAATGTCGACCAGGCCATGCGCCTCCAGATCGCCCTCCTGATGGCGGTGGCGCTGCATGGTCTCCTCCTCGGCCTCGACCGGCTCCAGCGCGACCATCGCCAGATTGCAGCGCCGGGCGAAATCGCCGTCCTCGTCCAGCACATAGGCGATTCCGCCCGACATTCCGGCGGCGAAATTGCGGCCCGTCCGCCCCAGCACCGCCACCACCCCGCCGGTCATGTATTCGCAGCCATGATCGCCCAGCCCCTCGACGACCGCCACCGCCCCCGAATTGCGCACCGCAAAGCGCTCCCCGGCCACCCCGCAGACATAGCACGCGCCCGACGTCGCCCCATAGAGCACGGTGTTGCCGACAATGATGCTCTGATGGGGCGTGACCCCCGACTCTTCGGGCGGGCGGACGATGATCCGGCCTCCCGACAAACCCTTGCCGACATAGTCATTGGCCTCGCCGATCAGTTCCAGCACGACTCCGCGGGCGAGAAAGGCGCCAAAACTTTGCCCCGCCGCGCCGGTCAGGCGGATCCGGATCAGCCCGGCGGGCAGGCCGGCATCGCCGTGGGCGCGGGCGATCTGATGGGAGAGCATCGTCCCCGCCGCCCGGTCGGTGTTGCGAATGCGCGCGGCGATCCGCACCGGCTTGCCGCCGTCCAGCGCCGGGCGGCTGCGCGCGATCAGCCGACGGTCCAGAACATCGTCAATCGGATGTTTTTGCGCCTGGCACTGATGGACCGGCGTTTCCGGGCCGGCTTCGGGCATCGCCAGAATGCGGCGCAAATCGATCCCGCGCGCTTTCCACTGGGCGCGGGCCTCTTCCTGATCCAGAATCCCGGCGCGCCCGATCAGTTCCGCAAAGCGCCGAATGCCCAGCCCGGCCATGATCGCGCGGGCTTCTTCGGCGACGAAGAAGAAATACGTGATCACATCCTCCGGCGTTCCCCGGAAGCGGCGGCGCAAAACCGGGTCCTGCGTCGCAATCCCGACCGGACAGGTGTTCAAATGACATTTGCGCATCATCAAACAGCCCGCCGCAATCAGGGGCGCGGTGGAAAAGCCGAATTCATCCGCCCCCAGCGCCGCCCCGATCACCACATCGCGCCCGGTGCGCAAGCCTCCGTCGACCTGCACCGCGATCCGCCCGCGCAGATCGTTCAAGACCAGAGTCTGCTGGGTTTCGGCCAGGCCGATCTCCCACGGGCTGCCGGCATGGCGAATCGAGGTCAGCGGACTGGCCCCGGTCCCCCCCTCAAAGCCGGCGATGGTTACATGATCGGCCCGCGCCTTGGCCACTCCCGCCGCCACCGTTCCCACCCCGACCTCGGAGACCAGTTTGACGCTGATCAGGGCCTGGGGATTGGCGTTTTTGAGGTCGAAAATCAGCTGGGCCAGATCCTCAATCGAATAAATGTCGTGATGGGGGGGCGGAGAAATCAGCCCGACCCCCGGGGTCGAGTAGCGCACCTTGGCGATCACCGGATCGACCTTGTGTCCGGGCAGCTGGCCGCCTTCGCCGGGCTTGGCTCCTTGCGCCATTTTGATCTGAATCATGTCGGCATTGGACAGATATTCGGCGGTCACCCCGAAGCGCCCCGAGGCGACCTGCTTGATCGCCGAGCGCATGGAATCGCCATTGGGCAGAGGCCGATAGCGGTCGGACTCCTCGCCGCCCTCGCCGGTGTTCGACTTGCCGCCGATTCGATTCATCGCCATCGCCAGCGTGGTGTGCGCCTCGCGGCTGATCGAGCCGAAGGACATCGCTCCGGTCGAAAAGCGCTTGACGATCTCGGCGGCCGGCTCGACCGCGTCGAGATCAAGCGGCGCGCGCCCCAGCTCCTCCGCCTGGCGCAGGCGAAACAGGCCGCGCAGGGTCATCCGCTGCGCATTTTGGGCGTTGGCCCGGCGGGCGAATTCCTCATAGGTCGGCGCATCGCGCCCGCGCACGGCATGCTGCAGGTCGCGCACGGTCTGCGGCGACCAGACATGGGCCTCGCCGCGCACCCGCCAGGCATAGTCGCCGCCAGCCTCCAGACTGGCGCGCAAAACCGGCGAATCGCCGAAGGCGGCGCGGTGGCGGTCGAAACTCTCCCGGGCGATATCCTCCAGCTCCACCCCCTCGACCCGGGTTGCGGTGCCGGTGAAATATTCATCGACGCAGGCCTGCGCCAGCCCCACCGCATCGAAAATCTGCGCGCCGCAATAGGACTGATAGGTCGAAATCCCCATTTTCGACATCACCTTAAGCAGGCCCTTGTTGAGCGCCTTGATGTAGCGCTGCCCGGCTTCTTGCGGGCAGGTGCCGCGCGCTTCGGCCAGCCGGGCGACGGTCTCGAAGGCCAGATGGGGATTGACCGCCTCCGCGCCATAGCCGGCCAGGCAGCAGATATGATGGACCTCGCGCGCTTCGCCGGTCTCCACCACCAGACCGACGGAACTGCGCACCTCCCTGCGAATCAGATGATGGTGAACCGCCGAGACCGCCAGCAGCGCCGGAATGGCGACCCGCGCCTCATTCATCATCCGGTCGGAGAGAATGATGATGTTGCAGCCCTTGCGCACCGCCTGCGCCGCCCGCTCGCGCAGGCGGGCGATCATCCGGCGCATGGCCCCGGCCCCGCGCCGGGTGGAATAGGTGATGTCCAGCGTCGTGCTGCGGAAGGGGGTGTCGGCGCTCTGGCCCAGCAGGCGAATCTTGTCCAGATCGGCGTTGCGCAGGATCGGCTGGCGCACTTCCAGGCGCTTGCGGCGGGCGGCGCCTTCGGCGTCGAACAGATTGGGGCGCGGCCCGATGATCGAGACCAGCGACATCACCAGCTCTTCGCGAATCGGATCAATCGGGGGATTGGTCACTTGCGCGAAATTCTGCTTGAAATAGGTGTAGAGCAGTTTGGGCTTGCGCGACAAAACCGAGAGCGGCGTGTCATGGCCCATCGAGCCGACCGCCTCCTGCCCGGTCTGGGCCATCGGCTCGAGGAGGAATTTCAAGTCCTCCTGGGTGTAGCCGAAGGCCTGCTGGCGCTCAAGCAGGGGGAGGGCCGGGGCGGCATTGCCGGCGGCGGCTTCGGGCAGGTCTTCCAGAAAAATCTGGGCGCGCTTGAGCCAGGCGCCATAAGGATGGGCGGCGGCCAGCTGCGCCTTGATCTCGCCGTCGTCGACGATCCGGCCCTCCTCCAGATCGATCAGCAGCATCCGGCCCGGCTGCAAACGCCATTTTTTGACGATCCGGCGCTCGTCGACCGGCAGGACTCCGGCCTCCGAGGCCATGATGATTCGCCCGTCATCGGTGATCAGATAGCGCGCCGGGCGCAGGCCGTTGCGGTCAAGCGTCGCGCCGATCTGCCGCCCGTCGGTGAAGGCGACCGCCGCCGGGCCGTCCCACGGCTCCATCAAGGCGGCGTAATATTCATAAAAGGCGCGGCGGCGCGCATCCATCAGCGGATTGTCGGCCCAGGCCTCCGGGATCATCAGCATCATGGCATGGGCCAGCCCGTAGCCCCCCCGGAGCAGAAGTTCCAGCGCATTGTCGAAACTGGCCGAATCCGACTGGCCCTCGGCGATCACCGGCCAGATTTTTTTCAGATCCGCGCCCAGCCGGTTGGAGCGCAGCTGGCCGCCGCGCGCGCGCATCCAGTTCAGATTGCCGCGCAGCGTGTTGATTTCGCCATTGTGGCAGATCATCCGGTAGGGATGGGCCAGACGCCAGGAGGGAAAGGTGTTGGTCGAAAACCGCTGATGAACCAGCGCCAGCGCGCTTTGGGTGTCGGGATCGGCCAGATCGCGATAGTAGGAGGAGAGATTCGGCCCCAGCAGCATGCCCTTATAGACCAGGGTGCGCGCCGAGAGCGAGGCGGCGTAGAACGCCTCGCGCCCCGGCGCGCCGCTCTCCGCGACGGCGCGCTCGATTCGCCGGCGGATGACAAAGAGTTTGCGCTCAAAGGAATCGGCGTCGGGGCAGGCGCGCCCGCGCCCGACCACCATCTGCCGGTGGCGCGGCTCGCCCGCCCGCACGCTCTCGCCCAGGCAGCGATTGTCGACCGGAACATCGCGCCAGAACAAAATCTGCTGGCCTTCCTGCTTGACGATTTTGGCGCAGATCGCCTCAATCCGGCGCGCGGCGCGCGCCGTCCGGGGCAAGAAAAGATGCCCGGCGGCATACGCGCCGGGTTCGGGCAGGGCGATGGCGTGTTTGTTGGCCTCGCGCCGCAAGAGGCGGTCGGGGGTCTGGATCAAAATTCCGGCGCCGTCCCCGGCCAGCGGATCGGCCCCGACCGCGCCCCGGTGCTCTAGATTGCAGAGAATCTTCAGCCCGTCGGCGATGATCTGATGACTTTTGGCATTGGAGATCGTCGCGACAAAGCCGATCCCGCAGCCGTCATGTTCGCGTGACGGGTCATAAAGCCCCGCCGGCGGCGGCCCTGCCCTGCCCGATCGTCTGCCTCTTCTCACGCCTCGTCTCCCGTCTGTCTGCCGCCCCGCCCCGGCCCCGCGCAGAAGCGCGGCGGCCTTGCCGTCTGGCCCATACGCTCCTCAAGGGATGAAAAGGCCGGGCTTGCCTTGCGCCCATGCCAAGACCGGCCCCGCGCCGGGCGCGGCCTTGCCCTTTTGCGTTCGGCCCGCAAGCCGCCGCGCTCGTTATGTTGCGCCCCGGCCCATCATGCCCCAAAAGCCGGCTTCGAGGCAAGACGGCGGGGGAACCCCGGCGCTGACCGCAAATTTTGGAGCCGGGGCGCGGCGATTGCAATTGGCCCGCCGCCTGCCTAGGATGACCCCCGCGTGGCGGGCTTGCCATTGCGCGGCGCGCAATTGTGACGATCATCTTTAGGAGGTTGAGATGAAATCCGGAAAGAAAATGATTTCGGTTCTTCTGGGGAGCGCAATGAGCGCCGCGGTTTTGGCGGCCTGCTCGGAGGGCGGCAATGAAGGCGTGGCGCAGGCGCAAGGCGAAATGGAGAAATGCTACGGCGTCTCCAAGACCGCGCAGAATGACTGCGCCGCCGGGCCGGGCACGACTTGCGCCGGCACTTCGACGGTCGACAATCAGGGCAATGCCTGGCTCTATCTGCCCAAGGGGACGTGCGAGAAGATCGCCACCGCCTATGGCGGCGGCAGCCTTGAGCCCCGGCGGCGCCCTCGCGGCTGACCGGCGCGGGCGCGGGCTACGCCTGACCGGCGCGGGGCCGGGGGCAAGATGACCGCTGTGGGCATGCAGATTCCGGCGCGGGCCGGCGTGGGGTTGCGCGCGCCGCATTGCGCCGGGATGCGCCGCCAACGCCCGGCGGTCGGCTTTCTGGAAGTCCACCCGGAAAATTACATGGGGGCGGGCGGCCCCGCCCATGAGGCGCTGGAAGAGCTACGCACGTTTTATCCGCTCTCCTTTCACGGGGTCGGTCTGTCGCTGGCCTCCTGCGAAGCCCCCGACAAAGCCCATCTCGCTCGCCTGCGCGCCCTGATCGAGCGCTATCGCCCCGGCCTGGTCTCCGAACATCTGGCCTGGTGCGCCTTTGAGGGGCGCTTCTTCAACGACCTGCTGCCCTTGCCCCTGACCGAAGAGACGCTGGATCTGGCGGCGGCCAATATCCGGCAGGCGCAAGACGCCTTGGGCCGCCGGATTTTGATCGAGAATCCCTCTCTCTACGGCCTGCCCGCCGGATCGGTCATTCCCGAAACCGACTTTCTGGCCGAATTGGCGGCGCGCACCGCCTGCGGCCTGCTGCTTGACGTAAACAATGTCGCGGTCACCTCGGCCAATCTGGCGGGCGACCCTTTCGCCTATATCGCGGCGGTTCCGGCAGAGGCGGTCGGAGAGATTCATCTGGCCGGCCATACGGTCGAGGAGCGCGGCGCGGGCCGCCTGCGCATCGACGATCACGCGCACCCCGCCCCGCCGGAAGTGATTGAACTCACCCGCGCCTTTCTTGCGCGCGCCGGACCGCGCCCGGTCCTCTTCGAGTGGGACAGCGATCTGCCTCCTCTTGCGGCGCTGGTCGATCAGGCCCGGATCGCCCAGACTCTGCTGGACGAAGCCGGTTCCGTCTCCAAAACCCCGCCCGGCTCTTTATGTCTGCCTTGCGTGACTTCCAGGCCCGCTTCGCCCGCGCCGTGACCGCGCCCGCGCCGCCGGGGGGAGCCGCCCCGCTTGGGGTTGCCGCGCTTTTCTCCGGCGCGCCGGCGCGCGCCGAAGCCGCGCTCGCCGTCTATCGCAACAATTATTTTCACGGCTTTACCCGCGCCCTGCATGACGCCTATCCGGTCGCCGCGCAGCTGGTCGGCGAGGATTTTTTCCGCGCCGCCGCGCGCGCCTTTCTGCTGGCCCATCCACCCCGGGAGCGCTGGCTGACGACCTTCGGCGCGGGCTTCGCCGGCTTCCTCGAAGATTTCGCCCCGGCGGCCCGCCTGCCCTATCTTGCCGATCTCGCCCGCCTGGAATATGCCCGCCTGTGCGCCCTCCACGCCGCCGATGCCGCGCCGCTTGATCCGCATGTCTTGCGCAGTTTGGCCCCCGCCGATTTCGCCGCGCTTCGCCTGCCCCTCCACCCTTCCGCCCGCCTGCTGGATCTGAACTGGCCCGCCGATCAAATCTGGCAGGCCCATCAGCCGCCCGCCACGCCCGACAATCTGCAGGTCGCGCCGACCCGCCTCAATATTCTGGTTGTGCGCCCCCGGCGCGCCGTCGTCATGCAGCGTCTTGCTCCGCCGCTCGCCGCGCTCGCCGCCGCCGCCGCAAGAGGCGCAACATTGGGCGAGGCCGCCGGCAGTGTGCTGGAGGCCGGCACGGCCTGCGACCTGACCAGCGTAATGCGCCAGGCGCTCGCCCTTCAAATCTTCGCCGACCCCGGCGTTCCGTCACACACGAAGCCCAAGGAGTCAAAGCCATGAACGATATGATCCAGACCCTGCGCCGCCTGATCGCGCTGGCCCATAGCTGGGCGCAGCTGATCCCGGAAAATCTGATTGCGCTGGTTATGCGCTTCGGCGTCGGGGTGATTTTTTTCCGCTCCGGCCTGCTCAAGGTGGAGGGTTTTTCCATTACCTCCAGCACCTATGCGCTCTTCGCCAATGAATATCAGGTGCCGCTCCTGCCCTCCAGACTGGCCGCGCAGCTGGCCACCACCGCCGAACTGACTTTGCCGCTTCTGCTCTTCGCCGGTCTGGCGGCGCGGCTCGGCGCGCTGGGCCTGCTCGGCATGACGCTGGTGATTCAGCTGTTCGTCTATCCGCAAGCCTGGCAGATTCATCTGGGCTGGGCGGCGATGCTGCTCTATCTGATCGGGCGCGGGGCGGGCGGCTGGTCGCTCGACCGCCTGATCCAGGCGCGCTTCGCGCAAAGCTGAAAAACACCCGCCCCCTTATGCGCCGGAGCGCCTAAGGGGGCGGGAAGCGCCCGCATCTGCCGCCTGCTCTCTCTCAAAGAGACAGGTGGGTTGCCGCGGCGGGCTTTCAAGAGCGGGCCGGTCACATCCGGATCACGCTTGCGCGCGGCGGGCGGTGCGTCAGCTGGCGATCTTGATGCGCCTGGGCCGGCGCTCTTCCGGCACTTCGCGCTTCAAGTCGACCTGCAACAGGCCCTTGTCCAGCCGCGCCCCGGTGACCTTGATGTCCTCGCCCAGCCGGAAGCGGCGCTCAAAGCCACCGCGCACAATGCCGCGATGGAGATAGGTCTTGGCGTCCTCCTGCGAGGAGTCACAGGCTGCGCGCAGGACCAGTTCGCCATTTTCGGTCTCGACGCTCAGCGCCTCCTCGGCGAAGCCGGGGACCGCGGCGATGATCCGGTAGCCGTCGTCGCCGACCCGCTCGATGTCGTAGCCGGAGAGCGGCGCCGCAACGCCGCCCGGATAGTCCGGCCCGGCGAAGCGCTCGAAGAAATTGTCCAGCGGCGCAAACCATTGCGCCGGCCCGGCCTCGCCTCTGAAAAAGGGGATCAAATGCGTTGCCATGGGTTCCGCCTCCTGTCTTGCTGTGATGGTCCTGAGGAAGATATGGGAAGCGGCGGGGCGCGGTTCAAGTCAGGGGCGCTGTCCGGCGGGGCTGACATGTTCGGCGCACAGCGGCTGGGCGAGGGCGGCGAATTCGCACAGGAGCGGACGGGTCTGGCGCGGGTCGATGATCTCTTCGACCAGAAAGGCCTCGGCGGTGCGGAAGGGCGAGCGCACCCGCTCGAAGCGCGCGGCGATTTCGCGGCGCAGGGCTTCGGGATCATCCGATTTTTCGAGGTCGGATTTGAAGGCGGCCTCGATTCCGCCCTCGACCGGCAGCGAGCCCCAGTCGCCCGACGGCCAAGCATAGCGGTAATGGACGCGGGCGGCGTTCATATGGGCGGCCCCGGCGACGCCGAAACATTTGCGCAACAAAATCGAGCACCACGGCACCCGCGCCTGATAGACCGCGGCCAGCGCGCGGGCGCCGTGGCGAATGGTCGCCGCCTCCTCCGCCGCCCGGCCAATGACGAAGCCGGGATTGTCGACCAGATGGACCACCGGCAAATGAAAGGCCTCGGCCAGATCGACGAAGCGGGTCGCCTTGAGCGAGGCCTGGGCCGTCCAGCCCCCGGCATAGTGATAGGGGTCGCCGGCCATCAGCGCCGCCGGCCAGCCGTCGAGCCGGATCAGCCCGGTGATCAGCGACCGGCCCCAGCGCGCTCCGATCTCGAAAAAACTGCCCCGGTCCACCACGCTCTCGATGATTCGCCGCATGGCATAAGGCTTGCGCCGGTCGCGGGGGATCGCCTCGATCAGCCAGTCGTCGCACCGGTCCGGGGCGTCATTGACCGGGGCGCGTTGGGCGCGCTGCGCGGTCGAGGCGGGCAGATAGGACAAAAACCTTCGCGCCGCGGCGAAGGCCTCCGCCTCGGAGGCGGCGACCAGATCGGCCACGCCGTTGCGGCCATGAATCCCGGCCCCGCCCAGGTCTTCCTTGCCGCGCTCTTCCCCCAGCCTTTTGACCACCGGCGGCCCGGCGACGAAAATCTGCGACAGGCCCTCGACCATCACCGCCAGATGAGAGGTGACAAAGCGCGCCGCCCCCAGCCCGGCGACCGGCCCCAGCGCCAGCGCGACCACCGGAACCCGCGACAGATTGGCCACCACCCACTCCCAGCCCGGATTGGCCGGGACATAGGTGCGGGCATCCATGTCGAGCGACTTGACCGAACCGCCGCCGCCGGTGCCGTCGATCAGGCGCAGGATCGGCAGGCCATATTCGTGCGCCAGCTGCTCGGCCATCACCTGCTTTTGCCAGATCGCGGCGTCCGCCGCCCCGCCGCGCACCGTGAAATCATCCCCGCCGACCACCACCGGCCTGCCGTCAATCCGGCCCCGCCCGATCACGAAATTGGCCGGGGTGAATCCGGCCCGTTCGCCGTCCGCGCCATAAGCGGCGCGCCCGGCGACCGCCCCGATTTCATGAAACGACTCCGGATCCAAAAGCGCGGCGATTCGCTCGCGCACCGTCAGTTTGCCGCGCGCTTTTTGCCGGGCGACCTTTTCCGCGCCGCCCATCTGCCGCGCCTGCGCCTCGCGCGCGCGCAGTTCCTCGACTTCCTTTTCCCAGCTCATCGCCCCCGCGCGCCCTGCCTGTCATATTGCCGACACATTTTCCCCCTATTGCTCCACCAAATCAAACCGGTTCCCATTCGGAGCCGCCGCGAATTTCCGGGGAGGAAAACCTTCATGCCCGCTCACGCCAGTCATCACCGGGCCGCCGCCCTGGCCTGCGCCGCCCTGCTCGCCGCCGCGGGCGCCACCGCCCCGCGCAGCGCACAGGCCGAAGACTCGGTTGCAATCTCCGGTGGCAAGATCAAATTCGCCAGCGAAGACGGCGCATTCAAAATGGCGGTCGGCGGGCGCATCATGGCCGACTACGCCTTCTATGACGACGACGCAAGCGATCTGGGCAACGGCGCCGAACTGCGCCGTGCCCGGCTCGCCGTCTCCGGAACCATCTATAAGAACTGGAAGTTCAAGGGGCAATACGACTTCGCCTCCGGCGACCAGCTCAGAACGGTCTCGATCGCCTATACCGGCTTCAAGCCCGTGACCATCACTGTCGGGCAGTTCCACGCCCCCTTCAGTCTGGAAGAACTGACCAGTTCCAAATACATCACCTTCATGGAGCGGGCGCTGCCCAATGTCTTCGCCCCCTCGCGGCAGATCGGGGCGATGATCTCGTCTTCCGGCGACAACTGGACCGGCGCGTTCGGCCTGTTCGACGCCGGGGACGGCGCCTTGGACATAACCACGCGCGGAACCTTCGCCCCCATCGCCGGCGGGGCGCGCCATATTCATCTGGGGGGCGCGGTGTCCTGGCGGCAATTCTCCGGCGCCGATGCCTTGATCCGGATTCGCCAGCGCCCGGAATCGCATGTGACCAGTGTGCGCCTCGTCGACACCGGATCGATTGCGGGCTTCTCCAGAGGCGCGGTGGCCGCGAGCGACAACCTGAACACGATGCTGCCCGCCATATCGGCCTCGCTCGACTGGATGCTTTTGTGGGGACTGGAAGCGGCGGCGGGCTTTGGCCCCTTCTCGGTGCAGGGGGAATTCATCCAGGCCTCGCTGAGCCGGGACTCCTACACCGACGATAGGGGAACCGCCGCCCCCGGCGACGATGTCTCCGGCGGCGGAGATTTCGACGCGACCGGCTTCTACATTCAGGCAAGTGTCTTCCTCACCCCCGGCGACCGGCGCAATTACGCGGCAAACACGGGCGCGTTCGGACAGGTTAAGCCCAAAAACGCAGACTATGGCGCGCTGGAAGCCGCGATTCGCTACAGCTATCTCGACGTGTCCGATGGGAATGTTGACGGCGGCGAGCAGAGCAATCTGACCATCGGCCTCAACTGGCATCCCAATCCGACCATGCGCTTCATGGCCAATTATGTTCAGGTGCTTGAGGTTGACGGCGGCCCCAATGACAGCGACGAGCCCGCCGCCTTCCAGCTGCGCGCCCAGATCGAATTCTAGATGCGAGACCCCCAGGCCCTCGCGCCCGCGCGGGCTCAGGGCCTGACGCCGTGGGCGAAGGGCCGGGCGGGTTCGCTGCGATAGGCGGCCAGCGCCTGCGCCAGCCAGCGGCACAGACGGGGGCGGGTTTGTCTGGGATCGATCAGTTCGTGGACCGAAAACCCTTCGGCGCGGGGGAAGGGCGATTGGGCGGCGGCGAATTGCTCTTCCAGCCGGCGGCGCATGGCCTCCGGGTCCTGCGCCGCCTCGATCTGGCGGCGGAAGGCGACGGCGACGCCGCCTTCAATCGGCACCGCCCCGGACTCCGCCGAGGGCCAGGAGAGGACAAACGCGCCGGGCGCAAAATGAACCGCCCCGGCCACCCCGAAAACCTTGCGCACGATCACCGAGGCCCAAGGGGTGCGGCATTGCATGACCGCGCTCATCGCCGCCATGCCTTCGCGGATCGCGCCCTGCGCCTCGGCCTGCGGCCCGATCATGAAGCCCGGCTCGTCGACCAAACTCAAAACCGGCAGATGAAAGGCGCTGCATGTGTCGATGAAGCGGCGCAATTTGCGGGCGGCGGGCGCGGTCATCGCTCCGGCATTGTGGCGGCAGTCATTGGCGATCACCCCGACCGCTTCGCCGTCCAGCCGGGCCAGGCCGGTGATCAGGCCGGGGCCGAAGGCGCGGGTCATCTCGAAGAAACTTTCCCGGTCGAAAATCGCAGCGATGATGCGCCGCATGTCATAGGCCCGCCGCCGGGCGCGGGGCACCGCCCGAATCAGCCATTCCTCGCAGCGGTCCGGGTCGTCGCCGCTTGCGCGCCGCGGCGGATGCTCCCAGGCATTGCCGGGAAGATAAGATAGAAACGTTCTGATCTGCGCCAGCGCTTCGTTTTCGTCCGCGGCCCCGTTGTCGGCGACGCCGCTTTTGAGATGAATCTCCGGGCCGCCCAGCTCCTCCTTGGTCTGGCGGATATGCAGCGCCCGCTCGACGATTCGCGGCCCGGCGATCAAAACCTGCGCCCCGCGCGCCATCACCACAAAATGCGAGGAGACCAGACGCGCCGCCGGCAGACCGGCCACCGCCCCCAGCGCCGCCGAGGCCACCGGAATCTCGCTTAAGCTGCGCGCCACCGGCGCAAAGCGCGCCGGGGCAAAGACCGCCTCGCCCAGGGGCCGGGCGCGATTCCGGCTACCGCCGCTCCCGGCGACCGAGCCGCCGCCGCCCTCATGCAGGCGGATCAGCGGCAGGCGGTATTGCAAGGCCAGCGTCTCGGCATAGACGCTCTTGCGCAGACCCGCCGGGTTGGGCGAGCCGCCCTTGAGGGTGAAATCCTCGCCCCCGGCGACCACCCGGCGGCCCCCGATCCGGCCAAAGCCCAAAACGAAATTGGCCGGCTGAAAGCCGGTCAGCCGCCCGGCCTCGTCATAAACCGGGACGCCCGCGCCTTCGCCCAGTTCTTCAAAAGACTCCGGGTCCAGCAATGTATCGAGGCGCTCGCGGACCGAAAGCCGCCCCTTCTCATGCTGGCGGGCCAGCGCCTGCGCCCCGCCCATCTCTTTGGCCCAGGCCCGGCGGCGGGCAATCTCCGCCGCCTCCGCGCCCCAATCATCTTCCGGTTCGCCGCCCATTCACGCCTTCTCCAGAATTTCCAGAGCCTGCTCATGCAGCGCCGGATCGCCCGCCGCCGCCACCTGCCCGCCATTTTGCGGATCGCCGCCCCGCCAGTCGGTTATCACGCCGCCCGCCGCGCGCACCACCGGGATCAGCGCCTGCACATCAAAGCGCGTCAAACTGCTCTCGACCACCAGATCCATCTGGCCCAGCGCAATCAGTCCATAAAAATAGGCGTTGCCGCCATAAAGGGTCAGACGGGCGCGGGCGCTGATCTCGCGAAACGCCTCTGTCTCGCCCGCGCTGCGAAACAGGTCCGGGGTCGTCGCCCCCAAAAAGGCCTCCTCCAGCCTCGCGCATTTACGCGCCGCCAGGGCGCGCCGCTGCCGGGCGCGCCGCCACCAGCCCTGCCCGTCCTGCGCGGCGAAGCGCTCGCCGGTCGCCGGATGGTCGATCAGCCCGGCGCGCGGCTCCCCTTGCGCATTGAGGCCGATCAGGGTCGACCAGAACAGCGAGCCGGCAATGTAATTGCGCGTCCCGTCAATCGGGTCGAGAACCCAGCCCGGCGCGCCGGGTTGGGCCGGGCGGGGCGGCATCTCCTCGCCCTCGATTCCGTGGGCGGGATAGCGCTCCTCAATCAGTCGGCGCATGGCCCGCTCGGCCTGAATATCGGCGGGGGCGAGAGGATCGAAGCCGCCTTCGGCCTCCTGCTTGTTCCGGATCCGGCCCCCGGCGCGGAAATGGCGCAAGGTGACCCGGGCGGCGGCATCGGCCAGTTCGCCGGCAAAATCGAGATAGCCGGACAACCCGCCGGTCACCCCGCCGCCGCGCGCGCGCCGCCCGGGCCATAGAGATCAGCCAGCGAGCGCGACAGGCCGTCGGCACAGACAACCCGCGCATGATGCCGGGCCAGAAGACGCGGCTCGCGCACCCCGCACGCATGGGCAATGATCCCGACCTCGCGGCCCACCATATGCGCATAATTGGCAACCCGCTGCGCCTTGTCGGTCGGGTCCAGGCCGCGCTGAAGTTTCGCGTTGTGCGTCGTGATCCCGGTCGGACAGGTGTTGCGGTTGCACTGCAGCGCCTGAATGCAGCCCAGCGCAAACATGAACCCGCGCGCCGAGACAACGCAGTCCGCGCCGGCGCATAAAGCCCAGGCCACATCCCCCGGCGTGATCAGTTTGCCGCTGGCGATCAGATGAATCCGTTTGCGCAAGCCCGCCTTCTCCAGAATATCGGCCAGCTGGGGCAGACTCTCGCGCAGCGGCAGACCCATGTAGTCGATCAGGGGCATCGGCGCCGCGCCCGTGCCGCCGTCGGCGCTGTCCAGGGTGATGAAGTCGGGAGCAGACTCCGCGCCGCGCGCCTTGATCTCTTCGACCAGTCCGTCCAGCCAGCCATAGGCGCCCAGAACCATCTTGAAGCCGGTCGGCTTGCCGGTCGCGCTGCGCACGTGCTCGACCATGTCCAGAATCTGACCCGGACTGTCGATCTCCGGGTGGCGGTTGGGGCTGATCGAGTCACGGCCAGGCTCGATCCCCCGAATCCGCGCAATCTCCTGGGTCACTTTGCCTCCGGGCAAAATCCCTCCCTTGCCCGGCTTGGCCCCCTGGCTCAATTTGATCTCGATCATCCGCACCTGCTCCCGGCCGGCGACCTCCCGCAGACGCGACTCGCATAAGTTCCCCGTCTTGTCGCGCACGCCGTACTTTGCCGTGCCGATCTGAAAGACAATGTCGCCGCCGCCTTCCAGATGCCACTCGGACAGGCCGCCCTCGCCGGTGTTCATCCAGATCCCGGCGGCCTGCGCCCCGTGCGACAGGGCCCGAACCGCCGGCTTCGAAATCGCCCCGTAACTCATGCCCGAAACATTGAAAAAAGACGTCGTCCGGTAGGGAGTCCGGCACCCCGGCCCAAAGACCAGGCCGCTGACCTCCGCGGCCTCATCGTCCAGAGTCGGAAAGGGGCAGTTGACAAAAAAGACCGACCCCACCGGACGCAGATCGCGGGTCGAGCCAAAAGCCGTCGTCGTATCGACCCCCTTCGCCGCCCGATAGACCCAGCTGCGCTGCGCCCGGTTGAAGGGCAGCTCCTCCCGGTCCATGGCAAAGAAATATTGCCGGAAATACTCGCCCAGGTTTTCAAACAGATAGCGGAAGCGTCCGATCACCGGAAAATTGCGCCGCACCGCATGTTTCGTCTGCGTGCGGTCAATTACGTAAATCACCGCGATCGCCGCAAGCGCGACGCCAACCGCAAAAATCAGCAGAAGAGAGAAAAACTCAAGAACCTGAAACAGCCAGCTGTCGGTAAAGTCATCGATCATTCTTGCTTGCCCCCCTTTGCATTGCTTGCCCCCCCTTCCATTGGTTTCCCCCCTTTCCAGAAGCGCCCGGCCCTTCTCGCGCCCCCACTATAGATTATAAAGGGGCCTTGCTCGCGGAAGAAAAAATGTCCGCCGCCCGCCGCCCGAAGCGGCGCATGAAGGCGCGCATTTTTTGCCGCAGGCCCCGCAACCCCGCATGGCGCCGCAGCCGCGCCTCGTTCATATAAAGGCGGCGCGCCAGCTCGATCTGCAGGGCGTGCACCCCGGTCTGCGGACGGCCATAATGCGCCGTGATGAATCCTCCCGCATAGGGCCGGTTCAGCGCCACCCGAAATCCCAGGCCGGCCAGAATTTCCTCCGCCGCCGCGCTCAAGGCCGCCGCCGCCGATGATCCAAAGCAGTTGCCCAGCACAATGTCGCTCTCTTCGTCCCCGCCCGGCCCGTGCCGCGAGGGCATCGAATGGCAGTCGAGCAGCACAACCGCGCCAAAGGCCGCCTTCGCCTCCATCACCAAAGCCCGCAGCTGCGCGTGATAGGGCATATACAATTCCCGAATGCGCGCCTCGGCCTCGGCAAACACAAGCCGGTCGCGGTAAATCTCCCGCCGTCCCCCGGCAACCCGCGCAATCGTCCCCAGACCCTCCGCCGCCCGCGGCGAGCGCGTGTTGACGTGCGGCGGCAGGGCATCGGCAAACATCGCCGGGTCCAGCTCGTAAGGCTCGCGGTTGACGTCGACATAGGCCCGGGGGAAGCGCGCCGCCAGCAGTGGCGCGCCCTCGCCGGGGGCATCGGCGAAAATCTCGTCGACAAAGCAGTCCTCCGAGCGCCGCAGACCCGCGCCGTCCAGGCGCGCGGCGCGCAAGAACGCCGCCGGATAATCGCGCCCGCTGTGCGGCGAGTTGACCACAAGCGGCACCCGCGCCGCCGGCGGGCGGCGCAGATCATAGGCCGCCGAATGGGCCGCCGAAACCGCCCCGCCCGCCTTGCTCGCCGCCATCTGCCTGCCCTCTTCGATCACAAGAAACTGGCACAAAAAACCGGAAAAATGGTGGGCGCGGCTGGGATTGAACCAGCGACCCCTACGATGTCAACGTAGTGCTCTGCCACTGAGCTACGCGCCCGGCCCCTCGCCACAGACAGGACCTATCAAGCCCGCCCGCCCGCCGCAAGGGTTTGCGCCGCGCGCCGATCCTGCTTGTTCCCCGATTTGCCTCTGATTTGCCCCAGATTTGCCCACGATTTGCCTTGTCCGGAAAATCGGCGCATCTATTCAGCCCATGATCAAGTCCCTGACCAAGTCTCTGACCAAGTCCATGACCGGGCCGAGGCCGTCTCCGGCTTCCGCCCCGCCCGCCCGCCGCCGCCCGCCGCCGGGCGGCTGGCCGGCGTGGCGGCGGCAAAAAGCCCGCCTGTGGGGCATGCCCACCCTTCTTGTCTGCCTGCTGTTCGTCGGCATGGGGCAGTCGCTGTTCTTCGTCATCCTGCCGCCCGCGGCGCGCGATCTGGGCTTGAGCGAGTTCCAGACCTCGATCATCTTCTCCCTGTCGGCGCTGTTCTGGGTGGTGTGCAGTCCGCTCTGGGGCCGGGCCAGCGATGCCTGGGGGCGCAAGCCGGTCATCCTGATCGGCGTCTCCGGCTTTGCCGCCTCGACCGCGCTGGTCGCCTTAACCATCCACACCGCCCAAACCGGCCTGCTCCCCGCCGCCCTGCTCCTGCCCACTTTGATCGCGACGCGGGCGATCTTTGGCGGTTTCGGCTCCGGCTCAATGGCCGCGGCGCAGGCCTATATCGCCGACCGCACCCGGCGCAGACGCCGCGCCTCCGGGGTCTCGGCGCTGACCGCCGCCTTCGGCAGCGGGAACATCCTCGGACCCGGGGTCGCCGCCTCCCTGATCGTCTTCGGCTTTCTGACCCCGTTTCTGGTCGTCTCCGGACTGGCCGTCGCCGGAATCGTCATGCTGGCCCTCTTCCTGGCCGAGCGCCCGCCGCGCAGCACAAGCGCCCGGCGCGGCATGGCCTCCGGCCCCCTGCCGGCCCGGATCGTCGCCCCCTTTCTGACTCTGGGCGTCATGATCAGTTTCGCCCACGCGACCTTGCTTCAGCTGGCCTCCTTCTATTTCATCGACCGCCTCGAACTCGGCCTGGACGAGGCCGGACAGATCATTGCGGTCTCCTTGATGATCATGGCCTTCGCCACCCTTTTTGCGCAGCTGGTCCTGATCCAGAGTTTCAATCTGCCGATTCAGGTGCTCCTGCGTCTGGGGGCGGTTTGCATGATCGCCGCCTTCGCCGGACTGGCCGGCAGCGAAACCTATGGCACCCTGACCGCCGCGCTGGCGCTGGCCGGGGTCGGCTTCGGACTGTTGCGGCCGGGCATGATGGCCGCCGCCTCGCTCGCCGCGCCCCCCGACCGGCAGGGCCGGATCGCCGGACTCCTCAACTCCACCGCCGCCTGCGGCCATATGATCAATCCCTTCACCGGCGCCATTCTTTATCAATACTGGATTCAGGGCCCCTTCGTCATCGCCGGGGTGATCATGGCCGCCTGCCTCGCCGTTATCCTTTTTAACCCGGTGATCCGGGCGATTCGGGCGGAGATCGACCCGCGCGACCACGAAATCACCGCCCCCCACCACGCGCCCCACCGTCACTGACGCCGCCGCAAGCCTTGACTTTGTCCTGCCTGATGGGCCACAAAAGGCGGGACTGGCTGCAATCCCGTCCTTCGGGAGGATTTGATGAAAATCCGCAATTCCTTAAGATCGGTTCGCAAGCGCCACCGCGCTAATCGCGTCGTGCGGCGGCGGGGGCGGCTTTATGTCATCAACAAGCTCAACCGCCGCTTCAAGGCCCGACAGGGATAGCGGAGCGGGCTTATCATTTGCGGACGATGCGGTATGATGCGGTTGTAGCGATGCGGGATCGTCCCGAATGGGGATCTTGAAAATCAAGGGGAGACAAAAAACATGAACACAGCCCGGACACTGCGCAATGCATGGATTGCGGGCGCTTTGGCGCTCGGCCTTGCCGCCTGTGCGCAAGATCGGCGCACGGCGGCTTTTCTCACTGAGGAGGTGGCCGGGGACGGCGGTTTTGCCGCCGCGCTGGCGCTCGAATATCAGGAGGCGGCGCGGCGGGAGATCGCCAAGCAAGACTGGAACTCCGCGGCGCGCTTCGCCAGACAAGGCCGGCTTGCCTTGAGCGGGGCGCGGCCTGAGCCGACCGACCCGCGCAGCGCGGCGGTTGACCAGGCCGACAGCCAGGCTTTGCGGGAGTCCCGCGGCCAGCTGATGGCGGCGCTGGACCGCCATGCCGACCGCCGGGTCGAGGCCTGCGCGCAGGCCCAGCGCAGTTACGAAGTATGGCTTGACGAAGCCAGCGACAACATTTTGGGGCGCAACGGCTCCCTGCTGGGCGGGAGCGGAGGCCGCGCCAGCGCGGCACGCACCGAGCGCGCGCGCATGCAATTCGCGCAGGCGCTGGGCGCCTGTTCGGGCCGGGTCGTGGCCGAGGCCGGAACAGCTGCGCCGTCGGCGGCGGCGGCGTCATATGCCTTCCCGCCGATTGCCGATGACGACGGCGACCGGGTGCTGGTGGATGAGCGCACCGCTTATTTCGGCTTCAACTCCGCCCGCCTTGATGAGGCGGCGCGGGAGATCGCTCGCGATGTCGGCGAGATTGCCGCTGAATACGACGGCGTCCGGGTCAACCTTCGGGGCTACACCGACACCACCGGTTCGGCGGCCTATAACCGCCGGCTGGGCGAACGGCGCGCCATTGCCTTTGCGCGCGTTTTGAGCGGGATCGGAGTCGAAGATATCCGTGTGCTGGGTTTGGGCGAGAGTGGCTTGGCGGTGCCGACCGGCGATGACACCCGCGAGCCGCTCAACCGCCGGGTGGAGATCGAGATCAAAGCCACTCCGTAGACCGGCGCGGGGGGGCCGCGCCACGCGGCGCATGTTTTGTGCGTGCGCCCGGGCTCCGGCCTGTGGCGCAGACCGGCGGCTCCCCGGGCTGGACTCGAACCAGCGACAAGACGGTTAACAGCCGTCTGCTCTACCAACTGAGCTACCGGGGATTTCTCGCGCTTCCTATAGCAAAAGCGGCCCGGCCCTGCCAGAGCCGGTTCGGGTCAGAGTGATTCGCCCGGCGCACAGGGCCTGCAAAGCCGCGACCCACAGCCTGGCCTCGCAGGCTTTGACCCGCGCCTCCAGCTGTTGCGGCCCGTCGCCGGGGCGGACCGGAACGCGCGCCTGCGCGATAATCGGCCCCCGGTCATAGTCGCCGGTGACGATATGCAAACTGGCGCCGCTTTGCGTCTCGCCCGCCGCCAGAACCGCCTCATGCACCCGCCGCCCGTAGAATCCGGCCCCGCCGAAGCGGGGGAGCAGCGCCGGATGCATGTTGAGAATATGGGGGCCGAAGCGGCGCAGGAGGCGCGGGCCAACCTTCTTCAGATAGCCGCTGAGCAAGATCAGATCGGCGCGGGCTTCTTCCAGCGCCGCACAGGCGCGCGCCTCGCGCTCCGGGGCGATGACCTGACGGGGCAGACCCTGCCGGGCGGCAAAGTCCAGCGCGGCGGCTTCCGGCCGGTTGGCGATCAGCAGAACGATTTTGGCCTCCAGCCCGCCCTGCGCGATTGCGTCATGGACCGCGCGCATTCCGCTGCCTGCGCCGGAGGCAAAAAACGCCAGATTCATTCCCGGCCCAACAGCGCGTCCGAGATGATTCGCAGCATGATCTGGGAACTGCCCTCGAAAATTTTGGTCAGGCGCGCATCGCGCCAGTGGCGCTCAACATCATGCAGCGTGGTATAGCCCGCGCCGCCAAAAATCTGCAGCGCCGCGCTGGTCACCCGCTCGGCCATCTCCGCGGCCAGATATTTGACCCGCGCCGCCTCCATCGCCGCTCCCTCGCCCCGGTCAATCTGCCGGCAGACCTCATGCAGCAAAGCCCGCGCCGCCGCAACCTCGGCGCTCATCCGCGCAATCTCAAACCGGATCGCCTGAAACTGGGCAATCGCCCGCCCAAACTGGCGCCGCTCTTTGCTGTAGGCCATCGCATCGTCCAGCGCCCCTTGCGCCAGACCGATCGCGCGCGCCGCGGTGTGCGCCCGCATCACTTCAAAATCCTGCGCCAGGCGATAAAAGGCGCGCCCCTCTTCCCCCGCCGCATCCAGCGGGACGCGCACATCGTCAAAGCGCAGCTCCCAGGTCTTCCAGCCGAAATAGCCGATCTTCGGAATCGGCGCCCCACTCACCCCTGCCGGCAGCGCGCCCTTCGGCTTCTCCACGGCAAACGCCGTCAGCCCCCGGTGCCCCTTGCCCGGCGGCGCATCCTGCGTGCGGGCGATCACCTCGATGAAGTCCGCCCCGTCGGCGAAGGTGCACCAATATTTGTTGCCGGTGATCACCCAGCAATCGCCCGCGCGGCGCGCCCGGCAGGAAATTGCCGCCATGTCCGAACCCGCTTCGGGCTCCGAAATCGAATAGGCCCCCAGATAATCGCCCCGCGCCATGCGGGCGATCTTCGCCGCGCGCGCCGCGCCCGAACCGGGAACCGACCGGTAAAAACGATTGCCCCGCGCCAGCAGGCTGGCGACGCTCATCCAGCCGCGCGCCAGCTCCTCGGCGACAAGGCAGTACTCCAGAGCCCCCAGATCCATCCCGCCGTGTTCGCCGGGAATCAGAATCGCGAAATAGCCCTGCGCCGCCATTTTCTCGATCAGGGCGCGGGGAATCTCGCCGCGCCTGGGATCCAGCTCGCGCGCCACGGGCAGAACTTCGCGCCGGGTGAAATCGCGCGCGCTTTGCTGAATCAGGCGCTGCTCGCCGCTCAATCCGCTCATCGGCGCCCCCCGCCCGCCCGGCGCTTGATCAAAACCCGCCGCTCGCCTTCAAAGACAACCTGGCCATGCTGGTTGACTCCCCAATGGCGAAACCGCACTTCGCCCGCATCGGCTCCGGCCTCCTTCGTCTCCAGCACTTCGCTGTAGGCATAAAGCGTATCGCCGTGAAAAACAGAGCGCGGCAGTTTGATCTTGTCCAGACCCAGCTCGGCCAGCGCATTCTCGCAGCAGTCTTCGCTCGCCAGACCCATGACAATCGAAAAATTCGCACCGCCAAAGGAAACCCGCTGACCGGCGTCCGTCTGCTTCTGGCCGTCCTCATTGAAATGCAGCTGGGCCGTGTTCAGCGTCAGATTGGTGAAAAGGACATTCTCCAGCGCCTCGATCGTTTTGCCCCGGGCATGGCGGATCAACTGCCCGGGGGTGAAATCCTCAAAATAATTTCCGCCCCCCGTCAGCGCATCGCTTCTCCCGGCGCTCATTCCCCCGCCCCGCGCCGGCGCAAAAGATTGCTGCGCCGGTAGTCGATCACCCGCGCGCCTTGCTGGTTGAAGCCCTCCGTGTGCCAGCTGACGATCCCGCGATCGGCCCGGCTCTTCGAGCCGCGCGCCGACAAGGTCGTGCTGCGCGCGGTCAGCGTGTCGCCCGGATAGACCGGGGCATGCCAGGTCAAGGCCTCGACCCCGAGAAAAAGGCTGTCGCGCTCGCTCAGATCCTCAACGCTCAGCCCCAGCACAACATTGAAGACCAGCAGAGGGTTGACGACGATATCGGGATGGCCGTGGGCGCGGGCATATTCGCGGTTGAAATAGAGCGGCGTGAAACTCATCGCCAGACTGGTGAACAAAAGGGCGTCGCTTTCGCCAATCGTCCGCCCCCAGTGGTGAACAAACGTCTGGCCGGGAGCAAAGTCCTCAAACAGGCGTCCGCGCTGGCGCACAACAGCCTTGCGCAAATGGGGCAATTCGGGTTCGGCGGGCGGCATCGGACTTCAAGCCTTATGCCGAAGCGCCCCCGAGGTCAATATGGGGGGAGCCTCCCGCGCACCCCGCCGCCGGTTTGACAAGACCGGCCAAGACCGCGCAAGATGCCCGGCGCAATGACCGGTGCAATGCACAGAACCGCCCGCCGCGCCGCCGCTTTCGGGCTGGTGGTGTGCGGGTTTTTCCCCGCCCTTCCGGCCCGGGCCGACGAGGCCCGCGCCCTGATGCAGGCCGTCCATGACCAGTCCCGCCAGCACCCCGATCAGCGCGCCGACGTCAAAATGCTGATCAAGGACAAAAAGGGGCGCACGCGAACCCGCTACTTCAACCATCTCTACAAAATCTTCCCCGGCCGCAGCAAAAGCCTGGTCAAAATCTACCGCCCCCCCTCTGTCCGCGACACCGGCCTGCTCAGCGAATCCCCCGACGGCGCCCGGACCTCCGATCAGTGGATCTATCTGCCCGCCCTCCAGTCGGTCAAGAAACTCAACACCCGCGACAAGCACAAGAGCTTCATGGGCTCCGACTTCACCAATGCCGACATCGCCGGACGCCAGGTCGATCAGGACCGCCACCGCATTGCGGCGCGCGCCGGCGGCCTGATCACCGTCCTCAGCACCCCCAAGGACGCCGGCGAGCCCTACGCCAAAATCGAAACCCAGATCCTGGACCGGATCAAGGTGCCGCGCCGCGTGATCTTTTATGACCGCGCCGGGGAAAAACTCAAAACTCTCGAAAACGAGACGATCAAAAAGGTCAAGGGCATGTATGTCGTCATGCGGGCGCGGATGATCAACCACCAGACCGGCGGGCAGTCGAGGGTCGAGAAAAGCCGCTTTACCGTCGGTGATCCGATCGCATCGGCGGAAGTCGGCTTCCGCGGCCTGCGCGAGTAACCCGGGCTTGCCCGGCGGCGGGCGGGCGCTTATACTGGGCTTGCCCGGATCATCAAGGCCAAGCCCCGGAGCGCCCGGCTCTGCCGCAGGACAAGGAAGGTGGGGGTAAGATTGAGAAAAGCAGACTGCCAACCCCGCCAACCCTTGCGTTGTGCGCTGTGGGCGGCGCTGGCCGTTTGCCTGTGCCTCGCCGCCGCCCCCGGCTCCGTCCGGGCGCAGGATGACGACTTCATCATCATTGAAGACGAGGGCGCGGAGCAGGACACGTTCAATCAGGTTCTGGATTTCCTCGACCGCTACGTTTTCGCCAGCGCCGGCGGCTATCAGGGCTTCGGCGGCAGCACCGATCACGCTCTGTGGCACGGCGTCGTCGGCTTCGAATACGCCCGCGACATCGCCGGCCTGGGCAAGGCCGGGCTTAATATCTCCGGCGGCTATTACTTCCGCAGCACCGAACTGGAGATCGAAATAAGAGATTTCCGGCACAGATGCTCCCCGGCGGAGCCGTGCGACAATGGCGACACAGGCGGCACAGGCCCCCTATCCGAAACCGGAGAGCGCACCACGCGGGAAACCTTCAAGGCCGATGACGACGGCTTCGAACTGCGCAACGCCTACCTCACCTACCAGCCCGTCCCCCAGCTGACAATTGCCGCCGGGCGGCAGAGGCCGGTCTGGGGGCAATTCAGAATCATCTCTCCGGTCAACCTTCTCCTGCCCATCGAATTTCAGGCCAAGGGCTTCTCCTACGACAACGCCGGATTCCGCATGCCGCAGGATATGATTGATGTCGCCTGGTTCCCCAGCGAAAGGCTGGAGCTGCGCGCCTATTATTTCCTGTCCGTGACCACCGATCCCCTCGTCAGCAAAGCCCTCGAGAGCGAAACCTACGACATCTACCGGGGCAACGGGGATTTTGAGGAGCAGCCCCGCGCCGGCAAACTGGGCGGCAGCGACTTCGACGCTTTCGCCTTGCGCGGCATCTATTATGGCGACGGCTTCACCCTCGGCCTGACCTGGTACAACGGCCATGACGGCGGCTTCTTCATCGCCGATCTGCCAACGGCCCGGCGCGGGACGTTCACCTCCGGCCTTGATGCCGGGGACAATTTCTACAATTTTGCGCCGCGCAACACTCTGCCCAAAAGCCAGGCCTTCGCCGCCGAACTCTCCGTCCCCTGGGGGCGCTGGACCTGGAACGCCGAACTCATCTATGCCGACATCGAGCAGGATCTGCCCGAACTCTTCACCCGGCGGAGCGGGGACGAGAGATTGTCTGCGTTGCGCCAGATCTATTATGACTGGATCGTCGACGCCAATGGCGGCCGCGGCTATATCAACGTCGACTATATCTTCGGCGGCGTCGGCTTCGACGCCGATTACGGCAGGCTGGATTTCGGCCTCTCCGCCATTTTCTTCATCCCCACGCTGTCCGGCAACGCCCGGCAGGCCGAACGCCTGTTCGAAGCCGCCGCCCCCAACAGCGACGAAGAAATCGGCCTGAACGAGATTTTCCCAACCGCCTATGTCACCTATGATCTGGACGCCGCCGGCGATCATCAGATCGGTCTTGCCGCAGGCGTGCTGGGGCCGGTCTTTGGCGTCAGCAGTTTCTATATCGGCAAATGGCGCGACAACCTCAGCTGGCTGGGCGAAATTGGCGTGCGCCGCCTCGTCTCCGATCAGCTGCTCGTTGACACCGAGGATGCCGGCCGGAACCAGAACGTCGATCTTGAGGACGACATTTCCTTTGAAGTGCGGCTCGGTCTGATCTGGGACTTCTAAACCGGCGCGCCGGATCCCCGGACAAAGCCGGCAAGACGCGCAAAACGCAAAAAAAGGTCCGCGGGAAATCATCAATGCGCCGCCGGAGCTCCCTGCCTTTGCGCCTCCTGCTTCTGTCTGCCTGGCTGGCCGCCGCCCTCCTCCTCCTCGCCCCGGCCCGCGCCCTGCGCTTCGACAATGACCGCTGGCTGCCCGAGGATCACCCGCAGGAAATCGCCCTCGACAATCTCGCCGATGAATTCGACCCCGGCGATGTGCTGACCGTCGCCCTGCCCGCCCCGCAGGGCTTTTTTACCCCGGAGACGATCGCCCGCCTGCGCACTCTGGAGGCGGCTTTGGAAGAAGCGCTGGGAGACGATCTGATCAATCTGCGCTCGGCGCTTTCGGCCACCCACATCATCGCGCTGGACGGCGAGACGCTCAATATCGAGACGTATGGCGAGACGCTGGAGCGCGGCGGCTTCGACGGCCTCGCGGACTATCGCCGCCGCTTCCAGTCCGGCCCCTATGGCGGACGGCTGGTCTCGCCCGACGCCCGCCTCTTCGCCCTGCGCCTCGCCCTGGATTCGCGCGAGCAGGCAGGCAAACGCGCCCGCCTCGTCGCCCGGGTGCGCCAGATTCTGGCCGAACAGGGCTTCGCCTATCATCTGATCGGCAACGCCGCCCTCAAAGACAGGCTGAACCGCGATATCCGCACCCAGCTGGGGCGGCTGATTGCGCTGGCCGGACTGGTCATCGCCGGCTTTCTGTTTGTGATCCTGCGCCCCGCCGCCGCCGCGCCGATTCTGGCCGCCGGCCTGCTGACCATCGGCGGCGCGCTCTCGGTCGTCGTTCTCCTCGGCCATGCGATGACCGCCGTCGGCCTCGCCCTGCCGGTGCTCGCCGGAGTCATCGCCGTCGCCGACGGCCTCCATATCCAGAACCATTACGACCAGGCCCGGCCCGGAGAAAAACCCGCCCGCCGCGCCTTCGCCCGCGCCTGGCGGCCCTGCCTCGTCGCCAGCATCACCAGCGCAGTCGGCTTCGGCGCCTTTGCGGTCAGCGATCTGATTCCGCTCCATCATTTCGGTCTGGACGCCTTCGCCGCCATTCTCCTCGCCTATCCGCTGATCCTGGTGACGATGGCCGCCGGCCTCCACGTGCTGCGCCCCGCCCCGCGCCCGCGCCCGCGCGCCGCCTGGTGGCTGGACCGCTGCCACCGGCTGGCGACCGCCCGCCCCGCCGCCGCCGCCCTTGCCGCCGTCGTGATCGCCGCCACGCTCGCCGCCGGGCTGCGCGCCGCCCACACCGAAACCAATTTCCTTTCCGTCTTCTACGCGCCGCACAGCACGATCCGGCAGGATTTCGACCTTGCCGACCGCCGGCTGGGCGGATCGGGCGGCATGGATGTTTTGTTCCGGTCCGATCAGGCCGGTCATTTCAAAAGCGCCGGCGGCTTTGCCGCGGTGCACGGCGCGGCGCAGGCCTTCGCCCGCGCCCCCCGGGTCAATTACGTCGAGGACTACACCGTGCCGGTCGCCCAGGCCCATCGCGCCTTCACCGGCGGCGGCGGCCTGCCCGATGACGACGCGACGCTCGCGCAGGAACTCTTCTTTCTGGAACTCTCGCGCAGCGAGGCCAAGGACGACGTCCTCTCGCCCTATGCCGATTTCGACTACACCACCGCCCGCGTTCATCTGCGCACCCCTGATCTGCCCTCGCAGCAATTGCGCGGGCTGATCGAAGACGTCCGCGCGCGCGCGCAGGCCGCCGGTCCGGCGACGTTCACCGGCTTCGGCGTCTTCATCGAGAGTCTGGGCCGGGAGGTGATCGCCACCCAAATCGAGAGTTTTCTGATCACCCTGGCCCTGATCAGCGCGCTCTTTGTGGCGTTGTTCGGCTGGCGGATGGGTCTGGCCGGGCTGCTCGCCAATCTGCTGCCGGTCGCGGCGACCGCCGGACTGATCGCCTGGACCGGAACTCCCTTCGACTTCGCCGCGATTTTGATCATGGGGATTACTTTGGGCCTGTGCGTCGACGATGCGATCCACTTCCTTCACGCCTACGCCCAGGCGCGCCGGCGCGCCGGGACCGGAGAGTCGCTCGCCCGCGCCTTGCAGGTGACCGGCAGGCCGATTGCACTGACCAGCCTGCTCTTTTGCGCCGGGCTGGCGGTGCTGCTCGCCTCCGATCTGGTGATTTTGGTGCGCTTCGCCCTGTTCTCGATCTTCGGCCTGACCGCGGCGGCGGTCTCGACCCTGATCTTTCTGCCCGCCGCGCTGGCCTTGAGCGCGCCGGCTTCTCAAGACTGAAGCCTTGGCCCGCCGCCTTTACAGCGGCGGGGGCGCATGGTAATCCCTGTCCTGGAAAGGGAAAAGAAGGCGCTCTGGAGGATGTCATGGGTGTGTGTGCGCTTGATATTGCCTATGCCCGCTTCCGCGCTCCCGATCTGGAGCGGAT
Source organism: Alphaproteobacteria bacterium (assembly GCA_965204775.1). Classification (GTDB taxonomy): domain Bacteria; phylum Pseudomonadota; class Alphaproteobacteria; order JAPOUT01; genus CBDBFH01. The sequence continues at coordinate 303,690 of CBDBFH010000028.1, forward strand.
GGAGTCGTTTTTGCGCGATTTCGGCCTTGTCCGCGCGGCGCGCACGCCGGAGGCGCTTTATATGCGCGGCACCGATGACGAACCCTTTGTTCATGTAACTCACAGGGGAGAGCCGGGCTTTGTCGGCCTGGGCTTTGTGGTCGAAGACGCGGCCGCGCTGGAGACGCTGGCCGGGGAGGCGGGCGCAGGCCCGGTCGCGGAGATCACCGAGCCGGGTGGCGGGGCAGTGGTGCGCTTCACCGACCCCAACGGCTTTCGGATTGAGGCGGTCGCCGGGCGGGCCAGTGTCGGCGCCGGCGCCGTGATCGCCGCCGCGCCGCGCAATGACGGGGAAGCCAAAGCGCGCCTGGGGCATGCGCTGCGCCTGGCCGCGGGCCCGGCCCATGTCAAGCGCCTTGGCCACTGCGTCATCAATGTTGCGGACTTCCGCGAAAGCGAGGCCTGGTACAAACAGCGCTTTGGCCTGATTACGTCCGATGAAATCATGCTCGACGCGAACACCGCCCTGGGCGCCTTTCTGCGCTGCGACCGGGGGGGCAGACATGTCGATCACCATACGCTGTTTCTGGTCGGCACGGGCGCGCCCGGCTTCAATCACGCCGCTTTCGAGGTCGCCAATTTCGACGACCTGATGACCGGACATGCCCATCTCAAGGCCGCCGACCATCGGCATGAATGGGGGGTGGGGCGGCATATTCTGGGCAGCCAGATTTTCGACTATTGGCGCGACCCGTGGGGCCACATGGTCGAGCACTGGACCGACGGCGACGTGTTCGACAGCCGCAGGCCGCCCGCCCGGCACGATGTCGCCGCGCTGCTGGGCGTTCAGTGGGGCGCGCCGCATCCGGGCTGAGCCGCGGCGGGCGGGGGAGGGAGCATGAAACTTGCCAGTTTCACCCATGAAGGCCGCACACGTCTGGGGGTGGTCGGCGAGTCCGGGGTGATTGACCTCGCCGCCGCCGCGCCCGATCTGCCGGTTTCGATGACCGGTTTTCTGGAAGCGGGGGCGGACGCGCTGGCCGCTGCGCGGCGCGCCCGCGCGCCGGTTCTGCCTCTGGACGCCGTGCAGCTGGAAGCGCCGGTCATGCATCCGCGCAAGATCTTTGCGATCGGACTTAATTATGCCGATCATGTCGCCGAGTCGGGGCAGCAGAAGCCCGCCCACCAGATTTGGTTCAGCAAGGCCCCGACCGCCATCACCGGCCCCCATGCCGATGTGCTGAAGCCCGCCGTTTCCGATTTTCTCGATTATGAGGCGGAGTTGTGCTTTGTGATCGGGCGGCGCGCCCGTCATGTGCCGCGCGGGCGGGCGGGCGAAGTGATCGCCGGCTATTGCTGCGGCAATGATGTTTCGGTGCGCGACTGGCAGCTGCGCACGGGTCAATTTACGATCGGCAAAAGTTTCGACACCCATGCGCCGATCGGCCCGTGGCTGACCACCGCCGACGAGCTGGGCGACCCCCATGATCTGGAGATTAAATGCTTCGTCAATGGCCGGGAGCGGCAAAGCTCCAACACGCGGCATTTGATTTTCGACTGCTTTGCGCAGGTCGCGGAGCTGTCGCAGGCGATGACGCTGGAGCCGGGCGATGTGATTTTCACCGGCACGCCGGGGGGCGTCGGCGGGGCGATGAAGCCGCCGCAATTTCTCAAGCCCGGCGACCGGGTGCGGGTGGAGATTGAGAAACTGGGGGCGCTGGAAAACGTGATCGCCGCCGAGCGCGCGGTTACGATGATCGGCGCGCCCGGCCCCGGCGCGGGTCAGGAATAGGCCAGAGCCTTCTCGCCGGCTTCTGCCGGCGCGCCGCGCCCGGCCGGCGCCGCCGCTGCCGCCGGATTGGTGAAGCACAGCGCGCCGTCCTCCAGCTGGCCCTTGCGCAGCAGCCGGCGCTCGTATTGGTAATCATGCCGGCTGACCCAGGGCGCCGCATCCATCTGCCGGGGCAGCAAGGCCAGCGCGCGCTGGACATAACCCGATGAAAAGCCTGCAATCAGGGGGCGGGGCTTGGCCCCGGCATCCTGCGGGCGCAGGCGGGGCGTCGCCTGGCGCATCCCGGTGCGGTCCATGTGATTGATGACCCGGCACAGAAAGGCCGCCTGCAAATCGGCCCGCAGCGTCCATGAGGCATTGATATAGCCAAAGGTCGCGGTCAGATTCGGAACCCCGGAATACATCATCCCCTTGTAAATCCAGGTCCGGGAGAAATCGACCGCCGCGCCGTCCACCTCAAACCCGATCTCGCCCAGAACGACCAGTTTCAGGCCGGTCGCGGTGACGATCGCATCGGCCTCCAGCGTCTTGCCCGACTTGAGGCGAATGCCTTTTTGCGTGAAGCGGTCAATATGATCGGTCACGACCGAGGCCTGGCCATTGCCGACCGCCCCGAAGAGATCGGCGTCGGGAACGAGGCACATGCGCTGATCCCAGGGATTGTAGGACGGCGTGAAATGCGTCTCGACGTCAAAGCCTTCAGGCAGCGCCTTGCGGGCGCGGTGGACGATCATCGCCTTGACCTTCTCCGGCTTGTCGCGGCAGCGGTTGTAAAAATAGCGCATAAAGTAAATGTTCTTCCACCGCGTTATGCTTTGCGCCCAGCGCTGGGGAAGAAGCCGGTTCAGCAGGCGGGCCAGGCCGTCGCGCGCCGGAAGGGAGACGATATAGGTCGGCGAGCGCTGCAGCATGGTCACATGACCGGCCGTCTGCGCCAGTGACGGAACCAGGGTCACCGCGGTCGCCCCCGACCCGATGACCACAATGCGCTTGCCGGCCGGATCGAAATCCTCCGGCCAGGCCTGCGGGTGAATAATCTGTCCGGCAAAATCCTCCCGTCCGGCGAACTCCGGATTGTGCCCCCCGCGGTAGGAATAATAACCGGCGCAGATATGCAGGACGCGGCAGGTAAGGGTTTGCGCCTTGCCGCCGGTCTCCACCTCCAGCGACCAGAGCGCCCGCCCGCTCGACCACGACGCCCGCTTGACCCGGTGGTTGTAGCGGATATGCCGGTCAATCCCGTTTTCCGCCGCCGTCTCCTTGACATAATTGAGAATTGCCGGGCCGTCGGCGAGCACCTTGTCGCCCGGCCAGGGGCGGAATTCGTAGCCCATGGTGTGCATGTCGCTGTCGGAGCGAATCCCGGGATAGCGGAAGAGGTCCCAGGTCCCCCCCATCGAATCGCGCGCCTCCAGAATCGCAAAATCCTTGTCCGGACATTTTTGCCGCAAATGACAGGCCGCCCCGACCCCGGACAGGCCCGCACCGACGATGACGACATCAAAATGATTCCCGCTCATCTTATCCTCCATGACTTCGAGACCGGTGGGCGCGATCTTACCCTATGGGACTGCCGTCCGGGAAAAAAAAGGGGAACTCCCTTTCCCCCCTTTCCCCGCCGGTTTCGCGCAGGCCCCTCCGCGGCGCAAGTCCGTTCAGGACCAAAAGCGCCCGCCGATCAGCCCACAATCACCTCCGGACCCGTTGCCAAATGCTGTTCAGAAGCAAGGGCCCGCTGGCAATGGCAATCCACATCCATAAGGAGATGGTTTCGCCCGCATTATAGCTGGCCGCAATCAGCGCGCGCAACAGCAGGTGGGCAAGAAGGCCCGCCCCGATGGCCAGCGCAACCGGCTGCCATCCCGCCTGCCGCCCCTGGCGGTGAAAATAGAAAAAGGCCGCCGGCAAAAACAGCACCAGCGCGGTCGCAACCCCGGGATTGTATTCCCCGCGGCACATTAACACATCTCGATATATATGACCATGCATGCCTGATGCCGGGGATCGGCTGACTCCGGCGCGGGAGGTCAATCAGCCGGTTCCGGCAAGGTTGCGCCGGAACATAAGGCTTTGCTGGTGAGCCCGCCGGGATTCGAACCCGGGACCCCCTGATTAAAAGTCAGGTGCTCTGCCGGCTGAGCTACGGGCTCCTGGATAAAAATCATTATATATCAATGCTTTATAGTGTGAAATCTTTTGGCGGTGGCCGGGAACCTCTCTCAATGGGGCGGCGGCGGAGCCGGGACTATGGAATTTGATGGAGAGGGAACAGATCGCCATGCTGTCGAGCGGGAAGGGTTTTGGGGCGCGCCCGGGAGGACTCGAACCCCCAGCCTCCTGATCCGTAGTCAGACGCTCTATCCAGTTGAGCTACGGGCGCACGCGCATCAGATCGTCTATACCCCGCCCTCCGCCGGGGGGGAAGGGTCTGGATCAACGCCGCCGGGCGGGGCCGAAAACCTCGCGGTAAGCGGGGATGCCGTTGAGACCGCGCGCCTCGAACACCGCCCGGCCCACCGCGCGCGCCACGCAGTCGGCGGCCAGCGCCCCGGCCCGCGCCAGAGCCAGCGCCTCCATCGGCGCGGACGCCAACGCCCCCGTCGCCAGAACAAACAGCGTATCCCCGTCCAAAGGCGTGTGCACCGGGCGCAGGCTGCGCGCCAGACCGTCCTGGCCCATGATCGCAATCCGCCTGGCCTGCGCCGGAGTCAGCGCCGCATTGAGCGCAACCACCCCGATCGTCGTATTGCCCCCGGCCTGCGCCGGACCCCCGGCCTTGGTCCCGGCCTGAAAATCAGCCCGCGCCCCGCTGAGCGGTTCGGTCAATGGCGGCTGGCCGCCCATCTCCCGGTTCTGCTCGGCATAGGCCGCCCACAGCCTGCCGGTCCCCGGAATCACCGCCGCCCCAAACGCGTTGACCGCAACCAGCGCCCCGATCTGCAGCCCTTCCGGCGTTGCGATCGAAGCGCTGCCCAGCCCCCCCTTCAGATTGCCCGCCGCCGCGCCAAAGCCCGCCCCGGCATTGCCCAGCGCAAACTCCGCCCCGGCGCTTTCGCAGGCGCGGCGCGCCAGTTCCGCATAGGGCGGCGATTCCCTCCAGCGCTTGTCGCCGCCATTGGCCAGATCATAAAGAATCGCCCCCGGCACCACCGGCGAGACCGGCGCGCCCTCCATCAGCGCAAAGCCGCGCCCGCGCGCGCCCAGCCAGTCGGTGATCGCGCTACCCGCCGCCAGCCCGTAAGACGAGCCGCCGGACAAAAACACCGCGTCCACCGCATCAACCAGATTGACCGGATCCAGCGCATCGGTCTCGCGGGTGCCGGGGCCGCCGCCGCGCGTGTCATAGGCCGCAACCGCGCGCGTCTGCGGCAGGATCACGCTCACCCCGGTCGCAACGGCCTCATCATGCGCATTGCCCACCTGAATCCCGGAGACGTCGGTGATCAAATTGCGCGGCCCCGGAGCCGGGTATAGCCTCTCTTGCCCCATGATCCGCGACACTATCCGGGCGATGGTCTAAAGTAAAACTTGCCTGCCTTTGCGCGCAACGCCCGCCCGCCGCCCCCAACACCCCCCAACAACCGATGCCCGCGCCTGCCGCTCTTTGCACAAAACTGGCCCTGCTCCTCGCCCTTTCGGCCTGCGCCGCGCGGGGCGCGCCCTTCATGGTCGCCAGCGCCAACCCCCATGCCAGCCGCGCCGGATACGAAATCCTGCAGCAGGGCGGCTCGGCGCTGGACGCCGCCGTCGCCGTGCAGGCCGTCCTGACGCTGGTCGAGCCGCAGTCGTCGGGGATCGGCGGCGGCGCGTTTCTCCTCCACTGGGAGCCGCAAACCGGAACCCTCTCCGCCTATGACGGGCGCGAAACCGCCCCGGCCCAAATCACCCCCGATCTCCTGCTCAATCAGGACGGCAAGCCCCTCGACCTTTTCGAGGCGATTGTCTCAGGCCGCTCGGTCGGCGTACCCGGCGTGGTCGCCCTCTTCGCCCAGGCCCACAAAGATCATGGCCGCCTGCCCTGGCAACGCCTCTTTGCGCCCGCCATCGATTTGGCCGAGACCGGCTTTGCGCTCTCGCCGCGTCTGCACGGCATGCTTGGCTGGTCGCCGGTTTTGGGCCGCAGGCCCAAAGCCAACGCCCTCTTTTTCGACCAACCGCCCGGCGCGGCGCGCCCGCCGCACCCGCTGCCCGCCGGTAGCCTGGTCAAAAATCGGGAGCTCGCCCAAAGCCTGCGCTTAATCGCCGACCACGGCGCGCCCGCTTTTTACACCGGCCAGCTGGCCGGTCAGATCGTCCGGGCGGTCCGCCGCGCGCCCAAAAATCCGGGCCTGCTCTCGGCCCGGGACATGGCCGCCTATGCCGCGCTGCGCCGCGCGCCGGTCTGCCGTTTCTATCGCGGCTTCAAAGTCTGCGGTGTCGGGCCGCCTTCTTCGGGCGGAATCGCCATCCTCCAGATTCTGGGAATCCTCGAAGGATTCGATCTCGCCGCCCTGCCGCCGGGCAGCCTCGAAGCGGTTCACCTGATCTCGGAAGCCAGCCGCCTGGCCTATGCCGACCGCGCCCGCTACATCGCCGATCCCGGCTTTTTCCCGGTTCCGGTCGAAGCCCTGCTCGCGCCGGCCTATCTTAAAAAGCGCGCCCGCCTGATCTCGCGCGACCGCGCGCTGCGCCCCGAAGACCTCGCCCCCGGACTGGAAAACGCTCCCCCGCTCGCCGACATGGCCGCTTACGCCCTGCCCGCGACCACCCATTTCACAATCCGCGACGCCCGGGGCGCGGTTGTCTCAATGACCTCCTCGATTGAGGCCCCGTTCGGCAGCCAGCTGATGGCCGGCGGCTTCTTTCTCAACAACCAGCTGACCGATTTCTCCTTCCTGCCCCGCCGCGGCGGACGCGCCATCGCCAACGCCCCCGCCCCGGGCAAGCGGCCTCTGTCCTCAATGGCCCCGGTGATCGTCTTCGACCGGCGCGGCGCATTTTTCGCCGCGCTGGGCTCGCCCGGCGGCCCGCGGATCATCGCCTATGTCGCCCAGACTCTGATCGCCCTGATCGACTGGACTCTCCCGATGCAAGAGGCGATCAATCTGCCGCGCCATGCCGCGCGCGGGCGGGGGCTGGAACTGGAAGAAGGAACCCGGCTGGAAGCGCTGATCCCCAGGCTGCGCGCGCTGGGCCATGCGCCCGAAGCGCGCCGCCTGACCAGCGGGCTGCACGGCATCCAGAACCGGGACGGCAGACTTCTGGGGGGCGCCGATCCGCGCCGCGAAGGCGTGGTGCGCGCGGGGCGGCTCAATCAAACAGATCGCATAGATAGATCGCATAGATAGACCGCGGACGGCGGGCGGCTAGCGGGCGGCGGCCTCCTCGCCCGCCTGCGCCTCTATGCGGGGCAGGGTGATCCGGAATAATGTGCCCTGCGCGCCCGTCTCGACCAGCGACAGGGCGCCGCCTTGGGCGCGAATCAGTTCCAGAGAAATCGGCAGACCCAGGCCGAAGCCCTCCCGTGTGTCGCTTCCGGCGAAGGGCTTGAAAATATTCTCCCGCGCCTTCCTGGAAAAGCCGCTGCCGGTGTCGTGCAGCTCGATCCAGACGTGGTCTTGCGCCTCCCCGGCGCGAATCGTAATCCGCCCCGGCGGCTTTGCGCCCTGCCGCTTGCGGCTTTTTTCAATCGCCTGCACCGCGTTGCGGCCCAGATTGAGGAGCACCCGAAACAGGTGATCGGGATCGGCCCGCACCCCCATTTCGGGAGGCACTTCATTGGCCCAGAGGATCATGCCGCCTTCAGGCAGACCGGCGGCCTCGCCGGCCTGCTCGATCAGCCCGCGCAGACTGATTCGGGCCGGATTGGGCAGGCGGGGTTGCCCCTGGCCATATTCCAGCGTCTCGGTGCACAGGCGGCTGGCCCGGTCGATCGCCGAGAAGAAGCGCGGCGCGAGGCGGCGCACCATCGGATCGTCGCTTTCGGACAGGCGCTCCGAGACCAGCTGGGCGCTGGCCAGCATGTTGCGCAGATCATGATTGATCTTGCCCACCGCCTCGCCCAGCGCCGCCAGCCGGGTCTTCTGGTGCAGCGAGCTGCGCAAATCCTTCTGCAAACTGGCCAATTCGCGCTGGGCCTGGCCGATCTCGTCGCGGCGCGCGCCGGGAACGATAATCCGCCCGGCATCTTCCGGCCGGCGGCGAAAGACCCGCATGCTGGCCGACAGGCGCTCCAGCGGGCGGACCAGGATCAGATGGGTTGACAAAAACAGCAGGGCCGCCGCCAGGGTCGAAACGATCAGCCCCAGGCCCAGCAGCGTCCGGACATAGGCCGCCATTGCGTTTTGAAGAAACCGCTCGTCGAGCACGATTTCGATCCGGCTGTTCGGGCGGCGCATCGGCTGGCCGGCCACCCGAATCACCCGCCCCGGCGGGGCGAGCAAACTGGCCAGGGCGTCGCGGATCGAGTCGGCCATGCCGCTTTGCGCCAGATCGAAACTGGCCGCGACCGGCGGCACCTCCCTGGCTCTCAAGACCAGATAGCGCGCGCCTTGCCGTTCGACCGCCACCGAAAAGACGGCCGCATCGCGCAGCAGCTCCTCCTCCAGCTGCGCGGCGACCCGGTTGCCGGGCGCGGCCTCCAGCGCCAGCGCGGCAATATGCGCGGTCGACAAACGCTCGGTCAGCCAGGTCTCGCGAAACCCGGCCAGCGCCGGAACCAGCGCGACCAGCGTTCCGCCCATCACAAAAAGGATCGTCAAGCCCAGCAGACGCAACGAAAGGCTGCGCCGCCAGAAGCGCCACACCGCGCCACCCATGCGTCCGGCCTGCTCGCGCATAGCTGTCTGCCGCCCTCTTTTCATCTCTGCGCCGCTCTCCCGGCGGCGGCTTCTCGATCTTGGCTCGCACAAAGATCAAGAAAGTGTTTATGGTCATGAGCAGGAAGTGAAAAGCAAGTCAATTCTTGCCTCCCGGTTTAATTTTTGATCTTGTTTCACCCCCCGCTCCGCCCCGCCCGCAACCGGCGCACCCCGACCGGAATCAGGGCGACCAGACCCAGGATGACGAAAGCGGCGAGAATCTCGGGGGTCAGAATGTCGGCAAAAGACAGCTCTAAAGTGCAATCCACACCCTGTTCGGCCAGACAGGCTTCATGCGCCCGGCGCTGGCGGGTGATGATGCTGTCCAGCGCGCTTCCCGCATAGCTGAAGGCGAAGGTGCCCGGGATGATGCCGATCAAGGTCGCCGGAACATAAACCCGCAGGGGAACCCCCAGGAGCGCCGGGGCCAGATTGACCAGCCAGAAAGGAAAGGCCGGAACCAGCCGCAAGAAGAGAAGATAGCTGAAAGCATCTTTTTGAAAGCCGGCGCGCAGGCGGGCCAGAGTCGCCCCGGCCCGGCGGGCCAGCGCCTCGCCCAGCGACGAGCGTGCGATCACAAACAGGATCGTCGCCCCCGCCGTGGCGCTGATCACCGTCACCAGGCTGCCGGCAACCGCGCCGAACAGAAAGCCGCCCAGAATGGTCAGGAAGGCCCCCCCCGGCAGCGACAGGGCAACCGCCGCGGCATAGGCAAGGGCAAAGGCAAGCAAGGAGAGAAGATAATAATCGGCGACGAATTCCGCCAGCCGGGCGCGGTTGTCGGCAATCGCCTGGAAGCTCAGATAGCCGGTCAGGCCAAACCACCAGGCGGCCGCCATCGCTGCAATCAGGATCGCCAAAGGCAGGAGCCGCCACAGGCCTGCCTTTTTGCTTTGGGCGGATTGAGGGCCCGCCGCCGGGATTTTCTCCTGCTCCATCGCCGCCTGCCCTCCGCCTGCCGCCCATGCGGACCAAAACCCAAAACAAAATTGACCGGGCCGGGCGTTTTGCTTAAAGAAAAACCAATCCCTCACGCATTCCGGCAGCCGGATCGCGGCGCCGACCATCGGAACCATTCGGAAGCATGAAGCGAACCTATCAACCCAGCCGCCTGGTGCGCAAGCGCCGCCACGGGTTCCGCGCCCGCCGGGCGGCGGTGGGCGGACGCAAGATTCTGTCCCGCCGCCGCCGCCGGGGCCGCAAGCGCCTCTCGGCCTGACCGCCCGCCCGCTCCGGGCCGTCCGCCATGCGCGCCCCCCATCCGCTTATCCGGCCATGAGGTTATGAGGTCATGAGGCGCTTGAAGAAACGCCGCGCATTTGTCGCCGCCGCCAAATCGCCGCAGGCCGCCCGCGCCGTGCGCCCCGGCCTCGTCTTGCAGGCCCGCCCGCGCGGCGATGCGGACCCCGGCGCGGTCGGCTTCACCGCCTCGCGCCGGGCGGTCGGCGGCGCGGTCGCCCGCAACCGCGCCCGGCGGCGCTTGCGCGCCGCCGCCGCCGCCATCCTCGCCCCCGCCGCCCGCCCCGGAACCGATTACGTCCTCATCGCCCGGCCCGCCAGTTTGACCCGCCCTTTTCGCGATCTGTGCCGCGATTTGCACAGCGCGCTGCGCGCCGCGCATGACCCGCGCCGCCGTCCGAACCCGCCCCGGGCGCGCCGCCCGGGGCCGTCGCGGCCAGCCTGATGTCCGAACAACGCAATATTTTGCTGGCGATCGTGCTCTCGGTGGCGGTCCTGATGCTGTGGGACGCCTGGATGGCCCGCACCCGCCCGCCGCCGCCCGCCGCGCCGCCGTCCGCGCAAATTCCGCCCGACCGCGCTCCGCCGCCGGCGCAAAGTCCGGCGCCGCCGCCGGAAGCCGTCCCGCTTCGAGATTTCAGCCCGCGCCCGGCGGCGCTGGCCGCCGCGCCGCGCCTTAATCTGCAAACGCCGCGCCTGACAGGCTCGGTCAATCTGCAAGGCGCGCGGCTCGACGATCTGGCTCTGCCGGCCTATCGCGCGTCGGTCGATCCGGACTCGGCGCCGATCCTGCTTTTCAGCCCGGCGGGAACGGCGCAGGCCTATTTCGCCGATTTCGGCTGGCGCGCCCCGGACGGCGCGGCGCCGCTGCCCGGCCCGCGCGCCTTGTGGCGGGTCGAAGGCCCCCCGCCCCCAGCGCTGACCCCCGAAACCCCTCTGCGCCTGATCCATGAGAGCGGCGGCCTGGTCTTTCGCCGCCAGATCGCGCTCGACGCCGATTACATGTTCACGATCACCCAAAGCGTCGAGAACCGCTCAGGCCGGACGCGCCGACTCGCTCCCCATGCCGCGATCAACCGGGTCGGCAATCTAGAGTCGAGCGGCTACTACCTCCTCCATGAGGGCTTTATCGCCGCCCTGCCCGAAGAGGGCCTGATTGAAATCGATTACGGCGACCTGCAAGACGCCCCGCCGCACGATGTCGCCGCGCAGGGCGGCTGGGCCGGGCTGACCGACAAATATTGGGCCGCCGCCCTGATTCCCGATCCGGCCCTTTCCTATGCCGCCCGCTTTTCGGAGCGGGGCGGGGGCGACCACAGCCTCTACCGGCTGAGTCTTGACGGCGCCGCCGCGGCGATTGCGCCGGGCGGCAGCCACCGCGTCACCACCCGCCTGTTCGCCGGGGCCAAGGAGGTCGCCCTGATCGACCGCTATGAGGCGGACGGGGCCATCCCCCAATTCGATCTTCTGATCGATTGGGGCTGGTTTTATTTCCTGACCAAGCCGCTTTTTCTGGCCCTCGACTTCTTTTTCGGCCTGACCGGCAATTTCGGGGTTGCGATTTTGATCGTGACCATTCTGATCAAGGTTTTCTTTTTCCCGCTCGCCAACCGCTCCTATGTCGCGCTGAGCGCGCTGCGCAAATTGCAGCCCGAAATCGAGCAAATCCGCGAGCGCCACAAAGACGACCGCGTTCAGGCCAGCCAGGAAATGATCGCCCTTTACCGGCGCGAGAAAGTCAGCCCCCTGCCCGGCTGCATGCCGATCCTGCTGCAGGTTCCGGTCTTTTTCGCAATCTACAAGGTTCTGTTCGTCACCATCGAAATGCGCCACGCGCCCTTTTTCGGCTGGATCGCGGATCTGTCCGCGCCCGACCCCTCCTCGCTGCTCTCGCTGTTCGGCCTGCTGCCCTTCTCCACCCCCGAGATTGTGACCATCGGGGTCTGGCCGATTTTGATGGGGGCGACCCTCTTCATTCAGATGCGCCTCAATCCGCCGCCGCCCGATCCGGTCCAGCGCGCGATTTTCGCCTGGTTTCCGGTTATCCTGACTCTGGCGCTGGCCCGCTTCCCCGCCGGCCTCGTCATCTACTGGACCTGGAGCAATCTCTTGTCGATCCTTCAGCAAACCTACATCATGAAGCGCCAGGGCGTTGACATCGCCCTGTTCGGCAATCTGGCCGCCCTCTTCTCCACCCGCCCGCGCCGGGACCGGCCCCGGCAGTAGCCCCATGCCCGCCCCGACCCCAGACGCCGCCGCCTTTCTGGAAAAAGCGCGCATTCTCTCCGAAGCGCTTCCCTTCATGCAGCGCTATGCCGGCAAGATCGTGGTCGTCAAATATGGCGGCGCGGCGATGGGCGATGCGGCGCGCACCGCCGGCTTCGCCCGCGACGTGGTTTTGCTGCGCCAAAGCGCGGTCTTGCCGGTGGTGGTTCATGGCGGCGGCCCGCAGATCGACGCCCTGCTGGCCCGGATGGGGGTCACAAGCGATTTCCGCGACGGCTTGCGCATCACCGGCGCGCAGGAAGTCGAGGCGGCGGAGATGGTTCTGGCCGGATCGGTCAACAAGCAATTGGTGCGCGCGATTCAGGCCGCCGGGGGCCGGGCGGCGGGTTTGAGCGGCAGCGACGACGGATTGATTCGCGCCCGCCCGCACGGCGGGCGGGCGGGCGAGCTGGGGCTGGTCGGAGTTCCGGAGCGAATCGATCCTGCTTTGATTTCGATCTTGCTTGAGGCCGGGCGGATTCCGGTGATCGCGCCGCTGGGCGTTTTCGCCGGCGGGCAGCCGTGCAACATCAATGCCGACACCGCCGCCGGGGCGCTGGCGGTGGCGCTGGCCGCCACCCGCCTGGTTCTGCTCACCGACGTAGACGCGGTGCGCGGCGCGGACGGCAAGCCGCGCCCCGCCCTTGATCTGGATCAGGCCCGCGCCCTGCTGGCCAGCGGCGCCGCCCAGGGCGGCATGCGCCCCAAAATCGAGACCTGCATTGAGGCGGTCGCCGGCGGGGTTCCCGCCGCGGTGATTTTAAACGGCGGCGTGCCGCATGCCCTTCTGCTGGAATTGTTCACCGGGTCCGGGGCCGGGACGTTGATCGGCCAGCCGCTCGCGCCGGGCGCACAGGCGTGAGCGCGCCGCGCGCCCTCACCGCCGTTCTGGGCGCGGCGCTCGCCGCCGGCCTGCTGGCCGCGCCCGCCGCCGCCGGCTACCGGCTGTGCAACGAGACCAGTTACGTCCTCGACAGCGCGATCGGCTATGAGAGCGAAGAGGCCGGATGGGAATCGCAGGGCTGGTTCCGCCTTTATCCGGGGCGCTGCCGCGAGATTCTCGAAGCCCGCCGGCCGCGGCCCGAATATTATGTTCATGCCCGCTCGATCGCCGCTCATCAAGGCCCCCGGCGCATCTTCGGCGGCAATGAAATTTTATGCACCGCCCCCGAAACGGAGGATTTCCATATCCGGGGCCGGGTGTTGTGCCATGCAACAGGCAACGAGAAAGCCGACTTCCTGCGGGTCGGCGGCGGCCGGCGGGCGCAGGCGATTTTCTCCAGCGACCGCCACTACGAAACCCGCCGCCATGCGCTGATCTCCGGGGTGCAGCGCCTGCTGTGGGACAACGGATTCCAGATCGGCGACATCGACGGCTATGCCGGGCGGGTGACGCTCAACGCGGTCAAGGCGTTCCAGCGCCAGGCCGGTCTGCGCCCGACCGGGGTCATCAGCGACCGGCTGTTTGAAAAGCTGATCGCCGCCGCCGAAGCCCGTCCGCCGCGCGCCGGCCTGCGCCTGTGCAATGAGACCGCCCATCGGGTCTGGTGGGCGGTCGGCTACAAGACCACCGGCCCCGATCCCGAATATGAATCCAAGGGCTGGCTGCGCGCCCGGCCCGGCCAATGTCTGCTCGCCATTCGCGGCAAGCTGGGCCGCGATCACTACTACGTCTATGCCGAAGCGGTCGACGCGGCGGGGACGGTGATTGAGCGGAGCGGACACAAACTGGTGCGGTCCGGGGCGTTTGCGATGTGCGTCAAGCGCCCGCGCTTCCGGATTGCCGGGCGCGAGTCCTGCGCCCGGCGCGGTCTGGCGCAAGCCCCCTTCCGCCGAATCGACACCGGCGGCCAGAGCGTCTGGACCGAAACCTGGCGCATCCCCCAAGAGCAGGCCGGCAATGAGCAGCAATGATTTCGCCGCGGACGCCGCCGCCATCGCGCGCGCCTTCGACTCCGGCGGCGCCCCCGGCCCCGCCGCCGCCCAAAGCATTGCACAGGCGCTGGCCGCCCTCGACAGCGGCCAATGCCGGATCGCGGAGAAAAAAGACGGCTCCTGGATCGTCCATGAATGGCTGAAGCAGGCCGTTCTCCTCTCTTTTCGGCTTAATGCGCCGCGATTGATTTCCGGCGGGCCGCAAGCCGGGCATTGGTGGGACAAGGTCGATTCCAAATTCGCCGCCTGGACGGCGGACGATTTCGCCCGCGCCGGGTTTCGCGCCGTGCCGGGCAGCATTGTCCGCTATGGCGCCTATATCGCGCCCGGCGCCGTCCTGATGCCCTCCTTCGTCAATATCGGCGCTTACGTCGGCCCCGGCACGATGGTCGACACCTGGGCCGCGATCGGCTCCTGCGCCCAGATCGGCGCCCGCGTCCATATTTCCGGCGGCGCCGGAATCGGCGGGGTGCTGGAGCCCTTGCAGGCCCGGCCCGTCATCATCGAGGACGGCGCTTTTATCGGCGCGCGCAGCGAGGTCGCCGAAGGCGTGATTGTCGGCGAGGGGGCGGTGCTCTCGATGGGGGTCTACCTGACCGCCTCGACCCCGATCGTCGAGCGCAGCACCGGCAAGATCATGCGTGGGCGCGTCCCGCCCTATGCCGTCGTCGTCCCCGGAACTCTGCCCGGCAAGGCAGGCGGCCCCGGCCTCTACTGCGCGGTCATCGTCAAGCAGGTCGACGCCAAAACCCGGGCCAAGACCCAGATCACCGATCTCCTGCGCGCATAGCCATGCCTGCCCGCCCGCCTGATCCGGTCGCGCTGGCCCGCGACCTCATCCGCTGCCCCAGCATCACGCCGCAGCAGGCCGGAGCGCTTGATCTGATCCAGGACCGCCTGGCCCGGCGCGCGTTTGCCTGCCAGCGCCTGCCCTTCGGCGAGGTCGACAATCTCTATGCCCGGCGCGGGCGCGCCGCGCCGCATTTTTGCTTCGCCGGCCATGTCGATGTCGTGCCCCCGGGCGACCCATCCCTCTGGCGTTTCCCGCCGTTTGAGGCCCGCATCGACGATGGAAAAATTTACGGGCGCGGCGCGCTCGATATGAAAGGCGCAATCGCCGCCTTTCTCACCGGACTGGACGCCTTTCTCGACACGGGCGCGGCCTTTGGCTCAATCAGCCTGCTCCTGACCAGCGATGAAGAAGGCCCGGCGCGCGACGGCACGGCGCGCGCGCTGGCCGCCATTCTGTCGCAGGGCGAGACCATCGACGACTGTCTGGTCGGCGAGCCGACGTCGCGCCGCCATCTGGGCGAGGCGATCAAAATCGGGCGGCGCGGCTCGCTCTCGGCTCATCTGACCGTCGCCGGGCGGCAGGGCCATGTCGCCTATCCCGGCGACGCGCTCAACCCGATCCCGCTCCTGGCCCGGATCATCAGCCGCCTGCCGGACGGCGATCTGGACCGCGGCAGCAGGCATTTTTCCCCCTCCCACCTTGAGATCACCAGCGTCGATGTCGGCAATCCGGCGGGCAATGTCATCCCGGCGCGCGCCGCCGCCCGGCTCAACATCCGCTACAATGACACCCGGACCGCCGCCGGTCTTGAAACATGGCTCGAAGATCACTGCCGCGCCGCGCTCGGCAACGCTGAGGCCGGCTGTCATATTGAATTCGAACATGGCGGCGAATGTTTCCTGACCGAACCCGGACCCTTCACCGATTGCCTGATCGGCGCGGTCGCCGACGAGACCGGGCGCACGCCGGAATTGTCGACCGCCGGGGGCACATCGGATGCCCGCTTCATCCACAAACATGCCCGCACCGCAGAACTGGGGCTGGCCGGAACCAGCCTGCATCAGATTGACGAGCATGTCCCGCTCGACGATCTGAAAACGCTGGGGCGGATTTACGCCCGGGTTCTGGCACGCTATTTCGCCCGCGCCTAGCGCGCGCGCGCCGCCCACATCTCCCGCGCCCGCGCCCGCGCGGCCTCATCGGGCAGATAAACTCGGAACAGGCGGCTTTGTGGAATGGCGCGGATAATGCGCGAGGACTCGCTGATTTGCTCAACCCCGCCGCCGCGTTTGCCGATCCGGATGGGCGCGGCATTCTTTTTATAGAGATCAAAGGGCTCGCCCGCATCCAGCAGGGCTTCGGGTATCTCCTGCCGAATCTTCTTGCCAAAGGCGTCCAGCGCCTCTGCCTCCGCCTGCGGCGGCTCGAAGCATTTGTAAAGTTCGCGGCGGCGCAGGCGGCGGGCCAGTTTGGCGATCCGCCCCCCGCCATCCGCCATGCGCGGCAGCGAATCCCAGATCAGCTGGTCGTCGAGCGGCAGATAGCGTTTCAGCTCCGGCTCCGCCTGCGTGTAGAAGACCCGCAAAGGGTGACGGGCCTCAAGGCCGCAGGCCTCGGGGGTCTCGGCGGCCAGACGCAAAATCTCACACAGCATGGCTTCGGCGCCGCGCACCGTCTTGTGCATGTAGACGTGCAGGTAAAGATGATAGCGCGCCAGAAGATATTCTTCGCCGGTGCGCAAACCCTTGTGGCTGATGTAAAGCGCGCCGGTTGCGCCGTCGATTTCCAGGCAGTCGAGCAGCCAGTCGAAATCAAACATGCTCGACCCGATCCCGGTCATGTAGCGGTCGCGGCGCAGATAATCGAGCCGGTCGGCGTCGAACTGGCTGGACACAATCGCACCATAGACGCTGGACGCATCCCCGGCGGGCGGATCAATCATGCCGGCGATTTCTTTCACCAACCCGGCTTCCCGCAAAATCGCGCCGGCTTCGCTGTCGCCTTCGATGATTCGCCGCGTCCATTCTTCATGGCGGCCCGCAACCCCGCGCGCTTTTTGCGCCCGCTCAAAAACATGGCTGAACGCGCCATGCCCGATATCATGAACCAGCGCGGCCAGCGCTGCTGAGCGCGCTTGCCGGGGGTCGAAGTTTTCCCCCAGCTTGCGGGCGATGACCGCCAGCAGCTGGCGCGCGGTATGAAAGACGCCAATCGAATGGGAAAACCGGCTGTGCGTCGCCCCCGGAAACACGAGTTCGGCCAGCCCCAGCTGTCGGATGCCCCGCAGACGCTGAAACGCGCGCGTGTTGATGATCGCCCAGGCCAGCCGGTCGGTTTCGTCTTCGGCGTCGAAGGCGATCAGGCCGTGGATCGGATCAAGGATGCGCTGGGTTTTGTTCATCACGGACCGGCTTCAGGTTTTGGAAGCGGGGCGGCATAGTCGACCCGCGCCAGATAGAGTCCGTGCGGGGGGGCAAGGGGCGGGCACAGCGTCCGGTCGGCGGCGGCCAGCGCAGCGCGCAAGTCGCCGGGCGACCAACGCCCGCACCCAACATGAACCAGCGCGCCAACCAGGCCGCGCACCTGATGGTGAAGAAACGAGCGGGCGGCGGCATGAATCACAATCTCGCCTGGCGCCTCGGCGACCTCCAGCCGGTCGAGAGTCTTGACCGGCGAGCGCGCCTGACACTGCGCGGCGCGAAAGGTGGTGAAATCATGGCAGCCGGTCATCGCGCCCGCCGCCGCGTGCATCGCCGCCCGGTCGAGCGGGCGGGGAATCTGCCAGACCCGGTTGCGCTCAAGCGCCGGCCGGGTCGGGCGCGGCGCGATCCGGTAGAGATAATGGCGCGCGCGCGCGCTGAAGCGGGCGTGAAAATCATCCGCCGCCGCGCGCGCCTCCAGAACCGAAATCGGGAGCGGCTTGAGGTGAAAGTTGAGGGCGGCGCGAATCTCCGCTTCCGGCCTGGCCGCCGCCAGATCGAAATGGGCCACCTGACCCAGGGCATGAACCCCGGCATCGGTGCGCCCGGCGGCGGTCATCCGCGCCCGCGCGCCGCAATAGCCGAACAGCGCCTCTTCCAGCGCGCCTTGAACTGAGGCCTGTCCGGCCTGCGCCTGCCAGCCATGAAACGGCGCGCCGTCATATTCGATCCGCAACAGGTAGCGGGCCATCAAAGTTTTCACTCATCCGCCCAGCACGGACGGCAGCGCCGCGCCGCGCAAAAACGCTTCGGCCCGCATCGCCCGCCGCCCGGGGCGCTGGACAATCTCCAGGCGCAAGGCCCCCTGCCCGCAAGCGATCAGGGGCAAGGCCGGGTCGAGAACCCGCCCCGGCGGCGCCGCGCCCTGCGCAACCCAGCTGGCCGACAAAATCCGCAGACGCTGGCTTTTCTCCCCCCCCGCCCGCATTGTCGTCCAGGCTCCGGGCTGCGGGGCCAGAGCCTGAATCTTGCGCGCCAGAAGCAGCGCGCTCTCCTGCCAGTCAATCTGCGTCTCCTCTGCGGCAATCGGCGCGGCATAGGTCATGCCGCACGCGCCTTGCGGGGTCGGGCGCAGCCGCCCTTGCGCGCAGTCCGCCAGAACCCGCACGATCAAGCCGCCGCCGCGCCGAAACAAACACGCCTTGAGTTCGCCGCCGGTGATTCCCTCGGCGATCTCGACGCGTTCGCTCAGCAGAACATCGCCGGTGTCCAGCCCCTCGTCCATCTGGATGACGGCGATCCCGGTCTGGCGGTCGCCAGCCATCAAGGCGCGTTCGACCGGCGCCGCGCCGCGCCAGCGCGGCAAGAGCGAGGGGTGAAGATTGAAACAGCCAAAGCGCGGCGCGGCCAGCATGGCGGGCGGCAAGATGCGCCCATAGGCGGCGACCACGGCGGCGTCCAGATTGAGGGCGGCAAAGCGGGCCTGTTCTTCGGGACTCTTCAGGCTTTCCGGCGCGCGCAGTTCCAGCCCCTGCGCGCGGGCGGCGCACGCCACCGGCGGCGGGCGCAAGGCGCGCCCGCGCCCGGCGCGGCGCGGCGGCGCCGAATAGACCGCGGCGATCTTGTGGCCGGCCTGGCGCACCGCTTCCAGAACGGGCGTCACACAGGCCGGCGTTCCCATAAAGGCAAGCCGCATGGCGGGGCGCTCACGCCGGGGCGGCGGCGCGGCGGCGGGCCTTGCGCAATCTGTTCACAACCATCTCCCGCTTCAGGCGCGACAGGCGGTCGATGAACAAAATCCCCTCCAGATGATCGATCTCATGCTGAATGCAGGCGGCCAGCAGGCCTGCGCAGGCGTCTTCGGCGCTTGCGCCATTGCGGTCCAGATAAGCGACCCGGCAGCGCGCGGGGCGGTCGACGTCATCAAAGATGTCGGGGACCGAAAGGCAGCCCTCCTGCATCGAGGCGGTCTCCTCGCTATGCCAGGTGATGCGCGGATTGGCGAAAAAAACGCGGGGCCGGGTCCTCGCCCTCGCCGGCCAGATCCATCACGATCAGCCGCTTCGGCTCGCCGACCTGAATCGCCGCCAGACCGATGCCGCCCGCGGCATACATGGTCTCCAGCATGTCATCCATCAGTTTGCGCACCGCCCGGTCGACGTGCGGCACCGGCGCGGAAATCCGGCGCAGGCGCGGGTCAGGGGCGGTAACGAGGTCCAGAACAGCCATGATCCTTTTCAGATACGCCCCGCGCGGGCGCAGGTCAAGACGGCGCACAATCATGGATTGGCGCGAATCATCTATGATTGCAGGCATGAACTGGCTTCCGCTCATTCTGGGGCTGACGGTTTTGGCCGCTCTGGCCGCTCTGGCCGCCGTCTTCATCGCCGCCGTCCGCCGCCGGCTGCGCGAGGAGATGCGCGCCGGACTCGCCGAAATGCGCCGCGAGCTGACCGGCTCCCTCGACGCTTCCGGCCGCCGCACCGCGGAAGCGCTGGGCGGCCTCAAGGTTCGCCTGCAGGCCATCGACAAGGCCCAGAGCCAGCTGGCCGATATGTCGCAGCAGGTGATTTCCCTGCAGGATATGCTCTCCAACCGGCCGGCGCGCGGAGCCTTTGGCGAAATCCAATTGCGCGATCTGGTCAGCGCGGCGCTGCCCGAAGCGGCCTATGCCTTCGCCCCGACTTTGAGCAATGCCCGGCGCCCCGACTGCCTGATTCGCCTGCCCCGCCCTCCGGGGCCGATTGTGATCGACGCCAAATTCCCGCTCGAAGCCTATGAGCGCCTGCGCCAGGCTGGCGACGACAGCGCCCGCCAGGCGGCGCGGCGGCAAATGCGCCAGGATTTGCGCAAACACATTTCCGACATCGCCGCGCGCTATATTCTGCCCGGCGAGACCGCCGAAGCCGCTTTGATGTTCGTCCCCTCGGAGGCGGTCTATGCCGAGATTCACGGTCATTTCCGCGCCTGCATCGAAGAGGGCTTCCGCGCCCGGGTCTATCTGGCGTCGCCGACCACCCTGATGGCCCTGCTCAACACGGTGCGCGCCGTCCTCAAAGATGTCCGCATGCGCGAGGCCGCCGGACTGATCCAGACCGAACTCGCCCGCCTGATGAAGGAGGTCGAAAAAATGGCCGAGGCGGCGCGCAAACTCGCCCGCCATTTCCGCCTGAGCGAAGAGGATGTTGGCGAGATCACCAGCCGGGCGGAGAACATCGCGGCGCGGGCAGAACGCATTCAGAACGTCGAAGTCGCCCCGCCCGCCGCGCCCACCCGCCTTACCCCGGACGGCGCAGATCAAGCACCAGTGCCTTGAGCTCATAAATCAGGCGCTCAATCCGGTCCAGCCGCGCGGCCAGATCGCCCGGCCCGGGGAGCGGGGTTGAAACCCCGGCGCGGCGCGCAACCTCTTCCTCGCTGGCCTGCAGGAGCCGGGCCAGGGCGCGCACATGGGAGGCGGTCACCTCGCGCTGATCTTTCCAGATTTCCTCAAGCGCGGCGCGCCCCAGACCCAAAATCAGCGCCGCGTCATCGCGGGTCTTGCCCGCCGCGGCCAGGCGCGAATCAAACCAGAGCTGATCGAAAAAGAGCGCCATCGCCCCCGCGCCCCCGCGCCTACTCGAAGCGGTCCCAGGAGATAGGCGGCCAGCGCCTCCTTTTCTTCCCCATTCAGGGGAAAAGCGGCATTGAGGCCGGCGGCGCTTCGAACAGC
>CBDBFH010000029.1:0-313407 GCA_965204775.1 Alphaproteobacteria bacterium
GCCAGGCTTTTCGAACAGGATGCAGCCGCCGACGCCAATCCGAGCGAGCTGGACGCCAAGAAAACTCCGGGCGGAGACGATGCCAACCTCGTCCGGGGCACGGATGAGCCTGCAAGGCTCATCGATAACCCCGACATTGCGCCGCCGTCCGCGGACCTCGCATCCCTGATAAAGGGCGACCTCAACCAGCTCGACATCACTCTGGATGGCGCCCTGGAAGCCGAGATCGCCGGCTATGGCGATTTAAACGCCGATGACATCGACGATGCGCTGGTGCTCTACACCTATACCTCGCCGCAGCCCGCTTATCGGCAATTCATTGCAATCTACATGTCCGATGGTGAAACCTACCAGCTAACGGCAACCAAGCCCGTGAGCGGCACAATCAGCGCCACTATGGGTGCACGAATTGTGGCGATCGATCGAGGCGTCATCCATCTCTTCCTGGAGGCGTTCGAGCCCGGCGACCCCTCCTGCTGCCCAAGCGGCACACAACACCAAACCTTGGCACTGCGCGAGCTCGATCTGGTGGAAATCGACGTCGATGCACCAACGCGGTGAAGCAGCGAGACCGCCGACCTCCCAGATGCTTCCCGAACACCTTTTCGTGAAACGCCACCCAGACACCACCCTCTCTCAGACCGGCGAGGGTTCGGCGCGCGCCTCGCTCCAGTTGGGCTTGAAGCTGAGCACTTGAACCGCAGCCGGAAGTTTTGGGTTGAAAAGCGCATTGTGCCAGTAGGTTGCCTGAAAAGCCTGATCGTCGGCATCAAGAAGCTCAGCGCTGCAGGTCAGCCAAAAACGCTGGCTGAATTGTTCAAACTCAAGGACACAGTCACGTCGCCCGGCAAGCACCTTCGGCAATTCGGCCTCGATCGCGAAAACCGCGGTCAGACGATCATCGAACTGCCGGGGATCTTGAAAATGCGATGACTGCAGATAGCGAAGAGCCGCCTGGTAGCGCTCCCTCGGATCGTGAGTACGTCTTACGATATGTCGAAATTCATCGGTGCTGGTTCTTGGCTCGATGGGGGTGATCACCACGGTGATAGCGCCTGCGTCCTGACCGGCGACCGTGAGCTTCGGGCGCATGCCTTCGGTCGGCCGAGCCTCGCCCTCACGAACGGCAAGCTGACGCAGGCGGCATTGCCAGCCGAGAAAGGCTTGGCGCAGGCCGTCGTTCACGGATTGCATGCGGACAATTTTATCGTCAGATTCCAGCAAATCGGCGGTTCCTCGAACGAGAAGATCCTAAAGGAAAGAGAAGGATCAGGGTCCAAAGGCTAGTATCCACCGGGAAATTGATGACTGCAATTCTCGAAATCGAGAGGCCGACCAGACACCTGGCCAAGGCTGACCATCAAAAGCCCCCCTCGCACTTCGCGATGCTGACTGCAGCCCCCTCGCCACCGGGACTATCCGGGCCAAAGCGGAGCCCGCTCCGGCCCTCGATACCTATCGCAAAGCCAAAACCGCCGTCGACCTCCTCCGAAGCTGCACCCGCTGCTCAAGGATTGTGAGGTGGGCAGCTACCCTGCGGCACGGACCGTTTTGCAGAACGCGCTGGAGGGCAGCATCAGCCCGATGCCGGTGTCCTTGAACTCATCGTAAGCGGCCTCGGTCGAGCTGCGCTCCGCCAGAATGGCGAGTGTGATGCCAATCACCTGGCCTTGCTCGTCGAACACCGGCCCGCCCGACGTGCCGAGCCCTACCGGAAAGCCCAGCGAGACATAGCGACCGGCAATCAGGCCACTATTCGGCAGATAGCCGCCCACCAGCACCCACTGGGACTGAATGGGGTGGCCGACGGAAATGACATGCTGGCCGGGCAGAGGCTGCTCGCAGGTGAGCTGCACATTGGGGTGGCCATCGGGTATGGCGACGTCGATCAAGGCGAGATCATGCTCCGGATCGCTCCAGATCACGCTGCCAGCATTAGCCTCGCCGTTGAAAAAGCGGATGTCGAGACTGTCCCCCTGAACGACATGATGCGCGGTGAGCACACGACGAGGGCCAATGATCAGGCCGGAGCCATGCCCCTTCTCATGCTCGATCAGCACCGTCGATCGATGCAGCGGCGTCACGGACGATTTCGGCGATGAGCTGCAGCCCATCAAAAAGGCCGCGAGCAGACCACCGATGAAAGCGAGGCGAAGACCACCTGTCAGCAAAATGGTTCCTCCGGCGTTTTTGGCTTATTTCGTTAAAACTTTAGTGATCATAATTCAATGAATCCGCAACAGCCATGGCCGATGCGCAGGAAATACGTACGGGATTACCGATACAGGCTGGTATCTGGCTACCCGACACCACCATCGCAACCCGCCCCATGGCTCTCAAGAATAATTTTAAGAAAACTCAAGCAAGTGTGATTTCGCTCACATAAGCCTTGAAGGCATACGTCTATAACAAAGCATGCCTCCCTTTCGGAGCCGGCCATTGATCAGCAGGCAGGCTCCCCCCGAATCTCCCTGGTAATTGGCCCTGGCTCTGACGAGCCGGGGCTTTTTTTTGCGCGAATGTTCCGCTTCAGCCTTTCGGCCCTGTAGTGCGGCGACACGCAATCTTTCCCACGCCATGCCGACAAGAAGCCGCATACCCTGGAAATCCCTGGTTCGTTCTTCGAAAGCGGCGGAAACCAGATGACGTGGTCACACCACCACCACCACCACCACCACTAGCGAAGGCTGATACGGCCAAGGCCGGGAAGCTTGATCGCCAGCTCCATCGGATCGAAACCGAGCGTCAGGCCGAGAAGATGGAGCTCGACGCCTTCGTCCCGGCTGAGCGAAGCGCCGAAAACCCCGAAAATCGAGAGCTGATAGCCGCTGCCCGATGGAGTCGATGCCGCAAAAGCCCCCTGATCCAGAAAATCCTTGCCGATGGCGGTCGGCGGCAGTTCCAGGCCAAGATCAGGGACTTTCCGGCCGAGATGGGCGATGAAGGTGTTGGAGTTGGGGCCGGGCCAGGTGACGTAGCTGTTGGGGTAGGGATAGCCCTCGATCGCGCGCTCGACGTCCTCGACCAGGACTTCGACCTCCGGGCCACGCCGATCGAGCAGCAGTTCCGGCGGGTTGCCCGCCCAGTTGCCATCGGCGGCATGGCGGTTTCTGCGCACGGCAGGCGCGCCCTGGTTCACCCCCCCAGCCGACCACCTCGTAGCGATCATAGGCCGTCGATCCAGCATGCTTCAAGGTGATCCAGCTATGAACCGCGAACACGCCCTTCCAGCCCCAGGCGCGCGCCGCATACACCTGAACGACCGCATCATCGATACCGGCCGGATTGGCGTCGATGATGCCGGCACTGGCCCAACTTGCCTGGCTCCAATGCTTATAGCCCTGGATGCGGCTCGCCATCAGCAGATGCGGTACGATCAAAAGGGCCAGAAAAACCAGAAAAACCATCATCAAACGAAACCTCATCCCGCCTCCAAGGCGCCGTGGCATAGCGGAAACTATTGTCCAGAATCGATGAACCCGGCCTTAACCGAGAAACTGACCTTGACCGTCATGGTGAAGAGCCGGGCCTGGAACCGCCTGGACGGGGGTTGTGCCTCCTCGAAGGGCACTTCCCGCATTACGATTATCCTGGCCGCTCTGCAAGATTTAGACTTGCGTTCGCCCCATGCGATGACAACTATAGTTTGAGCTAATGATGTGATGATTGATGTCTGTATCTGGAAAAAAGACTGACCTTCCCACTGCCACGTCGCACCGTTCACCGGCGAGACGACCGCCAAGGCGGCCGGATATGTCGACCATGCTGAAGAGGGTCCTGGGCGTCGTTCTGCTGGTTTCGACAACCGGCCTTGCCAGTTGCCAGGCCATGTGGGCCAAAGCGCTGTTCATCCCCTTTCCCTTCGGTTTCTGGAACTGAGCAATGGCATGGTCCCGCCCGTCGCGCCGACGCCCGATCTGGATAGGCGGCTGGCTCCTGTTCCTCCTGCCCCTACCACTCTTTTGGGCCATGTTGATCTCCCTCGCCAAGGGTGCGCTTGGTGGGTTTTTGGCAAGTGCCATCGCGCTCGGCCTGTTGCTGCTCGGCGCCTGGATCACCAGACGCGGCCTCTATCAGGCTAAACGCCGCCCGATGAGTTCCTCGCTCCCGCTAAAGTCGATCGGGGGCGTGATCACGGCCGTCGGCACCGCATTCACGGCCTGGGTCGCTGGGCACAATCCATTGATGGGCATTTGCTTCGGGCTCGCAGCACTGGTCGGTTTCTACCTGGCCTATGGATTCGACAAGCGCTTCAAACTCTCCAGCGACAAGGATGTGGCGTCTGCCCTCGAAGAGGCCTATCGGAAGCTGGAGCGGCTGGAAGCGGCGGGCGAAACCATCGGCTCGCGGGACTTCCGCGATCGGCTGCAGCGCATAAGCGGTTGGGGCGAAAAGATCCTCGACCGTATCGGCGACGATCCCGAGGATTTCCGGCGCGCGCGAAAATTTCTGAACGTCTATCTGGATGGCGCACAGCAGGTGACGGACAAGTTCGCCCGCACGAGGAGCGACGCCAACTCCGCCGAGCTCGAGGAAAACTTCCGTACACTGCTCACCGACATGGAAACTGTATGCGAGGAGCAGTACCAGCACCTGCTCGACAACGACATGGTCGACCTCGACGTGCAGATCGAGGTTCTGACCACGCGCCTGAAACGGGAAGGCGTCTATTGATCCGGGGGTCGTACGACGACAGCGGGCCGTGCGATAACAGCGGGACGACGTATAGGGAGGCTATTTACGATGGCGACTGAAACCACCACCGAGATATCAACAACACCGATGCCGATGACACCGGAAGCGCTCTTGAAGGGTGATCTGGTCCCCTATGATGAAGCCGACGTCGACAAGCGCGGAAGAATCGAAAAGTGCATCACCGAACTCGAGATGGATGACGCCAACTCCATCATCTTCTTCGGCTCCAAGGCGCAAAAGCAGCTCACTACAATCTCCGACCACATGCTCGAAGGCGTCAAGAACAAGGACACCGGCCCGGCCGGCGCGTCACTCAACAACATGGTGACGATCCTTAGGGGCTTCGACGTCGAAGGGTTGGACCCGCGCCTCGAACCCTCCTGGATCGAAAAAATCTTCGGCTGGGGCAAGCCGGTCGCCAAGTTCCTGCAGCGCTATGAGGAAGTCCGCGATCAGATCGACCGGATCGGCGACGAGCTCGAGCATCACAAGACGACGCTGATGACCGACATCGCGTCGCTCGATCGCCTCTACGAGGCCAATCTCGATTATTTCCATACCCTTGCCGACTACATCGCGGCTGGTGAGGAAATGCTGAAACGGGCCGACGAGGAGATGATCCCCGCCCTGCACAAGGAAGCCGAAGCAAGCGGCGACGTGCTGAAAGCCCAGGAACTCCGGGATCTCAGATCCGCCCGTGACGATCTGGAACGGCGCGTCCATGACCTCCGGCTGACCCGCCAAGTCGCCATGCAGGGCCTGCCGAGCATTCGCCTGGTGCAGGAGAACGACAAAAGCCTCCTGACCAAAATTAACTCGACCATGGCCAACACCATCCCGCTCTGGCGCCAGCAGCTCGCCCAGGCCGTGACCATCCACCGTTCCAACCAGGCCTCCAAGACCCTGAAAAACGCGACCGACCTTACCAACGAACTCCTGACCGCCAATGCCGAAAACCTGAAGCAGGCCAATGCCGAGATCAGGAAAGAGGTCGAGCGCGGCGTGTTCGACATCGAGGTGGTCGTCAATGCCAACAAGATGCTGATCGACACCATCGAAGAAAGCCTGCAGATCGCCGACGACGGCAAAAGAAAGCGTATCGAGGCCGAAGCCAAGCTCCATGAGTGCGAAATCGAACTCCGCAACGTCCTGGCCTCAGCAAGGGCAAAGCAACCCGGCGGGCCGCCGGCTGCGTGACTTGCCAGGTGACCGTGCCTGAACACCTGGTGTATCCGACGGCACCGTCGGAGCGACCGGAAACACCGTCGGCACAAGCCGAGAACCGCGACAGCGTCAACGGTCCGCCGCGTCGGCGGAAAGGAGTAGTTTTATGATTTGGGATAAGATTGTCGGCGAATTTGTCGATGTCATCGAGTGGACTGATGACAGTTCGGACACGATGCTCTGGCGTTTTGAGCGGCATGGTAACGAGATCAAATATGGCGCGCAGCTGACCGTGCGCGAGAGCCAGATTGCGGTGTTCGTCAATGAAGGGCGGGTCGCCGATGTGTTCGAGCCTGGCATGTATACGCTGGAGACCGCGAACCTGCCGATCATCTCCACCATGGAGAACTGGCATCACGGCTTCCAGAGCCCCTTCAAGGCCGAGATCTATTTCGTCAACACCAAGCGCTTCACCGATCTCAAATGGGGCACCAAGCACCCGGTGACGTTGCGTGATCCGGAATTCGGGCCTGTGCGCCTGCGCGCCTTCGGCACCTATGTCACCAAGATCAAAGATCCGGTCGTGTTCATCCGCGAAATCGCCGGCACGGATGGCCATTTCACGACGGATGAGATCACCGACCAGCTCCGCAACATGATCGTCTCCCGCTTCTCCTCGGTCATGGCGGACAGCGGCATTCCCGTCCTCGATCTCGCCGCCAATTTCGAAAAACTCGGCACCTTCCTCACCAACAAGATCATGCCCGAGTTCGATCTCTACGGCCTTGAGCTCGCGCAGATGATGGTGGAAAGCATCTCCCTGCCGGACGCCGTCGAGGAAGCGCTCGACAAGCGCACCAGCATGGGCGTGGTCGGTGATCTGTCGAAATACACCCAGTACCAGACCGCCGAAGCCATCGCCATGGCCGCCGAAAACCCAGGCGGCGCGGCCGGCGCCGGGGTCGGCATCGGCGCCGGCATCGCCATGGGCCAGCAAATGGCCGACCAACTGTCCGGCGCGGCCGGCTCGTCGACTTCATCTTCAAGTCAGCCTGGGGGTGCTGCCCCCCCGAGCGGGGCGGCGAAGCCTATGAAAACCCTCGAAACCGCCGTGATGAATCTGGGCGGCGCGCTGGACAGGCTTGAAGCCGCCTGGACCGCCCGCGCCAATACGCCGCCGC
Source organism: Alphaproteobacteria bacterium (assembly GCA_965204775.1). Taxonomy (GTDB): domain Bacteria; phylum Pseudomonadota; class Alphaproteobacteria; order JAPOUT01; genus CBDBFH01. The sequence continues at coordinate 7,041 of CBDBFH010000029.1, forward strand.
CCGCCCGGCCTGCCCCGGAAGAAGCCCAGCGAATCGCCGAACTGGAGGCCGAAATCGAACATCTGCGCGCCGAGGGCGCCCGCCTCGAACAGGAAGCCCAGGCCGCCCGAAACCAGGCCGCCGCCGCGTCTGAAGCCATTGCTGAAGCCGCCGCCGCCCCTGCCGAGCCTGCCGGGCGCGGGGAAGCCGCCGAAATCGCCCTCGAACTCGCCACCCTGCTCGACGGCGCGATCCACGGATTGCGCAATGTGCTCGATTCGGCGCCCTCGCCCAACCCGCCCGCCCGGAACTGAACCAGAGGAAAAACCGCCTCATGCCCCAAATTCGGGTTTCAATCCTGGGCCGCAATTACGCCGTCGCCTGCGGTGAGGGCGAAGAAGAGCGCCTGCGCCAGCTGGCCGCCTATCTGCAGTCCCGCCTCGGCACCCTCACCCCGGAACAGGGCAAAGCCGCAGGAAAACTCAGCGAAACCCATCTGGTCGTCCTGGCCGGACTGATGACCGCCGACGAATTGTTCGAGACCCGCGAGGAAGTGCAAAAACTTAAGCGCGCCGTCAAAGACGCCGAAGAAGCCGTCGGCGCAGAAAAACGCCGGACCGAAAACGAACAAAACGCCCTCATCACCGCCCTCGAACAGGCCGCCAAACGAATCGAACGGCTGACCGGCCTCATGGCCTGATCGCCCCCGCCGGGCCGCGCGCCCCGCCAAGGGTTTTGCTTTGCACCGGCTTTGCGCTAAACTGACATTTCGGATGCTGCCCGGCGCGACAAGAGCATTCTTGACTCCCGGGCCTGACGATCCTTAAGGGAGCCGTCCCTGTCGCCGGTCGTGGCCGGTTTCATATGGCGCCCACCTGCTTTTGCAGGACCCGGGGATCGTATCGCTCTAACGCCCAGGGCGGCTCCGAACCCCGTCCCGGTTGCGCAGCAGGAGGCACAAACTTGAACACCAAAACCCCCGATGCAGAACTCAAGCGCGCCAAAGACAAGGCGCGGAAACAAGCCGACAGAATCCGCAAAAACATCGCACCCGAAGGCGGCGAAGAAGCCGCCGCCCGCCTCGCCGACCACTTCCTCGAAACCATTGCCCTGCCCGCCCCGGCCATCGTCGCCGGATATTGGCCGATCCGCGAGGAAATCAGCTCCCTGACCCTCCTGCGCCTCCTCCACGAACGCGGCCAGCCCTGCGCCCTCTCCCGCCTCGACGCCGAAGGCGAACCCCTCTCCTTCCGCAGATGGTCACCCGGCGACCCCCTCGAAGACGGCCCCTTCGACATCCCCCAGCCCCGCGCCGCCGCCCCGGCCTGCGCGCCTGACGCGCTCCTCATCCCCCTCCTCGCCTTCGACCGCCAGGGCCACCGCCTCGGATACGGGCGCGGCTACTACGACCGCGCCCTCGCCGAACTCAAAGCCAAAAAAACCATCTGCGCCGTCGGCCTCGCCTTCGCCGTCCAGGAAGTCCAGCACGTCCCCGCCGCAAGCCACGACATCCAGCTCGACTACATCGCCACCGAAAAGGCTTGCCTGCCAATCAAAAAAACCCCGCAAAATCAATAAAAGCCATGATCCGATAATCGAATAAAATAGCCGTCTCTCCTGATTCGCCTCCCCCGCGCACACATGGCCGGCCACTCCAAATTCAAGAACATCCAGCACCGCAAAGGCGCGCAGGACAAAAAACGCGCCCTGCATTTCTCCAAACTCGCCCGCGAAATCACCGCCGCCGCCCGGACCGGCAAACCCGACCCCGACAGCAATCCCCGCCTGCGCGCCGCCATCCAGACCGCCCGCGCCGCCAATATGCCCAAAGACAATATCGAACGCGCCCGCGCCAAAGGCCGCGACCCCGGCGGCGGAAACTATGAACCCGTCCGCTATGAAGGCTTCGGGCCGGAGGGGATCGGCGTCATCGTCGAGACCCTCACCGACAACCGAAACCGGACCTCGGCCTCCCTGCGCAGCATCTTCTCCCGGCATGGCGGCTCGCTGGGGGAGAGCAACGCGGTCGCCTTTCTGTTCGAGCAGATCGGCGAAATCGTCTATCCGGACCGGCAGATGGATTCCGACGCCGCCCTCGAAGCCGCCCTCGAAGCCGGGGCGCAGGACTGCCTGACCGGTGACCGGACCCATGCCTTCCTCTGCCCGCCCGCCGCCGTCCACGAGACCGCCGGGCGGCTGGAGAGCGCCCTGGGCGCGCCGCCCTCTTCTATCCGCCTCGCCTGGCGGCCCAGAGAAGCCGCCCCGTGCAGCGAAGACGCCCGCGCCCAACTCGGCAAAATCCTCGCCGAACTCGAAGAAAATGACGACGTCCAGCACGTCTACGCCGCAACCGGCCCCCTCGGCAGGGCAGGGCAGGGGGCATGACCGGGCCGGTCTTTCTGGGCCTCGACCCCGGCCTGCGGGCAACCGGCTGGGGCGTCGTCATGCTGGGCGATGACCAACGCCTGCGCCCGCTCGGCTCCGGAACCTTCCGCCCCCGCCCCGCCGACCCCCTCGGCGACAGATTGCAGGCCGTCGAAGGCGAAATCGCCCGCCTCGTCGAAAACTTCCGGCCCGACGAAGCCGCCATCGAAACCGTCTTCGCCGGCGCCGGCATCGCCGCCGCCTTCCGCCTCGGCGAAGCCCGCGCCGCCTGCCTCATCCCCCTCGCCCGCGCCGGCCTCGCCACCTCGGAATACGCCCCCAGAACCGTCAAAAAGGCCGTCACCGGAACCGGCAAAGCCGATAAACACCAGATCCGCCTGATGGTCTCCAAACTCCTCCCCGGCGCAAGCCCCGACTCCGAGCACGCCGCCGATGCGCTCGCCATCGCCATCTGCCACATCCATATGCGGCCCCCCCAAAGCCGGACCCAAACGCAATGATCCGCAAACTCACCGGACTGGTCGAGGAAATCGACGCCGCAGGCGTCATCCTCAATGTCGCCGGAGTCGGCTACTACGCCGCCTGCCCCCCCAGAATCCTCGCCGGGCTGCCCCCGACCGGCGCCGTTGCAACCTTGTGGATCGAAACCCAAATCCGCGATGACGCCCTCCAGCTGTTCGGATTCGCCGCGCCGGGCGAGCGAATCTGGTTCCGCGCCCTGATCCGCGTCCAGGGCGTCGGCGTGCGACTCGCCCTCGCCATCCTCGGACGCTTCCGCGCCGATGAAATCACCGCCGCCATCCTCACCGGCGATGCCGCTCAACTCCAGACCGCGCCCGGCGTCGGCAAGCGAATCGCCGAGCGAATCGTCAATGAACTCAAGGACAAAATCCCCGAAAGCGCCCTCGCCCTCGCTCCCCCGGCGGCCAACGGCGCGCAGGAACAGACCGCTATGCTGGGCGCGGCGGTCTCGGCGCTGGTCAATCTGGGCTATGCCGAGGCCAGCGCCCTCAAAGCCGCCCGCGCCGCCCTGCGCCGCACCGAAAACCCCGCCCTCGATGCCGTCATCCGCGACAGCCTCCGACACCTCGCCCCCTGAGAAATCTCCGCCGGAAACATCCCGGAAACATCCCAAGAAACATCCCCAAGAAACATCCCCAAGAAACATCAATGAGAAAGCCCAATGAACAATCCCCGGCCTGATCCTCCCCCGCCCCGCCTCGTCGCCCCCGCCGCTCAGGGCGCGGAACGCGCCGCCGCCGTCCTTCCGCGCCCCACCAGCCTCGACCAGTTCATCGGACAGGAAAAAACCTGCGCCAATCTGCGCGTCTTCGTCCAGGCCGCCATCGTCCGCAAGGAGCCGCTCGATCATTTCCTCCTCGCCGGACCGCCCGGTCTGGGCAAGACCACCCTCGCCCACATCCTCGCCCGCGCCCGCAACGCCGCGTTGCGCCCAACCTCCGGACCCGCCCTCCAGCGCCCCGGAGACCTCGCCGCGCTCCTCACCAATCTCCAGACCAATGACGTCCTCTTCATCGACGAAATCCACCGCCTCAGCCCGGCGGTCGAGGAACTGCTCTATCCCGCGCTGGAAGACTTCGCCCTTGATCTGATTATCGGCGAAGGGCCGGGCGCGCGCTCGGTGCGGGTCGATCTCAACCCCTTCACCCTCGCCGGAGCCACCACCCGCGCCGGACTCCTGACCACGCCACTGCGCGACCGCTTCGGACTGACCATCCGCCTCGATTTCTATCCGCCGGAGGCGCTGGAGAAAATCGTCTGCCGCGCCGCCGGTCTCCTCAAAGTCCCGGTCACCGCCGAAGCCGCCCGCAAAATCGCAGTCTGCGCGCGCGGCACGCCCCGCATCGCCGAGCGCCTCCTGCGCCGGGTCCATGACTTCGCCATCCACGAGAAGGCCGGGCAGATCGATCCCGCCCTCGCCGCCAGAGCGCTCGCCCGCCTCGAGGTCGACCGCAGCGGCCTCGACGCCCTCGACCGCCGCTATCTGCGCTGCCTGACCGAAACCTTCGCCGGACAGCCCACCGGCATCGAAACCCTCGCCGCCGCCCTGGGCGAAACCCGCGACACCATCGAAGACACCATCGAGCCTTACCTCCTGCGCCAGGGCTTCATCGCCCGAACCCCGCGCGGGCGCGTCGCCGCCGCCGCCGCCTGGACCCATCTCGGCCTCGCCCGGCCCCCGCTTCCACGCGCCCGCCGCCCTTGCCTCCTCCTCCGGAAACAGCCGGTGACCAACCAATTCCATCGTCTGGCGGTCCCGCGTCTATCACGAGGATACCGACTTCACCGGCCTCGTCTATCACGCCAACTATCTGCGCTTCGCCGAACGGGGCCGCTCCGAAAATTTGCGCGCCCTCGGACTCTCCCATGCCGAACTCCTCGCCGCTACGCCCCCGCTGGCCTTCGCGGTCAGAAAAATGCAGATCGATTTCCTCGCCCCCGCTCGCATCGCCGATCAGCTGGAAGTGCGAACCCGCTTCCAAACCCCCAAAGGCGCGCGCTTCTTTGTCACGCAGGAAATCGCCCGCGGCGACAAAATCCTCTGGCGGGCCCAGATCGAAATCGCCGCCATCAATCCCGATTCCGCCCGGCCCCGCCGTCTGCCTCCCGGCCTCGCCGCCCGCCTCGCCGGGACGCCCCCATCACAACAGCGTGATCCTGCCAAACCCGCCATGCGCCCCGCCACCGCCTTGCCTCCCCGCCCCGGCATGTTATAAACAGCTTCGCCTCCAACGGCGTCACAACACCTCCGGCCCCAAAGCCGGCTCCGAAAATCCCGGGGGGAAACCTTATGGAAGCCGAGAGTATCGCGGCGGCTCTCTTCACGCCTTGGGCGACGTTCCTGCGCGCTGATATTGTCGTCAAAGGCGTCCTGATCATTCTCGTGGTCATGTCGGTCTGGGGCTGGGCAATCATCTTCGACCGCTGGTTCGCCCTGCGCATGTGCCGGTCCCGCGCTACCAGTTTCGAAAAAGATTTCTGGAAGAGCGACGACCTCGAGCAATTCGCCAATTCCGGCCTCAAGCCCAATCACCCCCTCGCCCGCCTCTTCGCCGCCATCATGCGCAGCTGGGAAAGAGTGGACCGACCCCGCCTCCTTCGACCGCCGCCTCGACAAGACCACCGCCATCGTGGTCACCCGTGAAATCGCCGCGCTGGAGCGCGGCCTCACCTTCCTCGCCACTATCGGCGCGACCTCCCCCTTCATCGGCCTCTTTGGAACCGTCTGGGGCATCATGAACGCCTTCCAGTCCATCGCCATCGCCCGCGACACCAGCCTCGCCGTCGTCGCACCCGGAATCGCCGAAGCCCTCTTTGCAACCGCTCTCGGCCTCTTTGCCGCCATCCCCGCCGTCATCTTCTACAACCGCTTCGCCGCCGACCTCCAGACCTATGCCCGCCGCCTCGAAAACTTCGCCGACGAATTCTGGACGCTCGCCGTCCGGCCCGCGCCCCCGCCGGAGCGCGCCGGGATCATGACCGCCCGAACCGCCGGAACCCCGCCGCCGCTACACCCTCGCCAGCGAGATCAATGTCACGCCCTTCGTCGACGTCATGCTCGTCCTGCTCATCGTCTTCATGGTCACCGCTCCCCTCCTGACCACCGGCGTCGCCGTCAGTCTGCCGAAAAGCGAGGCCCGCAAAATCGAGGGCGAAAGCGAGCCGCTCACCATCTCCGTCACCGAAAGCGGCAAAATCTTTATGCAGGAAAGCGAAATCGCCGATGACGAACTCCTCAAACGCCTCCAGGCCCTCGCCGAAAATGACAGCGAACAGCGAATCTATGTCCGCGGCGACAAGGCCATCGATTACGGCAGAGTCATGACCGTCATGGGCGCAATCAGCGCCGCAGGCCTCACCCGCGTTGCTTTGGTCACTCTGCCCCTCGAAGCAGCCGCGTCTACGCCTGCGCCCGCATCAGCGCCTGAAATCACCCCGCCCAGCTCCGCACCTCCCGCCGCCGCTCCCTCCGCCGCGCCGCCCGCGCCGCCAACGCCTTGAGCCGGAGCCGCTTATGCCGGTTCCCGCCGACCGCAAACTGCTCTATACGGGATGGGGATTCTCGCTGGCCGTCCATGCCGCTGTCGCCGTGCTCCTCGCCTTCGCCCCCAATCTCGTTCATCGTCCCGGAAGTGCAGATCCCCGTCGAACTGATCATCGTCCAGCCCGAAGAGCCCCGCCCCGTCATGCAAGCGCAAGAGCCTCCCCCCGAAATCGCCCGGCGCATGATCGCCGCCCCGCCCCCGCCCGGCGACACCCACAAGCCGCTGCCCGCCTTCAACCCCGAAACCCTCGCCGCCCTTCTCGACAAACTCCCCCGCGACGGCGAGGAAGAACAGCCCAGGCCCGCCCGCCTCGACGAGCGCCTCTCTTTGAGCGAAATCGACAAATTCAAAATCCAGATGCGGCGCTGCTGGACCATCCCCGCCGGCGCGCCCAACGCCCACAAACTCATCGTCCGGATCCGCGTCTTCCTCGACGCCGACGGAAGCCTCGTCACCCCCCCCGAAATCCTCAACTCCGCGCGCGGCAACGTCTTCCTGCAAATCGCCATCGAAAGCGCGCTGCGCGCCATCCAGCGCTGCCAGCCCTTCAAGATGCCGCAGGAAAAATACGAAAACTGGCGCGAAATCACCCTGATCTTCAATCCCACGGAGATGCTCGGTGGCTAGACAACACGCCCGCACGGCGCTCGCCGCCCTCCTCGCCCTCCTCCTGCTGCCCGCCGGAGGCCGCGCCGCGCTGGAGATCGACATCACACGCGGCAATGTCGATCCCCTGCCCATCGCCATCGCCCCCTTCCTCGCCAAAACCCGCGCCGAAGCCGCCGCCGCCAAACTCATCGTCCAGGTCATCGGCGGCGACCTCGAACGCTCCGGCCTCTTCAAACTCCTCGATCCCGGCTCCTTCACCGAAGCCTCGCCCCCCCTCGACGGCAGACCCCGCTTCGCCGACTGGCGCGCGCTCCAGACCGACGCCCTCATCACCGGCGCCGTCGAGCGCAGCCGCGAGGGAGAACTCAAGGTCTCCTTCCGCCTCTGGGACGTCCACGCCGAAGAACAAATCGCCGGACTCCAGCTCACCGCCGGCCAACAGGTTCGCCGCCGCCCCGCCCATCTCATCGCCGACGCCGTCTACAGCCGCCTCACCGGCGAGCGAGGCTACTTCGACACCAGAATCGTCTTCGTCGAAGAACTCGGACCCAAGGAAAAGCGCGTCAAGCGCCTCGCCATCATGGATCAGGACGGATACAATCTCAAACTCATCAGCAACGGCGAAAACCTCGTCGTCACCCCGCGCTTCTCCCCCTTCCTCCAGGAGATCATCTACGTCTCCTACGTTAACCGCCGCGCCCGCGTCCACATCCACAACCTCGACACCCAGGCCCATGAAACCCTCGGCGACTTCACCGGAATCAGCTTCGCTCCCCGCTTCTCCCCCAACGGACAGGAGGCGGCTATGAGCCTCGCCCGCGGCAACTACGTCGACATCTACAGGATCGACCTCAAAACCCGCGCCCTCACCCCGCTCACCAACACCGCCGCCGTCGACACCGCACCCTCCTATTCCCCCGACGGAAAGCAAATCGCCTTCGAATCCGACCGCGGCGGCTCGCAGCAGATCTACGTCATGAACGCCGACGGAACCGCCGCCCGCCGCATCAGCTTCGGAGAGGGCGTCTATGGAACCCCCGTCTGGTCGCCTCGCGGCGACCTCATCGCCTTCACCAAGCAATACAAAAACCGCTTCCTGATCGGCGTCATGCGAACCGACGGCTCCGGCGAGCGAATCCTCACCTCCGGATTCCACAATGAAGGACCAACCTGGTCCCCCAACGGCCGGGTCGTCATCTTCTTCCGCGAAACCCCAGGCGAAAAAGGCGGTCCCAGCCTCTGGTCCGTCGATCTCACCGGATATAATGAGCGCAAAATCGAAACCCCCGGCTTCGCCTCCGACCCCTCCTGGTCCCCCCTGCTCGGCGCCGCCGCGCCTTGATCTCAACTCCCGCCTGTGGTAGAGCCTGCCAAAAGGCCTCCAAGGCGCAAGCCACCCCCTCAGGCCCCCGACCATAAACGGAGTCCAAGCCGCAAATGAACATTCCCTCCGGCTTCAAACATGCTTCCCTTGCCCTCCTCCTCCTCGCGGCGGCAGGTTGCGCAACCGGCGACGGCCCCTCCCTCCAGGGCGGCCTCGACCTCTCCGAATCCATGATGCTCCAGCAGGAAGAAGAGGAATTCGCCAATGTCGATTTCGGCGCGCTCGAGACCCCCGATGACGTCGCCCGCCATATGGCCGTCAATATCGGCGACCGCGTCTTCTTCAACTACAACTCCACCCGGCTCGGCGAGCAAGACAAGCGCCTCCTGCGCCGCCAGGCCAACTTCCTCAAGCAGAGCGGCGTCAATGTTACCCTCGAAGGCCATTGCGATGAGCGCGGAACCCGCGAATTCAATATCGGACTGGGCCTGCGCCGGGCGACGATCGTGCGCGACTATCTGATCGAAGCCGGCCTCGACCCCTACCGGATCCAGACCATCTCCTATGGCAAGGAGAGGCCGGTGGCGCCATGCTCGCGCGAGCGCTGCTGGAAAATTAACCGCCGCGTCGTGGTGACCATCGACGGCGCCGCCGCCGGGAGCTAGGCGGAAAGGGCGCAAGTCCGGTGAGGCGGCCCGCTTCTTCTGTCGGCCCGCTCCCCGGCGGGCGGCGGGCCGCGTGCCTCGCGGCGGCGCTGGCCATCGGCCTGGCCGCCGCCCCCGCCGTGGCCGAGCCTGACGTCGAAGAAATCGAAAAGCGCCTCAATAAGATCGAGGCCCGGCTCAGCGCCGCCAGAAACGCCGGCGCAGACGATCCCACCTCCCCGTCGGCCTTGCTGATCCGCCTCAACCGCCTCGAAGAAAGCCTGCGCCAGATGACCGGCCAGATCGAGCAAAGCCAGTTCCTCGCCCGGCAGGCCGGACAGAAAGTCGAAACCCTCTCCGGCGACCTCATCGGACGGCTCATCGCGCTGGAGGAAAAAATCCTCGCCCGCGAAGCCGCCGCCCAAAGCAACCCGGACGCCGACGCCGAAACCCGCCAGACCGCCCCCGCCCTGCCGGAAGGCGAAAAAACCGCCGCCGCCCTCTCCGAAAACCCCGACAGCCTCTATTCCCATGCCGTCAATCTTCTCCTCGCCAAAAAGGATTACGAAAAGGCCCGCATCGCCTTCGATCTCTTCCTGGGGCAGTATCCCGACCATCCCAAAGCCGGGCATTCGCTCTACTGGCTGGGCGAGGCCAATTATATCGAGGGCAATTATAAAGCCGCCTCGGAATTCTATCTCGAAAGCTATGCCTCCTATGGCGGCAGCCCCAAGGCCGCCGACAGCCTGCTCAAATTGGCCATGAGCCTCTCCGCGCTGGGACAGAGTGCGCAGGCCTGTTCAACCTTCAGCGAACTCAATACCCGCTTCCCCGACGCCCCCCAAAGAATTGCCCGCCGCGTTCAGGTCGAGCGCCAGCGCGCCGGATGCGGCTGACGGGCCGGTGGCCGCGCCGCTCGAAGATTCGGAATTTTCCGCCCTCCTCAAACCCCTCGCGCCCCCTGAACGACTCGCCGCCGCCGTCTCCGGCGGGCCCGATTCACTCGCCCTGCTCGTCCTGCTCGCGCGCTGGCGCGATTCACAAACCCGGCGGGAAACAGCGCTTTATGCGCTCAGCGTCGATCACGCCCTGCGCCCGGACGCCGCTGCCGAGGTGCGTCACGCCGCCCGAATCGCCCGCAGACTCGACATCCCCCATCTCATCTTGCGCCGGCGCGGGCCAAAGCCCTCTTCCGCAATCCAGGCCGCCGCCCGCAACGCCCGCCACGCTTTGATGCAACAATGGTGCCGCCGAAATGCCGTCACCGCCCTCGCTTTCGCCCATCATCTGGAAGATCAGGCCGAGACCTTCCTCTTCCGCCTCGCCCGCGGATCGCAACTCGACGGCCTCGCCGCCATGACCCCCGAAACGCGCCGGGGCAGTGTCCGAATCCTGCGTCCCCTCCTCGCCGTCCCCAAAACCCGGCTCGCCGCCCGCCTCACCCGCGAGAAGATCGCCTGGCGCAATGATCCCTCCAATCATGATCCGGCCTTCACGCGCACCCATCTGGCCCGCGCGCTGACGGCGCTGGAAAAGGCCGCCATGCCGCCCGCCCGCCTCGCCGCCGCCGCCAAAGGCGCCCGCCGCCTGCGCCGCATGCTCGACGCTCAGACCGCCGCCGTGCTCCAGAACACATTCTACTTCGATCAGGCAGGCTTCGCCGCCACATCCCGGAACGCCCTGCGCGGGCCTTACCCGGTCGCGCTCCGCGCCTTGCGCCGCGCCCTGATGACCGTCGGCGCGCGCCGCCTGCCTCCGGCCACCGCCAAACTCACCAACCTGCTCGACGCCCTCCGCGCCCAGGCACCCTTCCCCGGATGCACCCTCGCCGGATGCCGCCTGATCCCCGCGCAGGGCAAACTGATGATCGTGCGTGAAGCCGGATGGCTCGCCCGCTACGGCGCGCCGCTCGCCTTGCGCCCGGGCGAAACCGGAATCTGGGACCGCCGGTACCGGATCACCCTGCAAGCCGCAGAAAATACCCCCCGCGCCGGCGAATTCGAAATTCGCCCGCTCGGCATGGACAGGCCTCCGGACGATGGTTTGATCACGCCGGTCCCCGCCTGCGCCCGGCCCGCTCTGCCGGCCCTGTGGCAGGGCCGCCGCCTGCTCGCCGTCCCTCATCTCAATTGGCGAAGCCCCCAAACCCCGTCGCTATGGCTCAAGGCAGCCCTGCTGCCCACGGAAGGGCTGGATTTTTCCGCAAAATACATTATCTAATTGCAGGAAGACGCCCGCGTCCTTCCCGGCGGCCCCTCATGACCTATCTGCGCCATCTTTTCATCTTTCTCTCGGCTGTGCTGATTCTGGCCTTCGCCTTCAACCTGTTCCAGGGCGGCGGCGGGGGCTTTGCCGCGCGCGACATCACCTTCTCGCAATTCCTGGCCGAGGTCGATGCAGGCAATGTGCGCGACGTGGTCATTGCCGGCGAAGAGATCACCGGACATTTTTCCAGCGGCGCGCAGTTCGAGACCTTCGCGCCCGACGATCCGGGTCTGGTCGCGCGCCTGCATGAGCGCGGCGTCGACATAGCCGCCGAACCGCCCGGCGCGCGCTCGCCTTCGCTCTTTGCAATCCTGGTCTCCTGGTTCCCGATGCTGCTCTTGATCGGGGTCTGGATATTTTTCATGCGGCAGATGCAGGGCGGCGCAGGCCGGGCAATGGGCTTCGGACGCTCGCGCGCGCGGATGCTCACCGAGCGGCAGGGCAAGGTGACCTTCGACGACGTGGCCGGAATCGACGAGGCCAAGGAAGACTTGCAGGAAATCGTCGAATTCCTGAAAGACCCGGGCCGGTTTCAGCGGCTGGGAGGCCGAATCCCGCGCGGGGTGTTGCTGGTCGGCCCGCCGGGGACCGGCAAGACGCTGCTGGCCCGCGCCATCGCCGGCGAGGCCGACGCCCCCTTCTTCACAATTTCAGGGTCGGATTTCGTCGAGATGTTTGTCGGAGTCGGCGCAAGCCGGGTGCGCGACATGTTCGATCAGGCAAAGAAAAACGCGCCCTGCATCATCTTCATCGACGAGATCGACGCGGTGGGCCGCCATCGCGGCGCAGGGCTGGGCGGCGGAAATGACGAGCGCGAGCAGACCCTCAACCAGCTGCTGGTCGAGATGGACGGCTTCGAGGCCAATGAGGGAATCATTCTGATCGCCGCGACAAACCGGCCCGATGTGCTCGACCCGGCCCTGCTGCGTCCGGGGCGGTTTGACCGGCAGGTGGTGGTGCCCAATCCGGATATTGTGGGCCGGGAGAAAATTTTGAAGGTCCATATGCGCAAGGTGCCGCTGGGGCCGGATGTCGATGTCCGGACGATTGCGCGCGGAACGCCGGGCTTTTCAGGCGCGGATTTGGCCAATCTGGTCAATGAGGCGGCGCTGCTGGCCGCGCGCCGCGCCCGGAAGCTGGTCGGAATGCGCGAACTGGAGGACGCCAAGGACAAGGTGATGATGGGCGCGGAGCGCCGCTCAATGATCATGACCGAGGAGGAAAAGCGGCTGACCGCCTATCATGAGGGGGGGCATGCGCTGGTCGCGCTGCATTGTCCGGCCTCGGACCCGATCCACAAGGCGACCATCATCCCGCGCGGGCGGGCGCTGGGAATGGTGATGCGCCTGCCGGAGCGCGACCAGCTGTCGGTGACGCGCGAGAAGCTGCATGCCGATCTGGCGGTGGCGATGGGGGGCCGGGTCGCCGAGGAGGTCATTTTCGGCCATGACAAGGTGACATCGGGAGCAAGTTCCGACATCAAGATGGCGACGCAGATGGCGCGGGCGATGGTGACACGCTACGGAATGAGCGAGAAGCTGGGGCCTTTGGCCTATCAGGATAATGAGGAGGAGGTGTTTTTGGGGCATTCGGTTGCGCGCCAGCAGAACACCTCGGAGGAAACGCAGAAAGTGATTGACGCCGAGATCCGGCGGCTGGTCGAGGGAGCGCGGCAGCGGGCGCATAAGATCGTTGCAGTCAATCTTGAGGGGCTGCATGTGATTGCCAAAGGCCTGCTGGAATATGAAACGCTGACCGGCGACGAAATTCAGGGCTTGTTGAAGGGGGTCAAGCCGGACCGGAGCGAGCCGGAAGCGGAGGAAAAATTGCCGCCGCAGCCGGTGTCCTCGGTTCCCTCGGCGGGGATCGCGCCGCCGCAGCCCGGTCCCGCCCCCAGTTCTGCATGAGCGGAAGCGGTTGGGGACCGGGCGCGCCCCGGATATTGGGTATTGTCAATATTACGCCGGATTCGTTTTCGGACGGGGGCTTGTATCTTGATCCGGAGCGGGCAATTGCGCATGGGCGCGCGCTGCGCGCGGCGGGGGCGGATGTGATTGATCTGGGCCCGGCCTCGAGCAATCCGGATGCGCAGCCGGTGAGCGCGGCGGAGGAGGAGAAGCGGCTGGGGCCGGTATTGGCGGCGCTGGCGGGGGAGGGGCTGAGTCTTTCGGTGGACTCGTTTTTGACTGAAACGCAAAGATATGCGCTGGGGCGGGGGGTGGCGTATCTGAACGACATTCAGGGCTTTGCCGATGAGGCGTTTTATCCGGAATTGGCCTCGGCGTCTTGCCGTTTGATCGTGATGCATTCGGTTCAGGAGCGCGGCGGCGCCGACCGGCGCAGGCCTCCGCCGGGTTCGATGCTGGAGCGGGTTTGCCGGTTCTTTGATGAGCGGCTGTCGAAACTGACGGCGGCGGGGGTGAATGAGGCCCGGCTGATACTGGATCCGGGAATGGGGTTTTTTCTGGGGAGCCGGCGGGAGGCGTCGCTGGAGGTTTTGGCGGGACTGGGCCGGTTGCGCGAGCGGTTTGGCCTGCCGGTATTGATCTCGGTTTCGCGCAAGTCCTTTTTGCGGGTGATCGCAGGCCGGGAGCCGGGGCAGGCGGGCTTTGCCACTCTGGCCGCCGAGTTGTTCGCAGCGAATTCGGGGGTTGACTATATCCGGACGCATGATCCGGGGGCCTTGCGGGACGGCTTGCGCGTTTGGCGCGCTTTGTCTTCTTGACGGGGGGCAGGCCCGCATCCGGCATGGCCTGGTCACCCGGCAGGCGCTTCACACAAAGATGGGGACGCTAAAGAAACCTGCAATAAATGGAAATATTTGTTGATTCCGCCCCTCTTCCCCCGAACGCCACAGACGCTATATTCACAAAAAAATGATTCGCAACGCGCCCCATGCGCCGCGCCACGGACATCCTGACATGACCGAAAACAACCGAAAATATTTCGGAACCGACGGAATGCGCGGGCCCGCCAACCAATTCCCCGTCACCGCTCAAGTCGCCCTGCGCCTCGGAATGGCCGCAGGAAGACTCTTCACCCGCGGAAACCACAAACACCGCGCCGTCATCGGCAAAGACACCCGGCTCTCCGGATATATGATCGAATCCTCCCTCATGGCCGGACTCACCTCGATGGGAATCGACGTCTTCCTGCTTGGCCCGCTCCCCACGCCCGCGCTCGCCTTCATCACCCGGTCACTGCGCGCCGACCTCGGACTCATGATCTCCGCCTCGCACAACGGCTTCCAGGACAACGGAATCAAACTCTTCGGACCCGACGGATACAAACTCTCCGACGAAATGGAGCAGCAAATCGAGCGCTATATGGACAACGGACTCGCCAGCCACCTCGCGCCCCCCGAACAGATCGGGCGCGCCAAAAGAATCGAAGACGCTCAGGCCCGCTACATCGAATTCGCCAAGCGGTCCAGAGCCGCCGGCACCCCCCTCGACGGCCTGCGCATCGTCCTCGACTGCGCCAACGGCGCCGCTTACAAACTCGCTCCCGCCGCCCTCTGGGAACTCGGCGCAGACGTCATCACCATCCATGACAGACCCAACGGACTCAACATCAACCAGAATTGCGGCGCAACCCATCCTCAGGCCATGCAGGAGGCCGTCCGCGCCCACAAGGCCGATATCGGCATCGCCTTCGACGGCGACGCCGACCGCATCGCCGTCGCCGACGAAAAAGGCGGCCACATCGACGGCGACCAGATCCTCGCCCTCCTCGCCCATAACTGGAAGGTCAGCGAAACCCTCGCCAAACCCGGAATCGTCGCCACCATCCTCTCCAATCTCGGCCTGGAGCGCCACCTCCACTCTCTCGGCCTCGGCCTCGCCCGAACCCGGGTCGGCGACAGATACGTCGCCGAATATATGCGCCGGCACGGCTTCAATCTCGGCGGCGAAAGGTCCGGACACCTCCTCCTCACCGACTTCTCAACCACCGGCGACGGCCTGATCGCCGCCCTCCACATCCTCGACGCCCTCGCCGCGCAAAACCGCCCCGCCAGCGAACTCTGCGCCCGCTTCCGGCCCGTCCCCCAAATCGAGCACAATATCCCCGCCGACCCTGCAAACCCCCTGGAAGCCCCGCACATCCAGTCCGCAATCCAAAACGCCACAGAACGGCTCGGCGGCGGCGGACGCCTCGTCGTCCGCCGCTCCGGAACCGAACCCGTCATCCGAATCATGGGACAAGGCGACGACGAAAATCTCATCCGCGATGTCATCTTCCAAGTCGCAGAACGCCTCGAACCACGCCGCGCCTGACCGGCCTCCGCCCCGCGTCCTCACCATCGCAGGCTCCGACTCCGGCGGCGGCGCAGGCATTCAGGCCGACATCAAAACCATCACCGCGCTTGGCGGATACGCCGCCTCCGCTATCACCGCCCTCACCGCTCAAAACACCCAGGACGTCCGCGCCATCTCCCCGGTCCCTCCCGGCTTCGTCGCCGAGCAAATCAGCGCCGTCCTCGACGACATCGGGGCCGACGCCGTCAAAATCGGCATGCTCGCCAATGCCCCCATCATCAACGCCGTCGCTCAGGCTCTCGCCCGCGTCAAAGCGCCAATCGTGCTTGATCCGGTCATGATCGCAACCTCAGGCGCAAAACTCCTCGAAGACAGCGCCGTCGCCGCCCTCAAGCAGAAACTCATCCCCCTCGCCTCCCTCATAACCCCCAACCTGCCCGAAGCCGAAGCCCTCACCGGCTGCCCCGTCCGCGACGCCGCCGGACAGGCCCAGGCCGCCCGCCGACTTTGCCAGGCAGGCGCAAAGGCCGCCCTCGTCAAGGGCGGGCATGGAACCGGCGAAAACGTCGAGGATATCCTCGTCCATGACGGCGAAACCCATATCCTCGCCGCGCCGCGGATCAAAACCACCGGCATTCATGGCGCGGGCTGCACGCTTGCTTCCGCCATCGCCGTCGGCCTGGCGCGGGGCCTCGCCCTTAAAGAGGCCTGCGCCGAGGCCGCCGAATATGTCCGCCGCGCCATTCGCGCCGGACCCGGCTTCGGGCAGGGCGCGGCGCTGCTTGATCACGCCGCTGCCTGATGCAGATTCCGCTCTATCATATTGACGCTTTCACCTCGCAGGCCTTCGCCGGAAACCCCGCCGCCGTCTGCCCGCTCGACGCATGGCCCGGCGACGAACTCCTCCAGAACATCGCCGCCGAAAACAACCTCTCTGAAACCGCCTTCTTCGTCCCCGAAGGCGAAGGCTTTCGCCTGCGCTGGTTTACCCCGGCGCTCGAAGTGGAATTTTGCGGCCATGCCAGCCTCGCCACCGCCCACGTAATCTTCACGCGCCGCCAGCCGGACAAACAGCGGATCGTCTTTCTGACCCGGCGCGGGCGCTTTGAAGCCGCGAAAGGGGAGGGGGGCGAAATCGTCATGGATTTTCCCGCCGAACCCCATGCCCCCGTTCAGGCTCCCGCCGGTCTTGAACAGGCTCTGGGCCGCGCCCCGGCGCAGGTCTTTCGCGGACCGAACCTGATGTGCGTCTTCCCCGCCCCGGAAGATATAGCCCGCCTCGCCCCCGATATGGCCCAACTCACCCGCCTGTCGAACGCGCTGGGCGGCGCGTGCTTCATCGCCACCGCGCCCGCGCCGCCCGCAGGCCCCCATGATTTCGTCTCCCGCTTCTTCGCCCCCGCCGCCGGAATCCCCGAAGACCCCGTCACCGGCTCCGCGCATTGCATGATGGCCCCCTATTGGGCAAAGCGCCTCGGAAAGCATATAGTGCGGGCAAGGCAGATCTCGCCGCGCGGCGGCGAAATGACCTGCCGCCTCAAGGCAGACCGCGTGATCATCACCGGGGCATGCGCCGACTATATGGAGGGGCGCATCTCACTGCCATAGGCCGGGGGGAGCCATGCAGTACACAATCGAATTGGTCGAAGCCGTCAACGGCGTCCTCTGGGGCGCGCCCATGCTGACGGCCATCGCCGGGGTTGGGCTGTTCTTGACCGTCCGGCTTAATTTCCTGCCTTTGCGCAAAACCGCCTATGCCTTCCGGCAATTGTGGCAGGGGCGGCGGGCGCGGGGCGAGGGCGACATTTCGGCCTTCAACGCGTTGATGACCTCGCTGTCGGCGACCATCGGGACCGGCAATATCGCCGGAGTGGCGACCGCCATCGCCGCCGGAGGGCCGGGCGCGCTGTTCTGGATGTGGATCACCGCCCTGGTCGGCATGGCGACCAAATATGCCGAAGCCGTCTGCGCCGTCCACTACCGCCAGACCGACAGCGCAGGAAGAAAAATCGGCGGGCCGATGTATTACATCAAAAACGGCCTCGGACCGCGCTGGGCATGGCTGGGCTTCGCCTTCGCCCTGTTCGGCGGTATCGCCGCATTTGGGATCGGCAATATGGTTCAGGCCAACTCGGTCGCCGCCGCCCTCGACGACGCCCTGCGCATCCCGCCTTTGCTGACCGCCTGCATTCTCGCCCTCCTCGTTGCGATTGTCCTGATCGGCGGCATCCGCAGCATTGCGGTCTGGGCCAGCCGGATTGTTCCCTTCATGGCGGTCTTCTATGTCTTTTTCGGCCTGATCGTCCTTCTCCTCCATGCGCCGCAGCTGCCGGCGGCCATCGTCCTTGTCGTGCAAAGCGCCTTTAGCGGAACCGCCGCCGCCGGGGGCTTCCTCGGCGCGAGTGTCGCGCAGGCGGTCAGTTTCGGGGTTGCGCGCGGGGTCTTCTCCAATGAGGCCGGGCTGGGCAGCGCCCCCATCGCCCATGCCGCCGCCCAGACCGACAACCCCGTCCGGCAGGGAACCATCGCCATGCTGGGAACCTTCATTGACACCATCATCGTCTGCTCGATCACCGGGCTGGCGATTGTCGCCACCGGCGTCTGGACGAGCGGCGAGACCGGGGTCGATCTGACCGCCGCCGCCTTCGCCACCGCTTTGCCGCTCGGCAATTATCTGGTCGCGGCGGCGCTGGTCCTCTTCGCCTTCACGACCATTCTGGGCTGGAGCTATTACGGCGAGAAGTGCTGGCAGTATATTTTCGGCGGGCGGAGCATTCTGCCCTACCGGCTGATCTGGATCGGGGCGGTGTTTATCGGGCCGTGGGCGCTTTTGTGGGAGGGGGGCGCGCGGGCCGGGATTGACTTCATCTGGCTTCTGGCCGACACGCTCAACGCCATGATGGCCCTGCCCAATCTGATTGCGCTGGCGCTGCTCTCGCCGGTGGTGGTGAGGCTGACGCGGGCGCGCTACCGGACCCCCGCCGCGCGCCGGAGCTGAAGGGCAGGGCCGCCCCCCTGTCATTCCCGCTTTCGCGGGAATGACAGGGGGGGAGGGGGTTGCGGGGGTGACGTTCCCCCAATTTCGCGGGTTCTTTTCTCCGTCACCCCCGCGAACGCGGGGGTCCATTTCGCGGCGGTTGGATTCCCGCCCCCGCTTTCGCGGGGGTGACGTTCTTGCGCGGGAATGACGGTGGGGGAGGGGTTTGCGGGGGTGACGTTCCCCCAATTTCGCGGGTTCTTTTCTCCGTCACCCCCGCGAACGCGGGGGTCCATTTCGCGGCGGCTGGATTCCCGCCCCCGCTTTCGCGGGGGTGACGTTCTTGCGCGGGAATGACGAGAGAGGCGGGGATGATAGGGGGGCGGGGGCGCTGAGGGGCGTTTCTATCGCCATATTGACCTCCCTGCCCGCCTGCTTTATAGCAGGCGGCGGGACACCTCTCCCCACCGAGAGGCAGCTATCTGAAAGGGTAGAAACATGAATAGCCCCGCCAAACCGGCCATCCGACCCGCGCGCCCCTTCTTCTCCTCCGGACCCACCGCCAAATACCTGAACTGGTCGCCCGGACTCCTCGAACAGACCGCACTCTCCCGAAGCCACCGCTCAAAAGTTGGAAAAACACGGCTCAAAAAAGCCATCGCCGAAACTCGCGAACTCCTCCAACTGCCCAAAAACTACCGCGCCGCCATCGTCCCCGCCTCCGACACCGGCGCTTTCGAAATGGCCATGTGGTCACTGCTCGGACCGCGCGGCGTCGACGTCTTCGCATGGGACTCCTTCGGCAGCGACTGGGCCAATGACGCCAAAAACCAGCTCAAAATCCCCGACCTGCGAATCCTGCAGGCCGAATACGGCAAACTCCCCGACCTCGCCCAGGCCGATCCAAAACGCGACGCCGTATTCGTCTGGAACGGAACCACCTCCGGCGTCCGCGTGCCCCACGCCGAATGGATCGCCGACAACCGCCAGGGCCTCACCCTGTGCGACGCCACCTCCGCGGTCTTCGCACAAAAACTGCCCTGGAATAAACTCGACGTCGTCACCTTCTCCTGGCAAAAAAGCCTCGGCGGCGAAGCCGCGCATGGAATCCTCATCCTCGGACCGCGCGCCGTCGAGCGGCTCGAAACCCACACCCCCAACCGCCCAATCCCCAAAATCTTCCGCCTCACCTCCGGCGGCAAACTCAACGAAGCCCTCTTCGAAGGCGCAACCATCAATACCCCCTCCATGCTCTGCGTCGAAGACTACCTCGCCGCCCTCAACTGGGTCCGCTCCATCGGCGGCGAAGCCGCCATGATCCGCCGCGCCAACGCCAACCTCCAACTCATCGCACAATGGGCCGCAAAAACCAGCTGGATCGACTTCCTCTGCGCCAGCCCCGAAGCGCGCTCCAACACCTCGGTCTGCCTCAAAATCACCGACCCCGCCTTCACCCGCCTCGAAGAAAAAGACCGCAAAGCCTTCGTCAAAAGCATGGCCGCGCTCCTCGAAGACGAAGAGGCCGGATTCGACCTCGACTCCTATCGCGCCGCACCGCCCGGCCTGCGCCTGTGGGCCGGAGGAACCGTCGAAGCCGCCGACCTCATCGCCCTCTTCCCCTGGCTCGACTGGGCCTACGCCGCCTGCCTCAACCGCTTCTCCCCCAAAGCATAAGAGAACGCCATGCCCAAAGTCCTGATCTCCGACAAACTCGCCCCCGCCACGCTCGACATCTTCGCCGCGCGCGGAGTCGAAGCCGACTTTAAGCCCGGACTCGACAAAAACAGCCTCGCACAGATCATCGGAAACTATGACGGCCTCGCCGTGCGCTCGGCGACCAAAGTCACCGCCAAACTCCTCGAACACGCCGCCGGACTCAAAGTCATCGGGCGCGCCGGAATCGGCGTCGACAATATCGACCTCGACGCCGCCAGCGTGCGCGGCATCATCGTCATGAACGCGCCGCTTGGAAACTCCATCACCACCGCCGAACACGCCCTCGCACTGATGATGGCCCTCGCCCGCCAAATCCCGCAGGCCGACCGCTCCACCCAAAGCGGCAAATGGGAAAAAAGCGCCTTCCTCGGCGTCGAACTGGCCGGGAAAACCCTCGGCATCGTCGGGTGCGGCAATGTCGGCGCAATCGTCGCCCGCCGCGCCCAGGGCCTGGCCATGAAAGTCGCGGTCTACGACCCCTTCCTGCCCCGCGAACGCGCCGCAGAACTCGGCGTGGAAATCCTCGAACTCGACGAACTCCTCCCCCGCGCCGACTTCATAACCCTCCACACACCCCTCACCGATAAAACCAGACACATCATCAACCAAAACAACATCGCCAAAATGAAAGACGGCGCGCGGCTCGTCAACTGCGCGCGCGGCGGACTGATCGACGAGCAGGCCCTCAAAAACGCCCTCGAAAGCGGCAAACTCGCCGGAGCCGCTCTCGACGTCTTCAGCGAAGAACCCGCCAGAAACAATATCCTCTTCGGAGCCAAAAACATCATCTGCACCCCCCATCTGGGCGCTTCAACCTCGGAAGCGCAGGAAAAGGTCGCGCTCCAGATCGCCGACCAGATGAGCGACTACCTCCTCTCCGGCGCCGTCACCCACGCCGTCAATATGCCCTCGATCTCGGCGGAAGAAGCCCCGAAACTCACCCCCTTCATCCGCCTCGCCCGGCAACTGGGCCGCCTCGCCGGGCAAATCCTCGAAGGCGGCGTCGTCGAGGCCGGATTCGAATATCAGGGCGAAGCCGCCCGCCTCAACGTCCCCGCACTCACCGCCGCCGCGCTCGCCGGACTCTTCGAACCCGTCCTCTCCGGCGTCAATATGGTCTCCGCCCCCGCCGCCGCCCGCGCGCGCGGAGTCAAAATCTCCGAAACCCGCATCGAAGAAGGCGGCGCTTACGAATCCTATATCCGCCTCTCCCTCAAAACCGAAAACAGCCGCCTCTCCGCCGCCGGAACCGTCTTCTCCGACGGACGGCCACGCCTCATCCAGATGGCCGGGATCGACATGGAAGCCGAATTCGCCCCCCATATGCTCTACGTCGCCAACCGCGACCTGCCCGGCTTCGTCGGCCAACTGGGCGGCGTGCTGGGCGGCAGCGGAGTCAACATCGCCTCCTTCAATCTGGGCCGCACAAAGCCGGGCGGCAAAGCCGCCGCGCTGATCGCCGTCGACGCGCCCGTCCCGCCCGAAACCCTCAAAGCCGTGCGCGCCACTGAGAATGTGGTCGCGGCGGCGGCGCTGGCCTTCCAGACATGACCGGCGTCGCCGTCATCGGAACCCAGTGGGGCGACGAGGGCAAAGGCAAAATCGTCGACTGGCTCTCCGAGCGCGCCGACGTCGTCGTCCGCTTTCAGGGCGGGCACAATGCCGGGCATACCCTCGTCATCAACGGCAAAATCCACAAACTGAGCCTCCTGCCGGCGGGAGTCGTGCGGCCCGGCAAACTCAGCCTGATCGGCAACGGCGTGGTTCTCGATCCCTGGGCCTTCCTGGCGGAGGTCGCGCAACTGCGCGGGCAGGGGGTTGCGGTCGCGCCCGATAATCTGCGGATTGCGGACAACGCCGCCCTGATCCTCCCCCTCCACCGCGAGATCGACGCCGCCCGCGAAGCCGCCAAAACCCGGCTGGGAACCACCGGGCGCGGAATCGGCCCGGCCTATGAGGACAAAATCGCCCGCCGGGCGGTCCGGGCCGGAGACCTCGCCGATCTGAAGAGTCTGCCCGGCAAGCTCGACCGCCTTCTGGCCCATCACAATGCGCTGCGGCGGGGTCTTTCGCCGCCCCGCCCGGAGATAGACCGGGCGCAGCTGGCAGAGGCGCTGGCCGGGGTTGCCCCGCAGATCCGGCCCTATCTGGATGCGGTCTGGCTCCGGCTGGACGAGGCGCGCCGCGCCGGGCGGCGGATTCTCTTTGAGGGCGCGCAGGGTCTGATGCTGGATGTGGATCACGGCACCTATCCCTTTGTCACGTCTTCCAATACGGTGGCGGGGGCGGCGAGCGCGGGGGCGGGGGTGGGGCCGGATGCGCTGTCTTATGTTCTGGGTCTGGCGAAAGCCTATACGACGCGGGTGGGGGAGGGGCCTTTCCCGACCGAGCAGGACAATCAGACCGGCGCATTGCTGGGCGAGCGGGGGGCGGAGTTTGGAACCGTCACCGGGCGGCGGCGGCGCTGCGGGTGGTTTGATGCGGTTCTGGTGCGCCAGGCGGTCAAGATCGCCGGGGTTTCGGGGATTGCGCTGACCAAACTCGACGTCCTCGACACGCTGGATGAGATCAAAATCTGCACGGCCTATAAATTGGCGGGCGCGCGGCGGGATTATCTGCCTTCGGAGCATATGGCGCAGGCCGCGCTGGAGCCGGTCTATGAGACGCTTGCCGGGTGGAAGCAAAGCACGCGGGCCGCGCGCTTCTGGCGCGACCTTCCGGCGCAGGCGGTCAAATATGTGCGGATGATTGAGGAGCTGGTCGGCGCGCCGGTCGCGCTGCTCTCGACCTCGCCCGAGCGCGAGGACACCATCCTCATGCGCGACCCGTTTGCAGGCTAGCCTGTCACAGGCGAGCCTGTAACAGGCAAGCCTGTCGCAGGCAAGCCTGTCGCAGGCAAGCCGGTTTTCCGCCGGTGGGGGCGGGGTTTCGCCTCCGGCGGACGTCTCTTGACGGGGCAGGGCTTCGCCCCCCATTCTGCCCACAGGAGAGAGAGCCATGCCGAAGTTCACGAAAATCGCGCTTGCCATTTTCCTCACCGGACTGCTGGCGCAGACCCCGGCGGCAAGGGCCGAAGAGAATCTCGCCGATCTCAAAACCCGCGCCGAGGCAGGTGATTCCGAAGCGCAATACGATCTGGGCTTTCTCTACGAGACGGGCCGGGGCGTGGAGCAGGATTATGAACAGGCGGCGCGGTGGTATCGCAAGGCCGCCGAACAGGGAAATGCAAAAGCGCAATCCAATCTGGGCCTTCTCTACGGGCAAGGCCGGGGCGTGGCGCAGGATTCCGCTCAGACGGCGCGCTGGTGGCGCAAGGCCGCCGAGCAGGGGCTGGCAGAAGCGCAAAACAATCTGGGCGTTCTCTACAAGCAAGGCTTGGGCGTGGCGCAGGATTACGGTGAGGCGCTGCAGTGGTATCGCAAGGCCGCCGAACAGGGGTTTGCAGCGGCTCAAACCAATCTGGGCCTTCTCTACGTGCAAGGCCGGGGCGTGGCGCAGGATTACGCACAGGCGGCGCAGTGGTATCGCAAGGCCGCCGAACAGGGAGAGGCAAAAGCGCAATACAATCTGGGCATTCTCTACGCGGAAGGCCGGGGCGTGGCGCAGGATTACGGACAGGCGGCGCAATGGTATTACAAGGCCGCCCAACAGAGAAGTGCAAACGCGCAATCCAATCTGGGCTTTCTCTACGAGAATGGACGGGGCGTGGCGCAGGATTATGAACAGGCGGTGCGGTGGTATCGCAAGGCCGCCGAACAGGGAGATGTAAGGGCGCAAACCAGTCTGGGCTTTCTCTACGCTCAAGGCCGGGGCGTGACGCAGGATTATGGACAGGCGGTGCAGTGGTTTCGCAAAGCCGCCGAACAGGGAGATACACTTGCGCAATTCAATTTGGGCGTTTCCTACGAGCAAGGCCGGGGCGTGGCGCAGGATTATAAGGAGGCTTATATCTGGTATAGCCTCGGTGCGGCCAATGGTTATAGCTCAGCTGAAGCAGGGCGTGATGAAGTGGCTTCGGGGCTTTCCCCAAAGGCTCTGCGCGGAGCGCAAAAAGAGGCGAAGCGGCGTCTCCAGCAAATCAGGGCGCGGCAGAAGTAAATGCGGGGGCGCGGCCCGCAGTCGTGACCCGTTTGCGGGCTGGCCTATCGCAGGCAAGCCGGTTTTCCGCCGGTGGGGGCGGGTCTTCGCCTCCGGCGGACGTCTCTTGACGGGGCAGGGCTTCGCCCCCCATTCTGCCCACAGGAGAGAGACCCCATGCCGAAGTTCACGAAAATCGCGCTTGCCATTTTTCTGACCGGGCTGCTGGCGCAGGCCCCGGCGGCAAGGGCCGAAGAGAATCTCGCCGATCTCAAAACCCGCGCCGAGGCAGGCGAAGCCGATTCGCAATTCTATCTGGGCGTTCTTTACAGGAAGGGCTGGGGTGTTGCGCAGGATCACGGGCAGGCGGCGCGCTGGTTTCGCAAGGCTGCCGAACAGGGGAATGCACTCGCGCAATCTGTTCTGGGCGCGCTCTACGTGCAAGGCCAGGGCGTAGCGCAGGATTACGGGCAGGCGGTGCAGTGGTATCGCAAAGCCGCCGAACAGGGGAATGCATCCGCGCAAGCGGGTTTGGGTGCGCTCTACGAGCAAGGCCGGGGTGTAAAGCAGGATTCCGCTCAGGCGGTGCGCTGGTTTCGCAAGGCCGCCGAACGGGGGAGTGCACCCGCGCAAGCTGGTCTGGGCGCACTCTACGAGCAAGGCTGGGGCGTGGCGCAGGATTCCGCTCAGGCGGCGCGCTGGTATCGCAAAGCCGCCAAACAGGGCTATGCAGATGCACAAATCAATTTGGGCCTTCTCTATGCGACGGGTCAGGGCGTGGCGCAGGATTACGCGCAGGCGGCGCAGTGGTTTCATAAAGCTGCCGAACAGGGGGTGGCAGACGCGCAGGCCGTTTTGGGTGCTCTCTACGCAGAAGGGGAGGGAGTGGCACAGGATCACGGGCGGGCGGCGCATTGGTATCGCAAGGCCGCTAAACAGGGAAATGCAGACGCGCAATACAATCTAGGCGTTTTCTATGAAAAAGGCCGGGGTGTGGCGCAGGATTATGCGCAGGCAGCGCGCTTGTGGCACAAGTCTGCCGATCAGGGGTTTGGAGAAGCGCAACACAATCTGGGCGTTCTCTACGAGAATGGACGGGGCGTAGCACAGGATTATGGGCGCGCGGCGCAATGGTATCGCAAGGCCGCCGAACAGGGATATGCACAAGCACAAAACAATCTGGGCCTTCTCTACGCGAAAGGCCAAGGCGTAGCGCAGGAGGAAGCACAGGCAGTGCAGTGGTTTCGCAAGGCCGCCGGTCAGGGATTGGCAGAAGCACAATATAGTCTGGGTGCTCTTTATAAGCTAGGCCGGGGCGTGGCACAGGACGATAAGGAGGCTTATATCTGGTATAGCCTTGCCGCCGCCAATGGTTATGAACGGGCTAAAAAATCGCGTGATGGAGCGGCTTTGAATCTTTCCCCAAAGGCTCTGCGAGAGGCGCGGGCAGAGGCGAAGCGGCGTCTGGAAGAAATCAGGGCGCGGCAGAAGTAAATGCCGGAATTCTTGAAAACCGCCCCGATCTTTCTGATTGCCCTTCTGGTTGCCTGTGCGCCGGTGGTGAAAGATCGCGTGGGGGGCGAGGGTGTCGCCTCCTTGCAGGCCCGCGCCGAGGCAGGCGAAGCCGAGGCGCAATTCGATCTGGGCCTTCTCTACAAGCAAGGCAGGGGCGTGACGCAGGATTATAAGGAGGCTTATATCTGGTATAGCCTCGGGGCGGCCAATGGGTATAGCTCAGCTGAAGCAGGGCGTGATGAAGTGGCGGCGAGGCTTTCCCCAAAGGCCCAGCGCGAAGCCCAAAAAGAGGCGAAGCGGCGTCTCCAGAAAATCAGGGCGCGGCAGAAGTAAGCGCAGGGACGCGGCCCGCAGGCGCGACCCGTTTGCGGGCCGGCCTGTTACAGGCAAGCCTGTCGCAGGCTGATCTCCTGCCGTAGGGGCGGAGTGCCGCCTCCGGCAGATATCTCTTGACGGGGCAGGGCTTCAAACCCCATCCTCCCACAGGAGAGAGATACATGCCGAAATTCACGAAAATCACGCTCGCCTTTTTCCTCACCGGAATGCTGGCGCAGGCCCCGGTGACAAGCGCCGAAGAGAACCTCGCCGATCTCAAAACCCGCGCCGAGGACGGACAGGCGGCGCAGTGGTATCGCAAAGCCGCCGAACAGGGAGAGGTGGCCGCGCAAAACAATCTGGGCGTTCTCTATGGGACAGGGGAGGGCGTGACGCAGGGGTGGGGGAAGGCAGTGCAGTGGTGGCGCAAAGCCGCCGAGCAGGGAGATGCAGTAGCGCAATACAAACTGGGCGTTCTCTACGAGAAAGGCCAGGGTGTGGCGCAGGATTACGCGCAGGCGGCGCAGTGGTATCGCAAGGCCGCCGAACAAGGGGTTGCAGAAGCACAATACAATCTGGGCGTTCTCTACGCGCAAGGCCGGGGCGTGGCGCAGGATTCCGCTCAGGCGGCGCAGTGGTATCGCAAGGCCGCCGAACAAGGATTTGCAGAAGCACAATACAATCTGGGCGTTCTCTATGGGACAGGGGAGGGCGTGACGCAGGGTTGGGGGAAGGCGGTGCAGTGGTGGCGCAAAGCCGCCGAACAGGGAGATGCTGTAGCGCAATACAAGCTGGGCGTTCTCTACGAGAAAGGCCAGGGTGTGGCGCAGGATTCCACTCAGGCCGCGCAGTGGATTCGCAAGGCCGCCGAACAGGGAGAGGTAAACGCACAGCGCACTTTGGCCTTTCTCTACGAGAAAGGCCGGGGTGTGCCGCAGGATTCCGCTCAGGCCGCGCAGTGGTTTCGCAAGGCCGCCGAACAGGGAGATGCGAGCGCGCAAAACAGTCTGGGCTTTCTCTACGAGAAAGGCCGGGGTGTGCCGCAGGATTCCGCTCAGGCCGCGCAGTGGATTCGCAAGGCCGCCGAACAGGGAAATGCACTTGCGCAAGCCAGGCTGGGCTTTCTCTACGAGCAAGGCCGGGGTGTGGCGCAGGATTCCACTCAGGCCGCGCAGTGGTTTCGCAAGGCCGCCGAACAGGGACATGCACCCGCGCAAGCTGGTCTGGGCATTCTCTACGCTCAAGGCTGGGGCGTGGCGCAGGATTATAAGGAGGCTTATATCTGGTATAGCCTCGGGGCGGCCAATGGGTATAGCTCAGCTGAAGCAGGGCGTGATGAAGTGGCGGCGAGGCTTTCCCCAAAGGCCCAGCGCGAAGCCCAAAAAGAGGCGAAGCGGCGTCTCCAGCAAATCAGGGCGCGGCAGAAGTAAGCGCAGGGACGCGGCCCGCAGGCCTGCGCCCTTTGTGATTCGCCCGGCGCTTCGCACGGCGGAAAACCCGGACATTGGCGCAAATCTCCTTGCGCGCCATCCGCGCCTGCGCCAGCGAATAAGCCTGCTGAAGGCGCAGCATAAAGTCGGCATCCAGTCCAAACGCCTTCTCAATCCGCAACGCCATTTCCGCAGACAAATTCACCCGCCCGTTGACCATCGCCGAAACCGACTGACGGCTCATCCCCAAAATCTCCGCCGCCTGCTTGATCGAAACTCCAAGGGGCTTCAAAACCCCCTCCAGAATTATCTCGCCGGGGTGGCTTGGATCATACATCGGCATTTTCAGTCACTCCCTGCCTTGCCCGGGCAAGTGTAAAGCGGAGGTTGACGCCTGTCAACCCCCTAGTGATAATCTTCGAGAGAGACGTCGTAGACGTCCTGTCCGTCAAAGCGGAATGTGACCCGCCAGTTCCCGGAAATCCGGACGCTCCAGAAACCCCTTCTACTGCCCCCCAAAGGGTGAAGGCGGTAGCCGGGCAGGCCATCAAATGCATCAAGGGAGGTCATCTTATCCAGCAGGGCCAAAACCTGCTTCAATCTTTCGGCAAAGTCAGGGTTGATACCCTTCCGGCTCCCGGTCTTATAGAATCTTTCCAATCTCTTATTCTTATTGGCAAAGGTTTTTATGGACATTTTTGTCTCATTTCGCCTCCAAGAGGTTATTATTTATATATGTAGTGATAAGGACATTTTTGGACACTTATTCAGGCAAATTTTGCACTTTTTTTGCACTGAACGTGCGGGCCTAAATTTCCTCACAGGCTGACAATCACCTCCTTCAACTAAAGATTAAACCAAGCAACGCAAGAATTAGCATAGGAATTCCTATTAGCAAAAATGCCCAAAATCCTATTACAAGGATGATAAAAATACCTGCCAAAATAAAGGGTAACAACAATGCCCCTAACACTGCCCCCAGTAATGCACCTCCAATTACTCCTAATATTCCTCCACCAGAACCCCAGATTCCCCCGATAATCATGCCTATGAAAGCTCCGAAATCTTCGGCATCTCGATCGCCATTCGGTATCTTGCCCCTATCCATTCGCTTTGGCCGATTAAGTTTTCGTGCCTCCAACCGTCAACCCCGCAATCAGAAGACTCGGCTGGCCAACCCCGACCGGTACGCTCTGCCCGTCCTTGCCGCACGTCCCGATCCCCGGATCCAGCGCCATGTCATTCCCGATCATCTTCACCTTCGTCAAAACATCCGGCCCGTTGCCAATCAACATCGCTCCCTTTAACGGCGCCCCAATCTTGCCGTTCTCAATCCGGTACGCTTCCGTGCACGAAAACACAAACTTGCCGCTCGTAATGTCAACCTGACCACCACCAAAATAGGGCGCGTATATCCCACTCTTCACCGAACCAATCATCTCCTCCCGGTCATGAACACCGTTCAGCATGAACGTGTTCGTCATGCGCGGCATCGGAACATGCGCATACGACTCCCGCCGCCCGTTACCCGTCGGCGCGCGACCCATAACCCGCGCATTCAGACGGTCCTGTATGCAACAACGCAAAATCCCGTCCTCAATCAATACCGTCCGCGACGCCGGAGTCCCCTCGTCGTCAATCGTCAATGATCCCCGACGGTCCGGCAACGTCCCGTCATCCACAACCGTCACTCCAGGCGAGGCAATCCGCTTGCCCTCCAGACCCGCAAAGGCCGACGTCCCCTTCCGGTGAAAATCCCCCTCCAATCCATGACCCACCGCCTCATGCAGCAAAATCCCCGGCCAGCCCGAACCCAAAACCACATCCATCTCTCCCGCAGGCGCTGGAACCGAACCCAAATTCACCAATGCCTGACGCAATGCCTCGTCAACCTGACCGCGCCAGCAACCCGGCTCTATGATCCGCCCATAACCATAACGCCCGCCGGAGCCGCTCATCCCAGACTCCCGCCGCCCACCGCCCTCAACAATCACCTGAACCGAAAGACGAACCAAAGGCCGAATGTCAAAAACTACACCCCCGGAACGCACAATCCCCACAACCTGCCACTCCCCCGACAACGACGCGCTCACCTGCCTGACCCGGCTGTCACGACCCCGCGCATAGACGTCCATCTCGCGCAGCAGCGCAACCTTGTCCTCAAATCCCTCCCCCTCCAGAGGATCGTCCCCGCCATAGGCGCGCGCATTCGTCCGCCGCGGAGCCAAAGCCGCACCGCCCCCTCCGCCCCGCAAAACCGAACGAACCGTCTCCCCCGCCCGCCTCAGCGAACCCTCCGAAATCTCCGAACTATGCGCATAGCCCGTCCGCTCGCCCGAAACCGCCCGCAAGCCAACGCCGCTCGTCTCGTCAAAACGCGCCGTCCTGATCCGCCCGTCGTCCAGACCCACCGACTCCGAGCGCCGAAACTCAAAAAACGCCTCACCATCATCACAACCGCGCAACGCCTCGCCAACCAAACGCTCCACACGCCCCCGGTCCAGACCGTGACGCGAAAACAAAAACTCCTCCGCTCGCGCCCCCATCACGCCACCGATACCAAACGCCCCGGAAGCTGCGACAGATCAATCCGAACCCGCCGCGGCGCACATTGATACATCGGATATTGCACAACCTCCAAAGAACCCAAATTAAACAAAAACGTCCCATTAATCCGCCCAAACCACGAATCCCACTGCATAAACCGCCACGACTCCCAGCCCGGCGGCGGTGGACCAACAATGTCCTCAACCAGATGCGCATGAACCGCACAAAAACCCGCCACACACCGCCCCGGATGATCCCGGTCAAAATAAGCCGCCGCCTCACCCAAAAGCACAGGCGTCTCCATCCCCTGCGAGCCCAGATGAACCCCGCAGGAAATCTGCCCGCCCAGATGAAAATGAATCAGCGCCTCGTCACGCACCGCCAAGCCTCCGGCATCAAAATCCCCGCACGGCAACAATCATACAGCCACCCGGCCCCGCGATAAAAGAGGCTTTGCCACAAACCCGCTTTTTCTGCTAAAAACCCACAGGAGACCCATTTCCATCGGCCACCAAAATCATGCGCTCACGCCTTCTTTTCGCCGCCAGCCTGATTCTCGCCGCCTCCGCCGGTCCGGCTTCCGCTCAACCCGAACCCTGGCAACTCGGCTTCCAGAGCCCCGCAACCCCCATAATGGCCTGGGTCGAAAACTTCCACTTCTTCCTCCTCATCCTCATCTCCGTGATCGTCGCCCTCATCCTCGCCCTCCTCGCCTTCTGCGCCGTCCGCTTCAACGAAAAGGCCAACCCCAAACCCTCCAAAACCAGCCACCATACCGGCCTCGAAATCGCCTGGACCCTCATCCCCGCCCTCATCCTCATCGTCATCGCCTTCCCCTCCTTCCAGCTCATGCGCACGCAACTCGCCACCCCCCAGGCCGAACTCACCATCAAGGCCACCGGACACCAATGGTTCTGGGAATATGAATATCCCGACCACAAATTCGACTTCGCCTCAATCATGCTCGACCCCGAAGACCTCAAGCCCGGACAGCCCCGGCTCCTCGCCACCGATAACCCCGTCATCGTCCCCGTCGACACCAATGTTCGCGTGATCGTCACCGCCGCCGACGTCCTCCACGCCTTCTCCATGCCCGCCTTCGGAATCAAAATCGACGCCGTCCCCGGAAGACTCAACGAAACATGGTTCCGCGCAACCCAGACCGGAACCTTCTACGGCCAGTGCTCCGAACTCTGCGGCGAGCGCCACGCCTTCATGCCAATCGAAATCCATGTCGTCTCCAAGCCGCGCTTCCGGTCCTGGCTGCGCCGCGCCAAAAACGAATTCGCCCAAAACCCCGCACCGCTCGCCGCCGCAGCGGGCACAGCCGCAGAGGCCAAACCATGAGCAAATCCGCCGAACACGGAATCCCCACAGGCTGGCGGCGCTTCGTCTATTCCACCAACCACAAGGATATCGGGACCATGTATCTGGTCTTCGCCATCGTCGCGGGGATCATCGGCGGCGGCATCTCCATCCTCATGCGCGCCGAACTCATGTATCCCGGCGACGGAATCCTCGGCGGCGACCACGCCCTCTACAACACCCTCATCACCGCGCACGGCCTCATCATGGTCTTCTTCGTCGTCATGCCCGCACTCATCGGAGGCTTCGGAAACTGGTTCGTACCCCTCATGATCGGCGCGCCCGATATGGCCTTCCCTCGCATGAACAACATCTCCTTCTGGCTCCTCCCCGCCTCCTTCACACTCCTGCTCATCTCCCTCTTCGTCCCCGGCGCGCCCGGCGGAACCGGCGTCGCCACAGGCTGGACCGTCTACCCCCCACTCTCCACCTCCGGATCCCCCGGACCCGCCATGGACTTCGCCATCCTCTCCCTCCATATCGCCGGCGCATCCTCCATCATGGGCGCAATCAACTTCATCACAACCATCCTCAATATGCGCGCCCCCGGCATGACACTCCACAAAATGCCCCTCTTCAGCTGGTCCATCCTCGTCACCGCCTTCCTCCTCCTCCTCGCCATGCCCGTCCTCGCCGGGGCCATCACCATGCTCCTCACCGACCGGAACTTCGGAACTACCTTCTTCGACGCCGCCGGCGGCGGAGACCCCATCCTCTTCCAGCACCTCTTCTGGTTCTTCGGGCACCCCGAAGTCTACATCATGATCCTCCCCGCCTTCGGAATCGTCTCGCACATCATCTCAACCTTCTCGCGCAAGCCCATCTTCGGCTATCTCGGAATGGCCTACGCCATGGTCGCCATCGGATTCGTCGGCTTCATCGTCTGGGCCCACCACATGTACACCGTCGGTATGTCCCTCTCCGCCCAGGCCTATTTCACCTTCGCAACCATGATCATCGCCGTCCCCACCGGCATCAAGGTCTTCTCCTGGATCGCTACCATGTGGGGCGGCTCCATCAGCTTCAAGACCCCCATGCTCTGGGCCGTCGGCTTCATCTTCCTCTTCACCGTCGGCGGCGTGACCGGCGTCGTCCTCGCCAATGCCGGCGTCGACCGCGCCCTCCACGACACATATTACGTCGTCGCCCACTTCCATTACGTCCTCTCGCTGGGCGCGATCTTCGCCATCTTCGCCGGATGGTATTACTGGTTCGGAAAAATGACCGGCTACCAATACAGCGAGATCCTCGGAAAAATCCATTTCTGGCTCACCTTCATCGGCGTCAATCTCGTCTTCTTCCCCCAGCACTTCCTCGGCCTCGCCGGAATGCCCCGCCGATACGCCGATTACCCCGACGCCTTCGCCGGATGGAACCTGGTCTCCTCAGTCGGCTCTTATATCGTCGCCGCCGGGACGCTGGTCTTCGTCTACGCCATGGTCCGCGCCCTCATGGAAAGGCGGACATGCCCCGACAACCCGTGGGGGCCGGGCGCGCAGACGCTGGAATGGCTCCTCCCCTCGCCGCCGCCCTTCCATCAATACGCCACCTTGCCGCGCATGTGACCCCATGAACGGGCCAGCCGCAGACCCCGCCCTGGACTCCGCCCTTATCGGAGAGGCCCCGGCCCGCGAAGCAGGCCCGCGCGAGTTCTTCGCCCTGATGAAGCCGCGCGTCATGAGCCTGGTTCTCTTCACCGGCCTCGCCGGAATGATCGCCGCCCCCGGCGCGATCCATCCGGTTCTGGCCTGCGCCGCCCTCCTCTTCATGGCCCTCGGCGCGGGCGGGGCCGCCGCGCTCAATATGTGGTATGAGGCCGACCGCGACGCCCTGATGCCGCGAACCGCAAACCGCGTCCTCCCGCAAGGGCGCATGGAGCCGGGCGACGCCCTCGGTTTCGGAATCGGCCTCTCGCTCTTTGCCACCGCCGGAATGGCCGTCTTCGTCAGCCCGCTCGCCGCTCTCCTCCTCGCCGCAACCATCGCCTTCTACGTCCTCGTCTATACGGTCTGGCTCAAGCCGCGCTCGGCGCAGAATATCGTCATCGGCGGGGCCGCCGGAGCCTTGCCCCCGGTGATCGGATGGGCGGCGGCGGCGTATTCCCTTGCGCTGGAGCCGATAGCCCTTTTTGCGATCATCTTTCTCTGGACGCCTCCCCATTTCTGGGCGCTGGCCCTGTTGCGCGCCCGCGAATATGAAGCCGCCGGACTCCCTATGCTGCCCGTTACCGCCGGGCCGCGCGCAACCGCCGTCCAGAGCCTGTTTTATGCCGTCCTCCTGCTCCCTGCCGCCCTCGCCCCCGCCTTCCTTGGCGGCGCCGGGCCAATTTACGCCGCTGCCGCCGCCCTCCTCAGCCTCGGCATGATCGCCGCCGCCGCCCGCCTCCTCCATCGCTGTTGGCGGCGTCCGAACCAAATCGCCGCCCCGGCCCGCGCCCTCTTCAAATTCTCAATCCTCTATCTCTTCGCCCTCTTCCTCGCCCTTATCGCCGACCGCGCCCTCTCCGGCTCGCTCTAATGTCCGCCCCCGGAACGCCCCCAACCCTCCCGCGCTGGACGCAGCGCACACTCAAGCAACGCCGCGCCCGCGCCCTCGCCCTCGCCCTCTTCCTCGCCGGATTCGTCATCCTCATCGTGCTGGTGACAATCGTCAGGCTGGGTGGTAATGTCGCAACGCGGGCCATCTGATCCGCCGCCCGGCGCGCATGGGAGCAGAACCTTGAAAAACAATACGCGACGCACCGGCCTCATCTGCCTCGCCGCCGCCGGAGCCATGCTCGGCCTCTCCTTCGCCTCCGTCCCCCTCTACCGCCTCTTCTGCCAGATAACCGGATATGGCGGACAGCCTCAAATCCAGGCCGTCCCCTATCAGACCCCCGCCGAAAATGCCCGCGAAGTCACTATCCGCTTCGACGCCAGCACCGCGAACGGCCTCAACTGGGAATTCGCCCCGGCAACCGAACCCGTCCGCCTCAAACTCGGCGAAAGCGTCACCGCAACCTATCGCGCCCGCAACCGCGATCCCCGCCCGGTCAGCGGATCGGCGACCTTCAACGTCACCCCACACAAGGCCGCCTTCTATCTTAACAAAATCGGCTGCTTCTGCTTCCAGAAGCAAACCCTCGCCGCCGGAGAAGCCGCCGATATGAAAGTCATCTTCTCGGTCAGCCCCGCCATCGAACAAAATCCCGAAATGAGCGACGTGCAAACCCTCACCCTCTCCTACACCTTCCACCCCCTGCCCGAAGACGGCTGAGCGCCATGGCCAGCGGACACGCCAATCACCACGATTATCATCTGGTCGCGCCAAGCCCCTGGCCGGCCATCGGCTCCATCGCCGCCTTCGTCCTCGCTCTGGGCGCGATCCTGTTCTTCCGCGGCTTCGGGCCCTGGATCATGATCCTCGGCATGGCAGGCCTCGCCTACACCATGGCCGGATGGTGGCGCGACGTCGTCCTCGAAGCCAGACACGGAGACCATACGCCCGTCGTACAGATCCATCTGCGCTACGGAATGATCCTCTTCATCATCTCCGAAATCCTCTTCTTCGCCGCCTGGTTCTGGGCCTATTTCAACGCCAGCCTCTTCCCCGCCGACCCCGCTCAGGCCATGCGCACCGAACTCTTCGCAGGCGTCTGGCCCCCGCAGGGAATCAAAGTCTTCAATCCCTGGGACATCCCCTTCCTCAACACCCTGGTCCTGCTCACCTCCGGAACCACCATCACCTGGGCGCATCACGCGCTCCTCGAAGGCGACCGCGAAGGCCTCCGGCGCGGCCTCGCGCTGACCATCGTCCTCGGCATCCTCTTCACCGCCCTCCAAGTCTATGAATACACCCACGCCGCCTTCGGCTTCTCCGGACATATCTACGGCGCAACCTTCTTCATGGCCACCGGCTTCCACGGCCTCCACGTCATCATTGGAACCCTCTTCCTCATCGTCTGCTTCTTCCGCGTCCGCGCCGGAGACTTCACCCCCCAACAGCATTTCGGCTTCGAAGCCGCCGCCTGGTACTGGCATTTCGTCGACGTCGTCTGGCTCTTCCTCTTCGCCTGCATCTATATCTGGGGGGCAGGCG
This sequence comes from Alphaproteobacteria bacterium, assembly GCA_965204775.1. GTDB lineage: Bacteria > Pseudomonadota > Alphaproteobacteria > JAPOUT01 > CBDBFH01. Next base: position 42,592 of record CBDBFH010000029.1, read on the forward strand.
CCGCCGCGTGACCGCGCGCATCCCCCTCGCCGCCTTCACCCTGCCCGCCATCGCCGTCCTGATCGCGCTCGGCGTCTGGCAACTGCGCCGCCTCGAACAAAGCCGCGACCGCAGCGCCGAACAGGCCGCCGCCGCCGCCGCCCCCGTCCTCACCCTCTCCGCCGCCGACCTCCGCCGCACCCGGCCCGAACTCAAAACGCTCGCCTATCGCCGCGCCGTCCTCGACGGCCTCGCCCTGCCCGGACAGACCCTCTATCTCTATGCCCCGTCCCCGGCAGGGCCGGTCTGGCACAGCCTCGTGCCGGTCAAACTGCCCGGCGGCGAAGCCGTCCTCGTCCTCTCACAAAAGGGCAGGGCGCAAAAACCCCTCGCGCACAACGCCCCGCCCCGCCCCGTCCGCATTGAGGGCGTCGTGCGGCTGCCGTCCCCGCCCTCAATCTTCGATCCCGACCCCGACCCCGCCGCCAATATCTGGTTCCGGCCCGATCCCTCCGCCATGACCCTCCAGATCGCCCCCGCCGCCGGAATCACCCAACTCGCCGAATTCTGGATCGAAACCGGTCCCGCCCCCGCGCCCCCGCGCCGCATCCCCCATCTCCAATACGCCCTCACCTGGTTCGCCCTCGCGGTTGTCGCAGGCGTCAGCCATATCGCCTTTACAAGAACACGCCCGCAGATAAACTAGCGCCGCCATGAACTATCTCAGCACCAGAGGCGGAACAAAACCGGCAGGCTTCGAGCATGTCCTCCTCGCCGGACTCGCCGAAGACGGCGGCCTCTATCTCCCCGCCCGCTGGCCCCGGATCTCCCACGCCGCCCAGGCCCGCTTCGCGCAAAACACATATGAGCAAAACGCCGCCGAAATCATGCGACCCTTCGCCGCCCGCTCGCCGCTCGCCAAAACCCTGCCCGGACTGACCGCCCGCGCCTTCGCCGCCTTCTCCCATCAACTGCGCGCGCCGCTCGTGCAGACCGGCAGCAATGAATTCATCCTCGAACTCTTCCACGGCCCAACCCTCGCCTTCAAAGACTTCGCCATGCAACTCCTCGCCCCCATGCTCAATCACGCCCTGCGCCGCAACAAAACCCGCATGATCATCCTCGGCGCAACCTCCGGCGACACCGGCGGCGCCGCCATCCATGCCTTCGCCAATGCGCCCCGCGCCAGCCTCTTCATCCTCTATCCCGATAACCGAATCTCCCCCGTCCAGCGAAGGCAAATGACAACCCCCGCCGCCAAAAACGTCCATGCCCTCGCCGTCGACGGAACCTTCGACGACTGCCAGGCCATCGTCAAACACATCTTCGCCAACCCGCACACCGCCCCCCGCGCCCGCCTCGGCGCGGTCAACTCCATCAACTGGGCCAGAATCATGGCCCAGATCGTCTATTATTTCACCGCCGCCGCCGCCCTCGGCGGCGGCCACGGACGGCGCATCCGATTCGTCGTCCCCACCGGAAACTTCGGAAATATCTTCGCCGGATACGCCGCAATGCAGATGGGCGCGCCCATCGAAAAACTCGTCATCGCCGCCAATGACAACGACGTCCTCGTCCGCACCCTCGAAACCGGCGTCTGCCAACCGCGCAAAACCCGCCAAACCCTCTCCCCCGCCATGGATATTCAGGCCCCCAGCAATTTCGAGCGCCTCGTCTTCGAAGCCTGCCGCCGCGAACCAAAACATTGCCGCTCCCTCTTCGCCGATTTGCGCGACCGGGGCCGCTTCACCCTGCCCCCCGCCGCTTTGCGCTTCATCAAGGAGCGCTTCGCCGCCGTCTCGGTCAGCCGGGCGCAGACCAAACGCATCATGGCCGAACTCTTCCGCCAGAACGGACGCCTGATCGACCCCCACACCGCCGTCGGGCTGGCCGCCGCAAGGCGGCTCCCTTCTGCCGCGCCGGTGATCGTTCTGGCTCCGGCCCATCCCGCCAAATTTCCCGAAGCCGTCCGGCAGGCGACCGGCCAAACCCCGCCCCCGCCCCCGGCGCTCGCCGCGCTCGCCCGCGCCCGCGAAAGACGCCCGCGCGCCGCTCCCACCCCGCAAGCCGTCCTCCGCTTCATCGGGAAAAATCTGTGACAGGCCTTCTCACCCACAAACTCGCCAACGGCCTCACCCTGCTCTGCGCCCCCCGGCCTCATGTCGAGACCTTCGCCGCCGCGCTCTGGGTCCATTCCGGCGCGCGCGGCGAAAACCCCGCCGAACACGGCGTCTCCCATCTCCTCGAACATATGGCCTTCAAGGGAACCGAAACACGCTCCCCGCGCGACATCGCCGAACAGATCGAAAACGCCGGCGGATACATCAATGCCGCAACCGGGCACGAAACCACCTCCTATGCCGTCCGCCTCCTCGCCGAAGACCTGCCGCTCGGCGTCGAACTGCTCGCCGACATCCTCCAGAAACCCGCCTTCGACGGGGGGGAACTCGAAAAAGAGCGCCGCGTCATCCAGCAGGAAATCGCCCAGAGCGAAGACACCCCCGACGACCACATCTTCGACCTCCTGATGGAAGCCGCCTATCCCGGGCAGGCGCTGGGCCGCCCTATCCTTGGAACCCGCAAGAGCGTCGCCGGATTCACCCCCGCCGATCTGCGCCGCCATATCGCCGGTCATTACCGCGCCGGGGGAATGGTCTTCGCAGCGGCGGGAAAACTCGACCCCGACCGCATGGCGCAACTGGCCGAAAGCCATTTCGCCCACTTCCCGGCAGGCCGCCCGCCCGGCTTCCCCCCCGCGCAATTCCGCAGCGGCGAACTGCGCCGCCCCAAAAAAATCGAACAAACCCACATCGCCCTCGCCTTCGAGGGCGCGCCCGCCGCCCATCCCGATTTCTTCACCGCGCAAATCTTCTCCTTCATTCTCGGCGGCGGCATGTCTTCGCGCCTCTTTCAGGAAATCCGCGAAAAGCGCGGGCTGTGCTACGCCGTCTCCTCCTTCTGCTGGTCCTTCGCCGATACCGGCCTCGCCGGATTCTACGCCGCCTGCGCTCCGGACAGCCTGCCGGAACTCCTGCCCGCCGCCGCCGAAATCCTCGCCGATATGACCCGCAGCATCACCAAAGAGGAAATCGCCCGCGCCCGCGCCCAGGCCAAGACCGGACTGCTGATGAGCCTCGAATCCTCCTCGGCGCGCAGCGACCAGATCGCCCAGCACTATCTGACCTATGGCGAGGTCCCCGATATCAGAAGCCTCATCGCCAAAATCGAGGCGGTGGACGCCGACGCCTTGCACAACTTCGCCCGGAAACTCCTCGCCCGACAGCGCCCGGCGCTTGCCGCCGTCGGCCCGCTGGGTAAACTCGAAAACTATGACTCTCTCGCCGCCCGCTTCCGCTGATAAAGCCGCAATCCCCATGCGGCCCGCCCGCCGGTGGCAATGGCTGACGCGCATCGGCGATTTTCCTTTCTCATCGCCGGTCCCGCGCCTGACCGGGCGGCGCGTCATCCTGCGGGGCGCGCGCCGCTCCGATTGCCGCGCGTGGATCCGGCTCCGCGCCGAAAGCCGAAAACAACTCGAACACTGGGAGCCGAAATGGCCCAAAAACGACCTCACCCCCGCCGGATTCCACGCCAGACGCCGCTCCGCCATCGAGGCCGCCCGCGCCGGACGCGCCTATCACTTCCTCATCTTCGAGGCCGAACACAACCGGCTCACCGGCGGCTTCAGCATCTATGACATCCAGACCGGGGCAAGCCGAAACTGCATGATCGGATATTGGGCGGGCCTCGCCTTCCGCCGCCAGGGCTATGTCGGCGCCGCGCTGGCCGCCGCCGCCCCCTTCATCTTCGGCACCCTCGGCCTCCAGCGAATCACCGCCGCCTGCCTCACCGAAAATATCCCCTCCCAAAAACTCCTCCTCAAGGCAGGCTTCTCACCCGAAGGCCGCGCCCGCGCCTATATGCAAATCGCCGGAATCCGCCGCGACCACCTCATCTTCTCCCTCCTCCACGACGACCCCAGACCCCAAGAATGACGGGAGAACTCAACCCCGAAACCCTCGCCTCCGGACAGCTCGCCCTTCATGGCGGACTCCTCGCCGCCGCCGCCCTCGCCGCTCTGATCGCCATGCTCCGCGCGCAGGCAGGCCCGCAACGCACCCTCGCGCTGGCCGCCGCCGCCTTCGCCGCCGCCGCCGCCTTCGCCGTCCCCGCCTATAGCGGCCTCAATCTCCTCATCGCCCCCGCGCTGCCTCCCATCCTCTTCCAGGCCCTCCCCGATTTCGCCCTCCTCCTTGGCGGCATCTTCTTCTTCCGCCTTCTCCTCCTCGAAGAGGGCGAGATGCCCGGCCTCCTTACCCCCCTCTCAATCGCCGCCTTTTCAACCCTCGCCGCCGTCTCGCTCCTCCTGCCCGAATTCGCCCAGGTCGTCCTCCGCATCTGCTGGGCCTTTGCCTTCATCGCCATCCTCTTCCTCCTCCAGCGCCAACTGCGCCGCCGCGCCGCCGCCGCCCTGCTCGCCGCCCCCGTATTCTTCCCGCTCGCCCTCGCCCTCGCCTTCGCCGCCGCAAATCTCTATGCCCCCGCCCCGGTCCTGACCGATGCTGCGCTCGCCTGTCTCGTCCTCGCCGCCCTCGCCGCCGCCCTCTCCCTGCTCCACGGCCCCGGCGCGCCAATCGCGGCAGGCCCCGCCGCCCTCGCCATTCGCGCCGCTCATCAGGGAATCTGGCAGTGGTCCGCCGCCGGGCATATCAGGCTCTCCGGCGAAATCGAGAATATGCTGGGCCTCGCACCCGGCGAACTCAACGGCAGCGAAAAACTCTGGCGCGCCCGACTCCATCCCGGCGACCGCGCGCTTTATGCCAGCGTCCTCGAAACCTATGCCGCCCGCGCGCGCAACGCCGGCGGGCGCGCCGACTTCCGCCTCGAACTCCGCCTGCTCCACAGCGACGGGCATCATCGCTGGTTCGAGTTGCAGGCTGCCATCTTCGCCCCCGGCCACGGACCGGCCCATGCCATCGGCCTCGCCGGAGACATCACCCGGCGCAAACAGGCCGAAGAAGAAATGGCCCGCGACGCCATCCATGACCGGTTGACCGGGTTGCCGACCCGCTCGCTGCTCCTCGACCAGCTCGAACGCCTCCTCGCCCGCCCCCGCCTTCGCGGCCAGCGCCGCGCCGGAGTGCTGATCGTCGACCTCGCCCGCTTCAAGACCATCAACGAAACGCTGGGCCACGCCGCCGCCGATCATCTCCTCGCCGAAACCGCCCGCCGCCTCAAGGCGCTGGCCGACCCCCGCGACCGCGCCGCCCCCTCCGCCGCCGCAAGAATCGGCGCTGATGAATTCGCCCTCCTCATTGAGCCGAATTGCGAAAAAACCCCGGCGCAAATCGCCAAAGACGCTCTCGCCGCCCTCGCCAGACCCCTGACCATGCCGGGCGGACAGGAAATCTTCCCCGCCGCCGTCATCGGCGCAGCCGGCGCGACAGAAAAAACCCGAAGCGCCGCCGCCCTCCTCGAACAGGCCGCGCTGGCTTTGCATCACGCCAAACAATCACAAACCCTGAACTTCGCCCTCTTCACCCCCGTCATGCGCCGCCACGATTCGCGCCACCTCGCCCTCGAAAGCGGCCTGCGCCACGCCCTCCAGCGCGGGCAGATCGAACTCTTCTATCAGCCCATCCTCAACCTCGCCGACGCCAAAACCGCAGGATTCGAAGCCCTCCTGCGCTGGCGGCATCCCGAATACGGCCTCATCCCGCCAGGCGAATTCATCCCGCTCGCCGAGCAAACCGGACAAATCGCCGAACTGGGCCGCTTCGTCCTCCAGACCGCCAGCCGCGAACTCAGCCGCTGGCACCTCGTCTACCGCTACGACCCCCCGCTCTTCGTCAGCGTCAACGTCTCGCGCCGCGAACTCTTCAGCGACGAAATCGTCGGCGAAGTCGAGCGCGCCTGCCGCTCCGCCTTCCTGCCCCCCGGAACCCTCAAACTCGAAATCACCGAAAGCCTCGTCATGCGAAACCCCGAACAGACCGCACAAATCCTCGAAAAAATTCGCGCCGCCGGCGCCGGCCTCGCCATCGACGACTTCGGCTCCGGCTATTCCAGCTTCGGATACCTCAAGGAACTCCCCTTCGACACCATCAAAATCGACCGAACCCTGATCGGAAGCCTCACCGAAGACTCCCAGACCGAAGCCATCGTCCGCGCCATCGTCCGCATGGCCCATGCCCTCTCCATGGACGCCGTCGCCGAGGGCGTCGACGACTCGCGCAAAACCGCCGCTCTGCGCAACGCCAAATGCGACTTCGCACAAGGCTTCTATTTCGCCAAACCCATGACCGCAGAAGACGTCCGCGCCTTCCTGCCCCGAAACCGGCCCCGCTAGGCCGTCCCGGAACCCTGCGACAGCAAACCCGCATCAACCCCGATCTTCGCCAGCGCGCTCCGGTACTTCTCCCCCGGATCCGCCGAACCCGAAAAAATCAGCGAACGATCCGCCGCACAATGCAGCCAGCCATTGTCCCGAATCTCCCGCTCCAGCTGCCCCGGACCCCAGCCCGCATAGCCCAGCGCAACCAGAATGTCCGACGGACCCTCACCGCCCGCAATCGCCTGCAAAATGTCCAGCGTCGCCGTCAGGCCGATCCCGTCCGCAACCTGCAACGTCGCCTCGCCGCCGCCCTCGCCGTCAAGACTGTGCAGAACAAAGCCGCGCCCCGTCTCCACCGGACCGCCCAGATAAACCGGCAGACCGCCATGCTCCCGGCCCCGAATCCGGAACCGGTCCAAAAGCGCAGAAAGGCGAAGATCAGGAACCGGACGATTGACCACCAGACCCAGCGCCCCTTCCGCGTTATGCGCGCAAACATAAACCAGGGTGCGCGCAAAATTGGGATCGCCCATCTCCGGCATGGCGATCAGCATCTGCCCGTGAAGCGTGAAGCCCGCCTCCTTCGCCATCGAAAAATCCGCCAGACCAAAAAACGAAACAGAATGTAACAGCTTCATTAAACAGCTTCGCCGCCGCCGTGTCCCGAAAAACCTCGCCCCGGACTCCTCACCGCCTCGTGAAGACACCCTTGCCTCGCCCCGCTTTTGCCTCCATCATAAAACGCCTCCCATGCCAAACCGCCTGACCTTTCCCGCCCTCCTCGCCCTCGCTCTCGCCCTGCCCGCGCAGGCCGCGCTGGCCGCTTCAAACTGGCCGCCCGATCTGCCCCCACGGCCAAAGGCCAGCCTCATCGCCGAATATTCTGCGCTCGGCGGAAAAAACCAAATCATCGCCGGAATCCGCCTCCAACTCGGCCCGCGCTGGAAAACCTATTGGCGCAATCCGGGCGCGGGCGGACTCCCGCCCCGCTTCGACTGGACCGGATCAAAAAATCTCAAACACGCCCAAATCCTCTATCCCGCCCCCGCCCGCTTCGCTCTGCCGGGAGGAGACCTCTACGGCTATGGCCGCGAAGTCGTCTTCCCCGTGCAGGTCAAATTGCGCAACCCCGCCGCCGCCCTCGCTTTGCGCCTCAAACTGGACTATGCCGTCTGCGATCAGGTCTGTGTGCCGCTCGAAGAGACCCTCGCCCTCGACCTGCCCGCCGCCGGAGACGCGCGAACAACGCCCCAGGCCGCTCTCCTCCAAACCTATGCCCGCCAGGTCCCCCAGGGCGACCGCCGCGCCGGGGGCATCCGCCTTGCCCGGCTCAGTTTCCGCCAAATCAGCCCCCGAACCGGCGAAATCCTCCTCACCTTCGCCGCCCCCGCCCCCTTCACAAAACCCCTCCTGATCGCCGAGGCCCCGGACGGCCACGTCTTCGGCCCCCCCGTCCGCCACAAAACCGAAAAACGCAAAAACGCCTTCCAAACCCGCTTCCAATTCCCGGTCGAGGCCGAAAACCCCCTCAACCTCGCCGGACGCAGCTTCGGAATCCTCCTGCGCGACGGCGGCAGACTCCTCGAAATGCGCCCCCGCATCCCCCAAAACCCTGCAAAACCCAAAAACTGAATGCCAAACCCGCCCGCCCTGTGATAGACCTCTGCCAGCCGACCAGCCAAGTGAGAAAAGGGAGAAAACAATGCCCATCCAACCCGGACAGAAAATCCCCGCCGCAACCCTCAGCCAAATGACCGAAAAAGGCCCCCGCCCGGTCAAAAGCGAAGAATTCTTCGCCGGGAAAAAAATCGTCCTCTTCGCCGTCCCCGGCGCGTTCACCCCGACCTGCTCCAATCAGCACCTGCCCGGCTTCATCCGCTACGCCCCGCAATTGCGCGAAAAGGGCGTTGACGCCGTCGTCTGCCTTTCGGTCAACGACGCCTTCGTCATGGACGCCTGGGGCCGACAGAAAAATGTCGGAGACAAAGTCCTCATGCTCGCCGACGGCAACGGCGAATTCACCCGCGCGCTGGGCGTGGACTTCGACGGCTCCTCCTTCGGAATGGGACAGCGCTCCCTGCGCTACTCCATGCTGGTCGAAAACGGCGTCGTCAAAATCTTCAATCAGGAGCCAAATCCCGCCGAAGCCCGAATCAGCGGTGCAGAACACCTGATCAGCCAACTTTGACGCCCCTTCCTGTCTTTCATGAAAGCCGCCGCCGCCGCAATCCTCGCCCTCTCGCTGGGCCTCCTCCTCTTCGCGCGTGGCGCGGCGGCGCAAAACCCCTTCTCCGATTACGAACTCTCCGTCCGCCTCGGACCCGCCTTCCTGCCCTCCGATCTCGAATTCGACTCCGCCCTCTATCCCCGCCCCGTCCGCCTCTCGCTGGGAACCCCGCGCTACTTCGAATTCGCCGGCGCGATCAAACCCTGGCGCAGACTGCGCCTCGAATTCGCCGCAAGCCTCACCGCCGCCGACGTCCAACGCGCCTCCGCCCGCAGCCGCCAGGAACTCCAGGACGCCTATCACGCCGCCGTCTTCGAGGCGGCCCGCAGCGCAATCTTCCGCACCCTCTCTGAAAACAGCGACGAAAACGACGCCCCGCGTCAAACCGCCGATAATGCGCAACTCGAAATCGACGCCGAAGTCTTCTCCGCCCAGGGAAACTATTTCTCCCTCGCCGGGCAGCTGGCCGTCTATTACGACTTCTTCCCCGACAGCTCCCTCTTCTTTGCCCCTTATGCCGGCGCCGGAATCGGAATGGCGTGGAACAACCTCGACGACGGCGCCGCCGCCTATGCCGCCCGCGCCCGGCTCACCGCTCCCCTCCCCGGCGTCGAGGCCGTCAGCTACACGGTCCCGATCCAAATCCCAATCCACGACGCCGAAGTCATCAGCCTCGTCATCAGCGCGCAACTGGGCGCAAGAATCAACGTCTCCGAAGGCGTCGATCTCGACATCGGCTATGAATACAGATGGCTGAATGAGCCGCTCGACGACCTCTCAAGCAGCGGACTCCATCACCTGCGCCTCGGCTTCACCTTCAGCTTCTGAACCGCTCCAGCGCCCGGCGCGCAAGAGCGTCGGCGCGCTCGTTGCCCGCATCGCCCGAATGGCCCCTCACCCAGCGCCACGTCAGATCATGACGCCGCGACGCCTCCACCAGACGCCGCCATAAATCCGCATTCTTCACCGGCTTGCGCTTCGATGTCCGCCAGCCGTTGCGCTCCCAGACCGGCAGCCAGCGCGTGATCCCATCCTTCAGATAGGTCGAGTCGGTGTAAAGCTCCACCCGGTTCGCCCCCCGCAAAACCAGCAGCGCCTCAATCGCCGCCGTCAGCTCCATCCGGTTGTTGGTCGTCAAACCCTCCCCGCCCGAAATCTCCCGAACCCGGTCCCCCAAACGCAAAACCGCCCCCCAGCCTCCAGGACCCGGATTGCCCGAACACGCCCCGTCCGTGTAAATCTCAATCGCCCTGCGCTCCGCTCCCATCCTAAAGGCCGTATTCGCAAAGCCGCCGCTCCCCGGCGTGAAAACGAAGCCGGGTCAGATATTCATGCGGGTCCTTGCAGCGCGCCAAACCCTCCCCCGCCTCCCGCCAGTCCAGCAGGCGGGTCAGCAAAAAGCGCAGCGCCGCGCCCCGGCACAAAACCGGCAGCGCCGCCCGCTCGGCTTCCGTCAGCGCCCGCCCCGCAACATAGCCCCCAAGCAGCGAACCCGCCCGCGCGGCATCCAGAACCCCCGCCGCGTCAAAGCACCACGCATTCAGGCAAATCGCCAGATCATAGGCCAGAAAATCATTGCAGGCGAAAGTGAAGTCAATAAACCCGGGCGCACCCGCATCAAACAGAACATTGTCCGGAAAAAGATCGGCATGAATAACCCCCGCCGCCAGATCCTCCGGCCAGCGCGAGGCGATGATCTTCAGCTCCCCGCGCAACTCCGCCGCCAGACCCGGCGCAAATTTCTCCGCCTTGTCCGCGCAGGCCGCCAGCAGGCCCGGCCAATGCGCCGGACCCATCCGGTTCGGGCGCGAGCGGCCAAACAAAGCCCCCAGCTCATGCATCTGCGCCAGCATCGCCCCGACCGCCCGGCAGTCCCCGGCCTCCGGCGCATGAAGGCAGACTCCCTCCAGAAAACCAAACAGCGCCGCCGGACGCCCCGCCAACTCCCCGAACAAACCCCCGCCGCTTTGCGCCAGAACGCGCGGAACCCTCAGGCCCCGCTCCGCAAAATAATTCATCAACTCCAGAAAAAACGGAACATCCGCCGCCTCAACCCGGCGCTCATAAAGAGTCAAAATCGCCGGGCCGCCCTCCAGATGAACCAGATAATTCGAATTCTCTATCCCTTCCGCAATCCCCTTGAAAGACAAAACCCGGCCCTGATCATAGCGCGCCGCAAACTCCGCAATCTGGACCTCGTTGATTTCGGTGTAGACCGCCATCGCCGCAGAACGTCAGTCCCGCAATTCCGGCGGAAGTCGGAAGGCCATCGTCTCCTCGGCGCTCACCCGCTCCTCGACTTCAATCGCAAAGCGCTCCGCAAAAGCAGACAACGCAGCCGAAACCAGCGCCTCCGGCGCGCTCGCCCCCGCCGTCAGACCGACCACCCGCGCCGCCTCGACCGAACCCCAATCAATCTCCTCAGGCCCGGCGATCAGAAAAACCCGCCGGCAGCCCGCCCGCCGCGCCGTCTCCGCCAGACGACGCGAATTCGACGAATTCGACGCCCCGATCACCACAAAAACGTCACACGAACCCGCCAGAGACCAGACCGCGCGCTGCCGGTTCGTCGTCGCATAGCAGATGTCCTCGCTGCGCGGCAGCAGAATCCCCGGAAAACGCGCCTGCAATATGCGAATGATCTCCCCCGTCTCCTCAACCGACAAGGTCGTCTGGGTGGCCAGACCCAGCTCCCCCGCCGGGGGCGCAACCGCGCGCGCATCCGCTTCGCTCTCGACCAGCGTGCAGGCCCCGGCGGCAACCTGACCCATCGTCCCGGCGACTTCAGGATGATTGGCGTGCCCCACCAAAATAACATGCCGACCCGCCGCGTGATGACGCCGAACCTCATTGTGAACTTTCGAGACCAGAGGGCAGGTCGCATCAAGCGGGCGCAGACGCCGCGCCCGCGCCTCGCCGGTCACCGCGCGCGAAACCCCGTGCGCCGAAAAAATCACCCGCGACCCCTCCGGAACCTCCGCCAGCTCCTCAACAAACACCGCTCCCTTCGCGCGAAGCCCCTCGACAACATGACGGTTGTGAACAATCTCATGGCGCACATAAACCGGCGGACCAAAACGCGCCAGCGCCTCCTCGACAATCTGAACCGCACGCAGAACGCCGGCGCAAAAACCGCGCGGCGACGCCAGCAATATCCGCATAACCGGCGCCGGTCCCGCCAAAGCCGCCTGCTCGCTCGTCATGTCCGCTTTCATTCCCCGGGCCGGGCCGCTAAAGTCAGGGCACTCTACGCCCTCCGCCGCCTCCCGCGCAATCCGCCCACGCCCCAATGATCCCTCGCCTCCTCCTCGCCGCGCTCCTCCTGCTCCCCGCCGCCTGCAGCTCGACCAGAGACGCCACCCTGCGCCAGGCGCGCCATTGCCCCTCCGCCGGAATCCTGCATGGCGCCCAGGCCATCTCAACCCCAGGCTTCCACGCCCAATTCGGCCGAATCAGCGCTGATTGCTCCATCTCCGGACAAAACCCGGTCACAATCGAAGTCCGCATCACCCTCTCCGCCACTCTCGAAAGACGCGGCGATAACCCGGAAACCCGGCAAATCCGCCTCCCGCTCTTCACCGCCCTCACCCTCGATGGCCGGGAAATCATCACCAAGAAACTTTCCAACCCCGCCCTCGATCTGCCCAAAACCTCCGCCTCCGCCCGCTTCCGGGGCGAAGAAATCCTCTTCTCCCCCGCACAGGGACGGCGCGGCAGCGAATATCAAATCCTCGCCGGATTCCGCGTCTCCCCCGAAACCATGCGCGCCAACCTCGCCCCCCGCCCCCTCCCCGATCCCCCGCCCCAGCCGCGCCTGATCATCGAGCGTTGACTCTTCCGCCCGGACCCGTATCATCAAACCCGACATGCGCATGAAAAGCGCGCGCGGGAGAGACCGGTTGACGGCGCCGAAGGAGCAATCCCCGAAAACTCTCAGGCAAAAGGACCGCACGCGAAAACGCGCAACTCTGGAAAGCAAGCCGAATCAAACATGATCCGGCTTCACCGAAGGGGTAACGCGGGCTGACGCCCGTTAAATCTCTCAGGTCAAGCGACAGAGGGGGCGAGCCTGCCGGGCAGGCGCGCGCTATCGAGAGTCGCAGGGGGCCGGGAGAAACATGACAGCGCAACAACAGGCACACGGCAGGCCGACCCCGCTCCATGCCCTGCATACGGAGCGGCGCGCCCGCTTCGCCCCCTTCGCCGGATATGCCCTGCCGGTCTCCTTTCCCCCAGGGATTCTGGCCGAGCACCGCCATACCCGCACCGCCGCCGGCCTGTTCGATGTTTCCCATATGGGGCAGGCCGATCTCGAGGCCGATCCCGCCTGCCTCGAAACCCTCTTCCCCGCAGATATCGCCGGACTGAACGCGGGGCGTCTGCTCTACACGATCCTGCTCAACCCCCAGGGCGGGATCATTGACGATCTGATCATCGCCCGCCTGTCCGGCAGCCTCTTCCGGATCGTCATCAATGCCGCCGGGGCGGAAAACGTCTGCGCCCATATCGCGCAATCTCTGGCCGGGCGCGCCACCCTGCGCCCCCGGCCCGATCTGGCTCTGCTCGCCCTGCAGGGGCCTTTGAGCGCGCCGGCGCTGGGCAGCCTGTCGCCGAAAGCCGTCCGCCTGCCTTTCATGGCCGCCGCCGCCCTCGATCTGGCCGGACATGCCTGTCTCGTCAGCCGGTCGGGCTATACCGGCGAGGACGGCTATGAAATCTCCATCCCCGCCGAAGGGGCCGAAACGCTGGCCCGGCAACTGCTCGCGCAAGACGGCGTAAAACCCGCCGGGCTGGGCGCGCGCGATTCGCTCAGACTCGAAGCCGGCCTGTGCCTCTATGGCAGCGATATCGACGAAACCACCTCCCCCCTTGAAGCCGGACTCCTCTGGACCATCCCGCCCCGCCGCCGCGCCGAAGCCAATTTCCCCGGGGCCGCCGCCCTGGCCGCACAGATCGAAAACGGCGCCCGGCGCCGCCGCATCGGCCTCAAAATCAAAAGCCCGCGCCCCGTCCGCGCCCATGCCGAAATCCTCGACGCCAACCGCCGGCCCGCCGGACTCGTCACCAGCGGCGGAATCGCCGCAACCTGCGATTCCCCAATCGCCATGGGCTATGTCCGCACCGGCTGCGACTCCCCCGGCTCCCCCCTCTTCGTGCGCGCCCGCGATTCCCTCCTGCCCGCCGAAGCCCATCGCCTGCCCTTTCGCCCCCATCGCTATCACCGGCCCAAACCAAACCCCTCAACAACGCGAGAACGCCATGAGCGAAACCTTTTACACCGATCAGCATGAATGGATCCGTCCGCGCCCCGGCGAACCGGCGCGCAGCGGAATCTCCAACTACGCCCAGGATCAGCTCGGCGATATCGTCTTCGTCGAACTGCCCGAGCCGGGCCGCGCCGTCAAACAGGGCGAGGAAATCGCCGTCGTCGAGTCGGTCAAGGCCGCCAGCGAAGTCTACGCCCCGGTGAGCGGAACCATCACCGCCGTCAACGGCAAACTCACCAACGACCCCGCCCTCGTCAACGGCGACGCCGAAGGCGAAGGGTGGTTCTTCGAAATCATGCCCGAAAACGAAAGCGCCGCCGCAAGCCTGATGGACGCCGACGCCTATCGCGCCTTCCTCGACGGACAGAGCCAGGCCTGAACCCATGCGCTACCTCCCGCTCTCCGAAGCCGACCGCGCGCAAATGCTCGCCGCCATCGGCGTCCAGACCATCGACGGCCTCTTCCGCGACGTCCCGCCGCACCTGCTCAATCCGCCCCTCAATCTGCCCCCGCCCATGAGCGAAATCCAGGTTGAGCGCGCCCTCGCCGCCTGCGCCGCCAAAAACCGCGCCGCCGAAGGCGGACCCTCCTTCCTCGGCGCCGGAGCCTATCGCCACCACATCCCGGCCAGCGTCGATCACCTGATCCAGCGCTCCGAATTCATGACCGCCTATACCCCCTATCAGCCCGAAATCGCCCAGGGCACCTTGCAGATGCTCTTCGAATTCCAGACCCAGACCGCCCTCCTGACCGGAATGGATGTCGCCAACGCCTCCATGTATGATGGCTCCAACGCCTGCGCCGAAGCCGTCTTGATGGCGCATCGAATCACCAAACGGCCAAAAGCCGTCCTCTCACCCGCGCTCCATCCGCATTACCGCGCCTGCGTCGAGACGCTGAGCGGCTTCGCCGGAAAAGAGGTGGTCGAGGCTACGCCCGCCGGGGGGCTTCAGGCCATGACCTCGGCCATCGACGCCGACACCGCCTGCCTCGTCGTCCAGAACCCCGACGCCTTCGGCGCCATCGCCGACCTCGCCCCGCTCGCCGAAGCCGCCCATGCCCGAGGCGCGCTCCTGATCGCCGTCTTCACCGAGGCCCTCGCGCTGGCCGCAATCAAGCCGCCCGGCGAAATGGGCGCAGACATCGCCGTTGGGGAAGGCCAGTCCTTCGGCAATCCAACCAATTTCGGCGGCCCTTATCTGGGCCTCTTCGCCGCCCGCGAGAAATTCCTCCGCCAAATGCCCGGACGCCTCTGTGGCGAAGCCCGCGACGCCCAGGGCCGCCGCGGCTACGTCCTCACCCTCGCCGCCCGCGAGCAGCATATCCGCCGCGAGCGCGCCACCAGCAATATCTGCACCAATGCCGGGCTGTGCTGCCTCGCCTTCACCTGCCATCTCGCCCTCCTCGGCGGCGAGGGACTCGCCAGACTCGCCGCCGTCAACCATGCCGCCGCCGTCCAACTGGCCGAAGCCCTCGAAGCCATCCCCGGCGTCCGGCAGCGCACCCCGGACTTCTTCAACGAATTCACCTTCGAAACCCCCATCCCCGGCGCAGAACTCACCGCCGAACTCGCCCGCCAAAATATCCTCGCCGGAGTCCCGGCCAGCCGCCTCTGGCCCGAACGCGAAAACCTCAAAAACTGCGTCATCACCGCCGCCACCGAACTCAACACCGCAGAAGACGTCAACGCCTATGCCAGCGCCCTGAGAAAACTCCTCGCATGAAGCCTCCCGCTCCCAAGCCCGCCATAACGCCAATCGCGCCGCCGCGCCATCGCGCGCTCCAGCTGGAAGAGCCGCTCCTCTTTGAAAAAAAACGCGGCGGCTGCGGCGTCGACATCGATCCCCCCCCGCCCGTCCGGTCCCGCCTCGGAAAACTCGCCCGCCGCCGCCCCGTCAGCCTCCCCGGCCTCTCCGAACCCGAAGCCATGCGCCATTTCGTTCGCCTCAGCCAGAAAAACTACAGCATCGACTCCGGAATCTTCCCGCTCGGCTCCTGCACCATGAAGCACAACCCCCGCCTCAATGAAAAAGTCGCCCGGCTTCCCGGCTTCGCCGGACTCCACCCCCTCCAGCCCCTCGAAACCGCCCAGGGCGCGCTCGAACTCATGCATATGCTCAGCGCGTGGCTCACCACGCTGTGCGCCATGCCCGCCATCGCGCTCAGCCCGCGCGCCGGAGCACAGGGCGAAACTTGCGGCATGATGGCCATCCGCGCCGCCCTCGCCGCGCGCGGCGAGGCGCAATCCCGAACCCGCGTCCTCGTCCCCGACTCGGCCCACGGCACCAACCCGGCGACCGCCGCCATGCCCGGATGGAAAATCGACCCCGTCCCCGCCGGACCCGACGGGCGGCTCAACCTCAAGGTCTTCCGCGAAAAACTCGGACCCGACGTCGCCGCCCTCATGCTCACCAACCCCAATACCTGCGGCCTCTTCGAGCGCGACAGCCTCAAAATCGCCGAAGCCCTCCATCAGGCCGGAGGCTTCTTCTATTGCGACGGCGCAAATTTCAACGCCATCGCCGGGCGCGTCCGCCCCGGCGACCTCGGCGTCGACGCCATGCACATCAATCTCCACAAAACCTTCTCCACACCCCACGGCGGCGGCGGGCCGGGGGCCGGGCCGGTCGTTTTCTCGCAGGCCCTCGCCCCCTTCGCGCCGCTCCCCGTCCTGCGCCGCGAAAACGGCGGCTTCCGCCTCATCGAAAACCCCGCCGAAGCCCGCAAGGCCGGTCTCTCACCCTGCGGGCGGCTCACCGCCTTCCACGGACAGATGGGAATGTTCGTCCGCGCCCTGGCCTATATCCTCGCCCAGGGCGGCGACGGGCTGCGCCAGGCCTCCGGCGACGCCGTCCTCAACGCCAACTACATCCTCGCCCAACTCAAGGACACCCTCAGCGCACCCTTCCCCGGACCCTGCATGCATGAGGCGCTCTTCGACGACCAATTCCTCGAAGGAACCGGCCTCCAGACCCTCGACTTCGCCAAGGCCATGATCGACGAGGGCCTCCACCCGATGACCGTCTATTTCCCCCTCGTCGTGCGCGGCGCAATGCTGGTCGAGCCGACCGAAACCGAATCCAAAGCCTCCCTTGACGAATTCATCGCCACCCTGCGCCGCCTCGCCGAGCGCGCCCAATGCGAGCCGGAGCGCCTCAAAGCCGCTCCCGTCCACGCCCCCCGATCCCGCTTCGATGAAACCCAGGCCGCCCGCCGCCCCGTCCTGCGCTGGGAGGGAAACTAAAGAAAAGTTGGGAATAAGACGATTTTCCAATTTAGATTCGCTTGACTCATGATTCTGGGCCTTTTAATGATGTTTGGATACAGAATGGTTGGCGCTTGACATATTGAGTAGCGCCTAGTTTCCTTGCAGGAGGGGTATTGATGAATGAATTTTCAGTTAGTGGTGAGCCTGCCAGGTTAATTCCAACCGCAGCCCCTTCCGCGAAAGAGAAAAGGACTGTTTCTGCTTTTCTGGCTACCGTAAGCGCAGTCCGTCCATTGGCGCAACGGATTTTATCTAGGTTAGGTGTAAGTATTCCTGACTCTGGAAATCTTACATGCTTAACTGAAATAACCTTCAAAAATGCAAAGGAAAAAAGTGGTCGTCCAGATGGACTTATCTATTTTAAGAGGGGCAAAAAAGAGTGGAAGGCGATAGTTGAAGCAAAAACTGATAAAGCCCAAATAGATATTGAGCAATTAGAGCAATATGTAGATTTAGCTAAGACTAACCAAATTGATGCGCTCATAACCATTTCGAACCAATTCACTGCTTTTCCTGATCATCATCCTCTCGGTGCGGAAATAGATAAACGCAGGCTGGGAAGCGTAGGCCTTTTTCATTTATCTTGGCAGTCCATTCTGACACATGTTGCTTTGTTGCATTCGGATGAGAACTACGCCCGAAGTGCAGGGGAGGCCTATATCCTGAAAGAGTTTATGAGATTCCTTGGTCATAGAGCGTCGGGAGTGGAGCACTTTACTAAAATGAATAATGAGTGGCCAGACTTGGTAAAAAGGGTGCAAGAGGGGGCAAGTATACATAAGAACTCTTCCGAAGCTTTGAATACCGTGGCAAGTTGGCATCAGGAGCAACGAGACCTCGCCCTGTTAATGTCCGAGAAAACAAAGACGAGTGCAGCTCTCTATATTTCGAGAAAGCACAAAAACGACCCCGTGGCGCGAATAAAAGAAGATGCAGAGGTTTTAGCCAGTCGTAATGAATTGAACCTTGATCTACACATTCCCAATGTTGCAGGGAATATTTATGTACAAGCTGATATAAAAGGTAGAACATTGCGTTGCTCAATCAAGGTTGGAGCCCCGAAAGATAAAAAAAGAACTAGTGCGCGAGTGAATTGGTTGCTTCGCCAGTTAAGCCAAGCTCCTGGCTCCAAGGTGCTTATCTGTCTCAGATCCAAAGGTCGTCGTAGCCTGCAAGTCCCCCTTCAAAAAGTGCGGGACGGCGATCCGTCTGTGAACGGCTACGAGAACGTAGAAAGTTTTGAAATTATTATGGTAGATTATCTCGCAAGGGATTTTTCTTCATCTCGTAAATTTATAGAGAGGTTGGAAAAATTTACGCTGTCTTTTTACGAACACGTTGGAGAAAAGTTGGTGCCTTGGATAGAACGGCCTCCTCGCATAAAACACTCTCCTGAAGAATTAGAGAAAGAGTCAGAAGTTATGGTAAGCAGTGCCGGTCAAGCTTCTTCTACGCCTGAGCCAAAGTCTCCTGCGTCTGAAGCGGAGATTGCTCGTGAAGACAGGCCAACAACAGATGGATACTCATCTTCGCAAGAATAAAGCTGGATGCCGCCTAATCGCGACGCGCTACGTCAAGACCCCCAGCGTCAAAACGTGATTCAATCTCCTCAATCGCCCGCGCAACCGACTTCGCCTGCTCCGCCTCCTCCCCGGACAGAATGATCCGCGCCGCCCGAACCGCCAGCGCCGCCGTCTCAGTCTCAATCCGCCGAACCGCCGCGCGCCCCGCCTGCGCAATCCGCTGATCCGCCATCTCCTCGCGCCGCGCCAGAAGCTCCTCCGTCTTGCGCCGCTCCTCCGCCGCGCGCCGCTCCGCCTCCTCCAGACCCTCGCGCACAATCGCCTCGGCCTCCACCTTGCTCGCGCGCAATTTCTTCTCCTGCGCCTCCAGAATCTTCAAAGCCTCGGCGCGTAAACTCCGCGCCTCCTCCAACTCCTCGCGAATCGCACGGCCCCGCGCATCCAGCCCCGCCAGAACACGCTGCGGAACCCGCAAATAAACCAACAGCGCCGCAAGACCCGCAAAACTCACCAAAACCCAGAAATCCGCGCTCATCTACCCCTCCGCCTTCGCCCGCCGGACCGCCCGCGACGCCTGCGCCGCGCTCGTCTCCCCGCCGGTCAGGCGCTCGACGATCAACTGCGCCGTTCGAACCGCCGCCGCCTCAATCGCCCCCGCGCTCTTCTCCGTCATCACCGCAATCCCGGCCTCGGCGCCGGAAACCCGCTCCTTCAGCGCCGCCGCGTGCGCCTCCTTTTGCCCGTCCAGCTTCTGCCGGGCCTCCTCCTCTATCCGCCGCGCCCGCGCCCGCGCCGCCTCCCGCGCCTCCCCCCGCGCCGCATCATAGGCCGCCTCCGCCTCCCGCGCCCGCGACAGCGCCGCTTCCGTCTCCTCCCGGCGCCCCTGCGTCAGACGGCGGCGCTCCTCCAGCGTCTCCGACAGCGCCGGAAGCGCATAGCGCGACAAAAAAATATACAAACACCCAAAAACCACCGCCAGCCAGAATAACTGCGACGGATAAGAGGCAAACTCCAACTGCGGCATCCGATCCCGGCCTCCGCGACCGCCCTAAAAGACAAACAACAGAATCATCGCGACCATCAGGCCAAACAGACCCGTCGCCTCGGTCAGCGCAAAGCCCAGAAGCAGATTGGGAAACTGCCCCTGCGCCGCATCCGGATTGCGCAGCGCTCCGGACAGGTAATTCCCGAAAATCACGCCAATCCCAACCCCGGCTCCCGCCAGCGACAGGCACGCAATCCCCGCTCCAATCAATTTTGCTGCTTCCGCGTCCATCTTCTCCTCCTTTCCTGGGTGAACTCAATGCGCCATGTGCAGCGCATCATTGAGATAAATGCAGGTCAACACCGCAAAGACATAGGCCTGCAAAAAGGCAATCAGAATCTCCAGCGCCGAAAGCGCCGTCATCAGCGCCAGAGGCGCAAAGCCCCACGCCCCCATCAAAATCACAAAGCCCGCAAAAACCTTCAGCATCGTATGCCCGGCCATCATATTCGCAAACAGGCGGACCGAAAGACTCAAAGGGCGGGTCAGATAGGAAATAATCTCAATCACCACCAGCAGCGGCAGCAAAACCGCCGGAATCCCCCGCGGAACAAAAAAGCGCAAAAAACCCGCCCCGTGCCGAGTAAAACCGATCAACGTCACCCCAACAAAAATAAATCCGGCAAAGGCAAAGGTGACAATAATGTGGCTCGTCACCGTGAAGGAATAGGGAACCATCCCCAGCATGTTGCAGGCCAGAATGAACACAAACAGCGTGAACACAAACGGGAAATAGCGCATCCCCGCCTCGCCCGAATTCTGCCTCACCATATTGGCGACAAACTCATAACTCAGCTCGGCAACCGACTGCCACCGCCCCGGAACCACCGCCCGCCGGCGCAAGCCCGCAAGCATGAATCCGGCAACCGCCAGACCCGCCAGAAGCATCCACAACGAGGCGTTCGTGAAGGACAAATCCGCCCCCCCCAAAGAGGGCAGGGCAATCAGCCGGTGCACCTCAAACTGGTGCATCGGATCAACCGGAAACCCGCTGCCCGCCGCGCTCATCATTCAGGCGGCTTCTCCGTGCTCAAACCCTGCAGCTCCCGCGCCCGGCGAAACGCCAGACGAACCCCCGCCGCACAGCCTAGAAAGAAAAAAACCATAAGAAAAAGCGGCGCCGTCCCCAGCCAGCCGTCCAGCGCAAGACCCGCCGCCGTCCCGATCCCAATCGCCGCGGCAAGTTCCACGCTCAAGCGGAGCGCATAGCCTATCGCCATTCCCCGCGCAGATGGTCCTTCCTCCTTCGCATCCGAATCCCGGCGCTGCTTCGCCTCCGCCAGGCGCCGCTCCAGCGCCGCCAGCTTCGCCGCAGACTCCCCGCGCTCTTCTCGCATGACCGGAACCCCCGGTCAACCAGATCAGCCGACCGCAGAAAGACGCGGCTCGCGCAAGGCCTCGGCCTCCGCCAGCTCCACCGAAACCAAACGGCTCACGCCTTCCTCCGCCATCGTCACACCGTACAGGCGATCCATCCGCGAAAGCGTGATCGGATTGTGCGTGACAATCAAAAACCGCGCCCGGCTCTCCCGCGCCATCTGCTCGACCAGATCGCAAAAACGACCGACATTCAGATCATCCAGCGGCGCATCGGCCTCGTCCAGAACGCAGACCGGCGCAGGCCGCGTCATAAACGCCGCAAACAAAAGCGCCAGCGCCGTCAACGCCTTCTCCCCGCCGGACAGCAACGTCAGACGCTGAAGACGCTTGCCCGGCGGGCGCGCCATGATCTCAACCCCGGCCTCAAGCGGATCTTCGGCCTCAATCAGATCCAGATGCGCCTCGCCCCCCCCAAACAGACGTTTGAACAAAATCTGAAAATGACCATTGACCGCCTCAAAAGCGCTCAAAAGCCGCGTCCTGCCCTCCCGGTTCAACGCCCGAATCCCCTGACGCAACTTCTCCACCGCCGCCTCCAGGTCGCCGCGCTCCTGAAGCATCACGCCGTGCTCCGCCATTATGCTTTCCGCCTCCTCGTCCGCCTGCAAATTCGGCGCTCCCAAAGACTGCCGCTCACGAGTAAGCTTCTCAATCTGCCCGGCAATCCCGCCGGATTCGGGCAATGGCGCATCGCCCTCCAGGCCAATGCGCTCCGGAACCTCTTCCGGAGCGGCGGCGCATTTCCGGCGCAACTCCGCCGCCGCCTCCGCCAGACGCCGCTCCGCCGCCTCAACCAAAGCCCGCGCCCGCGCCCCGGCCTCCCGCGCCTTGCCCAGCTCGTCGCCGCCCGCCCGCGCCGCACCCGCCGCCTTGCGCCGCCGCGCCTCCGCCTCGCCCAGCGCACTCTCCGCCTCCGCCTTCGCCCGCTCACTTTGCCCAATCTGTCCCGAAAGCTGCTCGCTTTGCGCCGCCAACTCCTCCGGCTTGCGGGCCAGCGCCTCCCGCTCCCGCTTCGCCGCCTGCGCCCGCGCCTCAAGAACCGAAATGCGCGCCCGGCCCTCCTTCTCGCGCTTGTCCCACCGGGCCAGCTCTTCCTCCACCGCCCGAACCCGGCGCTCCTCCTGCTCCCGCGTCCGGCGCAAGCCGGTCAGCGTCCCGCGCACCTCCACCGCCGCCTCCCGCGCCTCGTCAATCCGCGCCCTCACTCCCGCCGCCGCCGCGCCATGCGCCTCTTCCGCCGCCGCCTGGGCCGCGCGCGCCGCTTCAACCTCCGAGCGCGCCGCCTCCCATGCCTTGTCCAGACCCGCCAGACGCCGCCATTGCTCAAGACGGCGCTGCGCCGCCGCCGCCGCCGCCGGAAGCGCGCGATAGCCGTCCCAACGCCACAGATGACCTTCGCGCGAAACCAGCCGCTGTCCCGGCGCAAGGCGCGATTGCAGCTCATCCCCCTCCCGCGCCGAAACCAGGCCTGTCTGACTCAGCCGCCGCGCCAGCGCCTCCGGACCCCGCACATGGCGCGCCAAAGGCTCCGCCCCCGGCGGAAGCTCCGGCGGCGAAGCCAGCGGCGGAAGACTCTCCCATGAGGCGACCGCGCTCCCCCGCGCCGCCGCCGTCACGTCGTCGCCCAGCGCCGCCGCAAAGGCCGCCTCAAAACCTTCGCCAATCTCAACCAGATCAATAATCGCATGCGCCGGACGCGCCTCGGCCCCGGCCAGCAAACCGCGCAGAGCATCCAACTCCGCCTTCAATCTTCCCGCCTTGCGATTCGCCTCCTCCACCCGTCCGCGCGCGGCGGCGGCTTCCGCCTTGCCCTGCGCCGCACGGGACAACAATGCCTTTGCCTCCTCGGGCAAAGCCGCCTCCCCGCTCCGCTCGCCCCCGCGCTCCATCAATCCAAGCAGGCGCTCCGCCTCTTCGCTCCGTTGCCGCGCCGCCGCCTCCTCCTTCTTCAAATCCTCCCCGGACTCCCCCAGACCCCGCTGCTCCTCGCCCAGCCGCCGCCGCGCTTCTTGCGCATCCCGCGCCAAAGCCTCGGCCTGCCGAATGTCCTGTCCGGCCTCCTCGAGACTCCGCTCAAGACCTTTTAGCCGCGCCAGCGCATCCGCCGCCTCTTTCTCCAGAAAACCCCGCTCGCGCACCAGCCGCTCGCAGGCCGCCGCCTTCGCCGCCGCCGACTCCCGCAAGCCCGGCAACGCCAACTCCGCCTGCGACTCCGCCGCTCCCAAACGCGCCTGACGCCTCTCCAACGCCTCTATCCCGCTCTCCGCCTTCTCAAAGCCCCGCCGCTCCCCCTCCAACGCAGAACCCGCCTCGCGCCACCGGACATAAAGGCCCAGACTCTCCAGACGCTCAATCTCCTCCGATAACTTCCGGTATCGCCGCGCCGCCCGCGCCTGGCGCTTCAGATGACGCAGGCGCGCCTCCGTCTGGCGCGAAACCTCCTCCAGCCTCTCCAGATTGCCCTGCGCCGCCTTCAGCCGCAGCTCCGCCTCATGACGGCGCGCATGAAGACCCGTAATCCCCGCCGCCTCCTCCAAAAGACGCCGCCGGTCCGCCGGGCGCGCCGTAATGATCTCATCCATCCGCCCCTGACCAACCAGCGTCGTCGAATGCGCCCCCGCCGAAATGTCCGCAAAAAACAAACTTACATCCCGCGCCCGCGTCTCCCGACCGTTGATCCGGTAAACCGATCCCGCCTCCCGCTCAATCCGCCGGCTGATTTCAATCTCGCTCTCCCCGCTATACGGCGCAGGCGCGCCTCCATCGCGATTGTCCAGCAAAAGACTCACCTCCGCCATCTCCCGCCCCGGACGAAGCGATGTCCCCGAAAAAATCACATCCTCCATCTCCCCGCCGCGCATGTTCTTGAACGACGCCTCCGCCATCACCCAGCGCAGCGCGTCGGTCAAATTCGACTTCCCGCACCCGTTCGGACCGACAATCCCGGTAACCCCCTCTCCAATCTCAATCTCAATCGGATCGGCAAAGGACTTGAAGCCCGATATGCGCAAACGCCGGAATTCCACTGACCCCGCCCCCTAATTCCCGCCGGCCCGCAAATGGCGGTCGAGAACGTCGCGAATATCCTTGTAGGGCTGATTGCCTTCAATCTTGTCCCCCTCAATAAAAAATGTCGGCGTCGACTCCACCCCAAAAACCTTCTGGGCGTGATTTTGCATCTGCTGCAAGGCGCCCAGACGGGTTTGATCCTGCAGGCAGGACTCAAACGCCGCCGAACCAATCCCCCCCAGCCGGGCCAGTTTGCGCAACTCTCCGGCACGGTCATTGCTGAAAGCCCATTTGGCCTGATTCTCAAAAAGAATCTTGATGAAAAAGAAAAACCGCTCAGCGTCCGTATCCTCGCCAACGCAGCGCGCCAGCAGCGACGCCGCCGCCGCCCATGAGTCAAGCGGATAGTCACGGAAAATCAGGCGAACCTTGCCCGGCTCAATATAATCCTTTTGCAGGCGCGGCAGGGTCTCCACATGAAAGGCCGCGCAATGCCCGCAGGTGAAAGACGCATATTCAATCATGGTGACCGGCGCATCCGGCGATCCCAGCGCCATCTCCTCCAGTCCCGGCGGCGCGAAAGCGCGCGCCTCCTCCTCGCCCTCCGGCGCAAGCCTGATCAGCCCGTATCCGGCCCCGGCGGCAATCAGCACACCCAGAACAAGCAGGGGCACGAGCCTGGCTCCGCCCGGTTTGGCCTTCTCTTTTCCGCTATCCATCACGCGCCCGCAACAGGAGGGATCTTGCGCAAGACTGCTACCAGATATAGTAGATCAATGCAAGGCGGACACATCATTCCCCGCATGGCGGAGTGCGGAGTCACGACCGCTCATAGACATTCATGCCCAGACGCCGCAAGACACGGGCCAGCCGTCCCGGCGCAAAACCGGCCAGCGCCGCATCAAGGCGCGACTGCGACTCCGGATCGGGACGGGCCTCCAACTCCGCCGAAGCCGCCCGGCCCCCGGACCCCGCATACCCCATAGACCCTAATGGCCCCTGCACAATCTTGATCCGCTCGACCGCCTCATAGCCGTAAAACGCATTAACCCGCTCAATGATCTGCGGGGCCAGATGTTGCGTCTCCAGCGCCCCGCCGCCGCCCACTCGAATCGTTAACACGCGCGCCGGGCGGCCCCGGCTCCGGGGCGGCGAAAGACGCTCCGGCAAACTCAGCGCCGCCAGCTCCTTGCCGACAATCTCCGGCCAGCGCAAAAGAATCCCGGCCTGCGCAAAGCCGTGACGGCGAAAAATCCTCTCCGTCAGACCTCCCAACTCGCCGCCGACCGCGCGCGCCCCGCGCCGGTTCCCGCTCCCGCTCCTTTTTCCGCCCGCCATCTCCCGCCTTCCGGTTGATCGCTCCGCCTTTCCGTTCAACTATAGGCCAAAATCCCGGCCTCGCCATGACCCCCCATGACCGCCTCAAACCCCGACCCGCGCCGCCTCCTCGACTGGTATGACCGCAACGCCCGCCCTTTGCCCTGGCGCGCGCCCAAAAAACGCCGCGCCGATCCCTACCGCGTCTGGATCAGCGAAGTCATGCTTCAGCAGACAACCGCCGCCGCCGTCGTCCCCCATTTCCAAAACTTCATGGCGCGCTGGCCCTCCGCCGCCGACCTCGCCGCCGCCCGCCCCGAAGAGGTCGCCGCCCAATGGGCCGGGCTGGGCTATTACTCCCGCGCCCGCAATCTTCATGCCTGCGCCCAAATCCTCCGGCGCGAATATGGCGGCAAACTCCCCCGCAGCGAAAAAATCCTCCGCACCCTCCCCGGCATCGGCCCCTATACCGCGGCGGCCATCGCCGCCATCGCCTTTGGCCGGAAGGCCTGCGCCGTCGACGCAAATGTCGAGCGGGTCATCGCCCGCCTCTTCGCCGTCGAACAACCCCTGCCCAAAGCCAAAGCGCATTTGCACCGCCTCGCCGCCGCGCTCGTCCCCCCGGCGCGCACCGGCGACTACGCCCAGGCCGTCATGGAACTGGGCGCGCTCCTGTGCACCCCCCGCCGCCCCGCCTGTCCTCAATGCCCGTGGCAAAACGCCTGCCGCGCCCGCGCCGCCGGACTGCAAAACACCCTGCCAAACCGAAGCCCTTCCGCCCCCAAGCCTCTGCGCCGCGCCATCGCCTTCCATCTCGAAAGGCCCGGCGGCCAAATCCTCCTGCACCGCCGGCCCCCGCGCGGCCTGCTGGGCGGAATGCTGGAACTGCCCTCCTCCCTCAACGAAAAAGTCCATCGCCGCTTCCCCCGCCCCGGACCCCACGCCCCCTGCGCCGCCGACTGGAAGCGGCTCCCCGGAGCCGTCCGCCATAGTTTCACCCATTTTCATCTGGAAATGGCCGTCTACGCCGCCCGAATCCCGGCGCAGGCCGCCGCCCGGGTCAAACTCGGCCCCGGCGGCACATGGGCAAATCTGAAAAAAATCGCCCCCGGCCTGCCCACCCTCATGCGCAAGGCCGCCAGCCATTCAGCGCAATATGTTTAGCGCCAGTTCCGCTCGCGCCTGCCGCCGCAAAGCGTCAATCGGGATCAGGCGTCTTTGCTCTTTAATATGCCAGAACTTCCAGCCATTGCAGGCGCTCGCCTCAAGCAGCTGCGCCCCCAGACCGTGAATCGATCCCGTCCGGCCCCGGCAGCTCAAACTGCCGTCCGCCCTCACCCGCGCCGCATGACGCCGCCCCCGGTCATACAAAAACGACCCCGGCGCAACCAGCCTCTGCTCAACCAGCGAACCAAAAGAAATCCTCGGCAACTCCCGCGCCTCCGGAATCGTCTCCAGCGCCTCAACCTCCAGCGCCTCAACCCCCGCCAGACGCCGCCGCGCCGCCTGTACATAAAACGCCTCGCGCTCAATCCCGATATAGCGCCGCCCCAGATATTTCGCCGCCGCCGCGCTCGAGCCCGTCCCCGCAAACGGGTCCAGAACAACATCGCCCGCCCGCGTCGACGCCAAAATCAGACGCCGCAAAAGCGCCTCCGGCTTCTGCGCCGAATGCAACTTGCCCCCATCCGCCTTCTTCAGGCGCTCCGAACCCGTGCACAGCGGAAACAGCCAGTCGTCCGAACGCATCTGGCGGTCGTCATTCGACGCCTTCAAGGCACGGTAATTAAACACATAGCGACTCTCCCGCCCGCGCGCCGCCCAGATCAGCGTCTCATGCGCATTCGTGAAGCGCCGCCCCCGAAAGTTCGGCATCGGATTGCTCTTGCGCCAGATAATGTCGTTCAAAATCCAAAAGCCCGCCGTCTGCAGCAGCGCCCCTAAACGAAAAATATTGTGATACGCCCCAATCACCCACAACGCCCCGTCCGGCTTCAAAAGACGCCGCGCCGCCCCCAGCCAGCCCGCGCTGAAACGGTCATAGGCGGCGAAACTCTCAAACCGGTCCCAGTCGTCCGAAACCCCGGCGACCTCGCCCCCCTCAGGCCGCAGCAAACCTTCGCTCAACTGCAAATTATACGGAGGATCGGCAAAAATCAGGTCAACCGAAGCCGAAGGCAGGCCCTCCATCACCTCCATACAGTCGCCCGCAAGGATCACATCCAAAGGCAGTTTGTTTCGCTTCGCCGTCATCCGCGCCAGTCTGGCGGCGGCGGCTTAACAATTCCTGAAGCCCCCCATCACCGCCCGCACCGGACCAAAAGAGGCGCGATGCTCCGCCGTCGCCCCCAATCTGTCCAGCGCCGCCAGATGCGCCCGCGTCCCATAGCCCTTATGACGCTCAAAACCATATCCCGGCCAGCGCCGCGCCAACTCCTCCATCATCCGGTCCCGCACAACCTTCGCCGCAATCGATGCCGCCGCAACCGACAGCGACAGCCGGTCACCCCGAACCAGCGCCTGCGCCCGGCAACACAATCGCGGCGCAACCGGGCCGTCAACCAGCGCAACATCCGGCTTCTCCTCCAGCGCCTCAACCGCCCGCGCCATCGCCGCCCCGGTCGCAGCCACAATCCCCCGACGGTCAATCTCCGCCGCCGGGGCAAGGCCAATCCCGATCCGCGCCCGGCCACGCAACGCCTCATAGAGCGCCGCACGCTTCGGCGCGCTCAACCGCTTCGAATCATCCAGACCCGCAGGCGTCCCCCGCTCCGCCAAAATCACCGCCGCCGCAACCACCGGACCCGCCAAAGGCCCGCGCCCGGCTTCGTCAACCCCGGCAACCAGACGCTCCGGCCAGCCCAGCGACCTCTCCGGAGAAAAATCAGGAAAAACTCTCATCCCCCATATACAGCCCGGCCCCGGCAACGCGTAAACTGCGCCAATGCCGCCCCAAACGCGCACTCCCCGGCCTTCACTTGTCAGGCAACTCGACGGCCCCGGAAAAGGGGAGGGGGAAAACCGGGACTCGTCTCCTCCCTGTATACGGGAAAAGACCGGGGAGATCACGCTCATCGGCAATGCCGATAGGATGGGAACATAATATGGTCAAAGACGGAACAAAGCAACAATTTTCTGCCCCCGCCCCTAATCCCGCCGTCAGCAAAGCGATCAGGCTCAGCGTGATCCTCCCCACGCTCAATGCGGCCCCAACCCTGTCTGCGGCGCTTGACGCCTTGCGCCGCGCACCGGGCGCAGAGCAGATGATCGGCGAGGTGATTGTCGCCGATGGCGGATCGGTGGATGAAACGCTCGGTATCGCCCGCAGGGCCGGGGCGAAAGTCATCTCCGCGCCCCGCGGGCGCGGCGCGCAGCTCGCCGCCGGGGCCGAACACGTTCACGGAAACTGGCTCCTCTTCCTTCATGCCGACACCCAACTCGCTCCGAACTGGGCGAAGGAAGCCCGCAACTTTATCCAAAACCCCGAACGCCGGTTCAAACAGGCCGCCGTCTTCCGCTTCGCCCTCGATGCCGACTCCTTCAAGGCCCGCCTCGCCATGCGCCTCGTCGGGTGGCGCAATCGCCTCTTTGCGCTGCCCTATGGCGATCAGGGCCTGTTGATCCGGCGCAGTTTCTACCAGGCCCTCGGCGGCTTCCGGCCTCTGCCATTAATGGAGGACGTCGATCTGATCCGCAAAATCACCCGCCGCCGCCTCGCCTTCCTCCAGACCCCGGCCCGCACCAGCGCCGCCAAATATCGGCGCGACGGCTGGTGGCGGCGTTCGTTTCGCAACATGCTCTGTGTGCTCCTCTATTTTCTGGGCGCGCCGATGAGCCTGCTGGCCAGGCTTTACCGGTGAGGCCGCAACTCATCGTCATGGCCAGAGCGCCGCGTCTGGGGCGGGTCAAAACCCGCCTCGCCCGCGAAATCGGCGCAGCAGAGGCGCTCCGGGCCTATCGCACCATGCTTGACGTCATCAAGCGCGCCGTCATCCGTCCGCAACGCTGGAGGACCTTGCTGGCCCTCGATCCTGCGCCGGCCCGCCGCGCCGCTCCGCGCCTTGCGCCGGGGCGCCCGGCGCTGATCAGGCAGGGCAGGGGAGATCTGGGCCAGCGCCTCGCCCGGCTTGCCCGCGCCATCCCCGGCCCCCTCGTCTTCATCGGCAGCGACTGCCCCCATGTCCGCGCGCACCATATCGCCCGCGCCTTCCAGGCCCTCAAGGCCCACGACGCCGTCCTCGGCCCCGCCCCGGACGGCGGCTATTGGCTGATCGGCCTGCGCGCCGGATTCCGCCCCGCCAGGCTCTTCAGCAATGTGCGCTGGTCGTCCCGCCATGCCCGCGCCGACACCCTCGCCAATCTCGCGTCCGCCCGCGTTATCCTGCTCGAAACCCTCGCCGACATAGATACAAAACGCGATCTGCACGCCTGGCAGGCCGTGCGAACATGAACCGCCCGCTCTACTCCGACAGACGGGGAAGCATTTCAGCCAGATTGCATGGCCGGGTGCGCACATCCAGCTGCGGGCGAAGAATCTTCTCCCAGCCATCCCGGCAGGCCCCCGGCGAGCCGGGAAGCGCAAAAACATAAACCTCTCCCGCAACCCCGCCCAGCGCCCGCGACAGCATCGTCGAAAGGCCAATGCTCTCAAAACTCACCTTGTGAAACAGGGCGGCAAAGCCTTCGATATGCTTGGTCAAAAGAGGGCGCAGGGCCTCCGGCGTTACATCGCGCCCGGTCAGGCCCGTGCCCCCGGTCGTCAGAACAACATCAATCCCCCCGCCCGCGATCCAGCCCTTGACCCGCTCCCTGATCCGCCCCGCCTCGTCGGCAACCAGGGCGCGGGCCGCCAGGCGATGCCCGGCTTCTTCAACCGCCCCGGCAAGATAATCGCCCGACAGGTCATTGTCGGCGCGGCGGCTGTCGGAAACGGTCAGAACCGCAATCCCCAGAGGAACAAATTCATCCTTCCGCCTCGCCATCAACTCACCCTCCCCCGATTTCGTCCAGCCGCGCCCGTAGCAATTGCAAATCGCGCCACGCCAGCGCCTTTTGCCCCGGCTGGCGCAGCAGATAGGCCGGATGCAACGTTGGCAAAGCCGGATAAACCGCCTCGCCGATCCGCGCCTCGGTCCAGCGCCCGCGCAATTTCATAATCCCCTGCGCGCTCTCCAATATCTCCTTCGCCGCAACCCCGCCCAGCAAAACCAGCAATGCAGGCGATTGCAGCGAAATATGCCGGTCCAGAAACGGACGGCATTGCGCCCGCTCCAGATCGCTGGGCGTCCGATTCGCCGGAGGCCGCCACGGCAGAACATTCGTGATGTAAACCTGCCGCCGGTCCAGGCCAATCGCCGCCAGCATCCGATCCAGCAACTGGCCGCTCCGGCCAACAAACGGAACACCCCGCCGGTCTTCCTCCGCCCCCGGCGCTTCCCCAATCAGCATCACTTTGCTGGCCGGATCGCCGTCGGCAAAAACCAGATTCCGTGCGGTCTGCTTCAAGGCGCAGTCCTCAAAGGACTCCAGCGCGCGGCGCAGTTCTTCCAGCGTCTTCGCCTGCCCCGCAATCTGCTCCGCCGCCCCGCGCGCCGCATCCGGCTGATCCCCGCCCTCCGCCGTCAGGGGCAGGGCAGGGGCCTTCACCTGCACGCGCTCCGCAACCCGACCGCCCCCGCCGGGCCGCCGCCGGTCCCACGCATAGAAATTCGCCGCGCTCTCCCCCGTCAGCGTCTCCACCCCGCTCGCGTGATACCAGCGCAAAAGCGCCAGAGCCTCTCTGCCCGGATCGCCCATCTCCTCCGGCCCCCGCTCCGCAACCGTTCCGCCGCCGTTCCGCCGCGCCCGCACTATCTCACGATTGCGCATGATTTTCTGCTATTATCGCGCCAGCCATGTCCGAACCCCCCAAAGACCTCCCACCCTTCGAAGTCAATGCCCGGCAGGGCTTCGCCCTCGACCCCGAGGCGCGCGAGTCCATGGACTATGACGTCGTCATCGTCGGCGGCGGGCCCGCCGGACTCGCCGCCGCTATCCGCCTCAAGCAGATCGCCAAAGAAACCGCGCGCGAGATCTCGGTCTGCATCCTCGAAAAAGGCTCCGAAATCGGCGCGCATATCCTCTCCGGCGCGGTCATCGACCCCGCACCCCTCGCCAGGCTCTTCCCCGACTGGAAGGAAAAAGGCGCACCCCTTGATGCCCCGGTCGCCCGCGAGAAATTCCTCTTCCTCACCAAAACCCGCGCCTTCCCCTTCCCCAATCTCCTCCTCCCGCCGATGATGAAAAATCGCAACTGCCATATCGCCTCCCTCGCCAATCTCTGCCGGTGGATGGCCAAACAGGCCGAAGAACTGGGCGTCGAAATCTATCCCGGCTTCGCCGCCGCCGAAGTCCTCTTCAATCAGAACAACCGCGTCACAGGCGCGGCTACCGGCGATATGGGAATTGCCAAATCCGGCGAGAAAAAAATCGGCTGGGAGCCCGGCGTCGCCATCAAGGGCGCATATACCCTCTTCGCCGAAGGCGCCAGAGGCAGCCTCTCCAAATTCCTCATCCGGCATTTCAATCTTGACGCCAATGCCGCGCCGCAGAAATTCGGCATCGGACTCAAGGAAGTCTGGAGACTCAAGCCCGAAAACCACAAGCCCGGAACCGTCCTCCACACCCTCGGCTGGCCCCTCGGCAACAAAACCGGCGGCGGCTCCTTCCTCTACCATATGAATGACGGAACCGCCGCCGTCGGCTTCGTCGTCCACCTCGACTACGCCAACCCCCACCTCGCCCCCTTCGAGGAATTTCAGCGCTTCAAAACCCACCCCGCCATCCGCCCCATCCTCGAAGGCGGCGAGCGCATCGCCTATGGCGCGCGCGCCCTCACCGAAGGCGGACTCCAGTCCATCCCCAAACTCGCTTTCCCCGGCGGCGCGCTGCTCGGCTGCGCCGCCGGCTTCATGAACGTCCCGCGCCTCAAGGGCAGCCACAACGCCATCGAAAGCGGCATCCTCGCCGCGCAGGCCGCCGCCGACGCCCTCGCCCAAAACCGCCCCGATGCCCGCGACGCCCTCGACGCCTATGACAGAGCCGTCCGCGCCGGATACATCGCCCGCGACCTCAAGCCCGCGCGCAACGTTAAACCCTTCCTCGCCCGCTTCGGCCTCTTCCCCGGAATCCTCCTCGGCGGCCTCGACATGTGGATGCGCACCTTGCGCATCGGCCTGCCCTTGACCCTGCGCCACAAAAAACCCGACCACGAATATCTCAAGCCCGCCGACGCCTGCTCCCCCATCGCCTATCCCAAGCCCGACGGCGTCATCTCCTTCGACCGCCTGACCTCGGTCTCCTTCTCCGCCACCAACCACGAAGAAGACCAGCCCGCCCACCTCACCCTCAAAGACCCCGATCTGCCGGTCAGAGAAAACCTCTCCCTCTTCGCCGAACCCGCACAGCGCTACTGCCCCGCAGGCGTCTATGAAATCGTCCGCGACGGCGAGGGGAAAAATCCGCGCTTCCAGATCAACGCCCAGAATTGCGTCCACTGCAAAACCTGCGATATCAAAGACCCCGCCCAAAACATCAACTGGGTCGCCCCCCAGGGCGGCGGCGGACCCAATTACCCAAATATGTAACCCCTTCCTTCAAATCTCCCCCCTCAGCCTTCGACCCCTGCCATGACCCGAATCCTCCCCCGCGTTTCCCTCGCCCTGCTCGCCGTCTGCATCGCCGTCCCGGCGCAGGCCCGGCGCTCCAATATGGCCACCGGCGACTATATCGCCGCCCATGTCGCCAGCCTGCGCGGCGAACACGACCGCGCCGCTGAACTCCTCAACGCCGTCCGCCGCCACCGGCCCCGCGACCCCAGGGTCCTCGGCAATCTCGTCCTCTCACACGTAGCCGCCGGGCAGGTGCAGGAGGCCCTGCGCCTCTCGCGCAGCCTCGCCGCCGCCGATTCCCAAAGCCTCTTCGCCCAACTCCTGCTCGGCGTCGCCGCGCTCTCCCGGCACAATCACGACGCCGCCCTCAAGCACTTCGACACGCTCGCCGAACAACACCCCTCCTGGCCCGGCGCCCTCCTCCTCGCCGCCTGGGCCGCACATGCCGAAAACCGCCCCGCCGACGCCCACGCATACCTCGACCGCGCCCGTCAAAGCGGAGTCTTCCCCCAGATCACCAACTTCCATGCCGCCGTCCTCCATGACCTCCACGGCGCAACCGACGCCGCCACCCGCGCCTTCGACCAATCAATGCGCCGCGGCGCAACCACCGCCGCCGGACGCGCCATCACCGTCTTTGGCCGCTTCCTTGAGCGCAACGGAAAACCCGAACAGGCCCGCCCCCTCTATGCCGCCCTCCTTAAAGGCGGACAGATCGAAATCGCCGCCGGGCGCGCCGAACAAAAACGCCTCGACGCCGGACAACCCCCCCGCCGCCTCATCCGCAACGCCCGCGACGGCGCCGCCGAATGCCTCTATCACCTCGCCCTCGCCGCCATGCTCAACCGCAGCCGCGAAGAGGCCCTCTTCTATTACAACCTCGCCCTCTATCTGCGCCGCAACCTCGCCGAAGCCCGAATCCACCTCGCCGGACACCTCTACAGCAGCGAAAAATTCGAAGCCGCCCGCGCCCAATACGAAAAAATCCCCCCCAACTCCCCGCTCCATCTGCCCGCCCAAATCCAGATCGCCCGCGGCTTCGAGAAAACCGGCAAGGAAAGCCAGGCCGTCCGCGTCCTCGAAAAACTCGCCGCTCGCCACCCAAACGACACCTTCGCCCTGTCCACCCTCGGCGAAATCTATCAGAACCGCAAAGACTTCGAGCCTTCCGCACAGGCCTTCACCCGCGCCATCGACCGGATCGACCCCGGCGACCCCGCCCACTGGACCCTCTTCTATGCGCGCGGAATCGCCTATGAAAGACTCGGAAAATGGCCCCCCGCCGAAACCGACTTCAAACGCGCCCTCACCCTCTCCGGCGAACATCCCCTCGTCCTCAACTATCTGGGCTACTCATGGGTCGAGCAAGAGCGCTACCTCTCCCGCGCCCTCGATATGCTCAAGCGCGCCGTCGGCAAGCGCCCCGACAGCGGCTTCATCGTCGACAGCCTCGGCTGGGCCCATTACCGCCTCGGCCATTATGACGACGCCGTCGCCTATCTGGAGCGCGCCGTCGCCCTCGAACCCGGCGAAGCCGTCATCAACGACCACCTCGGCGACGCCTTCTGGCGAACCGGACGCAAAATCGAGGCCAGATACCAGTGGGCCCGCGCCCTCCAGCTCAAGCCCGATGAACAGAAGCGCGTGGCCGAACTGGAGCGCAAACTCCTCGGCGGCCTCGGCCCGCCGCCGCAGGATCAACAAAACCGGCGCGGCGCCGATGCCGGGTCCTGAAGCGGCTCACCGCGAAACCGCACGCGCCAAAATCAACCTCACCCTCGCCGTCGGACCGCGCCGAAACGACGGCTATCACCAGATCGAAAGCCTGATCGCCTTCGCCGAAACCGGCGACCGCCTCGCCTTCGCCGCCGGACCCAAACTCCATCTGGAAAGCGAGGGGCCATTCGCCTCCGCGCTGCCTCCCCCGGCCCAAAACCTCGCGTTGCGCGCCGCCCGCAGCTTTATCGCCGAACTGCCGCCGGAAAAAAAACCCGCCGGACCGCGCATCCGCCTCGTCAAAAATCTGCCGGTCGCTGCCGGGCTGGGCGGCGGCTCCGCCGACGCCGCCGCCGTCCTGCGCGCCCTCTCTCAAATCACCGGCCAGCCGCCGCCCGGCAACATCTTCCGGCAGGGGGCCGACATTCCGGCCTGCCTCGCCTCCGCGCCGGTCTGGGCCTCCGGCGCGGGCGAAAACCTGCGCCCCGTCCAACTGCCCCCGCTCGCCTGCCTCCTCGTCAATCCGGACGTGCAACTCGCCGCCAAAGAGATTTTCGACCGCTTCGACAGGGAAGGGCAGGGGGCCGGTTTCCGTCCGCTCCGCCCGCCCGCGCGCTTCAAAAGCGCCGCCGATCTCATCACCTTCGCCGCCGGTCTGCACAATGATCTGGAAGCGCCCGCCCGTCTTTGCGCGCCCGTCATCGGCGAGGCGCTGGCGATGCTCCGCGCCGCCTCGCCGGCCCCGCTGCTTGTCCGGATGTCCGGCTCCGGCCCGGCCTGTTTCGGCCTGTTTCAGACCCTCGCCCAGGCCGGGCGCGCCGCCCGCTCCCTCAAAGCCCGCAAACCGGAATGGTGGATCGAGACTGCCGGACTCAGACCTTGCGGCTGACCGAAAGCAGCGCAATCTCCTCCAGCGCCGCGCGCCAGGGACTCTCCTCCAGCTCCGCCAGCGCCGCCTGCGCCGCCCGCGCAAACTCAGCCGCGCGCTCCAGACTCGCCGCCAGACTGCCCTGACGCTCCATCAGCGCCCGCGCCGCGATGAAATCCGACGGCCCCGCACTCTGCTCAATCACCCGCTTCCAGAAATGCCGCTCCCGCGCCCCGCTTTGCCGGTAACTCAGCAAAACCGGCAGCGAGACCTTCCCTTCGCGCAAATCATTGCCCGCCGGCTTCCCCAGACCGCCGCCGCCGCAATAGTCGAGAACATCATCAACCAGCTGAAACGCCATCCCCAGATTGCGCCCATAGGCGCGCAGACTTTCCCGCCAAAGCGGCCCCTTCTCTCCCAGCAAAATCCCGGTCTCGGCGGCGGCGGCAAACAACGTCGCCGTCTTGGCCTCAATCGCCTCCAGATACGCCGCCTCCCCGGTCTCCAAATCCCGCGCCGCCGCCAACTGCATCACCTCGCCTGAAGCAATCCGCGCCGCCGCCCGCGACAAAACCACCAGCGCCTCCGGCGAACCCGCCTCGACCATCATCTCGAAGGCGCGCCCCAAAAGAAAATCGCCGACCAGTATGCTCTCCCGATTGCCCCAGATCACCCGCGCCGAAGGCTTGCCCCGCCGCCGCGCGCTCTCGTCCACCACATCGTCATGCAGCAACGTCGCGCTGTGCATCAGCTCGACCGCCGCCGCCAGCAAAATATGACCCCGCCCCTCGTAACCCCCCATCGCCGCCGCCGCCAGCGTCAGCATCGGACGCAAACGCTTGCCCCCAGACTGAACCAGATGGCCCGCCAGAGCCGGAATCAGCGAAACCTCCGAATCCAGACGCTCCAAAATCAGAGCATCCACCCGCTTCATACCCCCGGCAGCCAGAACCGGAAGCCTCGGCCCGGCCTCGCCCTCCTGCGACTGCTCCGCCGCCGCTTCCATCCTCATCCGTCCGCCTCTTCCCGCGCCTTCCGACCCGCCAAAACCGCCTGCGCCGCCGCCAGACGCGCAATCGGAACACGATAGGGCGAGCAGGAAACATAATCCAGCTGCGCCTCCTCAAAAAAAAGAATCGAAGCCGGATCGCCCCCATGCTCCCCGCAAATCCCCAACTTCAAATCCGCACGCCCCGCACGGCCCCGCTCGCAGGCCAGGCGAACCAGCGCCCCAACCCCGCGCCGGTCTATCGTCACAAAGGGATCGTGCGCGAAAATCCCGCTTTGCGTGTAAACATTCATGAAACCCCCGGAATCGTCCCGGCTGATCCCAAACGCCGTCTGGGTCAGGTCGTTCGTCCCGAAACTGAAAAAATCCGCGCTCCGCGCAATCTCCTCCGCGCACAGCGCGGCGCGGGGCAACTCAATCATCGTCCCAATCCGCCACGCCAGACGCTGCCCCAGACGCGCGCAAACCCCTCGCGCCGCCGCCTCCACCCGCTCCTTCACAAAATCCAGCTCCGCTTTCGAGGCGACCAGCGGAATCATGATCTCCGGAATGATCGGCTCCGCCTCCTTCCCCGCCGCAGCGACCGCCTCCATGATCGCCTGAACCTGCATCTCGTAAATCTCCGGATACGTAATCCCCAGACGGCAGCCCCGGTGACCCAGCATCGGATTGGCCTCCGACAACTGCCCCAGACGACGCCGGATATGCGCCTCCTCAACATCCAGCGCCCGCGCCACCGGACCCGCCTCCTCCGGACGCGGCAAAAACTCGTGCAGGGGAGGGTCCAAAAGCCGAATCGTCACCGGCAGACCCGGCATGATCGCAAACAGAGCGGCAAAATCGCCGCGCTGCATCGGCAGCAGACGCGCCAGAGCCTTCCGCCGCCCCTCCACGTCGTCGGCCAGAATCATCGCCCGCATCGCCGTGATCCGCTCGGCGTCGAAAAACATGTGCTCCGTCCGGCACAGACCGATCCCCTCGGCGCCGAACAGACGCGCCATCTTCGCATCCGCCGCCGTCTCCGCATTCGCCCGAACCCGCAAACGCCGAACCTTGTCCGCCCAGCCCATGATCCGCTCAAAATCCTCCGACAAAGCCGGCGGCAACTCCCGGACCGCACCCCACATCACCTCGCCCGTCGTCCCGTCAATCGTGATCACATCGCCCCGCGCAACCCGCCGATCCCCGGCCTGAAAACCCTGGCCGTCCGGATCAAGCCGAATCCCGCTCGCACCCGAAACACACGGACGCCCCATCCCGCGCGCAACCACCGCCGCATGACTCGTCATCCCGCCCCGCGCCGTCAATATCCCCCGCGCCGCGTGCATGCCGTGAATGTCCTCCGGACTCGTCTCCAGGCGGACCAGAATCACCTTGCGACCCTGCTGCACCAACTCCTCGGCCTCCGCCGGAGTGAAAACCACCTCCCCGCTCGCCGCCCCCGGCGAGGCCGGAAGACCACGCGTCACAACATCGCGCTCCGCCGCCGGGTCCAGCGTCGGATGCAGCAACTGATCCAGCGACGAAGGCGAAATCCGCTCCAGCGCCTCCTCCTCCGAAATCAGGCCCTCCCGAACCATCTCCGCCGCCATCCGAATCGCCGCCGCCGCCGAACGCTTCCCGCTCCGCGTCTGCAGCATCCACAGCCGGCCCTCCTCAATCGTGAACTCCACATCCTGCATGTCCCGGTAATGACGCTCCAGACGCCCGCAAATCCCCGACAGACCGGCAAAAATCTCCGGCATCGCCTCCTCCATCGAAGCCTCCGCCGCCCCGGTCTTCTCCCGCCCCGCCCGCGTCAAATGCCGCGGCGTCCGCATCCCCGCAACCACATCCTCCCCCTGCGCGTTGATCAGAAACTCCCCATACAGACAATTCTCCCCGGTCGACGGGTCCCGCGTGAACGCAACCCCCGTCGCGCTCGCCCGGCCCCGGTTGCCAAAAACCATCGCCTGAACGCTCACCGCCGTCCCCCAGCCGTCCGGTATGTTGTGCAAACGCCGGTAGGCCCGCGCCCGCGAATTGTTCCACGAGTGAAACACCGCTCCAATCGCCCCCAGCAACTGCTCGCGCGGCAACTGCGGAAACGGGCGCGACAAAACCTCCGCTACCTTCTCCTTGTAGAACTGCGTGACCTCGCGCCAGTCTTCCCCCGAAAGACCGGAGTCGGAAACGCCCCCCAGACCCTGCTTGTGAATGTCCAGAATCTCCTCAAAATGGTGGTGGTCAACCCCCAAAACAACATCCGAATACATCTGAATGAAGCGCCGGTAGGAATCATAGGCAAAACGCATATCCCCGGTCTGGCGGGCCAGCGCCTCGGCGGTCTCGTCATTCAGGCCCAGGTCGAGAACCGTATCCATCATCCCCGGCATCGAAGCCCGCGCCCCAGAGCGAACCGAAACCAGAAGCGGATTCCCCGGATCCCCAAAACGCCGCCCCGTCAACTCCTCAACCCGCGCCAGATGCGCCCCGGCCTCCTCCTCCAGACCCGCCGGCCAGCCCTCCCCGGCAAAAAAAGCCGCACACGCCTCCGTCGTGATCGTAAAGCCCGGCGGAACCGGCAGGCCCAAACGGCTCATCTCCGCCAAATTCGCCCCCTTGCCGCCCAGCAACGCCTTCAGCCCGGCATGGCCCTCCGCCGCGCCGCCGCCAAAGCCGTAAATCCACTTCTTCGCTCCCAAAACGCTCATGGGGGTTGATTAGACCCCGGCTCCCCGCCGGTCAACCGCCCCGCCACAGCGCATAGGCATAGACAAACGCCGTCTGCGCCAGACGCGCATACCGCCCCTCGCGGCCCCCATGACCGGCCTCCATCTCCATCTTCAGCAAAATCTCCCCAGAACCCCGCTGATTGGCGCGAAGCCGCGCAACCCATTTCGCCGGCTCCCAATACCCAACCCGCGGGTCGGTCAGACCCCCCGTCGCCAGAATGTGCGGATAGGCCCGCGGAACAATGTTGTCATAGGGCGAATAGGCCGCAATCACCCGATACGCCCGCTTCGAGGCAATCGGATTGCCCCATTCCGGCCATTCCGGCGGAGTCAGGGGAAGACGCGCATCAAGCATCGTCGCCAGAACATCCACAAACGGAACCTCGGCGATAACCGCCCGAAACAGATCAGGCGCAAGATTGACCGCCCCGCCCATCAACAGCCCCCCCGCGCTGCCGCCATGCGCAATGATCCGCCCCGAACCCGCCAGACCCTTCCTGTGCAAATATCCCGCCGCCGCCGCAAAATCACTGAAACTGGCCTTCTTCTTCGCCCCCTTGCCGTCCAGATACCAGCCCCGCCCGCACGCCCCGCCCCCCCGGACATGCGCAATCGCAAAGGGCAGGCCCCGGTCAACCAGCGACAGGCGCGCAATCGAAAACGAAGCCGGAATCGTGATCCCGTAAGCCCCATAGCCGTAGAGAAAAAGCGGCCCGTCCGCGCGCGGCGGCCTGTCCTTGCGCCACAGCAGCGAAACCGGAATCCGCGCCCCGTCGCCGGCCCGCGCAAACAGGCGCTTCGTCACATAGCGCCGGGGATCGTGTCCGCCCGGAATCCTGCGGCTCTTGCGCAAAATCCGCCGCCCGGAGGAAAGCGCGCAATCGTAAATCCGCTCCGGAACCGCCATCGAACTATAGGCAATCCGCGCCTCCCCCGCGCCATAGGCAAAGCCGGGGCGCAGCGAAAGATCATGCGGACCGCCGTCCAGCGCAATCCGCCGGATCGCGCCCCCCCGGTGCCGCCGCGCCATCAGGCGGGGAAGGCCCTTCTCGCGCTCCAGCCAGACCAGCCAGTCCTCCAAAACGTAATGCGCAAGCCGCGTCACCCCCTTGCGCGGGCGAACCAGCGTCTTCCAGTTCCGCCGCCCCGGAGAGCCCTCCGGCGCTGCGACAATCCTGAAATCCTGCGCGCCCCCGGCATTGGTCAAAATCAAAAAGCGCGCATTCTCGCGGTCATGATCAAGCCAATACTCCTCATCCTTCTTTCTGGGCGCAATCCGCCGCGCCGAAGCGCGCGGGTCGCCGGACGGAACCACATAAACCTCGGTCGAGCAGTGATCGTGCGACGAAACAACAATATAGCCCCGCGACTGCGACGACGACAGCGAAAGGAAAAACCCCGGCTTCTTCTCCTCATAAACCATCTCGTCGCGCTCCGGCTTCTCCCCGATCCGGTGGCGCATAATCCGAACCGGCCTGTGCAGCGCGTCCAGAACCACATAAAACAGCCACTGCGAATCCGCGCTCCAGGCAATCTCGCCGCCGGTGTCGCCAATCCGCTCCCGCAGACTGCGCCCCGCCGCAAGGTCCTTGATCCGAATCTCAAAATACTCGCCCCCCGTCCGGTCCGCGCTCCAGGCCAGAAGCCGGTGGTCGGGGCTTTGCAAAACGCCCCCCAATCTAAAATAGGCCGATCCCCGGCTCTGCCGGACCCCGTCCAGCAAAACCTCCTCACGCCCGCCCCGCGCCCCGCGCCGCCGGCAATACAGAGGATGTTCGCCACCCTTCACATGCCGCCAGTAATAGCGCCAGGGGCCGTCCTGCTCCGGCACACTCTGCTCGTCAGGGCGAAGGCGCGCCTTCATCTCCTGGAACAATCTGCGGCGCAGCGGCCCCATCCCCGCCAGCGACTGCGCCGTCCAGGCATTCTCCGCCTCAAGATGGCGGCGAATCCGCTCCGGCAGCGCCCCCGGCTCCTTGAGAACCTGCGCCCAATTCCGCGCCTTCAGCCACGCATAGGGGTCCCGGCGAATGATCCCGTGATGTGAGCTGCGCCGCGCCGCCGCCCGCGCCGCGGGCGGTCCCGAACGCTTCCGTCCGCTCATCGCCGCCTGTCCGACAGCGCCGCCAGCCGCCGATAGGCCTCGGTCGGCTTCAGCTCTCTCCGCTCCGCCGCATAATCCAGCGCCCGCTTGCCCTCGCGGTCGCGCAGACCCGCATCCGCACCCGCATCCAGCAAACGCTCAATCGCCCGCGGGTCCTCGTTGCGCCGCGCCGCCGCAATCAACGGCGTCATCCCATAGATGTCACGCGCATCAACCTTCGCACCGGCCCGCAACAGCCGGTCCAGAACAGAAACATTCGCCCACGCCGCCCCGCTCAACGCCGTCTGCCGGTAAATGTCCTGCGCATGAATGTCCGCCCCCGCCGCCAGCAAAAAGTCCAGAACCCGCCCATTGCCGCTCCAGCGCGCCGCCGCAATCAACGGCGTCACCCCGCGCCCATCCCGCGCCTCAACCCGCGCCCGCGCCGCCAGCAGCGCCGCCGTTATCTCCGGATTCCGGT
Organism: Alphaproteobacteria bacterium; assembly: GCA_965204775.1. Taxonomy (GTDB): domain Bacteria; phylum Pseudomonadota; class Alphaproteobacteria; order JAPOUT01; genus CBDBFH01. The sequence goes on from CBDBFH010000029.1 coordinate 84,461, forward strand.
TATGCGCCGCCGCCTCCATCAACGGCGTCCAGCCCCGGTCGTTGCGCGCCTCAATCCGCGCCCCGCCGCGCAGCAGACGCTCAATCACCGCCGGGCTGCGGCTGCGCCGCGCCGCAATCAAAAGCGCCGTACCCCCATAAATGTCCCGGGCATGAATGGCCGCCCCCGCCGCCAGCAAATAGCCGGATATCTCCGCCCGCCGGTTCCAGCCGGCGGCAAACATCAGCGCCGTCGTCCCGTCCAGCGCCCGCGCCTCAATCCGCGCCCCCGCCTTGACCAGAACCTGCAAAACCTCCGTCCGCCGATTCCCCCGCGCCGCCTCCATCAGCGCCGTGCGCCCGTAAATGTTGCGCGCCTCAACTTCAACATTCTGCGCAAGAAGCCTGCGAACCTCCTGCGCCTTCTCCTGCCGAACCGCCTGAAAAAGCGATCCCTCCAGCCTCTCCTGCTCGGCGGTGACCTCCTGCTCCCGCCCAAAAACCGCGGAAGGCAAAAACAGCGCCATCGCCGCAAGCGCCGCAAACGCCGCCGGGCGGAGCGGGCGACTCATGACTGCTCCGCCGGTTTGAACTCCAGCGCGCAGCCGTTGATGCAATAGCGCAGGCCCGTCGGCTCCGGCCCGTCCGGAAACACATGGCCCAAATGCGCCGCGCATTGCGCGCAGGTCACCTCCGTGCGCCGCATGAAAAACGACCGGTCCGCCTTCTCCCGCAGCGCGCCCGGCGCGGCAGGCGCGTAAAAACTCGGCCAGCCCGTCCCCGACTCATATTTCTCCCGCGAACCAAACAACGCCGCCCCGCAGCACACACAGGCAAACATCCCGGCGCGCGCCTCGCTCAAATGCGGGCCGGTAAAGGCCCGCTCCGTGCCCCCCCGGCGGGTCACCGCATATTGCTCCGGCGTCAACTGCGAACGCCACTCGGCATCGCTCTTCATCCCGGCGCCCTCACTCGAAGAGAAGCGTCAGCGTCTCGGCAACCATCGCCGGGCGCTCCTGACCCTCAACCTCCATCGTCACCTCCGTCGTGCATTGCAGGCCGCCCGACTTCTCCTGGACGTCAAGCAACTTCGTCCGCGCACGGACCTTCGAGCCCACCGGAACCATCCCCGTGAAGCGAATCCGGTTCGCACCGTAATTAATCCCGCGCGTCACGCTCTTGACCCGGCTCGTCTGGCCCCCCAGCATCGGCAAAAGCGAAAGAGTCAAAAACCCGTGCGCAATCGTCGGCATGTTCAACTCCTTGCGGCACCGCTCCGGATCAATGTGAATCCACTGATGATCCCCGGTCGCATCGGCAAAGGCGTTGATCCGCTTCTGGTCAATCTGAAACCAGCCGCTTACCCCGATCTCCCTGCCCTTCTCGGCGGCATAAGCCGCAAGACTCTCAAATTCGCGCATTTGCCTTCTCCTCTCTGTTTAGACAATCCGTGAGGCGCGCCCCGTCCAATAACGGTCGCGCAACAATCTCTTATACAATTTGCCCGTCGGATGCCGGGGAAGTTTCCGCTCGAAATCCACCGAGCGCGGACATTTTACCCCCGAAAGGCGCTCCCGGCACCAGGCAATCAACTCCTCCCCCAGCGCCTCCCCCGACCGGCTCCAGTCCAGCGGCTCAACCACCGCCTTCACCTCCTCCCCAAACTCCTCGTTCGGAACCCCAATCACCGCAACATCCCCAACCGCCGGATGCACAATCAAAACATCCTCGATCTCCTGCGGGTAAATATTCACGCCTCCCGAAATGATCATAAACGCCTTCCGGTCGGTCAGATAGAGATAGCCCTCCTCATCCAGGCGGCCAACATCGCCCAGCGTCGACCAGTCGGAATGCGCCGAATGCCGCGACTCCTTCGTCTTCTCCGGCGCATTGTGATATTCAAACTGGTTCTCGCTCTCAAAATAGATCACCCCCTCCGCGCCAACGGGAAGCTCCGCGCCGTCCTCGCCGCAGATATGCACAATGCCACGCAGAGCCCGGCCCACCGATCCCTTATGCGCCAGCCACTCCTCCGAACTGATCGCGCAGAACCCGTTGCCCTCCGTCCCCGCGTAATATTCATGCAAAATCGGCCCCCACCACCCGATCATCCGCTCCTTTGCCTCCACCGGACAGGGCGCCGCCGCGTGAATCGCCATCTGATGCGATGAAAGATCATGCCGCCCACGCGCCTCCTCCGGCATCTTCAGCATCCGGATAAACATCGTCGGAACCCACTGACTCGCCGTAACCCGGTATCGCTCAATCTGGCGCAGCGCCTCCTCCGGATCAAAGCGCTCCATCACCACAACCGTCCCCCCCAACTGCATCACACCCATCGTAAAGCGAAGCGGCGCAGAGTGATACAAAGGCGCAGGACTCAAATAGATCGTCTCCTCATTTATGTTATACGCCCCCGCCAGCAACTCCGACAGAGTATCCATCTCGTCAAAGGCGGTCTCCGGCAACAGGCGCTTGATCCCCTTCGGACGGCCCGTCGTCCCCGACGAATAGAGCATGTCCGCCCCCGCCGACTGGTCCGCCAGCGGCGTCTCCGGCTGCCCGCCGCGCGCCGCCGCATAGCCGGCGCAGCCCGGAATCTCCCCGTCCACCACAAAGCACTGCGCAACCCCCTGCAGCAGGGGAGTCAGCGCCTCCACCTCCTTGCGCAGCCCCTGCGAGACAAACACCGCCTTCGCACCGCAGTCCGAGACAATATACTCAACTTCGGGCGCGGTCAGCCGCGAGGAAATCGCCGTGAAAAACAGACCCGAACGCTGCGCCGCCCAGACAACCTCAAACCACGCCGGAACATTCTCCATGAACAGCGCAATCGAATCCCCCCGCTTCAGACCCAAAGACCGCAGCAGATGCGCGCATTGGTTCGAGCGCGCCTCCAGCTCCCCATACGTCACCACATGACCGCTCCCGCCCATGATATAGGCGGCCTTGTCCGGCGTCTTCCGCGCATGGCGGCATGGATGTGTCATTTGCCGGACCCCCCCGATCCTGTTCTATAATAGCCTCCGCTATAATCATTGCCCTAACCGCCTTCGCGCTTCAAGACCTGCTTTTCGGAGACAGACCGCCATGCCCGCCAGCCCTGCCGACGCTCCGGCCCGCGAGACCATTCTGTGCGCCAAACAGAACGGCTTGCTCGAAATCACCCTCAATCGCCCGGAGCGGCTCAACGCCTTCAACACCAAAATGATGTTCGAGCTCATCGCCGCCTTCGACGAGGCCGACGCCGATGACGCAATCCGCGCCGTCATCCTGACCGGTCAGGGCCGAGCCTTTTGCGCCGGGGCCGATCTCGCGGCGGGAACGGATACCTTCGTCTGGGAAAAGCGGCCCACCGCAACCTCTGCCAAGCCCGCCCGGAACCTGCCCATGCGCGGAGACAAACCCGATTATGCCAGCGAAGAACTGCGCGACGGCGGCGGCAGACTCGCCCTGCGCCTCTTCGCCTGCCTCAAACCCGTAATCGCCGCCGTCAACGGAGCCGCCGCCGGAGTCGGGGCGACCATGATCCTGCCCGCCGATATCCGCCTCGCCTCCCAAAACGCCCGCTTCGGCTTCGTCTTCTCCCGCCGCGGCCTCGTCCCCGAAGCCTGCTCCAGCTGGTTCCTCCCCCGAATCGTCGGAATCTCCCGCGCCCTCGAATGGGCCTATGAGGGCGCGCTCATCCCCGCCGAAGAAGCCCGCGCCGCCGGACTCGTCCGCTCCCTCCACAAGCCCGAAGCCCTCCTCGACGACGCCCGCGAACTCGCACACAAAATCACCGAAAACGGCGCCCCCGTCTCCATCGCCCTGATCCGACAGATGTTCTGGCAAACCCTCGGCGCAGCCCATCCCATGGACGGACACAAGATCGAAAGCCGCGGAATCATCGCGCGCGGGCGATCCGCCGACGCCCGCGAGGGAATCGCCGCCTTCCTCGAAAAGCGGCCTCCCCGCTTCCCCGAAAACGTCTCAAACGGAATGCCCGACTACTTCCCCTGGGGCAAGCCCCCCTCCTACGGCTAGGCCCCAACCCCCGCCGAAGAGCGAATCCGCAGCAGCGGCGTCGTCGACAGAACCACCGCCAGAACCGCCAGCATCCCCGCCGCCGGATACAGAACAACCCGGTGCAAATCCATCTCCTGCGCCAGAAGCCCGATCATCAGAGCCCCAAACGGCGCGCCCCCCATAAACGACAACTGATAAATCGACATCACCCGCGCCTGATGACTGGGCGGCGCCAGCTCCTGAACTATCGTCCGGCTCATCGACATCGAAATCCCGGCCCCGCACCCCCAGAAAAAACACAAAACCGACAAAACCCAAAACGGCGCAGGAAACGAAATCAAAACAAGAATCACAAGACCTGAAAACAGCCCGCAGGTCAAAACCCCGCCCCGCCATTCTATCCGCCCGACCCGCAGCAGAAGCATCGAGACCAGAATCGAGCCGCTCCAGAAGGCAATATTCAAAAGCCCGATCTGGCCGCCGCCGCCGCCATAATAATCCCGCACCAGAAGCGGCAGAACCACAAGAAACGCGCCGATGTAAAAAACCCCGACCGCGATCATCATCACCATAACCGACAGAATCTCCCGCCGCTGCAGCGCCTCCTTCAGCCCGTCGGCGACATCATGCAAAACCGAGCGCCCCGCCTGCGCCGCCGCCGGAGGCAGCGGCGGAAGACGCCCCGCCATCAGCGACGCCGCCAGAAAGGCCGCCGCCTGCCCCAGCAGCAAAGTCTCCACGCCCAGCAGACCCGATAAGGCGGCCCCGCCCATCCCCGCCAGCATCCCCGCAAATTGCAGGCCCAGCGCCAGCGTCACTGCGCGCTGGATATTCCCTCCGGAAATGCGCGGCAGCAGGCCGTCGCGCGTCGGCATGATGAAGGCCGCCAGCGTCCCCATCGCCAGCCCGTAGCCCAGATACAGACCGTAACTCAGACTCTCCGAAAAAATCGCCCCCGCCAGAACAAGCGGCGGCGCCATCGCAACAACCTGCAAAGCCGACAAAAACCGCCGCCCGTCCCGCCGCTCCGCCATCGCACCTCCAAACAGCATGAACAACAGCGAGGGCAGCATGATCGTCATCTGCGCAAAGCCCAGCAGGCGCGCCTCCAGATCCAGCAAAAGCGCCCCAATCGTCTGAAACAGAACAAACTGAATCCCCGTCCCCAGAAACCAAAGACCCTGACCGGCCATATAAGGCCCAAAACCCGCCGGCAGGGCGCTTTCGCTTTTCACTTCCGTCCCGGACATCATCTTCCTCACGCCGCCGCCCGCCCCCCGGCAGGCCCGCTTGGTCTAAAACATTTCCGACCCCACGCAAACAACTTCTTCCCCCTCACCTCCGCCGACATATGACCCCCGCCGCCCCGCGCCCCACAATATATTGACAATCCCCGCCGCCTCTCCTTGCCCCCGCCCATGAGTCCCGCCTCTTGACACTTCCGTGAACGCCCATGAAAACACTTGCCTTTTTTCGCGTATTCTAAAAAATAAGACTGCCCCGGAGGGCAAAAGAGTGGGAACCGCCGCACGGCGCTAGGAAAAATTTAACCTTCAAGGGTAAGATTGCAAGCCGGGTCCGGCGAAGCGCCGGAAGCGGCGATAAAGGGAAGCAGGGAACTCGCAAAAACCATGGGGCGTCATTCAATCAAAATCGGCCGGCGCGTTGCGCTTTGGCCCTCCGCTCTGGTTCTGGCCGCCGCCGGGCTGGCCGCCTCCGGCTGCTCCTCCAATCAGGCCGCGCTTATCACCGCCATGACCGAAGCACAGCGAATCCAGGCCGACGCCCTCACCTCCATCCGCAACCAGCAAGCCGCCGCGCCCGCCGCGCCCTCCGTCGCCGACCTCCTCGCACCCGCCCTGCGGCCCAATCAAAAACCCCGCAGGTCCGTAGACCCCGCTCGCGCCAAGCAGCCCAGCAGGGAAGAACTCATGCGCGCCATCATCGAGTCGGCCAGCGAGGCATACCGCGAACTCACCGGCAAACCCTTCTTCCCGGAAAATCCAAAAGCCGGAGGCCCCAGCCAGGACCCCGAAATCAACAAAAATTGGTGGGCCGCCAAAGAAGGCGCAACCCTCTACCGAACCCTCTCCCAATGGGCCGAGCGCGCCGAGTGGAAAATCGTCTGGAAGTCCTCCTACGAATACCCGATTGAGGCCGGAGCCGTCTTCGTCGGCGGTTTCACCGACGCCGTCGACAACGTCCTCAAGGCCTTCGAGGACACCTACCCGCCGCTCCACGTCACCTATTACAAAAACCGCGTCGCCGTGATCGAAAATCACGACGGAAACTACTGAGGCCGCCGCCCCATGACCACGACGCCCACACCCCGTCCCGCCGGACAAACCGCCCCCCGCCCGCGCCGCACCCTCCGCCTGGGCCTCGCCGCCATGATCGGCCTCGCCATGCCCGCCTGCGTCGCCACCGAATATGCCGAAGACACCATCGAAAAGCACAAGGACCTCACCCTCCTCAAGCGGCAGGAACTCCTTGAAGAACTCGACTCCTACAAAAAGCGCAAAATCTCCACCTATGCCGACCGCATCTGGATCGGCGACGCCCCGCGCCTGCTCAAAAACAGCACACGGCCCCTGCCCGACAGTATCCGGGCGGCCAGAGACTTCACCCTGATCACCGCCGTCCCGGTCGATCTGACCACGATCACCCGCAAACTCTCCGAACTCACCGGAATCTCCACCGTCCCCGAACTCGACGCCGCCACCCCCCAGGGCCAGATGGTCCAGGCCTCCGTCCGCTATGCCGGCGGCGACCTCCAGGGCCTCCTCGACGAGGTCGCCCAGTCCTTCAGCGCCCACTGGCTCTATCGCGAGGCGGACAAGGAAATCGTCTTCATCCAGACCATCACCCGCATCTTCGACTTCTACGCCCCCCCCAACCAGGTCACGACCTCCAACTCCATCTCCAACTCCGGCGGCGCAAGCGGCGGCGGAACCGACGGCGGCGGCACCGGCGACACCGGCGGAACCGGAAGCACAGGCACAGGCAGCTCCTCAACTTCCACATCCATCAGCCAGAACGCCACCTTCAACGAATGGGAGGACATCGAAAGAAGCCTCACCAATATCCTGCCCCGCAACTCGCGGCTCAGCCTGTCGCCCTCGACCGGCAAAATCACCGTCACCACAACCCCGCGCGCCATGCGTCAGATCGCCGAACTCATCCATGCCCGAAACGCCTACTTCACCGAGCAGATCCACCTCGCCGTCCAGGTCCTGGAGGTCGGCATCAGCGGCGAAGACGCCTACCGCCTCAACTTCCAAAACATCGATATCGGCCAGTTCCTCGCCTCCACCCTCGGCGCCTCCGTCCGCGGCCTCACCTTCAACTCCATCGGCGGCGCCTTCGCACAGCCCAATATCGGCTCCACATTCACCTACAACGACGCCGAAAATAACGGCGTCAACGCCGTCATCACCGCCCTCAGCACCTTCGGAAGAGTCTCCGTCCTCACCACCGCCAACACCCGAACCCGAAACGGCAAGCCAACCCCCATCCAGTCCACCGTCAACACCGCCTATCTCGCCCGCCGCAGCACCACCACCGACTCCCAGACCGGCACCATCATGACCGAAATCATCCCCGGCCAGGTCTCCTCCGGCTTCTTCATGCGCGTCCGCCCCCGCATCCTCGACCGCGAGCGAATCCAGATCGACCTCGCCGTCACCATCGACACCCTCAACGAAATCAGGCCTTTCGGCTCCGGCGCCGAGCAGGTCCAGCAGCCCGAAACCACCAGCCGCTCCTTCACCCAGGAGACCATCGTCCCCAACCGCTCAACCCTCGTCATCTCCGGGTTCGAACAGAAGCGAAACTCCGCCAATCGGCGCGGAACCGGGCATCACGACAACCTGCTCCTCGGCGGCAACCGCGACGCCAGCACCGGACGCACCGTCATCATCATCCTCGTCACCCCAACTCTCATCAAGGCGTGAGGCGCCCCTTGCCCCAAACAGGCCACAAGCTGTAAACTCCCCCCGGCGATTCACATAGAATCGCATCCCTGAGAGCACTCCGATGAGCACCCCCCCAATCAGACTCTCGCCCCGCTACAGCGCCATCCAGCACAACAAGAAAGACTATGCCGTCGGCCTCTTCTGGCAGGTCGCCTCCGGCGCCGGACCCCGCGTACGCAAGGAGGCCCTCGCCTTCGCCAAAAAACTCTCCAAATCCCACAATTTCTTCTGCATCAAAAGCGAAGGCGTCCACCAATACGGCGTCGGCGCGGACGAGAACAAATACCGAACCCGCCAAATCTCCGCCGCCGCAACCGTCTACAGAAATCTCCCTGCCGGAAAGGCCCTCCTCGCCGCCTGGAAAATCGACAGCAAATTCTGGCTGTGCATCATCAAGGGGGGCGCCATCTATCCCAGTGGCGACCGCCTCCTCGCCAATGAGGAGGAGGCCAAAAAACTCTTCGAGCAAACCCTTTACAGCGATGACTGGGACTTCATCATCGCCCCCGCCGAGTGGGAAATCGAAAACGCAAAGCAGACCGACCTCGCAACCTTCTTCAAAAGGCCCGGACAGGTCCGGCTGGCCTCAATCAGTTCAGGACGGCAGGGGAATATCCTCATCGCCGCCGGACTCGCCGGAATCCTCGTCTTCGGCGGCGGCTGGTATGGCTATCGTCAATACCTCAACAACGCCGAAGAAGAAATGCGCCGCCTCGCCCTCTCCATCCAGCCGGTCAGAAAAAAGCCCAAAGTGCCTAAAAAAACCATCTCCTGGAAGTATCTCCCCAATAATCAGGCCGTCCACAATCGTTGCGTCGGCGGCATCACCACCTATTGGCGCTCGGCCCGCGCCATCCCCGGATGGGGCATCTCCAGCGTCAAATGCAACGTCCTCGAACAAAAAATCACCGCCGTCTGGCAACGCTACGGCGGAAACGCAGAGCGCTTCCAGCAATTCGTCGCACACCTTAAACTGCCCTACGACATCTTTGAATTCGGCGCCGGAGGCCAAAGCGCGATCCTCGTCAAGTCCTGGACCTTCCCACGCAAAGAAATCGGCGAAAGCAAGCCGAGTCTCACCCGGGAAGACGCCGAAGTCCGCCTCTGGACGTTGCAGCAGAGAACCGGAATCAACCTGAGCGTGTCAAGAGGCGCCATCGAAGGCCGAATCGTCAAGCCCCCCGCCGGACAGGTCGCCCAGAAAGGCCAGGGAATCCGCTACAGCATCCGCACCAGCATCTCCCCGGAAAAGGTCTTCAACGAACTTTACAAAATACCCGGTTCCGTGGTATACAAAATCGACTATACGCCCAACCAGAACAGTTGGGCTATGGAAGGGTTCATCCACCAGAAGGAAAAGACCCAGGCAGATGACAAGAAACGCTCAGAATAGGCCAGTCCAGGCCGCACGAAGAGCCGCTCTCGCCCTGATCGCTGGCGCTGTAGGTGCGCTCGCCCCCGTCGTCGCGCTGGCGGAGGAGCCTGAGTTCCTCCCCTTCCCCGGAGGCGCGGCGCCTTCGGCCTCGCCCGCCCCGGCATCACCGTCGCCCCGCCCGGCAACGCCGGCAGCCCAGCCGCCTTTCCCCGAAGCGCTCCTGCCATCCGCTGCCGCTAACGAGACGCCCGCCCCCGCCCCCACCCCCATCCCTGATCCGCGACAGGGTCTGGAGGCGCAACAGATCGCTTCGACCGAAGCAACAGCCCCCGAAGGCGGCAGCATCCTCGACGAACTCGCCGGACTCAACGAACTCGAAATGCTCCTCAGAAAGAAAATCGCCATCGCCCGCCTCCAGAAAGAACTGGGCAGCCTCACCAAAAAAGAGGAGAAGAAAGCGTCACCAGGGCCGATCCTCCCCTCACTCCCCACGTTGCCGCGAAATCTGGCCGAGGAGGAGCCGCAGCTCGAAGCACCGCAGGCCCAGGTCGAACTCGCCCCGCATCAGGTCCTGATCATCTCCGGAAAGGGCAAGGACCTCAGCGCCGATCTGCAGGGTCCTGGCGGCGCCATCATCACCGTCAAGCCCGGCGATGCGCTCCCCTTCCGCCTCCAGACCGATCAGAATATCGTCAAGGCCATCACCAAAAACGGCGTCATGGCCCATAACAGCCTCTATGGCAACAACTATAACCTGCCCATGGCCGCGGCGGCTGTCGGGGCGGCGGCGGGCGCGCAAAATTCAGGAATTGCTTCGCCTCCATCCCCTCTGGGAGGCCCGCCTGCCGGGGCAGGGGGAATTGGCTTCGACGGGCCGCCAGGCTTTTTCGGAGGCCCCTCCCCTGATTTCGGAGCGCCCCCGCAAGAAAGGCGCGCGCCATCTGTTGGTCCGTCAAGCCAGGCCGGCGAAGAACCACAACGCAGCAGAGCCCGCGCCGCCCCCCCGCGCGCCCGATACCGAAGCGTCACGGCTCCCGCAGCCGTAGCTCCCTAGGAGATCCCCGTGCCGGCCGGTGGCCGCTCCTTCCCGAACAAGGGAGGCGCATGAGGACGTGTCCAGCCTCGCCGATCAAGATGCCGTTCAGAAAGAAGCAGGCAATGGCACTCTGCTCACCGGCTTTGGCCGTCCGATCCGGGCCAACGAATACGTAACCCGCCACCTCGCCCTCTTTGACACCGGTGTCCTCTATGTCGTCGGCGAAGTGGAGGAGGAACCCCGAATTCTCGATTTCATCTCCGCGCAAAAAGCCGCCGGAGTGCGAATCGACAAGATCATCCCAGTGAGTGGGATCGAGGACATTCGGAAATTCTATCTGGAGGCTGCCAATTCTATGATCCCCGGCCCCGCGCCGGCCTCTGCTCCGGTCTCTTCCAGTGAAGGCGCCGTCGAGCCTGCCTCCAAATCCGAAACTCCGGCGGCCGGCCCGGGCAAGGCTCAATCCCTTGAAGATGCCCTCCTCGTCGCCAGCGCCAAATTGCTCACCGGAATCTTTGGGGCTATCCGGGTGTCCCCCTTTATCGCTTCAAATGCCGCGTTGTTTGATGACGGGACGCTGTTTGTCGTCAAGGAAGCCCGGAAGCATCCGATGATCGTGTCCTTCATCGAAGGGCAGAAAATGACCGGGGTGCAGATAGGGCGAATAATCGAAGTTGCAGATTCCCAGACTATCCTCTCAATTAACAAGGCCATGCAGAAAGGCGCCCCGGCGGCACTGGTTCGCCTTGACGGGGAAGGTGCGCCGCCGCTTGCCGACGGCAGTCCGCCGCCGGAAGGCAAACCCACGCGCAACACCCGGCCTTCGAAGCCACCTCCGCCACCGGCCCTCAAAGCGGCCGCTTCATCAGGAAAGCAGCCCGATCAAAAAAACGTGATGTCGAAAACCCCCTTGCTCCGTATGTTCCGGAGCAAGGCAGAAACTGTGCCGCACCCGGCCCCTCCGCCCGCCGCCAAGGCGCAAAGTCCGAAGGCGGACCCCCGTCCGAAGGCGGACCCCCGTCCGGAGGCGGACCCCCGCCCGGTGGCGGACCCCCGCCCGGTGGCGGACCGCTCCTCGGCGGAGTCCGGGTCAGTGGTCGAACTGGCCCCCCGGTCAAAAGCGCCAACGCCGGCGGGAAAATCCCCTCCCGCTGCCCCGGCCCTGGAGGAAAAGACGCCGGTCTCCGATAACCTTGAGCAGCTGCTGGGAAGGGAGATCAAGGCAAGGCGGGGGGCGGTCACCAAAATCGCCGGGATTACGCTCCAGCCCTTGCAGGAATTTTCCGAAGAAGCCCTCACCCTGCTCGAGGGCCGCCGCAAAACCTCAAAACTCCTCACCGGAGGCGAGGGAAAGATTCAGACCGGCAAATTTCTTTCCAACAGCATCGCGCTTTTCGACGACGGCGTCATCTATGTCTGCAAGGGGCGGGAGAATCATCCGGAGGTGCTGTCCTTTATCGAGGGGCAGCAACTCACCGGAACGAAGATCATCAGCCTGGTCCAGATTGAGTATAGCTATCTCCAGAAGATCTACCATGATGCGGGCGCGTCGCTGGTGCGCCGGGCCGGCGCGCGCGAGAAAGCCGACAAGCAGCGCGAGTTTCTTGAGGTCGTCCGGCAGGCGGCGGCGCAGAACGCCTCGGACATTCACTTCACGCTGTGGCCGACGCTGATGACGGTCGAGTTCCGGGTTGACGGCGTCATCGAGGGCGTGGGCGAGATGAGTTACGAAGAGGGGCGCTCGCTGCTGATCGCGGCCTTTAACATGGCGGACCAGTCGGGAATCTCGCACCAGATGCAGACGTATCAGGAGGCGCGGATTTCGGCGCTGTCGTCGCCGCTCCCGGCGAATCTGCAGGCGCTGCGGCTTCAGTTTAACCCGCTTGTTTTCCGGGGCCGGATTTTGATTGTCCGGCTGCTCTACACCGAGACCAAACGGGTTATGACCGGGCTGGGGCAGCTGGGCTGGTCGCCGGATCACGAGAAGGACCTGGAGCTGGCGCGGGGCAAGGTGACGGGGGTGACGGTGATCAGCGGGCCGACGGGGTCGGGCAAATCGACGACCCTGAAGGTGATGCTGGACACGCTCAAGGAGGAGGGGCTGGTGGGCGGCTTCAAGGAGCGCCACATTTTGACGGTCGAGGACCCGCCGGAATATGTGATCGACGACGTCCACCAAATGCCGGTGCCGGAAGCCGAGACGCGCGAAGAGCGCGCGCTGGAATTTACCAAGGCGATCAACGCGGCGCTGCGCTCCGATCCGGACACGATTGTGATCGGCGAGGTGCGCGACGCCGAGTCGGCCAAACTGGCCTTCGAGGCGGCAATGTCGGGCCATCAGGTCTGGACGACGCTGCACGCCAACAGCGCGATCTCGATCATCTCGCGCCTGCAGGATATCGGGGTTGAGTCTTACAAGATCGCCGATCCGGAGAATATGGGGTTGCTGGTAGCGCAGCGCCTGCCGCGCACACTGTGCCCGCAATGCAAAGTGCCGATGCGCACGGCGCTGGAGAATGCGGAGGCGGTCAGCCCAATCTACCGGCGCAAACCGCCGAAGACGCTGCCCGCCCGGCTGGAGGCGCTGGGGGTTGATCCGGAGCAGGTCTTCTTCGCCGCCGCCGCAAGCTGCGGTCAGTGCCGCAACGGCTATTCAGGCAGAACAATTCTGGGTGAAGTGATCATGCCCGATACGGCTTTCCTCGAACTGGCCTCGCAAGGCAAGACGGTGGAGGCAAAGGCCTACTGGCGCCAGGAACTGAACGGACAGCCCTATCAGTGGCACGGCCTGCGCAAATTGCGGGAGGGAATCGTGGACACCACCGAATTCGAGCGCTGGTGCGGAGATCTCGGCGGCATCGAGCCGCTCCCCGGCTGAGCGGGCTTGCGCCGGACGCGCGCGAAGGCGTATAAATGGTGGTCAATAGCGGCCCATTTGCAGGAGAAGCAAGGCGATGAGCTTGGACATCGAAGCATATGCGGCGGCAGAGCAGGCCGCCCGGGAATCTGAAGGCGGTCTGGGCGACCGGCTCAACCGCGCCTTCGGCAAAGTGCAGTTCTCGGCGAAATTGCGGCTCGACCTCTATAAGAAACTGGTCGCGCTGATGAAAAACAATGTTCCGCTGAGCATGGCGCTGGAGACGGTGCAGCGGATCGCCTCGGTCAACGGCAGGAAGCCCTTCCGCCCGCAGGCGCTGGCGGCGGCAGCCTGGCGCAAGCGGATACTGGAGGGGGCCAATCTGGCCGATGCGGTTGAAGGCTGGGTGCCCTCGCGCGACATGATGATCCTGCAGACCACCGAATTCACCAACCCGATCATGCCGATGGAGGCGATGATCGAACTCAATCAGGCGATCCGCAGAATCCGCGCGGCCTTTATCGGCGCGCTGGCCTATCCGAGCGTTATCATGCTGATTGCCCTCGTGATGCTGGTTTCGATCAGCACGAATATCGTTCCAGCCTTTCTGGGCATCTCCCAGGACATCGAATGGACCGGGCTGGCGGCGAATTTCGTTGCGCTTACCGACCATGTCCGCGCCCTCTGGCCCTTCTATGCGTTGGGCGGGGTGATTCTGCTCACGATATTCCTCTTCAGTTTGCCGCTGTGGGCGGGCGGGCTCCGGCGCCATCTGGACAATGTGCCGCCGTGGTCGATTTACCGCCTCTGGCAGGGGTCGGGCTGGCTGATGTCGCTTTCGACCATGCTCAATGCCGGGATCACGGAGTCCGACGCCCTGAGCCGGATAGAGGAAAGGTCCAACAGGTGGCTCAAGGCGCGCAATGCGGCGATTCGCCAGCGCGTCATCAACGGGCAGGAGCTGGGCGACGCCCTGATCGAGTCGGAATTCGACTTCCCCGATTTCGAGACCAATCTGACCATTGCGGTCTATTCGGGTCTGTCGTCTTCGGGCGAGGCGCTTCAGCAGATTGCGCGGGACTGGGTTGATGAGAGTCAGGCGCGGCTGGAGGCGCAATCAGTTGTGTTGCGGGTGTTGGCGCTGGGTTTCGCCGGAGCGGTGATCGCCGGGACGGTGCTCAGCATTTTCGACATGGAGCAGCAGCTGACAGCCAGTCTGGGCCTGTGACCGGTGGCGGCCCGGGCGGGGCCGCGCAGAAATCGCCGTGATCAAGAGCGAGATTGCCGAGATTAGAGGAGAAGTGCGTGTGTTCAGACAGGTGGGAATTGGCCTGCTGATCGCAAATTTGTGCGGAATTATTGTCATTCTGATCCGGCTTTTCTGGCCGGTGTGAGGGGTTTCGCCCCCGCCGCGTTGCGCTTTGCAACCGGGCGGGGGCGGGCTATAATCGGGGCCGCAGGAGAAGGAGTTCCGGGCTGTGAGTCTTGTTGCGCTGTATGACGCTCTGAAAGCCGCCGACGTTCCCGACGACAAGGCGGCTGCCGCCGTTGAGGCGGTTCAGGACAGCCGGGACGAGGCGTGGAAGCGCCGGATCGAAAGGGAAATCGCCGCGCTCAGACAGGAACTCGCCGAATTCAAGGGCGAGATCAGAAGCGAGATGGCCGAGATGAAGGGCGATATAAGGCGGCTGGATGCGCAGCTGAAATTAATGTTCGGGATCGTGGTGCCTCTGCTGGTGGCGATTTTGGTCCGCAGTTTCTGGGTCTGACGGCTTCGGGGCGGTTGTGCGGGGGCGGGGCCGCGCAGAAATTTTCATTCTAATAATCCGGCTTTTCTGGCCGGTGTGAGGGGTTTCGCCCCCGCCGCGTTGCGCTTTGCAACCGGGCGGGGGCGGGCTATAATCGGGGCCGCAGGAGAAGGAGTTCCGGGCTGTGAGTCTTGTTGCGCTGTATGACGCTCTGAAAGCCGCCGACGTTCCCGACGACAAGGCGGCTGCCGCCGTTGAGGCGGTTCAGGACAGCCGGGACGAGGCGTGGAAGCGCCGGATCGAAAGGGAAATCGCCGCGCTCAGACAGGAACTCACCGAATTCAAGGGCGAGATCAGAAGCGAGATGGCCGAGATGAAGGCCGAACTCAAGGGCGAGATGGCCGATATGAAGGCCGAACTCAAGGGCGAGATGGCCAATATGAAGGCCGAACTTAAGGGCGAGATGGCCGAGATGAAGGGCGAACTCAAGGGCGAGATCAACGAGATCAGAGGCAAGATGGCCGGGATGACGGGCGATATAAGGCGGCTGGATGCGCAGCTGAAATTAATGTTCGGGATCGTGGTGCCTCTGCTGGTGGCGATTTTGGTCCGCAGTTTCTGGGTCTGACGGCTTCGGGGCGGTTGTGCGGGGGCGGGGCCGCGCAGAAATTTTCATTCTAATAATCCGGCTTTTCTGGCCGGTGTGAGGGGTTTCGCCCCCGCCGCGTTGCGCTTTGCAACCGGGCGGGGGCGGGCTATAATCGGGGCCGCAGGAGAAGGAGTTCCGGGCTGTGAGTCTTGTTGCGCTGTATGACGCTCTGAAAGCCGCCGACGTTCCCGACGACAAGGCGGCTGCCGCCGTTGAGGCGGTTCAGGACAGCCGGGACGAGGCGTGGAAGCGCCGGATCGAAAGGGAAATCGCCGCGCTCAGACAGGAACTCGCCGAATTCAAGGGCGAGATCAGAAGCGAGATGGCCGATATGAAGGCCGAACTCAAGGGCGAGATCAACGAGATCAGAGGCAAGATGGCCGAGATGACGGGCGATATAAGGCGGCTGGATGCGCAGCTGAAATTAATGTTCGGGATCGTGGTGCCTCTGCTGGTGGCGATTTTGGTCCGCAGTTTCTGGGTCTGACGGCTTCGGGGCGGTTGTGCGGGGGCGGGGCCGCGCAGAAATTTTCATTCTAATAATCCGGCTTTGCCGTCCTCCGCCGAGGGTTTCCGGGGTGGAGGGAAGCAAGATTTTTCATGACAACCGAGTCACGGATTTATCATCCGGGAGCTCTGCTTTGTCATTTCACGTGTCCGCCTGTCCTTTTCTATTGTGCGAGTGAAGGTCTCCAGCCGGAGTCTTCATTGTGCTGAGTTCTTTTTGGAATCAGGAGGATATCATGACCAGACTCGCATTCCGCCGCGGCAGTGAAGAGCGCGGCGTCACCCTTATCGAAACCTTGCTGGTGCTGGGCATCGCCACGGCGTTCATCGCCGGCGGCATCGGCCTCTACAACCAGGCCCAGACCGCGCAGGAAAACCGCGACGCCGTGACCAATGTCTACTCGGTCGTCGTGGCGTTGCGGAGCACTTTCGGCGCAGCTCGGGCCGCAGAGTCATATCCGCCCTCAATAGGCGCAGCCAGTATTGGCCTGGAAGACCTCAGTATATGGGCCGGCGTCGACGCCGAGATTTTTGGGGTTGACGATGACGGCACGGCGGCGACCGGCAGAGGTGCGTATTTTGAGATCGTCATTGACACCAACGATGCGGGCAAATGTGCGTTAGTCTCCGCCACCTTGAGCCAGCAGTTCCATGTGATCATTAATGATGCAACCACCAGGGGGTCGGCCCTGACCGGCCTGGATGAACCGATGTTGGCCGGAACTTGCAGCGCTACAGGCGGCGTGGATGTCGTGCACATCTATGGCGCGTAAGGCCGGAGTTGTGTGTGGAATTGGGCCGGGGGGCGTTCGCCCTCCGGCCCTTTCTCTTCGGTGAGGCCCGCCCGGACAAATTTTTGTGAATTCTTGTTGACATTTCCGTCCGTCCTGTTCTATTACAGGGACGAAGGTCTCCAGCCGGAGTCTTCCTTGTGTTGAGTTCCTTTTTAGAGTCAGGAGGACATCATGACCAGACTCAAATTCCGCCGCGGCAGTGAAGAGCGCGGCGTCACCCTTATCGAAACATTGCTGGTGCTGGGCATCGCCACCGCGTTCATCGCCGGCGGCATCGGCCTCTACAACCAGGCGCAAACGGCTTCGGAAAACCGCGATGCCGTAACCGATATCTATTCGGTTATCGCGGCGGTGCGGGGCACTTTCGGGGGAAACGACGAATACCCGTTAGCCATCGGCAATGCAGCTTTAGGTTTTGCCGCCGCTCCGACAGCATGGACTCGCGCCATCACCGTACGGGGAGCGGACGCCGACGGCACGGCCGGGCCAGGCCCGCTGTTTGAGATTGTCATTGATCTGGACGGCGATGTAGCACAATGTGAGTTGGCCCGCGCCACCTTCCAGCAGCAATTCTTCGTGTTCGTTAACAATGCCGTCGCGCAGGCCATGAGGGCAGGGGCCTTGAATGCTCCAGGCACTAACACTCAAGCGTGCGATGCCACGAACGGTGACGTTTTGCACATCTATGGTACTTGATGCCTGATCGGTTTTTTCCGGTTGAGGGGGCCGGGGGGCGTTCGCCCTCCGGCCCTTTCTCTTCGGTGAGGCCCGCCCGGGAAAATTTTTCAATTTTTTGTTGACCTTTCCGCCCGTCCTTTTCTATTATGGAAGTCAAGGTCTCCAGCCGGAGTCTTCCTTGTGTTGAGTTCTTTGTTAGAGTCAGGAGGACATCATGATCAAGCTCGCATTCCGTCGCGGCAGTGAAGAGCGCGGCGTCACCCTTATCGAAACCTTGCTGGTGCTGGGCATCGCCACCGCGTTCATCGCCGGCGGCATCGGCCTCTACAACCAGGCCCAGACCGCGCAGGAAAACCGCGATGCCGTGACCGACGTGTATTCAATCATCGCGGCAGCGCGGGGGACATTCGGCGGGACTGAAGACTACCGGAACATAGGCTTCGCCCCTATCGGAATCGCCACCGCCCCCACACCCTGGGGCACTACGATGAACGTCGATGCAGTGGAGCTTGACGGTAACACAACGATCACTGGCGCCGCTCCGGCTTTTGTGGTTACCATCACGGGCATTACGCAAACCCAGTGCATATTCCTTTCGAGCTCTCTGAGTGAGCAGTTTGGCATTTACTCAGGCAATGCGCTAAGTACCGGGGCGAGGTCGGGGGTGACCGACGTAACAGCCCCGAGACCGGGTCCCTGTATTCCCGCGAACACTGTTATCCACATTTACGCCAGCTAGCAGCGTCTGACTGGTTTTTGCCGGAAGGGGGCCGGGGGGCGTTCGCCCTCCGGCCCTTTCTCTTCCCCGGTTCACGAAAATGTGAAGCCTTCAAAAAACCCCCGGAACCATTGACAAAACCCGCCCCCCAAGACAAACTCTAACAGGTTGCAAAGGAGAGAGGCGCGCCATGACCGCCACCGAATACGCCCCCAAATACCATCGCGAAAAGTCCGATGAGCGCGGGATCACCCTGATCGAAGCCATGATGGCCATCGTCATCGCCCTCGCCGTGCTGGCGGGCGGCCTCGCCCTCTACACGCAGACCAGACAATCCGCACAACTCAACCAACTCAACGACGGCGCAGAACAACTCGCCCGCCGCGTTCAGGACACCGCCCTGCTCAATCCCGGTTTCGTCGGCCTCGACCGCGATCAGGTCAACCTCGAAAATCTTCCGCATCCCTGGTCGACGCCCGACCGGGGCTGGGCCGTCGGCTCCGTCAACGACTTCGCAATCCCCGGAAACAGAGAATGGGCCGTCTATATCGGCAACGTTCCGGCCGATATATGCCCCCGCGCCGTCAGCGCTCTGAGTGGAAACTTCGCCGTCACCACCCGCCACGCCAGGGTCTCCGGCGGCGCTGTCAATATGGCCGCAAGCCGCTCCGCGCCAAACTGCGCAGAACCTCCGAATAGCGGAGAACAATTGATCATCGCCCTCGCCGACCACGACCGCAACTGGAACTCTCTCGCACATGCCGGAGGCGGAACCATGACCGCCACCGCCGCCCCCGCCCGGTTCTTGGGCATGCGGATCTCGGTAGGGGAACTTCAGCGCTCCAGTTTATTCTCCGATGCGCGGGTGCTGAACATCGCAAGCGCTCTGGAGGAGACGCGGAATCTGGTTCCCGGTGACGCGCAGAGCTCCGGCGAGACCTGGCGCTATGAGCGCAAATTGGCATGCGCCAATGACCCTGACATAATAGTTGGAAACACTGGTTCGCACAGGCAACCCGGCCCAACGGATGTTGACGCCTTCCGGGCAAATTTTTTGACCAATACCCTGAATAATGCGTATCGGAGGGGATGCACCTCTCTGATAGGGGTGGGGCAACAGAGACAGGGGGGGCAATGGGCGCCTGTAGAAACGTTCGGAGCGAGGAGTTTGGAGGAGCATGTCTTCAATGAGCAGTTTCAAATATTCATCTACAACCTGAACCACAATCTCTACCACCACCGATAAAAGGCCAGTGACGAGTATGACCGCTTTGTCCCGCAGACACAAAGCCTCTGACGAGCGCGGAATCACCCTGATCGAGATCATGCTCAGCATCATCGTCGTCACCGCCATGATCGCGGGCGCGGGCGCGCTCTATGTCCAGACCAAAAGAAACGCAGATCTGCACGCCCTCTCCGACGACGCCCTGCAGCTCTCCCGCAGGCTCGAGGAAACCTTCATGTTCGACAGAAGTTTCACCGCGCTCTGGAGCCCCGGCTCCGGCGGGGTTGAACTGCCCGAGACCCATCCATGGGCAGACCCGCAGGACGGCTGGGCCGTCGGCGGCGCCGGCCATTGGATAATCTTTATCTTGCATGTGCCGCACGACCAGTGTCAGCAGGCCGCCGCCCTCTTGAGCCGCAACTTCAGAGTCCTGACTCACTCCCTCTTGCCGGGCCGCCCCGCGCGTGCAAGCAGACGCCTCCAACCCCTCTGCGCCCAGCCCCCCGCCGGGGAAATCCTCCTCTTCGCCCTCGCCCCCCACTGACACCCCCCCCCGCCCGACGGATGAACGCCGCCGCATGAGCCTCTCGCAATTCGCCATCACCGACCTCTACTTCACCCCGGATAATCAGGTCCTCCTCCGAATCCGCGGCATGCTCCTCTCCGCCGAGCAGATCGCAAACACACCGCAAACAAAATTCAAAAAACTCCTCAACAGCGACGCAGTAAAAAAATTCAAAACAGAAAACAGCGCAGAACAAAACAAAGAACACATCAAAAAAATCTGCCACAAACTCCTCGGCGACTGCCATCAGCTCCAACAGAAAGCCGCCGCCGCCGAAGCCGTCGACGAGGCCGTCATGCATGACGGGTACGTCTACCGAATCAACCGCTCCGAAACGCTCGAAGGCCGAAACTACTCCATCAGACGGCTCGACCCCGCCCCGGACCCGCTCGAAAAACTCGGCCTGCATCCAGGCGTCATTCCCCGCCTCAGGCAACTCTCCGAATATCAGGGGCTCATCCTCGCCGCAGGCGCAACCGGCTCCGGAAAAACCACCACCATCTCCAGCATCCTCAGAACCTACCTCAAAGCAACCGGCGAATTCGCCTACACCATCGAAGACCCCCCTGAATACAATCTCTCCGGCTCCTACGACCACAACGGCAGCCAGGAAAACAACCGCGGATACTGCATCCAGACCCGCCCCGCCAAAGGCGACTGGGCCGCCGGGTTGCGCAACGCACTGCGCTCGCGACCCAAATACATCCTCGTCGGCGAAATCCGCGACAGCCACTGCGCCTCCGAAGTGCTCCGCGCCGCCAACTCCGGACACATCGTCCTCTCCACCATCCACGCCCAGTCCGTCCCCGACAGCCTCGCCGCGCTCGTCAAACTCGCCGCACCCCTCGTCGGCGAGCAGCTCGCCCGCGACCAGCTCTCACAGGGAATCCTCGCCACCATCCACCAGAGCATCGAGCGCGGCGAACTCAGGGCCCGGCTCCTCTTCGCCGGGCCAATCAGCAGCGCCGTCCGCGCCAAAGTCGCCGACGGCAAATTCGTCATGCTCGCCAACGACATCGAGCGCCAGATGATCCGAATCCAGCGGGATCAAGACCTGTTCAATTGACAGAAACCGGCGGGCGGGGCAGGCTCCCATCATGGCCGGACTCTTCGTCTTCATCTTCATCATCCTCAGTTTCGGCGTCGCCATCGACGCGCTCGAAGAGCGCAGCGCCATCGCCGAACAGCACCGGCCCGCGCTCTTCGCCGGCCAGATGATCAACGAACACCGCGCCCAACTCGCCATCAGCAGAACCTTCGCACCCGGAAGCGCCGGCGCGCCGCTCCCACCGATCACCTTCGACCGGAACGCCCAAAACGCCGGCCCGTTCCGTGTCTTCTCCTTCGCCCGCCAGCTCCCCGCCGGGGAAATCGAAATCTCGACCATCGGACAAACCCTCAGCACAGCCAAAAGCCTCAACACCCGGCTGGCCGTCGCCCGCGAGATCAAAAAACACGGCGGCGGAAACCTCGCCGCCGGAATCCTCTTCGGCGGCGGCGCGCCCGCCATCACCACCCGAATCTTCGACCCCGCCCGGAACCGCTTCACCGGCAGCGAAACCCCCTTCGACCCCGCCCTCGCCGCCCTCCTCACCGCCCAGGGCCTCGCCACCGGCCCTGACCCGCGCCGGTGGGGCCTCCCCGTCCTCCTCTCCATCGTGCAGGAAAACCCCGCCCCCGCCCCCGGCCCTCCTTCGCAACCCTGAAACCCACGCCATTCAGAGGTTTGAACGCCCGACTCTTGATATATCGCCCCCGCCGCCCTATACTCTCCAGATTGAACGGGTCAGGGCTGGAAACAGGGGCTGGAATCGCATGGCAACCCTCTTCGTCTTTATCTTTATCCTGATCGGATTCGGACTCACCACAGGCTGGATCCAGGAGCAGGCCGAACTCGACAGCAGAAACCAGCCCGTCATCTTCGCCGAGCAGATGCTCGCCGAACACCGCGCCCAAATGGACGCCGCACCCAGCGACGCCTCCGGCGAAAACGTCTTCCTGCGCGATCCGCTTACCTTCACCACCAGCCAAAGAAACGGCGCCAGACTGCGGGTCTTCACCCTCCAGCGGCAGGGAACCGGGAGTCAGGTGGAAGTCCTCACAATCGGCTGGACCAGAAACGAAGCCCTGCGCTCCGCCCTCGCCTCCGAGATCAAACGCCGCGCCGGAACCAATATGGATCCGGGAGTCATCGTCTCAACCCTCACCGGCGGCGACCGCGTCACCGATATATACAGCGTCCAGCAAGGAGAGGAGGCAGATCAACGAACCGCCCTCAACGCGGCTTTTGTCAACGCCCTCGAAAAGGAAGGCAGCGGAGTCGATGACATCCCCGCATACCTGGACTTCGGCGACGATAACGACAACCGACTCCAGCCAAACATTCCCGTCCTGCTCTCCTCATTGGCAGAAAGCAGCGCCAGTCCCGAAAGATTGATCACCCTCGGTGAACTCGCCGCTTTGCCCGACACGCAGATCAATAGAATCAGGAATGCCTTGATAGCTGTGCGGACGTCGGTCCCCACCGCCTTCCCCACCGGGGAAGATGCAGATATCTATAGGCGCGCCGTGGTCCGAAACAACGAAGCACTGGCGAGTCCAGCTACGCATAACAGAAACGCCCCGTCTACTGTAGACGGTCTCAGATCAGGGCTGTTGACGAATATCATAACGGATGCCGATAGCAATGACAAACTTACGGGAGGGTTTCATGTGGGCGGGAGCGGCTCTCTCGGGGGCCTCTCCGGCTATCGTCCTTTGCAGGAGCGCACCCGGCCACCTTCCGCACAGGAGCAGTTATTCGATGCGCACTTTCAGAATTTTCTCAACATCCTGAACGACATCCTCTTTGTCGATGACGCCACGTAGACCATCATGACCCGCCGCCCCAAAAAGACCCCAAGCGCCGAAACCGGCATGAGCCTGATCGAAGCCCTGCTCGGCATCATCGTAATCCTCGCCGGACTGGGCGGCGGACTCGCGTGGATCGCGCAGGTCAACGAATCCACAAGATTCCAGCAGACCGTCAGGGAAACAGACGCCCTCCTCCAAGCCTCCGAAAAATTCGTCATCACGCGCTGGCCTGAACTCGCCTCCTCCCGCCCCGTCGCCAACGGCCCCAATAATCTGGACTTTAACGCAGATGTTCCAGGATGGATCAGGCAGATCATTTACGGCACCACCACCGTCCACATCATGTTCCCCAGCATGGACAATATCGCTGAATTCCTCGCCGACAACAGCATATTCCCGCGTGTGGCCTGCCAGGACCTCGATCCAAATCCGCCGGTCGGCGCCCAATGCCGGGGAAACTGCTTCCAGTCGCCCCAGGGCGGAGTCTACCGCGTCGCCATCGCCTTCAACGGAAACTTGGCGGACGCCCTGCAAACCCGCAACATCGCCGTGATGGTCTTCCTCTCCCGGCTGCCCAGAGATGGCGCCGCCACCGCCGAACTCATACAGACCGGGCGGCGGGTCGTCGCCGGCATCGCCCGCAGCGAGCAAATCCTCGCCCGGCAACTCACCGGAGAAACCGTCACATCCCCCATAGCGCATCGTCGGGTAATCAATCTGGCCAGAGAGGTGACCAAAAAAGCTACGAATTTTAGTTATCGCCAACTTGTCGGGCCCTGCGCGCGGCGGGAGATGGGGAACATACGGTCAATTGTCTTCGCCGCCGCCATGACCGTGGTCGACCGCAAGCCCGTCGCATGGACGCCGCCGCCGATCCCAGACAGCTGATAACCCCGTCGGCCTCCTGCATGAACGCCGCTTCGTCGAGAGCGCAAATTTCGATGAAGATGCATACGAGAACTATTACGATTACTAGGCCTCTATGACCTGTCGGAGCCAACCCCGCGCACCGGACGACTCCGGCGAAAGGGGCCTCGGTCTGCTGGAAACCGCGCTGGCCCTCCTCATCCTCCTCGGCGCGCTGGCCGGAGGTCTCTTCTGGTTCACGCAGGTCATCAGAAGCGAGCAACTCGGGCGCGCCATCACCGAGGCCGACCTCCTCCTCCAGGCCGGAAGCCGCTTCGCCGCCGCCCATTTCCCCCTCCTCGAACGCCACCAGCCCCTTGTCGAAACCCGCCCTCCCGATCCCGCCGACCTCAACAGCGAAGGCGGATTCTGGCTCGCACACCAGCGCAACTTCGCCGGAAACTCCACCGCAATCAGGCTCCTCTATCCCGACCCCGGCGCCGTCGCCGGATTCCTCCCCCCTACCAACGTCTTCAAGCGCCGCCCCTGCGCCGAACTCGACCCCGCCGGACAACACTGCGCCGGAAACTGCCTGACCTCCCCCTTCGGCGGCTTCTACAAACTCGCCATCGCCGTCCCCGCACCCCTGCCCTCCAGTCCCCCCCCAACCCCCGAAGAACGCGCCGAACACGACGCCTCCCGCCGCGTCATCGTTATCCTCCTGCTCCATATGCGCCCGCCGAACTCAAACACCCCAACCCTCGAACAGGGGCGGCGGATCATCGAGGCCATGCCGCAGCACTCCCAACTCCTCTTCCGCCAACTCGGCGGAGAAGACGTCACAACCGCGCTCTCCTCAAACCCCGTCCAGTCCCGCCTCCAGCGCATCGCCCTCACCGCGCTCGACGCCGCAACCATTGACGCCTTCGGGCGCGATTTCACCGGACCATGCCGCTTTCATGATAATATAGGCAGCCACAATGTCTGGGCCGCGACCTTCACCATCGCGCTCATGGACCACGACATATAAACCCCCCGCGCCGCCCGCACGGAGCGCACCCATGCCCATCGAGAAAATCACCGGCGATTTCGCCCTCCTCGAAGACTGGGAAGACCGATACCGCTACCTGATCGATCTGGGGCGCAGCCTGGAACCCCTCGCCGACGCCGAGCGAAGCCCCGCCAACAAGGTCGAGGGATGTGTCAGCCAAGTCTGGCTCGTCTTCGCCCGAACCCCCGGCGGCGCGCTCTCCCTGCGCGGCGACAGCGACGCCCATATCGTGCGCGGACTGATCGCCATCCTGCTCGCGCTCTATTCAGGACGGAACCCTGCCGAAATCAGGCCCGACGAAGCGCTCGGCCTCTTCCGCAAACTCGGGCTGGGCGAGCACCTCACCCCCCAGCGCTCCAACGGCTTTCAGGCCATGGTCAGGCGAATCGAGCAGGAGGCCCTGCGCCGCGCCGCCTAATCCCGCCCCCCGCCCACGCCCCCAATCCCGTAGTGATCGGCAAGGCGGTCCAGCGCCAGCGCCAGAACCACCTTCCCCGAACGCCTCGGCCAGCCCAGACGGCGCTCCGCCTCCTCCAGACCCCGCAACTCACAGCACAGATCAACCGCAATATCCGACAGACCCCCGCCCAAAACCATCAGCGCCGCCCGAAACCGCTCCCGCGCCGCCAGCGCCGCCTCGCTCGCCGAAAAACCCGAAAACCCCGAACCCCGCCGCCGCCCCACAGGCTGCGACCAGTCCGCCGTCAGACGCCCGGAAAGCCCCGCCCGCGTGAAGTCGCTCCGCAACCTCTCCCCCGCCTCAAATTGCCGCCGGCTGAGCAGCGCCCGCCCGTCCGGACCCTTGCGCCGCCTCAACCATTGCAGCGGACTCTCCGATAAATTCCGAAACCCGCTCTCCCCCCGCGCCGCGCGCAACTGGTGCTGCGCCCGAAACGAATCCGACTTCGCCGCCATCCGCCGCTGCCAGGCCGCGCCCGCTTCGCTCACCCGAAACGCCCCCGCCCGCTCCTCATCCGGCGCAATCAAATCCCGCCGCAGCAGCGCCGAAAGAAGACCCGCCTCAATCCGCATCAGCGCCCGCGAACCCCCCCGCGCCGTGAACAGGCCAAAAACCTCCCCGCCCTCAACCCGCGCCGCATACGCCCCCGGCGCAAGAAGACGGCGCAAAACCCGCCGCGCCTCGCGCTCAAACTCAGCCGCCATCAGATACAGAACCGCCCTCCGCCCCGCCCTCCAGACGCGCCGCCATCTTCGCCAGCGCCTCCTCCAGATGGCACAGCCGAAGGTCAAACTCCGGATCGTCACGCCGCTCCTCAATCACCCGGCAGGCGTGCGACGCCGTCGTCCGGTCACGACCAAAACACGCCGCCGTCCGCGTCAGCGAAACCCCCAGCGCAACATGACTCAAATACATCGCCATCTGCCGCGCAAACGCCACCGGCGCCTTGCGACGCGTCGGCGCGCGCATCTCCGAAAGCGGAACATTGCACGCCCGCGTAACCGCAGCTTCCGCTAAGCGCGCCCGCAACAGCGCCCGCTCCTGACCGCGCGCCGCAAACCGCAAACCTTCCGTCGAAATATCCAGCATTGTCTCTCTCTCCTCTCAACTCAGGCCGCCTCCCTTTTTATGAGAACATAATGGGAACATTTTGGTTTTGCAACCCATTAATATACACTCATAGGGCGAATATCCCACACCCCCAAAAGGCGGGAATAACTCAATCACCACCGCGACTTCACATAAACGCGAGTAGACCGATGCCCCGTAGCCTTCCACCCAATTTGCCGCTAATATGGCTCCGAAAGGATGGCCAGGCCGTGTGCCGTCGGCAAAAAACAGGAAGGAGGGAGCCATACATGGTCTGGCAAAGCGTTATCGTCCAGTCGGCCATCTTCTTCCTGATCGGATGCGTCTGTGGTGGAGTCGCCGCCCGCGCCGCCCATAAATTCCGCGAGGGAATGGGCGTCGGCCTCTGGGAGCCCTTCGTCCGAATCTTCATGCCCCGAAACCCCGTCCCTGGAAACTTCCAGGGCCTCCTGCGCCATTCCTTCACCATCCAGCCCGAAACCGCCGCCTTCATGCTCATCGGCGGCGCCGTCTTCTTCCTCGTCTTCGCCAGCTTCTCCTCCGCCGACAACGCCGTCTACTGGAACCTCGGCCTCGCCTCCCTCCTCATCGTCATCTCCGCCGTCGACCAGCGCCAGAGCTTCATCCCCGACTCCATGGTCTTCCTCCTCCTCGCGCTCGGCTTCCTGCGCGCATGGAGCGGCGACGCAAGCCTCGAAAGCGCCGCCATCGGACTCCTCGTCGCATACCTCATCTCCGTCGCCATCCAGACCTTCTTCGACCTCCTCGGACGCGAAGGCTTCTATTGGGGAGACCTCAAATACGCCATCGCACTCGGCGTCTGGTTCGGATTCCCCGCCATCGCGCTCATCCTCTTCATCGCCTCCTTCCTCGGCCTCGTCTACGGCCTCGCCTCCAGACAGCGAATCTTCCCCTTCGCACCCCTCATGTCCGTCGGCGCACTCATCGTCCTCGTCGCCGAGCAGAACTTCCTCCTCACCCCCCTCTGGCTCGCACCGCTCTAATCCTCCTCCCGCGCCGGAGGCGTCAAAGCAAGATCAAAACCCTGATGAATGTGCCCCGTGTCCGGAACGCATTTGCGAATAACAGATATCTCCGACGGACCCAGATGATCGCATAAATCAGCCTGAAACCACGGATTGATCACCGCATCGCCGTGCGTGAAAAAATGCGGGCCGGGAGTGTTCTCCAGATCCCTCGTGCGCGCAGCAACCCCTTCCGCAGTGTACATCGCAACCGAACAGCGGTTCGAACCATAGCCGTAGACCAGCTCCATCGTGCCGACCTGAATATCCGCAAGATGCTCCTTCGCCTCGAAATTCCAGTAGCCCCACGGCTCCTGACTCCCGTCCAACTCGCAGGAGTCCAGGTCCCGGCAAATCTTGCGCCCCTCCCACGAAAAATCAAAAAGCTTCACCGCCTCCTCCGGAGCAGAGTGAGGCCGGCGGCGGATCGGAAGATGAGGCACAATCCACTTCTCGCCGTCGCGCAACACCCCGCTCGCCCACCGGTGATAGCGCACAGCCTGGTAGAACGCGCTCAACTGACGGCCCCCGGGGCCGGTGCGCGGCGTAAAAACCGGGTCAAAATGACTCACCACCTCCGTGTTGACCGGACGAGTCGCATGAAGAACCGGAGCAGGCTGACCCGGCGCAGGGTCCCGTCCGCTGATCGTCCGAAATATCCCCACCGCCCGCCAGGACGGCGTCACCGGCGCTATCAGCGTAAATCCAAGATCGTCCCCCGACCGCACCGCCACATTATGCCTGGCCTCCTTATACCGCCGCTCGCGAACCTCACCGGCTATGTCCGCGTTCCCGGCGGCTTCAGGATAAAATTGAATCGTCGGAACAAAACCCCCAGGACAGATATGCTGCTCCGTTTCCAGCGCTTCCCACGACTCCTTCCCCTCCGGATGGTAAAAGTCCGGCTTCAGATCCCCCTCCGGACGGTAAATGACCGGCTTCAGCGACAGGTCCCGATCCGCATTCGCCGCCGTAAAGTCAAACGCCGCCAGACGCTCATTCATACGAACCTCGTACTCGCGGACAAAAGGATTGATGTGATCCTCCAATATGCGCGTCAGGGCAAGGCGATCGTCAAGCGGCCATTCCTTCACCGCCAGCAGCGCCCCCTCCGCCGGCGCCGCCCCGCCCAGGTGCGGAAGCGCCGCCGCCGCAAGACTCACCCCGCCGGGAAAGACAATCTCCGCCGTAGCCCCCACGCCGCGCACATGCCCGGTCCAGCCCCGAATGACCTGAACCATGCGCCCGGCAGCCTCATTCGGCAAAGGCGGGCCGCCCGACGTCATCACCGCCATCCGCAGGAGCGCGCGCGGCCCGGACCTCCCGGCGCTGAACCGAATCAAAAGCCCGGACCCAAAAACGTCCCGCTCCGGAAACGAGGCCGGCAGCAAAGCCGCATCCTTCAGCTCCGCAACCCCCAGATCAATCTGCGCCCCGGGAACAAGATCGCTGAAGCCCGCAAAATCCTCCCTAAGCCAGGGGCCGCGCCCATAGGCTTCCGCCGCCGCATGCGCGCGGTCGAAAAAAGCCGCCGCCGTCTGCTCCTGCTTCAGCCGGTGAAGGCGGTCCAGAAACGCGCCGACAAACAGGGCAATCCCCAAAACAATGAAAACGCCCAGAGCGGCTTCCAGCAGAACCGCGCCCCTTTCCTCTTTCATCTCAGGCATGTGCGGGCCACCGTCAAAGAGTCCGGGGGATAGGCAATCTTGACCTTGCCGAAATGAAGCGCGCCGTCCGGACGGCGCGCCCGCTCCTCTGCCGGGTCGTTGCGGCTGATGTCAAAAAGGCCCCGGTTATTCACCTCGCCCTCCACGCTGCGCCCCCCGGTCAGCGGACTGCAATTGCCGGAGCCGCTGCACTTCATGATCAGCTCGTCAAGCTGGACCGACTGCGGAATCTGATGGGTCGGAAGCGGCAGGCGCACATTCGCCCAGGGCGCGCGGTCAATCTCAACCAGCGCCTCGCCGGCCTCCAGAAGGGCGTTGTAGCCGGAAGAAGGGGAGGGGGGAAGCGGACTCGCCTGTAGCGCCGAAGCCGCCAGTGAATTCGTGCCAAGCGAGAAGAGGATGGCCTGATAGACTCCCGTTCCT
The DNA here is from genome assembly GCA_965204775.1 of Alphaproteobacteria bacterium. Classification (GTDB taxonomy): domain Bacteria; phylum Pseudomonadota; class Alphaproteobacteria; order JAPOUT01; genus CBDBFH01. The sequence continues at coordinate 113,987 of CBDBFH010000029.1, forward strand.
CTCGTGTTCATGGCGTCGCGCCCGCCCTGGATTGTGTAGCGAAGGCTGAATTGGCCGGCGTCCGGGCCGCCGCTGTCCAACACGGGGGCAATTGCGTTTTGGACCGTAAACATTTCAAGCAGCGGATCAACCCTGGCCTTCGGAACCAGCGCCCTGATGGTCACATGAGGGTGCGCATCAATCCCGGGCGCAAGGTGGGTCATCGGCCAGCCGCCGGCAAAGGCGGAAAGCAGGGGGCGCAGCTCTACACCCCCATCCTCCCCGTCGTCGGGAAGATGCATAAGGAAGCCGTCCTTCCCCTCATCCGCCTTGCTCAGGCCGTAGCCCAGCCTGAATCCATGAGTCGCCACCACCAGCTGCGGAGAGTCGTCATCCGGGCGAAAGCCCCGCGACAGCGACAAAGTGCCGGGGTCCGGACGGGCAATGCGCAAAAGACCCTCAGCGGCCAATCCGGCCTGATGGCCTTCGGCAGACGGAAACAGCGGCAGAGCTCCCGCCCGGACAATCCGAACCCCCCGCGCCCGCTTGGAGCCAATCGGATACAGCAAAGCCCGCCGGCTCCAGCCATCCGCGTCTTTGCCCGCCTCCAGCAGGATCGGCTTGCCCTGCTTCTGCCAGACAATTCTTTCTTCATCGCTGAAGGCGATCTCCGGCAGCGCCGCCTTGGGCGCGGCAATAACAAAGGGCTTCTCCTCCGCCGCGCAGGAGGGCAGGGTGGTCACGAACCGGAGATTCTTCCCCGCGCGCGTCAATGTCCAGCCATCTTTCAGCTTTTCGGCAATGTCGCGCGTGACCGGCATCGCCCGGCGGTCCAGCCACCAGGAGGAGGCGTCATTGAGAAAAAAGGCCCGCGAAAACTTTTCTTGCTCCAGAACAGCGCCGCCATGCAGCTCCGCGCCGCCCCCCGAGGAACTCACCGCCGCCGTGAAGACGAAGCGCGCCTGCCCGACAAGCGCCTCGCTCATGCCGGGAAGCGACGAGTCAAGACCATGCGCCGCAAGCAGCGAAACCGGATGTTCGGCCCCATGCGCATCAATCCCGGCGCGGGGCCCCTGGCCATGCCCGCCGGGAGGATGATGCGCAACATGAAAGCCGGGATGGCCGACCAGGCGCAAAAACCGCCGCGCCTTATCCGCCGCCGGCTCTCTGGACCCATGCAACACAAGATGAATGTGAAGGTTCTCCTCCGCGCTCTTGCGGAAAACCGCCGCCGCCTCATAGCGCACCCCTCCGCTCGTGAAGCGCGCCGCCGCATGGGCGGGCCAAAGACTCGCCTGCGCCAGCTCCGCAGCCGTCATGGTCTGCGCCGAACCCTCGGCCAGAGAGCTGACCGCCGGATGAAGCGGCGCATGTTCAACCAGCCAGGACAGCGCCTGCCGCGCCGACGCCGCCTCCATCCGCGCCGCCCGAATCTCGCGGCGCTCATTCAGCGTCTCGTGAAAATTCAGCAGCGCCAGCGACAAAAGACCCGTCGCCAGCAAAACCTCAATCAGGGTCAGGCCCGACTCGCTGTGTGACCGAAACTGTTCCATGCGCCGCGCGCCTCGCCAAAAGCGAAAACAATGCGAAACACTAGTAATCCGTCCGAAGCCTCAACAACGCACGCCCAAACAATTTATGGAGAAGAACCGGTCAACACTTTTCCCGCTTCTGCCCCGCCCCCTCAGGTGATACCCTCACGCCAAACGGAGCGCGCGTCCCGCCGCGCTCCCATTTGTGAGAAGCCGGACCGCCGGAACAGACAGCCCAATCCATGAGAAACCGGACAAAACGGGCCTTGATCCTCGCCGCCGCCATGACAGCCTTCTCGCTGGCCGCGGTTCTCGTCCTCTCCGCCCTGCGCGACAATATCGTCTTCTTCAAAACCCCCGCCGAAATCCTCGCCCAGCCCCCACAGGAAAATCAAAGCCTGCGAATCGGAGGCTTCGTCCGGCCCGGAAGCGTCCGGCGCAACGGAACCAAAATCACCTTCACCATCACCGACTTCTCCCATGACATCGAAATCGCCTATTCCGGCCTCCTCCCCGACCTCTTCCGCGAAGGGCAGGGCGTCGTCGCCGAGGGCGTCATGCTCCCGGGCGGAATGTTCCAGGCACGCTCCATCCTCGCCAAACATGACGAAAACTATCGCCCCCCCGGCCTGAACTATCCCCCGGACGGCCTGGAACCATGATCGCTGAAACCGGCCATTTCGCCCTCGTCCTCGCGCTGGCCGCCGCGCTCGCCCAGACCGCCTTCGCGCGCAGCCCCGCCGCCGCAACCCGCGCCGCATACATCCAATTCGCCCTCCTTGCGCTCGCCTTCCTGGTGCTGGCCGCCGCCTTCCTCCGCTCCGACTTCTCCCTCGCGCTCGCCGCCGCCCACTCCCACTCCACCAAACCCATCGCCTATAAACTCTCCGCGCTCTGGGGAAACCATGAAGGCTCCATGCTCCTCTGGTGCCTCTTCCTCGCCGCCTGCTCCGCCCTCTTCGCGCGCTTCCCGCGCCAGACACCGCCCCCGCTCAAAGCCGCCGCACTCGGCGTGCAGGGCGTGCTCTCCTCCGCCTTCCTCCTCTTCCTCCTCCTCACCTCCAATCCCTTCGCGCGCCTCGATCCCGCGCCATTCCAGGGACTGGGACTCAATCCCATCCTGCAAGACCCCGCGCTGGCACTCCATCCTCCCATCCTCTATGCCGGATATGTCGGATTCTCCCTCGCCTTCTCCTTCGCCGCCGCCGCCCTCCTCTACCCCAAATACGCCGCGCAATGGGCACAACACGCCCGAATCTGGATCCAAAGCGCATGGATCATGCTCACCTGCGGAATCGCCCTCGGCGCATGGTGGGCCTATCGCGAACTCGGCTGGGGCGGATTCTGGTTCTGGGACCCCGTCGAAAACGCCGCTCTCATGCCCTGGCTCGCCGGAACCGCACTCCTACACGCCGCCGCCGCCGCCGAAAACCGCAAAACCGCCCAACTCTGGGTCATCTTCCTCGCACTCGCCGCCTTCTCCCTCAGTATGCTCGGAACCTTCCTGACCCGCTCCGGAATCCTCCTCTCCGTCCATAGTTTCGCCTCCGATCCTTCCCGCGGCGCATTCATCCTCCTCATCCTCACCCTCATCTGCGGCAGCGCCTTCCTCCTCTTCGCCCTGCGCGCCCACCGCTTCGCCGCCTCGCCACCCGCCGCCCTCGTCAGCCGCGAGGGCGCAATCCTCATCAACAGCCTCCTCGTCTCCGCCGCCGCCGCCATCGTCCTCACCGGAACCCTCTATCCCATCGCACTCGATCTCCTCGGACTGGGGCGGGTCACGGTCGGCCCTCCCTATTTCAACGCAACCTTCCTCCCGCTCCTCGCCCCGCTCCTGATCCTCGCCCCCGCCGCACCCTTCCTCGCATGGCGAAGGGGAAATCTCGCCGCCGCACTGCGCCACCTCCGCCTCGCCGGACTCGCCGCCCTGCTCGCCGCCGCCGCAACCCTGCTGTTCGCTGCCCCCCGGCTCCTCGTCGCCGCCTTCGGAATCGGCGTGGCGGTTTGGCTCGCCTCCGGCGCGCTCGCCCTGATCCGGGCACGCCCCAATATCTCAAACGCCGGAATCGCAACCGCCCATGCCGGACTGGGAATCCTCGTCGCCGGAATAACCGGCGTCAGCCTCTGGCAGACCGAACGCCTCGCCCTCCTCGCCCCCGGCGACAGCCTCGAAATCGCCGGGTACCAGATCACCCTCGATAGCCTCACCCCCGCCCAGGGACCCGATTTCCGCGCCGTTCAGGCCGATCTCTCCGTCCGGCGCGGCGGCGAACTCGCCGCCCGCCTCGCTCCCCAAAAGCGCCTCTACATCGCCCGCGCATCCCCAACCCGCGAAGCCGCCATCCATACCACCCTCCTCCCCCCCGCCGACCTCTATGCCGTCCTCGGCGACGAAGACCAGCAGAGCAACGGCGCATGGACCTTCACCTTCTATCACAACCCCCTCGCCCCGCTCCTCTGGCTGGGCGCCGCCCTGATGGCCGCAGGCGGCGCACTCGCCGCCGCCGCCCGCCTCCGGCGGCTGCGCCGCCTCGCCCCGGCTCTCTCCCTCCTGATCTTCCTCATCCCCGCCGCCGCCGCAGCCCGCGAGGCCCAACTCTCCCCCGCACAGGAAGCCCGCGCCCAAAACCTCGTCAATGCGCTCCACTGCCTCGTCTGTCAGGGGCAGCCCCTCGCCCAGTCCCAGGCCCCCCTCGCCCAGGACCTGCGCAGCCTCATCCGGCAAAAAATCGCCGATGGCCTCACCGACCAGCAACTCAAGGATTTCGTCGTCCGGCGCTACGGACCCGAAATTCTCCTCTCCCCCCCGCTCGAAGCCCGAACCGCCCCCCTCTGGGCCGCCCCGGCGCTCTTCCTCCTCCTCGCCCTCGCCGGAGCCTTCGCCCTCCTTCGCCCCGCCAGACCACCCCAACCCAAAACAAAAAACGATTGACTGGCAAAATCCCCAAGACTTTGCTAGGTTTCACGCCAGAATCAATCCCATCCATCAGCGGAGGCTGACAAAATCATGAGCAAAGCCGATTTCGTAGAGCAAGTGGCCGAAAATGGCGATATCAGTGTCGCCGAGGCCAAGCGCACAGTTGAACTCGTTTTCAGCACCATCGAAGCGGGCCTGAAAAAGGCCAAAAAGGATGGCAAATACACCATCGGAACCTTTGGCGTCTTTACCATCAGCAAGAGAGCGGCGCGCATGGGCCGCAATCCTCAGACCGGCGAGGCCATCAAAATCAAGGCCTCCAAGTCACTGCGCTTCAAGCCTTCCGCCCAACTGAAACGGGCGGCAGGCGCTTAGCTCGCCAGAAAACAAAAACGCCCGCCGGGAGATCAATCTCCCGGCGGGCGTTTTCAATTATAATATCCGCCCGCGTCATATACCTCGCGGCATAGCGGAGCTTCAGCCGGTGAAAATCGTCATTTTGGGCGCAGGGCTTGCCGGAGTCGCCTCCGCCTGGTTCCTCGCAAAGGATGGACATGACGTCTGCGTCGTCGACAGGGAGCCGGATGTTTCGCTGGGCGCAAGTTTCGCCAATGGCGGCCATCTCTCCACCGGCGATATTCAGCCCTGGGCCGGGCCGGAACTGCCGCCCGCCCTCCTGAAAAGCTTCCTTTCAGCCAACGCGCCCTTTCGCCTCCGCCCCGGCCTGTCCGCCTCCTACTGGAGATTTGTCTTCCAGCTTCTCCGCAACAGTTCTCATTCCCGAAACGCAGACGCAACCCGGAAACTTCTGCCTCTGGCCGCGCTCAATCGCAAACTCCTCTCCGGTCTGCGCGAAAGCCTGACCCTCGACTATTATTCGCAAACCGGCGGGGCGCTTCATCTCCTGTCTGCGCCCGAAGACGGCGGCAATCTCCCGTCCGGCCAGCCGCTCTCGCCCGAAGCGTGTCTCCGCCTGGAACCCGCTCTGCGCCATGCGGTCGAGAGCGGCAGGATCGGCGGCGGCCTCTTCTTCCCCGATGACGAGACCGGCGACGCCCGCCGCTTCGCCTGCGCGCTGGCCGGGCATGCCCGCAAAAAAGGCGCCGCCTTCTTCTTCGGAGCGCCGGCGGCGGCCAAACGCGAAAAAAACCGAATCGCCGAAATCTACGCCGGAACCCGCCGCTTCCCGGCAGACGCCGTTATCCTCGCTCTGGGGACGGGCAGCGCCGCCTTCGCCCGCAGCCTCGGCTTGCGCCTGCCCGTCCGGCCCGTCCACGGATACTCGGTCACCATGCGCACACAGGGCAACGCCGCGCCGCTCATCGGCCTCGCCGACCGCAGGCGCAGAATCGTCGTCAGCCGCCTCGGCGGCAAATTGCGCATCGCCGGACTCGCCGATTTCTCCCCCGCCCCTCATCCCGATCCCGCCCGCCGGTGGCGCGTGCTGCGCGAGTTCTGCCTCGACCTCCTGCCCGGAAGCGTCCGGCCCGAAACCGCCGAAAACTGGACCGCCGCCCGGCCCATGACCCCCGACGGCCTCCCATTGCTGGGACAAGCCGCCGGGATCGACAATCTCTGGCTCAATACCGGACATGGCAGTTCCGGCTGGACGCTCTGCCTCGCCACCGCTCAACTTACCGCCGATCTGATCGCCGGGCGAACGCCCCCCCTCGACCCCGCCCCCTTCAGCCTCGCGCGTTTCTCCCCCGCCGCCGGCTGAGGATCGTCTCCCCCGGCAGGCCCCCGGAAGGCTGATACCACGACGTCAACTCCGCCATCGCTTCGCGCCAGGCCTGCTCGTCCGCGCCCGCGCCAACTTCAAAGGCGTCAAAGCCGCAGCGCGCCATGAAAAAAAACTGGTCGCGCAAAACATCCCCCGTCGCCCGCAACTCGCCTTGCCAACCCATATGCTCGCGCAAAATCCGCGCCTGCGAATAGGCCCGCCCGTCCCGGAAAACCGGAAACTCCAGCGCGATCAAATCCAGATGCCCCAGATCACCCGCCAGCGCCGCCGGGTCCTCGCTGTTCGGAAGCAAAACCCCTGTCTTGCCCCGGCGGGCAATCAACCCCTCGCGCTCCGCCCGCCAGCGCAGCAGCGAAACCAGAAGCGGCGCGCGCTCTTCAATCGCCTCCTCAATCTCTTCGTCATCGCCGACGCGCCGCCACGGGTCGGGGATAAATCTGCCCCCCTTAAGCAGCGCCATACAGTTTCTCTTTGAAGGGCGCGGCTCCAACCCGCCGCCACGTCTCCAAAAACGCCTCGCCCGGGCGGCGCAAATCGCGGTAAACCCCGACAATCGTCTCCACCGCCTCCACCGCCTCGTCCTCGGTGAAGGCCGGGCCGATGATCTGGCCCAGCGCCGCGCTCTCATCCGCCGAACCGCCCAGCGACAACTGAAAATACTCCGTCCCTTTCTTGTCCACCCCCAATATCCCGATATGGCCGACATGATGATGGCCGCAGGCGTTGATGCAGCCCGAAACCTTGATCTTCAACTCACCGATGTCGTCCTGCCGCGCCGGGTCCTTAAAACGCTCGCTGATCTTCTTCGCAATCGGAATCGAGCGCGCATTCGCCAAATTGCAATAATCAAGGCCGGGGCAGACAATATGATCCGTAATCAGGCCGATATTGGCCTCGGCCAGACCCGCTGCGTCCAGCCTCCGCCAGAGCGGGAACAAATCCCGCTTGCGGACATGCGCCAGCGTGATGTTCTGCTCATGCGTCACCCGCGCCTCGTCAAAACTGTAGGCCTCGGCAAGATCGGCCAGCGCCTCCATCTGTTCGGAACTTGCATCGCCCGCAACCCCGCCAATCGGCTTCAGCGAAACATTCGCAATCGCATAGCCGGGAGCCTTGTGCGGAAACACATTCGTCCGCACCCATCGCGCAAATTCCGGCTCCCGCGCCTGCTCCGCCGCCGGCTCCTCCGAATCCTCCGGCAGCTCATCAAAATCAGGCGGCGCAAAATAGGCCCGAACCCGCGCCTCCTCCTCCTCAGGCAGCGCCAGCGCCCCGCGCGCCTGCACGCGGGCAAACTCCGCCTCAACCTGGCGGCGCATCTCCTCCGCCCCCAGCGCGTGAACCAAAATCTTGATCCGCGCCTTGAACAAATTGTCCCGCCGCCCATGCCGGTTATAAACCCGCAAAATCGCCTCCAGCCACGCCAGCAAATCCCGCCGCCGCGCCGCCGCCACAACCTCCTTGCCGATCATCGGGGTGCGACCCTGGCCGCCCCCCGCAAAAATCCGGAACCGTGTCCCGCCCCCCTCGCCGCGAAACAGCGCAATCCCGATGTCATGAACCCGAATCGCCGCCCGGTCCCGCTCGCAGCCGGTCACCGCAATCTTGAACTTGCGCGGCAAAAACGAAAACTCCGGATGAAACGTCGACCATTGCCGGATGATCTCGCACCAGATGCGCGGGTCCTCAACCTCGTCCGCCGCCGCCCCGCCATACTGGTCCGCGGTCACATTGCGGATGCAATTGCCGCTCGTCTGGATGCAGTGCATCTCGACATCGGCCAGGTCAGACAAAAGATCGGGAACATCCTTTAACTGCGGCCAGTTGAACTGAATGTTCTGCCGGGTGGTGAAATGCCCGTAACCCTTGTCATATTTGCGCGCAATATGCGCCAGCTGCCGCAACTGCCACGAACTCAACGTCCCATACGGAATCGCAACCCGCAGCATATAAGCGTGCAGCTGAAGATACAGCCCGTTCATCAGGCGGATCGGCTTGAACTGCTCCTCGGTCAGCGCGCCCGACAGGCGGCGCAAAACCTGGCCCCGAAACTGCTCAACCCGCTCCCGGACCAGCGCATGGTCAAACTCGTCGTAGCGATACATCAGACCGCCTGCTTGCCCAGATCCAGCCGAACCGTCGGACCGCGCCGCCTGATCCGCTCGCGAACGCTCACCGCCTCAATCCCCCCCGCACCCCGAACCACCTCAAACAAATACGGCTCAACCACAATCTGATCCGATACCCCGGCCTGCGCCCGCTCCAGCAAAGCCTGCGCGCTCTGCGCATCCTCGCCAACCGCCGCCGCCTCCAGACGCTCCGCCCAACTCCCGTCCGCAGTAAAATACACCACCTCGCCGTCAACCAGACGATTGGCCGTCACGCATTGAACCTGCGCGCCTTTGCGGGCATGTTGCGCCATATTTTCCTCTTCCCATGTGTAAAAAAGACGGAAATACGATTTTATAATGTATTTGATCCCGCCGCAAGCCTTAACCGCCCGCAACTTCGCAGGCCGCCCGGCGGCGAAGGGCGTCCAGCTGCGCAAGTTGTTCCTCGCCGGTGATCAGGGTGCGGAAGACGGCAACGCCCCGGGTCGTCGGGGAGTAAATCGCTCCGGCAGGCGAATCCGGCCTGTCCGTCAAAGTGATCTCTAACGATCCGCTCCCGGCCTGCCGGTCGTTGAGGGTGTAGAAATTATCGCTGTTGGCCGCAAACAGCGACAGCGACCAATAGGTCTGCGGAACCTCGGCCCGCAGGCGCACGGGCCCCTGCGACAGGTCAAAACTGCACAGGGAATAGAAAAGGTCCGGGCTGGGGCGCACGACCGAGCGCCAACGGCTGTCGGCGCGCGGCGCGTGATAAATCCCGTTGATCCCTGCGCCTTCCTCCAGCGGCAGGCCAATCGGGCCCAGCATGAGCGCGCGCGGCAACAGCCAGACGGCGGCAATGTGCGCGCCTGCCGCAATCGCCGCGACGATCAGGAGGCTGCGGGCCAGTCCTTTCATCCCGCCTCCTCGCGGCACATCTCGCGCCTGATCCGGGGCAGGGGCACCCGGGCAATGTCCGCTTGCGCCTCCGGCGCAGGATTGTAAAGGCGCAGGGTGATCGAAAAGAGACCGCCCGCCTCCTCGCCCGCCGCGGTCGGAATCCACGGCCCGTGCGCCATCGCCGCGCTCAGGGTGAGGGAATAGGCATCCATGCCCATCGCCTCGAAATCATGCCGGGTAAAGGCATGAAGATTCATCGGGTTGGGTACGAGATAATGATCGCTGTCGTAAACGGTCAAACTCCACCAGCGCGCGGGCAAGGCTCCGCCTTCAAGCCGGTAGACGCAACCCGCATCAAGCGCCCGGCCCGTCTCATCCTCGAAAGCGGTCAGGTAAATCGTCTCCTGGCGCGACAGGGCCAGCAGACCCCCCAGCGCAACCTGCGCCCGCGTCCACATCCCGGCTTCCGGGCTGCCGGTCAGCAAACTTGTCTGCCAGGAGCCGTAACGCTCGGCCTGCGACAGGTTCGGATTCCGTAAAACCGCGTAGACCGAAACCGGACCCAGTACCAAACCCGCAACAATCATCCAAAACCAGCGCCGCATGATTCCTCCTTGCTCCCCCCATTATACATGCAAAAATAGCAGGATATCCCCACTTGAAACCGGCGCGCTCCCAAACTATCTGACCCCTATCTGCAGAAAAGGGCGCCGGAGCCCTCCCCCCTCCCGGCTCCGGCGCTTCTTCCTCTCCCGCTCCTCCGTGACCCCCGCCCCGCGCCGAAAACCAAAACCCGACGCCAAACGCGCCGCCTTCATCCTCGAACGAATCTACCTCCTCCTCGAACAATATCTGAATGCCGTCGAGAACAGCCTCGCCGGCGAGCAAACCTCACAGCCCCAAACCCGCGAACGAGACGCCAGAATGCTCAATGCCCTCGCCAGAACCCTCGAAAAACTCTTCGCCCTCGAAAAAATCTTCCTCGCCCAACCCAACAGCCACAACGCCCGGCAGCACGGCGAAAGCCTCCAGAAGCAGATTGAGCGCCGAATCTCTGCGCTCCTTGACGCCCCGGATGCGCGCCAAATTCCTCAAAAGCCTCTCCGATGACGAAGCCGAATGGATGCTCGGACACTGGCCCTTCTGGGCCAGAAACGATCAACTGCCCCCCGCCGGAGACTGGTCAACCTGGCTCATCCTCGGCGGACGCGGCGCTGGCAAAACCCGCGCCGGAGCCGAATGGGTCTGCGGACTCGCCGCCCGAAGCCCGGCCCGAATCGCCCTCGCCGGTGAAACCTATGACGCCGCGCGCTCGGTCATGGTCGAAGGCCCATCCGGAATCCTCGCCTGCGCCCGCCGCAATGCCCGCCCCGTCTTCCGCCCCTCGCGCCGCCAGATTCTCTGGCCCGGCGGCGCGTGCGCCGAACTCTTCTCTTCCGAAGAGCCGGAAGCGCTCCGCGGGCCTCAATTCCACTTCGCCTGGTGCGACGAACTCGCCAAATGGCGGCGCCCCGAAGAAACCTGGAACATGCTCCAATTCGCCCTGCGCCTCGGCGCGCGGCCCCGCCAATGCGTCACCACCACGCCCCGCCCCATCCCCCTCCTCAAGCGCCTCCTCGCCGACCCGGATTGCGCCCTCGCCCGCGCCCCGACCTATGCCAATCGCGCCAATCTCTCCCCCGCCTTCTTCCGCTCAATCATCCGCCGCTATGAAGGAACCCGCCTCGGACGGCAGGAACTCGAAGCCGAACTCATCGAAGACGTCCCCGGCGCGCTCTGGACCCGCGCCCTCATCGAGAAAAACCGGGTCCGCAAAACGCCCCCCCTCCGGCGCACCGTCATCGCCGTCGACCCCCCGGCAACCGGCAGCCGAAACTCCGATGAATGCGGCATCATCGCCGCCGGACTGGGTGAAGACTCTCTCGCCTATATCCTCGAAGACTGCTCCGCCGCCCGGCTCTCCCCCGTTCAGTGGGCCAGACGCGCCGCCGCCGCATATCGCCGCCATCAGGCCGCCCGCCTCGTCGCCGAAGTCAATCAGGGCGGCGATATGGTCGAAGCCGTCCTGCGCCAGATCGCCCCGGCCATCGCCTTCCGCCCCGTCCGCGCCGCACGCTCCAAGCGCATCCGCGCCGAACCCGTCGCCGCCCTCTATGAGCGCGGCTGCGTGCGCCATCTCGGCGCGCTCCCACGCCTCGAAGACCAGATGTGCGCCTTCACCGGAAACCGCGCCGGATCTTCCCCCGACCGCCTCGACGCCCTGGTCTGGGCCGTCGCCGACCTCCTTCTCGGCGGAAACGCCGCCGCCGCACGTCTGCGCCGCCTTTAAGCCCCAACCCGCGAGTCTCATCCGCCCGTGAACGCCGTCAACCCCGCCCCGCCGCGCCGCCGAGGATTCTTCTTCTCCCGCCGCCCCGCCGCGCCCGCCCAAAAAACCAGCCGCGTCCACAATCTGATCGCCCTCCACGTCCAGGGCCAGCCCGCCTGGACCCCGCGCAACCTCGAAGCCCTCGCCCGCGAAGGCTTCCTGGCCAATGCCATCGTCTATCGCTGCGTGCGCATGATCGCCGAAGCCGCCGCCTCCGTCTCCTGGCTCCTCTATCAAGACCGCGCCGAGCGCGACGCCCACCCCCTCCTCGATCTCCTCCGCCGCCCCAACCAGCTCCAGAGCGGACCTGATCTCTTCGAAGCCTGGCACGGACACCTCCAGCTTTCCGGCAACGCCTATCTGGAAGTCGTCGAACTCGACGGACGCCCGCGCGAACTCCACGCCCTGCGCCCCGACCGAATCCGCATCGTCCCCGGACAGCGCGGCTGGCCCGCCGCCTACGAATACACCGTCAATGGCCGCGCCATGCGCTACCCGGGCCGCGACGCCGCCGGACACACCCCCATCCTCCATATGCGCCTCTTCCACCCCGTCAACGACCATTACGGATGCAGCCCGATGGAGTCCGCCGCGCGCGGCGTCGATATTCACAACGCCGCCGGAAAATGGAGCAAGGCTCTCCTCGACAACTCCGCACGGCCCTCCGGCGCCCTCGTCTACAAAGGCCCCGACGGCGCGCCCAACCTCACCGAAGAGCAATTCGCCCGCCTCAAGGACGAACTCGAAAACAACTATGAAGGCGCGGTCAACGCCGGACGCCCGCTCCTGCTCGAAGGCGGACTGGAATGGACGTCCATGGGGCATAGCCCGAAGGATATGGAATTTATCCAGACCAAACATGTGGCCGCCCGCGAGATCGCGCTCGCCTTCGGTGTGCCGCCGATGCTCCTCGGAATCCCCGGCGACAACACCTTCGCCAATTTCGCCGAAGCCAACCGCACCTTCTGGCGGCAGACCGTCCTGCCTCTGGCGGCGCGCACCGCCGCCGCCTTGAGCCAGTGGCTGGGGCCCCGTTTCGGACCCGGCCTGCGCCTCGCCTTCGATATGGACCGCATCGAGGCCCTCTCCACCGAGCGCGAAGCTCTGTGGAACCGGGTCGCCGCCGCCGACTTCCTCACCATCAATGAAAAACGCGCCGCCGTCGGATACCAGCCCGTCCCCGGCGGCGACGCCCCGCCCCCAGGAATCGTCAACCCGTGACCGCCTCCCCCGTCATGCCGCCGCGCTGGCAAATCGCGCGCAAAATCCCGCTCATGCTGGTCCTCGCCATTCTGATTCAGAGCGCCTCGGCGCTGGTCTGGGCCGGACAGGCCGCGCAGCGCATCGCCCATCTCGAAGACTCCATGCGCGGCAGCGCCGAACGCGACGTCCGAATCGCCCGCATCGAAGAGCAGATCGTCTTCATGCGCGCCAGCCTCGCCCGCATAGAGCATAAACTCGATCAGGCCGCCCTCGCCCCGCGCCGCACCGCCCGGCTCCCGTGACCAGGCTCGCCATATTCCGGGGCCACGCCGCCTTCTTCAACCATCCCGACCTCGTCCGCGACGTGATCCTCCCCGGCGCTTTCGCCAAAAGCCTCGCCCGGCGCGGCGTGCGCGGCGTCAGGATGCTCTACCAGCACGACGCCGCCGAACCCATCGGATTCTGGCGCAGCCTCTTCGAGGACCGCCGGGGCCTCGCCGTCGAAGGCGAACTCGTCCTCGAAACAAAGCGGGGCCGCGAAACCCTCGCCCTCCTCGAAGCCGGCGCACTCGACGGCCTCTCCATCGGCTTCCGCGCCGTCCGCGCCCGGACCGACCGCCGCTCCGGAACCAGACTCCTCCACGAAATCGACCTGATCGAAATCTCCATCGTCACCTTCCCCATGCATCCGCAGGCCCGCGCCACCGCCGGACACAACGCTCTCGCCGGCCTCTTCACGCGCGCCGCCCAAAGCCTTTCGCCCTCCATCGCCAACCCCGGCAGCCGCCGGATCACAAAGGAGCACTTCCATGAGCGCCACCCCTGAAAACCCCCGGACCGAAGCCCGCGAGTACAAGGCCTTCGACTCCGCCGCCCCGCAAAACCGCGAAGTGCGCGAGGCGCTCGACGCCTTCATGCGCGCCTTCGAGGAATTCAAGACCGCCAATGACGAGCGCCTCGCTCAGATCGATCAGCGCCTGACCGCCGACACCGTCACCGCCGAAAAGGTCGAGCGCCTCAACCAAAGCCTCGATCTGCAAAAAAAGGCGCTCGACGAAATGGCCATCGACCGCCTGCGCCCCCAGCTCGCCGGGGTGGAGACTTCCGCCGCGCCCGATTTCGAAACGCGCGCCCATAAAGCCGCCTTCGACTCCTATATCCGCAAAGGCTCCGCCGCCGCCCTCGCCCGCTTCGAGAGCAAGGCGCTCTCCGCCGGAACCGATACACAGGGCGGCTATCTCGTCCCCGACGAGATCGAAAGCCGGGTCGGCTCTTTGATGCGCAATATCTCGCCGATCCGCGCCATCGCATCGGTCCGCCGGGTGAGCGCCAACCTCTTCCGCAAGCCCGTCCTCACCGCAGGGCCCGCCGCCGACTGGGCCGCTGAAACCGCCGCCCGCACCGCTTCGACAACCGAGAACCTCCAGGAAACCACCTTCCCCGTCCACGAACTCTATGCCATGCCCGCCGCCAGCACGACCCTGCTCGATGACGCCGGAATCGACGTGGCCCAGTGGCTCGCCGAGGAAATCTACGCCGTCTTCGCACAAAAAGAGAGCGAGGCCTTCGTCACCGGAAGCGGAACCAACCGGCCCAAAGGCTTCACCCAATACCCCACCGTCGCCGACAGCAGCTGGGCCTGGGGCAAGATCGGCTTCCTTAAGTCGGGCAGGGCCGGAGGCTTCCCCGCAACCGGGGCGCAGGACAAACTCGTCGATCTCGTCTACGCCCTCAAGCCCGGATACCGGGCCGAAGCGCATTGGGTCATGAACCGGAAAACCATCGCCGCCATCCGCAAAATCAAGGACAACGACGGCAACTATATCTGGCAGCCCGCGCCCCGCGCCGGGCAGGCCGCGACCCTGCTCAACTTCCCCGTCGCCGAGGCCGAGCATATGCCGGATCTCGCCAACGACGCCCTCGCGGTGGCCTTCGGCAATTTCCGCCAGGCCTATCTGATCGTCGACCGCGCCGGACTGCGAATCCTGCGCGACCCCTATTCCAGCAAGCCCCATGTCCTCTTCTATACGACGCGGCGGGTCGGCGGCGGCGTTCAGAATTTCGAGGCCCTCAAACTCCTCAAATTCGCCGCCTGAACGGAGAAAGCCCGCATGTCGCTCACCCTCAAGCAAGGCCCCGACGCCGAGCCGGTCAGCCTCGCAGAAGCGCAGAAATATCTGCGCATCGAGGCCGGGGAGGAGGAAAACCTGATCTCCTCCCTGATCACCGCGGCGCGCCTCCTGATCGAGGCGCAGACCGCCCGCGTCATGATCACGCAGGTCTGGACGCTTCGGGCGCGCTGTCCGGCTTCCGGGAAAATCCCGATCCCGCTCGCCCCGGTCATCCGCGTCCAGAACGTCCGCCGCGCCGGACAGGGCGGGGCCTTGCTGGACATCTCCGAAGAGCAGTATGAGGTCGCCGCCGAAAACGGACAGACTGCAATCTGCCTCTCCCCCGGATCAAGCGGCAGATTCACAATCGAGTTCGAAGCCGGATTCGGCGCACAGCCCGGCGACGTCCCCCAGCCTCTCCGGCAGGCGGTGATGCAGGCGGTCGCCGCCTGGTTCGAAGAGCGCGGCGCCGCCCCCGCCCCCGCCGGACTGCCCCCGGCGGCGGTGGCCTTGATCGCGCCCTATCGCAAGGCGCGGCTGTGATGATCGCCATCGGCGCGCTCCGGCGCAGAGTCAGCCTCGAAGAACCCGCCCCGGACGAAACCTGGCGCGAAACCGCACGCCTCTGGGCCGAAATCCGCGACCTCTCCGGCCATGAAGACAGCGAGGCCGGCGCGGAAAATCCCGTCCGCCGCGTCCGGGTGACCATCCGCTTCCGCCAGGACGTCACCAGCCAGATGCGCTTCCGCGCCGGAGACCGGAAACTGGCGATCCGCGCCGTCCTCGACGCCACCGGACTGCGCCGCTTCCTCACCTGCCTGTGCGAGGAAGAAACCGCCCGCGACCGGCGCGAAGCCGCAGGCTCACCATGAGCGCCGCCCCCGATGCCCTGCTCGCCGCGCTGGCCGACGCGCTCAAAAAAGACGCCGCGCTGACCGCTCTCCTCCCCGCCGGGCGCATCCATGAAACGCCTCCCCCCGGCGCGGCCTTCCCCTATATCACCCTCGGCGAAGGACTCTGGCGAACGCTCCCCGACAGGCTGATCGAACACGAACTCCGCCTCCAGATATGGTCGCGCAAATCCGCCGCCGCCGAAATCCGCCGGCTCCTCGCCGCCGCCCTCGCCGCGCTCAACGCCGCCGCGCCCCCCGCCGGATATGCGCTCGTCTCCCTCGCCCCGCGCGACTCGCGCATCACCCGCCTCGATGACGCCAAAACCTGGCGCGCCCAGATCCGCCTGCGCGCCGTCACCGAAACGCTCACCACCGGAGCCCCCAAATCATGACCGCACAAAAAGGACAAGACCTCCTCCTCAAAATCGACTCCGACGGCAACGGAAAATTCATCTCCGTCGCCGGGCTGAGAACCCGCGCCCTCTCCTTCAACGCTCAGGCCGTCGATGTGACCACCGCCGAGTCGCCCAATGCCTGGCGCGAACTCCTGCAGGGCGCATCGCCCCGCTCGGCCAGCGTCTCGGGGCGCGGCATCTTCCGCGACCAGGACTCCGACGAAATCATCCGCGCCGCCTTCTTCGCCGGCGAAATCAAAAAATTCCAGATCGTCATCCCCGGCTTCGGAACCATGCAGGGGCTGTTCCAGATCACCAGCCTCGAATTCGCCGGAGAATATGACGGCGAAGTCAATTTCGAGATCGCCCTCGAATCCGCCGGCCAGCTGACCTTCACCGCTGAGGCGCAATCCGATGTCCAATAAATACCGGGGCGAAATCTCCGCCCAACTCGACGGCAAAACCTACACCTTGCGCCTCACCCTGGCCGCGCTGGCCGAACTGGAAGAGGCGCTGGGCGGCGAGGATATTCTGGCCTTCGCCCGCCGCCTCGCCGGGGGCGAAATTCATGCCCGCGATGTGATCCATATTCTGGGCGCAGGCCTGCGCGGCGGCGGACACGATATAGATGATGAAGCCGCCGCCCGCATGTCCCCGCCCGGCGGCCCCGCCGAAGCCATGACCCTCGCCGCCCGCCTGATCGCCGCCGCCTTCGGCGCCGAAGGCGAAGACCGCAGGCAAACTCCATGAGAGACCCCGCCTCCTTCCCCTGGCGGCCTTTGATGGCCTGCGCCTTCGCCCGCGCCGGAATCGCGCCCGATCTCTTTTGGCGGCTCACCCCGGGCGAACTGGCCTGCGTCCTCGCTCCCTTCCTGCCCGCCGAAGACGCCGCCATGACCCGCGATATCTTCAACGCCCTGCACAAACGCTATCCCGATCCCCATGCCTGAAAACGCCGCAGACTTCCCCTCCGGTTTCGCGCAGGACGCCGCCCGCGCCGAACGCGCCGTCGCCGCCTCGGCCCGGCGCATGGCCGAAAGCCTCTCCTCCTTCACCCGCGCGCAAAACGCCGCCGCCCGCGCCAGCCGAAACTTTTCCAGCGCCGTCGTCAAATCCTTCGAACAGGCCGTCTTCGAGGGCCGCTCGCTCTCCGATGTCCTGCGCGGCCTCGCCCTCGACTTCTCCCGCGCAACCTTGAAGCAGGCCCTCGCCCCGCTGGGCCGCCCCGCCGCAAGCCTGCTCACCCGCCTCGCCGGAGCCGCCAATGGCGCAGTCTTCGCCGGGGGCGCGGTGCAGCCTTTCGCCCGCGGCGGAATCGTCGGCGGCCCCGCCTTCTTCCCGCTGCGCTCCGGCCTCGGCGTGATCGGCGAGGCGGGGCCGGAAGCCGTCCTGCCCCTCGCCCGCGGACGCGACGGCAAACTCGGCGTCGCCGCACAAAGCCACGCCGCAAGACCCGTCAACGTCAACTTCCATATCACCACCCCCGACGCCGAAAGCTTCCGGCGCTCGCACAGCCAGACCGCCGCCCTCCTGCGCCGCGCCCTCGCCCGCGGCGGCAGCACCTTGTGACCTCCCCTCTCTCTGCAGCGTTTTATGGCCTTCCACGAAATCCGCTTCCCGCTCGATATCGCCCTCGGCTCGACCGGCGGCCCGGAGCGCAAAACCGAAATCGTCGCCCTCGCCTCCGGACATGAAGAGCGCAACACCCCCTGGGCCGACTCCCGCAGGCGATACAATGCCGGATACGGCGTCAAATCGCTCGACGACCTCCACCGCGTCATCGCCTTCTTCGAGGGGCGGCGCGGTCGGCTCCACGGCTTCCGGTGGCGCGATCCCGCCGACTGGAAATCCTGCCCGCCGCTCGGACAGCCCGCCGCCGCCGATCAGACGCTGGGAAACGGCGACGGAACAACCGCCTCCTTCGAACTCGTCAAAATCTATGACGGATCGCTCAACCCTTACCGGCGGCGGATCGTCAAGCCGGTGGAGGGCTCGGTTCTCGTTGCGCGCGGCGGGCGGGCTGCGCGCCCCGGGCAGGACTTCACCCTCGACGCCAATCGCGGACTCATCACCTTTGCCCCTTCCGCCATCCCCGCCGCCGGCGAGGTCATAACCGCCGGTTTCGCCTTCGACGTGCCGGTGCGCTTCGACAGCGACCGGCTGGAAGTCAATCTCGCCGCCTTCCACGCCGGGGATATTCCCGAAATCCCGATCATCGAAATCCGCCTGCCGTGAAATCACTCACCCCCGCTCTCGCCGAACACCTGCAAAGCGGCGCAACAAATCTGTGCCATTGCTGGAAACTCACCGCGCGCGACGACGCCGTCCACGGCTTCACCGATCATGACCGCCCGGTCAGTTTCGGCGGCCTGACCTATGAGGCCGCCTCCGGCTTCTCCGCCAGCGCGGTCGAGAGCGGCCTCGGCCTGCGAATCGACAATCTCGAAGTCCAGGGCGCGCTCGCCTCCCCGGCCCTCGACGAAGTCCGCCTCGCCCAGGGCTTCTACAACAACGCCCGAATCGAAATCTGGCGCGTCAACTGGCGCGACCCCGCTCAGCGGGTTTTGTTGCGCGCCGGGAATATCGGCGAAATCCGCCGCACCGCCTATGGCTTCTCCTGCGAATTGCTCGGCCTCGCCAACAAACTCAGCCAGCCCTGCGGACGGCTCTACCAGTATTTCTGCGACGCCGATCTGGGCGACCATCGCTGCCGGGTCGATCTCTCCGATCCGCGCTTCGCCGGGCAGGGCCGGATCGAAAGCGCCGATCAGGCCCCCTGCTTCGCCGCCGCCGGTCTCGACGCCTTCGGCTCCGGCTGGTTCACCGGCGGCAGGCTCGCCTTCACCTCCGGCGACAACGCCCGCCTCGGCTTCGAGATTCGCCGCCACCTGCGGCACGACAGCCGGACCCTTCTGGAATTCTGGGAGATGCCGGTCCGCCCCCCAAAGCCAGGCGACCGCTTCACCATCCGCGCCGGCTGCGACAAGAGTTTCGACGCCTGCCGCAGCAAATTCGGCAATGGACTCAACTTCCGGGGCTTCCCGCATATGCCCGGCAATGATTTCGCCCAGTCCTACCCGCGTCCGGAGGGCCGCCATGACGGAACCAGCCGCCAAAATCCGTAAGTTCACGGCGCATGAGTCCGTAAATCCGCGCCAGCGTATCCTGCGCCTTGCGCGCGGCTGGATCGGTACGCCTTACCGCCACGGCGCGAGCTGCAAAGGCGCGGGCGCGGATTGTCTGGGACTCGTGCGCGGCGTCTATCGTGAATTCTACGGCTTCGAGCCGGAGGAGCCGCCGCCCTACTCCCCCGACTGGGATGACGTCCCCGGCCCGGACGGCGGCCATCGCGAACTGCTCTATCAGGCCGCCTGCCGCCATTTGATGCAAATCCCGCCGGAGACCCGCGCCCCCGGCGATGTCCTCCTCTTCCGCATGACCCCCGCCGCGCCCGCCAAACATGCCGCCATCCTCGCCGAGCCGGGGCGCATGATCCACGCCTTGAGCGGGCGCGCGGTGATGCTCTCCTTTATCGGCAGCTGGTGGCGGCGGCGGATCGCCGCCGTCTTCGCTTTCCCACCCCGCGCCGGAGCAAACTAGCCTTATGGCCACCCTCGTTTTGTCCGAAGGCGCCGCGGCGCTGGGCAGCGCCGTCTTTGGACCGGCAGGCGCGGTGGCCGGGCGCGCGCTGGGCGCGCTGGCCGGTTCGGCCATCGACCGCGCCCTCTTCGCACCCTCCGAGCGCGAGGCCGAACCGCCCGCGCTCTCCGATCTCCATTTCCAGACCTCGCAGGAGGGCGCGCCGGTCCCGCGCCTCTTCGGAAACGTCCGCCTGGCAGGCCAGATCATCTGGGCCGCCCGCTTTCAGCATTCCACCTCCTCCTCCGGCGGCGGCAAGGGGGGATCGCCTGCCGGCGGCGAAGTCGTCTACCGCCTCTCGCTGGCCATCGGATTGGGCGAGGGGCCGGTCTCCTCCATTGGCCGCGTCTGGGCCGACGGCCAGCTGCTCGATCTCTCCGCCATCGCCATGCGCCTCCACAAGGGCGGCGAAAGCCAGATGCCCGACTCCCTGATCGAGGCCGTCGAAGGCCAGAATAACGCCCCCGCCTATCGCGGACTGGCCTATGTCGTCTTCGAGGATCTCGACCTCTCCCCCTTCGGCAACCGCATCCCGCAATTCTCCTTCGAAATCTCCCGGCCCCTCGCCTCCGGGGCCGAACGCGTGCGGGCGGCGACCATCATCCCCGGCGCAACCGAATTCGGCTATTCCCCAACCCCCCACTGGCGCTACGCCTCCGCCGGGCGCACCGCTCCGGAAAACGTGCACAATGCGCAGGGTCTATCGGACTGGAACGTCTCGCTCGATCAATTGCGCGAGACTTGCCCCAATTGCCGGTCGGCGGCGCTGGTGGTCTCGTGGTTCGGAACCGATCTGCGCTGCGGGGTCTGCGAGCTTCACCCCGGCGTCGAGAGCCGCGACAAGATCACCGCCCCCACCCAATGGAGCGCCGCCGGACGAAACCGGCGCAACGCCCATCTGGTCAGCCGCGCCCTGGGGCGTCCGGCCTATGGCGGAACCCCTTCCGACGCCTCGGTCGTCGAGGCCATCCGCGACCTCAAACAGCGCGGGATGAAGGTGCTCTTCTATCCCTTCATCCTCATGGACGTCCCCGCCGGCAACAACCTGCCCAATATCTGGAACGGAATCGGCCAGCCGCCCTATCCGTGGCGCGGGCGCATCACCTGCACCCCCGCCCCCGGACAGGCCGGCAGCCCCGATAAGACCCCGCAGGCCGCCGGGCAGGTCGAGCGCTTCTTTGGCCGCGCCGCGCCCGCCGACTTCCGCATTGAGGGCGGAGCGGTCCGCTACGCCGGGCGCGAAGAATGGAGCCTGCGGCGGATGATCCTCCATTACGCCTATCTGTGCCGGTTGGCCGGAGGGGTCGAGGCCTTTTTGATCGGCAGCGAATTGCGCGATCTGACCCGCGTGCGCAGCGGCTCCAACAGCTACCCCGCCGTCGAGCAGCTGCGCTCTCTCGTCCGGGATGTCCGCGCCGTTCTGCCTTCGGCCAAACTCTCTTACGCCGCCGACTGGAGCGAATACGCCGGTCACGCCCCCGGCGACGGAAGCGGCGATCTCTATTTCCATCTCGATCCGTTCTGGTCCGACCCGGCGGTGGATTTCGTCGGCATCGACTACTACATGGCCCTCGCCGACTGGCGCGACGGGCGCGATCATCTCGACGCCCGCCGCGCCAACAGCATCTATGACCACGCCTATCTGGCTTCGAACATCAATGGCGGCGAGAATTACGACTGGTATTACGGCAGCCAGGCCGACCGCGAGTCGCAAACCCGCCGCCCGATCCATGACGGCGCGCGCGGCAAGCACTGGGTCTTTCGCGCCAAGGACATCGCCAACTGGTGGCGCAGCGAGCATTACGACCGCCCCGGCGGCGGCGAAGCCCAGGACCCGACCGCATGGCGTCCGGGCATGAAGCCGGTCTGGCTCACCGAAATGGGCTGCCCGGCGGTCGACAAGGGCGCCAACCAGCCCAACGTCTTCCTCGACGCCAAGTCCTTCGAGAGCGCGCTCCCCCACTTCTCCGACGGTTCGCCCGACGACCTCATGCAGAGCCGCTATATCGAGGCGGTGCTCGCCTCCTTCGACGAGAACGACCCCGCCCATCTCGCCGCCGCCAATCCGCTCTCCCCGCAGAACGGACAGCGCATGATCTCGCCCGAAAACATCTATGTCTGGACCTGGGACGCCCGGCCCTGGCCCCATTTCCCGCAACTGGAGGCGGTCTGGGGCGATGGCCCCAATTGGCGCCGCGGCCATTGGATCACCGGGCGGCTGGGCGCGGCTTCGCTGGCCGCCGTGGTCGAAGACATCGCCCGCGCCGCCGGTCTCGAAGACGCCGACGCCTCACAACTCAACGGAATCGTCAAGGGCTTCGTCATCGACCGGGTCAGCCCGGCGCGCGAGGC
This sequence comes from Alphaproteobacteria bacterium, assembly GCA_965204775.1. Classification (GTDB taxonomy): domain Bacteria; phylum Pseudomonadota; class Alphaproteobacteria; order JAPOUT01; genus CBDBFH01. The sequence continues at coordinate 136,110 of CBDBFH010000029.1, forward strand.
GCTCGACGCCCTGATGCGGTTCTTCTTCTTCGACTCCGCCGAAAGCGAAGGCCGCCTCCGCTTCTTCCACCGCGCCCAAAACCCCGCCGCCCGCCTCCGGCCCGCACATCTCGCCCTCGAACGGCCCGAAGACGCCGCCTATCGCCTCGCCCACAGGCCGGAAGGACAACTGCCCGTCTCGGTCAAACTCCTCTTCGTCGATCACGAGGCCGAATACCGCCAGTCGGTCGCCGAGGCCCGCCGCCTGATCGCCGACAGCCGCTACACCGCCCTCGCCCGCCTGCCCATCGCCGCCGATCACGCGCAGGCCCGCGCCGCCGCACAAAGATGGCTGCAGGAAACATGGATCGCGCGCGAAACCGCCGCCTTCAGCCTCCCCCCAAGCCTGCTCGCCCTTGAGCCGGGCGACGTCGTCCGCCTCGACCTGCCCGGACGCAGCCTCGATCTGCGCCTCACCCTCCTGCAGGAGGCCGGAGCCAGACGCGCCGAGGCCGTCGCCTGCGCCCCCCAAATCTATGGCGGCAACCTGCCCCGCCTCGAACGCGCCTATCTTCCCGGCCAAACCGAAGCCTATGGGCCGCCCGGCGTCCATCTGCTCGATCTGCCTCTCCTGCGCGGCGACGAAGACCCTCTCGCCCCCCATGCCGCCGCCGCCGCCGAACCCTGGCCGGGCGCGGTTTCCTTCTGGCGCAGCGACTCGCCCGACAGAGGCTTCCTCCACGCCCTCACCCTCCCCGCGCCGGCGACTCTGGGCCAGACCGAAACCCCCCTCCCTCCCGGACCCGAAGGGCGCTGGGACGAGATCAACCAATTGCGCGTCCGGCTCTTTCAGGGCCAGCTCTCCTCGCGCCCCGAAGCCGATGTCCTCAACGGCGCCAATGCCGCCGCGCTGCGCAACGAAGAGGGCGGATGGGAGGTCATCCAGTTCCGCCGCGCCGAACTGATTGCCCCTGACGTCTGGCAACTCTCCGGATTGCTGCGCGGGCAGGCCGGAACCGAAGACGCCATGCGCGATCCGCTTCCTTCCGGCGCGCCTTTCGTTCTGCTGGGGCCGGAAGTCCGCCAGCCCCGCTTCGCCCCCAATCTGCGCGGACACAAGCTTTTCTGGCGCGCCGGACCAACGCATGCCGGGCCGCATGGCAGGGCCGCCACTCAGTTCAGCGCCGCCGTCCAGGGCCTCGGCCTGCGCCCGTTCAGTCCCGTCCACCCGCATGCCGCGCCGCGCCCCGGCGGCGGCTTCGATATTTCATGGACCCGCCGAACCCGCATCGGCGGCGACGACTGGACCCTCCCCGACGCACCGCTGGGCGAGGAAGAAGAAGCCTATGAGGTCGATGTCCTCAAACAGGGCCGGGTCGTGCGAACCCTGCGCAGCCGCGCACCTTCCGCCTTCTATGCCGCGGAAGACGCCGAAGCCGATTTCGGCCAAACCCCCTCCCGCCTGCACCTGCGCATCCATCAGATCAGCCGCCTGTTCGGACGCGGCGCTCCCAGAGAGGTCATAACCGATGTCTGAAACTCCCCGCCTCCAACTGCCCTACGTCCAGGCCGCGCAGGCGCAAAAACATGTCACCGTCAACCGCTCGCTCGACCGCCTCGACCTGCTCGTCAATCTTGCCGCCAAAAGCCGGATGCACCAGTCCCCGCCCTCCGATCCGCAGGACGGCGACAGATATGTCGTCCCGCCGGGGGCCTCCGGCGCGTGGCAGGGCAGGGACAATGCCGTCGCCGCTTTCGCCGGAGACGCATGGGCATATTTCCCGCCCCATCACGGAATGCAGGTCTGGATCGAGGAGGAAGCCCGGCGCTATACGTTCGGCGGGGCAGGCTGGACGGCGGAAACGGCGCCGTCCGATCCGCTCGCCGGGGCAAAATTCCGGATGATCCGGGAAGAGGCCGACTTCGCCGCCTCCGGAGCGGGGACGCGGCTGCAAAGCGTGATCCCGCCCTGGAGTTTCGTCCTCGCCGCCGCCTGCCTGATCCTCTCCGAGGTGACCGGAGTGAGCGGCTGGAAACTTCACACCACCGAGACCACCGGCCGCGACCTGATCCCTTCCGGACCGCTCGCCGCCGGGGCGAGAGCGGCCGAATTTTATTCCACGCCTCTCGCGGTGCGGGGGACGCAGGCCGGTCTGCGGCTCTCCGCGCTTGACGGCGGGCAAATCCTGTCGGGCAGGGGAATTATCTCCGTTCATCTGATCAGCTTTTCATTCCCCTCCGCCTGAAACCCATCCGGTCAAGTTTTTGACCCGCGCGCGATTTTGCGCCTAGAATGCGCGCGCAACACAAAAAGGGGGGAGAACATGGCGAGGCTGGAGGGGCGCATTGCGCTGGTCACCGGCGGCGGACGCGGCATCGGGCAGGCGATTGCCGAGGCCTTCGCCGAGGAGGGGGCGCAGATCATCCTCGCCGACATTCTTGAAAAAGACGGCCCCGCCGCCGCCCGCAAGATCAATCAGCGTCACGGCGAGGGACGCGCGCGCTTCGTCCGCCTCGACGTCACCGACGAGGAGAACTGGCGCGAACTCTGCGCCCGGTGCGAGCAGGACTTTGGCGGCCTCGATATTCTGGCCAACAATGCCGGAATCTATCATACCGCCCCGGTCAGCGAGACCACGCTGGAAGACTGGCGGCGGGTCATGGCCGTCAATGTGGACGGCGTCTTTCTGGGCTGCAAACATGCGCTCCCCCTCCTGAAGAAGCGGGCCGGGAAATGGCGGGGCGGAGGGGCGATCATAAATCTTTCCTCAATGGCCGGGATCGACGGGGCGGCGATGCACAGCGCCTATTGCTCCTCGAAAGGAGCGGTGCGCCTGATGACCAAGGCGGTCGCGCTGGAGGCGGCGGCGGAAGACCCGCCGGTGCGGGTCAACTCGCTTCATCCCGGCGTGGTCGAGACCGCGATGGGCGGCGAGGTCGTGCAGACCATGATCCATGCGGGCCGGGCCAATGACACGCAGTCGGCGGCGGGGGTAGTGGCGATGCTGCATCCCCTGCGGCGTATGGGGCAGGCCGGGGAGATCGCCCGCGCCGCCGTCTATCTGGCCGGCGACGACGCCGCTTTCATCACCGGCGCCGAACTCGTCATCGACGGCGGCGTGACCGCAGGCTAGAGAGCCGATGAAAGTCTCCGAAGCCGTCGCCAGCCGGATCACGACCCGCGCCTTTTTGCCCAGGCCGGTCGATCCCGGCCTCGTGCGCGAGCTTCTGGCGAAAGCCGCCCGCGCCCCCTCCGGCGGAAACCTTCAGCCCTGGCGCATCTACGGCGTCCACGGCGCAAGCTGCGAGGCCTTCCTCGCCGAGGTCGAAAAAACCCGCGCCCAGCACCCCTTCGGCGAAAAGGCCGAATACAACGTCTATCCCCCCAAACTCAAAGAGCCCTATCGTACGCGCCGCTACCGGGTCGGCGAGCAGCTCTACGCGATCCTCGGCATCCCCCGCGAAGACCGCAAGGCGCGCCTTGCCCAGCTCGCCCGCAATTACGACTTCTTCGGCGCGCGCACCGCTCTCTTCTTCACCATCGACCGCGATATGCAGCAGGGGCAGTGGTCCGATCTGGGCATGTTCCTCCAGACCATCATGCTTCTCGCCCGCGAGGCCGGTCTGCACAGCTGCCCGCAGGAGGCCTGGGCCTCCTTCAGCCCGACCATCCGCCGCTTCTTCGCCATACCTCCCGAAGAAATGGTCTTCTGCGGCATGGGAATCGGCTATATCGACGAGGCGCAGCCGGTCAACGGCCTGCGCACCGAGCGCGCCCCGGTCGAGGAATTCGCCGTCCTCAAGGGCTTCTAGAGGGTCTTCCAGGAAGCCTCCGGCGGGGCCTTTCACCCCGCGCCGCCCCCTGCTATAGTCCGCCGGTCATGAGCAAGGCGGCGCAAAATCCGGTTCAGGTGACCATCTTTCGCTGGGCGGGAAAGTGGGGGCCGTGGAAGGTCAACATTCCCTGCGGCGAATGCGCGCTTACCCTGGATGTCGTCAAGGACTGCTTCGAGAACGAACTCAAGGGCGTTCCGGTCGCGCTCGACGTGCGCGAGTGGCTCACCGAATGGTGGAAGCCCCTGCGCCGCGGCGGCTGGCATGCGCCGATTGTCATGGTCGAGGGCCGGGTGGTCAGTCAGGGCGAGGCGCTCAATCGCGGCCTGATGACCCAGGCGGTCATCAATCATCACGCCCGCCGCGCCCCGCTCTCCGGCAATCACCTGTTCGGCAAGGAGACCTGCCCCCATTGTCATCGCGCCAAGGGCTATCTGCGCGAGGCCGGAATCGACTATGACTATCATGACGTCGTCCGCGATCCGCGCGCCCTCTATGAGATGCTGGCGCGGGTCAAGCCGATTGTTGGGCCGAAGGTCCCGGTCACGGTTCCACAGATCTGGCTGGATGGCGATTATGTCGGCGGGGCGGACGATCTGGGGCGGCGGCTCAACCGCACCGACATCCAGCCCAACCCGGAGCGTGGCCGCTCCTCCCTCTCGCCCGGAAGGTAAGATCAATTGATCTTAATCGCGGGGGACTCTTGGCGATGCCGCCGGTTGGCGATTTCTTGTTTTGGGGGTTTCTCGCCCTGCTCACCGCCGCCGTTGCGGCGCTGATCGCCGCCCCGGCGCCGCCGCGCGCCCGCGCCGTCCTTTTCGCCGGCATTCCGGCGCTGGCGCTGGGGCTTTACCTCCTTCTGGGATCGCCCCATCTGCCCGACCGGCCCCTTGCCCCCCGCCTCGCAGGGCCGCCGGAACAACTGCCTTTGCCCGCCCTCGCCGCCCGCCTCGAAACCCAACTCGCCCAAAGCCCGCAAGGATCAGAGGGCGAGGGCTGGAGCCACCTCGCCCGCCTCTATATGAGCTTCGGCAGATATGAGGAGGCGCAGCAGGCCTGGTTGCGCGCCCGCGACCTGTTAGGCGCGCGCAGCGATTTGCTTTCCGGCTATGGCGAGGCGTTGTTGCGCGAGGCGGGCGGTGTGGTCACGGATCGCGCTCGCCAGGCCTTCGAGGCCGCCGCCGCCGATCCAAACGCTTTCGGCGCGCGGTATTTTCTGGGCCTCGCCGCAAAACAGGAGGGCCGCCCCGGACAGGCCCGGAAAATCTGGCAGGAATTGCTCAACGACGCCCCGCCCGGCGCCACCTGGACCGCCCGCATCAAACAGGCCCTGGCCGAACTCCCCGGCAAAGAAATATCCCCCTGAAGCGGGCAGGGGGTATCAAGGGGCGTGAACCCCGAAGCCCATAAGCCCGCAAGCCCATGATTATTCGTTTGACTCCCGGACAAAAGCGGATCGCGCAAGCGATCGTCATAATCTTCGAGACAGGCCGCGCCCTGCCCGACTACAGCCGGGTCACCCTCCTGCCCGGCGACCGGGGGCATTTGAGCTATGGCCGCACGCAATTCTCGCTGGCGAGCGGCTGCCTCTATCTGGCCGTCAAGGAATATGTCGCGCAGAGGGAAGCCGCCTTTGCCGAAAGACTCGCCCCCTATCTGGCGCAGCTGGCGGCGCGCGATTGCGCGCTGAATACAGACTTGTCTTTCCGGGCGTTGTTGTCCGACGCCGGACGCGATCCGGCGATGATCCGGGCGCAGGACAATCTGACCGACCGCCTGTTCTGGCTCCCGGCGCTCAGAGCGGCGGATGCATTGGGCCTGTCCGAGGCGCTCTCCGCTGCAGTCGTTTATGACAGTTTCGTTCATGGCGGCTGGGCCCGGATGCGGCGGCGCACCCTCGAACGTTGCGGAACCCCGGAAAACCTCACCGAGCGCCGATGGATTCAATCCTATCTCGCCCAGCGCCTCGAATGGCTTACCGGACACTCCAATCCTCTCCTGCCCTACACCGCCTACCGGGTGCGGAGCCTGCGCAAAATCGCCGGGCAGGACAACTGGCGGCTGGAGCCGCCCCTGATCGTGCGCGGCGTGCGGATCGACGGGCAAACCGCCGCCGCCCGCCCGCCGGTCGCAGGCCCGGTTGAAGAAAACCCGCCCCTCCTGCGCCGCACCGACCCGCCCATGCGCAGCGACTATGTCAGCCGGGTCGCCCAGGCTCTGGGACTGCCGGACACGGACCGGCGGGGCTTCGACCACGTTTTCGAAGAGGCGGTCAGGGCCTTTCAGGCCGAGCATGGACTCATCCGGGACGGTATCGTCGGCCCGGCGACCCGCGCCGCCCTCGGCTTCTAGCCCCCCCCTGTTTTCCCCCGCCCGCCGGTGCTAGGCTCACCGGCGGCAGCGCATAAAACAGGGGCAGGCAGGGAAGGGGAGATGAAAACCAAGGCCGATATTCTGTCCGCGCTTGAAGAACGCCGCCGCGCCGCTCAGGCCGGCGGCGGCGAACAGCGCATCGCCGCCCAGCACGCCAAGGGCAAACTCACCGCCCGCGAGCGCATCGCTCTCCTGCTCGACCCCGAAAGTTTCGAAGAATTCGATATGTTCGTCGAGCATGACGCCCGGGAATTCGGCATGGATAAAAACCGCATTCCCGGCGACGGAGTCGTCACCGGCTGGGGCGCGGTCGCCGGACGCCCGGTCTATGTCTTCGCCAAGGACTTCACGGTTTTCGGCGGCTCCCTGTCGCGGATGCATGCGCGCAAGATCACCAAGGTGCAGGATATGGCGCTGCGCAGCGGCGCGCCGATCGTCGGCCTGTTCGACGCCGGCGGCGCGCGCATTCAGGAAGGCGTCGACGCGCTGGGCGGATATGGCGAAGTCTTCAGCCGCAACACCCTCGCTTCCGGTGTGATCCCGCAGATTTCGGTGATCATGGGGCCGTGCGCCGGAGGCGACGTCTATTCCCCGGCCATGACCGACTTCATCTTCATGGTCCGCAACTCCTCAACCATGTTCGTCACCGGGCCGAATGTGGTCAAGACCGTGACCAATGAGGACATCTCCGCCGAAGATCTGGGCGGGGCCTCCGTCCACACCGTCAAATCCGCCGTCGCCGACGGCGCCTTCGACAGCGACGCACAGGCGCTGGAACAGGTGCGGCGGCTGATCGGCTTCCTGCCCTCCTCCAACCGCGCCCGTCCGCCCCGCCGCCCCGTCCGCGACCCGCATAACCGCCGCGAAGCCTCGCTCGAAACCCTCGTCCCCGAAAACCCCAACACCCCCTACGACATCCGCGAGGCGGTCCTGAAGATCGTCGATGACGGCGATTTCTTCGAAATACAGGAAGCTTTCGCACAGAATATCGTCACCGGCTTCGCCCGCATCGCCGGGTCCGCCGCCGGGGTCGTCGCCAACCAGCCGATGGTCCTGGCCGGCGTGCTCGACTCCGACGCCAGCCGCAAGGCCGCCCGCTTCGTCCGCTTCTGCGACTGCTTCTCCATCCCCCTGATCACCCTCGTCGACGTCCCCGGTTTCCTCCCCGGCCCGGCCCAGGAATATGGCGGCCTCATCAAGCACGGCGCCAAACTGCTCTTCGCCTATGCCGAGGCGACCGTCCCCAAAATCACCATCATCACCCGCAAGGCCTATGGCGGCGCTTATGACGTGATGGCCTCCAAGCATCTGCGCGGCGACCTCAATTATGCCTGGCCAACCGCCGAAATCGCTGTGATGGGGGCCAAAGGGGCGGTGGAGATTCTCCACCGCAAAGACCTCGGCGACCCGGAGAAAATCGCCGCCCACACCGCAGCCTATGAGGCGCGCTTCCTCAGCCCCTTCGCCGCCGCCGAGCGCGGCTATATAGATGATGTGATCAAGCCGTCCCGCACGCGCGAGCGCATCGCCAGGGGGCTGGAACTGCTCAAAAACAAAAACCTCTCCAATCCCTGGAAAAAGCACGACAATATACCACTGTAAAACCGGTGGTTTGTTTGGGGGGGGGCTTTTCGTGTTCGACAAGATTTTGATTGCCAATCGCGGCGAGATCGCCTGCCGGATCATCGAAACCGCCCGCAAATTGGGAATCGCTTCGGTTGCGGTCTGGTCGCAGGCCGATTCCGGAGCGCGGCATGTCCGCCTGGCCGGCGAGGCGGTCTGCATCGGGCCGCCCCGCGCCGCCGACTCCTATCTGAAGATCGAAAACATCATCGCCGCCGCCCGCAAAACCGGCGCGCAGGCCATTCACCCCGGCTATGGCTTTTTGTCCGAAAACGCCAATTTCGCCCAGGCGGTCCGCGAGGCGGGCCTCGTCTTTGTCGGCCCCAACCCGGAGGCGATCCGGGTGATGGGCGACAAAATCCGCTCGAAGAAACTCGCCCAAAACGCCGGAGTCGCCACGATCCCCGGCCACCCGGAGGCGCTCGAAGACGCGCAGGCGGCGGCGCAGATCGCCGGGCAAATCGGCTTTCCGGTCATGATCAAGGCGGCGGCGGGCGGCGGCGGCAAGGGAATGCGCATCGCCTTCGCCGGTAGCGACCTCGCCCGCGAAGCCCAGGCCGCCGCCCGCGAGGCCGAAGCCGCTTTCGGCGACGGGCGCATTTTCATCGAAAAATTCATTGAGCGCCCCCGGCATATCGAAATCCAGATTCTCTGCGACCGGCATGGCAACGGCGTCCATCTGGGCGAGCGGGAATGCTCAATCCAGCGCCGCAATCAAAAAGTGATCGAAGAGTCACCCAGCCCGTTCCTCAAACCGGAAGTCCGCGAAGAAATGGGGCGGCAGGCATTGGCGCTGGCCCGCGCCGTCTCCTATGACAGCGCGGGAACGGTCGAGTTCGTCGTCGATCCCGATCAGAATTTCTACTTTCTCGAAATGAACACCCGCCTGCAGGTCGAGCATCCGGTCACCGAAGCCGTCTACGGGGTTGATCTGGTCGAGGAGATGCTCCGGATCGCAGACGGCGAGCCGCTTCGCCTGCAGCAGCAAAAACTGGCCCCCCGCGGCTGGGCCATCGAAGCGCGCATTTACGCCGAAGACCCCGCGCGCGGCTTCCTGCCCTCGACCGGAAGGCTCACGCGGTTCAGGCCCCCGAAAACCGGCGCAGAAGGGCAGAAAATTCGGCTCGATTCCGGAGTCGAAGAGGGAGACGCCATCCCGGTCTTCTACGATCCGATGATCGCCAAACTGATCGCCCATGGCGCGGCGCGTCCGCAGGCCGCCGCCGCCATAAGCGAGGCCCTTGAGCGCTTCGAGATCGAAGGCGTCGAGAACAATCTCCTCTTCCTCTCCGCCGTTGTCAGCCACCAAGCCTATGGCAAAGGCGAGACGACGACCGATTTCATCGCCAGGCATTTCGGCGAAACATTCAAGGCGCCGGGGCCGGAGGATCACACTCGCGCCGCGTTTTTATCTGCGGCGCTTTTTGCCCATCTGGCCGAATGGCGTGCCGCCTGTTTTGCGGCTTCCGGCCCGGTCCTGCGCCCTGCGCCGCCCTCGCGCCTTGCGGTCCTTCTGGACGCGGAGAAGCATGAGGCCCTCTGCCGCCTGGAAGGGGAGCGGCTGCATATCGAAAGCGGCGGACGCCGCTTTACGGTCGAGAGCGATTGGCGTCCGGGCCTGCGCCTCTTCGAGGGCCGGATCAACGGCGAAGCCTTTGTCCTGCAGATTGCCCGCCGGGTTGCGGGCTGGACGCTCCGGCATTGCGGCGCGCGCTGTCTGGCGGTTGTGCGCGAGGCGGCGCTGGCGGCGCTGGGCGATTGCCTGCCGCCGCCTCTGGCGCGCGAGGGCCTGCGCGAGTTGCGCTGCCCAATGCCGGGGCAGGTCACGGAAGTTCATGTGGCGGCGGGCCAGCAGGTGCGCGCCGGGGAGGCGCTGGTCAGCGTCGAGGCGATGAAGATGGAAAACATCCTGCGCGCCGAAAGCGACGCCGAAATTCAGGAGGTTCTCTGCAAGCCGGGTGACACCCTCGCCCTCGGCGACCCCATCCTGCGCTTCGCCTGAGCGCAGGCGCTCAGGGCGCTATGCCGACAAGGATCAGAGGCACCGCCGGGACGCCCCTCTGCCAGGTGACATTGCGTAGAGCGCTCTCATAGTATGGAACGGCTGATGACATTTGAGACGCCATTTCTTTCATGGGCACTATCTCTATCCCGACATCAATGACATTCCTGGCGAATAAAGCCGGATGCTTTACAAAAAGGTCATACGCAACATCCCCGATCAATCCAAACTGCACTTCCACCGCAACCCGTTCTTTGACAAAATCCGTCTGGTAATATGTCTGGACCGGTTCCAGCCCGGCTTCGATGATTTTTTCTTTCTGCTTCTCCGCAGGCAGGAAAACGATCTCGCGCAAGATTCTCTCATCCTTCGCCGCCCACAACTTCTCCTGCCGTTCCTTTTGCCAGCCACACTTTTTGAAGATTTGCGCCATATCCCGGTTCAAATCTTTCGGGGAGTATAACCTGCGGCCCTTCATCGTTTTCTCTTTGGAGATTTTAATCTTGCTCTTTTTGGCGTTCGTCGACTCAATGACCTTCTCGATATCCCCCCAGAGATTGGGCTTGTTAACTTGAAGAGACTCAAAGCCGTTCAAATGAGAATATTTTGCGGCAATTCTCATCAGTGGCCGCTATTGGGCTTCACCTGACGCAGGCCGAAAACCTCTCCGAAGGCCGCCTGGAGCGCGCGGTCGGCCTCCTCCAGCGAAACCGGCAAACCCAGAGCCGCAAGGCTGGTCACCCCGGCATCCGCAATCCCGCAGGGCACGATCCCCTCATAGGCGCTCAAATCGGGCGCAACATTCAAACTCACCCCGTGATAGCTGATCCAGCGCCGCAGGCGAAGCCCAATCGCGGCAATCTTCTTCAACCCGCCATCCTGCGCGATCCAGACCCCGGCCTCCCCCGAACGCCGCACACCCTCAACCCCCAGACAGGCCAGCGCCCCAATCAGCCAAGCCTCCAAATCCTCCACAAAAGCCCGAACATCACACCCGCGCCCGCGCAAATCCAGCATCACATAGGCAATGCGCTGCCCCGGCCCGTGCCACGTCACGCGTCCGCCCCGCCCCGTCCGGTGGACGGGAAAACGCGCCTCCAAAATCTCCTCCTCCCGCGCGCTCGTCCCCGCCGTGTACAGCGAAGGATGCTCCAGAAGCCAGACCCGCTCCCCCGCCGCGCCGCGCGCCATCCGCGCAACATGCGACTCCATCGCCGCCACCGCCTCCGCATAGCCGACCGGACCCGCGCTCGTCCGCCATTCGACGCAAGACCCCTCCGGCGAACGCGCAACAGCCAGACTCAAGACTCCCCCTTCTCCGGCTCGACCAGAAGCACCGTCCCCTCGCTGCCGACCACCCGAACCCGCTCCCCGGAAGGCAAATCACGCTCGCCGCGAATCTTCCAGATCGTATCGTCAATCCTCAGCTTGCCGCTCCTGTTCTCAAGCGGCGCGTCAAGCGTAAAAACCCGATTCACATAACGCCGCCCCCGCCGGTTGAGCGAGGGCCGCCCCGGCCCGCCACTCCGCCGCATGATCCGGTGCCCAATCAGCAGCGAAGCCGGAATCGCCACCGCCGCCAGCAGCATCTCAATCTGCCAGCCCGGCGCAAACAAAGCATGGATCAAACCAACCGCCGCAAGCCCCAGCGCGACCCAGAACAGATAAATGCCGGGAACCACCACCTCCGCCGCCGCCAGCAGAACGGCGAGGATCAGCCACCAATTGTCTATCGAAGCAAGCCAGTCCCTCATGCTCTTCCGCCCGCCGGGCGCGCGCCCGTGGCGGGCGGCCTGTCGCTGACCCGTCCGCCGCCACTTCCTCCTCCGCCGCCGCTTCCGCTACCGCCCGGCTTGCCCGCATCGCGAACCAGCTCGGAAATCCCGCCCAGCGCGCCGATCAGATTGGCCGCCTCAATCGGAATCATCAAAACCTTCTGATTGGGCGAAACCGCCAACTCCTTCAGCGCGTCAACATAACGCCCGGCGACAAAATAATTCACCGCCTGAACATCGCCCTCGGCAATCGCCAGCGAGACCATGCGGGTCGCCTCGGCCTCGGCCTGGGCCTCGCGCTCGCGCGCCTCGGCATCGCGAAACGCCGCCTCGCGCCGCCCCTCCGCCTGCAAAATCGCCGCCCGCTTCTCCCCCTCCGCCTCCAGAATGTCCGACTGGCGCGAGCCTTCCGCCTCCAGAATCACCGCCCGCTTGTCACGCTCCGCCTTCATCTGGCGCGCCATCGAGTCAACCAGATCCTGCGGCGGACGAATGTCCTTGATCTCAACCCGCGTCACCTTCACGCCCCACGGCTCGGTCGCCTCGTCGATCACCTTGAGAAGCTGCGCGTTGATCTGGTCACGCTGCGACAGCAACTGATCCAGGTCCATGCTCCCCATCACCGTCCGCAAATTGGTCATCGCCAGATTCAAAATCGCATATTGAAGATTGCGAACCTCATAGGCCGCGCTCACCGCATCCAGAACCTGATAAAAAACAACCCCGTCCACCGAAACCATCGCATTGTCGCGCGTGATCACTTCCTGCGTCGGCACGTCGAGCACCTGCTCCTGCATGTTGATCCGGCGCCCGATCCGGTCGAAAAAGGGAATAATGATCCCAAGTCCCGGCTCCAGAAGACGCGCAAAACGCCCAAAACGCTCAACCGTGAAGGTAAACCCCTGCGGAACTACGTTGACCGTGAAATACAGCGCAACCACCGACAGCAACAGCGCCGACAGGACAAAAATATCAAGAAAATCCATAAAACAACTCTCCAGCGGGTCAGACCACAATCCTAGCCGGAAGAAGGCGAAAAGAAAAAGAAATTGCCGCTAATAAACATAAAATAAATGTGGTTCAGGATATAATCCACCTTTTTATTGAATTTTCCCCCCGGCGATGCGATATTCACAATATTGAAAGGAGAGAGTCCCGGCGTCCCTGAAATGTTTCCTGCCCTTCTTGATCTGAGCGTGCGGCCTGTTCTTGTTGTCGGCGCGGGCGAGGCGCGGGCGCGCCGTCTTGCGCTGGCCCGCGAGGCGGGCGCGTGTGATCTGCGGGTCTATGGTCCGCCGCGCCTGCCCGGCGCGCGGGAGATGGCGGGCGGGGTCGTTCTGATCGCCGGGCTGGAGGCGGGGCAGGCGCGCCAACTCGCGCAGACCGCAAGACAGGCCGGGGCGCTGGTCAATGTCGAGGATGTTGCCGAGCAGTGTGATTTTCATGTGCCGGCGATAGTCCGGCGGGGCGATCTTTTGCTGACCGTTTCGACCGGCGGCAAGGCTCCGGCGTTGTCGCGGGCCTTGCGCGAGGAGCTGGAAATGCGCTTCGGCGATGAATGGGCCGCCCGCCTGGAGGCTCTGGCCAATGCCCGCGCGCGATGGCGGCGCGAGGGCGCGGGCATCGGCGACCTCTCCCGCCGCGCCCGGCAGATGATCGAGGAAGAGGGATGGCTGCGCTAGAGCCTCAGACCCGCCCGGCCCCGCCGCCGCCTGAGGCCGTTCGCCGCCTCGCCGGTCTGCGCGCGCGCTATGAGGGGGTTTCCGGCGCGCCCTTGCTGGAGGCGATGATCCGCCATGAATTCGCAGACAGGATTGCGCTGGTCTCCTCTTTCGGCGCGGAGGCTTCGGTTCTGCTGCATATGGCGGCTGAGATTGAGCCTGCCCTGCCCGTGATCTTTCTCAACACGGGCAAACTCTTCCCTGAAACCCTGCGCTACCGCGATCTGCTCCAGGACCGGCTGGGGCTGACCGATCTGCGCGTGACCGGCCCCCATCCCGCCGACCGCAAGAAACTCGACCCCGACGGCACGCTCTGGAACCGCAACCCTGACGCCTGCTGCCATTTTCGCAAGGTTCTGCCTCTGGAGCGCGCGCTGACCGGCTTTGAGGCCAGCATTACGGGCCGCAAACGCTTTCAGACCGGAGCGCGCACCGGCATGGCCCTGATCGAACTGACCCCGGCGCGCACCGCCGAGGCGCCGCCGCGCTTCACGATCAATCCGCTCGCCCTTTGGACGCGCGATGATCTCGACGGCTACACCGCGCAACACCGCCTCCCCCCCCATCCCCTGCAAAAGGAGGGCTTTGCCTCAATCGGCTGCATGCCCTGCACCGAGCGGGTCGGCGAGGGCGAAGACTATCGCGGCGGGCGCTGGGCCGGGAGCAATAAAGAGGAATGCGGCATCCACCTGCCCGCCTTTGAGGACGGCGGCGGCATCTGATTCGACCCCCCGCCCGATCCCCGCGCTTGAGATGCGCGCGTCTTTTTGTTAGACCCTCATGCGCGCTTTCCCCGATGCGGTCGTGGCGGAATTGGTAGACGCGCAGCGTTGAGGGCGCTGTGGGGGCAACCCCGTGGAAGTTCGAGTCTTCTCGACCGCACCACCTCTCGGACAGGAGCCCCTATGCCTCAGGCCGAGATACAGACCGGGGAAGACATCCTCGCGCCGGAATTCGTCCGCGGGCTGGAGCGCTCCATCGAGGCCGGGGAGCGCCGCGATCTGCGCAAACTCGTCCGCAGCCTCCACGCCTCCGACCTCGCCGACCTCATCGAACTCCTCCGCCCCGACCAGCGCCGCGCCCTCGTCAAATTGCTCGGAACCTCCCTCGACCCCGCCCTCCTCACCGAACTCGAAGGCGGCGTGCGCGAGGAAATCCTGGAAAGCCTCGACCCCGCCTTCGTCGCCCGCGCCGTCGAGCGCCTCGATTCCGACGACGCCCTCGCCGTCGTCGAAACCCTCGAGCCGGAAGAACAGGAGCGCGTCCTCGCCCGCGTCACCCCCTCCGAGCGCGAGGAGATCGAGCGCGGCCTCGACTATCCGGCCAGCAGCGCCGGACGCCTCATGCAGCGAAGCCTCGTCGCCGCCCCCGCCGCCTGGGACGTCGGAACCCTGATCGACCACCTGCGAAAATCCCGCGACCTGCCACGCGACTTCCAGGAAATCTACGTGGTCGACCCCGCCTTCCGCCTGCGCGGAACCCTCCCGGTCAGCCGCGCCATGCGAACCCCACGCGCCGTCAAACTCCGAAGCCTGATGGATCGCGGCGGCCTCCATATCCCCGCCCGCATGGATCAGGAAGAAGCCGCTCGCCTCTTCCGCAAATACAATCTGGTCGCCGCTCCCGTCGTCGGCGAGGACAAGCGGCTCCTCGGCATGATCACCGCCGACGACATCTTCGAAGTCATCGAGCAGGAAGCCACCGAAGACATCAAGCGCCTCGGCGGCATCGGGCGCGGCAGCCTCACCGACACCATCACCGCCTCCGCCCGCGGGCGCTTCGGATGGCTCCTCGTCAACCTGGCCACCGCCATCATCGCCTCCATCGTCATCGCCTTCTTCGACCAGGCCATCGAACGCATGGTCGCCCTCGCCATCCTCATGCCCATCGTCGCCTCCATGGGCGGCGTCGCCGGAACCCAGACCCTCACCCTCGCCGTCCGCGCCCTCGCAACCCATGAACTCGTCCCCGCCAACCAGCGCCGAATCATCCTCCATGAAGCCGTCGTCGGAGTCCTCAACGGACTCCTCTTCGCCGCCGTCCTCGGCATGGTCGGCGGCGTCTGGTTCCAGAGCCTCGCGCTGGGCCTCGTCCTCGCCGCCGCCGTCATCGTCACCATGTGCGCCGCCGCCCTCGCCGGAATGCTCATCCCGCTCGCGCTCGAAAAAGCCGGAGTCGATCCCGCCGTCGCCTCCGGCGTCTTCGTGACCACCGTCACCGACATCGTCGGCTTCTTCGCCTTCCTCGGCCTCGCCGCATGGCTCCTCCTCTAGCCCTCCATCTCGTCAAACTCTGCGTCGGCGTCTCCTCGCCCGCCCAACTCGCTCAATGGCAGGCGCAATACCTGATCAACGCCGCCCGCCGCGGCAATCCCGCCCGCCTCTCCCATGTCACCCGCTCCTTTCCCCGAAGAGCTCAGGAACTCCTCGCCGGAGGATCGCTCTACTGGGTCTTCAATGGCTTCATTCAGGCGCGCCAGTCTGTCCGCGCCCTCGAAAAGGCGGTCCGAAACGGCGCACCCGCCTGCCGCATCGTTTTCGATCCCCGCCTCGTCCTCACCCGCTCCATGCCTCGCCGCCCCTTCCAGGGCTGGCGCTATCTCGCCCCGCAGGACGCTCCGCCCGACCTCGATCCCGCCGAAGCCGGCAGCCTCGACGGCCTGCCCGAAGACATGCGCCGCGACCTCGCCGCGCTGGGCCTGATTTAGTCAAACGCATCCAGTTTCAAAACCGGAACCCGCTCCCCCGCCCCCGCCGCCGGGGCATGAGGCGGGCGGCGGATCAAGGCATCGGCGGCGCACAGCAGGGCCAGCTGGCCGCTGTCCTGAGAGGGCAGGGGAGAAACTTCCAGAGACCCGCCGGGCGTCCGGGACAGGCGGGCGCGGATATAGTCCTGCCGGGCGTCATTGGCCGCCAGCGGCGCGCGCAACGCCGCCGTCTCATGCCCGGACTCTTGCGCTTCCCCGGTCATCGCGCGCAACAGGGGAAGCAGAAACACCATCCCGCAGACCAGCGCCGAAACCGGATTGCCGGGCAGGCCAAGCACCGGCATCGCCCCCAGACGCCCGAACAGAAAAGGCTTGCCGGGCCGCATCGCCACGCCGTGAAAGGCGGCGCGGAACCCGGCGGCTTCCAGCGCCGGGCGAATCAGGTCGCGCCCTCCGACCGAAACCCCGCCAATCGTAATCAGAACGTCGCAGTTCCGGGCTTCGGCGAGCCGGGCGGCAATGTCTTCAAGCGTGTCGCGGGCGATCCCCAGATTTATCCCCTCGGCCCGCGGCGAGTCGATCAGCGCCTTGAGCGCCGCATCATTGGCCGAAATGATCTGCCATTGCCCGGCCCGCGCGCCGGGCGGAACCAGCTCGTCGCCGGAGGCCAGAATCCCCGCCCGAATCCTGCGCCGCACCGAAAGCCGGGGCAGATTCATCGCCGCCGCCAGGCCAATATCGGCAGAGCGAAGACGCCGCCCCTTCTTCAGAAGAAGATCGCCCTCGCGAAAGTCAAAGCCCTTCGGGCGAATAAACTGGCCGGGCCGGGCAGACTCCAGAACTTCCACCCGCTCCGCCTGCCGCGTCTTCTCCTGCGCGATCACGGCATCGGCCCCCGGCGGCACCGGCGCGCCGGTCGCAATCCGCACCGCTTCGCCCGCCCCCAACGCGCCCGCAAAGCCGCGCCCCGCCGCCGAAACCCCGATCTCGCTCAAAAACGCCGGACAGGCCGCAACATCCCGCGCCCGAACCGCAAAGCCGTCCATCGCCGAAACCGCAAAAGGCGGCTGACTGCGCTGCGCGCGCAAATCCCCGGCCAGAACCCGCCCCGCCCCCTCCTCCAGCGCAACCTCCTCGGATGAAACCTCCGCCGCCGCCGCAATGATCCGGGACAGCGCCTCCTCAACTTCGATCAGTCCGGCCATCTCAGCGCGCCGTCCAGACCCCGCCAGACCCGCCGCGCTTCTCCAGCAGACGAATATTCTCAATCCGCATTCCCCGCTCCACCGCCTTCGCCATGTCGTAAATCGTCAGGCATGCAACCCCGACCGCCGCCAAAGCCTCCATCTCAACCCCGGTCCGCGCCCGCGCCCGCGCCCGCGCCCGGACTTCAATCCCCCCGGCGCAATTCTCAAAGGAAACCTCAATATGCGACAACGGCAATGGATGGCAGAGCGGAATCAAATCGCTCGTCCGCTTGGCCGCCATGATCCCGGCAAGCCGCGCCGCTTCCAGAACCGCCCCCTTCTCGATCCGGCCCTCCAGAATCGCCGCCCGCGTCGGCGCCTTCATCCGAACCATCCCCGCCGCCAGCGCGCTGCGCTCGCTCTCCGCCTTCGCCGAAACATCCACCATCCGCGCCTCCCCCGTATCGGAGTCGAGATGGGAGAGAGTAGGCCTTGATTTGCCGGAGGCCATTTGGCCTTAAGGATAAGCTGGGATGTTTGTTGATTCGCGTGTGGGAGAAACAGCTACTTCATCTTGCCCGGTTTTTTTTCCAGAAAATTTGGCAACAGCAGATACGACATCGTCTTCTCTCATGATCGCTTCCCCAATAAGAAAAGCCCGCGCCCCAAGATGTTGCAACTCTTTCATGCTTTGAGGGTCTCTGATTCCACTTTCGACAACAGCAAGGTATTGTCCAGCGATTTCTGGAATGATTCTTTTGCTAATTTGGAGATCAATTCTGAGACGATCATGGTCCCAGTAGCGATTGTTGACGCCAATCATATCCGGCTTTAATTCGATAGCGTGTTCCAGTTCTCTTTTAGTGCGGACCTCAACCAAAAAATCCATACCATATTCTCGGGCAGTGTCAGCAATCTCCTTGGCCTGTTTAGGCGAGAGGAAAGCGATGACGATAAGGATGCAGTCTGCCCCAAGTGCTCGAGCCTCCACAACTTGGTAAGGATCGTAAAAGAAATCTTTGCACAGAATAGGAAGATCACAAGATTTCCTTGCCTCCGCCAAGTATTCTGGGGCACCTTGAAAAAACTTATCCTCCGTCAAGACTGACAAACAGGTTGCGCCGCCCGCAGCGCAAGCTTGTGCCAGCTCCTTGGGGCAGAAATTTTGGCGAATCACGCCCTTCGAGGGGCTGGCCTTCTTGATCTCAGCAATCAAACCAACCTCAACTTTTTCGAGGGCTTTTCTGAATGGCCGCACAACGTTCGCTTTCTGTGCTTTTTGCTCGAGCTGCTCTATGGGCCGCTCGCGCTTGGCAACAGCGATGCGCTTCTGCTTATATTCTCTCATTTTCTCCAGAAAATGAGAACGCCTGCTTGAAGGTTGGTTCTTCATTCTTCCCTCTTCACCCAACCTTGGTGAAGCAGAGATGGGAGGCGTTAATCATGCGAGGATTAATAAAGCCATGATAAATTGTATGTTCTGATTGCCAATCTACAATATGTAGAGGCAATTTCGCCGTCTCCATAATACCCCTCCCCCTTTCAGGGTTCTGCCTAGTCTAGCATAGCCCGACCAAGTAGCCCAAGCCTGCATCCTTTTTCCCCCTCTACCACCCGCTTGTCAAGCTTAAGGCCTCTGCTGATTTCTCCCGACCCCGCAACTATACGTTATCATGCGGTCTCGTTGGACAGGACGATGAGGCGCTCAAGGGCGTTTTGCGCCGCGCCCGCGTCAATCGCCTTCACCGCCAGCGCCGCGCCTTCCGCAATCTCCCCGGCCCGCCCCGCAACGATCAGCGTCGCCGCCGCATTGAGAATCACTATATCACGAAATGCCCCCGCCTTCCCCTGTAGCAATTCACGAATCGCCTCCGCATTGGCCGCCGGATCGCCGCCGGTCAGCGACTCCGGCGATGCCCGCTCCAGCCCGGCCTCCTCCGGATTGATCTCGAACGTGCGAATCTCGCCGCCCTCCAGCGCGACAACATGGCTGGGGCCGGTAGTCGTCAATTCATCAAGGCCGTCGCTGCCGTGGACGATCCATGCCTTTTCTACTCCCAGACTGCGCAGAACTTCGGCAAAGGGCCGAAGCCAGACCCTGTCCGGAACCCCCACCAGACGCCGTTTGACCCCCGCCGGGTTGGCCAGCGGCCCGATCAGGTTGAAAATCGTCCGCACCCCCATCTCCAGCCGGACCGGGGCGGCATGTTTCATCGCCGGGTGATGCGCGGGCGCAAACATGAAGCCGAAACCGGCCTCCCGGATGCATTTTGCAATCCGGGCCGGAGACAAATCCAGCGCCACGCCCAACTCGCGCAAAACCTCCGCCGAGCCGGACTTCGATGACAGCGCCCGATTGCCGTGCTTGGCGATCTTCGCTCCCGCCCCGGCGGCGACCAGCGCCGCCGCCGTCGAAATGTTCCACGTCCCCTTGCCGTCGCCGCCCGTGCCGCAGGTGTCTATCGCCTCCGCCGGAGCCTCGACCCGCACCGCCTTCTCCATCATCGCCCGCACGCCGCCCGCGATCTCCGCCGCCGCCTCGCCGCGAACCCGCAGCCCCATCAAAAACGCTCCCATCTGCGCCGGAGTCGCCGCCCCCGCCATCATCGCCGCAAACGCCGCATGGGCCTCGCCCTCGCTCAGCGCCCGCCCCGCCGCCACCCGGCCAAGACTCTCCTTGAAATCCGTCATCGCAGCGCCCCCCGCGCAATCGCAATGAAATTCTTCAAAACCGCATGGCCGTGCTCCGTGGCAATGCTCTCCGGGTGAAACTGAACCCCGTGAATCGGCAGCTCCTTGTGGCGAACCCCCATAATCACCCCGTCCTCGCTGTGCGCACACGGCTCAAGGCAGGCCGGAACGCTCTCCGCCTCCAGCGCCAGCGAATGATAGCGCGTCGCCGTGAAGTCCGGCGGCAGTCCGTCAAACACCCCCCGGCCATCATGCGCAATCCGGCTCGGCTTGCCGTGCATCGGAGCCGGCGCGCGAACCACCCGGCCCCCCAAAGCCTGGCCAATCGCCTGATGCCCCAGACACACCCCCAGCATCGGACGCCGCGCCGCCGCCTTCTCTATCAACTCAAGGCAAATCCCCGCTTTGTCCGGATCACAGGGGCCCGGCGAAAACACAATCCCCTCCGCCTCAATCGCCAGCGCCTCGGAGGCGCTCAGAACGTCATTGCGCCGCACCACGCTCTCCATCCCCAACTCCCCCAGAAAATGAACGAGATTGTAGGTGAAACTGTCATAATTATCGATCAGCAGAAACATCGCCCCCCGCCCTCACCGCACAAACAAATGCGCGTCCTGCGCCGCGCGCATCAGGGCGCGCGCCTTGTTCTCCGACTCGTCATACTCACGGGACGGATCGGAGTCGGCGACAATCCCGCCCCCGGCCCGAACATGCATCCGCCCGTTCTCGACAATCGCCGTCCGCAGGGCGATGCAACTGTCCATGTCGCCATTGGCCGCAAAATAGCCGACCGCCCCGGCATAAATCCCGCGCTTCTCCCGCTCCAGCTCGTCAATGATCTCCATCGCCCGAACCTTCGGCGCGCCCGAAACCGTCCCCGCCGGAAAACCCGCCAGCAGGGCGTCCAGCGCATCCTTGTCCGGCGCAAGTCGCCCCTCCACATTCGAAACAATATGAATCAAATGAGACGTATATTGCAGCGCAAATTGCTCGTCCGCCTTCACCGAGCCAATCGAACTCACCCGCCCCACATCATTGCGCCCCAGATCAAGCAGCATCAGATGCTCGGCCCGCTCCTTGGGATCGGCCAGCAGGGCGCGGGCGATCTCGCCGTCCTCCCCGGCGCTCGCCCCGCGCGGAAACGTCCCGGCGATCGGGCGAATGGTGACCTTCCCCCCCTGGCATCTCACCAGAATCTCCGGGCTGGAGCCGATCAGCTGAAAGCCCCCGAAATTGAAAAAGAACAAATAGGGCGACGGATTGACCCGCCGCAAAGAGCGGTACAGCGCAAAAGGCGGCAGCGCAAAGGCGGAGGAAAATCTTTGACTCAGGGTGACCTGAAAAATGTCTCCGGCGAGGATATAATCCTTCGCCCTGCGCACCATCTCCAGATAGGCGGATTTTTTCATATTCGACTGCGGCTTGACCTCCGCCGCTTCGGGCCGGGGCGGCGGCGCGGGAAGCGGCGCGCCCAGTTTTTGCGCCATCGCCTCCAGACGTCCGGCCGCCGCATCATAGGCCTGCCGCGCGGCCAGGCCCTGGGCGGGCCGCACCGGGGCGACCAGCGAGACCGTTCCTTCCACCGAGTCGAAAACCGCAATCTGCGAGGGGCGCAGGAAAATCCCGTCCGGCAAGTCCAGCACATCCGCGCCCGCGCCCGGCAGGCGCTCGATCAGCCGCACCGCATCGTAAGACAGATAGCCGAAAATCCCCGCCGCCATCGGCGGCAGCTGCCGCGGCAATTGCATTTGCGCCGCGCGGGCAAAGCCGCGCAGATTGTCCAAAGCGCCGCCCGGCGCCGCCTCAAAGCGATCAGGATCTTCCAGCGCCGCCGGGTTGATCCGGCATGACCCCCCGTCCATCCGCCAGATCGCATCGGGGGCAAAGCCCAGAACCGAATAGCGGCCCCGCGACCGCCCTCCCTCAACCGATTCCAGCAAAAACCCGTGACGCCGCTCGACCCCCAATTTCAGCATCGCCGAAACCGGCGTCTCCAGATCGGCAGGCAGAGTCATGAACAGCGCCTGCCCCTCCCCCCGGTCGTAAACCGGGGCGAAGGATTTGAAATCCGGCGCGATCATTGCAGAACAGGCCGCCGGGGAGCCAGACCGGCCTCAAGCAGCGCGCGCAGCGAATCCTCATAAACCTCAACCCCGAAAGACTCGCGCAGACCCGCGATATATTGCGCCAGCAGCTCGTCGGAAAATGAGGCGCGCAGCTCCTCCTGCGTCTCGCCGATCCGGGCGTTTTCATCATCCGGCCCGGCGCGCTCAATCCGCTCCAGCTGCAGCAGCACAACGCCCTCCCCCAGTTCCGCCGGGGCGGAGGCAAAACCCCCCTCCGCCAGCGAAAACAGCGCATCCACCGCCTCCTCGGAAAAAACCTCGCTGGTCGCAAAGCGCGTCACCGGCGGGGTCGAGACCGGCGCGCGGTTCGTCCCCGAAAGCAGCGCCTCGAAACGCTCGCCCCCATTGCCCCGCGCCGCCAGCGCCTGCGCCGCCGCCTCCAGCCGCTCGCGCCGCTCATAGCGCCGCCACAACGCCCGCGCCTCGCCCCGCGCCTCCTCCAGATCCAGAATCCGCGCCGGACCAATCCTGGCCACCGAAAGCCAATAATAGCCGCCATTGCCGGTCAGGCCGGGGTCCAGCTCTTCCCCCTCGCCGCTTGTGAAAACCCGGTCCACCAGACCCGCAATCTCCGGCAACTCGGCCAGACCGCCCGGCGGAGGCGGCAGCGCAGAAACCGAACCCTCGCCCAGAACGCCGTCGGCCCGCATGCCCGCGATCCGCAGCAGCGTCATGTCGAAACGCTGCGCAATCTCCTCCAGCGTCTCGCCTCCGGCGCGGGCGTCCTCGATCAGATCATGCAGCGCGGCAATCTCGTCGCGCGCCTTGTCCAGAAGCAGCGCGCGGCGAATCTTGCCGGCGACATCACGCAAGGCCCGCTCGCCCGCCGGATCAATCTTGCGCACCCGCAGCAGAACCGGACCCAGCGGCCCTTCGACCGGCGCGCTCACCTCATTCTCCTTCAGGGCGAAGGCCGCCTCGGCCAGCGCCGGACTCAGAAACTCGCCGCGCGACAGACTCCCCAGCGCAATGTCCTCCTGCGACAGGCCGCGCGCCCCGGCAATCTCTTCAAACCCGGCCCCGGCGCGAATTCGCTCCGCCGCCCCCGCCGCTTCGGCGGCGTCGGCAAAGGTGATCTGGTCGGTCTCGCGCCGCTCCGGAGTCACAAACGACGACTTGCGCGCCTCATATTCGGCGGCAATCTCCTCCGGCGCTATCGCCGCATCCGAAAGCAGCCGCGCCGGGTCGAGCGCCAGCAGCTCGAAATCGCGCGTCTCCGGAACAATGAACAGCGAAGGATTGCGCTGGATGAATTTGGCGAGCGCGGCGTCGTCAGGCTCTTCCGGCTTCTCGACGAAATCAGGCGGCAAAAGAACATAGCGCGCCGCCCGCCGCTCGTTTTGCCAGGCCCATAACTGGCGGGCCAGAAGGGGAGGCGGACCGCTATGCGCCCGCACCGCTCCGGCTAGCTGGCCCCGCATATGCTGGCGGCGGCGCTGCTCGGCGTAGTCCGCCTCGCTGATCCCCGTTCCGACAAGCAGAAATTTGAACGTCTGGCGGTCAAACTGCCCGAAAGGCCCGCGAAACGCCGGGTCCTTGAGAATATCCTCGGCGACCCGGTCGTCGGACACCCCCAGGCTCAACGCGCGCGCGGCGGCGTCCAGCGCCGCATTGTTGATCATGAAGCCCAGAACCTCGCGGTCCAGACCCAGATCGCGGGCCTCGGCGAGGGTGAGATTCCGGCCCCGCGCCCGAAAATTCTGAATGAGCGCCGACAGCCGCGTGCGATAGCCCTGCGCCGGGACCTCAACCCCGCCGACCTCGGCCACCGCCCCTCCGGCCCCCGAGCCGAAAACATCGCCGATCCCCCACAGGGCGAAACTCACGGCGAGCAGGCCGATCAAAACCTTGGCCGCCGGACCGGCGACGCTGCTCCGGATGCGGTCGAGAAACATGGTGTCCGCCCGATTTCTTCGGTTGCGCGAGAATAGGCCGGATCATAGGCTTGGGGCGCGCCGGAGACAAGAACCGGAAGGGGGGCGCGCAGGTTGATCATCGGCAATTGGAAGATGAACGGGCTGGCCGCCGACCGGCGGCAGCTGGAGGCGGTCATCGCCGGGTTGCCGGAAGACGCCGCCCCCGCCGCCCTGTGCCCGCCGGCGACGCTGATTGCCTCTTTCAGCCGGACGGCGGCGGGGTCGGGCGTTCTGATCGGGGCGCAGGACTGCCACGCGGCCCCGGCGGGCGCGCATACAGGCGAACTCTCCGCCCGCCAGCTGGCCGACGCCGGGGCCGAACTCGTGATCCTCGGCCATTCCGAGCGCCGCAGGCAGGCCGGCGAAAGCGGCGAACTGATCCGGGCCAAGGCCGCCGCCGCCCTGCAGGCCGGGCTGATGCCGGTCCTGTGCGTCGGCGAGAGCGCCGCGGCCCGCAAAGACGGGCAGGCGGGCGAAGCCACCCGCCGCCAATTGCGCAGCTGCTTTCCCGAAACTCTGCCGCCAACCGGACGCCGCCTGCCCGTTCTCGCCCTCGCCTATGAGCCGGTCTGGGCCATCGGCTCCGGCGCGACCCCCTCGCCGGAAGAGATCACCGCCATCCACCGCCAACTCCGCGGCCTCCTCAATCGGCTCGCGCCGCAGCAGGATATCCCCATCCTCTATGGCGGTTCGGTCAAGCCGGACAATGCCGCCGCCATCCTGGCCCTGCCGGATGTCGGCGGGGCACTGGTCGGCGGGGCAAGTTTGCAGGCGAACAGCTTTCTGGCCATCGCCGCCGCCGCGCCCCGCTGACCGCCCCGGCCCCGCCGCGCCTGACGCCGCGCCCGGCCACCCCCCACAGCGACACGCAAGGCGATCTGCGCCTGCGCAACCGGAAAAACCCTTTACCCGCCATTAACGCTCCTGTATCATTCTCCCCATCTTCAGAGGGGAGGAAGATCGCCGCGCTTGCGCGGCGGCTCCGATGCGCCCGATATGCGGCCCTCAGGGAGGAAAGCCATGAAACAACTCTCTCCGCTTGACGCCTCGTTCGTCTATCAGGAACAGGGCAATCAATACATGCACGTCGCCGGGTTGATGATCTACGACCCCTCGACCGTCCCCCTCGACAAAAAGCGCAAAAAGCATGTCTTCGGGCACAAGGACATCCTCGAAGCCATCGGCAAGACCCTCCACCTCGCCCCCAATATGCGGCGGCGGCTGGTTCGCGTCCCCGGCGACCTCGACCACCCCTACTGGATCGAGGACGACCACTTCAACATCGAATTCCATGTCCGCCACATCGCCCTGCCCAGCCCCGGCGACTGGCAGCAATTGTGCATTCTGATCGCCCGCCTCCACGCCCGCCCGCTCGACATGTCGCGCCCCCTCTGGGAGATCTACATCATCGAGGGCCTCGACAATATTCCCTCGCTTCCCAAGGGCTGCTTCGCGACCCTCACCAAGGTGCACCACGCCGCCATAGACGGCGCGACCGGCGCTGACCAGATGGCTGGAATGCACACGCTCAAGCCCACCGAAGACCCCCTCGAAGATCATGAAGACTGGACCCCGGAGCGCGCCCCCGCTCCCGCCGAACTCCTCGCCCGCACTTACTGGAGGGGCCTGACGGCTCCGTTGACCAGCGCCGAGATGCTGTGGAAGGGCTTTGGGGGCCTGGCGCGCGCGGCCCGCGGCCTGGTCTCCGGCGAGTTCCGGCTTCCCACCGCCGCGCCGCGCACGATCTTCAACGCGCGCGTCTCGCCCCATCGCGTCTTTGACTCCCGCGTCTTCTCCCTCGACGACCTGCGCGCCGTCAAACGGGGCATCGAGGGCGCGACCATCAATGACGTCATCCTCACCATCTGCGGCGGCGCCCTGCGCGCCTATCTGCGCTCGCGCAACGAACTGCCTGACAGGCCGCTCGTCGCCATGATCCCGATCAACACCCGCAGCGAGGACGAAAAAAGCACCGGCGGCAATATGGTCTCCTCCATGACCGCCGCCATCGGCACCGACATCGCCGACCCCCTCGAGCGCCTCAAGGCCATTCAGGAAAACTCGCGCAACGCCAAGACCATGATGCAGGCGATCGGCGCGCGCGAGATGGTCGACATGCTTGGCCTCACGCCGCCCCTCGTCCATCGCGCTCGGCTCCCAGCTGGCCTCGCAGATCGACTGGAGCCGCTATGCCCCGCCAATCTTCAATGTCGTCATCACCAATGTTCCGGGGCCGCAGGTTTCGCTTTACATGGGCGGCGCGCGCCTGATGCTCCCCTTCAGTCTGGGCCCGGTCGGGCATGGCATGGGCGCCTTCATCGGAATCCAGAGCTATGACGGCGCGCTCAGCATATCTTTTACCGTCTGCCGCGAAATGATGCCCGACCCCGGCAATTTCGCCCAATGCCTCCAGGATTCATTCGCCGAGCTGCACAAGAAGGTCTGCGGCGGGCGCTATCTGACCATCAACGATATGGTTCAGGTCGCCGTCCAGCGCGAGGAGGAGGCCGGATTCCGGCAGAAAAAGCCGCCGCCCCGCCCCCGCCAAAAAGCCGCCCCGCGCGCCGGCAGAGCCAGGCCCGCCGCCTCTTCGCAGGCGCAGGCCAATGGCCGCGTCGGCCAGTCCGGATAAAGATATATAATCAGGAAGCGACCGGCTCGGCCTCCGGATAGCCGAAGAGGCGCGCCATCGCCGGCATGGTTTCGCGGAAGGGCCGCCAGTCGTCTTCGGGCTGGGCAAGCCGGTTGGCCGTCGCATAAAGCACCGCCGGATGCACGCCCATCCCGCTGTGGCTGCAGAACACTTCGATATTTTCCTTCTGCACGTCCGCCCGCTCGCCGTCGTGTTTGTAGATGCAGCTGCGCCAGTGGGCGATCCCGTCCAGTTTCGAGTAAAACGCAGTGCAGGGAGCCAGGGGGTCGGACGTAAAATCGCGCACCACCCGCCGCGGCAGGGCTTCCTTTTTGAGGGTGATGCCGGACATATATTCGAACATCCGGCTCACCGGCGGCGTCATGCTTCTCCACCCGGCAAAGGGCGCGCCCAGCGTGATAACCTGGCGGACAACCTCCGGCTTTTGCACCGCAATCACCCGCGCATAAATTCCGCCGAGGCTCTGTCCGATAAGGCTGATTTTCCGCCCGTCATTGCTCTCAAGGATGTGTTCAATGCGGGCGTGGATGTCGGAGCGCAGTCCTTTTCGCGGCCCGGTGTTGCGCCCCAGATCCCAGCCATAGACGCGGTAGCCACGCCCTTTGAGAAAGCGCCGCAGAATGGTGGTCGAGGCGTCGGTGGTCATGAAGCCGGGCAGGACCAGAACCGGATGCCCGTCGCCTTGCGCCGCATTGGCCAGCGGCATGGCGGTGGCGGCGCAGGCCAGCAGGTCCCACATGGCGCGCGGCGGCTCGGTCAGCATCAGGAGCGGCGATGGACGCCTGCGCTTGCGCTGCACTTCCTGTTCCATTTTCTCACTCATAACTCTGGTCCTCCTTCCCATCATAAAATATGAGGGTATTTTTCCGCGATTCGAAACAATTCTACAAAAAGATTGCTCGAGATTTGATCATTTTTGCCTTCCGGCGCCGGGGAGAGGCCCGCCTCCGGCCAGTGAGCGCGAGATAAAGGCGGCGGCGGAGTCGGCGAGAGTTTCAGGCGTGGTGCCCGCCCGCCCGGCGAAAGGCGCCCAGCTGCGCAGGAAAAACAGCGATCCGGAGATCAGCATGGCGGTCGCGGTCGGCTCGCACCAGCTGATGGATTTGTCTGCGACGCCGCCTTCGAGAAGGGTGGCAAGACTGGCGAGATTTTTGCGCGCGACGGCGAGAATCTCCCGCCGCCGGTTTGACGGAATCCAGTAGGGCAGGCCGGAGGGAATCCAGATTTCGCGCGCGGCAATCGCCCGAACCGCGCGCCGCACAAAATGCTCAACCTTGTCCAGCCCTTTGCCGTCCAGCCCGTCCGCTTCGTCGAGAAGGGCGGTGACCCGGTTTTGTCCGCCCAGGATGCATTCGCAGGCCAGATCGGCCTTGCTCTTAAAATAGTAATAGAGCGCGCCGTCGGTCATGCCCAGTTGTTTGGCGACTTCGCTCAGGGAAGCGTTGTGGTAGCCCTTGTCGTGGAGAATGTCCCCCGCGGCCTGCATGATCGCCTCGCGCTTGAGGCGATGCTGCTCGGCGCGGGCGAACTCCCATTCCGGCGCTTTCGAACTGCGCCTTTTGGACCCGGCGGCCCGTTTGGGAGCGGGCCTGGGAGATTTTTTGGGCGATGGAGGCACGAACCGACCTTTTTTTTAATCTTCCTCCAGAAGAATCTAATCATGATTAGAAAAAAGTCCAGCTCCGGCTCAAAAAAATTTCGGATGACGCGGTGAGGGCGGTTTAAGCGCTTTAGGCGCGGGGCTCCAAGCCTCACGGCCTTTACGCTATAATCGCGCCATGCCGAATCCGCAAAACGCCGTGATCGAAACGCCGGTTCTGATCGCCGGGGGCGGACCTGCCGGCCTGATCCTCGCGCTGGAACTGAATCATCACGGGGTCGAGGCCATCCTCGTCGAGCAAAACACGCACACCACCCGGCACCCCAAAATGGACGTTACCAATGGCCGGACTATGGAACTCTTCCGCCGCCTGGGAATCGCCGAAGAAGCGCGCAAACACGCCGTCCCCCCGGATCATCCGGTCTCCGTCGTCTGGTGCGTTCGCCTCGCCGAATATGAGCTGGCCCGCTTCGACTACCCCTCGGTCAACGAGGCCCGCGCCCTGATCCGGAAAAACAATAACGGCTCCTGGCCGCTGGAGCCTTACATGCGAATCTCACAGGCCGTCATCGAACCCGTCTTCAAAAACGCCCTCGAAACACGCTCTTCAACCATCAGCATCCGCTTCGGCTGGGCGCTGGAGGACTTCACGCAGGACGCGGACGGCGTCACCGCCTCCATCCGCTCCGCCCAAACCGGCGAGACCCAAACCGTCCGCGCCCGCTACCTCGCCGGGTGCGACGGCGGCGGCAGCATAACCCGCAGAAAACTCGGCATCGAACTCGACGAACTCCCCGCCCTCGACATCGTCCGGCAGGCGGGCGGATTGGGCAAAAACCTCCTTGTCGCCGCGCGAAAGGCGCTCCAAGGCGAAAAACCGCTCGACGGACGGCTCTTCCTGATCCACTTCACCTCCAAAGACCGCAAACTCTTTGAGGCTTTCGGAATCACCTGGCATCTGTCTTTCCCCGGCGGCGGCACGATCATTTCCCAGAACGACCTCGACACCTGGACGCTCCACGTGCCTTTGCAGGCCGGGGAGGATCCGGAGGCGATTGATCCCAAAGCCCGTCTGTTCGAAGCGCTGGACCGCGAGATCGATTGCCAAATCCTGCTCGCCAATCCCTGGACGCCCCGGCTGGCTCTCGCCGAATCCTATGGCAGGGGGCGGGTCTTTCTGGCTGGGGATTCAGCCCATCAATATATTCCGACTGGCGGCTATGGCATGAACACCGCCGCAGGCGACGCGGTTGATCTGGGCTGGAAACTGGCCGCCGTCCTCAAGGGCTGGGGCGGGCCGGGCCTGCCGGCCTCCTACGAGGCCGAGCGAAAACCGGTCGGGCACAGGAACCGCGCGGCCTCCGCCCGCCATACCGCAATCCGGATCCAGATCAGCAACCACAACTCGCGCCGCCTCCACGAGCGCTCCCGCCGCGGAGAGCGCGCCCGCCGCAAACTCGGCAAACTGATCGCCGATCTCGGCAATCTGGAGAACGAGGCGCTGGGGATTGAACTCGGCTACCGGTACGGCGACTCGCCGGTGGTCTGCCCCGAAAACGGCGCGCCGCCCCCCGCCCGCTGGGAAGAATACGTCCCCGGCACATGGCCCGGCGCGAGGATTCCAAGCCTCTATCTGAAAGACGGAACAGCCCTCTTCGACAGGCTGGGCCGGGGCTTCACCCTGCTGCGTTTTGCGGAGATTGACGTCTCCGCCCTGCGCGCCGCCGCCGAACGGCGCGGCGTTCCGCTCGACATCTCCGACATCCGCGACCCCCATGTCCGCACAATATACCAGCGTGATCTGGTTCTGGTCAGGCCCGACCAGCATGTCGCCTGGCGCGGCAATCGCTGCCCCGCCGATCCGCTCGCGCTCATTGACCGGGTTCGGGGCGGGTGACGTTCTCGCGATAGATCGCGTCGAAGCGCGCCTGCCGCGCCTGCGGGAAGGCCGCCGCCAGTTTGAACGCCGCCTTGCGCGCCATGCGCCGAAGCGGCGAGCGGATATGAAACAGACCCGCATTCGCCCGCGACAGCGCCTGCAGCCGCGAGGCGCGGGGAAAGCGAATCTCCCGCCAGCGCGCCAGCGCCCGCTCCAGACTTTGCTCCTGCGCCAGCTGCGCGGCCAGAACCCAGCCGTCCTCAATCGCCATCGCCGCCCCCTGCGCCATGAAGGGCAGCATCGGATGGGCGGCATCGCCCAGCAGCGCCGCCCGCCCCTCATGCCAGCGCGGCAGCGGCGCGCGGTCAAACAGGCCCCAGAGAAAACACCGCTCGCAGGCCGCCAGCAATTGGCCGATCCGCCCGTCCCAACCGGCAAAGGCCCGGCGAAGATCATTGAGGCCGCCTTCGACCCTCCAGCTTTCCTGCGTCCATTGATCGCGCTCCTCCACCGCGACAAAATTGATCAACGCCCCCCGGCGCAGATAATAGGCGACAAAATGCCGCCCCGGCCCCAGCCAGGCATTGGCGTCGGGCGGGATCAGGCCGGGGGGAAGTTTCTTCGCCTCGACAATGCCGCGCCAGGCGATCTGGCCGGTGAAGCCGGCGGGCGCGTCCCCCAGCATTCGGGCGCGAACCACAGAATGAATGCCGTCCGCGCCGATCAGCAGATCGCCCTCCTGCGCCGCACCGCCCTCGACGCAAACCGACACCGACGCGCCCCCCTGCTCATAGCCGGTTACGCGCATGCCGGAATGCAGGACGACTCCCGCCTTGCGCGCCGCGCCATAAAGCGCGTCCAGCAGATCGCCCCGGTGGATGTGCAGATATTTCGCCCCATAGCGCGCCTCGCAGACTCCCTTGAGGGGGGCGGTCATCTCGGCTTTGCCGGTTCGCCAGTCGCGCATGGCCGCCGCGCGCGGCTCGAACGCCGCCGCCGCCAGCTCTTCCGCCAGGCCCAGGCGGGCCAGAACATGCATGGCGTTCGGGCTGAGCTGGATTCCGGCTCCGGCCCCGCCCGGCGCGGCGGATTGTTCAAAAACCTCGCAGGCGAAGCCGCGCCCGCGCAAAGCCAGCGCCGCCGCCAGACCGCCGATCCCTCCGCCCGCGATCAGTATCTTCATGCCAGGCTCCCCGGCGCCGGCGGAGGGTCTCGAACCCCCGGCCTCCTGATTACAAATCAGGCGCTCTACCAGCTGAGCTACACCGGCCCGGCGGGGAGAGTATCCGCCGGGCCGCCGCCGCGCAAGGCGGGGAGGGTGCGGAGCGCCGTCCATCTGCGCTATAACGCGGGGCGGGAGACAGGCGTATGACTGACCGACCGGCCCCGGCTACAGACCACGAAATAAATGCGGCGCTGGCCGAGGCGAACATTCCGGCTCTGCTGGCTTCTTTACCGGAATTGGTATCGCTTCAAGCTGTTCTGGATTTTCGGGGACGGGCTGTGGGAGTCGCTGCACTGCGACCCGGCGTGGCCGGACGCGGGCCGCTCAATCAATGCCGAGAACGCGCGCCACCGGCGGATCTATGCCGGCAATATAACCCGCGCGCTGGGCGGCGACGCGGCTTTGATGCGCAAGGTGATTCCGGATTATCCGCCCTTTGCGAAGCGGATGCTGATTGACAATCGCTGGTGCGAGATGCTGCAGCGCCCGAATGTCGATCTGCTGGCGAGCGGGGTTTCGCGGATCACCGGGCGGGGGGTTGTGGACGACGGGGGGCGGGAGCATTTGGCCGATGCGATCATTTATGCGACGGGCTTTCATGCGCAGCGTTTTTTGTGGCCGATGGAGGTTCGGGGGCGAGGGGGTCTTCGGCTGTCGGAGGTTTGGGGGGACGATGCGCGGGCCTATCTGGGGGTGGCGGCGCCGGATTTTCCGAATTTGTTTTTCTTTTACGGTCCGAACACGAATTTGGCGCATGGGGGGAGCGTGATTTTTCATATTGAGTGTCAGGCGCGTTACATCACGCAGTGTCTGATGCGGATGCTGGAGGCGGGGCGGGGGGAGATCGAGGTTCGGCGCGCGGCGCATGACGCCTATAATGAGCGGGTGGATGCGGCCCATGCGCGGATGATCTGGACGCACCCGGATGTGAAGAGTTGGTACAAGAATGAGAGGGGGCGGGTGGTATCGGTTTCGCCGTGGCGTCTGGTGGACTACTGGCGGATGACCCGCTCGCCGGAGATGGGGGCCTTCCGGCTTGGAAAATGAAGGAGTTCTCAGACTTTGCGAAGGTTACGAATTTTTTCCAGAATTCTGCGTTTCGTCTCGTCTGGCTGGCGAAACCAGTACTCGCTCCATATGCGCAGGATCTTCCAGCCTTTACCCTCCAGAACACCCTGCCGCCAGATATCTCGGTCTTGTACACGCTGAAGGCTATGGTAAGTTTTCCCATCGCATTCAATCCCGCATAAATATAGCCGATCCTCACAACCTCCTTTGAGGCCAAGATCAATCCTGAATCCCGAGGTGCCAATCTGGCAATCCACTTGAAAGCCTTCTTCTCGCAACCAGTCGCCGACCTCCCTCTCAAAGGGAGACTCCGCCGCCCCTGATCCCGCCGCCTCCAAGGTTTCGCTGAATTTTCGAAGAAGACTTTTTGCGGCACCAACTTCGCCATCGCTCACTGCTCTTGCGTAAAGCAGGTATTGCTGAAGATACCATGCTTCACGCTGTTCTCTGTCCGCTTCACTGGCAATGCCTTCCGGGTCCAGAGAAGAGACGACAATCATGCCCTCCTTTGCGCGCGTAACCGCAACATTGAGCCGCCGGCGGCCCCATTCCTTTCTGTTAAGAGGACCATATCTTCTGCTCTCCTGATCGTAGGTGGTCCCTAATATAATCATGTCCCGCTCATCGCCCTGAACATGTTCAACGCTTCTCACAAAGAAGCCCATGTCTTCCCCCTCTTCCACCCGCTCTTTTTCTCTGTTTAGAATTTTATGAAATTCACTTTCTTCAGAGGCAATGTCAAAAATGCGGCGGTTTAATAAATCGCTTTGTCTTACATTAAACACGATGACACCCACAGAGGGCGGATTGTCGTCTTTCCAAATTTCTCGAAGGATGTCTATAATACTGTCTGCCTCATGCTCATTTATTCCTTGAGTGAATTGGCCCGGAACCCTCTCATACCGCATTGGCTGATCGCCCAACCATTTCAGAACCTTCTTGTTTCCGTCAGGAATTCTCAACCTTCTATCATAATAAGCATGGTTAGAAAAATCGATCAATTGCCTATGATTTGAGCGATAGTGTACAAGGAGCCGTTTATGGCTTTCGCTATTCCGGTCAACAGCATGATCGGTCGCCTTGAGCAGTTCATATTCCCCATCTGCCGGAATGTTTCGATTTTCATTTGCCGCCGTCTCCGACTCTCCCTCAATCTCCTCATAATTACCCTCCTCATCTACATTTCCTCCAAAATAGTCGGATGGGGGCATTTGCATAATATCTCCCGATATAACCGCCCGTTTGGCGCGGTAAAGGGTGGGCATGGCGTCCGCCATGAACATCTGGGAGGCTTCGTCAATAATGATCAAGTCAAACAGCCCCGCCCTGAGCGGCAGAATTTGACTTGCTGAATCAGGGTTTGTGAGGAGGACGGGGTATAGTTTTGTTATTTCCTCAAATCCTTTATGGTAGATTGAGCGCAATGTGGCCCTCGGCGCGCGGCGGCTTGCCTTCAATCGGAGCAGGTTTTTATGTTTCATTTTTTCCCTATATTGGATCCTGGGTGCAAATCTGCTTCGCAGTCCTGTCCTGTCGAGTTTCCTCTTTTCCTCGATAGCGCAACGCAATCGGTCGATTTCTTCTTGGGGAGGGATATCCCTAAAACCAGTCTGACCCCTTATATCTTTTAGCCACCGCTTGCACGTCAGAGCTTCAAGAAGATCAATCCAGCGTTCCGGCCTGTCTTCCTCATATTCGTAGAATGGCCGGAGCGAGTTGCGCATAAGCATTTCTTTTGTCTCTTTAACTTCTTCCAGATATTTGTGATGCTCAACATATTCGCCATACAAGTTTTTCCCCTGCCGTATTCCATCAACCGCTTCGCTTATGAGGTGATCCGGAATAAGGTTATGAAAAAAATTTTTGGTTTTCCGAATAAGTTCGATATACTTTTTTTCCATTGCCCTAAGGTCCGGCTTGAGAAAAGCGAGCGCCACCCAATTGAGTATGGGGGTTTCGAAAAGCAAGGCGTTTTTTCCGGAATGTAGGGAGGCGTGGAGGCTGTCCGAGATAATATCTTCTGCCATTTTACCCAGCTGACGCAGAGGATTGTCGCGCTCCTCCAAAGGTGGGATCCTCGCACCGATTTTTATTTCTCTCCACCGATTAATTGCATAAGCGCATTCATTATACCGCTTGATTAGATCCCAGATTTCCTTTTTGCGGCTATCAACCTCGCGTAGGTTGTCCGGCAAATCGGACTCTATTTTTTCCTCTAGAGATTTATGTTTTGCCTCATATATGTCCAAATCCCCTTTGCGTTTTTGTTCCAGAAGTGCCCGTATATTGGCATAGCTATATCTTCCCTCTTTAGGATGGCTGTCGTAAAC
This sequence comes from Alphaproteobacteria bacterium, assembly GCA_965204775.1. GTDB lineage: Bacteria > Pseudomonadota > Alphaproteobacteria > JAPOUT01 > CBDBFH01. The sequence continues at coordinate 170,799 of CBDBFH010000029.1, forward strand.
CCTATAATTTACCGCTTTCTCGTAAGATTCTATCTGCCTTTCCAGCTTTTTAATATTTTCACCCGTTTCCTCCCATTCTTGCTGTGTTCTTGAGTCGACAGACCAGTCGCGCTCATTTTCAATTTTTTGAATAACGAGTTTTCTTTGTTGTTCCGGATCGGTAATTTTAAGAACAAGATCGCTCAATTCAGCCTCCCCCATCCTCTTCTCAATAATGTCCAGTGCAGCCTTATGGTCGCAAACCACTGCCACTTTCTCATTGCGGCTTAAGCTTGAAGCGATAATATTAACAATCGTCTGAGACTTCCCTGTGCCCGGAGGGCCTTGAATGACTGTTATGGGAGATTTCTTTGCCTGCTTGACAGCTCCGTCTTGGCTGGGGTCCGATTCTACTACGTTGTCCCACCGGCCTTCCTCGTGCTCTTGATCTTGAGCCTCTTCATTCTCCTCGTTGCTTTCAGAGGGTCCGGAGGAGAAGGTATATGGGCCTAAAATAGTGTCACGAATTTTATCCCCAACCTTTTGCAATTCCAGCATTTCCTGTAGCAGACTCTGATTCTTGGAGTGGTCGTATCCAATTATTGCCGCGCCTTCAAGGCGGGCCTCAACGGAGAAATCATCATCACGGTACTGGGAAACCGGGTTATCCATGAAGTTCTTTTTTTCACAATTCCAGTTTTCGACTAATTTTTCAACAAAGAGACGCAAGTGCTTGAGCTCCAGGCTGTCTCCGTGCTCTTTGATCATATCCTCATGATTGAACTCCAATCCCCTCTCCTTCTCGTGCTGGAGCCAGCTTTTTAGAAGCCGGTTTGGCAGCCACTCGCTTTCTCGTGTAAAAGTGATTTCACTCCTACTGGTGGCAATCTTAATCTTGATCGGCCACAACAAGAGAGGCGCGAAAACCGGCCTTCTGCTGCGTGCACTGATGCGAATATGAGGATAGCCGAGATAAAGGGCGGAGCGTCCTGTTCTGTGACTATAATCCTCATTCACCTGAATCATTCGGCGTATTTGGTGAACGACACTTCGCTCCCTTGGAGCTTTCGCCTCTCCTGTATTCAGGAATGTATTTACGAATTCCTCAGGAGTAATGCAGGTTATTGGCCGCGGCTTCCCCTCCTCGACGGGCACGTTAGGGTCTATCCCCTTGAACATGGAGTAGATGTCGAGGCGGCTGCTCTTGTTGGGATGGAAATGCAGCAGGGGAGCTCTCTGCCGCGTGAGCCTTTTTATAAGGTGCTCAATGTGATCCCGGATGATATCTGCGCTGGTGCCTGCAAGTGACTTTTCCGGGGTAGAGACTTCTTCCTTATGGGGGTCGCAGTTTTCACTCCTGCCCATTTCCCGCTCCCAGCTCAGTCTGCCGAACAGAGCCATAGCTTACCGGTCTCCGCGCCCACACGCAAGAGGCGAAATGCCCTCCGGCTTGCACGCTCAGCCATTCCGGGGTAAAATGGGGGTCGGTCGAGCGGCAGGCAAATGGGAGGATTGGAATCATGGCGCTGTTTGAATCACCGGAGTCAGTGTCCGATAGTTTTGCCGGAGTCCTGCGCGTGCGCTGCCGGGAATCGCACAACAAGATCGCCCAGATATTCGAGGGCCGGGAGACAACCTACGCCCAGCTCGATCAGCGCGCCAATCAGGTGGCGCAGGGGCTGATCGCCGCCGGATGCAAACCCGGCGCGCGAGTCGGCTTCATGGGCAAAAACTCCGACTCCTATTTCGAGCTCTCCTATGGCGCGCTCAAGGCGCGCACCGCCCTTGTCGGGGTCAACTGGCGGCTGGCCGCGCCCGAGGCCGCCTATGTCATCAAGGACTGCAAGGCGGAAATCCTCTTTGTCGGCAAGGAGTTCGTCCCGCTGGTCGCGCAGATCGCCGCCGAGTGCCCCGGCCTGAAGACGATCATCGCGATGGACGGCGGCCACGACTCCTGGCCCGCCTACGAGGCCTGGCGCGACCGCCACACGCCCGAAGACCCCATGCTCAAGCATGACCCCGACGACGACATCATCCAGCTCTACACCAGCGGCACCACCGGCTACCCCAAGGGCGTGCCCCTGACCAACCGGAACTATCTGGCCGCCCTGCGCCAGACCGCCTTGATGGGGGTCTGGAACGAAGAGGGTCTGGCCAATCTCGTCTGCATGCCGGTCTATCATATCGCCGGGATCAATGTCGGCATGATCGGATTCTACTTCGGCAGCGTGAACGTTGTTCTGCGCGATGTCGATCCGGCGGAAATTGTCCGGCTGATCGAGAAGCACAAAATCGCCACCGCCTTCATGGTGCCGGCGGTTATTCTGTTTATCCTGATGATCCCCGGAGTTGAGAAGGCGGATTTTTCCTCCTTGCGCACGGTTGCCTATGGGGCCTCGCCGATTGCCGAGCAGACCCTGCTCGACGCCCGGAAGCTGATGAAGTGCGATTTCGTCCAGGTCTACGGCCTGACCGAGACGACCGGCACGGGCACGCATCTGCGCCCTGAGGATCATGATCCGGCGCGCGAGCTTCTGCGCTCCTGCGGCAGGCCCAACGAGGGGATGGAGATCGCCATTCTGGACGAGGACGGCAAGCGGATGCCAACCGGCGAGGTCGGCGAGATCTCCATGCGCTCGCCTTCGGTGATGAAGGGCTACTGGAATCTGCCCGACGCCAGCGGCGAGGCGATTGACAAAGACGGATGGTTCCGCACCGGCGACGCCGGATTTTTCAACGATGAGGGTTTTCTGTTCATCCATGACCGGGTGAAGGACATGATTGTTTCGGGCGGGGAGAATGTCTATCCGGCGGAAGTGGAGAATGCGCTGATGGCGCATGAGGCGGTTGCGGATGCGGCGGCGATTGGGGTTCCGGACCAGAAGTGGGGCGAGGCGGTCAAGGGTGTTGTGGTTTTGAAGCCGGAGGCGAAGGCTTCGGCGGAGGAGATTATCGCTTTCGTCAAGACGCAGATTGCGGGTTACAAGACGCCCAAGAGCATTGATTTTGCGGAAGCGCTTCCGCGCAACCCGTCCGGCAAGATTCTGCGCCGCGAACTGCGCGTCCCCTACTGGAAAGGCCAGACCCGCCAGGTTTCCTGACGAGCGGGGGAGGGGACCGCTTCCGGCCCGGGAGGCTTCGTTGCATGTCCAGGTGCTTCCCGCACTAAAGAGCGGAGCAGCTGTTCTTCTGGTTCAGTTCTGATCTCCCGGTCCGCCGGGAGCGATCTTGGTTGCCCTCCTTTTCTCATCCCCGGAAGTGCGGAAAAAGGGGGTTTGCCTCGCGGGCGCTGACGCGATAGAATTCATCTTCGTGCGGGCGGCTGGCGCTGACCGCACGGGAAGGGGTATCAGAGCCCCGATGGTAGGACAGGCGGAAAGAGACCCTCTCTTTCTTCGTCTCTCGGCCTTTTGGCCCGGGAGGCTTCGCTGTATGTCCAGGTGCTTCCGCACTAAAGAGCGGAGCAGCTGTTTCCTACGATCCAGTTCTGATCTCCCGGTCCGCCAAGAGCAATCTTGGCGGATCGTTGCCTTCACCAGTGGCCTTCAAGATCAGGAGAAACAAACCCATGAGCAACACCCGCCCCCGCGTAGCGCAGAGGCGCACAGACTACAGGCAGTGGAAAACGGCGACCGGCAGGATGATCAACGCCGCGCGCCATGAAAAAGGCTGGACGCTTGGCAGGTGCGAGCAACAAAGCGGGCTTAAACGCAGTGAAATCGACAAGATCGAGATGGGCTATGGCGCTTTCAACCTGCCGGGTCTTTTTTATCTCCTGCACGCGCTGGGCCTGACCCTCTCTCTCACCCTCGCCTCCCCGGAAGAAACCGGCGAAGAGCGCCGGGAATGACACGTGAGACCCGCACCTCATCTGTCATTCCCGCGCCTCATCTGTCATTCCCGCACCCCATCTGTCATTCCCGCGCCTCATCTGTCATTCCCGCACTTCATCTGTCATTCCCGCGCCTCATCTGTCATTCCCGCGAAAGCGGGAATCCACCTCTCCATGACGGACTCCCGCTTTCGCGGGAGTGACGGAGAAAAAAGCGGGGATCCACCTCTCCATGATGGACTCCCGCTTTCGCGGGAGTGACGTTCTTTCGCGGGAGTGACGGAGAAATATGCTGAAAAATGTTTCCGCCACCTGATTGCGCCCCCCTTTCGGACTTTGGCTGTTTTCGGCCAGACCTTCAGGCCACCCGGTGCTTTCGAGCAGGGCAAGCATTCCCGCCCCAAATACCCGCTCCGGTGGCAGGCCACCCGGCGTGGGGCGGCCTCCCGCCTCCCCTCGGCAGAGGGCCGTCCGGCGCTTCCGCCAAAATACCCGCACCTCATCTGTCATTCCCGCGCCTCATCTGTCATTCCCGCGAAAGCGGGAATCCACCTCTCCATGATGGACTCCCGCTTTCGCGGGAGTGACGGAGAAAAAATCGGGAATCCGCCTCTCCATGATGGACTCCCGCTTTCGCGGGAGTGACGGAGAAAAAAGCGGGAATCCACCTCTCCATGATGGACTCCCGCTTTCATGAGAGTGACGGAGAAAACTGAGCTGAAGTGAGACACCCTCCCCGCTTTCGCGGGAGTGGCGGAGAAAACTGAGACACCCTCCCCGCTTTCGCGAGAGTGACGGAGAAAACTGGGCTAAACTGAGACACCCTCCCCAATTTCGCGGGCGGAAACATCTTGCCTCGCAGACCCCTTCCGGGCTAATTGAAGGCCCCAGATAGGGTATATCAAGAGGGGCCAAACCCCATGGCTTTGCGCAAAACGGAACATATGGACAGCGAAGAGAACTTTTTCGCCGCAACCCTCGCAGACAGCGACCCGGACCTCGCCAAAGCCCTCGAGGGCGAGCGAGACCGCCAGCAAAACCAGATCGAACTCATCGCCTCCGAAAATATCGCCTCCCGGGCCGTCCTCGAGGCCAACGCCTCCCTCCTCACCAATAAATATGCCGAGGGATACCCGCAGCGGCGCTATTACGGCGGCTGCCAATTCGCCGATGACGTCGAGCGCCTCGCCATCGCCCGCGCCACCAGACTCTTCGGCTGCCAATTCGCCAACGTCCAGCCGCACTCCGGATCGCAGGCCAACCTCGCCGTCCTCCTCGCCCTCGCCAAACCCGGCGACACAATCATGGGAATGAGCCTCGACGCAGGCGGACACCTCAGCCACGGCGCAAAACCCAATATCTCCGGAAAATGGTTCAAAGCCGTCCCCTACGCCGTCCGCAGACAGGACGACCTCATAGACATGGACGAAGTCGAGCGCCTCGCACAACAGCACCGGCCCACAATCATCTTCGCCGGCGGATCAGCCTATCCCCGCCGCGTCGACTTCGCCGCCTTCCGCAAGATCGCCGATCAAACCGGCGCGCTCCTCGTCGCCGATATGGCACACTTCGCCGGACTCGTCGCAGGCGGCGCTCACCCCTCGCCCTTCCCCCACGCACACGCCGCAACCACCACAACGCACAAAACCCTCCGCGGCCCGCGCGGCGGAATGATCCTCGCCAATGACCCCGCCATCGCCAAAAAAATCGACTCCGCCATCTTCCCCGGACTCCAGGGCGGTCCCCTCATGCATATCGTCGCCGCCAAAGCCGCCGCACTCGGCGAAGCGCTCCGCCCCGAATTCAAAACCTACGCACACGCCGTCATCGAAAACGCCCGCGTCCTGGGCGAGGCCCTGATTGCACAAGGCTGCGCGCTGATCGCAGGCGGAACCGACACCCACCTGCTGCTGGTCGATCTGCGCCCCAAGGCGCTGACCGGAAAGGACGCCGAGGAAAGCCTCGAAGCCGCCCACATCACCTGCAACAAAAACGGCGTGCCTTTCGATCCGCAGCCCCCCCGGATAACCTCCGGCATCCGCCTCGGAACCCCCGCCGGAACCACCCGCGGCTTCGGTCCCGCAGAGTGGACGCATATCGGCGAACTCATCGGCGAAGTCCTCGACGGCCTCGCCAGACACGGACCCGGCAATAACCGCGAAACCGAAACCCGCGTCCGCCAAAAGGCCCTCGCCCTGTGCGCCCGCTTCCCGATCTACGGGCGCGCCTGAAACCCCATGCGCTGCCCTTATTGCAGCCACGGGGAGACCCAGGTCAAAGACTCCCGCCCCGCCGAAGACGCCGCCGCCATCCGCCGCCGCCGCGCCTGCCAGGCCTGCGGCGGACGCTTCACAACCTTCGAGCGCGTCCAGCTGCGCGAACTCCAGATCCTCAAGCGAAGCGGGCGGCGCGTCCCCTTCGACCGCGACAAACTCATGCGCTCCCTCGAAATCGCCCTCCGCAAGCGCCCCATCGAGCCCGAGCGCGTTGAGCGCATGGTCAACGGAATCACCCGACGCCTCGAAAGCATGGGCGACAGCGACCTCCCCTCTCATATCATCGGGCGGCTGGTCATGGAGGGGCTGGCCTCGCTCGACGAGGTCGCCTATGTCCGCTTCGCCTCGGTCTACCGCAACTTCCGCGAGGCCAAGGACTTCGAAGCCTTCGTCGACGAACTCAGCGACCCCGGCAAGCGCTGAGCAGAGACGGACCGGTTCAGTGTCCGCTTCAGTGTCCGCCATGACTTCTCCTGTTCCTGACGATCATTTCATGCGGGCGGGTCTGCTGCTGGCCTCGCGCGCTCTGGGGCGGGTTGCGCCTGCTCCGGCGGTCGGCTGCATTGTGACGCAGGACGATATGCCGGTCGGGCGCGGCTGGACACAGCCCGGCGGCAGGCCCCATGCCGAGGCAATGGCGCTGCAAAGGGCGGGCGATGCCGCCAAAGGCGCAACCGTCTGGGTGACGCTGGAGCCGTGCGCCCATGAGGGGCGCGGGCCTTCCTGCGCCGGGGCGCTGATTGAGGCGGGCGTCGCGCGGGTGATCTCGGCGATGCGCGACCCCGATCCGCGCACCAACGGCAAAGGCCATCAGATGCTGCGCGCGGCGGGAATAGAGGTGATCGAAGGCGCGGCGGGAAAACAGGCCCGCGCGCTCAATGCCGGTTATCTGATGCGCCTTGAGCAAAACCGGCCTCTGGTGACGCTCAAGATCGCCGCCTCGCTGGACGGACGGATCGCCGCCGCCGACGGCTCCAGCCAATGGATCACGAGTCCGCCCGCCCGCGCGCGCGGGCATATGCTGCGCGCGCAGCATGATGCGGTGATCGTCGGGTCGCGCACGGCGCTGAAGGACAATCCGTCGCTGACCTGCCGCCTGCCGGGCGGGGAGGCGTTGTCGCCGGTGCGGATCGTCGCCGACAGCCGGCTGGCGCTGCCCCTCACCTCGAAACTCCTCGCCGGGGCCGCCGCCGGGCCGCCGGTCTGGATTTTGGCCCGGCCCGAAGCCGATCCGGCGCGCAGGCAGGCTTTCGCCGAATGCGGCGCAGAGGTGATCGACGTCCCGCCCGACAAAAGCGGCCTCATGGATATGCGCGCCGCTTTGACCGAACTGGCGGCAAGAGGAATCACGCGCCTTCTGGTCGAAGGGGGCGGGCATTTGGCGGCCTCCTTCCTGCAGGGAAAACTGGTGGACCGGCTGGCCTGGTTCGCCGCGCCGCTGGTTCTGGGCCGGGAGGGGGCGGCGGCGGTCGCCGGGCTGGACACGGCGGCGCTGGCCGAAGCGCCACGCTTTGCCGAAACCACTTTTGGCGCAATCGGGTCTGATATACTGATCGAAGGCGCAAGAAGGGACGAGGCCTGAGGATGTTCACCGGACTGGTCGGCGCAGTCGGCTGCGTCGAGTCGATGAAGAAGAAGGGAGCCGGGGCGCGCCTGCGCCTGTCCGCCCCGAAGGCGTTTCTGGACGGCGAAAGCACAGGCGCATCCATCGCCTGCGCCGGGGCCTGCCTGACGATTGCGCAAATGGGGGAGGACTGGTTCGAAGCGGATGTCTCGCCCGAAACCCTCGCCTGCACCCACCTGAAAGACTGGCGCGCCGGACGGGCGGTCAATCTTGAAGCATCGCTGGGCGCGGGCGAAAAAATCGGCGGACACTTTGTGTTCGGCCATGTTGACGGGGTGGCGCGGATCACGGAAGTTGGCGCAGAAGGCGGCTATCGAAGGATCGAGGTCGCGCCCCCCGCCTCCCTGATGCCGTTTCTTGCGCCGAAGGGATCGGTCGCGCTTGACGGCGTTTCGCTGACGATCAATGACGCCGCCGAGGCGCGCTTCGGCGCTCTGCTTATCCCGCACACCCTGGCGCAGACGACCTTCAACACGCTCACGCCGGGCGCGGCGGTCAATATCGAGGCCGATATGCTTGCCCGCTATGCGGCGCGGGCCGCCGGGGCGCTCCTCGCCGCACAGGCCGGGCGCTGACCCGATGCGCAAATACAGCCGGGACGATTACGCCTTTCTCTCCCCCGCCTCCGAGATCATCGAGGAGGCCCGCAAGGGGCGCATGTTCATTCTGGTCGACAACGAGGACCGCGAGAACGAGGGCGACATCGTCATCCCCGCCCAGATGGCGACGCCGGACGTGATTAATTTCATGGCGATCCATGCGCGGGGGCTGATTTGTCTGGCTCTGACCGCCGGGCAGGTCGAGGTGCTGGGGCTGAAATTAATGCCCGCGCATAATCAGCAGCGCCACCAGACGGCCTTCACCACATCAATTGAGGCCAGCGAAGGCGTGACCACGGGGATTTCGGCCCACGACCGCGCCCACACGATTTCGGTCGCGATCAACCCGAAGGCCGGGCCGGGGGATATCTCCACGCCGGGCCATGTGTTTCCGCTTCTGGCCCGCGACGGAGGCGTGCTGGTGCGCGCCGGGCACACCGAGGCGATTGTCGACATCGCCCGGCTGGCGGGCCTGACCCCGGCGGGCGTGGTCTGCGAGGTGATGAAGGAAGACGGCACGATGGCCCGCCTGCCCGACCTGATCGCCTTCGCCCAGAAACATTCGCTGAAGATCGGCGCGATTGGCGATTTGATCGCCTATCGCCGCCGCCATGACAATCTGATCCGCCGGACCGGGCCGGAAGGCGCGCTGGAGAGCGATTATGGCGGCGCATTCAGGACTATCGTCTATGAAAGCCGGATTGATCACACCCGCCATGCTGCGCTCATCCGGGGCGACATTTCCACGCCGGAGCCGGTTCTGGTGCGGATGCATGTCGCCAATGTCGGCGAGGACATGCTGGGGGCGGGGGGCGGGCGCAGCACGCTTCTGCGCCACGCAATGGAGATGATCGCCGCCGAAGGGCGCGGGGTTCTGGTTTTGCTCCAGCCCCGATGGCGGCCCCTCCTGCCCAGACCGCAGGAGCGCGCCGCAATCGCCGGGGGACAGCTGCCGGCGGAGCGGCTGGTCGAATATGGCGCGGGCGCGCAGATTTTGCTTGATCTGGGCGTCAGCGACATGATCCTCCTCTCCGACACGAAACTGAAGATCGTCGGCCTGCAGGGCTACGGGCTTCGGGTTGTCGAGCAGCGTCCGGTTTTGCGCGGCGGGGGGCAATGAAGATTTTGATTGTCGAGGCGGTGTTCTATCCCGATCTTGCCGAAGCGCTGAGGTCGGGCGCGCGCGCCGCGCTTGAGGAGGCGGGGGCGCAAAGCGAGATAATATCGGTTCCGGGATCGCTGGAGATTCCGGCGGCGATCCGCATCGCCGGGGAGGGGGGAGGCTATGACGGCTTTGTGGCGCTGGGCTGCGTGATCCGGGGCGAGACGGGTCATTATGAGATTGTCGCGGGCGAATCCGCCCGGGGCCTGATGGAACTGGCCACGGGGCGCGGATGGGCGATTGGCAACGGGATCGTGACGGTCGAGAACCGGGCGCAGGCCGAGGCGCGGGCGGAGCAGAAGGGCAGGGCGGCGGCGGCGGCGGCGCTGGCGCTGGCCCGGCTGCGCGGACGCTTTGCGGCGCAGGGCGGATGAGCGCCGAAGCGGCGGTCGAGTTGACGGGCCGCCGCCGGGCGCTGCGGCTGGCGCGGATGGGCGCGGTGCAGGCGCTCTATCAGATGGAGATGACCGGGACGGAGCCTGGCGATCTCCTCGCCGATTTCTGCGCCGGTCCGGCAAAGGCGGGGGAGGCATTGAAGGGGCGGGTGCGGGTTCCGCAAGTCGCGCAGGAGCATTTTCGCCGGGTCGTGCAGGGCGCGGCGGAGGCGCGGGAGCGGCTGGACCGCGAACTTTCCGCCCTGCTCGAGCCGGACTGGCGGATCGAGCGTATGGACCGGACCTTGTGCGCGGTCTTGCGGGCCGGGGCGTTCGAGATTCTGCTCTGCGCGGATGTTCCGCCGAATGCGGCGATCAATGAATATGTCGAAATCTCGCACGCCTTTTTCGACCCCGGCTCGACGGGCATGGTAAACGGGCTGCTTGATGCGCTCGCCAAAAAGAAAAACGCAGACCGGTAGGCGGGGCGAGTTCGCTCTGATCGCCGAGCTTTTCGAACCGCTGGCCGGAGACGGCGCGAAACTGGACGATGATGCGGCCTGTCTGCGCCCGCCGCCGGGCAAAGAAATCGTCGTCAGCACCGACTCTTATGCCGGGGGTGTGCATTTCCTGCGCGATGATCCGCCCGATCTGATCGGGGAGAAGGTCTTGCGCGCCAGCCTGTCCGATCTGGCGGCGATGGGCGCGCAAAGCTGGGTTTATTTTCTGAATGCGGCCTTCCCGGCGCGCACGCCTCTTGCGTGGATGCGCGGCTTTGCCGCCGGGCTGGGCCGCGCGCAGCAGCGTTATGGCCTGAAACTGGCCGGGGGCGACACGATTGCCGCGCCGTCCGCCGCGCTGTTTTCGGTGACCCAGATCGGTCTGGCGGCGAAGGGCAAAGCCCTGACCCGGCGCGGAATGAAGCCGGGCGATGAGATCTATGTGAGCGGAACGCTGGGCGATGCGGCGCTGGGCCTGCGCATTTTGCGCAAGCGGCTTGCGCATGTTCCGGAAGAAGAGGACCGGTTTGCGCAAGAACTGATCGCGCGCTGCCGCCTGCCTTCTCCGCGCCTTGAACTGGGCGGGAAACTGGCGGGAGTCGCCTCGGCGGCGATGGATATTTCCGACGGACTGGCCGCCGATCTGGGCCATATGTGCCGGGCGAGCGGGGCGGGGGCTGAGATTGAGACGGCCCGCCTGCCTTTTTCCGCCGCCGCCCTCGCGCTCAAACCGGGCAGGGGCGATCTGCACCGGGCCGCTTTGAGCGGCGGAGATGATTACGAACTGCTCTTCGCCGCTCCGGCGGACCGGCGCGCGGCGGTGGCGAAACGCGCGGCCTGCGCCGGGACGCCGGTCACGCGGATCGGGCGGGTGGTCGCAGCGCCGGGGGTTCAGCTGGTTGATGCGCGGGGCCGCCGCCGCCGCTTCTCCGGGCGGGGCGGCTATGAGCATGATTTCTCCTGAACGCGCCCCGGAGAGGTTTGCGCCCGCCGGGCCGGGTTTGCTATGCCTTCTTCCCGATGAGCCGTCCTGAACAGAAACCCTCCGCGCCTCTGGACTCCGGTCTGGTTCGCAAGGCGGCGCGCCTTGCCCGGATCGGCCTGAGCGAAGAGGAATGCGCCGCGCTGGCCAAAGAGCTGGGTGCGATTCTGGGCTGGATCGATCAGTTGAATGAGGTCGAGACCGGGGCGGTCGAGCCGTTTCACGAACTGGCCTCCGGCGCGGGCCGGATGCGCGAGGATGCGCCGGTGGAGGGGCCGGGCCGCGAGGCCGTGCTCGCCAATGCGCCGGAGGCGCAGGACGGCTTTTTCGTCGTGCCGAAAGTCATCGGCTGACGCCGGGGCCGCCCGAACGCCATGAGCGATCTGACCGCGCTGCCTCTGGCGGAAGCCCGCGCGCGCCTGCGGGCCGGGGAGATTTCGCCGGTCGAACTGACCGGCGCCTATCTTTCCGCCATCGAGGCGGCGGGGGAGTTGAACGCCTATGTCCGGGTCTGCGCCGATCACGCCCGCGCCATGGCCCGGCGCGCCGAGGCCCGCCTGCTCAGGGGCAAAGGCGGGGACGGGGGCGGGGGCCTCGCCCTCGACGGCGTGCCGCTGGGCGTCAAGGATATGTTCTGCACCAAAGGCGTCGAGACCAATGCCGGGAGCCGAATCCTGGAGGGCTTCGTTCCGCCTTACGAGTCGACCGCAACCCGCAAATTATGGGAGGCCGGGGCGGTGCTTCTCGGCAAACTCAACACCGACGAGTTCGCCATGGGCTCCTCCAATGAGACCAGCTGTCATGGCCCTGTGGTTAATCCGTGGCGCGAGGAGGGCAGCAGCAGGGCGCTGACGCCCGGCGGCTCTTCGGGCGGCCCGGCGGCGGCGGTCGCCGCGCAGCTGTGCGCCGGTGCGGCGGGAACCGACACCGGCGGCTCAATCCGCCAGCCCGCCGCCTTCACCGGAATCGTCGGGGTCAAGCCGACCTATGGCCGGGTTTCGCGCCGGGGGATCGTCGCCTTCGCCTCGTCGCTGGATCAGGCCGGGCCGCTCGCCCGCTCGGTGCGCGACGCCGCGATCCTGCTCGAAGCCATGTCCGGCCACGACCCGCAGGACGCCACCAGCGCCGACCGGCCCGTCCCCTCTTTCGAAAAAGCCTGCGGCCAGCCTCTGGGCAAGATGCGCATCGGCATTCCCGCCGAATACCGAATGCCCGAAATGCCCGCAGAAATCGAAGAGGTCTGGCGCAAGGGGATCGATCTCTTCCGCGCCGCCGGGGCCGAACTCGTCGAGGTGAGCCTGCCTCGCACCGCCTATGCCCTGCCCGCCTATTATATCATCGCCCTCGCCGAGGCCTCCTCCAACCTCGCCCGCTATGACGGCGTGCGCTATGGCCGCCGCCGCCGCGGCGAAGACATCCTCGGCATGTATGAAAAAACCCGCGCCGAAGGCTTCGGAGCCGAAGTCAAGCGCCGCATCCTGATCGGAACCCATGTCCTCTCCCAAGGCTATTACGACGCCTATTACCTCAAGGCGCAAAAAGTGCGCAGTCTGATCGCCCGCGAATTCTCCGAGGCCTTCGCCGGAGCCGATGTTTTGCTCACCCCGGCGACGCCCGGTCCGGCCTTCGGTCTGGGCGAGCGCATCTCCGATCCCGTCGCGATGTATCTGAACGACATCTTCACCGTCCCCGCCAATCTCGCCGGGCTTCCGGCCATGACCCTGCCCGCCGGTCTGTCGCGCCGGGGCCTGCCGCTCGCGCTGCAGCTGATCGCGCCCGCCTTCGCCGAAGAGCGCCTGTTTCGCGCAGGCCGCGCGCTGGAAGAAGCCGTCGACTTCACCGCCCGCCCCCGCCCCTGGTGGAGGCGCAAAAAATGAGAACCGCCGCCCCCGAAAACCTGATCACCGGCGAAACCGGCGCGTGGGAAATCGTGATCGGGATCGAAGCCCACGCCCAGATCTCCTCGCGGGCCAAATTGTTCTCCGAAGCCGGAACCGCCTTCGGCCTTCAGCCGAATATGCAGGTCAGTTTCCTCGACGCCGCCATGCCCGGCATGCTGCCCGTGGTCAACCGGGTCTGCGTCGAGCAGGCCGTGCGCGCCGCGCTCGGGCTGGGGGCGCGGATCAATCTGCGCTCGATCTTCGAGCGCAAGAACTATTTCTACCCCGACCTGCCGCAGGGCTATCAGATCTCGCAATATGCCCTCCCGCTGGCCGAAGGCGGCGCATTGCCGATTGATCTGCCGGAGGGGCAGGCCGAGATCGGGATCGAGCGCCTGCATATCGAACAGGACGCCGGCAAGAGTCTGCACGAAGGGGAGGGGGCGAGTCTGGTCGATCTCAACCGCGCCGGGATCGCGCTGATGGAGATCGTCTCCCGTCCCGACATGCGCTCCGCCGCCGGGGCGCAGGCCTATATGCGCAAATTGCGCACCCTCCTGCGCTATCTCGAAGTGTGCGACGGCAATATGGAGCAGGGCTCGCTGCGCGCCGACCTCAATGTTTCCGTCCGCCGCCCCGGCGAAGAAATGGGAACGCGCTGCGAAATCAAGAACGTCAATTCCATCCGCTTCATCGGGCAGGCGGCCAACTATGAAGCGCGCCGCCAAATCGCCCTGATCGAGTCGGGCGGGAAGGTTCTCCAGCAGACCCGCCTGTTCGATCCGGCCCGCGGCGCGACCCGGACCATGCGCTCGAAAGAGGAGGCGCATGATTACCGCTACTTCCCCGACCCCGATCTGCCTCCTCTCGTCGTGACGTCGCAGAAGGTCGAGGCGCTCGCCGCCGGACTCCCCGAATTGCCCGACGCCAAAAAGAAGCGCTTCATCGAATCCTACGGTCTGCCGGCTTATGACGCCTCGGTTCTGACCGCCGCGCGCGCCCATGCCGACTTCTTCGAGCAGGCTGCACAGGGCCATGATCCCAAAGCGGTCGCCAACTGGATGCTCGGCGACTTCTTCGGCGCGCTCAACAAGGCGGGCCTCGATATCAGCGAACAAAAAATCGCTCCCCAACAGCTGGGAAGCCTCTGTGCGCTCATCGCCGAGGGAATCATATCGGGCCGAATCGCCAAGCAGGTTTTCGAAATTATGTTCAAAACCGGACAGGACCCGGCGCAAATTGTCGAAGAAAAGGGCTGGCGGCAGGTCAGCGATGAAGGCGCAATTGACTCTCTTGTCGAACAGGTTCTCGCTGCACATCCCGACAAGGCGCAGCTCGCCCGCAACAAGCCGCAGCTGCTTGGCTGGTTTGTCGGCCAGGCCATGAAATCCAGTTCTGGCAAGGCGAATCCGGCAAGTGTAAACAAAGTCTTGCGAAAAAAACTGGACCTCTGAACGCCTGCGCACTGCGCATTCGGCAGAGATTGGGAAACATCCGAAGCCGAAAAATCATCCGCCCGCACATGACGCAACAGATGCGTTCGCGCAAAAAAATGCGAAAATTGTTGCTCTATTTATTTTTTTGCGCATAGTTTCGGCGAATCATGATTCTTTTCTCTTTTGGCGGCGTGGATGATTTGATCATTCGGTGAAATGTTTCCGTCGCCGTCGGGAGTTTCGGATTGCATCATGCTCCAGCACTCTCGGCTTTCGAGAGACAAGATTGACGAAACCTGAAAAGGGGTGTTCACCATGCCTGTACGTAAAAGGTCAGCCAAGCGCAAGGCTCCGGCCAAGCGCAAGACCGCCAAGCGGAAAGTCGCCAAGCGCAAGGTCGCGAAGCGCAAGACCGCCAAGCGGAAAGTCGCGAAGCGGAAGACCGCCAAGCGCAAGACCGCCAAGCGGAAAGTCGCAAAGCGCAAGACCGCCAAGCGGAAGGTCGCCAAGCGCAAGACCGCCAAGCGGAAAGTCGCGAAGCGGAAGACCGCCAAGCGCAAGACCGCAAGGCGCAAAACCGCAAGGCGGAAGAGCGCCTAGGCGCTCCACCGATGGCAGTGGCAAAAAAGAAGAGAGCGCGCGGCGCTGCAAAGCCCGCGCGCTCCTCTTCGCCTCCTCCGGTCGAACTCTATTACTGGCCGACCCCGAATGGCTGGAAGATTTCGATTATGCTTGAGGAGTGCAAACTCCCCTATGTAATGAAGCCGGTTAATATCGGGGCCGGGGAGCAGTTCAAGCGCTCGTTTCTGAAATTTTCGCCGAACAACCGAATGCCGGCGCTCATTGATCCGAAGGGTCCGGGGGGGCGTCCGATTGCGATTTTCGAGTCGGGGGCCATCCTGCAATATCTGGGCCGCAAGACGGGCCGGTTCTATCCCGCCGGAGAGCGGGGCCAGGTTGCGGTCGATCAGTGGCTGTTCTGGCAGATGGGCGGATTGGGCCCAATGGCCGGACAGGCCCATCACTTCCGCTTCTATGCCGCAGAGAGGAAACTCGTCTACGCCGTCAAGCGCTACACCGACGAGGTCAACCGCCTCTATGGAGTCATGGACAGGCAGCTGAAAAAGAACAGCTGGCTCGCCGGGCCGCGCTACTCCATTGCCGACATGGCCGCCTGGCCCTGGGTCGTGCCG
Source organism: Alphaproteobacteria bacterium (assembly GCA_965204775.1). GTDB lineage: Bacteria > Pseudomonadota > Alphaproteobacteria > JAPOUT01 > CBDBFH01. The sequence continues at coordinate 186,636 of CBDBFH010000029.1, forward strand.
TGGAAAATGCAGGGCCAGGAGATCGACGACTTCCCCGCGCTGCGCAAATGGTTCGACCGCATCCGCGCCCGCCCCGCCGTCCAGCGCGGCATGGCGCTGGGCGCCGACTTGCGCAATCGCCCGCAGACCAAGACAGAGCAGGAAAAGGCCCGGAAAATCCTCTTCGGCCAGCGCGCCCGCTAAACGCCGCCGGATAACGTGTTTTTCCCCGCCGTTCGGGCTATAACGCCCTGAAACGCCCCTGAGATAATCTTGAAACGCTCTTGAAACGCTCTGGGCAAATGCGGAGACAGGCATGGCCGAAGCGCTTGGCGATCTGATCAGCCTGCTCGATCTGGAAGACATCGAGCGCAATCTGTTCCGGGGCCGCTCGCCGGAAGACTACTTTTCGCGCGTCTTCGGCGGTCAGGTGCTGGGGCAGGCGCTGGTCGCCGCTTCGCGCACCATCGAAGGCGCGCGCGCCTGCCATTCGCTCCATGCCTATTTTCTGCGCCCCGGCGACCCCAAAATCCCGATCCTCTACGAAGTCGTGCGCAGCCGCGACGGGCGCAGCTTCTCCTCGCGCCGCGTGATTGCAATCCAGAAGGGCGAGGAGATTTTTCACATGTCCGCCTCGTTCCAGGAAGAGCAGACCGGCCTCGACCACGCCGTCGCCATGCCCCCGAATGTGCCGGAGCCCGGCGCAGTCCGGGAAGAAATGACCCGGCGCAAGGAAATCCTCGCCAAAGTGCCCAAAGAGATAGCCACGCATTTTATCCACGAGCGCCCCATCGAATTGCGCCCCGTCAACCCGGTCGATTTTTTCGATCCCAGGCCCAGCCTTGACCCGCAATATGTCTGGTTTCGGGCCGTCAAGCCTTTGCCCGGCGATCCGCATATCCATTTATGCGTCCTCGCCTATGCCTCGGACATGACCCTGCTCGACACCTCGCTGACCCCGCACGGACTCAGCTGGTTTTCCGGCAAGGTCAAAATGGCCAGCATCGATCACGCGATGTGGTTCCACCGCCCGTTCCGGGCCGACCGGTGGCTGCTCTACGTCCAGGACAGCCCCAGCGCCAGCGCCGCGCGCGGCTTCAACCGCGGCCTGATCTATGCGCAGGACGGAACCCTCGTCGCCTCGGTCGCGCAGGAAGGGCTGATGCGGGTCGCCGGCGTTTAGGCGTCTTCCCCTTTCCCCAGAACAATATTGTGCCCCAGATGGGAGGCCAGCGCCTGCAGCAGCTCGCAGGCCGCATCGGGCAGACTGGTTCCGGGCGGGAAGACCGCCTTGACCCCGGCGGCACGCAATGCGGGAATGTCGCTTGGCGGAATGATCCCCCCGGCGGCCAGCATGATCTGTCCTGCGCCGGTCTCGTCGAGGGCGGCGCGCAATTCGGGCATGAACACCAGATGTCCGGCGGCCAGCGAACTCACCGCCAGAATATGAACCTTTTCCTCACGCGCCTGCCGGGCGGCTTCCGCCGGAGTCTGAAACAAAGGCCCGGCAATCACCTCAAAGCCCAGATCGCCCAGCGCCGCCGCCGCCGCCTTCTGTCCCCGGTCATGGCCGTCCTGGCCCAGTTTGGCAATCAGAATGCGCGGGCGGAAGCCGATCCGCTTCTCAAACGCCTCAAATTGGGCGGCGGCGGCGGCCAGTCCGGGGCCCTCCGCCGCCTCCAGGTAAACCCCGGAGGCCATGCGCGGCTTCGCCTCATGCCGCCCGAAAACCTTCTCCATCGCCTGCGTCATCTCGCCGACGCTGGCCATCGCCTGCGCCGCCTCGACACAGGCCGCAAGCAGATTGCCCGATCCCCCGGCGGCGCAGCGGGTCAAGGCGTCAAGCGTCTCCTGTGTCCTGCCGCCGTCGCGCGCGGCGCGCAGAGCCTCAAGCCGCGAAACCTGCTTTTGCAAAACCACGCTGTTGTCGATCCGGCGTGTGGCGATCCCGCTCTCCCCGCTCCGGCGGCCTTCGCTCCGGTGACAATTGACGCCGATGATCTCGCGCCGCCCGGAATCAATCCGGGCCTGCGCCCGGGCCGCCGCCTCCTCAATGCGGCGCTGCGGCAGGCCCTCGGCAATCGCCTGCGTCATGCCCCCCGCCGCCTCCACCTCGGCAATATGCGCCCGCGCCCGTCCGGCCAGCGCCCGCGTCAGGCGCTCAATGTGATAACTGCCCCCCCAGGGATCAATCACCCGGCAGGCGTCGCTCTCCTCTTGCAGGAAGAGCTGCGTGTCGCGGGCGATCCGGGCGCTGAAATCGGTGGGCAGCGCCAGCGCCTCGTCCAGCGCATTCGTGTGCAGCGACTGCGCCCCCCCCTGCACCGCCGCCATCGCCTCGACGCAGGTGCGCACAACATTGTTGAACGGCTCATCCGCCGCCAGACTCCAGCCGGACGTCTGGCAGTGGGCGCGCAGCATCAGCGAGCGCGGGTCGCGCGCCCCGAAGGATTTCATGATCTGCGCCCAGAGCAGGCGGGCGGCCCGCATTTTGGCCGCCTCAATCAGCGCATCCATGCCGATCCCCCAGAAAAAGGAAAAGCGCGGGGCAAAGGAGTCAATCGGCAGGCCCGCCGCGCAGGCGGCGCGGACGTAATCCATGCCGTCGGCGAGGGTGTAGGCCAGTTCCAGATCGGCGGTCGCCCCGGCTTCCTGCATGTGGTAGCCGGAAATCGAAATCGCGTTGAAGCGCGGCATGTGACGGGCGGTGTGGGCGACAATATCGGCGACGATCCGCATCGAAGACTCCGGCGGATAGATATACGTGTTGCGAACCATGAACTCCTTGAGAATGTCGTTCTGGATCGTGCCGGTGAGTTTTTCATCGGCCACGCCCTGCTCCCGCGCCGCCGCAATATAGAGCGCCATGACCGGGCAGACCGCGCCGTTCATGGTCATCGAAACGCTCATCGACTCCAGAGGAATTCCTTCGAAGAGGCGCTGCATGTCGAGCAGCGAGTCGATGGCCACCCCGGCCATGCCGACATCGGCGGAAACACGGGGGTGGTCGGAGTCGTAGCCGCGATGGGTCGCCAGATCGAAAGCCACCGACAGGCCCTTCTGCCCGGCGGCGAGGTTGCGCCGGTAGAAGGCGTTGCTCTCTTCGGCGGTCGAGTAACCGGCATATTGGCGGATCGTCCAGGGACGCACGACATACATGCCTGGATAGGGCCCGCGCAAAAAAGGCGCAATGCCGGGCCATGACCGGGCGGGCTGCTCTTCCCCCGGCCCGTCGGCGGAAAACAGCGCAAGGCCCTCCTCGCTTTCCATGCTTTGGCGCGGCGGCGCATTCACCCCGCCTCGCCGCCCGGCAAAAAGAGGCAGGGCGGAAAAATCGGGAATTGCGCTCATGGCGCTCATGGCTTCTTCCCTTCGGCGTTTTGGAAGAGCGCCCAGGCTTTTTCGGCGAGCATGCGGGTCAGATTCTCGACGTGCCAGGCCCCGCCCGCCGGATCAAGTGTGCGGGCGAGGCGGGCTTCTTTTTGCAGGATCAATTGCGTGTTGCGGGCAAGCCGCCGGGGGTCGGCGCCGTCGGCGGGCGCGGCGGCGAAGGGGCGGGTGGTGAGGTCGTCGGCTCCGGCGCAGGCCGCCGCAAACGCCGCCGTGGTGACCCGCAGCGCGTTGGTGTGCGGCTCTTCGGCGGCCATCATCCTTTGCGAGGTGAACAGGTGGAGGCGCATGGCGTGAGGGTCGCCGCCGCAGCTTTCCAGAACCCGGCCCCAGACAAGGCGCGCCGCGCGAATCTTGGCGATGCTTCCGAAGCAGTCCTGATCGGCGGCGAGGCTCAGGCGGATCAGTCCGGCGGCTTCCGGCGGCGGCAGTCCGGCGCGCTCCAGCGCCCGCAGCGCCGCCGCGCCGCTTTCCAGCACAAACCCCAGCTCCTGCGCCGGAGTCGCGCCCGCCTCGTGCCGGGCGTGGCCGGCGGCGAGAAAGATCGTATCCGGCGCGCGGCGCGCGGCGAGGCCGAATCTTGCCGCTTCGTCGGAGGCGGCAAGGTCAAAATGAATGCGCCCCGGAGAGTCGATCCGCCCCTGTTTGACCGCCTCGGCCAGACTTTGCGCCTCCTCCGGGGCGGCGTCTTCGAGGCTGAGGGCGGCGCCGTTCAGGGGCAGGCCTTCGAGAACCGGCGCGAAGGGAGCGTCGAGGACAAGGCGAATGGCCCCAGCGGAATGCGCAAGGTCCTCGGCAATGCGGGAGCGGGAGTCCGGCGCGCCGGTTTCGTGCAATTGGTGGATGCGCCAGGGCGCAGGGGTCTGGTGGACGCCCCGCGTCCAGGGCGGCTGACCCGGCCAGCCGGAATCCGCGCCGTCCTCCGTCTGTGCGCCAAGCGGGGGAAGGATCAGGCCGTCGGGCGTCTGACGGGCCAGCGCCTCCGGGGCGCGTCCGGCGCTGGCCTTCTCAAAGGCCCCCGCCCAGTCCGCATAGCCGGCGGGGGGGAAATCCTCCGCCGGGGAAAAGCCCATTTTGCCGTTCCCGCTCATGCCCCCGATCATAACCGATCAGAAGGCATTATGGCCGGGGAGAGATCGCCGGTTTGCCGTATATTCGGGCGAGCGGCGCGGGCAGTTCGATTGTGCCGTCCGCTTTCTGGTTGTTTTCGAGGAGGGCGATCATCGTGCGCCCGGCGGCGAGGGCGGTCCCGTTGAGGGTGTGAAGAAAGGCGGGCCGTGCGCCTTCGGCCTCGCGCCAGCGCAGGCGCAGGCGGCGCGCCTGATAGTCGGTGCAATTGCTGGCGCTGGTGATCTCGCAAAACGCCCCGCCGGAGCCGCGCCCGGGCATCCAGGCTTCAAGGTCGTATTTGCGGAAGGCGGGCGCGCCCAGATCGCCGCTCGCGACATCAACCACCCGGTAGGGCAGGGCGAGGCCGTCGAAGATCCGGCGCTCGATGCGCAGGAGATTCTCGTGCTCGGCCTCGCTGTCTTCGGGGCGGCAGAGGACGACCATCTCCACTTTCGAGAACTGGTGAACCCGAAAGAGGCCCCGCGTCGCCCGCCCCGCCGCCCGCTCCGGGCGGTAGCACTGGCTGATCCCCCCCAGCCGAAGCGGCAGGTCGCGGGCGGACAGAATCTCCCCGGCATGGAGGCCGCAGAGCGGTATCTCAGAGGTGGCGATCAGGTGGAGGCCACTGTCCGCGACGGCATAGGCGTTGGCCTCCTCGCCGCGGGGAGCGTAGCCGGCTCCGGCGAGAATCTCGGTCTTGACGAGTTCCGGGGTCGCGTGAAGGGCGAAGCCTTCATCCTCGATAATGCCCAGCGCGTAGTCCTGCAGCGCCCGTTCCAGCCGAACCGCAGGCCCCTTGAGATAGAAAAACCCCGGACCGGAAACCCGGCTGGCAGCGGCAAAGTCGAACAGACCGGCCATTTCCCCCAATTCCACGTGGTCGCGGGGGGGGAAGCCGAAAGCGGGAATCTCCCCGCTCCGGGCGATTTCCCGCGAGGCGCTTTCATCCGGGCCGGTCGGAGTCTGCGGATGAACGAGATTGGGGATCGCGCGCCAGATTTGCCCGGCCTCCTCTTCGACCGCCGCCAGTTCGGCCTCGGACGCTTTCTTGCGCAGCCGCGCCTTGCGCGCCGCCTCGCGCAGCTGCGCGTCCGCCGCGCGCCGGGCCAGCGCCTTGATCTCCCGGTTGATCGCCTGAAGCCCGGAGGTCAAATGCCGCCGACGCTCTTCCAGCAGCCGAAAGCGGTCGAGGTCGCAGGCCATGTTCCGGTCGGCGACCGACCGGCGGACCTGCTCATGATTCTCAAAAATAAAACGCCGGTCGAGCATCTTCCCATCTGTGTCAGGCGCGGAGAGGGAGGGATTCGAACCCTCGAGGCGGCTCGACACCGCCTACTCCCTTAGCAGGGGAGCGCCTTCGACCACTCGGCCACCTCTCCCGGAACTCCAAACCCCGTGGATAACTGGTTGCGCCCCCGCGTTCAAGAATACCCGTTTCCGCCCGATTTATCTCCCGCCGATCAAGATCCGGTGAAAAAGCCCCGCCCGCTCCGGCAATCGCCTATGATGGGGCGGAGGGGCAGAGAGCCGTCCTGCCCGCGAGACCCCATGTCTGTTCAAGGGCCCGGCTCCCCGCCGGTTTCGAGGCCGGCATCACGGGGCGCAAGCGCTTCCAGACCGCCGCGCGCAGCGCCATGGCCTTTGTCGAACTCACCCCGGCGCGCAAAGCCGGAGACCCCCCCCGCTTCACCATCAATCCCCTCGCGCTCTGGACGCAAAGCGACCTCGAAGACTATGCAGCCAGCCGCCTGCCTGCCCGCCCGCCTTCGAGGAAGGCGGCGGAATCTGAAAAAACGCCCCTAAAAACCCTGCAGCGCTAAACCGTCGTTCCCGCCCCGCAAACCGGGAAAGCATCTGGTGCTCGCTAACGGTCCCCTGTTCAGGCGCGGAACGTATCTCGTGATCACATCGAACAGCTGCTGACATTCGCCGGGGGGGAGAATCAGAAAGACGAGCCAATTGTCATGCGGCTTGGCCGGATCGGTGGTGGAAGACGTGGCCCGCGCAATCAGAACGGAAGACCCTGACCAGGGGAGTTCAAAATCAGGGAACTGATTTATATTGAATCCCGTGTAGCGGCCCCGAAGAGGGGTTTGTTTTCTCGCCGGATATCTGGTGCGAATAGCGACAGCCAGGCGAATGACTTCCTGTTGCGCCTCTACTTTTTTTCTTGAGTTGTTTATCTGATTGTAGAGGCTGGTGCCCCCGCCGATAAAAGTGGTGGCAAGCCCCAGAACCATCAGGGCTTCAATCAAAGTCACCCCGCGCTCGCTACTCGCCCCATAGCTTCTCAAAGAGAGTGAAGTGCTCTTGCGGCCTGGTGCGATAAAGCGCATCTGTTTTACTCGCAACTATAAAAATACTTCTTGAAGTATAATCTTTCCATGCTCTTTACCGCTATTGATCCCTAGGTCTTTTTGTTCAACTTCCTGTTAAACAAACGTGAAGTGTTGTGCTATGCCCCTTCATCAATCAATTTCATTAATCAACAATGAAGAGGCAGCCTTTAGCCCCGTGAGAGCGGGGAAAAGAAAGTGTCGTCTGGGGGGTGAAAGAGCGTCTAAAGCGTACGCGCTCCCGCCATGCGGCTGGCGGAGAGGGAGGGATTCGCGCCTTCGGGGCGGCTCGGCGCCGCTTGCTCCCTTAGCAGGGGAACGCCTTCGACCACTCGGCCACCTATCCCGGAACTTCAAACCCCGTGGATAACCGGTTGCGCCCCCACGTTTAAGGATACCCCTTCCCGCCCGATTTATCTCCCGCCGATCAAGATCCGGTGAAAAAGCCCCGCCCGCTCCGGCAATCGCCTATGATGGGGCGGAGGGGCAGAGAGCCGTCCTGCCTGCGAGGCTCCATGTCTGTTCAAGGGCCAGGCCCCCCGCCGGTTTCGCCATCTGCGCCGCGGCCTCCCGAAGGCGCGAACGCCGTCCAGACTGCGCCCCGAAGCCGCCTGAGCCGAATCGCCACCGGCGCAAAAAACCGGGTCGCCGGTTTCAAAAACGCCGTGATGACGCGGGGCCGCGCTCTTTTCTCCCGCCGCCGCGAGGCCGCCGTCAATCACGACGCTGCCGCTCCGCTCAACCCCGAAGACCTGTTCCGCAAAACCACGATCAGAAGCCGCCGCAGCGCCGGCGGGGGCAGCGCCGAAACTTCGTCTGCACCGGACGTCCCGCCGGATGATCCGGCCTCGGCCCATGCCGCCCGGCAGCAAAGAAAACAAAGACGCCGCGCCCTGCGCCGGGGCAACCGGCTGGTCGAGCAGGCGCTCGCCCGTCCCCGTGAGGCCGATACAAGAGCGGCCAGCCTCTATAGCCGCAAGCCGCTCGCCGATATGCGCGCCGAACTTTCCGGATTGCTCTATCAGCAGGTCGGCAATCATTCCGGGGAGCAGGCGGTCGGGCGCGTCATGCAGGGCGAGCCGGTCGCCGCCGCCGCCCCCGGCTTTCCGTGGCGGCAGGACTTCGAATTCGTTCAGGACCTGCTCGATTATACCCAGACGCTGGAGCAGGACGCCGGGCGGATCGAAGACCTCGCGGAAAAAATCGAAACCGGCGACGCCAGCCCCGGCGACGCCCAGACCCTCTCCGATCTGCTTCATGCGCATAAGGAGAATCTGGCCCTGATTCAGGGCCGGATCGGAGCGTTTCCCCAGGAAAGCGCCGCGCGCGCCAAAGCCGGCAGGCATAATCTGCCCGCTCCCCTGATCGCCCAGACCAAAGCGCTCAGCCAGCGTCTGGCCGGGCATCACATGGAGATCGCCGACACGCTCTCGCGCTATGGCGCGGCGCTGCCGGAGACCCATAACCTGTCCGCGCCCGACCGCCTCGCCCATGATCTGCGCGCGACCGAGGGTTTTCTCAACGCCCTCTACATCCTTCGCCTGGAGGTTCAGGAGCCTTCGCGCGAGCGGGGGAGCGCGCAGGCTCTCGAACGGACGATCAGCGCGGTTCAGGCGCATCGCACCGAGTTGTCCCGCCTGCTCGCCGCCCGCGCTTCGCCCGCGCAGGCGCGGCTGCGCGACGCGCTGGCCCGCCCCGCCCCGCCCGGCAACCGGCTCCCGGCCCCGGCGGCACAGGCCGCAAAACAGCGTCTGCTCGACCGGTGGGGGCAATCTCGGGGGGCCGGAGCAGGCCCCGCGCTTCCCGTCTCCGATCCGGATTTGAGCCAGCATGAGATGCTCGAAGCGTTCCTTGAGCACCAGCTCGATTTTTTCAACACGAAACTGCCTCTGTCGCATGCGCAGACCGCCTTCCTCTTCGGGCAAACGCGGGTTCATGCCCGCAACCTGGCCGCCTGGCCGCTGATCACCGATAATTTTTCGCTGCCTGCGCCGGAAGGTGGCAAAGACTATCGCAGCGAAATCGAGCCCGCCGGAGTCGCCCTCGCCCCGCGCTTCGAAGAGCGCTATGGCGTCGCCGCAAGAGCGGCCAAAGGCATCTGCGCCGCCGACCGCTTCGAGCATCGCCATGTCGCCAATCTGGCGGTCAGCAGATTGCGCAACAGCGAGGGCGCGCTCCTCTATGAAGGCCTGCGCCATGCCGCGCTCGACCCCTCCGCAATTACCGGCGAGGCCCTGCGGAAGATGTCGATCCAGCAATTGACGCCCCTGCTTGACCGCCATTACTGGAACGAAGGCATGAAACTGCCGGGGCAGCTGAATCCGCGCCAACTGGCCGCCGCGCTGTTGCTGCGGAGCGCGGGGCAGCCGGAGGAGCTCGACGCGGTTGCGGCCCAAATCCGCCGCGGCGCGATCGACGCACAGGCGCAGGAACTCGCCGCCGCCGCGCTCATCTCCGATCCGGCCAAACTGGAGCGCGCGCTGGCCGGGGATACGGTCAAACTGCCGATGAATGTCGTCTCGCTGCTCACCGCCGGACGGCGCGGCCCGCCCGATCAGCGCGCCGTCCTTAACGAAGAGGCCGCCGCCCTGCAAAGGCTCGCCAATGACGGCAGGCCGGTCGTGCTCAGACTCACGGATGAAAACAATCGCCCGCGCCCGGTGAGCGTCGAGGTCGACCTCAATCTCCTCAATTTCGATCTGGAAGAAACGCCGCGCCGCGCGCGCAGCGGAGAGTTCGCCGTGCTGCTCCTGAGCAGACTCACCGGCTGGCGGATGCGATCCAGAGCCAATGATCCGGGGGTGGAGCGGCTTATCGGGCCTTTGCAGGCTTCGGGGGTCGGCGGCAAGGCGGGGGCGGCGCTGGCCGCGCTCGACGGCGAAATCCGCGCGCTCAACGACCGGCGCGACACTCTGCTCCTCAGCGACCCGGAGCAGCAGAGCAGGCAAAACCGGGACAGCCTGTTCGAACTGGATCGCCGGATTGAAGGGCTGGACAAGAATCGCCGCAGCCTTGAACTCTGCGCCGAGCAAAGCCGGACGCTCTGGCGCGGCGGCGCTTTGGATCGGGGCGGGGAGGGCGCTTATGCGATGGCCGCCCGCCTCTCCGCGCTCTGCCACCTGATCGGCGAGAAGCCAATCGTCAGCGACCATAACGGCCTCGACCGGACCGGCCAGCTGGACGGGCAGGTCAAATATCTTCTCGCCCGCGCCGACCGGGACGGCGTCCTGCCCGGCCCGTCCGGACAGCCGGAATTGGAAGAGCAGACGGCCCGCGCCGAAGCCGTTCTCCACAGCGGGAACCGCCAACTGGAGCGCCTCAATGCGGGTCTGCCGCCGGACCCGAATTTTGCCCCGCGCTAGGCGCGCGGCAAGGCGCTGGTCAAAGCGCTGATTCTTTTTTATCGTTGTGCTTTCCCGAGCTCCGGGCGCTTCGCCGGACCGGAGCGGCGCAGACACGACGCTCATGTTTAAAGGATCCATCACCGCCCTGATCACGCCGTTCAAGGACGGCGCGCTGGACGAGACGGCCTTCCGCCGCTTCGTCCAGTGGCAGATCAAACAGGGAACCCACGGCCTCGTGCCCTGCGGGACGACCGGGGAATCGCCGGCGCTTTCCCATGAGGAGCATATCCGCCTTGTCGAACTTTGCGTCCGGACCGCCGCCGGAAAGGTTCCGGTTCTGGCCGGGACCGGCTCGAACAGCACCGCCGAGGCCGTCCACCTCACCCGCGCCGCCGCCCGCGCCGGAGCCGACGCCGCGCTGGTCGTCACCCCCTATTACAACAAGCCCTCGCAGGAAGGGCTGATCGCGCATTACCGAAAACTGGCCGAAGCCGTCCCCGGTCTGCCGATCATCATCTATAACATTCCAGGCCGCTCGGTGATCGACATGTCGGTCGAAACCATGGCCCGCCTCGCCGAAATCAAAACCATCGCCGGAGTCAAAGACGCCACCGGCGACGTGACCCGCGTCAGCCGCCAGCGCGCCGCCTGCGGCGCGGACTTCTGCCAGCTGTCGGGCGAAGACGCCAGCGCGCTGGGCTTCATGGCCCACGGCGGACAAGGCTGCATCTCGGTCACCGCCAACGCCGCCCCCGCCCTGTGCGCCGAATTCCAGAACGCCTGCCTCGCCGGAGACTTCCGCAAAGCCCTCGCCCTGCAGGATAAACTCATGCCCCTCCATCAGGCGCTCTTCGCCGCGCCCAGTCCGGCCCCGGCCAAATGTGCCGTCGAACTGCTCGGCTTCGCCCGCGCCGAGACGCGCCTGCCCCTGCTCCCCGCCGGGACCGGCGTTCAGGCCCGCTTGCGCGAGGCGCTCGCCTCCCTCGCCCTGCTTCCGGCCTGATCCCGCATCAAAGCCCCCCATGCCCCCCGCGCCTCCGTCTCCCCGCACGGTCATCGAAAACCGCCGGGCGCGCCATGCTTATATTGTCGAGGAGTCGCTGGAGGCGGGCCTCATGCTCCTCGGCTCCGAGGTCAAGGCCCTGCGCGCCGGTTCCGCCAGCCTCGACCGCGCCTATGCCCTCGCCCGCCCCGGCGGACTCTATCTGATCAACGCCTTTATCGGGCCTTATCAGGCCTCCGGGCGGTTTTCGCATTCGCCCCGGCGGGCGCGCAAACTTCTCCTGCACAAGAGGCAGATCAGCCGCTTCGCCGATGTGCGTAGCCGCGCCGGAATGACTCTCGTGCCTTTGCGGCTCTATTTCGACGCGAAAGGGCGGGCGAAAGTGGAGATCGCCCTTGTGCGCGGGCGCAAGACTCATGACCGCCGCGCGCGGGAGAAGGAGCGCGACTGGCAGCGCCGCAAGGGCGCGCTCCTGCGCCGCAAGGTCCGGCGCTCCTAGGCGGCGAGAAATTTGCGGATCGCCGCAAAGACCCTGGCGAAATCCTCCGCCTTGAGAAGTTTGGTCGAGACGTTGCGTTGCGAGCAATGATAGCTGTCGAACAGGCTGAGGCGACCCGCCCGGCCTTCGATCTCATCGATGTCATGGCGGCGGCCATGACCGAAGGGATAGGCGCGGCGGCGCAGATTCAAGGTGTCCAGAGCGCTGTCATGGGCGATCCGGCCCAGCGCGAGGACCGCCCGCAGACGCGGCATCGCGGCAATCCGCGCCGACAAAAAGCGCCGGCAGGTTCTGATCTCTTCGGCAAGGGGGCGGTTTTCCGGAGGAACGCAGCGCACCGCATTGGTGATCATGCAATCGCGCAGGGTGAGTCCGTCCTGTGCGCTTTCGCCATAGGTTCCGCGCGCGAAGCCCTGTTCGCAAAGCGTGCGGTAGAGCAATTTCCCCGCGCCGTCTCCGGTAAAAGGCCGCCCCGTCCGGTTGGCCCCGCGCAGGCCGGGCGCAAGACCGACGATCAAAAGGCGCGCCGTCCTGCCTCCGCCGAAACAGGGAACTGGGCGATTGCGCCAGTCCGGATGCCGGTGCGCCAGTTGGCGGCGAAAGCGCGCCAGACGCGGGCATAAGGCGCAATCGGCGGGGGCGTTGGGCGATTGCGCCACCAGACGGGATCAGGGTGTCGAACGACTCGTCGCGGGGCGCCTCGGCGCAGCGCGCGGCGGCCTGGGACCCCCCGCCGGGGTGCGGGCCGCCGGACGCGGGCGCTCCACCTCCGGCGCAGACCTTGGCCCTGCCTGAGGCCGGTCCGGGTCGATCCCTTCGATATAGTCGTTGGAAATTTCCCCGGGCCGCGCCGCGCCCGGCTTCGCATAGGGCGCAGGCCCCGGCGGCGGACGCTCCGCCGCGCCCGTCTGCCCCTGACCGGCCAGCGCCGGGCGCGCAATCTCCTCGCGCATGTCGGCAAGGTCAACGAAAAAATCAGCCTGCCGCCGCAAGTCGTCGGCGATCATCGAAGGCTGCGTGCGCGCCGTCGAAACCACCGTCACCCGCTTGCCGCGCTTCTGCAGCGCATCGACCAGACGCCGAAAGTCGCCGTCGCCCGACATCAGAACAATATGATCCAGATGCGCCGACATCTCCATCGCATCCACCGCCAGTTCAATGTCCATATTGCCCTTGACCTTGCGGTTCCCGGCGGCGTCGACGAACTCCTTCATCGGCTTGGTCACCATCGAATAGCCGTTATATTGCAGCCAGTCGATCAAAGGCCGCACCGGCGAATACACCTGCTCGCCGGGCAGCGCCGTGTAGTAATAAGCCCGCACCAAAAGCGCCTTGCGCGCAAACAGCCGCCGCAACTTGCTGAAGTCAATGTCGAATTCCAGACTCCGCGTCGAGCCGTAAACGTTGGCCCCGTCAATGAAAAGGGCAATGCGCTCTCCCGGCCTGAAATCTGTCGATTCGTCGAAACCACTCATGATATATCTCTCCCATGAGGCTGAAAACTTCACAAAAATCACGCTCCCACCCTAGCAGACCGGGGGCCGGGAGATCACAGGCCGGATTACAAAAAATTTTGATCGCGCTGGGGGGCAATCGCCCCGGGCCGCTGGGGCCGCCGATTGTGGGCTTGCGCGCCGTCCGGGCGCTGCTGCCCCGCGCCGGTCTGAAGGTGAAGGCCGTCTCGCCCCTCTACTGGACGAGAACCGAGGGCAAAGGCTATGGCCCGGATTTCTTCAACGGGGTGATGGCCTGCGCCGGTTCCTGCCCGCCGGAGCGGCTGCTCGCCCGCCTCCACCAGCTCGAAGAGCGCTATGGCCGCGTGCGCACCGCCGGACCCAACCCCCGGCCCCTCGACCTCGACCTGATCGACCATCAGGGCCGGGTCCGGCGTGGCCGGGTCCGGCGGGGCCGCGTCCGGCGCGGGCTTCATCTGCCGCACCCGGAGGCGCATGACAGGCTTTTCGTCCTCAAGCCCCTTCAGGATGCCGTCCCCTTCTGGCGCGCTCCGCCGGACGGCGTGCCGCTGGGCCGCCTCCTCCGGCCTCTGGCCGGCGTCGCGGCGCGGGGAGGGGTCAAAGGCCCTTTTCCCTTGCGTCCGGGGCGGCGCGCGCTTAGATAAAGGGAGGCAATTCGCCCCCACGCCGAGGGGGGCGGGGAGTGGAGTCATGGCGCGCGTCACCGTTGAAGATTGCATCAGGCGAGTCCAGAACCGGTTTAAGCTTGTCTTCTACGCGTCCCACCGGGCGCGGCAGATCGCGGCGGGGGCGCGCGAGACCATCGACCGCGACCGCGACCGCAACCCGGTTCTGGCCCTGCGCGAAATCGCCGAAGGCACGATAGACTTGGAAGAGCTGGACGAGGAGATGATTCTCAAATTGTGCCGCCACCAGCCTGATGAGCCGGGCGAGGAGGGGGCCGGCCCTCTCCCGGCGGCGGCGGGAGCGGAAAAACCCCCGCCCCAGATGACCGAGGACGAAATGCTCAAGGTCCATGCCGACATGGCCGGCGAACAGGTTAAAGAGGCCGAAGACAGCGGCGAAACGGACTAGAATGGGGGCGTTCGCTTCCGCCGGTTTGCGTCCGGAGGCGAAGATGCGGAGCGCGCCGGACCGATGATGCGTCAATACGAGCTGGTCGACCAGATTCGCGCCTACGACCCCAATGTGGACGAGGCGCTGCTCAATCGCGCCTATGTCTATGCGACCAAGATGCATGGGGATCAGAAGCGGGCTTCGGGCGACCCCTATTTTTCGCATCCGGTGGAGGTGGCCGGGATTCTGGCCGGCCTCAAACTGGACTCGAAGACCATCGCCACCGCCCTGCTCCACGACACGATTGAGGACACCGAAGCCACCCGCAAGGATATTCAGGAGCTGTTCGGCGTTGAGATTGCCCGTCTGGTCGAGGGGGTGACGAAGCTTTCGCGCCTGGAGCTGGGCTCGGACGAGGCGCGCCAGGCCGAGAATTTCCGCAAACTGCTGCTGGCCACCGCCAATGATGTGCGGGTTTTGCTGGTCAAACTGGCCGACCGGCTGCACAACATGCGCACACTGGAGCATATCGCCAGGCCGGAGAAGCGGCGGCGGATCGCGCAGGAGACCATGGAGATCTATGCCCCGCTGGCCGGGCGGATCGGGATGCAGGAGGTGCGCGAGGAGCTGGAGGATCTGTCGTTTCGCTGCCTGAATTCGCGCGCCCGCCAGATGATCGCCCGGCGTCTGGACCGGATGGTGAAGGGGCGCGCGCAGCTGGCCGGGCGGATTGCCGCCCGCCTGCAAAGCGCGCTTCGCGCGCAGGGGATCGCGGCGCAGGTGACCAGCCGGGCCAAGCGCCCCTATGCGATCTGGAGCAAGATGGAGCGCCGCTCGATTGCGCTGGAGCAATTGTCGGATCTGATCGGCTTCCGCATCATTGTCGAGGAGGCCGCCGACTGCTACCGGGCGCTGGGGGTCGTGCACACGTCGTGGCAGACGGTTCCGGGGCGGTTCAAGGATTACATATCGACGCCGAAGCCGAACGGCTACCAGTCGATTCATTCGACGGTGATCGGCCCCGAGCAGCAAAGGGTCGAGCTGCAGATTCGGACCCGCCGGATGCATGAGGCGGCGGAATACGGGATTGCCGCCCATTGGCGCTACAAGGAGGGGGGCGGGAAGAAGAATCTGCGCGCCGGGCCGCGCGCCGAGCCTTATGCCTGGCTGCGGCGGGTGGTCGAGATGCTGGAGCATGGCGGCAGTTCTCAGGAGTTTCTTGAGAACACCAAATTGGAGATGTATCAAGATCAGGTTTTCTGCTTCACGATCAAGGGGCGGCTGGTGGTTTTGCCGCAGGGCGCGACGCCGATTGACTTTGCCTATGCGATTCACACCGAGATCGGCGACAGCTGCGTGGGGGCGAAGGTGAATGGCCGCCATGTTCCGCTGCGCACGCCGCTGCGCGACGGCGACGAGGTTGAAATTCTGCGGGCCGGGCATGGCGGGCCGTCGGCGGCCTGGGAGTCGATTGTGGCGACCGGCAAGGCGCGCTCGGCGATCCGCCGCGCGCTGCGGGCGCGGGCGCGCTCCGATCAGGCGCGGCTGGGCCGGGAGATATTGACCAGTTTGTTCAAACGGAACCGGCGGCGGCTGAGCGAGAAGATTCTGGAGCGCGCGCTGGAGGCCTTCGGCCAGGAGAGCGTCGAGGCGCTGCTGGTCGAGGCCGGTTCGGGCCGAATCGCGGGCAGCGAGATTCTGGAAACCGTCTATCCCCGCCCCCGCTCCGGCAGGGACGCGAAAAAAACCGCAATCCCGCCCTCTCCGGCCATGGCGGTGCCGGTGCGCGGCGCGCATGGCATGGCGGTCAAATTCGCGGAAGGGGCCTTCCCGCTCCCCGGCGAGCGGATCGTCGGCATCATGACGCCGGGCGAGGGAATCGCCGTCTATCCGATCGACTCGCCGGCGCTGGCCCAATTCGACGATGAGCCGGAGCGCTGGGTCGATCTGGCCTGGGACGCAGAACCCCGCGCCGCGCCGGCTTTTCCCGCCAGGATCGAAATGGTTCTGGCCAATGAAGTCGGCGCGCTGGCTTCGGTCAGCGTCCTCCTCGCCGACTATGAGAGCAACATCGTCATGCTTCAGGTGACCCGCCGCGATCCGGACTGCTACAGCCTGTGCATGGAGATCGCCGTGCGCGGCCTCAAGCATCTGAACCGGATTCTGACCGCTTTGCGCGGGCTTTCCGCCGTCCACGAAGCCCGCCGCCAGTCCGCCTGACGCCTCTTCCGCCGGGGTCTTACATGCCTGCCAGATCCAAGCCGGTGTCTCTCATCCGCAGCCTGCGCGCCGTTGTCTGGCCGCGGGGCGGGTGGATCCGCATGACGCGGCACAGCATCCGCCGCCTGCGCCGCCTGCACGGATCGCCCCATGCCATCGCTTTGGGCTTCGCCGCCGGAGTTTTCGTTTCCTTTACCCCCTTTCTGGGGTTCCATATTCTGTTCGCCGCGCTGATCGCCCTCCTGATGCGGGGCAGCCTGGTCGCGGCGGCGCTGGGCACGCTGGTCGGCAATCCTTTGACTTTTCCCTTCATCTGGTTCGCCTCCTATGAACTGGGCGAACTGGCCCTGGGCCGCGCCGGAGCCGCCGGCGCCGCGATTCTGGAAAAGGCCGACCTTTCCTACCGCACTCTGTTCTCTCTTGATTTTAGCCTGATCTGGCCGATTTTCTGGCCGTTGCTGATCGGGGGCCTGCTGTTGGGCGCCGTCGTGTCGGTGGTCTCCTATCTGTCGCTCTATCCGATTATCCGGGCCTATCAGGCGCGCCGCCTCCGCCGCCGGGCTTCATAGAAAGAGCGGGGAAGACATGTCACGTCTGCGGCTGGCGGTCAATGTGGATCACGTCGCCACGCTGCGCAACGCGCGCGGGGGAGCGAATCCCGATCCGATTGCGGCGGCGCAACTGGCGGCGCGGGCCGGAGCCGACGGGATCGTCGCCCATCTGCGCGAGGACCGCCGTCATATGCGCGACGCCGACATCGCTGCGCTGCAGCGCGAGGTTCCCCTGCCGCTCGACCTCGAAATGGCGGCGACGGAAGAGATGACCGGGATTGCGCTTCGCGTCCGGCCTGCGGCCTGCTGTCTGGTGCCGGAAAGGCGCGCGGAACTGACGACCGAAAGCGGCCTCGACATTGTTCGCCTGCACAATCATCTGGCCGCCACCGCCGGGCGGCTGCAGGACGGCGGGATCAAGACGATTCTGTTTGCCGATCCCGACCCGGCCCAGATCGCGGCGGCGGCGGAGACCGGGGCGCGGGCGGTGGAATTGCACACTGGCGCATATTGCGAAGCCGCCGCCGCCGGAGACGAAGTTGCCGCCCGCAAAGAACTCGCCCGCCTGCAAGAGGCCGCCCGGCAGGCGGCAGAGGCCGGTCTGGCGGTTCACGCCGGACATGGCCTCGACTTCGACAGCATTGACGGCATCGCCGCCATTCCGCAGATTGAGGAGGTGAGCATCGGGCATTTTCTGGTTGGGGCGGCGCTGTTTGAGGGTCTGGAGGCGGTCATCAGGCGCCTGCGCCGCCGCCTCGACGCCGCCGGAGAAGCGGCATGATTCTGGGGTTGGGCAGCGATATGATCGACATCCGGCGGATTGAGCGAACCCTTGGCCGCTTTGGCCGGCGCTTCACGGGCCGCGTTTTTACCCCCCTCGAACAACAGCGCGCCGCCCGCCGCCATGCGGCGGCCTCCTACGCCAAGCGCTTCGCGGCCAAGGAAGCCTGCGCCAAGGCGCTGGGAACCGGTCTGCGCCGGGGCGTCTACTGGCGCGATATGGGCGTCGTCAATGCCCGCTCCGGCCAGCCCGGCCTGCGCCTGACCGGCGGTGCGCGCCGCCGCCTCGAACAGATCACCCCCCCTGGCCTCGTCAGCCATAT
Organism: Alphaproteobacteria bacterium; assembly: GCA_965204775.1. Classification (GTDB taxonomy): domain Bacteria; phylum Pseudomonadota; class Alphaproteobacteria; order JAPOUT01; genus CBDBFH01. The sequence continues at coordinate 204,702 of CBDBFH010000029.1, forward strand.
CCACCTCTCCATGACCGATGACTATCCTTTGGCGCAGGCCGTGGTTATTATCTCGGCTGCGCCCCTTTCCCCTCCGGACAAGCCCGGATGACCGCACAGGACCAGCCGAATATGCGCCAAAGCGCCCAATCTCCCGTTGCGCGCGTCTGGCGGCAGATCAAGCCGCTCGCCTGGGCGCTGCTGGCCGCGTTTCTCGTGCGGGTGTTCTTCTTCCAGCCCTTCAGCATTCCCTCCGGCTCCATGCTCCCGACGCTCTGGATCGGCGACCACCTCTTTGTCTCCAAATACACCTATGGCTATTCGCGCCACTCCTTTCCGTTGCCCGTGCCCTTCATCGAGGGCCGCCTGTTTGGCCGATTGCCGGAGCGCGGCGACGTCGTCGTCTTCAAACTGCCCGGCGACAACGAACTCGACTTCATCAAACGGGTGGTTGGCCTGCCCGGCGACCGAATCCAGATGAAGGACGGGATTTTGCATCTCAACGGCTCGCCGGCGCCGCGCGCGGCGCAGCCCGATTTCCCGGTGCGCGATTCCTTTGGCCGGATCAGACCTGCGCTGCGCCACCGGGAGACACTCACTCCCCGCGCCGCCTATGAGACGCTCGACATGCGCCGCGGCGGCGAGAAAGACAATACGCCGGTTTTCCTCGTGCCCGGCGGGCATGTTTTCGTGATGGGGGACAACCGCGACAATTCCACCGACAGCCGCTCCCCCGATGCGGTCGGGTTTGTTCCGGCGGTCAACATTGTCGGGCGTGCGGAGGTGATTTATTTCTCGATTGCGCCGGGCGCGCGCTGGCTTCGGCCCTGGACGTGGCCGGCGCGGATCCGGTGGGGGCGGATATGGCGGAGCGTCGGCCCCTGAAGGGGCCGCAGGAGGCGCGGTCGCTGGAGGCGCTGCAGGAGGTTCTGGGATGGCGGTTTCGGGACAAGGCGCTGCTGGAGCGGGCGCTGGTTCACGCCAGCCGCCGCGCCGAGCGGGGGCATGACAATGAGTGGCTGGAATTTCTGGGCGACCGGGTTCTGAGCCTGATCGTCGCGGAAGATTCTTATGCGGGCGAGGGCAAAACGGATTTCGCCGTGATGGCTTCTTTATTCAAGCGAATCGTCAGCCGCGAGGCCTGCGCGCAGGCGGCGGAGCGCGCGGGTCTTGATCGTTATCTGGTTTTGGTACCGGAAATTTCGCGCGCATCGCTGCGCGGCTCGGCGATCATGGCCGGGGCCTGCGAGGCGGTTCTGGCCGCGCTCTATCTGGACGGCGGTCTGGAGGCGGCGCGGGAGTTTGTCCGGCGCTTCTGGCCTTCGCTCCCTGACGCAGAACACGCGCGCGGCGGCAAGGACCCCAAAAGCGCCTTGCAGGATGCAACCCAAAGGCGCACCGGGCTGGTTCCCTTCTACAGGATAATCGGGCAGGAGGAGGGCGAGAGTCCGGTGCGTTTTGTGATTCAGGTCGAGGCTCCCGGTCTGGGCGAGGCGCAGGGCGAGGGGCCGAACCGGCGCAGGGCGGAGCAGGCGGCGGCGGAGAGCCTTCTGCTCCGGACCGGAATATGGTGACTGCCGCGCGAGAGCGGCCCAGCGGCCAGGCGGTTTTGATCGGGCTGCCGAATGCAGGCAAATCAACGCTGTTAAATTGTCTGGCCGGGCGCAAGGTTTCCAGCGTCACGCATAAGGCGCAGACGACGCGCCGGGCGATTCCCTCGCGCATCGGCGGGGATTCGGCGGGGCTGACCGCAATCGACACGCCCGGGCTGACTGCCGGAGGCCGGATTGTGCGCCGCGCATGGCACAACGCCGCGCGCGGCGCGGCGGCGGCGGCGGATATTCTGGTTCTGGTGGTCGATGCCGCCCGCGCCCGCCATGAGGGGGCGCAGGCGCTGGCCCGCCAATTCTTTGGGGACGGCGCGGCGCAGGTGATCGTTCTGAACAAGATCGACCGGCTGGCCCGGCCCCGATTGCTGGCGCTGGCCGAAGAGTGGACGGCGATTGCGCCGCAGGCGCGCATCTTTATGGTTTCGGCGCGGCGCGGCGACGGGGTTGAGGATTTGAAGGCTCATCTGGCCGCGATCATGCCGGAGGAGAAGAAAGAGCGGGGCGTGATCGCCCCCCTTTCCGAACAGGAGCAGGCCGAGGAGATCACGCGGGAGAAAATCTTTCTCCGCCTCCATGACGAGATTCCCTATGAGACCGGCATCCACACCGAATCCTGGGAAAGCGGCAAGGGCGGCAGTTTGCGAATCCGGCAGGTTATCGAAGTCGCCCGCGCCAGTCAGAAGGCGATGGTGATCGGCGCGCAGGGCCAATGCCTGCGCGCCATCGGCGAAGCCGCCCGCCGTGAAATGAAGGAAAGATTCGGACGCGCCGTGCATTTGTTTCTTTTCGTCCGCCTCCGCCGGAATTCGCGCAGAAAGGAGCGGGGAGCAGGATAGGGATGGAGTGGCTGGATCATGGCTTTGTTCTCTCACGCCGCCGGCACGGAGAGACCAGCGCGCTGGCCATTTTGCTCACCCGCGAACATGGCCGTTATGCCGGGCTGGTGCGCGGCGGCCTGTCCGGCGGCAAGGCGGTGCGCGGGATTCTGGAGCCGGGCAATCTGGTTCAGGCGCGCTGGCGCTCGCGCCTGGCCGAAAATCTGGGAACGTTTCGGGTCGAACTGCTGCGCGCCCATGCCGCGCGGATTCTCGACGACCCGGCGGCGCTTGACCTTCTCGCCGCCGCCGGGGCGCTCACCGCAGCTTTGCCCGAGCGCACCGCCGCCCCCGGCACATTCCGGCGCTTCGCAGGTCTGATCGAGACGCTGGCCGCGCCCGCTTTGCGTCTTGCCGCTTTCGCCCGCTTCGAATTCACGCTGCTGGCCGAACTGGGCTACGGCCTCGACGCCGCCGGAGACCCCCGCCCTGCCTTCATCGCCGCCGACGGAAAACCGGCGCCCCCAAACCCGCCGGGCCGCATTCCGGGCGGCGCTTTCCGGCTGCCGGTTTTTCTCCACGACGAGGAATCTCCGGCCTCCCGCGCCGACATTCTCGACGCTTTGCGCCTGACCGGGCATTTTCTCGACCGCCATGTCTATGCGCCGCTGGGCCGGACGCTCCCCGTCCCCCGCCTTGCCCTGCGCCGCTCCCTGGAGCGCCATTGAACTTTTTCTTGAGCGGGATCATTGCCCAAACAATTGCTCCGGCAGCCAGGTTGCGGTTTGCGGAAAGAGGCCGATCAGCAGGAGGGCGATTATCTGGAGTCCGATGAAGGGGAGGACGCCTTTGTAGATCATCGCGGTTTTGACCTCCGGGGGCGCGATCCCGCGCAGATAAAAGAGCGCGAAGCCGAAGGGCGGAGTGAGAAAGGAAGTTTGGAGATTGATGGCCATCATCACGCCGAGCCAGACCGGGTCGATCCCCATCACAAAGAGGATGGGGGCGACGATGGGGACGACGATGAAGGTGATTTCGAGGAAGTCGAGGACGAAGCCGAGGAGGAACATGATTGCCATGACGGCGAGGAAGGCGGCGATTTCGCCGCCGGGGAGGGCGTGGAGGGCGTCGCGGACGAGGAGGTCGCCGTGCAGGCCGCGGAAGACGAGGCTGAACAGGGCGGCGCAGATCAGGATCATAAAGACCATGGAGGTGATCCGGGCGGCCTGCCGGACGGCCCCGGTCAGGATTTGTGCGCGGTAGAGGAGGAAGAAACAGAACAGCAGGGCGGCGAAGAAGATGATGAGCGCCGGCCAGCCGATCAGGGTTGCGGCGAGGGAGAGGGTCTGGTCCAGCCAGGGTGTTTGGGGGTCGGCGGCTTCGAAGACTCTCGCAAGAGCGAGGACGGCGAGCGCGCCGAGGGCGGCTGCAACCGGCCATGCGCCTTCCGGCCTGCGCAGGGCGGCGATCAGCACGGCGCCGGCGGCGCCGACGGCGGCGGCTTCGGTCGGGGTGGCGAGGCCGGTGAGGATCGAGCCGAGGACGGCGGCGATCAGCGCGACCGGCGCGATCAAACTGCGCAGGAGTTGGAAATGTTTCCCCTCCGGCGCGCGCGCCGCGGCCTGAACAGGCGGCGCGCAGGCAGGATCGCGCAGGGCGCGGAAGAGTTGGTAGGAAATATAGAGTCCGGCGATGATCAGGCCGGGCAGCAGCGCCCCGGCGAAGAGGTCGCCGACCGAGAGCGTGCGGGGCGAGAAGATGCCCTGCTCCAATTGGGCCTTCTGATAGGCGCTGGAGAGCGTGTCGCCGAGCAGGACGAGGATGATCGAAGGGGGGATGATCTGCCCCAGAGTTCCGGCGGCGGCGATGGAGCCGGCGGAGAGGGCGGGGTCGTAGCCGCGCCGGAGCATGACCGGGAGCGCGAGCAGACCCATAGTGATGACCGTCGCCCCGACGATTCCGGTCGAAGCGGCGAGCAGGGTGCTGACCAGCGTCACGGAGACGGCCAGTCCTCCGGGGCGGTTTCCAAAGAGGCGGCTGAGGGAGTCGAGCAGGTCTTCGGCGATCTTCGAGCGCTCCAGGATGAGGCCCATGAAGATGAAGAGGGGAACGGCGATGAGGGTTTCGTTGGTCATCGCGCCATAGATGCGCGAGGGGAAGGCGGCGAGTTCGGCGAGTTGGAAGAGGCCCAGCCCCGCCCCCAGCAGCGCGAACCAGAGAGCGGTTCCGGCCAGCGTGAAGGCGACCGGGAAGCCGGCGAGCAGCAGCCCGCACACGGCAAGGAACATCACGACCGCAAGGAATTCGCCCACGGGCCGGGGTCAGCGGTTTCGCAGCAGGGTCTGCGCGCAGGAGATGGCGAGGCTGAGGCCCTGTGCGCCCAGCAGAAGGCCGGTGAGCGGTATGACGCTTTTCAGCAGATAGACGATCTGAAGGCCGCTGGTTTCGCGCGAGCCTTCGCCGATGCGCCAGGAGGCGGCGGCGTAGGGGAGCGCGCTGATAACGATCAGGGCGCAGACCGGCAGGAGAAAAAAGAGCGCCCCGCCCAGATCAATCAACGCCCGCCGCCGCTCCCCGGCCCGGCTGTGAAAGATGTCGACCCGGACATGGCCGTCATGCCGGAGCGTATAGCCCGCCGCCAGCATGAACAGCGCGCCATGCATATAGATGATCGACTCCTGCAATTTGATCGAGCCTTCCGAGAAGAAGAACAGAAGCATGACGGCGAGCAATTGCGCCAGGGTCATAAGGACGGCGAGCCAGGCGATCATGTGCCCGGCGGTTTGGTTGAGGCGGCTGAGCAGCGCGCCGGTCCGGGACGCCCAGGGCGGCATCATTCCCTGCGGGGGTCATGGCGGGCGTCGAGATAGCCCTGCTCGGCCAGAGGCAGCCAGCGCGCGGTCTTGCGGAACTCGGCCATGTAGTTCGCGTAAATCTCGCCGACCAGCGGATCGCTCCCCGACGTCTCCTCGACTACCTCCCGGCTCACCCGCCGGAAGGCCGACATCACATCGGGCGGGAAGGGCAGAAAGCGAATCTTGTGCTTGTCCGTCAGAACCTCCAGCGCCTGCGCGTTATAGTGATTGAATTCGGCATAGGTGTAGATCGTCTCCGCCATGCAGACATGCGCGATCATGGCCTGTTCGGCGGGGGAGAAGCGGTTCCAGACGTCGAGATTGAAGACCGTCGCCAGCGCCGCCCCCGGCTCGTGGAAGCCCGGCCAGTGACAGACCGGGGCCAGCTGGTGAAAGCCGAAGGCGAGATCGTTCCAGGGGCCGACCCACTCGGCGGCTTTGATCTTGCCGCTTTGCATTGAGGGGAAGATTTCGCCGCCGGGCAGAGTCACCGGCGCCGCTCCCAGCCGCCGGTAGATTTCGCCACCCAGCCCCGGAATGCGGATCGAGAGGCCCTTGAGGTCGCGCAGGCTCCGGACCGGGCGCACAAACCAGCCTCCCATCTGAACGCCGGTGTTGGCCGACATGAACGGCTTGAGATTGAAGCGGGCCGAGAGTTTGTCCCACAAGGCCTGGCCGCCGCCGTGATAGATCCAGCCCGCCATTTCGAGCGCGGTCATGCCGAAGGGAATCGAGGTGAAAAAATTGAATCCGTGCGATTTGCCCTGCCAATAATATTCGGCGCCGTTGTAGAGGTCGGCGGCGCCGGAGGAGACGGCGTCGAAGGCTTCAAAGGCGGGAACGAACTCCCCGGCGGCGAGAACTTCGACCCGGATGGCGTCTTCGCTGGCGGCGGCGATGCGCTGCGCGATCCGCTCCGCCGAACTGCCCAGACCCGGGAAATTCTTCGGCCAGGTTGTGACCATGCGCAGGGTTCGGCGCGTTTTTATGCGCGCCGGGGCGGCGGGCGAGTCTTCGGCGGCCTGCCCGCAGCCGGCCAGCGCCGCGCCCGCCAGGCCGGCGGCGGCGGTCGAGAGGAAATCCCTTCGCTTCATGCGCTTCAGCCTCCGATCCCGTAATAGAAGGGCATCAGCAGACTATAGACCAGCCAGAGAAGCACGGCCAGAGGCGCTCCGGCGATCAGATAATCCTTGAACCGGTAGTGGCCCGGCCCCATCACCAGCAGGTTGGTCTGATAGGCGATGGGGGTGGCGAAGGAGCAGTTGGCGGCGAGAATCACGGTGACGACAAACAGCCCCGGCGGCGCGCCCAGTTCGATGGCGGTGTTGATCGCAATCGGCGTGAACAGAACGGCGGCGGCGTTGTTGCTGATGACGTTGGTCGCAATCGCGACGATCAGGAAGAGCAGCGAGAGAATGACGGACGGCGGCGCTCCGGCGAAAAGGCCGACGGCGCTCTCGGCGATGAAATGCGCGCCGCCCGAAGCCTCCAGCGCCGCCGCCATGCCCAGCGCCGAGGCGACCAGAACAAACACCCGCCGGTCAATCGCCCGCGCCGCCTGCCGGATGTTCAAAACCCCGGCGGCGATCATCGCCGTCGCCCCCAGCAGGGCGGCGACGACAATGGGCAGAAGACCGGCGGCCATCAGCCCGACCGCCCCGCCGAGAATCGCCAGCGCCCAGCGTGAATGATGCGCGGCGGGCAGATCGGCGCTGGACCATTCCAGCGGCAGCAGGTCATGCGTGCGGCCCAGATCGCGCAGCCCCTCGCGCGGCCCCAGCAGAAGAAGAACGTCGCCGGAGTCCAGATAAATGTTGGTGAGCATGGCCCGGAGCATTCGGCTGCGGCGCTGAATGCCGAGGACGAGGAAATTCTTCTCGCCCCACAAGGTGACCTGATCGACCGCGCGCCCCAGCACGCGCGAGGCGGGCGGGACAATCGCTTCGATCAGGGCGAGCCTGCCGCCGCCGCCGCCGATCTCGGCCCAGTCCTCCCGTTCGGGCAGGCCGAAGATGTCGCTGCGGCTCTTGAGCGCTTCGGTCAGGGTCTGGCGCGTGGCGGCGATGACGAGGATGTCGCCGCGCATGAGTTCGGCCTCTTCGAAGGGAGGAAGAAGGGTGCGCCAGCCCCGCCGGATCAGGAGCACGGTCATGTCCTTGAGCGGCGCGATCAGTCCGGCTTTGGTGCGGGTTCCGATCAGGGGGTTGTCGCCGCCGAGCGTGATCTGGGTGATATATTGGCGTCCGCGTCCAGCCGCCTCTTCGAGCGGGCGGGGGACTCCGCGCGGCAGGAGGCGCGGCATGACGAAGAGAATATAGGCGAAGCCCGGCAAAGCGAGCATCAGGCCGGGCATGGTGATGTCGAAGATTCCCATCTGCTCCAGACCGGCGGCGCGGGCCGACTGGGCGGCGAGCAGATTGGTCGAGGAGCCAATCAGGGTGGTCATCCCGCCGAGGATGCAGGCGAAACTGAGCGGCATCATGACCTGAGCCGGAACCTGGCCGGTGCGCTGGGCGAGCGCGGCGAGAACCGGGATGAAGGTGACCGCGACGGGGGTGTTGTTCATAAAGGCGCTGAAGAGAAGGACGGCGGCCAGAGCGAGAACCAGTGTGGTGCGGGGATTTTGTCCGGCGGCGCGGATCAGCAGGCGGGTCGGACCTTCCAGCGCCTCCGACTGAAACAGTCCCTGTCCGATGACGAGCAGAGCGAGAATGCTGATCAGCGCCGGATTGGCGAAGCCGGCGAGGAGTTCGGCGGTGGTCAACGCGCGGACATGTTCGCCTTCGGCGGGCGGGAAGAGCTGGAAGAGCAGGATCAGAAAGGCCAGCGCCGCAATCGCGGTCAACTCAAGCGGCACGCGCTCGAAGGCATAGAAGATCATGGCGAGCGTGATGGTCGCGAAGACCAGCCACATCTGCCATGGATAGGCGGCGATGAGTTCCATGCTTTCCGTTTTGCGCCCCTGTGAGACGTCCGGGCATGATGGCCCGGCGGACCGGACTTGCCAAGCCCGATTGTTTTTCCGCGCCGGATCGCCTAATCAGAAGGCGGAACCCCGGCGCCGGAGATGACATGAGCCTGACGCGTTTGAGTCCGCGCCGCCTGCGCGGCGCTTTTGCGCATTTTGCGACCGGCGTTGTGCTGGTGACGGCCTGGACGCCGGAGCGCCGGGCGGTTGGTCTGACGGTCAACTCGTTTTCTTCGGTGTCGCTGGAGCCGCCTTTGCTGCTCTGGTGTCTGGGCAGGGAGTCCGAGGCCTATGGGGTTCTGGCCCGGACGCCGTTTTTCGGAGCGGCAATTCTGACCGCCGACCAGCAGGAGATTGCCGTCTGGTGTTCGACGCCGGGCCAGCATGATCTGGCCGCCTGTCCGGGCCTGACCCTGTGCGAAGAAGAAAGCCCCGCCCCCCGGATCAAGGGCGCGCTGTCCGCCTTTGCCTGCCGGACGCAGGCGCGCACCCCCGCCGGGGATCATCTGATCATTCTGGGCCGGGTTCTCGCGCTGGACGAGGCGCGGGCCGGGGAGCCTTTGCTCTATTACCGGAGCAACTACCGGGCGCTGGCGAGAAGGCGGGCGGCTTCCGGGGCGAAATAGGTGAGAATGGCGTCGGCCCGGGCGCGCTTGAAGGCAAGCAGGCTTTCCAGCATGGCCGCCTCGCGCTCGAAAGCGCCGCTTTCGGCGGCGGCGGCGATCATCGCATATTCCCCGGAGACCTGATAGGCCAGAACCGGCGCGCCGAAGGCGTCTTTCACCCGGCGCACGATGTCCAGATAGATCAGGCCCGGCTTGACCATCACCATATCCGCGCCCTCGGCAAGATCGAGGGCGACTTCGCGCAGCGCCTCGCCGCTGTTGGCCGGGTCCATCTGGTAGGTCTTCTTGTCCCCGGCGAGCAGAGGGCCGGAGCCGACCGCCTCGCGGAAGGGCCCGTAAAAGGCCGAAGCGTATTTGGCCGCATAGGACAGAATTAAAACGTCATGGTGTCCGGCGCTTTCGAGCGCGGCGCGGATGGCGCCGATCCGTCCGTCCATCATATCGGAGGGGGCGATGATGTCGCAGCCCGCTTCCGCCTGCACCAGCGACTGCCTGACCAGAATCTCGACGGTCTCGTCATTGAGGATGCGCCCGTCTTTCAGCAATCCGTCATGTCCGTGGCTGGTGTAGGGATCAAGAGCGGCGTCGCACATCACGCCCAGTTCCGGTGCGGCCTGCTTGACCGCCCGCACCGCCCGGCAGACCAGATTATCGGGATTTAGCGCCTGGCTCCCTTCCGGGTCGCGCTCAGCCGGATCGGTGTAGGGGAAGAGCGCAATCGCCGGGATTCCCAGTTCCAGCGCCTCCTGCGCCGCCTCGGCGATCCGGGCGACAGGGCGGCGCATGACTCCGGGCATCGAGGCGACCGGTTCCTCCCGCTCTGCGCCGGTGATGAAGAGCGGCCAGATCAGATCGGCGGCGCTGAGGCGGGCCTCGGCAGCGAGGCGGCGCGTCCAGTCATGAGCGCGCAGACGCCGCAGGCGCGTAGCGGGGAACCTTCCGGGAAAATATGTCGTCATCGGCTCTTGATCTCCGGGCCTCCGGTTTTGTTTGGGGCATGTTAATCTATATTTGCTATATAATGAGCGGCAGATAAGGGGGTCGGCAAGATGGACTATGAGGCCAGGTGGAAAGCCGCGCTGGACGCGTTGCGCCGCGAGGGCCGCTACCGCGTTTTTGCCGACATCACCCGGCGGCGGGGGGCCTTTCCCCGCGGCGAATGGCGCGGCCCCGGCGGGTCGGCGCGCGAGGTGATGGTCTGGTGCTCGAACGACTATCTGTGCATGGGCCAGCATCCGAAGGTTCTGGCCGCAATGCATGAGGCGCTGGAGGCGGCGGGGGCGGGCTCCGGGGGCACGCGCAACATTTCGGGGACCAATCATTATCACGTCGCGCTGGAGCGCGAACTCGCCGCGCTGCACGGCAAGCAGGCGGCGCTGTTGTTTACGTCCGGCTATGCGGCGAATGAGGCGGTTTTGAGCGTTTTCGCCCGCCTGCTTCCGGACTGCATTATTTTTTCCGATGCGCTCAATCATGCCTCGATGATCGAGGGCATTCGGCATGGGGGCGGGCCGAAGCGGATTTGGCGGCACAATGATGTGGAGCATCTGGCTTCGCTGCTGGCCGAGGCCGATCCGGACGCGCCGAAGGTGGTGGCGTTTGAGTCGGTCTATTCGATGGACGGCGACATTGCGCCGGTCGCCGAAATCTGTGAGGTGGCGCGGGCGCATCGGGCGCTGACCTATCTGGACGAGGTTCATGCGGTGGGCCTGTACGGCTCCGGCGGGGGCGGGATCGCCGAGCGCGAGGGGGTCGCCGCGCAGATCGACATTATGCAGGGGACGCTGGCCAAGGCTTTTGGGGCGCAGGGCGGCTATATTGCGGCGTCGGCGCAGCTGGTTGATGCGGTTCGCTCCTATGCGCCGGGCTTTATTTTCACGACCGCGCTGCCGCCGGTGATTGCGGCGGGGGCGCTGGCCGGGGTTCGCCATTTGCGCGCGAGCCAGGCCGAGCGCGACCGGCTTCACGAGCGGGCGCAGACGCTGAAAGACCGCCTGCGCCGCGCCGGGCTGCCGGTGATGGAGTCGGCGAGCCATATTGTTCCGCTTTTTGTCGGCGACCCGGTTTTGTGCCGCCGGATCAGCGAGGACCTGCTGAGCCGCTTCGGGATTTACATTCAGCCGATCAACTATCCGACGGTTCCGCGCGGCACGGAGCGGCTGCGTCTGACGCCCTCGCCCGGGCATGACGATGCGGCGATGGCGGCGCTGATCGAGGGTCTGAAGCAGGTCTGGAGGCGCGAGGCGGCCTGATCGCCCCGCCTTGCCGGATGCGCCCCGGCGTGGTAACGCTTGGGGCGATTGTTTGAAGCCCGGCAGGCCGGGCGAAAATCACAGGGGGCGGGATCATGCTGGGACTGACGCTTGTTCTGGTTGTTCTGTGTGCGCTGGGCGGGATCGCCTATAGTTGCTACACAGGGTGGCGGGTGCTGAACGCCGACGCCGGCAATCCGAAAATGCAGGAGATCGCCGCCGCCATTCAGGAAGGCGCGGCCTCCTATCTCAATCGCCAATACCGGACGATTGCGATTGTAGGCGTGGTGATCTTTTTCATTCTTCTGATTTTTCTGGGCTTCTTTGCGGCGCTGGGCTTTCTGATCGGGGCGGTGCTGTCGGGGGCGGCGGGCTATATCGGAATGCTGGTTTCGGTGCGGGCCAATGTGCGGACCGCGCAGGCCGCTTCAAAGAGCCTCAATGACGGGCTGTCCCTTGCCTTTCGCGCCGGGGCGGTGACCGGTCTGCTGGTTGCGGCCCTGGCCCTGCTGGCGGTGACGCTTTATTTTGTTCTGCTGGGCTTCGGGGTGGCGGACCGGCCAACTGGCCGCCTTGTGGTGGACGCCCTGATTGCGCTGGGCTTCGGGGCTTCGCTGATTTCGATTTTTGCCCGTCTGGGCGGCGGCATCTTCACCAAGAGCGCCGATGTCGGGGGCGATCTGGTCGGCAAGATCGAGGCCGGGATCCCCGAAGACGATCCCCGCAACGCCGCAACCATTGCCGACGCCGTCGGCGACAATGTCGGCGACTGCGCCGGAATGGCCGCCGACCTCTTTGAAACCTATGTCGTGACCAGCGTTGCGGCCATGATTCTGGCGGCGCTGTTCTTCCCCCCGGCCTCCGCCCCGGCGCTGATGATCTATCCGCTTGGAATCGGGGGGGCGTGTCTGCTGGCCTCGATTGCCGGGACGTTCTTTGTGCGCGCCTCCTCCGGGGGCGAGCCGTCCGCCGCCATCATGGGCGCGCTCTATAAGGGGCTGGGCGCAACGGCGGCCATCTCCATTCCGCTCATCGCGTTTGTGACCTGGCTGTGCGTCGGCTTCTCCAAGACCTTCAGAATTCAGGGCCTTGCGATCAGCGGGAGCGACCTGTTCTGGTGTGCGATTGTCGGCCTTGCGGTCACGGCGCTGATTGTCGTCATCACCGAGTATTACACCGGCACGCGCTTCCGCCCGGTGCGCTCCATCGCCACGGCCAGCAAGACCGGACATGCGACCAATATCATTCAGGGTCTGGCGGTCTCGCTGGAGGCGACTGCGGCGCCGGCGCTGGTCATTGTTCTGGGGATTTTGCTTTCCTATCTGCTGGCCGGGCTGTTCGGGATTGCGATAGCGGTGACGGCGATGCTCGCGCTGACCGGGATGATCGTCGCGCTGGACGCCTTCGGCCCGGTCACCGACAATGCCGGGGGGATCGCCGAGATGGCCAAACTGCCTCCGAAAGTCCGCAAGACCACCGACGCCCTCGACGCCGTCGGCAACACCACCAAGGCCATCACCAAAGGCTATGCGATTGGGTCGGCGGGGCTGGGGGCTTTGGTCCTCTTCGCCGCCTATACGCAGGACCTCGCCCGCTTCGCCGGGCGGGGGAGCGGCTTTGAGTTCTTCTCCGGCCTGCGCTTCGACTTCTCGCTGAGCAACGCCTATGTTGTGATCGGCCTGTTTGTGGGGGGTCTGCTGCCCTATCTGTTCGCCTCAATGGGGATGACGGCGGTGGGCCGGGCGGGGGCTGAGATTGTCGAGGAGGTGCGCCGCCAGTTCCGCTCCGATCCGGGGATCATGCAGGGCACCAGCAAGCCCGACTATTCGCGCGCGGTTGATCTTCTCACCCGCGCCGCGATCCGCGAGATGATTGTTCCCTCGCTTTTGCCGGTTCTGTCTCCGATAGTGCTTTTTCTTGTGATCTGGCCGATTGGAGGCCGCGCCGAGGCTTTTGCCGCGCTGGGGGCGATGTTGCTGGGGGTGATTGTGACCGGTCTTTTTGTGGCGATTTCGATGACGGCGGGCGGCGGCGCGTGGGACAACGCCAAGAAATATATTGAGGACGGCCATCACGGGGGCAAGAAGTCCGAGGCGCACAAGGCGGCGGTCACCGGCGACACGGTTGGCGACCCATATAAGGATACGGCAGGCCCGGCGGTGAATCCGATGATCAAGATCACCAATATCGTCGCATTGCTTTTGCTTGCCGCCTTCGCCCATTTCTAGCTTCGGCTTTTCGGCACAATGCCGCCCCTATCGTGCCCGGCACCCCGGAAGGGCAGGGCGCTTATTGATCGTCGGCGACGCCCGCCGGGCGCACCACCCCGATATTGCCGAAAATCCGCGAGAGCAGACTCGGCGGCTGGTTGGGCGAAGGCGTCTGCCTGCCAACCTGCGCGATCTGCCGTCCGTCCTTGCGGTTATAGCTGGTGATCTTCTCGACCCGGCCATTTTCGCCAAAATGGATCGCCACCACCCGCCGCCGGCTCTCGCGTGGCGCAAAGAAGGTCAGAGTCCTGACCTCCCGCGAGATATAGAGCCAGAGGCGCTGGCCGTCCATTGAGGTGGCGGTGGGGGTGCCAAGGATTTTGACAACCTCTTCGCGGGGCGTAACCTGCGGAGTGATGCGGGCGAGTGCGTCTTCGGGGGCGGCGTTGCCCTGATAGTCAACGAGGGCCGCGCAGGCCGGAAGCAGCGCGGCGCACAGAAGGACGAGAAGCGAGCGCAACATGACATTGAGGTCTAGCGCGAAAGGCAGGGGCAATTCAATGCCGGAAGGGGCGCGGGCGCTCTATCGCGGCGCGGTCCGGGCGGCGCGGCGCGAGAGGTTTTACCGGGAGTTCGGGGTTCCCGACACGGCGCAGGGGCGCTTCGAGATGGTGGCGCTTCATCTGTGGCTGGTATTGCGGCGTCTGGCCTCGGCGGAGGGCCGTCCCTCGGCGGGGGGCCGCCCCTCGGCGGGGGGCCGCCCCTTGGCGGGGGCGCGGGCGCTGTCGCAGGAGGTGGTGGATGCGTTTTTCGCCGAGATGGAGGCCGTCCTGCGCGAGAGCGGAGCCGGAGACATGGCCGTCCCGCCCCGGATGAAGCGGATCGCGGCGGCTTTTTACGGACGCCTGCAGGCCTATGATGAGGACCTCCGCGCCGCGCTGGAGCGGAATCTGTATGGCGGCGCGGACCGGCCTTCTGCGGCGATCATTGAGGCGTTTTGTGGCTTTGTGCGCGCGGCGGAGACGGTCCTGGCGGGCGAAACCTTGCCGTCCCTGACCGGCGATTGCCTTTACCGGGGGGGAGATTGTATTTTACCGATGCCCGATGCCGGTGGGGAACGGGGCGGGGAGACATTTCGAGATGCATAATCCATGAGACCCATGAGATCCATGAGACCCATGAGACCCATGAGCGATCCATGAGCGGCGAGATTGTTCTGGCATTAGACGGCATGGGCGGCGACAACGCGCCGGGCCACGTTTTTGCCGGAGCGGATGCGGCCCTGTCGCATTCTCCGGAACTGCGGTTTTTGATCTACGGGCCGGAGGAGGCTTTGGGCCCGTGTCTGGAGGGTTTTCCGCGCCTGCGTTCGGCGGTGGAGCTGCGCCCCGCGCCGGTGGCGATCGGGATGGGAGACAAGCCGTCGCAGGCTTTGCGGCGGGGCCGCAAGGTGAGCAGCATGTGGCGCGCGCTGGATGCGGTGCACCAGGGCGAGGCGGCGGCGGCGGTTTCGGGCGGCAACACCGGCGCGCTGATGGCGATGGCGCGCTTTGTGCTGAAGACGCAGCCTTCGATTTCGCGCCCCGGAATTGCGGCGCTGTGGCCGAACATGAAAGGCTTCAGCGTGGTGATTGATCTGGGGGCGACGATTGGCTCGTCGGCGGATCAGCTGGTCCAGTTTGCGATCATGGGGGAGGCCTGTGCGCGGGTTTTGCTGGGCAAGGAGCGTCCGGCGGTGGGCCTGCTGAATATCGGGGTCGAGGAGGTGAAGGGGACCGAGGCGGTGCGCGAGGCGGCGCGGTTCTTGCGCGAGGCCGATCTGCCCCTGACCTTTCGCGGCTTTATCGAAGGCGACGCCCTCAGCCGGGGCGAGGTGGATGTGATTGTGACCGACGGCTTCAGCGGCAACATTGCGCTGAAGGTGGCGGAGGGGACGGCGCGGCAGATCGGGGCGTATCTGTCGGATGCCTTTCGCCGTTCGTGGCGGACGCGGCTGGGCTATTTTCTGCTGCGCCCGGCGCTGCGCCCTCTGCGGGCGCGGATGGACCCGCGCCGGTTTGACGGCGGGGTTTTTCTGGGCCTGAACGGGGTGGCGGTCAAGGGGCATGGCGGCGGCGACGGGGTGAGTTTTTGTTCGGCGATTGAGACGGCGGTTCTGGCGGCGCGGGCGGATTTGCCGGGCCGGATTGCGGCGGACATGCGGATGCTGGGCGAGGAGCCGGGGGGCCGGGAATGAGCGGGGTTCGGGTGGTCGTGGAGGGCTGCGGCAGTTATCTGCCTGAGCGGGTGATGACGAATGACGAACTGGCGCGCCGCCTCGACACGAGCGATGAATGGATTGTCCAGCGAACGGGAATCCGGCGCCGCCATATTGCGGCGGAGGGGGAGCGCAGTTCGGACCTTGCGGCGGCGGCGGCGCGGGCGGCGCTGGCCGATGCGGGGCGGGCGGCGGGAGAGGTTGACCTGATCGTGGTGGCGACGGCGACGCCCGACCACACCTTTCCGGCGACCGCGACGCAGGTTCAGCACAAATTGGGAATGGAAAAGGGCTTCGCCTTTGACGTTCAGGCGGTCTGCACGGGCTTTGTCTATGCGCTGGCGACGGCGGGGAATTTTCTTCGGGCGGGGCAGGGCAGCCGTGCGCTGGTGATCGGGGCGGAGACGTTTTCGCGTATTCTGGACTGGGAGGACCGGAGCACCTGCGTTTTGTTCGGGGACGGGGCGGGGGCGCTGGTGGTCTCGGCGGTTCCGGAAGACGGGGCCGGGGGGCGGGGGCTGATCGGCTCGCGGCTGTATTCGGACGGGCGCTATTTGCCGCTCTTGTATGTGGACGGCGGGCCGTCGTCGGGGGACCGGGTCGGGCATTTGCGGATGGAGGGGCGGGAGATTTTCCGGCACGGGGTTGCGAAGATTTCCGAGGCGATCCTCGACGTTCTGGCGCAGACCGGCCTGACCTCCGAAGACATTGACTGGTTTGTCCCCCATCAGGCGAACATCCGGATTCTGGAGGCGGTCGCGCGCAAGATTTCCCTGCCGCGTGAGAAGATCATCATCACGATTGCGGATCATGCGAACACCTCGGCGGCGTCGGTTCCTCTGGCGCTGGATCAGGGCCGCCGGGACGGGCGGATCAAGCAGGGCGATCTGGTGATGCTGGAGGCGATGGGCGGCGGCCTGACCTGGGGGGCGGCGGCGTTGCGCTGGTAGATTGGTTCCGCTTGAGCGGTTAGAACTTTGACTTTCCGCGATTTTTTGGCAAACAATACGGGAACTGATTCGTTTTTTGGGCGGCGAAATGGCCGGGCACACTTTGACGCGCTTTGATCTTGCGGCGGCGGTTCACCGGCGGGTGGGCTTGTCGCACAATGAGTCGGCGCGTCTGGTTGAGGCGGTTTTGGGGGAGATTGTGGGGGGCTTGTTGCGGGAGGGGGAGGTGAAGTTGTCGTCCTTTGGGACGTTTCGGGTTTCGGAGCGCGGCGCGCGGGTTGGGCGCAATCCGCGGACGGGGGTTGAGGCGCGGGTTCCGGCGCATCGTTCTTTGGTTTTTCGTCCGAGCGGGGTTTTGAGGCTTCGGGTTGGGCGCGGGGTTGGAACAAAAGGAGACAGGCCATGAGCCAGGTTGATGCTTTGGAGATCGGCAGTCCGGAGGAGGCCTTGACGGGCAAGGCTTCGGATGCGTTTCAGACGATCAGCGAGGTTGCGGGGTTATTGGGGGTTCCGCAGCATGTTTTGCGCTTTTGGGGCGGGCGCTTTCCGCAGATCAAGCCGGTGAAGGGTTCCGGCGGGCGGCGCTATTACCGCCCGGCGGACATCGCGTTGTTGCGCGGAATTCGGCATTTCCTGTATGAGGAGGGCTATACGATCCGGGGGGTTTTGAAGGTGATGAAGGAGCGGGGGAGCCGCTTTGTCGCGGCGCACGGCGAAGACTCCGGCGCGGCGGCGGAGCCGGAATCTGTGGCAGAGCCTGCGGCGTCCGTAGCTGCGCCGGTGGAGCCGGTGGAGCCGGCGGCGTTGCTGAATGAGGCTTTGCGGTCGGAACTGGGCGTGTTGCTCGCGCGTCTGGAGGATTTGAGCGCCCGCCTGAAACATTACGGCGACGCCTGATCCTTCAAAAGCGCCGGTTCAGGAAGCCCCCGAACCTCAAACAACCCGCGCGCCGGCCCCGCGCCCGCCGTTGTTGCACTCCGCCCTCGCTCTCACTTCTTTAACCGGCGGCCCCTTTCCGCCCCGCCTGTGCTAGAATTCGCTCCAAAACAGGCCAACATTCATGCGGACGTGGCGGAACCGGTAGACGCAGCGGACTTAAAATCCGCTTCGGGGACACCCCGAGTGCGGGTTCAAATCCCGCCGTCCGCACCAGCCCCGACTCACCCGGCCCCCGCGCCGGAAGACGCAAAAATATAGCGGGTCGCACAGTACGGGCAGACAATCGAATCCTCCGCCCCCATCTCCAGAAAAACATGCGGATGGTCAAACGGCGCGCTCGCCCCGATGCAGCGAAAACTCTTCACCCCGATCCGAATCTCCGCCAGACCCTCGTCATTCGCAAAATGGGGAATATTTTTCTCCTTCACCACAGCGAAAAAATCCCTATCATGACCGCAGAAAGGGGGACTATTCACACAGAACCCCCCAAAAGAAAAGGAGAAAGCATGGCGCTTCCGGCCTCAGCCCCCGCTCAGCCGCGCGGTCAGCCGGACCGGCTCGGGCAGCAGGGCCGGCGCGGCCAGCCGGGCCGGCTCGGCCTGGGGCGGATTTGCGCCTATGCCCTGCCCGCTCTGCCGATCTCCGCGCTGGGGCTGCCGATGGCCGTCCATCTGCCCGCCTTCTACATCTATGAGATTGGAATCCCCACCGCCCTCGTCGGCTTCGCTCTCATGCTCGCCCGCCTCTGGGACGTCGGAACCGACCCGCTCATGGGCATCCTCTCCGATCGCATGGAAACCCGCTTCGGCAAGCGCCGCATCTGGCTCGTCCTCTCCATCCCGATCCTCGCCTTCTGCGCCTGGAAACTCTTTAACCCCCCCGCAGACGCCTCCTGGCTCTACCTCCTCTTCTGGCTCGTCTGCATCTATATCGGCTGGACGATGATCGTCATCTCCCACATCTCCTGGGGGGCGGAACTCTCCGACTCCTATCATGAGCGATCCGTCATTCAGGCCGTCCGCGAGGCCTTCCTCGTCATCGGCATGGTCGTCGTCCTCGCTCTGCCCGCCGCCTTCAACTGGTTCGGACTGGTCGAAACCTCGCCCCGAAACACCGTCTGGATGATGTCGCTCTACATTATCTGCTTCCTTCCAATCACCATCGGCGCCGCCGTCTTCAGCGTCGGCGAAAACCCGAAACTCACCCGCAAAACCTCCTTCTCCCTCAAACAGGCCCGCGCCATCGTCCTGGAAAACCTCCCCCTCCGGCGGCTCCTGTGCGCCGACGTCGCATCAGGACTGGGAACCGGAACCGTCGCCGTCCTCTTCTTCCCCCTCACCCGCGAAGTCTTCCAGCTCCCCGACAGCTGGGCCAACCTCATGCTCATCGTCTACTTTCTCTCCGGCGCCGGTTTCGTCCCCCTCATGATCAAAGTCTCCCGATATTTCGGCAAACACCGAACCCTCGCCTACTCCTCCCTCTTCAACGCCGTCTGTCTCCTCTACCTCCTCATCATGCCCGCGCAGGCGCCCTATCTCGCCCTCTTTGTCTGGGTCATCCTCGGCTGCAACATGGCGGTCGGCCCCTTCCTGTTGCGCTCGATCATGGCCGACGTCAGCGAACACGACGCCGCCGAAACCGAAACCCGCCAAAAAACCGGACTCTTCATCTCCCTCCTCACCCTGACCAGCAAACTCGGCTGGGCGCTCGCCGCCGGGATCGCCCTGCCTCTCGTGCAGCTGATGGGCTTCGATTCCCGCATCGACAACCCGCCCGAAGTGATCGACCGTCTGCGCGCCTTCTACGTCTTCTTCCCGGCGGCGCTGGGCCTGCTCGCGGCGGCGGTGATGTGGAACTTCCCCATCGATCAGGCCCGCCAGGAGCACAATCGCGCCCGGATCGCCGCCCGCGAACAGACCTCCTCCGCCTAGCAGCACCCCGCGCCGCGCCGCGCCGACGCCACCGCCAAATCCGAAGCCGCTTGCGTCTGCGCAAACTCTTCCCGCGCGCTTTGGCGCAAGGCGGGATCGCACATGAAATCCAGCGCCGTCATCGCCAGCGCCTTCGCCCCGTCGAGCGCGGCCTTGTCCCCGGAAGGACTCGCCGCATGGCGGGCGAAATCCGGATGGTGAATCACCACATTCGCGGGCGCGGCGGCGATCATCGGATGAATCGACGGAACCCGGTGACTGACATTCCCCATATCGGTGCTGATTACGGCATTCGCAGGCAGCTGTTCGGGCGGGAAGAACGCGCGCCCGATGGCGCGGGCGTTGGCCTCATAGGCCCCGGTGAGGGCGGCGTTGTTTTTGAGGTCAAGATAGTCCACCGGACTCCAGTTGATCCGCAGCTGCGACCCCGAAGCCTCCGCGCCCGCCCGGAAGCAGCCCTCCACGCGGGCGCGCAAATCGGCCAGGCGCGGGGCCGTCGCCGCCCGCACGAAAAAACACGCCGCCGCCCGGTCCGGCACAACATTCGGAACCACGCCCCCCTCGGTGATGATCCCGTGAATCCGCTCGCTGGGCCGGATATGCTGGCGCAATTGCGCAATCGCCTGATAGGCCGTGATCAATCCGTCGAGTGCGTTGATCCCGCGATGAGGCATCGCAGCGGCATGGGCGCTGCGGCCTTCATAGACAATCTCGACCTCGCTCACGCACAAGGCCCCGACCGCCGCCAGGTCCAGCCCGGCAGGGTGAACCATCAGCGCCGCCGCCGTGCCCTCGAAAGCCCCGGCCCCGGCCATGATCTCCTTGCCGCCGCCGCGCTCCTCCGCCGGAGTCCCCAGATAGCGCACCCGCCCCGGAAGACGATCCTCCAGTCTGGCCAGCGCCAGCGCCGCGCCCAGCCCGGCAGCCGCAATAATATTATGCCCGCAGGCATGGCCGATCCCCGGAAGCGCGTCATATTCCGACAAAATCGCAACCTCTACGCCCCCCGCCCGGCCAAAAGACGCCGCATAAGCCGTCTCCAGGCCAAACACGCCCCGCTGCACGTCAAGCCCCGCCCGCTCGGCCCGCCCCGACAAATTCGCCGCCGCCTTCTTCTCCTCAAAGGCCAACTCGGGGGCGGCGTGAATCTCATGACTCGCCGCCAGCAGATCGGCCTGCATCGCGTCGATGATCTTCACCGCGTCCCGCTTCAGATTTTTGGCAGATTCGGTCATGATCTCAATCAGCGCCGGGCGAAAGGCGTCAGGCTTAAATGCATCCCGGCGTCGCTGAGCAGCGTCTCCCCCGTGATGTGCCGCGCCCCCTCGCCGCACAAAAAGAGCACCGCGTCGGAAACCAGATCCGGCGTTCCCGCCTGTTTGAGCGGCGTTGTCTCCTCCTGCATCTTTACCAGCCCGGCATAGGTCTTTTCGTCAAAGCGGTCCCGAAACCAGCGCGTGCCGATAAAGCCGGGACAGACCGCGTTGACCCGAATCTCCGGAGCCAGCGCGCGGGCCAGACTCAGCGTCATCGTGTTCAGCGCCCCCTTCGAGGCGGCATAGGCAATCGAAGAGCCGATCCCCGAAACCCCCGCAATCGAAGAAATGTTGACCACCGCCCCCATGCCCTGCTTCTTCATATGCGGCGCGGCGGCGCGGATCATCTGATAGGGGGCGGCGACGTTGATCTTGTAGAGATCGAGAAAGTCCTGCGCGCTGAGCGCATCGAGGTCCTTGTGGTTGGCGAATTTGGTTGTCCCGGCATTGTTGACCAGAATGTCCAGCCGCCCCCACTTCTCGATTGTCCGCGAGACGATCCGGCGGCACTGGACGTCGTCGCCGACGTCGCCGCGCATCAACAGCGCCTCGCCCCCCGCCTCGGTGCAGCGCGCAATCGTCTGCTGGGCCTCCTTGATGCTCTTTGTGCAATTGATCGCAACCCGAACCCCCCGCGCCGCCAGTTTATACGCCACCTCCGCGCCCAGACCCGTCGCCGAGCCGGTCACAATCGCGGTCTTGCCCTCAAAAAACTGCATCATCTTTGCTCTCCGTCCGTCAATTATAGCGCGGGCCAAAAAATCGGACCGCAATGTAAATTATGCTAGGTTTCGGCTTTCGTAAACCGGGGGATTATCCGCCTGATGTCGAAAGCCGCTTTGAAGCAGGCTCGCCTGAAACAGGCTCAGTCCGATCCCGTCTGGGAGGAGATTCGGGAGGAGGCCCGCCGCTTCGCCGCGCGTGAAGCGCAGGCCGCCCGCTTCCTCCAGGAGGCCATTCTCCGCCATGACCGCTTCGAGGAGGCATGGGTCGCCATTCTCGCCGAGGCGCTCGCCGGGGGCGGGTTCAGCTCCGGGGAGCTGCGGGAGAGTTTCGCCGCCCTCCTCCGCGAAACCCCCGCGCTGGCCGAAGAGGCCCGCGCCGACATCGCCGCCATCCGCGACCGCGACCCCGCCTGCCTCCACTGGCTTGCCCCGCTTCTCTATTTCAAGGGTTTTCATGCGCTGTCCACGCATCGCTTCGCCCATGCGCTCTGGGCCGGGGGAGGGCGGATTTTGCCTCTGCATCTGCAGTCGCGGGTGAGCGCGATATGGGGGGTGGACATCCATCCCGCCGCCCAAATCGGGAGCGGGGTGATGATCGATCATGCGACCGGCGTGGTCATCGGCGAAACGGCGGTGGTCGAGGACGACGTCTCAATGCTGCACGGGGTGACCCTTGGCGGCACCGGGCGCGAGGCCGGCGGCCGGCATCCGAAGATTCGGCGCGGCGTTCTGATCGGAGCGGGGGCGTGTATTCTGGGCAATATTGAGATCGGCGCGCGCGCGCTGATCGGCGCGGGCTCGGTGGTTCTGGAGCCGATCCCGGCGGGGGCGACGGCGGTCGGGATTCCGGCGCGGGTGATCTCGCCTCCGGCGCGCCGCCGCGAACCGGCTCCGGCCCGCGCCATGGAGCACCGCATACCCCCAAGCGGCAAAGACTAGCCTTCCGGCTTCTCCCGGAAGCGCGCCACCAGACTGCGCAACGCCGCGTCCAACTCCCGCCACCGCTCAAGATGGGCGCGCTTGAACCCGTAGGTCAGCGAAAGCCCGTCCTCCAGCAATAACGTCCGCCGGCAGCCCGGCGAAGGAACCCGCGGAATATCCAGAAAACAGATCAAAAGCGCAAAACGGCCCGCTGCGTCCGTGCCGGTCAGCACTTCTTCGTCGGCGCGGCCCGAACCCGAACTGAGCCGGTAGCGCCGAAGATCGGAGGCCGCCGGATGCGGCTCGCCGGGCAGAACATATTTCCGGTAAAATTGCTCAAACCGCTCCTCGCCGCCCAGGGCCGGACGGCGCTCCAGCAGCCAGAAGCGAACCAGACGCGAAGCCGCGCTCTCGCTCTCGAAGCGCTCCCAGTTCTCCAGCGTATAGGGAACCAGCTGCGGGCCAAGCGCATGAAGCGCAATACGCCCGGACCCGCCCGCGCCCGCCTCGCTCCGAATATAATTGCGCGGAATGTAAAACACCGACTCCCCCAGATTCACCTCGGCAATATCGCCGCTCATCTCGAAGGCCGGACTGCGCCCCGCCAGATCCTGCAGGCGCGGCTGAAAAATCAGCCCCGCCGCCCCCAGACCCGCCAGACACAGCAAAGCCCCCGCCCCCAGAAACACCGGCGTTCCCCAGGGCGAGTCATAAAAAAAGCGGCTGAATCTCGGCCAAAACCGGGCGGCAGGCACAAACACTCCTTTACGCCTGTAAGGGCATTTTCTGTATTCCTGGCGGTGGATTATGCCGTTTCAGCCTGTATAATAAAACCTCTTTAAACCATGCGCGGGGAGGACAGGCGATGGGCGAGAGGCAATTTTGTCAAGTCGAGCAGGACGGCCACCTGCTGATCGTGACCATGAACAGGCCGGAGCGGCTCAATGCGCTGCATCCTCCGGCGAACCACGAACTGGCTGAAGTCTTTGACACCTTCGCCGCCGACCCGGAGCAATGGGTGGCGATCATCACCGGCGCGGGCGACCGGGGTTTTTCCGCCGGGAACGACCTGCGCTATCAGGCGGAAGGCCATGCGCTGGTCATGCCGGAGGCAGGCTTCGGCGGCCTGAGCAACCGCTATGACCGCGACAAGCCGGTGATCGCCGCGGTCAACGGGGTGGCGATGGGCGGCGGCTTCGAGATTGCGCTGGCCTGCGACCTGATCATCGCCGCCGAGACGGCGCGCTTCGCCCTGCCGGAGCCGCGCGTCGGCCTCGCCGCCCTGGCCGGCGGCCTCCACCGCCTGCCGCGCCAGATACCGCTCAAGCAGGCGCTGGGCATGATCCTCACCGGACGCCACGTCTCCGCCGAGGAGGGCCAAACGCTGGGCTTCGTCAACAAGGTCGTGCCGCCGGGCGAACTCATGGCCGAGGCCCGGCGCTGGGCCGAGATGATCCTCGCCTGCTCGCCGGTCTCGCTGCGCACCTCGATGCAGGTCGTGCGCGAAGGGCTGACCGAGGCCTCGCTGGAGACCGCCTTCCGCGGCTCCGGCGACGCCATCAGACGGCTCCTGGCCAGCGAGGACGCCAAAGAAGGGCCGCTCGCCTTCGCCGAAAAGCGCGCCCCCCGGTGGAAAGGCCGCTAGCCCCGGAACCGGCATGACCACCGTCGCCGCCATCCTCAGCGAGAAAGGCTCTCAGGTCTCGACCATCGCACCCGGCGAGACTCTCGGAGACGCCGCCGGCCTCCTGCACAGCAAGGGGATCGGCGCGCTGATCGTCCTCGGCGAAGGCGAGGGCGTCTCCGGGATCATCTCCGAGCGCGACGTCGTCGCGGCGGTCGCCAAAAACGGCGCGCAGGCCCTCGCCGAGCCGGTCAGCCGCCACATGGCCGCCCGGGTCATCTCCTGCCGGCCTGCCGACCCGATCATCCGCCTGATGAGCATCATGACCCGGCGGCGCTTCCGCCACCTGCCCGTCGTCGAGGACGGCAAATTGTGCGGGATCATCTCAATCGGCGACGTCGTCAAGTGGCGAATCGAGCAGACCGAAAAGGAAGCCGAAGCCCTGCGCGGCTATATCGCCTCCGGCTAGACGAGAATCTCCATCGCCTCCTCGATCCAGGGCAGGACGTGCCCGGTCGCGGCCCGGCCCAGCTCGATGGCCTCCTCCGCATGCTCGAAGCCCAGCAGACTGATATGCCCGACGCGGGGCGCAATGGTCACGTCGGGAGGGTCGCCCGCCATCCGCGAGCGCGCGAGGCGGTCCTGCACGATGTTCAAAGCCGCCAGCATGACGCTGGTCAGGCCCGGCGCGCGCGGTCCGGAGCCGAACAGCTGGCGCATCAGCATTTTATGCGCAGAGCTTTCGCCGGGCGGCTCCTCGCCGGTCAGGCCGTTTTCGGACAGGGGCGCGCCGCGGCTCGTGCTGGCCTTGCCGAAGGCGTCGCGGTTGAGGTTGACCGCGATCACCAGCCGCGCCCCGAAGGCCCGGCAGACCGAAACCGGAACCGGATTGACCAGCGCGCCGTCGATCAGCCAGCGCCCCTCGTGATGGACCGGAGAAAAGACGCCGGGCAGCGCATAGGAGGCCTGCAGGGCCTCGACAAGGGGGCCTTCGCGAATCCAGATTTCGTGGCCGGTGGCGAGTTCGGCGGTCACGCTGATGAACTCGCGGCTGAGGGATTCGATCCGCTGCCCGCCCAGATGATCGCGCAAGGCTTTGGCGAAGCGGCGGCCCCGAATCAGGCCCGATCCGCCCAGCCGCAGGTCGAGCAGGCTGAACAGCCGCCGCCGGGTGAGGGTGCGGGCGAAGTCTTCCAGTTCGGTGAGTTTGCCTGCCGCATAACAGCCCCCGGCGACCGCACCGATTGAAGTTCCGGCGATGATGTCGGGGGCGAAGCCGGCCTCTTCCAGGGTGCGCAGGACTCCGATATGCGCCCAGCCGCGCGCCACGCCGCTGCCCAGGGCCAGCCCGATCAGGGGGCGCGAGACCTTCCCGCGCGCCGGAGCCGAAGATGTCTTGTCAGAGGCGGGTTGGAGTAGGGGCATCCCCGTAGACCTGCGCCGGATCGAACACTTTTTCTTTCTCCCGGAACTCAAGGCGAACGCCCTTGCCGCCCGCCGCCGTAACCGCGCGGTAGAAGCAGGAGCGGTAGCCGACATGGCAGCTGGCGCCGCTCCCGCCAACCGCGACCTTGAGCCAGATGGCGTCCTGATCGTCATCGACGCGCATTTCAATCACCTTCTGGATCAGGCCGCTCGTCTCCCCCTTGCGCCAGAGGCTTTGGCGCGAGCGGCTCCAGTAATGGGCTTCGCCGGTCTCAATCGTGCGAGTCAGGGCCTCGCGATTCATATAGCCCAGCATGAGAACCTCGCCGGTGGCGGCGTCGGTGGTAATCGCCGGAATCAGACCCTGCGCGTCAAATTTGGGGGCAAAGAGACGGCCCTCCTCAACCGCCTCCACCGACCGGCGCGGCGCAAGGGAAACCGGCGGCGCGCCGGTCGGCGGCGCGCCAGTCGGCGGTGCGCCACTTGGTGGCGAGCCACTTAGTGGCGAGCCACTCATGCGCCGCTCTCGCCGGAAACGATGCGCAAAAAGCGATCCTCCAGCTTTTTGTCCTCGCGGAAGGCTCCGGAAAAGGCGGTCGTAATGGTCGCTACGTCCGGCTTGTGAACCCCGCGCGTCGTCATGCACTGATGTTTGGCCGTAATCATCACCGCCGCGCCCTTCGGCTCAAGATGCTCGTCGAGGGCATCCTTGATCTGCTGGGTCATCGTCTCTTGAGTCTGCAGGCGGCGGGCGTAGACCTCGACCACCCGCGCCAGCTTCGAGATGCCGACAACCTTGCGCGCCGGCAGATAGGCAAGATGGGCAACCCCCAAAAAGGGAACCATGTGATGCTCGCAATGCGATTCAACCGCGATATCGCGCAAAATGACCATATCGTCGTATCCGCCGACATCCTCGAAGGTGCGGGAGAGAAACGCGCCCGGATCCTGGCTGTAGCCGGAGAAGAATTCGCCATAGGCATCAACCACCCTCTCCGGCGTCTTGCGCAGGCCCTCGCGCCCCGGATCATCGCCTGCCCAGGCGATCAGGGTGCGCACGGCTTCTTCGGCCTCTTCGCGCGAGGGCCGGGCGGCGGGCCGCTTGCCTTCGCGCAGAGCCGTCTTGGCCCGCTTCAGATCATAGGTTGCCGCATCCATGGCTTTATCCTAACTTTTGGGTGATTTGGCCTGATGTCCGGAATTTTATCCGGGCAAAAGATTGATAAAGGATTGCCCGCGGCGACGCTACCATGAAATCCGGCGCAAAACAAAGCCCCGCCGCGGGCGGCGCGGGCCGGACGGCGGACGCGGTTTTGCGCCTCTTCGACACGCGGCGCGGACGCAAGCAGGCCTTCGCTCCCCGCGACCCGGCCCGGGCGACCCTCTATGTCTGCGGCCCGACGGTCTATGGCCCGATCCATATCGGCAATGCCCGCCCGGCGGTGGTTTTCGATCTTCTGGCCCGCATCTTGCGCGGCCTCTGTCCGCAACTCGTCTATGTCCGCAACATCACCGACATTGATGACAAGATCATCGCGGCGGCCCATAGCGCCGGGGTCAGGCCGGAGGCGGTCGCGCGCAAATTCGCCAACCGCTACCGCGAGGACATGCAGGCTCTGGGCGTCGCCCCGCCCGATGTCGAGCCTGCCGCCACCGGCCATATCCCGGCGATGCGGGAGATGATCGAAAAACTGCTCGCCGCCGGTCATGCCTATGAGGCCGAGGGGCATGTGCTCTTTCATGTTCCCTCTTTTGCCGATTACGGCGCGCTGTCCCACCGGCGCCGCGAGGATATGGTCGCAGGCGCGCGGGTCGAGGTCGCGCCCTACAAGAAAGACCCCGCCGATTTCGTCCTCTGGAAGCCTTCGCCCGCAGACCTTCCGGGCTGGGAGAGTCCGTGGGGGCGGGGGCGTCCGGGCTGGCATATCGAGTGCTCGGCGATGATCGCGGCCCATCTGGGCGCGGCGGTGGACATTCACGGCGGCGGGCAGGACCTGATCTTCCCCCACCACGAAAACGAGCGCGCCCAGAGCATCTGCGCCCGGGCAGCCGGAGGCCCGCCCGGCGGCGGCCTGGCCGGCATATGGATGCATAATGGTATGGTCAATATGGGTTCGGAGAAGATGTCGAAATCGCAGGGCAATGTGATCGAGGTTGGCGCGCTGGCCCGGAACTGGCCGGGCGAGGCGCTGCGTCTTGCTTTGCTGACCGCCCACTACCGCCAGCCTCTGGACTGGACGGCGGAGACCCCGGCGGCGGCGGTCAGCATGCTCGACCGCCTCTATGGGGCCTTGCGCGGGAGCGGGGAGGCCGGTGCGCCTGATGAGGCGGTCCGGGCGGCGCTGCTGGATGATCTCAACACGCCGAAGGCGCTGGCCCGGCTTTTTGCGCTGGCGCAGGAGGCCAACCGCTCTGAAGGCCGCGAGAAGGCGCAGGCCCAGGCGCAGCTACGGGCGAGCGGGGCGCTGCTGGGTCTGCTGCAGGATGCGGCATGGTTTGAGCGCGGCAAGGATGCGGACAGGGCCGGGATTGAGCAGCTGGTCGCCCGGCGGGAGGAGGCGCGCGCCGCCGGTGATTTTGCCGAAGCCGACCGGTTGCGCGATCAGTTGGAGGCTATGGGCGTGCGCCTCGAAGACGGAACCGGGGGGACGCGCTGGCGGATGCACAGGCGGCGGCAGGCATGAGCGATACGGCGCTGATCGAGGATTTATATAACCGGCGGATTCTGGAACTGGCCGCCGGAATCCCGCGCATTGGCCGTCTCGACTCGCCGCAGGCCAGCGCGGTCAAGGTCAGCCGTCTGTGCGGCAGCCGGGTTGACGTTGACCTGAACATGGCCGGGGGCAAGGTCAGCGATTTCGCCCATGAGGTGCGGGCCTGCCTTCTGGGGCAGGCGGCCTCGTCGATCATGGCGCGCAATGTTATCGGCGCGCGGGCGGCGGAGTTGCGCGATCTGGCCGAAACCATGCGCAAAATGCTGCGCGAAGGCGGCCCGCCGCCGGGGGGCAAATGGAAAGACCTTGAAATTCTCCAGCCGGTGCGCGATTACAAGGCGCGCCATGCCTCGACGCTGTTAACCTTCGAGGCAGTCGAGGATTGCCTTGGGCAGATTGAAGGAGAGAAAAAATGAGCAAATTCGGCAGATTGCAACTGGTTCCCTTTAAGGAAGGGTGGGCCGGCGAGGCCAAGTTCGATGAGTGGCTGATCAGCAAGAATGGTCTTGACCTTCTTGGCGAGACTCTGGACTTCAGCAAGCTGAAGGTTGTCGACCAGCAAGCCTCCGTCGGATCTTTCCGGGCCGACATTGTTTTGCGGGAAGGCGAGGGCGACAAAATTATTTTGGTCGAGAACCAGCTCGACTGGACCAATCATGATCATCTCGGCAAGATTCTGACCTATGCGGTAGGTTTAGGGGCGCAGTGTGTTATCTGGATCGCGGAGGAGTTCTACCCTGAACACCTCGCCGTCTTTGACTGGCTTAACAGGAGCGCACACGGTAAGATCAGTTTTTATGCTGTGGCAATCAAATTGTATAAGGTTGGGGAGTCCGATCCCGCGCCATTGTTCAATATTGTCAGTTCGCCGATGGAAACAAAGGCGGCCCATCGGAAGTTTTGGCAAACCTTTAGAATTTTTCTGATGGAAGGGAACAGCAGTCTTAAACTGTGGAAGCCTTTTCCTTATGCAGGCAATGGGTGGTTTCAGGCAGGAAAACCAGATTGCTATTTTTGCGGTTTGTGGGGTGAGGAGAATAAGAGTATACGAGCTGGATTTATGATTGAGTCAAAAGAGATCGACGAGCAAAAATTGTTCAAGCACTTGAAAAACAATCATAGGCAGGAGATTACGAACAATTTGGGGAAGGTGAAATGTGAGCACCGCAAGGCGCGGAAATTGCGCTATGTTGATATTTGGCAAGTCAGGGAGAATACCGACCTTATGGATGAAGAGAGATGGCCGGAATATCATGCCTGGCTTATGGAGACGCTGCACAAATTCGATGAAACTTTCAGTCCGATTCTTAGGAAGATAGACCTGAAAGATTTTATGCGGTCCAATTGAGAGAAGACGAAGGCAGTGAGTAGCGCAGGAAATGAGCAAATTTGGCAAACTGGAACTGATTCCCTTCAGGGAAGGGTGGCAAAGCGAAGCCGATTTTGATGAATGGCTTGTCAGCGATGAAGGCCTTGATCTTCTCGGTCAGGCTTTGGATTTAGGCACCGGCGATCTGGAAGTAATAGGAAGACAAGTTCCTGTTGGGCCCTATAAGGCTGACGTTCTTTTGCGGGTAGGGGAGAACGAGGAAGAAGATAAAATTGTGATTGAAAATCAGCGCAAAAGCACAAACCACGACCATCTCGGCAAGGTTATAACCTATGCAGCAAACCTGAAGGCGCGGCGTATTGTTTGGATCGCGGAAGTATTCAACGACGAACACCGGGCCGCCTTTGACTGGCTCAATGAGCATCTGGATGGGGAGATTGAATTTTTTGCTTTGGAAATAGGATTGTGGCGGATTGAAAATTCTGCCCCCGCGCCAAGATTCAATATCATAAGCGAGCCAAATGAGGTGAGGCAGGCTATAAAAATGTCCTCCGCTTCTGCCGAGTGGACAGAATCGAAGGCTTTTTACCTTAATTTTTGGCGATCTTTCAAAGACTATCTTGAGGAGAAGGGAAGCAGGTTCTCCAACAGGAAAGCAACTCCCAGATATTGGGCAGGATATCCGACTGGCAAAGCGTTCGTTGCTTTCAATCTTATACTGGTGTCATCCAAAAAGAGCATGCGTATTGATGTTCGTTTTCGTGGAAAGAGAATCAATGGACACGACGTGCTCAATCATATTAAGGCGGCACATGGAGAAGACATTCGCCACAAACTGGGGGGCAATCTGGAATGGATTTCAACAGGAAAAAAGTGGAAATTTGGCCGCATTGCCCTGACCAGAGAAAATATCAACATCAGGGATGAAGAGAGATGGCCGGAGTATCATGCCTGGCTTATGGAGACGCTGCACAAATTCGATGAAACTTTCAGGCCAATCCTCGCGGACATTGACCCTGCCAACTTTCCTCCGGTGCAATTAGCAGAGGGCGAAGATGATGAAGATATCGAAGAGGGGGAAGACGGCGCGTGAGGAGTTTTGTTCGCACTCTGATCCTGTTGCCGGTATGGGCTTATCAGCGTCTGATTTCGCCCCTGCGGCCTCCGGCCTGCCGCTACCTGCCGACCTGCTCCGACTACGCCCGCGAGGCGGTTGAGCGGCACGGCGCTTTGCGTGGCGGCTGGCTCGCCCTGCGCCGCATCTCACGCTGCCACCCTTGGGGGGGCGAAGGCTTCGACCCCGTCCCCAAAGCCTTGCCCGGCCCCCGCGCTTCTGGCAAAACCCGTCCATGATTACGATCACCCTGCCCGGCGGGGCGGCCCAGCAATTCGACCAGCCCATTGACGGCCAC
This sequence comes from Alphaproteobacteria bacterium, assembly GCA_965204775.1. Lineage (GTDB taxonomy): Bacteria > Pseudomonadota > Alphaproteobacteria > JAPOUT01 > CBDBFH01. The sequence continues at coordinate 235,561 of CBDBFH010000029.1, forward strand.
GCCCTCGCCGCCGCCTCCCCCAAACGCGCCAAAAACGCCATCGCCGTCGAACTGGACGGCAAACTCAAAGACCTCGCCGCGCCCATCACCCGGGACGCCAACGCCCGCCTCATCACCCCCGATATGCCCGAAGGACTGGAAATCCTCCGCCACGACGCCGCCCATGTCATGGCCCAGGCCGTGCAGGAACTCTTCCCCGGCACCCAGGTGACCATCGGCCCGGTGATCGAAAACGGCTTCTATTACGACTTCGCCCGCAGCGACCCCTTCCGCCCCGAAGACCTGCCCAAAATCGAACGGCGCATGAGCGAAATCGTCGCCCGCGACCTCCCCATCGCCCGCGAAGTCTGGGAGCGCGCCGCCGCGGTCAAGCACTTCCGCAAAATCGGCGAGACCTACAAGGCCGAACTCATCGAGGCCATCCCCGAAGGCGAGGAGATCACCATCTACCGCCAGGGCGACTGGCTCGACCTGTGCCGCGGCCCCCACCTGCCCTCGACCGGAAGGCTCGGAACCGCTTTCAAACTCACCCGCATCGCCGGAGCCTACTGGCGCGGCGATTCACGCAACCCCATGCTCCAGCGCATCTACGGAACCTGCTGGGCCTCCCCCAAAGAGCTGCGCGCCTATCTTACCCGCCTCGAAGAAGCCGAAAAACGCGATCACCGCAAACTGGGCCGCGCCATGAGCCTCTTTCACTTCGAGGACAGCGCCCCCGGCGCAGCCTTCTGGCATCCGGAGGGCTGGCGGCTTCTCCGCGCTCTCTCCGGCTACCTGCGCCGCGTCCAGAACGCCGCCGGATACCGCGAAGTCAACACCCCCGACATGCTCGACCGAAGCCTCTGGGAGCGCTCCGGACACTGGGACAAATTCGCTGACAATATGTTCACCGCCCAAACCCCCGATCAGCGCATCTTCGCCCTCAAGCCGATGAACTGCCCCGGACACATCGCCATCTACCGGCAGGGCCTGCGCAGCTACCGCGACCTGCCGCTCCGCCTCAGCGAGTTCGGCAAAGTCCACCGCTGCGAGTCCTCCGGCTCGCTCCACGGCCTGCTGCGCGCCCGCCACTTCACCCAGGACGACGCCCATATCTTCTGCACCCATGACCAGATCGCCGGCGAATGCCGCGCCGTCGCCGAACTGATCCTCTCGATTTACCGGAACTTCGGATTCGAAGACGTCCGGATCGAATTCTCCGACCGCCCCGAACAGCGCATCGGCTCCGATGACATCTGGGACCGCGCCGAAGACGCCCTGCGCAAAGCCGCGCAACACGCCGGAGTCCAATTCCGGCGCAACCCCGGCGACGGCGCGTTCTACGGACCCAAACTCGACTTCATCCTCCGCGACGCCATAGGCCGCGACTGGCAATGCGGAACCGTCCAGCTCGACTTCAACCTCCCCGGCAGACTCGGCGCCTTCTATATCGGCGCGGACGGCGCAAAACACACCCCGGTCATGATCCACCGCGCCCTGTTCGGCTCCATCGAGCGCTTCGCCGCCATCCTCATCGAGCACTATGCGGGCTGGCTGCCTCTCTGGCTTGCGCCGGTGCAGGCGGTCGTCTCCCCGATCACCAACGCCCACGACGCCTACGCCCGCAAAGCCGCCGCCTGCCTCGAACAGGCCGGACTCGCCGTCCGCGCCGACCTGCGCAGCGAAAAAATCGCCTACAAAGTGCGCGAACATTCGCTGGCCCGCATTCCCCTCCTCGCCGCCGTTGGCGCGCGCGAGGCCGCCGATAACACCATCGCCCTGCGCCGCCTCGGAGAGGCAAAGGCCAGGCAGCAAATCCTCCCCCTCGAAGACGCCGCCCGCCGCCTCGCGCAGGAAGCGCAGCCCCCCGTCCCCCGCCGGGCCGCCCAGTCAATAGCGAAACCATAACCCCGCAAAGAACACCGTCTGCCGCTCGGTATTCGCGCCGCCCAAAGTGCGCCGCGCCCCCGCCTCCACCGAAACCGCGCGCCCCGCATCATAAACCAGCGCCAGCTGCGCCAGCGTCTCGCGCCCCCGCCCCGCCGCGCCCCCCGTCTCGACCCGGCTGAACAGATCGCCCGTCACCAGAACCCGCGCCGCCGGACGCCAGCCAAACCCGAAATCGGCATGATACGCGTTGCGCCCCGAAACAATCTCGCTCCACTGCCGCCGAAAATGAACCTCCCAATACGCCGGACGCCCAAACAGCCCCCACGAACGCCCCAGCCGCACCCCCGCCGATCCCGCAAAGCCCTCTTCCGTGCCTCCGGTCGAGCGGTTCTCCTCCCGGCCATAACCGGCGGACGCCTCAAGCGAGAACGCCGCCCGCTTCCCCTCCCCAATCCGAAGCCGCACTCCCGCCGCGCCCTGCGTCCGCCTCCGGCGCGCTTCAAGGCCCCGCCCCGGCTTGTCCACCTCCTCCCGCGTCTGCAAATCCCCCACCAGCGTCAGGCCCTCCAGCAACCCCGCCTCGCCATACAGACTCCATCCCCGGCCATAAAAATCCCCCCGCTCCTCCGCATTCCCCCCGCCGCCATAGCGGTGGCGCGCCTCCGAATAGGCAAAGCGTGCAATCACCTGCCCCGTCCCCGGCGCCAGCGTCCACGCCCCCGCCCAACACGGCGAAGACAGCAAACAACAGAAACCTGCAACAACCGCCGGACCCAACCGGCTTCGCCGCCCCGCCTCCGTCATTCGGCGGGCGCTTTGCTCTGCCCGGCCTGCCAGCGCTCCAGATAGTCCCGGCTCGCCGCATAGGGCTTCAGACCGGCAAGCGTCACAAGCGCGGCCAGCGCCAGAATGACCAGCGGAACCAGCGACAGCGAATAGCGCAGCATCATATCGTCCTGAAACAGATAGTCCGTCGCCAGCGCAATCATCGTCGGCCCCAGACCCAGGCCGATCAGATTAATGACGAAAATCATCAGCGCCGAAGCCGACCCGCGCATCCGGTTGGGCATCAGCTCCTGTATCCCGGCGGCCCCCGCCCCGGTCGTCAGGGTGGCGAAGAAGGTCGCCGGAATTATCAGCGTCGTCGCCAGCGCCGCGCTCCCGGCCAGCGGAGCCATAACGGCAAAAGGCAGCGTCCCCAGCGCGCAGATCAAATGCACCCGCATCTTGCCGTTGCGCACGCCGCGCCGGGTCAGCCAGTCGCCCAGCCAGCCCCCGGCGATCACCCCTCCGGTCCCGAAGACGACGATGATCAGGCCATAGACGATCCCGGCCTCGCCTGCCGTCCAGCCGAAAGTGCGAATATAGAAAGTCGGAATCCAGGCCGCGACCCCATAGGACATTGTCGAGATCAGGGCGAGGCTGATATTGTGGCAAAAGATCGTGCGGCGGTTGGCGTTGATATAGGCGAAGAGAGTCGAAAGCGGCACGCCGCTCCCGCCGCCCGCCCCGGCGCCGTGGCGCTTCGGCTCGCGGACCGACGCCATCCACAGCGCGAGCGGCAGGCCGGGCAGGCCGACAATCAGAAACACCATCTGCCACGGATAGATCTCGCCGAAGACCGGCAGGACGAGGCTGGACATCGTCTCGGTCGCCTGCACGACGCCGCCGCCGATGATCAGCGCCAGCCCGGCGCCGATATAGATTCCGGTGCTGTAAATGCCGAGCGCCAGCCCCTGCCGCTCCGGCTTGAAGTAGTCGGTGAGCATCGAATAGGCCGCCGGCGAGAGCGCCGCCTCCCCGACCCCGACCCCCATCCGGTAGAGAAACAGCTGCCCGTAAGAGCGCGCAATCCCGCACAGGGCGGTCATCAGACTCCAGAAAAAGATGCCCAGCGAGATGATCCGCACCCGGTTGTGGGAATCGACCATCCGTCCGATCGGCAGCCCCATCACGGAATAGAAGAGCGCAAAGGCGAAGCCCTGCAGAAGGCTGACCTGGGTGTCGGAGATGCCCAGGTCGCGCTTCATCGGCCCGACCAGCAAACTCAGAATCTGCCGGTCAATGAACGAGAACGTATAGGCAATAACCAGCAGCCCGACGACATACCAGGCATAGAGCGGCTTGACGCCGTCATACGTCATGCCGGCGTCATGCCGGGGTTTTTCCGAAGACTCCGGCCTTGCGGCGCTTGTCCAGTTCGGCCTGGCTCATGCCGGCTTCGGCGAGGACGGCGAGAGTGTCGCGGCCCAGTTCGGGGGAGGCGGGGAAGACCTCCTGCGCCGGGGGCGCGTCCGGTCCTTCAAAGCGAACCGGACCGCAAACCGTCCGGTAGGTGGCGCCGCTCCCGCCCGGCTCGCGCATTTCGCGGAAGGCCCCGGCGGCCTCGGCCTGCGCATCCCCGGCGACATCGGCGGGCCGCAGGACGGGCGCCCAGACGATATCGGCCTTGTCGAGCCGGTCCTCCCATTCCTCGAAGTCTCCGGCGGCGAATATCCGGTCGAGGCGCTCAACGGCTTCGGCGGCATGGGCGCGGCGTCCGCCGGGGGTGTGGAAGCGGGTGTCGGCGGCGAGGTCCTTCGCCCCAACCCCCATACACAGACGCTGCCACTCCTTCGCGCCCTGCCGGGGGACGATCACCAGCCAGCGTCCGTCGCGGGTCCGAAAGTAGTTGCTGAAGGGGTGGAAGATCTGATGGCGAGTCTTGGTCGAAGACATCCGCCCGAATTTCAGCTGAATGGCGGTGTCCGCGCCAAGCGCATAGATTCCGGCGCGCAGCAGCGAGGCGTCGATCATCGCGCCCTTGCCGCTCCGGCTGCGGGCGTGGAGGGCGGCGAGAATCCCGGCGGCTGTTCCCACCCCGGTAATGTGATCGCCCACCCCCATGCGCGGCGGAACAGGCTCCTCGCCCTTGCGGGTCGAGGCATGAGTCAGCCCCGACCGGGCAAAAAACGCGCTGATATCAAACCCGGGGCGGCCTCGATCGGGTCCGGCGTGGCCGTAGCCGGTGACGCTGGCGTAGATCAGGGAGGGGAAGCCGTCTTTGAGGCTGGAATAGTCGAGTTTGAGTTTTTCGAGCGCGGCGGGGCGCATATTGGTCAGGAAGACGTCGGCCCCGCCGAGCAACAGGCGCAGCGCCTCGATTCCGGCGGGCTGCTTGAGGTCGAGGACGACGCTGCGCTTGCCGCGATTGTCGAGGTCGAAGACCGGGTTGCCGGACAGGTCGTCGCGCAGCAGGCCGGAGAAGACCCCGCGCATGGGGCAGCCTTCGGGCGGCTCGACCTTGATGACGTCGGCCCCCCACTCGGACAGGAGCATCCCCGCCGAGGGCGCGGCGATATAGGTGGCGAGTTCGATGACCCGGAGTCCTTCAAGCATGGCGGTTCTCCTTCGGGCCGATCATTGTCGAAAGGGCGGGCGAGGTCAATCCCGCGCGCGCGGCGGGGGAGGGGGGAGGAAAGCTTTGCCCCGGCGGCGCGCCGGGGGTAGTCTTTGTCCGGCGGCGGGCCGGAGGAGAGAATGGCGGCGGACGGAGCAGACAGGGCAGGGGCAGGGGCGCAGACGGGCGGGCTGATCCCGGCGGCGACGGTGCTTTTGGTGCGCGACGGCGCGCCGGGCCTTGAGGTTTTCATGGTCCAGAGGCATCGCCGGATTGACTTTGCTTCGGGGGCGCTGGTGTTTCCGGGCGGGCGGGTTGATGCGCAGGACGCGCAGGTCGCGGGCCGGGCGCGAGGGCTGGAGGGCCTGTCCGGCGAGGCCGCCGCGCTGCGAATCGCCGCGATCCGCGAGGCCTTCGAGGAGGCGGGCATTTTGCTCGCCCGCCGGAGCGGGGCGCTGCTCTCCGGCAGCGAGGCCGCCGCGCTGGGCCACTGGCGCGAGAAGATCGAGAGCCGCCGGGCCGGACTGCTCGACTTTCTGGAGCGCGAAAACCTTCAGCTCGACGCCGGGGCGGCGGTTCCCTATGCCCACTGGATCACGCCGAAGGGGATGCCCAAGCGGTTTGATACGTATTTCTTCATTGCCGCCGCGCCGCCCGACCACGCCGGGGCGCATGACGGGCGCGAGACGACCGACTCGGTCTGGATTCGCCCCCGCGCCGCCCTCGAAGACGCCGAGGCGGGCCGCCGCCAGGTCATCTTCCCGACCCGAATGAATCTCGCCCTGATCACCGAATGCGCCAACGCCGCGCAGGCTCTGGCCGAAGCGCGGCGGCGGCGGATCGTCACCGTCGAGCCGAAGATCACCCAGGAGAACGGCGAGGCGATGCTCAGCATTCCCCCCGAGGCCGGATATCCGGTCACCCGCGAGCCGCTCAGCCGCGACATGTAATCAGGGCGCGAATTGCTCGCGCAGGATTCGCTCTTCCAGTCCGTGATCCTTGTCGAAGAGAAGGTCGAGGCGCGCCGACTTGTCCTCGCGGACTTCGACCCGGATGACATTGCGCACTTCCTGATGATCGGCGATGGCGCTGACCGGGCGTCTTTCGTGGTCGAGGATGTCTAAGGCCACCCGCGCCGCCGACGGCAAAAGCGCCCCGCGCCATTGCCGCGGACGAAAGGCGCTGATCGGCGTCAGCGCCAGCAGCGGCGCGTCGAGCGGCAGCACAGGCCCGTGCACCGACCGGTTATAGGCCGTGCTCCCGGCGGGGGTTGCGACCAGAACCCCGTCGCTCATCAACTCTTCGAGGCGCATTTTGCCGTCCACCGAAATTCTGATCCGCGCCGTTTGCGGGCTTTGCCGCAGGAGCGAGACCTCGTTGACCGCCAGCGCGCTCAGTTCGGCGCCGTCCCCGCGCGCCTCCATCCGCAGGGGGTGGAGGGTGGTTCGGCGGGCGGCGGCGATCCGTTCGGGGAGGCCGTCCTCGCTCCACGCATTCATCAAAAAGCCGACCGCGCCCAGCTTCATTCCGTAAATCGCCGGGCCGCCCTTCTTCAGCGACTCATGGAGCGCGCGCAACATGGTGCCGTCGCCGCCCAGAACGACCAGCGCCTCGGCGTCTTCCGGCGGAATGTCGCCGCAGCGGCGGCGCAGGCGCTCGGCGGCGCGGCGCGCTTCAGGGGCCGGGGAGGAGACAAACGCGATCTTCATCCGATCCGGTCAGCCTCCGGTGACCGACATCATCCGCCCCGGACCCGTCGCCAGCGAGGCTTCCGCCGACCCCGGCAGCACGGCAAAATGATGCCGCTCCGCCTTGCGCGCCAGCGCAGTCCGAATGGCCCGCGCCGCCCCCGCCCCCCCGCCTTCGCGCAGGGCGGAGCGCAAATTGACATGATCGGCATGGCCCAGACACATGAACAGGCGGCCCGTGCAGTCCACCCGCACCCGGTTGCAATTCGCGCAGAAATTATTGGTGAGCGGCGTGATCAAACCCAGCCGCCCCCCCGTCTCGCGCAGATCGAAGTAACGCGCCGGACCGCCGGTCGCATGATCGCTCTCCTCCAGCGTCCAGAGGCGGGCGAGGCGCTCGCGGACAATCGTCAAAGGCAGATGCGCCCCGCTTATATTCAGGCCGGTGTCGCCCATCGGCATCGCCTCAATCAGGGTGATGTCCATGCCCCGCTCATGCGCCCAGGCGATCATGCCGGGAATCTCGTCCTCGTTCAGGCCCCGGAGCGCAACCATGTTGAGCTTGACGGCGAGTCCGGCCTGGCGGGCGGCTTCGATCCCGGCGAGAACCTCGTCGAGCCGCCCGCGCCGGGCGATCCGCGCAAACAGCGCCGGGTCGCGCGTGTCCAGCGAAACATTGACCCGCTCCACCCCAAACTCACGCAGCCGCCCGGCGCATGAGGCCAGCCGTCCGGCGTTGGTGGTGAGGGTCACTTCGTCCAATTCTCCGGCTTTGCGCCAGCGCCCCAGAGTCTCAACCAGTTCCAGAACGCCGCGCCGGACAAGCGGCTCGCCGCCGGTCAGGCGAATCTTGCGCACCCCGAGCAGGCGGAACGCCTCGCACAGGCGGGCGAGTTCGGCAATTGAGAGAACGTCCCTGCGGGGGAGGAAGGTCATCCGCTCCGGCATGCAGTAGACGCAGCGCAGATCGCAGCGGTCGGTGACCGAGAGGCGCAGATAGGTGACCCGCCGTCCGAAGCCGTCGAGCAGGGCGGGGGTTTTGTGGGGTGCTTCGGTCATTGGGTTTTTTCCGGGAGGGCGTTTTCGGGGCATTCGGGCGTGAGTTCGCGCCGCGCCCGGCGGGCGTACCATAGCACGCCCGCCGGGGCGCTGGCGCCGTGGAGGAGGATGCTGAGCAGGACGGTGATGACGGCGATGGAGACGATCCGGTCGGCTTCGGGGAAGCCGCTTTCGCGCACGACGAAGAGGGCGAAGAGCACCGAGGCCAGTCCGCGCGGTCCGAACCATCCGATGAAGAGATGGGTCCACCAGCGCAGTCCGGAGCCGAGCAGTGCGAGCGAGCAGCCTGCCATGCGGATCACGGTGAGGCTGAGGAGGGCGTAGAGGAGGTCGCGTGGGGTTGCGTTGAGGAGGGCTTCGGGGGCCAGCGCCGCGCCGAAGAAGAGGAAGGTGAGGAGGAGGAGGAAGCGGCCTTCGAGTTCGGCGAATTCATAGACGTGTCCGCGCATTCCGCGTGCGGCGTGTCCGAAGGCGAGTCCGGCGCAGAAGGCGGCGAGGAAGCCGTTGCCGCCGATCAGGCTGGCGAGGGCGTAGGCGGCGGGGGCGAGGATGAGGATGGAGATCTGGACGAAGTGTGGGTGCATCCAGCGGCGTTGTGTTGCGCGGCGGATGAGGAGTCCGCCGAGCCATCCGGCGGCGATTCCGGCGAGGGGTCCGAGCACGATTTGTGCGGCGGCGAAGGCGATCCAGGTTGCGGGGGTTCCGGCCATTGCGTCCATGCCGCCCATTGCGCCGGCGAGGGAGACGAGGATGAGGACGGCGGGGAGGGCGAGGCCGTCATTGAGGCCGCTTTCGACGCTGAGGGTTTCGCGGATGCGCTGGGGGAGTCGCCTGTCTTCGACGACGGCGAGGCCGAGGGCGGCGTCGGTGGGTGCGAGGATGGCGGCGATCAGCAGTGCGGTGAAGATGGATATGGCGGGGTAGAGGGCGGCGGCGGCGAGGGTTCCGAAGAGGATGACGAGGGGCAGGCCGATCAGGAGGAGGCGCAGGGGGAGGGCGTAGAATTTGCGCAGTCCGGTGAGTTCGATCTTGGCGGCGTCGGAGAAGAGGATGAGCATGAGGGTGAGTTCGGCGATGCCGTAGAGGATTTCGTGGGCGATTTCGAAGTGGAGGATGGCGAAGAATTGGGGTGCGGCGAGGAGTCCCAGCCCGGCGAAGATCATGGGGGCGGTGACCGGGCTGCGGTCGAGGCGGCGCGAGACCAGCCCGAAGAGGAGGAAGGCCAGGGCGACGAGCAGGATATCGGAGTGTTCCATCATGGCGGGAAAGAGTTTATACTGCGCTCCGGGTTTTTCGGAAGAAAGAAGAGGAGGCCGGATCATGGTTCAGGCAGGCGAAAAGAGGGAGCAGGACGAGCGGGAGGTTCGGTGCGATCTGGCTGCGCTCTACCGGCTGGTGGCGCTGCATGGGTGGGACGACCTGATCTACACGCATATTTCGGCGCGGGTTCCGGGGGAGGACGGGCGTTTTTTGATCAATCCCTACGGGATGACGTTTGACGAGATCACGGCGTCGAGTCTGATCAAGATTGATGTGGAGGGGAACAAGGTTGCGGAGAGTCCGTATGAGGTCAATCCGGCGGGCTTCACGATTCACAGCGCGATGCATATGGAGGCGGCGGATGCGCATTGCGTGATTCACACGCATTCGAGTGACGGGGTTGCGGTTTCGGCGCAGAAGGAGGGTTTGCTGCCGCTTTCGCAGACGGCGATGGTTGTTTTGGGGGATCTGGCCTATCACGACTATGAGGGGATTGCGCTGGATCATGCTGAGCGTTCGCGGCTGATTTCGGACATGGGTGACAATCACTGCATGATTTTGCGCAATCATGGTTTATTGACGACCGGGGCGACGTGTGCGGACGCCTTTTTGCGTTTATTTTTTCTGGAGCGCGCCTGCACGATGCAGGTTCGGGCGCTGGGTGGCAATGTGACGTTGAACATGCCCAATCAGGGAGTTGCGGAGAAGACGGCGGCGCAGGCGCCCTTCCGGACGGCGCAGGGGATTGGCGTTCTGGCCTGGCCTGCGCTTCTGCGCAAACTCGACCGCCACAGCCCCGGATACAGGGATTAGCCCCGGTTTAATGAGCGAAATATCCAATGAAGACAGGCGGCATATGACCTTTCGGCAAGCCGAAGGGCTAGACCCTTTACCGAGACCGCTCAAATTAAAAGAACTTTCCCCGGAACTGTGTATAGATCTATATCGTGTTGTTGAGGGTAGCATTCGTGACTCGCTGAAGGTAGATCCTGTTACCGGCGATTATTCTCCTCGACCGCATAGTCCATGGATTGTGATAGCGTCAGAAGTCTCAAAGTCCCATCTGTACTACTTATTAGATAGGATGAACTATTTCGAGCTTCGCGAACACTGGCGAAGCCTTATAGAACAGTATAAAGAGGGCCCCAAGCGTGACAGCTATGCGTATATACTCGAGTTCTTGCAGATAGCCGTGAGGCACCATAGGCCTGATTCTCCTTTAACAAGGGCATTAAGGTCGATTTTTAAACAACACCGGGCATCTTATTTTATAGATACCTCCGCCCTCCCAGTAACCATTATGCCGAAATCTTCCCCTGCCGAGGGAGAGGCGGTTCAGGAAAGTATGAAAACCCTTCGGGAAAAAGGACAAAAGGGCGCATGGTCGCATGTCAGGAAGGCCGGTCAGCACATCAATCAGGGAGAATGGGCCGACAGCATAAGAGAAAGCATCCATGCCGTCGAGTCCGTCGTTCGTAAAGAAAGTGGAGAGAACTCACTGAAAAGAGCATTGGATCGTATTGACGGATTACATCCTGCCTTAAAGAAGGGAATAAATGAACTTTATGCCTATACTTGCGATGAGGAGGGGGTTCGTCATGCTCTGCTTGACGGAAGCCAGGCGAATGTTGGCGAAGATACAGCCCTATATATGTATGGCGCGTGTGCGTCCTTTGCCTCCTTTTTGGTGAAGCAGCAATATGCGCCGCGCTGATCAGGCAACTCTTCCGTCATTCCCGCCCCCTTCCGTCATTCCCGCCCCCTTCCGTCATTCCCGCGAACGCGGGAATCCACCTGTTGCCCATCTGTCGCCCATGAAAAAGCCGTGCGTTTATATTCTCGCCAGCAGACGAAAGGGAACCCTCTATACGGGCGTCACCTCTAATCTCGCAGGACGCGTCTGGCAGCACAGGGAGGGGCAGGTTGAAGGCTTCACGAAGAAGTATCATGTGCGATTGCTGGTCTGGTATGAGGTCCATGAGTCGATGATTTCGGCCATCGCCAGAGAGAAGGCCATAAAGAAGTGGTATCGCGCCTGGAAGATCGAATTGATTGAAAAATCCAACCCGGAGTGGAAGGACTTATACGATCAGATTGTTTGACTTGTTTTTGCTATGGATTCCCGCGTTCGCGGGAATGACGGAAGAAAGGCGGGGATGATGATGGATTCCCGCTTTCGCGGGAATGACCGAAGAAAGGCGGGAATGACGGAAGAAAGGTGCGGGAAACCGCCCCTGCCGTCCGCGCTGGTCTTGGCTGTCGGCAATGGCTTGGGCGGGGGCCTTTGCCGTTATAGGGTTTGGTGAAATTGCGCGAGATCAGCATCGCGCCGACATCCTCGCCCCCTTCCGTCATTCCCTATCCCCTTTCGTCATTCCCGCGAATGCGGGAATCCACCTGTCGCCGATCCGTCGCCCATGAAAAAGCCGTGCGTTTATATTCTCGCCAGCAGACGAAAGGGAACCCTCTATACGGGCGTTACCTCTAATCTCGCAGGACGCGTCTGGCAGCACAGGGAGGGGCAGGTTGAAGGCTTCACGAAGAAATATCATGTGCGACTGCTGGTCTGGTATGAGGCCCATGAGTCGATGATTTCGGCCATCGCCAGAGAGAAGGCCATAAAGAAGTGGTATCGCGCCTGGAAGATCGAATTGATTGAAAAATCCAACCCGGAGTGGAAGGACTTATACGATCAGATTGTTTGACTTGTTTTTGCTATGGATTCCCGCGTTCGCGGGAATGATGGAAGAAAGGCGGGGATGATGATGGATTCCCGCTTTCGCGGGAATGACCGAAGAAAGGCGGGAATGACGGAAGGGGGCAGGAATGACGATGGATCCCCGCGTTCGCAGGAATGACGGAAGGGGGGCAGGAATGACGATGGATTCCCGCGTTCGCGGGAATGACGGAAGAAGGCAGGAATGACGGTGGATTCACGCGTTCGCGGGAATGACGAACGCAGGGGTGCGGGAAATTGCCCCTGCCGTCCGCGCCGGTCTTGGCTAGAGGCAATGGCTTGGGCGGGGGCCTTTGCCGTCATAGGGTTTGGCGAAATTGCGCGAGATCAACATCGCGCCGACATCCTCGCCCCCGGCGGTGAAAACCCGCGCAACATGACGGCGCGCATATTTGCCCGGAGCAATCTCGCGCAGATAAACCGTCCGCCCCTCCAGCTTCTTTAACTCCAGATGCGCCGCCCGGCCCAGACGGCGCGCCTTCTCGCAAGGGGCGTTGCGCTCGGCGGCGTCAATCCCGCGCAGGCGGATCACCGCCTCGGTCGTAACGCCGGGCCAGATCTGGGCGTGAACCCGGATCGTGTCGCCGTCGGTCGCCGAAAGAACGGTCGCCGGAATCGTCGCGGCCAAAAAAAGAGCGGCAAACATCGAAACGGTCTCCATTGTGCAATCCGTCCAGTCTGGCGGTAAAAGTTAAAATGACGCTAATGCGCGCAGTTTAAGAGGAAGCGTAGGGGCGGGGATTAATTTGCGGTGGGAGGTGGCCCCGCCCCGCCATGCGCTGCGCGCGCAGTCAGCAGGTCCCTCAAAACGAAAACTAATATGCCCAGTTGCATAAACCTTTCGGCAAAATCCAAGAAGGCCTTTGTCTCGCTTTCCAGTGGTTGATAAGGGGGCCATGCGCTGATGAGTTCATTGAAGAGACGGGCAAACTCTTCAATAGGCTGCAGGTTGCCCTGAAGGTCGAAGCGGGCCATGAGGTCGGCTATCGTCTGCGGTATTTCAGACATTTCTTTGTCCTCCGCCGGGTTGGAGAACCCGGCGAGCACCGGGCCTGCCACGATAACTATGGGAAATCGCCTGCCTATTTCCCTTCCTCGCGCCGAAACGTGGGGCGGGTATTGTATTCAGCAAGAGGCCCGACCCATAAGGCCGGCCCCATAGTTATCTGGCAAGTTAAACATGGTCCGAAACCGGGAGGGGGTCAAGAAAAATCACCGGGAAAAACCCCTCGCCCTCGCCGCCGCCTTCCGCTATACTCTGCCGCCGGAGCCGGCCCATGATCAGTCTGAAGAAGAACGCGCAATCGCAGGACGTACCGGAGCCGATTGATATAATTTGCCGGTCATTCATCTGAAAAACAAAAGGAGACGCGCATGAAATTCGGAATCGGACAGCCCGTTCGCAGACGCGAAGACCCCAGATTCATCACCGGCAAGGGCCGCTACACCGCCGACCTCTCCTTCGACGGCGAGGCCCGCGCCTGCTTTCTGCGCAGCCCCCACGCCCATGCCCGCATCGCCCGGATTGACGCTTCCGCCGCAAAGGCCGCGCCCGGCGTCGTCGCCGTCTACACCCATGACGACCTCGCCGCCGAGGGCATAAAGCCCCTGCCATGCGCCGCCGCCGAAGCGCTGGGCTCCGAGGACGCGCCCCTCTTCGTTCCCGACCGGCATCTCCTCGCCAAAACCCATGTCCGCCATGTCGGCGAGCCGGTCGCCATGATCGTCGCCGACAGCGTCGATCAGGCCCGCGACGCCTCCGAACTCATCGAAGTCGAATACGAAACGCTCCCCCCCGCCCCCGCCACCGAAACCGCCCTCAATCCCGAAACCCCCGTCATCCACCAAAACCGCCCCGACAACCTCGCGCTCGACTGGCATACCGGCGAAAAAGAGCCGGTCGAAAAAGCCCTCGCCGCCGCCCGGCATGTCACCCGCCTCAAACTCGTCAACAACCGCGTCGTCGTCGGCGCCCTTGAGCCGCGCGCCGCCGTCGGACTCCACGACTCCGCCGCCGGATACACCCTCCACGTCTGCTCGCAGGGCGTCCACGCTCTCCGGACTCTCACCGCCGCAACCCTCGACATCCCCCCGGAGCAACTGCGCGTCATCACCGGCGACGTCGGCGGCGGCTTCGGCATGAAAGCCTTCATCTTCCACGAATACCCCCTCGTCCTCTTCGCCGCCCGCCGCACAGGACGGCCCGTCAAATGGGTCTCCGACCGCTCCGAAGCCTTCATCTCCGACACCCAGGGCCGCGACCACATCACCGAAGCCGCCATCGCCTTCGATCACAACGCCAAAATACAGGCCGTCAAAGTCGAAACCATCGCCAATGTCGGCGCGTACCACTCGCAATTCGCCCCCTTCATCCCAACCCTCGCCGCCGCCGGAATGCATGCCGGCCTCTATCACACCCCCCTCCTCTACAATCAGGTCCGCATCGTCTTCACCAACACCCTCCCGATTGACGCCTATCGCGGCGCAGGACGCCCCGAAGCCTCCTACGTCATCGAGCGCCTGATGGACGCCGCCGCCCGCGAACTCGGCCTCGCCCCCGACGAACTCCGCCGCCGCAACTTCGCCTCCCCCACAACCCCGCCGGACCGGCGCGGCGCTTCGCTCCCCATCGACAGCGGCGACTTCGCCCGCGTCATGGAAGACGCCCTGAAACGCGCCGACGCCGCCAACTTCCCCGCCCGCAGGGAAGCCGCCCGCAAAAAAGGCTTCCGCCGCGGCCTCGGCATTTCCTGCTACATTGAGCGAACCGGCGGCGCGTCCAATCAATTCGTCCGCCTCGCGGTCGATCCCGAAGCCCGCCTCGTCCATCTCCATCCCGGAACCCAGTCCACCGGACAGGGCCATGAAACCGCCTGGGCGCAAATCCTCTCGGACGAAATGGGCCTCCCCCTCGACAATATCCGCGTCCACTCCGGCGACACCGCCGCCCTCTCCGGCGGCGGCGGAACCGGCGGCTCCTCCTCGCTCTATATGGCCGCCGCCGCCATCAGCGACGGCGCCGGGCAAATCGCCGCACAGGGCAAAAGCGCCGCCGCCGCCCTGCTCGGCGCGCCGGAAGGCCAGATCGAATTCCGCCCCGGAACCGAAACCAACCTCCCCTCCTTCCACGCCGCCCGCACCAATCGCTCCATCGGCCTCTTCGACCTCGCCGCCAAAACCGGCAAACTCGACGCCGAAGGCGGCAGCAAGCATGAAATGTCAACCTTCCCCAATGGCTGCCATGTCTGCGAAATCGAAATCGAAGACGCCACCGGACGCCCCTCCATCGTCCGCTACACGGCCACCGACGACTTCGGCAAAATCGTCAACCCCCTCCTCGCCGCCGGACAGGTTCATGGCGGCATCGTCCAGGGCGCCGGACAGGCCCTGATGGAGGAAGCCGTCTATGACGAAAACGGCCAGCTCCTCACCGGCTCCTTCATGGATTACGCCATGCCCCGCGCCGACGATATGCCTCCCTTCGACGTCCGCTTCTTTGAGGACGCCCCGTCCCAGGCCAATGCGCTCGGCGTCAAGGGCTGCGGCGAGGCCGGAACCGTCGGCGCGCTGGCCGCCGTCGTCAACGCCGCCCTCGACGCCCTTACCGGCTGCAAGATCGCCCAACTCGACATGCCCCTCACCGCGCAGAAACTCTGGCGGGCGATGCATGAATGAGCCGCAATCCTGCGCGAATTGGGGGCAGGGGGTGGCTCCCCGCCCCCGGAGCGGATATAATGCGAAAGAGAGGAATCAATGAAACGCATCTACGCGCAAGACGAACTCTTGGCTGAAACCCCTTATGCCCGTCCGCATGAGGAAGAGGGTTCCCGGCTTCACGGCGGCTTTGACGGCGAGGGGAATTATATCTCCCCGCGCACACTCCATCGCTGGCCTGCGGTGCGCAACTGGCAGGCCGCGCTGGAGGGCAGGGGCCTCCCCCTGCTGGATGCCTCAGGCGCGTTGCTGAAGCGCGGCAATTATCCCAACTTTGCCCAGCAGCTCTTCCTGCTCGACAACGGGTTCGGCCAGACCTTCTGGAATTCACTGACAGTCACCGGAATCATCGAGGCGCGCGGGCAGGCGCTGGTCGACTATCCCGCGCCCGATATGCAGGAGGTGATTGAGGAAGACATTTCGGACACGGCCACCGGCCATCTGCGCAAGGGCCTGCTGGTTGCGCATGGCATGGATGAGGGCGGCGACCCGGACCGGCCCGAAATCGGCGCGCATGACCGGATGTGGTTTGCGGCCCGCGACCTTCTTTTCGGCAGTGAGAAATGGCCGGTTCCGGAGGTTCCGGCAAGCATTTCGCGCCCAATCGAAGCCCGCGAACTACCGCAATTGCCGCAGGAGCATGAGAGCATGCTGCTCCTTTTGACCGACGTTTTAATGATCGAGATTCGAGCCGAGGTATTTTTCGACCTTTCGATGCGAATCGCCTGTTCATCGGCCTTCGAGAGGCGGCGGGGGCAGGCTGATCGCGCCGCCGCCCTGATTGAGCGGATTCGGCAGGACGAAGCAATCCACGTCGATTATCTGCGCCTTGTTCTTTCCGAACTGCGCGGCATGACCTTCAAGACGCCGGACGGCGGGGTGCGCGGCGCCGAACTGATTGATCCACTCTGGAACAAAATGGTGCGCTGGCACGGCGAAACCCAGTTTGATCTGGCCCGCGAGCGAATTCGCACCAGTTTGCGCGAGACCATCGGCGCCAAGGGCGGGGCGGCGCTTTTCACCCGCTTCGAGGCGCTGGATGATAGGCCCCAAGCCGCCTGATTGAGACTAGGGAATATGTGGCCTAAGTCTGCTTTTTCCAATCTCAAGCGTTCCTTTGTACATCTCTACGCTTGGTCATTGTTCCACAGAAGGCAAAGGGCAGCAAAACAAGGCAATCGAGAATCTCAATACACGATTGCTTGTATGTATAAATGCGGTTTTGGTGTTGAGCAAAACATTAAAGAAGCCGCCCGCTGGTATCGTAAAGCCGCAGATCAGGGGCTTGCGCAAGCACAATATGCTCTGGGTTTAATGTGTGTGGCTGCAGGATCAAAAGAGTATGACCATCATACTTTAGACTTTATGTGTGAGAATAGAGAGTCAGATGAGTGTGACCATCGTAATGCAATAGACTGGTATTTGAAAGCGGCAGAGCAAGGTCATGTGGGGGCACAGTATGAGCTTGCTGAAGTAATATACGATTATTATGGGGATAGGGATCATGATCTTGTTGACGCATATAACTGGTACTATGAAGCTGCTGAGCAAGGTCATGCTGATGCACAGTATAAATGCGGGATGATAATTGAGGAGGGCAAAGGATTCATAGAACCAGATGATGAAGTGGCGGCGATTTATTATTTTAAAGCTGCTCGTCAAGGCCATACAGAAGCTCAGCGTGATTTATACAATCTGGCGAAGAAGGAGACTGCCCATGCACAGTACTTCGTGGGGTACATGTATGAAAAGGGTATTGGTTGCTTTGAGCAAAGCAATGAGAAGGCTGTGCGTTGGTATGGCAGGGAGGCAGAAAAATCGAGCTACGAAAGGGCACAATATCGGCTCGGTCTCATGTATGAAAGAGGCAGGGGTGTAGATCAGAATTATAAGAAATCTGCATATTGGTACCGTAAGGCCGCGATGCAAGGAAGTCCAGTAGCGCAGCAGGCCCTGAAGAGTATTAAATTGCGCTCAATGCTGGATATTCGTGAGATTTTCCTTTTCTTCGATCAATTTGTATTTCGACCAGCTTTTGTGCGCGGCTTGACCATTCTTATGGCCTCTCTCCTAATTTTCTGGGGAATAAAAAGCATTGCAGACGCCGACCGCTTATCTAGAGCGCTTGCTCTGGCAGAACAAAACGATGCTCGCGCCCAATACAGACTTGGAGAAATGTATAGAAATGGGCAGCATGTAAAGCAAAATGACGCGAAAGCCGTTCACTGGTTTCACAAGGCTGCGGAGCAGGGCTATATAATAGCGCAACTTTCTCTTGGTCACATGTATGAGAATGGCAGGGGCGTAGAGCAAGATCATGCAACAGCAATGCGCTGGTATTACAAGGCGGCAAGACAGGACAGTTTATCCGAATTGCGATTCTTATTAAGGGGCCCTTTCTTTAGGAACGCGAAGAAGGGAGATTTAGAGGCGCTCAATTTATTGCGAAAGGATGCACAACGAGGTGATAGCTGGGCGCAGTTTAACTTGGGGCTTTTGTACAAGCAGGGGGAAGGGGTGAAGCAGGATTATACTGAAGCAATCCGCTGGTTTTACAAGTCAGCAGACCAAGATCAGGCAGAGGCATGGTACGAGATCGGCGCGATGTTCGCGCTTGGCTTGGGTGTGGGGCAGGATTATAATGAGGCCTTTGATTGGTATCAAAAAGCGGCGGAGCAGGGTGATGAGCAAGCAAAGAGGCTTATTGAAATTGTCGGAGAAACTTTTCTCGATCCATACAAGTATTCATTGGATGATAGGCAAATGCCTATTGAACTCCTCAATGATAGGGACCCCGTACGTGATTGGAGGTGAGAAGGGAAGCCATTGCATATTGAGATTCTCGATGGTATGACCCCTGATGTATAAAAGGCGGCGAGTTCCGGCCTTGGCGGGGAGATTCCCCCTTTTTGAGAAATACAGTTTCCAAAAAAGAGTCCAGCAGATAAGATGTCCCCGGTTTTGAATCGATTTTCCTCAAGGGATATTTAGGAGGGCCCCCCCAATGAAATTCGGCATTTTCTATGAGCACCAGCTGCCCCGCCCATGGAAAGAGGGCGGCGAACTCAAATTGTTCCAGGACGCGCTGGATCAGGTCGCCTTCGCCGACAAACTCGGCATCGACTTCGCCTGGGAGGTCGAACATCACTTCCTCGAAGAATATTCCCACTCCTCCGCGCCGGAAGTCTTCCTCGCCGCCTGCTCGCAGCGAACCCAGAATATCCGCCTCGGACACGGCATCACCCTCATGCCTCCCGGATACAATCACCCGGCCCGCGTCGCCGAGCGCATCGCAACCCTCGACCTCGTCTCCAAAGGCCGCGTCGAATGGGGAACCGGCGAATCCTCCGCCCGCCTCGAACTGGAGGGATACCGCGTCCCCGTCCGCGAAAAACGCGACCAGTGGCGCGAAGCCGTCGAACAATGCGCCAATATGATGGCGATGAACCCATATCCCGGCTTCAAGGGCAAATACTTCTCCATGCCCTGCCGCAACATCGTGCCCAAACCCGTCCAGCGCCCCCACCCGCCGCTCTGGGTCGCATGCTCCAACCGCGAAACCATCAAACTCGCCGCCCGCCTCGGCATCGGCGCGCTGACCTTCGCCTTCGTCGATCCCGAGGAAGCCGTCCAGTGGGTCACCGACTACTACAAAATCTTCAAAGAAGAGTGCGTCCCCATCGGCCACGCCGTCAACCCGAATGTCTGCATGGTCAGCAGCTTCTCCGTCCATCAGAACGCCGAAGAAGCCCGGCGGCGCGGCCTCGACGGCTTCCGCTTCTTCGGCTTCGCACTGGGCCACCATTACATCTTCGGAAGCCACATCCCCGGACGAACCGACATCTGGCAGGAATTCGAAAAGGCCAAAGACTCCATCCCCATCTCCGGCGACGGCGGCATCGGAACCCCGGACTCCCTGCGCAAACATCTGCGCTCCTTCGCCGAGGCCGGTGTCGATCAGGTCTCCTTCATCCAGCAGGGAGGCCGAAACCGCCACGAGCACATCTGCGAGGCGCTCGAACTCTTCGCCCGCGAGGTCATGCCCGAATTCCACGAACGCGAAGCAGAGCGCGAAAAGCGCAAAATGGAGGAACTCGCCCCCCATATCGAAAAAGCCTTCGCCCGCAAACGCTTCATGCAGCCGCTGGCCGACAGCGACATCCCGCCGGTCGAGGCGCTGGGCCGCCAGATCTCCGAAACCGCCGCCAATCTCAGCGCAAAGGATGAAAAAGCCGCCCGCCGCCGCTCCGCCGCCCGGAAGGCCGGCGGGTCCCGCGCCGACGCCGCCGAATAGCCCCGGTCACAGAGCGGTTTGGCAGGGAGATAAAAAAATTCTAGGCAAAGTTAAAAAAATTATTGACAATCGCTAGACCCGCTCCTATATCTCTCCCGCATGAAACATGCGGGGAAAAGGCGGACGCCTTCTTCCCCTCCCCCACCCCAGAGCAGGAGAGACACTCATGGCAGACCAAAAGAAACCCGTTCGCAAAACCACCGCGCGGCGCGCAAAGTCCGGCGCCCGGCCCGGCGCGTCCGCCAATGCATCCAATGCATCGGACGCCGCCTCCGGACCGATGATGGGCGAAATCACCCGGCGCATCCGGGCGTTCAACATACAGCAGCTGGACTTCGCCCAGGAGAGCACCGAGGCCTATTTCAAGGCCATGCGCGAAGTTCTGAATGCAAAGTCGCTGACTGAGGCGTCGCAGAAGTATAACCGCTATCTGCGCGATGCGGTCAGCCGGCAGACCGCGCATGGCCGCGAACTTGGCAGACAGATCACCGCCGACGCCCGCGCGGTTGCGCAAAGGGTAACCGAGGCGGCGCGCAAGGCTGCCAACGCCCGCAGCAGCCGCGCCTGAACGCGCGCGCCTGCGTAAAAAAGCCCGGACGGCGGCGCGCCGTCCGGGCTTTTTTATCGCCGCACTCTTGCCTCAAGGCCCGGGCGGATAAAAATCCGCCCGGGTTTTTTCATGCGCGCATGCGCGCACACCTCAATCACGCCTTCGTTTTTCTTCAAAAGCGCCGCACGTGCGTCACGGAGCATTGAAAGGCCTTTTATAGGAAAGCCCTCATACGCCTCCATTAGAGATTCCCACCTGTGCCGAAAGATACGCGGGATAGGCGAAGGAGGTTCTTATGTTCAGATTCGGTCGTGTTATATCTCTGTCTTTGCTTGGGGTGGCGCTTTCTGCGTGCGGCGGCAATCCGCCTGCGCCGACGTTTGACGAAGCATCGGCGCAGACTCTGTCTCCCATGATGATGCCGGACGTTGCCAGCGAGGGTGGCGCCGGAGGAGGGGAGAACGTGCAGGAAACACTCATCCCGGACAGCGAGCCGCCCGTGGGAAACCCCGCCGCCGCGCCGCCCGCGGAAAATCCCCCCGCCGCACTGCCCGAGGGAAACCCCACCGCCGCACTGCCCGAGGAGAACCCCGCCGCCGCGCTGCCCGAGGAAAATCCCGCCGCCGCGCTGCCCGAGGAAAACCCCGCCGCCGCGTTGCCCGAGGAAAACCTCGCCGCCACGCCGCAGGCCATTGCCGATGCCTTCACCGAAGGCGACGATGAGGTTCGGCTGAACGCTTTGGAGAATTTCCTGGCGCTTGAGGCGCTCGGCGGCCGGGACACAATCATCCTGGCCAGCGATTTGACCGGCTATCAGGGCATCAGCCTGGACGGCGGCAGCGGCTATGATGTTTTCGAAGTCGTTGCCGGCGGCCTCTTCGGCCACATCAATGTGGCCGGGGGGCTGCCGGGAAATTTACTTCTGATGAATGTCGAGGCTATTCATCTCAATGGCGGCGAAGCGGCGAGGGGCCTTCTGGGAACTCTCCAGATCGAGCTGATCTGGCTGCAGGCGGGCCGGGTCAGGGGAGCCGGAGTCTATAGCGGCCCCGGCGCCAATCGCATTATCCTTGAAGGCGCGCGGATTGATGGAATCCTCAATGGCGAGGGGGGCGATGACCGCTTGGAGCTCATGTCCGGATATGTTGGCGGCGATATTTATGGAGGCGGCGGCAATGATGTGATCGCGCTGGACGCGAACCTCGAAGACGGGTCCCTGACAATCGGGGGCATGGTCGATGGCGGCGCAGGCAGCGATGAATTGCTGCTGGGCGGGAATGCGCGCGTGGAGCGGCTGGCGCCCGCCGGGCAGCCGCCGCGCGGGCCGCATGACCTGGTCTTCGACAATATCGAAATCATTCATCTCAACGGCGGCGCCGTCGGGCAGGGGATAACCGGCAGCGCGTCTGGCGAGCTGTTCCGGCTGAGCGCAGGCAGCCTGAGCGGCGGGCTTGCCGCCGGCGGCGGCGCGGATGTGATCGAATTGGCGGGCACGCCGGGGGAAGCCTTGTCTCTGGACGGTGCGCTCGACGGCGGTCCCGGAGTCGACACCTTGCGCCTTGCCGCCGGGGCGCGCTTTGACGCCGTTTTGCTGGATGGGAGCGAAAACCCCGCGCCCGGCCTGCTGGCTCCCGGCAATGTCGAGGCCTTCCATCTGAACGGCGGCAGCGTGGCCCGGGCGGTCGGAGGCGGTGCGGCCGGCGAAACGTTTCAGCTGACGTCGGGAAGCGTGGGGCAAGTCGAGGGCCGCGAGGGCGCGGATCTTTTCATTGTCGACGGCGATCTGAGCTCCGGCGCGCTTGTGCTGGCCGGCCCGCTCGACGGCGGCCCCGGCGCGGACGTTTTTCGCCTCGCCGAAGGCGGGCGGGCAGACGCCGTCTCCCAGCATACGGGCGATGACAGAAGCGCAAACGGCGTTCTGGCTCTTGATGCTGTCGAAGTCATTGAGATCGCTTCCGGCGGGCAGGTGGCCGGCGATGTGCGCGGCGGTTCTGCGCCGGAGACAATCGTGCTTGACGCCGGACAGCGCGGCGCCGTCATGGGCGCGATCTTCGGCGGCAATGAAACCGGCCCCGGCGACCGTATCGAACTGATTTCCGGCTCTGTCATGCGCGTTCATACCGGGCAGGGCAATGACCTGGTGCGCCTTGCCGGCGATGCCGTCGCGGGCGGCCTGGTGATCGGCGGGCGGGAGATTGCCGGCGGCGGCGGCGTCGATGTTCTGGAGATCGCCGCCGGTGCGCGCGTCGGGCCTCTCCGGCAAGACAATCCGCAAACACTGCCCGAGGGGGCCATCGCCGTCTCCGGCTTCGAAGTCTTTCATCTCAACGGCGGGCAGGTGGAGCAGGAAATCAGGGGCAGCGAATTTTCGGAAATCTTTCAGCTCAGCGGCGGCTCAACCGGCGCGATCAGGGGCGGCGACGGCGGCGACCTCTTTATCATCAACGGCAGATTCACCGGCACGATTCACGGCGGCGCGGGCTTCGACACAATTCGCTATGAGGGCATCGTGGCGTGCATTACGCCCAATGATGTCCCCGTGCCTTTCGACCAGTGCGCCGGCCCGGGGATTTCGCAGGCCGTGGGCGCGACCGGCATCGAAAGGAACTATGTCTCGTCCGCCGTGGCCCTTTACGGCACGATGGGCAATGCGCTGATGTCTTTCGGCGAAGCAAGCATGCAAGGGATGCAGACAGGGGCCGCAGGTCCGCCTGCAGGGGGGGAGGCGTTGGCCTTCGGCAGCGATCCGGTTTCGGGCAGGCTCATCTGGGCGCACAGGACCGAAGCGCGCGGGAGAAGCGCGGGCCGCCTCAATCTCGCCGGACTCGGCGCGACGGATCGCATCGTCCATGACTATGATCTTGCGCTCACCCGGCAGGGGCTTGATTTGCCCCTCGCGGCAGTCGAGGGCCGCCTGGTTCTGCGCGCCGCAGTCCATGCGCTGCGCGGGCGGCTCCGCCTCGAAGGCGCGCGCGGGCAGGTTGACGGCTATGGCGCCGGAATCGGCCTTGCCTGGCAGGGCGGCGCCCTGACCCTCCATGCCGCCGGCCTGGCCGATGTTTATGATGTGAGCACGGCGACCGGCTCCGGACAGCGAGGCCGCGTCTCAGCCTTCAATCTCATGGGAGCGGCGGGCGCGGAACTGCGCTACCCCCTGCTGCAGCAGCTCTCCCTGCATCTCTACAGCAATGCCTCCTGGCAGGCGCTGGCCCTGGACGAGGCGGAGGCCCTGCTGGCCGCGCCGGCCGTTTTCAGAAACGCCGGCCGCTTTGCAGCCCGGACCGGCGCGCGGCTTCAAAGCGAAAACTGGCATGCCGGTCTGAACCTTGTTCACCGGCGCCGGTCGGGCGGCGGGATCAATGCGGGCTTGTGGCAGACCTATGAGAAGACCGCCGAAACCGCGTTCGAATTGCAACTGGGCGGACGCGCCGATCTTGCCCCCGGCGTCTCGTTCGGCGCAACAACAGCCCTTTATGCGCCGCTCGGCGGCATCAAAGGGAGCGCGGCGATGACCTTTGATCTTCGATTGCTGTTCTAGCGGCTCTTGTTCCTTGACACGGAGCCAATGGCCGCTCTAAACTCATTGCCATCAAGCGCAATGGGGGGAAGGGCAGGTAAGCAGCAACGAGGAGTCTTGCCCATGATGATGATCTATCCCGGTGTTGATAATGCTCTTTCCGGCTTTATGTCTGGCGCAGGCCGCCGCCTTGCCGCCGCCGCCCTTCTGACCGCCGCTGCGGCATGCAGCAACAGCCCGACGACGCCCGCCGCGCGGGACCTGGATACATCCGGAACCATTGAAAGCCGCTTTGCAAACGGCAGGCAGGCCGCAACGCGAGTCCGAGGCTTTGACCAGCACGCTGAAGATACAACGGATGTCGTAATAACAACGGCTGCTACAGGAGACGATGACCTCTTCGATCTTGCCGCAGATGAGACAGGCAGCGCCCTGGCCATTCTCAATGGCGGCGGGCATGAGGCGAGCAGCGATTTTGGGGACACCTTTCGGCTGGAGACAGGGGGGCGGCTGAGCAATATCTACGGCTTGACGTTTCTTGAGAGAGCGCCGGCCACACGGGGCGCAGGCAATCTCTTTTTGCAGAATGTTGAAACCATTGTTCTCGAGGGCGGCACGGTCACCGGGGGCGTTTACGGTGAAACCACCGGCACTGCCGGCACCGCCGCAAATGACATCATTGCCTATGTCAACAATCCCGCGAACGAGATTGTTACGTCTCTGATTAGCGTGCTCGCTGATGGAGACCTTGCAGCCGACGGCATCCAGATCTTTCTCGATGGCGCAACCGTCAGCGAAAATATTGTTGGCCGTGCCGTGGCAGACATCATCGCTCTTGGAGCCGGGCAGGTGGGGGGCCGGGTTGTCACCGGCGGCGGCGGCGATCTTGTCATCATCGGCCGCCGGGGCGGCCTGACCATTACGGGCAATATCGAGACCGGCGGCAACAATGACTTCATCACGGCCGACCTGGCGGTCGCCTCCGGCAGTCCAGCGTTTTCCATTGGGGGAATCGACGGCGGAAGCGACAGGCGCAGCGTTGCCAGCGCGCGCGATTTTAACGCAGATGTCGATCTGGGCGACGCCTTCATTCTGACCGGCGGAACGGTGGCGACAATCATCATGGGAACGCAGACAGGCAGCTCCGACGCGAACACCATTCGCCTGGCCAATATTGAAAGCCTCGGCCTCGAGGGCGGGGCTGTCGTCACCGGCGACATCACAACCGGCCCGGCCTCAACCTATGTGCATATCTTCAACAGCGCCGCAGTCATGGGAACGATCAACGCCGGAAATAATTTTGATTATTTTGCAGTCATCCTTGAAGAGGGAGAGACCGGCACTGTCCAGATTGGCACGGAAGGTTCGGGCAACGGTCCGGGGACCGGCGGGATCAACGCCGGCGGCGGCAATGATATTTTCGACATTGAAGGCGAAGTGGATATCTATGGCCTCCTTGATGGCCAGGCAGGCACGGACACCCTGCTTTACCGGGGCTCTGCATTCCCCGGTGACGACCCCGTCTACCTGGCTCCGGATCAGATTGCCGGCATCGAGGCTTGCGAGGACGAGAGGGACGGCGGCGGGCCGCCCAATTGTGCGTCATCTTTGACCGCCTCTGCGCAGGGGAGGGCGGGCTTTGCAGTCGCCAGCGTCGAGAAGCTGGCCGTCTCGCCCGCGCTTGCTCTCTATGGCGCACTGGGCGACGCCCTGATGACGCTCGGCGGCCAGACCATGATCGGCATCGGGCTGGCGGATGCGGATCTCTCGACGGGCCGGGCGCAGGCCCTGGCCTTGCAGCAGGATCCGGTTTCAGGGCGCAGAATCTGGGCCCATGAGATCAGCCTGGAGGTGGCCGGGACAGGCCGGATCGGCCTGCCGCAGGTGCGCGGCCTTTCGGCCAGACAGGCAACCCGCCACAATTATGACGCCCGTCTGATCCAGCAGGGCTTCGATGCCCCGGTGATCGAAACAGGCGCGGGGCGCGCCATCGTCCGCGCCGTCGCCCACCATATGACCGGGAAAATGGAAATTGACGGCGCCCGCGCCGCGCTCACCGGCTATGGCGCAGGCGCGGCCTTCCTCTGGCAGGGGGCGCACGGCCTCTCGGCCCATGCCTCCGGGCTGGGCTCGCTCTACGAGATTGAAAGCCACACGACCGGAATTGCCTCGGGCGGCGGCCTCCTCGACCGCAGAGCCTTCGGCAACAACGGCGTCTTCGACGCCTTGAGCCTGAGCGCGGCGGCGGGCCTCGTCTGGAAGCGGCAGGTGGGCGAATCCCTGTCCTTGACCGCCGGGGCCGATCTCCTCTGGCAAAGGCTGACAATTGACGATGTGATCGAAAATGGCCGGCGGCGGCTTGCCGTCAGCTTTGAAAATCAGGACGCTCTCACAGCCCGCGCCCAGGTCGGCCTTGATGCCGAAAGCTGGTTTGCCGATCTCGCCCTTATCCACCGCAACCGCGATGGCGCGCTTGTTTCGGGCCTGCGGCAGACCTACGCAAAGGCCGACGCCACCGCCTTCGAGGCGCAGGCGGGAGGCCGAATCGTGAACCTCGCTCCCGGGCTGGTCCTTGAGGGGGGACTCCGGCTCCGGCAGCCTCTGGCGGCGGCTGCCGAGGCCTCGGCGCGGCTCGGCCTGAACTGGCGCTTCTGAACCGGGGCCTGACGGGCAAGAGCGGCCTGCTCCCGGATTCTCCGGGAGAAGGCCGCCTCCGCCGCAAATGGCGCTTTTAGGGCTTGACGACCGCCCCTGCCGGGGATAGGTTCCGCTTCGCCAAAGGGTGTCCAGGTGGTGAGCCGCTCAGGCCCAAACACGGACGCTCCCGGCGCAGAACGTAATATCGTCCGCTCCCCGGCCAGAATGCGGCCTGCCCCGCAGGCGGGCCGCGCCCTTTTGGTCTTGCGAGGCCCGATGCCAACCATCAACCAGCTTGTCCGGGCGCGCCGCCGCCCGCCGGTCAGGCGCAACAAAGTCCCCGCTCTCGCCGCCTGCCCCCAAAGGCGGGGCGTGTGTACGCGCGTCTACACCACCACCCCGAAAAAGCCCAACTCCGCCCTGCGCAAAGTCGCCCGCGTCCGCCTCACCAACTCCCAGGAAGTCACCAGCTACATTCCCGGCGAAGGCCATAATCTTCAGGAACATTCCGTCGTCACCATCCGCGGGGGCCGCGTCAAGGACCTTCCCGGCGTTCGCTACCACATCATCCGCGGAACCTTCGACACCCAGGGCGTCAAAGACCGCAAACAGCGCCGCTCCAAATATGGCGCAAAAAAGCCGAAATAGGAGCGAAGCCCGATGTCCAGACGCCGCCGCGCGCAAAAGCGCGACATAATCCCCGACCCCAAATTCAGCGATCCCGTCGTGAGCAAATTCATGAACTGCCTGATGCGCGGCGGCAAGAAGGCCGCCGCCGAACGGATCGTCTATCAGGCCCTCGACGCCGTTCAGCAGAAGACCGGGGAAGAGCCGATGGCCTTCTTCCACAAGGCGCTGGAAAATGTCCGCCCGGCGGTCGAAGTGCGCTCGCGCCGGGTCGGGGGCGCGACCTATCAGATCCCGGTCGAAGTCCGCCCCGCCCGCGCCAGCGCGCTCGCCATCAACTGGCTCATCGCCGCGGCCCGCGCCAGAGGCGAAAAGACCATGACCGAGCGCCTCTCCGGCGAGTTCATGGACGCCGTCAATGAGCGCGGCGCCGCCGTCAAGAAGCGCGAGGACGTCCACCGCATGGCCGAGGCCAACCGCGCCTTCTCCCATTACCGCTGGTAAGACCGCAGGACCGCCGCCATGACCCGCAAGACGCGCCTCGAAGATTACCGCAATATCGGGATCATGGCCCATATCGACGCCGGCAAGACCACCACCACCGAGCGGGTGCTCTATTACACCGGCATCAGCCACAAGATCGGCGAGGTCCATGACGGCGCCGCAACCATGGACTGGATGGAGCAGGAGCAGGAGCGCGGAATCACGATCACCTCCGCCGCGACCACCTGCTTCTGGCGCGACATGCGGATCAACATCATTGACACGCCCGGCCATGTCGATTTCACCATTGAGGTCGAGCGCTCTTTGCGGGTGCTCGACGGGGCGGTGGCGATTTTCGACGCCGTCGCCGGGGTCGAGCCGCAGACCGAGACCGTCTGGCGGCAGGCCGACAAATATGCCGTCCCCCGCATCTGCTTCGTCAACAAGATGGACCGCATGGGGGCCGACTTCTTCCGCTGCGTCGAGATGATCGCCGACCGCCTCGGCTGCCGGCCCCTCGTCCTGCAGCTGCCCATCGGCGCGGAGGGGGCGTATGAGGGCGTGGTCGATCTGGTCCGGATGCGCGAGGTCGTCTGGAAGGAGGAGACCCTGGGCGCGGAGTTCTCCCACTGCGAGATTCGCGAAAGTCTCGCGCAGGAAGCGGCGGAATGGCGCTCCAAACTGGTCGAGACCGCCGTCGAAATGGACGACGCCGCCCTCGAAGCCTATCTCGAAGGCTCGGAGCCGGACCCCGAAACCCTCGAAGCCTGCATTCGCAAGGGAACCCTCGCCCAGAAATTCGTCCCGATCCTCAACGGCGCGGCCTTCAAGAACAAGGGGGTGCAGCCGCTGCTCGATGCGGTGGTGGATTTCCTGCCCTCGCCGGTCGACATCACCGCCGTCGAAGGCTCCGACCCCTCCGGCGAAACCCGGATGAGCCGCAAGGCCGACGACGCCGAACCCGCCGCCCTGCTCGCCTTCAAGATCATGAATGATCCTTTTGTCGGCTCGCTGACCTTCGCCCGCATTTACTCAGGCGTGATTGCGGCGGGGGAGAATCTGCTCAACCCGGTCAAGGAGCGCAAGGAGCGTCTGGGCCGGATGCTGCAGATGCACGCCAACTCCCGCGAGGACATCAAGCAGGCTTATGCCGGAGACATTGTCGCCCTCGCCGGGCTGAAATACACCACCACCGGAGACACCCTGTGCAGTCCGGCGCAGCCGATCCTGCTGGAGCGCATGGAGTTTCCGGAGCCGGTGATCGAAGTCGCCGTCGAGCCGAAGACGCGGATTGATCAGGAGAAGATGGGTCTGGCGCTGGGGCGGCTGGCGCAGGAGGATCCGTCCTTCCGCGTCGCCAGCGACCCCGAATCCGGCCAGACCGTCATCAAGGGAATGGGCGAGCTGCATCTGGAGGTGATCATCGACCGCCTGCGCCGTGAGTTCAAGGTGGAGGCCAATGTCGGCCCGCCGCAGGTGGCCTATCGCGAGACGATCACCGGCCCGGCCACTCTCGACTACATCCACAAGAAGCAGACCGGGGGGGCGGGGCAATTCGCCCGCCTGGAGATTGATCTGGAGCCGCTTGCGCCGGGCGGCGGCTATGTCTTTGAGAACAAAATCACCGGCGGCGCGATCCCCAAGGAATACATTCCCGGCGTCGAAAAGGGGATCGGGGCCGTGCGCGAGACCGGCGTGCTCGCCGGGTTTCCGCTCACCGATCTCAAGGTGGTTCTGCAGGACGGCGCGTTTCACGACGTCGATTCCAGCGTGATGGCCTTCGAGATCGCGGCGCGCGCCGCCTTCCGCGAGGCCACCCGCAAGGCCGGCCTGCGCCTGCTGGAGCCGGTCATGAAGGTCGAGGTCGTCACCCCGGAAGACCATATGGGCGACGTCATCGGCGACCTCAACAGCCGCCGGGGCCACGTCTCCGACACCCGGACGCGCGGCAATGCGCGGGTGATCGACGCCGACGTGCCGCTCGCCAATATGTTCGGCTATGTCAACACCCTGCGCTCGATGACGCAGGGCCGGGCGCATTACACGATGCATTTCGCGCATTATGCGCCGGTCCCGCAGGCGATTTCAGAGGAGGTGCTGGCCAAGCTCGCCTGAGCGGCCCGGCAGACCTATGCAGAACCAGCAGAATATTCGCATTCGCCTGAAGGCCTTCGACCACCGGATTCTCGACAATTCGGTGCGCGAGATCGTCGAGACCGCCGGGCGCACCGGCGCGCAGGTGCGCGGGCCGATTCCGCTGCCGACGCGGCGCGAGTCTTTCACGGTTCTGCGCTCGCCGCATATCGACAAGAAGAGCCGCGAGCAGTTTGAAATCCGGACGCACAAGCGGATGATCGACATATTGGAGCCGACTCCGCAGACCGTCGATGCGCTGATGAAGATCGACCTGGCTGCCGGGGTCGATGTTGAGATCAAATTGTAGGGCCGGGGCGATGCGCAGCGGAGTGATTTTGCGGAAACTGGGCATGACCGAGGTTTATGCCGGGAGCGGGCGGCGGGTTCCGGTGACCGTGCTCAAACTGGACGGCTGTGCGGTTGTCGGGCAGCGCCGCGCCGAACGCGACGGCTATTGCGCGGTTCAGGTCGGAGCGGGGGCGCGCAAGCCGAAACATGCCGCCCGGCCCCAGCGCAAGGCCTGCGAGAAGGCCGGGATGCCCCTGAAGCGCGTGGTCGCCGAGTTTCGGGTCGGCGAAGAGGAGATGCTCGAGGCCGGGGCGGAGTTTTCAGTTGCGCATTTCGTTCCCGGCCAATATGTCGATGCGACCGGGGTCAGCATCGGCAAGGGCTTTGCCGGGGCGATGAAGCGCCATAATTTCGGCGGGCTTAATGCGACGCATGGCGTTTCGGTCAGTCACCGCTCGCACGGCTCGACCGGCAACAGTCAGGACCCGGGCCGGGTCTTCAAGGGCAAGAAGATGGCCGGGCATATGGGCGCGCGCCGGGTGACCATCCAGAATCTGGAGGTCGTCGAGACCGATCCGGAGCGCGGCCTGATTCTGGTCAAGGGCGCGGCGCCCGGCCCGCGCGGCGGCTGGCTGCTCGTGCGCGACGCGGTCAAGCGCGCGCTACCGGAAGACGCCCCCCGCCCCGCCGGTCTGGCCGGAGCGCAAAAAGAGGCGGAAAAAGCCGAAGAGCAGAAAGAAAAGACAGGGGAGGACGGCGCATGAAAGTCGCGGTCACTTCTCTGGAGGCGGAGCAGGTTGGCGAGGCCGATCTCAGCGAGGCGGTGTTCGGCCTGTCTGTGCGCAGGGATATTTTGCACCGGATGGTGGTCTATCAGCTGGCGCGGCGGCGTGCGGGGACGCATCTGGCGAAGACGCGGGGGCAGGTGCGCGGCTCGACCCGCAAGATCGTGCGCCAGAAGGGAACCGGCAGCGCCCGCCACGGCAGCCGCCGGGTCAATATCTTTCGCGGCGGCGGGGTTGCGCATGGGCCGGTTCTGCGCTCCCATGCTCACAAGCTTCCCCGCAAATTGCGGGCGCTGGCCATGCGCCAGGCGCTGTCGGCCAAGGCGCAGGGCGAGGAGCTGATCGTGCTCGACAAGGCCGAGACCGCCGCCCCCAAAACCGCGCAGCTGCGCCCCCGGCTGGAGAAACTGGGCCTGGTCCCGGCGCTGATCGTGGACGCCGCCGAGCTCGACCGCAATTTCGCCCTCGCCGCGCGCAACATTCCCGGCGTCCTGCATCTTTCCCTGCCGGCGCTGAATGTCTATGACATCCTCCGCCACCGCAAACTCGTCTTGACCCGCGCCGCCCTCGCCGGGCTGGAGGAGCGTTTCGCATGACCGGCAGCCTCGACAATCTGATCCGCCGCCCCGTGATCAGCGAGAAGTCCACCCGTCTGTCCGAAAACAGTCAGGTTGTCTTTCTCGTGCCCCCCGATGCGGCCAAGCCGCAGATCAAGCGGGCGGTCGAGGAGATTTTCAAGGTCAAGGTCAAGGCCGTCAACACCATGCGCCGGAAGGGGAAGGTCAAGCGCTTCCGGGGCGTCGAAGGCCGCCGGGCCGCAACCAAAAAAGCCGTCGTGACCCTCGCCGAGGGTCATGCCATTGACCTCACCTCGAAGGTCTAGAGAGGACGCGCCGATGCCGCTCAAACCCTCCAAGCCGACAAGTCCGGGCCGGCGCGGCCTGATTCTGGTCTCGCGCGCCGGCCTGTGGCGGGGCAAGCCGGAGAAGCGTCTGACCGAAGGAGGCAGCGCGAGCGGCGGGCGCAACAATCGCGGACGGGTCACCGCCCGCCGGCGCGGCGGCGGCCACAAGCGCGTCTATCGCCGGATTGATTTCCGGCGCCGCAAATTCGGCGTCCCCGCGACCGTCGAGCGCATTGAATATGATCCCAACCGCAGCGCCTTCATCGCCCTCATCCGCTATGAGGACGGCGAGCTGTCTTATATTCTCGCCCCGCAGAAACTGGCCGCCGGAGAGGTCGTCATGTCCGGCGAGCAGGTCGACGTAAAGCCCGGCAACGCCATGCCGCTGTCGGCCATGCCGGTCGGGGCCATCGTGCACAATCTGGAAATGAAGCCGGGCAAGGGCGGGCAGATCGCGCGCTCGGCGGGGTCCTACGCCCAGTTTCTGGGCCGCGACCGGGGGCTGGCCATTCTGCGCCTGTCCTCCGGCGAGCAGCGCATGGTTCCCGCCGCCTGCATGGCGACCGCGGGCGCGGTCTCCAATTCCGACCACGCCAACCGCAGACTGGCCAAGGCCGGACGCAGCCGCTGGCTGGGGCGAAGACCCTCGGTGCGCGGGGTGGCGATGAACCCGGTCGACCACCCGCATGGCGGCGGCGAGGGGCGCTCGTCCGGCGGGCGGCATCCTTCGACCCCGTGGGGCAAGCCGACCAAGGGCAAGCGCACCCGCTCGAACAAGACCAGCGGACGCTATATCCTGCGCTCCCGCCACGAGCGCAGAAAGCGCAGGCGCTAGGGAGAGACTTATGGCGCGCTCAGTGTGGAAAGGCCCTTTTGTCGACGGCTATCTTTTGAAGAAGGCCGATAGCGCCCATGCGTCGGGGCGCAAGGGGGTGATCAAAATCTGGAGCCGGCGCTCGACGATCATCCCGGCCTTTGTCGGCCTGACCTTCGGGATTCACAACGGGCGCAAGCATATTCCGGTTTTGATCACCGAGGACATGGTCGGGCACAAATTCGGCGAATTCGCGCCGACCCGCACCTGGCGCGGCCATTCCGGCGACAAGAAGAGCCGGAAGGCGTAAGGGGGAGGCGCTGTGGGCAAGGCTGCAAAACCGCGCCGGTTGAGCGCCAGTGAGGCCGCCGCAGTCGGGCGGAATCTGCGGATCAGTCCGATCAAGCTGAATCTGGTTGCGCGCATGATCCGGGGCCGTCCGGCGGGGGCGGCGCTTTCCGAGCTTTCCTTTGTGCGCAAGCGGGCGGCGGGCAAGGTGCGCAAGGTTCTGGCCAGCGCGGTCGCCAATGCCGAGAACAATCACAATCTGGACATAGACCGGCTGGTCGTCACGCGGGCCGAGGTCGGCAAGACGCTGGTCATGAAGCGCTGGCGGGCGCGGGCGCGGGGGCGCTCCGCGCCGATCCTGAAGCCGTTCAGCCAGCTGCGGATCGTCCTGCGCGAGCAGGAAGCCGCCAAACCGGAGAAAGCCTGATGGGACAGAAAGTCAATCCGGTTTCGATGCGCATCGGCGTCAACCGCACCTGGGATTCACGCTGGTTTGCGCAAGGCGGGGAGTATGCCCGCCTGCTCCATCAGGATCTGCAGATTCGCTCTCATCTGGAGAAGCTGTTCAAGCAGGCGGCGATTTCGCAGGTGGTGATCGAGCGCCCGCATGGCCGGTGCCGGGTGGTGATCCACACGGCGCGTCCCGGCGTGGTGATCGGCAAGAAGGGGGCCGATATTGAGAAGGTGCGGGGCAAACTGACCGGGATTGTCGGCGGCAATGTTCAGATCAACATTGTCGAGGTCCGCAAGCCGGAGACCAATGCGCGCCTGATCGCCGAGAACATTGCGCAGCAATTGGAGCGGCGGGCGTCGTTCCGGCGGACGATGAAGCGGGCGGTACAGCTGGCGATGCGTCTGGGGGCGGAGGGCATTCGGGTCAGCTGCGCGGGCCGCCTGGGCGGGTCCGAGATCGCCCGCACCGAGTGGTATCGCGAGGGGCGGGTTCCGCTGCACACGCTGCGGGCCGATGTCGGCTATGCCCGCGCCGAGGCCCATACGACCTATGGGGTGTGCGGGGTCAAGGTCTGGGTTTTCCGGGGCGAGATCATGGAGCATGACCCGATGGCGCTCGACCGGCGCGCCGAGGAGATGCGCGAGGCGCTGGGGCGCGGCGTGGCGGCGGCCCGTCCGGCGGAGACGGAGCAGCGGCCATGATGCAGCCGAGGCGCAGCAAGTTTCGCAAGGCGCATAAGGGGCGCATTCACGGGATTGCGCGCCGCGGGATTGCGCTGAATTTCGGTCGTCACGGGCTGAAGGCGGCGCGCCCGGCGCGGATCACCGCGCGCCAGATCGAGGCGGCGCGGCGCGCGATCACCCGCCACATGAAGCGCGCCGGGAAGGTCTGGATCAGGATTTTCCCCGATGTCCCGGTCTCGAAGAAGCCGACCGAAGTGCGCATGGGCAAGGGCAAGGGCACGCCGGAATATTGGGTGTGCCGGGTCAAGCCGGGGCGGGTTCTGTTCGAGGTTGACGGGGTCGCCGACGTCACGGCGCGCGAGGCGCTGCGGCGGGGCGCGGCGAAATTGCCGATTCCGTGTC
The DNA here is from genome assembly GCA_965204775.1 of Alphaproteobacteria bacterium. Lineage (GTDB taxonomy): Bacteria > Pseudomonadota > Alphaproteobacteria > JAPOUT01 > CBDBFH01. The sequence goes on from CBDBFH010000029.1 coordinate 270,129, forward strand.
ATTTTGTCGCCCGGAGCGGCGGGGCGGCGGCGTCATGAAGCCGGGGCAGATCAGGGACATGAGCGGCGATCAGATTGCCGACACCCTGCGCAGTCTGCGGCGCGAGGCGCTCAATTTGCGCTTCCGGCAGGCGAGCGGCCAGCTGGAGAACACGGCGCAGATGAGACTGGTCCGGCGCGACATCGCCCGGCTTTTGACTGTCCAGCGCGCGCGGCGCGCCGGACGCGAGGAGGAGAAATAATGCCCCGGCGCATTTTGAGCGGCGTTGTCGTCGGCAACAAGAGCGACAAGACGGTGGTCGTCAAGGTCGAGCGCCGCTTTATTGATCCGCTGTTCAAGAAGACGGTCCGGCGGACAAAGCGCTATCACGCGCATGATCCGGACAACCGCTGCAAGCCCGGCGACGCGGTGCGAATCCGCGAGACCCGGCCCCTCTCCAGACTGAAGCGCTGGGAGGTTTTGGCGGCGGCGGAGGCGGAGGCTTCAGGCGCATGATTCAGATGCAGACGCAATTGCAGGTCGCCGATAATTCCGGCGCGCGGCGGGTTCAGTGCATCAAGGTTCTGGGCGGCTCGCGGCGGCGCTATGCTTCGGTCGGCGACGTCATTGTGGTCAGCGTCAAGGAGGCGCTGCCGCGCGGGCGGATCAGGAAGGGCGAGGTCGTCAAGGCGGTCGTGGTGCGCACGGCCAAGGCGATCCGGCGGTCCGACGGCTCGGCAATCCGCTTCGACCGCAACGCCGCCGTCCTGATCAATGCGCAGGGCGAGCCTATCGGCACGCGCATCTTCGGTCCGGTCACCCGCGAATTGCGCGTGAAAAGCATGATGAAGATCGTCTCGCTCGCTCCAGAGGTTCTGTGACCGCGCTCATGGCGAACAAGTGGAAAATCAGGAAGGGCGATGATGTGGTCGTCATTTCGGGCGCAGACCGGGGGCGCAAGGGCCGCGTGTTGCGCGTCTTCCCCGACCGCGCCCGCGCGATTGTTCAGGGGGCCATGATGGTCAAGCGCCATCAGCGCCAGACCCCGCAAAGCCAGGGCGGCATCGTTGAGAAGGAGTCGAGCATTCACCTGTCCAATCTGGCGATTGCCGATCCCCGCTCCGGCGCGCCCTCGCGGATCGGCTTCAAGCGCCTCGAAGACGGGCGCAAGGTCCGCTTCGCCAAAGCCTCCGGCGAAGTTCTGGACAAGGCCTAGGAGCGGAGGAGATGGCGCAGGAAACCTACACGCCCCGCCTTCAGGCGGCCTATGCCGAGGCCATCCGCCCGGCGCTGATGAAGCGGCTGAATTGCAAAAATGCCCTGGAAGCGCCGCGCCTTGAGAAGGTCGTGCTCAATATGGGGGTCGGCGAGGCGGCGCAGGACCGCAAGAAGATCGAGGCCGCCGCCAATGATCTTTCGCTGCTGGCCGGGCAGCGGGCGGCGGTGACGCGGGCGCGCAAGTCGGAGGCCGGCTTCAAATTGCGCGCCGGAATGGCGATCGGGGCCAAAGTCACCCTGCGCCGGGCGCGCATGTATGAGTTCATCGACCGTCTGGTGACCATCGCGCTGCCGCGCCTGCGCGATTTCCGCGGCCTGAGCCGCAAGAGTTTCGATGGCCGGGGCAATTATGCGCTGGGGATCCGGGAGCACATTGTGTTTCCTGAGATCGACTACGACAAGACCGACGCGATCCGGGGTCTGGACGCGGTCATCTGCACGAGCGCGCAGCGCGACGAAGAGGCGCTGGCCCTGCTCGAAGCTTTCAACTTTCCCTTCACACGCTAGGAGGATCAGGACGCAGATCATGGCCAAGAAAAGCGCAGTCCAGAGAGACCTGAAGCGCCGGGCGCTGATGCAGCGCCAGGCGGCGCGGCGGGCGCGCCTGAAGAGCAAGGCGCGCGACCGCTCCGCGCCGACCGAGGAGCGCTTCGCGGCCAGCGTCGCGCTGGCCGCGCTGCCGCGCAACGGCGCGCCGTCGCGGGTGCGCAACCGCTGCCTGCTGACCGGACGCCCGCGCGGCTATTACCGCAAATTGCGCATGTCGCGGGTTGCGCTGCGGGACCTGGCGGCGCAGGGCCTGATCCCCGGCATGGCCAAGGCCAGCTGGTAGAGAGGAGCGGCGCTGATGGCGATCAACGATCCGATTGGCGACATGCTCACCCGGATTCGCAACGCGCAGGTCCGGGGCAATACGGCGGTCAAGACTCCGGCCAGCGCCATGCGCGCGCGCGTCCTCGACGTTCTCGTCGGCGAGGGCTATATCGGCGGCTACGCCCGGACCGAGTTCGACGGGGGCAGAGCCGAGTTCGACATTGAGCTCAAATATCACGAGGGCCGCCCGGTGATCCGCGAAATCCAGCGCGTCTCAAAGCCGGGCCGCCGGGTCTATGCCTCGGTCAAGACCATGCCGGTCTTCCGCAACGGGCTGGGCATCTCGATCCTCTCGACGCCGAAGGGCGTCATGTCCGACAACGCCGCCCGGCGCGAAAATGTCGGCGGCGAAGTCCTCTGCCGCGTCTTCTGAGTCCGGAGAGCCTTATGTCCCGCATCGGCAAGAAACCGGTTCCCCTGCCCGAAGGGGTCAAGGCCGCGCTCGACGGGCGGCGGCTTTCGGTGAGCGGGCCGAAAGGCTCGCTGGCGATGGTTCTCTCCCCCGGCATTGACGTGACGCAGGACGCGGGCGGCCTCGCGGTCGCGCCGCAGGAAGGCCCCGGACGCGCCGGATCCGCCGCCTGGGGGCTGCAAAGATCGCTGATCGCCAATATGGTCGCGGGAGTCAGCAAAGGCTTCACCCGCGAACTCGAAATCAACGGGGTCGGCTTCCGCGCCCAGATTCAGGGCAAGACCCTGCGTCTGGGGCTTGGATTCAGCCACGATGTCGATTATCCCATCCCGGAGGGCATTGAGATCGCCTGCCCCCGGCCAACGCTGATCAGCGTCAGCGGCGCGGACCGGCAGAAAGTCGGCCAGACCGCCGCCGAGATTCGCGCCTTTCGCCCTCCCGAACCCTATAAGGGCAAGGGGGTCAGATATGCCGGGGAATATGTTTTCCGCAAGGAGGGCAAGAAGAAATGAGCGCAGCGGGGAGCGGGAGATGAAGCGGCGTCCGGCAGAGGCGGTGCAGAGGCGGCGGCTGCGCCGCAAGCGGCGGACGCGGCGTAATTTGCGCCGAAGCGAACGGCTGCGCCTGTCCGTGTTTCGCTCGCTCAAGCATATTGCGGCGCAGGTGATTGACGATGCGCAGGGCAGAACCCTGGCGGCGGCCTCGTCGCTGGAGAAGGAGTTGCGGGAGGCGGCTCCGGCGGCAAAGGCGGAGCGGGCGCGCCGGGTTGGAGCGCTGATCGCCGCGCGCGCAAAGGCGGCGGGGGTCGGGCGGGTGGTCTTTGACCGTGGCCGCTATCTCTATCACGGGCGGGTGCGCGCGCTGGCCGAGGCGGCCCGCGAGGGCGGACTGGATTTCTGAACAGGCGGAAGAAACATGCAAAATCAGAATAACGCGGCGGAAGGCGAAGGCGAACTGATCGACCGGCTGGTGCATATCAACCGGGTGGCGAAGGTGGTCAAGGGCGGGCGGCGCTTTGGCTTTGCCGCGCTGGTTGTCGCCGGAGATCAGAAGGGGCGCGCGGGCTTCGGGCATGGCAAGGCGCGGGAGGTTTCGGAGGCCATCCGCAAGGCGACCGAGACGGCCAAGCGCGCGATGGTTCGGGTTCCGCTGCGCGGCGGGCGGACGATTCATCATGACATCACCGGGCGCTGGGGCGCGGCGCGGGCTTTGCTGCGCAGCGCGCCGCCGGGGACCGGGATCATTGCCGGAGGCCCGATGCGCGCCGTCTTCGAGGCGCTGGGGGTTCAGGATATTGTGGCGAAGTCGCTGGGCTCGTCCAATCCGTATAATATGGTTCGGGCGGCGTTTGATGCGCTGGCGCGCGAGTCCAGCCCCCGGATGACGGCGCGGCGCCGGGGCAAGCGGGTGAGCGAGGTCATCGGGGCCAGGCCGCGGGAAGAGCGGGAGCGCAAGGGCAGGGACGAAGCGCCGAAAGGCAAAGCGCCGAAGCCTGCGAAGAAAAAGAAGAGCGATGCGAAATGAGCGGACGGCGCGCCGCATCGGACTATCCTTTGGTTCGGATTGAGCAGATTCACTCGGCGCTCCGCCGTCCGGCGGATCAGCGCGCGACGTTGATTGCGCTGGGTCTGAACAAATTGCGCCGCCGCCGCGAGTTGCGCGCAACCCCGCAGGTCAGAGGCATGATCGCCAAGGTCGCGCATCTTCTCAGGGTTGAGGAGGCGGGGCGATGAGGCTCAACGCGCTGTCGCCTGCGCCCGGCTCCCGGCGGCCAGGAAAGCGCCGCGGGCGGGGCATCGGCTCCGGCCTCGGCAAGACGTCGGGGCGGGGCCAGAAGGGCCAGAAGGCGCGCAGCGGCAGCGCCATCGGCTCTTTCGAGGGCGGGCAGACTCCGCTGCATATGCGGATGCCCAAGCGCGGCTTCAGCAATGTGCGCTTCGCCGCGCGGTTCAATGCGGTCAATCTGAGCCGCCTGCAGCAGGCGGTCGAGGCCGGGCGGCTTGATCCGGCCTCGCCGGTCACGCCGGAGGCGCTGAAGGCGGCGGGGGTTATCCGGCGGCTTCGTGACGGGGTGCGCCTGCTGGCGCAGGGCGAGATCGGGCAGGCGCTGACGGTCGAGGCGCAGGGAGCTTCGGCGGCGGCGCGGGGCAAGATCGAGGCGGCGGGTGGTTCGCTTTCGCTCGCGCCGCTCGCCCGCGCGAAGCCCGCGCCGGAGGCCGAAGACCGCCGCCGCCGCAAGCGGCGCGCCCGCGCCGCCGGCAGCGGGAAAAAGAGCGAGGCTTGAGCGTCATGGCTTCCGCCGCCGAACAACTGGCCGCCAATCTCAATTTTTCCGCCTTCGCCCGCGCCACCGAGCTGAAGAAGCGCATCTGGTTCACGCTGGGGGCGCTGCTGGTCTACCGGCTGGGGACGTATATTCCGGTTCCGGGGGTTGATCCGGGCGAGCTGTCGCGGATTTTCGAGCAGAATCAGGCCGGGATCGTCGGCATGATCAACATGTTCGCCGGGGGCGCGGTCGGGCGTATGGCGATTTTCGCGCTGAACATCCTGCCTTACATTACGTCCTCGATCATCGTGCAGCTGCTTTCGGCGACGTCGCCGCACCTGGCCCAGCTGAAGAAGGAGGGCGAGCAGGGCCGCAAGCAGATCAACCAGTACACCCGCTACGGAACGGTCGCGATCGCCATGCTGCATGGCTACGGGATTGCGGTCTTGCTGGAGAATCTGGGGGTGGTTCTGGATCCGGGCCTGTTCTTCCGCCTCTCGACGGTGATCACGCTGGTCGGCGGCACGATCCTGCTGATGTGGATCGGCGAGCAGGTGACCCAGCGCGGGGTCGGCAACGGGATTTCGCTGATCATCTTTGCCGGAATCGTCGCGGAATTGCCGGCGGCTCTGGTCGGAACGCTGGAACTGGGGCGGCAGGGAACGCTTTCGACCCTTCTGATCATGCTCCTGTTTGTGATGGTGATTGCGGTGATCGGCTTTATCGTCTTCATGGAGCGGGCGCAGCGCCGCCTTTTGATTCAGTATCCGAAGCGCCAGGCGGGCAACCGGATGTTCGGGGCGGAGGCGGCGCATCTGCCTTTGAAACTGAATACGGCGGGGGTTATTCCGCCGATTTTCGCCTCGGCGATTTTGCTGTTCCCCTTCACGATTGCCGGCTTCGGCGGCGGCGAGGCGGCGGGCTTGCTGACCGGGATTACGTCTTATATCGGCCCCGGCCAGCCTTTATACATGACGCTTTATGCGGCGGGGATCGCCTTTTTCTGCTTTTTCTACACGGCGCTGGTTTTCAATCCGGTCGATACGGCGGACAATCTGCGCAAATATGGAGGCTTCCTGCCCGGAATCAGGCCGGGGCGCAACACGGCGGAGTATATCGACTATGTCCTGACCCGCCTGACCGTGGCGGGGGCGGCCTATCTGGTTCTGGTCTGTCTGCTGCCGGAGTTTCTGATTGCGCGCTATCGGGTGCCGTTTTATTTCGGCGGCACGTCGCTTCTGATTGTGGTGACCGTGACGATGGACACGGTCGCCCAGGTCCAGAGCCATCTTCTGGCGCATCAATATGAGGGGCTGATCAAGAAGGCCCGGCTGCGGGGGAGCCGTTTGAGGTGAATTTGATTTTTCTGGGGCCTCCGGGGGCGGGGAAGGGGACGCAGGCGTCTCTTTTGTGCGGCAAATTGGGTTTGGCGCATATTGCGACCGGGGACATGTTTCGGGCGAGCATTGCCTCCGGATCGAAACTGGGCCGGGAGGTGAGGGAGATTGTGGAGTCGGGCGGGCTGGTTCCGGACGATCTGGCGGCGCGGCTGATCGCGGCGCGGCTATCCGAGCCGGATTGCGCGGGCGGCGCGCTGTTTGACGGCTTTCCGCGCACGCTGGCGCAGGCAGAGATGCTGGAGGGCCTTTTGGCGGAGCGCGGGGGACTGGAGGCGGTGATTTTCTTTGAGATTGCGCAGCCTGTTCTGGCCGGGCGGATTGAGGGGCGGTTGAGCGGCGCGGCGGCGCATGAGAAGCGCAGCGACGACCGTCCGGAGGCTTTGGCGCTTCGGCTTGAGAAGTATCGCGATATGACGGAGCCGCTGATCGGCTTTTACCGGGAGAAGGGGCTTTTGCGGAAAGTGAACGGCTCGCAACCGGTGGAGGCGGTCGCCCGCGCGATTGAGGCGCTCCTGCTCCGGCGGGCGGCTGTGGGGCAGGCGTGAGGCGGGCCGCGGTTGCGCGGCGAGAAACACGGCCCCGGCCCGGTTAATCCCCGCCTTCCGGAAAACGTGCTAGGCTGAAAAGGATGAGTGATCTGTTCCGCAAAGACGCTGCGGAGCGGGCGCAGCCGCCCTCGACGCCCGGCTCCGGGTCGCCGCCCGGCTTCGGGTCGCCGCCCGGCTCCGGGTTGCCGCCCGCGCCGGTGTCGCTGGCCGAGAAACTGCGTCCGAAACGCTTGCAGGAAGTCGCCGGACAAGACACCCTCCTCGCCTCCGACAAGCCTCTGGGCCGCATGATCCGGTCCGGAAAACTCTCCTCCCTGATCCTCTGGGGGCCGCCGGGCAGCGGCAAAACCACCATCGCCCGGCTTCTCGCGCAAGACCGCGCCATCATCTTCGAGCAGGCCAGCGCCACCGCCAGCGGCCTCGCTGAATTCCGCAAAGTCTTCGACAACGCCGAAAAACAGCTGAAGGCCGGGCGGACAACCCTCCTCTTCATTGACGAAATCCACCGCCTCAACCGAACCCAGCAGGACGCCTTCCTGCCCGAAATCGAGCAGGGGCGCATTGTCCTCGCCGGGGCGACCACCGAGAATCCCTCTTTCGCCTTAAGCGCGGCGCTGCTCTCGCGGGCGCGGGTCTTCGTGCTGGAGCGGCTGGGCGGCGCGGCGCTGGAGTCCCTCCTCGCCCGCGCCGAGCAGGAGCACGGCGCGCCGCTCCCCCTCACCCCGGAAGCCCGCACGGCCCTGTGCGCCATGGCCGACGGCGACGGACGTTTTCTGCTCAATCTCGCCGAGACCGTCTTCGATCTCGCTTCAGGAGCCGAACCGCTTGATCCGCCCGCGCTCGCCCAGCTCGTCCAGTCCCGCGCCCCCGTCTATGACCGCGGGCGCGAAGAGCATTACAACCTTATCAGCGCCCTGCATAAATCCATCCGGGGCAGCGACCCCCAGGCGGCCCTCTACTGGCTCGCCCGCATGCTCGCCGCCGGCGAGGACCCGCTCTATATCGCCCGCCGCCTCGTGCGCGCCGCCAGCGAAGACATCGGCCTCGCCGACCCCCAGGCCCTGACACAGGCCCTCGCCGCCCGCGACGCTTTTGAATTCCTCGGACCCCCGGAAGGCGAACTCACCATCGCCGCCGCAACCCTCTATCTCGCCAGCGCCCCCAAATCCAACGCCACCTACAAGGCCTTCGACGCCGCTCAAAACTTCGCCCGCCAGTCCGGCTCCCCCCCGCCCCCCCGCCACATCCTCAACGCCCCGACCAAACTCATGAAGCAGCTCAACTACGGCAAGGATTACACCTACGACCACGCCGCCGAAAACCGCTTCTCCGGCCAGAACTACTTCCCCGAAGGCATAGCGCGGCAGCGCTTCTACCGGCCCGGCGAGATCGGCTTCGAGCGCGAGATCGTCAAGCGCCTCGCCTGGTGGGATCAACTGCGCAATCGCCGGGAGAAGGGCAAATAGCGGCGCAGAACGGCCACGGCGTCCGGCGGATCGCGGTTGCTCCCGGCGAAGAGGCCATGCGGCTCGACCGCTGGCTCAGGCTTCATGTTCCCGGCCTGACGCAGGGGCGCATCGAAAAACTTCTGCGCACCGGATGGATCCGCCTTGACGGCAAGCGGGTCAAGGCCGGACACCGCCTTGCCGCCGGACAGATTATCCGGCTTCCGCCTCTCACCGCGCCCCCGCCGCGCCCGCGCCCTGCGCCCCGCATCGCCGGGGCCGAGGCGCAACGGTTGCGCGCCCGCGTTCTGCACCGCGACGCCGGTTTGATCGCGCTCGACAAACCGCCGGGTCTGGCGGTGCAGGGCGGCAGCCGCCTCGTCCGCCATCTCGACGCCATGCTCGACGCCCTGCGCTTCGGCGCACAGGAGCGGCCCCGCCTCGTCCACCGCCTCGACAAGGAGACCAGCGGCGTCCTGCTTCTGGCCCGGACGCGGAGCGCGGCGGTCAAACTGGCCGAGAGTTTTCGCAAAGGGCGGGCGCTCAAACTCTATTGGGGCCTGACGCTGGGGGTTCCCTCTCCGGCCAAAGGCGAGGTCATCCTCCCCATTGCCCGCAAGGCGGGCGAGACGGGGGCCGCCAGAGCGGCCCGCACGTCCTATCAAACGCTCGCCCGCGCCGGACGGCGCTTTGCTCTGGTGGCGTTTCAGCCTGCGACGGGCCGCACCCATCAGATTCGAATCCATGCGGCGCAGGCGGGCGCGCCGCTGCTGGGCGACAGGAAATATGGCGGCCCTGCCGCCGCCGCGATCCCTGAGGGATTCGGCAGGGGCCTGCATCTTTATGCCCGGAGCCTTGAAATCCCCCATCCGGAGACGGGCCGCCCCTTCCGGATTCTCGCGCCGCTCCCGCCCCATATGGAAACCAGCTGCCGCTTTTTGGACTTTCAGATATAAATCGGCTTTATGAAGCCGCACTTTGCCGATCTGCTGCCCTCGCCCGCCTTTGCGGAAAGCGGCAGCCGCCTTGCCCGCGAGAGAGTCGCGGCGCTCATGTCTCCGCCGCATGAGGCCCACGCGCTTCTGGCGCGCCCCGAAGTGGGCGCATTGCTGCGCCATGTGTTCGCGCATTCCGATTATCTCGCCCGCCTTGCCGAAATGCACCGGCCCGCGCTCCTCCGGATTCTCGAAGCGCCTCCGGCAGACAGCCTCGCCGCCTTCTGCGCCGATGCGCGCGAGGCCGGCGAGGCCCCGGACCGGCAGACCGCCATGCGCCTCCTGCGCCGGGCGCGGGCGCAGGCGGCGCTTTTCATCGCGCTGGCCGATACCGGCGGCGTCTGGACGCTGGAAGAGGCCATGCGCGGCCTCTCCGATTTCGCAGACGCGGCAATCGACTCTGCTGTGCGCTTCCTGCTGCGCGAGATGCTTGGGCGGGAGCCGGAAGAGTCGGGGCTTGCCGTCATCGCGCTGGGGAAATTGGGCGCGCGCGAACTCAATTACTCGAGCGACGTCGATCTTGCGTTTTTTTATGATCCCCGGAGCCTGCCCGGCGAAAAGGCCGGGGAGGTCTTTCCCGGACTGGCCCGCAATCTCGCCCGGATGCTGGAGGAGCGCACTGCCGACGGCCACGCCTTCCGGGTCGATTTGCGCCTGCGCCCCGATCCGGGCGCAACCGCGGCGGCGGTCTCGCTTGAGGCCGCCGCCGACTATTACCAGACTCTCGGCCAGAACTGGGAGCGCGCCGCCTTTATCCGCGCCCGTCCGGTCGGCGGCGACCTCGCCGCCGGGCGCAGCTTCCTCGACCGCCTCGCCCCCTTCATCTGGCGCAAATATCTCGACTTCGCCGTCATCGAAGACATGCACGCCATGCAGCGCCAGATGCATGGCGGGCGCGCGGCGCAACTGGAGGGCTGCGACATCAAGCGCTCCTCCGGCGGAATCCGCGAGATTGAATTTTTCATCCAGACCCAGCAGATGATTCTGGGCGGGCGCGACCCCGCCCTGCGCGGGGCCGGTACCGGTGCGATGCTGGAGCGGCTGGCGGAGAAGAACTGGATCTCCCGCCGCGCCGCCAAAGACATGCATGAAGCCTATCGCTTTCTGCGGCGGGTCGAGCATCGCCTGCAGATGGCCGCCGATGAGCAGACCCATCGCCTGCCGAAAAGCGCGAAGGGCTTTGAGCGTCTCGCCCGCTTCATGAATTATCGCGCGGCGCAGCCTTTCCGGGATGATCTGGCCGGTCATCTGGCGGCGGTGCGGTCGCATTCTGCGCAGCTGTTTGCCGCCCGGCCTTCGCTGAGCGGCGAGCGGGGCAGCCTCGTCTTCACCGGCGGCGAGGACGATCCGGAAACGCTGGAGACGCTGGCGGCGATGGGCTTCGGCGATCCGTCCGCCGTTGCCCGCGCCGTGCGCGGCTGGCACACCGGACGCCTGCCCGCCACCCGCGAAACCCGCGCCCGCCAATTGCTGACCGCCCTGATGCCCGATCTGCTCGCGGCGCTCTCCCGCGCCCCTCATCCGGGGGAGGCGTTTGCTCATTTTGACCGCTTCCTTGCCGGGCTTTCCGCCGGGGTGCAATTCTTTTCGCTGCTGCGGGCCAATCCGCCTCTGCTCGATCTGATCGCGCTGGTTTGCGGCGCGGCCCCGCGGCTGGCGCGCAATCTGGCGTCAACCCCGCGCCTGCTTGAGGCCATGCTCGTCCGCCAGGACCCGCCCGGCGAAAAGGAATTGCGCGCCGGTCTCGACGCCGCCCTCGCCCGCGCCGCCGATGAGGAAGCCCGCCTCGACGCCGCGCGCCTGCAGGCGCGCGAGCGCCGCTTTCAGATCGGCATCGGCCTGTTGCGCGGCGAGATTGACGCCCGGCAGGCGGGCCGCACGCTTTCGGCCTGCGCGCAGGCCGTGATCGGCGCGCTCCACGACCGCCTCGCCCGCGACTTCGCCCGCGTGCATGGCCGGATCAAAGGCGGCGCGTGGGGCCTCGTCGCGCTCGGAAAACTGGGCGGCGAAGAAATGCGCTTCACCTCCGATCTCGACCTGATCGCCCTCTACGATATGCCCGATCATCAGGCCGCCTCGACCGGGGCCGAGCCGCTCGCCGCGCCGCTCTATTATGGGCGCTTCACCCAGAAATTCATCCATGCCCTCTCGGTTCCGACCGCCGAGGGCAGCCTCTACCAGATCGATATGCGCCTGCGTCCGTCGGGCCGGGCCGGGCCGGTCGCGGTCTCCTGCGAGGGCTTCGCCGACTATCAACGCAACAAGGCCTGGGTCTGGGAGCATATGGCGCTGACCCGCGCGCGGGTCGTCTGCGGCGGGGCGGCGATCCGGCGGCGCATGGCCGGGATTATCGCCGGTATTCTGCGTCTGCCCCGCGATCCCGAAGAGGTCCGCCAAGGGGTGCGCAGCCTTCATGCCCGCATCCGGGCCGAGAGGCCGAACCCCTCGCCCTGGAACCTCGCCGACATGCCCGGCGGCATGCGCGAGGCCGAATTCATCTGCCAGTATCTGCAATTGATTCATGGCCGGGAGCATCCCGGCATTCTCTCGCCGCATATGGAGGAGGCGTTTGCCGGCATGGCGCGGGCCGGCCTGTTGCCGGAGCGCGATATGCGCGTGCTGACCGGGGCGCTTGACCTGTATCGCATGTTGGGAATGGGAATGAGCCTGTGCATCGAAGGCGCGTTTGAGCCGGAGAAGGCCCCCCGGAGTCTGCGCGCGCTTCTGGCCCGGCTGGCGGGGGCCGGGGATTTTTCCAGAGTCGAGGCGCGCGTGGCGGCGGCGCGGAAAAAAGTTTCCGGCCTGTTCGAGGCCCTGATCGGGGAATCCGCCGCTTGACCGGCGCAGATTCGTCTTTTTTGCGACGGATCGGCGTCTGGGCCTCGTTATACGTTTGAGGCCCCAAGGGGCAGGTCCAAAGGGGACACAGATGTTGCAAAGCCGTTCCGGCCTGGAAGAGGAGGCACTGATGAGGCGCATTGCGCGAGGCGATCCGGCGGCCTGCCGGGAGGCGGTGAATATCTATCTGGCCGGGGTGAGTGGCTTTGCCCGGCGGATGCTGTCCGATGCCGCCGAGGCGGAAGATGTCGCGCAGGAAGTTTTTCTGCGTCTGTGGCGGGCGGCTCCGGGATGGCGGAGGACAGGCGGAGGCTTGACTCCGTGGGTTTTCCGGGTGGCGCGCAATCTGTGTCTGGACCGGCTGCGTCACAGGGTGGCGCACCCCCCGGCGCCGTCCGGTGACGCCGCTGCGTCTGACGCCGCTCTGCCTGATCCGGGTCCTGATCCCGAACGCCTCGCCCAGGGGCGCGAGGCAGGCCGCGCCCTGGAGGCGGCGCTGGCCCGTCTGCCCGAACGGCAAAGAACGGCATTGCTGATGGATGTTCAGCAGGGACTGCCTCACAGCGAGATCGCCGGGGTGCTGGAGATCAGCGCGGAGGCGGTCTCTTCGCTGATCGCCCGCGCCCGCCGCCGGTTGCGCGGCGAGCTCACTCCGTTTTTGAGCGGAAGCGCCCGGGAGCGGGAACGCTCCCGGCCTGAATCTCCGGCGCGCTTTGCCGCGCTTCCGATTTAACAGCGAGGACGGGAAGATGGATTTCGAGCGTTTTTCTTTTCTGCTTGATGCACATGGGGCGGATGAAAGCCGTTGGCCCTCCGGCGAGCGGGCGGCCATGCGGCATTTGATTGCGTCGAGCGCGCAGGCGCAGGCGCGGCTTGCCGCGTTGCGCGCTCTGGACCGCCTGCTGGCCCGGGAAACGGCGCTGGAAGCTCCGCCGCCTGCGCTGGCGAAAAAGATTCTGGCCCATGCGCCGGAGGCGAATCTGTCCCCCCGCGCCGTGGTTTCGCTGCGCCATGCCGCGCAGGGCGCGGCGTTGGCGGCCTCGCTGTTGCTGGGGATTCTCGCCGGGGCGACAGGCTTCCTGGGCGGCGCGCCTGCGCAGGAAGCCGAAATCATCGCCACTCTTTTTCCGCTTGATCCGGGCGGGATCGAGCGGCAACTCCCCGCCAATTTCTAACCCCCTGAAAGAGGAGATCCAACTGATGAAACCTGATGCACCAAATTGCACCCGATCCAGCCGGGGTCATCGCCTTGGCTCGCTGGCGATTGTCGCGCTGGGGGCGTCGCTGTATGCCGCCGCCGCCTTCGCCGGGAGCGTCGAGATGGTTGCTGCGCCCGCGCCGAATATCGAAGCCGGGCTTGAGAGCGCCGCATTGGTTTGCGCCGAACGGCAGGAGGCGTTTCGCAGCGAACTGGCCGCCTCTCTCACCGAGAGCGTCGCTGCGCCTTTCGGCATCTTCTAATCCTTCAACCTTTTATCGGGAGACAGAGTTATGAGCACATCGGACACCCCTCCTGCAGGCCGGCGCAATTGGAGGCGCTGGCTTGGGCCGGCGCTGGTTGTTTCGCTGGCGTTGAATCTTTTTATGGGCGGCGCACTGGCTGCCGGCGCGGGCTGGCATCGGGATCACGGCGGCTGGCTGGGCGGCGGCGGCCATGCGTTGCGGAAGGTCTACCGGGCGCTGCCCGACGAGGCGCGGGATCAACTGCGCGAGGCCTGGCGGGCCGAGCGCCGGAATATGCGCCGGGAGCGGGCGCAGTTCCGGGATTCGATGCGCGCGGGACTTCAGGAGCTGAGCGCGGCGTTGCAGGAGGATCGCTTTGATCCGTCTCGCGTTGAGAAGATCGCCGAGGATATTCGGCGTCTGGCGGTTCGGCAAAGCGAGCGCGTGATGAGGCGCTCCAGCCGGAAGATCGGCGAGGTTCTGGGCGGCTTGAGCGTGGAGGATCGCCGCGAGATTGCCGAGGAGCTGGACGAGGAGATCGAGGAGATGCGGGAGCGCGCCGAACAGCGGCGCGAGCGCATGCGGGAGCGGGAGCGCAGGCGCGAATAGTTCGGCGTGAATCCGGGGGAGGGCCGGGTTGCTTTGCTATCCGCGCTCTCCTGCCTGGGAGGCTTTGCGCCTCTTGCCTTACGGGCCGTTTTCGGGGACAATCCCTCCCGCAAGGGAGGATTGCCCATGAATTTCGACTTCTCCGACGAGCAGAAAATGCTCCAGGAACAGGTGCGCAAATATCTCGCCGACGCCTGCCCAACCTCAAGGGTGCGCGAAGTCTTTGAGGGCGGGGAAACCCACGCCCCCGAAATATGGAGCGGCCTCGCCAAACTGGGCTGCATGGGCGCGGCGATCCCGGAAAAACATGGCGGCCTCGGTCTCGGCACGCTGGAGCTTTGCGTCATCGCGGAAGAGCTGGGCCGCGCCCTCGCTCCGGCTCCCTTTTCCTCCAGCATCTGCCTTGCCGCCGAGGCCATTAAACTGGGCGGCAGCGAAGAGACCCAAAACGCCTGGCTGCCCAAACTGGCCTCCGGCGAAACCATCGGCGCGCTCGCCCTGGCCGAAGGCCCGCACGCCGCCGTCCCCAAACTCATCAAGACCCGCCTGGAGGGCGGAAAACTCCACGGACAAAAATGGCCTGTCGCCGACGGCATGTGCGCGCATATCGCCATCGCCGCCGCCCGCGACAAGTCCAAACTCATTCTGGGCATCGTCGATCTCACCGGCCCCGGCGTCAGCCGCGAGGCGGTCGAAACCATAGACCCCTCGCGCGGTCATGCCGATATCCGCTTCGCCGGCGCGCCCTTCACCCCTCTGGAGGGCGAGAAAGGCGGCGAGGAGCTGCTCGGCCACCTTCTCGACCGCGCCGCCGTCCTGACGGCCTTCGAGCAGATCGGCGGGGCCGAAGCCGCCCTCGACATGGCCTGCGACTACGCCCGGCAACGATACGCCTTCGGACGCCAGATCGGCTCCTTCCAGGCCATCAAGCACAAACTCGCCGACGCCTATATCAAAAACCAGCTCGCCCGCGCCAACGCCTATTACGCCGCCATGACCCTCGCCGAGGATGGGGCGGACCTCCCCGCCGCCGCGGCTTCCGCCAGAGTCAGCGCCACGGAAGCCTTCACCTACGCCGCGCAGGAAAACGTCCAGACGCATGGCGGGATCGGCTTCACCTGGGAGTCCGACTGCCAGTTCTTCTATCGCCGGGCGCGGCTGCTCGCGTTGTCGCTGGGCGCGCCCCTGCGCTGGCGCGAGCGGCTGGTGCGCGCCCTTGAAATCCGCAACGCTCCCTGACCTGAGGAGACCGATCATGGACCTGAACGACACCCCCGAAGAAGCCGCCTTCCGCGCCGAAGCGCGCGCCTGGCTCGGAAAAAACGCCACCCGCAAATCCTCCCCCAAAGAACGCTGGGGCGGATACCCGGAAGACGAGGGCCTCGCCCTCGCCCGCGAATGGCAGGCCAAAAAAGCCGAAGCCCGCTACGCCGTCATCACCTGGCCGGAAGAATATGGCGGACGCGGCGGCAGCTCGATCCAGTCGATCATCTACCAGCAGGAGGAGGCGAATTATCTGGTGCCCTTCGGCTTTTTCGAGATCGGGCTGGGCATGTGCGTGCCGACGGTGATGGCCTGGGCCTCCAAAGATCATATCCGGCGCTATGTTCCGCCCGCCGTCCGGGGGGAGGAAGTCTGGTGCCAGCTCTTCTCCGAACCCGCCGCCGGCTCGGACCTCGCCGGAATCCGGACCCGCGCCGTCAAAGACGGCGGCGACTGGATCGTCAACGGCCAGAAGGTCTGGACCTCCGGCGCGCATTTCTCCGACTACGGCGTGCTCGTCACCCGCTCCGATCCCTCTCAGCCCAAGCACAAGGGGCTGACCTACTTCTTCCTCGACATGAAATCTCCCGGCATTGAAGTCCGTCCGATCAAGCAGATGTCGGGGGGCAGCAATTTCAACGAGGTCTTCTTCAACGACGTCCGGATCCCCGACAGTCAAAGGCTGGGCGAAGTCGGCGAGGGGTGGAAGGTCTCGCTGACCACCCTGATGAATGAGCGTCTGGCGGTCGGCATGGCCGGCGGCGGCAGCTGGCGCGACCTGCTCGACCTCGCCCGCAGCACCGAAATGGAAGGCGGTTCCGCTCTCGACAATGATCTGGTCCGGGCCAAAATCGCCGACTGGCACACCCAGGCTCAGGGCCTGAAATATACCCGCTACCGAACCCTGACCGCCCTGTCCCGCGGACAGACGCCGGGGCCGGAGAATTCCATCATCAAAGTCGTCTCCGCCGCGATGATGCAGGAGCTGGGGGCCTTCGCCACCGAGGTCGAGGATATGGGCGGCATCATGAGCGATCCCGCTCAGGCTCCGGATCGGGGGCAGTTTCAGGCGCAGTGGATCGGCGCGGCGGGCTTCCGGATCGCCGGGGGCACCGACGAGATTTTGCGCAACATCATTGCCGAGCGCGTTCTCAACCTGCCGCCCGACATTCGGGTCGATAAAAAGCTGCCCTTCGCGGAGTTGCCGAAGGGCAAGTGATCCGCCGGGTTCTCGGCCTGATGAGCGGCACCTCGCTCGACGGGGTGGACGCGGCGATCATCGAGACCGACGGCGAAAAGATTGCCGGATTTGGCCCGGCGGCCTCGCGCCCCTATTCGCTGGAGGAAAGAGAGGCGCTGGCCGGGGCGGTCGAAACTGCGCGAAAGGCCAAAGCGCCCGCCGCCGCAGATTTCGCCCGGAGCGAAAAACTGCTCACCCAGGCCCATGCCGAATTGGCCGAAGACCTGCTCGCTCAGGATAAAGGCGCGGGCGCGCCGCCGGTTGATCTGGCGGGCTTTCCGGGTCAGACGCTGGTCCATCGCCCGCAGGAAGGCTTCACGCTCCAGATCGGCGACGGCGCGGCGCTCGCCCGCCGGCTGAAACTCGCGGTCGCCGCAGATTTCCGCAGCGCCGATGTCCGCGCCGGAGGGCAGGGCGCGCCCCTTGCGCCGCTCTATCACCGCGCCCGCGCCGCGAGGGATGGCGGGGAACTGCCGCTATGTGTGCTGAATATCGGCGGCGTCGCCAATCTGACCTGGATCGGCGCAGAGGGCGAACTGCTCGCCTTCGACACCGGGCCGGGCGGCGGGCTGCTCGATGACTGGACGCGGCGGAGATGCGGGGCCTCGCATGACCGCGATGGCGCTCTCGCCGCGCGCGGCGAAGTCCACCGGGAGAAACTGGCCGCCCTTCTCGCCGATCCCTTTTTCGCCCGTCCGCCGCCCAAATCGCTCGACCGGCACGACGTATCCGCCGACTCTCTGCGCGGCCTGTCCGCGCCGGACGGCGCAGCGACGCTGACCGCCTTCACGGCCCATGCCGCCGGGCGGGCGGAGAGATTCCTGCCCGCCGCCCCCAGGCAGTGGATCGTCACCGGCGGCGGGCGGCATAACCCGGTCCTGATGGAGATGCTCGCCGAAGTCCTGAATGCGCCCGTCCGCTCCGCCGAGGCCAAAGGCTGGCGCGGCGATATGATCGAGGCGGAAGCCTTCGCCTATCTTGCCGTCCGGGTTCTGCGCAAACTTCCGTTGAGCCTGCCCGAAACGACCGGCGCGCCCCGGCCTCTCGCCGGAGGCAGGCTCTACCGCGCCGCCTGAAGCGGAGCAAAGCCGGACGAAGCCTCGGCCATCCTCCGGGTGAGATAGCCCTCGACGGCTTTTTCCATCGCCGGGAGCCGGTTGTGGAAGATATGATTGGTGCGCGGGATTTCCTTGTGGGTGATGGTTATTCCCTTCTGCTCCTTGAGGCGGTTGGCGAGTATGCGCACGGCCTGCGGCTGGGCGACCCGGTCGCTGCCGCCATGAACGATCAGGCCGGAGGAGGGGCAGGGCGAGAGGAAGGAGAAGTCATAGATGTTCGCCGGGGGGGCGATCAGAATGAAGCCGGCGACTTCCGGCCTCCGCATCAGAAGTTGCATCCCGATCCACGCGCCGAAGGAATAACCGGCGATCCAGCACTGGGGGCGGCTGGGATTGTTGGTCTGGAGCCAGTCGAGGGCGGCGGCGGCGTCGGCGAGTTCGCCCGTGCCGTTATCGGTCCTGCCCTGACTGCGCCCGACGCTACGGAAGTTGAAGCGCAGGACGGCAAAGCCGTTGCGGACGAAAATCTGCGATAGCCTGCGGATGATCGGCGAATCCATCGAGCCGCCCATGCGCGGATGAGGGTGAAGCATGAGGGCGACCGGTGCGCCGGGGGCGCCGTTGTGGTGATAGGCTCCTTCAAGACGCCCGGCGGGTCCAGTGAAGATGACTTCGTGGGCAGGGATTTTGTGAGGCCTCCCGGAATCGCCGAAAAACGGACGCCCACTCGCCGGTGGCGGTTTGTGTGTCCGCGAATAGTTGACTAATAGACTCGGATTATGTTAGCCATAGCCCCCTAAGATCCCGGAGACTAGCACGGAGAGGGGTCTTAATGCAACTAATGGCCGTAACGGGCTGATTTCAGGGCAGGCTGGAGATGAGATTGAGCACACGCGGGCGCTATGCGGTGAGCGCGATGAGTGATCTGGCGGTCGAAGGTGGTGGGAGGCCGGTTTCGCTGGCCCGGATTGCGGGGCGGCAGGCTATTTCGCTGGCGTATCTGGAGCAGTTGTTTGTGCGGCTGAGGCGGTCGGGTCTGGTCGAGAGCGTTCGGGGTCCGGGGGGCGGCTATCGTCTGGCGCGAGCGGCGGAGGAGATTCGGATTGCGGAGATTGTCGGCTCGGTCGGCGAGCCGCTTCGGATCACGCGCTGCCTCAAGGGGGATGAGCAGGCCTGCACGGGCCGGAGCGGGCGCTGTCTGACTCATAATCTGTGGGCCGGGCTGGGGCGGCATATTGCGGCTTATTTGCGTTCGGTTCGCCTGAGCGACGTCATTGAGGCGCGCCTGCCGGATTGTGATCCGGCGGGCTTTGAAACCCCGGCGGAGGGCGAGGAGCGAGATGCAGGCATATCTGGATCATAATGCCCGCGCGCCATTGCGCCCGGAGGCGGCGCAGGCCGCCATGCGGGCGGGGGATATGTGGGGCAATCCGTCCTCGCCGCATGAGGCGGGCAGGCGCGCCCGCGCCGTGATCGAAGAGGCGCGCGAGACTCTGGCCGCCACCGCCGGCGCGCAGCCGGGAGGGGTCGTCTTTGCCAGCGGCGCGACCGAAGCCAACCATCTGGCCTTTCGCCTTTGCCCGCCCGGAGCGGATGTGATCGTCTCGGCGATTGAGCACGTCTCACTGCTGGCCGCGGCGGAAGGGCAGGGGCGCAGGGTGAATAAAATTCCGCCCGGCCCCGGCGGCCTGATCCGGCCCGAGGCCGTTGCCGAAGCGCTGGCGCATTGCGCCGGGCCGGCCTTTGTCTCGATAATGCTGGCCAATAACGAGACCGGCGTCATTCAGCCGGTCGCCGAAATTGCCGGGATCGTCAAACAGGCCGGAGGCGTCATGCATTGCGATGCGGCTCAGGCGGCGGGGAAGATTCCGGTCGATATGGAGACGCTGGGCGTGGATGCGCTGTCGCTTTCGGGCCACAAACTAGGCGGGCCGCCGGGCGCGGGCGCGCTGATTGTGCGCGAGGGCCTGCCTTTTGCGCCCCTGCTGACCGGCGGCGGGCAGGAGCAGGGCCGCCGGGCGGGAACCGAAAATCTGCCCGGCATCGCCGGAATGGCCGCCGCCGCACAGGCCGCGCACAAGGCGCTGGACGCCTTTGCCGAACTCGCCGAAGCCCGCAACCGGATGGAAGCGCAGCTCATGCGCCTGCGGCCCGATGCGCATATTTTCGGGCGCGAAGCCCCCCGGCTGCCGAACACCTCCTGCTTTGCGATTCCGGGCCTCCCGGCGGAGACGGCGCTTATCCTGTTTGATCTGGACGGTATTTGCCTGTCGGCGGGATCGGCCTGCTCCAGCGGCAAGGTTGCGGCCTCGCATGTTCTGGACGCGATGGGAGCTGCGCCCGGCCTGGCGCGCGCGGCCTTGCGGGCCAGTCTGGGCTGGAATACGCAAAGCGCCGATCTCGCCTGCTTCGCCGAGGCGCTGGCCCGCCATGCCGCCGCGCCGGAAGAGCGCGCCGCCTAGGAAATCGCCATGCCCAATCCCGAAACGATAGAGCGGGTCCAGGCGCTGGGCGGGGGGCGGGATTACCGCTACGGCTTTTCCACCCCGGTCGAGTCCGAGCGCGCCCCGAAGGGCTTGACGGAAGAGACGGTCCGCTTCATTTCCGCGCGCAAAAGCGAGCCGCGCTGGCTGCTCGACTGGCGGCTGGAGGCCTGGGCGCGCTGGCGGAAAATGCGCGAGCCGGACTGGGCCAGAATCGCCCACCCGCCCATCGACTATCAGGACGCCTATTACTATTCCGCGCCCAAATCGCAGGGGGACGGGCCGAAAAGCCTTGACGAGATCGATCCCGAACTCCTGCGCGCCTATGAGAAACTGGGCATTCCCCTGCAGGAGCAGAAGCGGCTGGCCGGGGTGGCGGTGGATGCGGTTTTCGACTCGGTCTCGGTGGCGACGACGTTTCGCGAAGAACTGGCCAAGGCCGGGATCATCTTCTGCTCCTTTTCGGAGGCGGTGCGCGAGCATCCTGCTCTGGTCCGGCGCTATCTGGGCAGCGTGGTTCCGGCGGGGGATAATTATTTTGCGGCGCTGAATTCGGCGGTCTTTTCCGACGGCTCCTTCGCCTATATTCCCTCCGGGGTGCGCTGCCCGATGGAGCTTTCGACCTATTTCCGGATCAACGAGGCGCAGACCGGGCAATTTGAGCGGACGCTGGTGATTGCGGAGCCGGGGTCTTATGTGAGTTATCTGGAGGGCTGCACCGCGCCGATGCGCGACGAGAATCAGCTCCACGCCGCCGTGGTCGAGCTGGTCGCGCTGGACGAGGCCGAGATAAAATATTCGACGGTTCAGAACTGGTATCCGGGCGACGCCGAGGGGCGCGGCGGGATCTATAATTTCGTGACCAAGCGCGGCGACTGCCGGGGGCGCGGTGCGAAAATCTCCTGGACGCAGGTCGAGGCCGGATCAGCGATCACCTGGAAATATCCGAGCTGCATTCTGCGCGGCGACGATTCGTCGGGGGCGTTTTATTCGGTGGCGGTCTCCAACAACCGCCAGCAGGTGGATTCGGGAACCAAGATGATTCATCTGGGGCGCAACACGTCGAGCCGGATCATCTCGAAGGGGATTTCGGCGGGGCGCTCCTCGAATGCCTATCGGGGTCTGGTCAGCGTGCACCCCAGAGCCGGAGGCGCGCGCAATTACACGCAGTGCGACTCGCTTTTGATCGGCGATGCCTGTTCGGCCCACACGATTCCCTATATTGAGTCGGGCCATCCGGAGGCGGTTCTGGAGCATGAGGCGACGACGGCGCGGGTTTCCGAGGAGCGCCTGTTCTATTGCCGCCAGCGCGGTCTGGACGAGGAGGCGGCGCTGGCGCTGATCGTCAACGGCTTTTGCCGCGAGGTTTTGCAGAAACTGCCGATGGAGTTCGCCGCCGAGGCGCAAAAACTGCTTGGGCTGAGTCTGGAGGGCAGCGTCGGCTGATGACTGCGCTGCTGGCGATTGAGGATTTGCATGTCGCGGTTGCCGGGTCGCCGGTTCTGCGCGGGATCGGCCTTGAGATAGGCGCGGGCGAGGTGCATGCGATCATGGGGCCGAACGGATCGGGCAAGACGACGCTGGCGGCGGCGCTGGCGGGCCGCGCCGATTGCGAGATCGTCCGGGGCCGGGCGCTCTTTGGCGGGCGCGATCTTTTTACGATGGAGCCGGAGGAGCGCGCCCTGGCCGGATTGTTTCTGGGCTTTCAGCATCCGGTGGACGTGCCGGGGGTCGGGGTGATGACGTTTTTGCGCGCCGCGCTCAATGCCCGCCGCCGGGCGCGGGGGGAAGAGGAGATCAACCCCGCCGACTTTCTCCGCCTCGTTCGCCGCCATGCCGCGCGCCTCGAGATCGGCGAGGACATGCTGCGCCGCGAGGTCAATGCCGGCTTTTCGGGAGGCGAGAAGAAGCGCTTCGAAATGCTGCAAATGTCGGTTTTGCAGCCGAAACTCGCCGTCCTCGACGAGATCGACTCCGGCCTCGACATTGACGCCCTGCGCATGGTCGCCGCTCAGGTGCGGGAGCGGGACGGCGCGCAGGCGCTGCTCCTGATTACGCATTACCGGCGATTGCTTGACCATATTGAGCCGGACCGGGTTCATGTTCTCTCCGGGGGGCGGATTGCGCGCTCCGGCGGCGCGGAACTGGCCGGAGAACTGGAGCGCACCGGCTATGCCGCCGCGTCTGCAGCCTGACGGCGATGAACACCCAGATTCAGGATTTCAGCGAGCAGTATCGCCGCCGGGCCGCCGCTTTGCCCGGCGCGGGCGATCCGGCCATAGCCGCTTTGCGCGAGGAGGCGCTGGCCCGCTTTGCCGGTCAGGGGCTTCCCCACCGGTCGATTGAGGACTGGAAGTGGAGCGACCTCTCCCGCGCCCTCGCCCGGCCTCCCGCTCCCCTTGCCGCAGAAGAGCAGGCGGGAGCGCAATACGATCCCGCCGCGCTTTTCGGCCCTCTGGCGGAAGTCCCGGCGGCGCGGCTGGTCTTTGTTGACGGGTTTTTCGATCCCGGCCTCTCCGGCCCTGCGCCGGAGGGAGTGGAGGTGATCCCGCTCGACCGGGCGCTCTCCCCGGAGCGGGATATTTTGTTCGGCCCGGAAGCGGAGGAGGCGCAGCCGGTTCTGGCGCTGAACCGGGCGCTGATGGGCGGCGGCGTTTTGATCAAGGTTGCGCCCGGGGCGGAGGTAAAGCAGCCTGTGCATCTGGCTTTCTTCGCCTCCGGAAGGCGGGCCTGCGCGGCCTATGCCCGCAATGCGGTTGTGCTGGGGCGCGGCGCGAAACTGGATTTGTTCGAGAGTTGGACAGGCGCAGGCCGGGGCGGCTTTTCCAATGCGGTGACTCGCGCAATTCTGGAGGAAGGCGCGGCGCTGGGCCATCTGCGCATCGAGGCCGAAGGGCCGGGGGCGGTGCATGTCTCGACCTTTTCGGCCCGGCTCTCGGCCTCCGCCTCTTATCGGGGGGCGCAGATCGCGCTCGCCGGGCTGGAGAAGGGCAGAGAGAAAGAGCGGGGGTGCTTCGCCCGGCTACAGAGTTTTTTCCGCTTTGCCGGCCAGAAGGCCGAAGCGCAGCTGGCCGGGGTCATTCTGGCCGGCGGCAGCGGCCATTGCGATCTGACCGCGCGCACCGATCATGACGCGCCCGGCTGTGCGAGCGATGTGGCGGCGCGCAGTGTTCTGGCCGGAGCGGCGCGGGGGGTCTTTCAAAGTTCGGCCCGCGTCCATCCGGGCGCGCAGAATAGCGATGTGCGCCAGATGTCCCGCGCCCTCCTGCTGTCCGCCGCCGCCCGGATGCATGCCCGCCCCGAACTCGCCATTCACAACGACAATGTGCAATGCGCCCACGGCTCGGCCATCGGCTCGCTCGACCCGCAGGCGCTGTTTTATCTGCGCCAGCGCGGCCTTGATCCCGCCGCCGCGCGCGCCCTCCTGCTGGAAGGCTTCGCCGCCGAAAGCCTTGCCCGCATTCCCCAGCCCGCCGCCCGCGCCGCCCTTCTCGCCCGCGCGCCGCAGCTGCTCGCCGCTCTCGCCGCCTCCGCCAATGACGCTTCGCATGTTTGATCCGGCCCCGGTTCGCGCCGACTTCCCGATCCTCGCCCGCCGCGTCCACGGCAGGCCGCTGGTCTATCTCGACAACGCCGCTTCGGCGCAAAAGCCCGCGCCGGTGATCGACGCCCAGTGCGAATTCGAACAAAGCGAATACGCCAATGTCCATCGCGGCCTGCATTATCTCTCCAACCGGGCGACCGAGCGCTACGAAGCCGCCCGCGAGAGCGCGCGCCATTTCATCAACGCCCGCGAGACGCAGGAGATCGTCTTCACCGGCGGGGCGACCGAGGCGATCAATCTGGCTGCCTCCTCCTATGCTTCGCCCCGAATCGAGCCGGGGAGCGAGATTATTCTTTCGGTTCTGGAGCACCACTCGAACATTGTCCCCTGGCATTTTCTGCGCGAGCGGCAGGGCGCGGTGATCAAATGGATTCCGGCGGATGCCGAAGGCGCGCTCGACCTCGACGCCTATGCCGCGCTCTTCTCCCCGAAGACCGTAATGGTCGCGCTGACCGAAATGTCGAATGTGCTGGGCGTCCGCCCCCCCCTGCCGGAGATGATCGCCAGGGCGCATGAGCATGGCGTTCCGGTTCTGGTCGACGGCTGTCAGGGGATTGTGCACGGCGCGGTGGATGTGCAGGCGCTCGACTGCGACTTTTATGTTTTCTCCGGCCACAAACTCTACGGGCCGACCGGGATCGGGGTTCTCTACGGGCGGCGGGCAATCCTGGAGGAGATGCGCCCCTTCCGGGGAGGCGGCGAGATGATCCGCGAGGTCAGCCGGGAGGCGGTCTCCTATGGCGCGCCGCCCCACCGGTTTGAAGGCGGCACGCCGCCGATCATTCAGGCCGCCGGTCTGGACGCCGCCATCGCCTATGTCAGCCGCTTCGACCGCGCCGCCGCCGCCGAACATGAGGGCGCGCTCCTCGCCTATGCCCGCGAGCAACTGGCCGGGATCAATTCCATCCGCCTGCTGGGGAAAGAAGGGGAGGGCGGCTCGATTCTCTCTTTTGTTTCGGAACTGGCCCATCCGCATGATCTCGCCGCGCTGATTGACCGGTCGGGGGTTGCGGTGCGCGCCGGGCATCACTGCGCCCAGCCCTTGATGGCGCATCTGGGGATCACCGCCTGCGCCCGCGCCTCGCTGGCGATGTATAACACCCGCGAGGACATTGACCGCTTCGCCGAGGCCGTGCGCCACAGCGTGGGCTTCTTTTCATAGGAACCGGAATGAGGGCGATGATGACGGAAAAGCAATGGGTGGCGGTCATGGCAAAATCCATTTCGGGAAAATTAGGGCGGAGAATGGAGGTGCACACAGGCAAAAAACTGCCCTACGCCTTTGAGATGAATCATCTTGGAGAAATCCGCCCGGAAGACAAAACAAAGGATTTCGAGACGGATATGCTCATCGTTGAGACTTTGGAGCCGGGGAAATGGAAGCCTCGCGTCGTCATAGAGGCGAAGTTCAGGAGCATCAGCACACATAGCGCGATGGTCTACAGCCACAAGGCCGATCTTCATAAAAAAGTTTTCCCCTTCCTGCGATACGGCATCATGCTTGGCAAGCGTGATTCCTTTCCCTTGCCGGGAAGGCTTTATCGTCACGGCCCCCTTTTCGATTTTATGTTTTCCTTTCGCGGGGAGAAGCCTTCGAGCAAGGAGCAAGCCTCTTTTTTGCAACTCCTGCGCGCTGAAATCAGGGCCTCCAGGGATTTGCAGAGCATATTTTATGATACGCGCAAAGCATCGCAGCCGCATTATACTTTGTTACACAGAAGGCTTGTTTTGCGCTAGTCTGGACGGACAGGAGAACGGCATGAAGACGCCTGATGAAACTTCCCCCCCGGCGGCTCCGGGAGCCGCCGCAGCGTTGTCCGCAGAGGAGCGCGACCGGCTCGCCCGCGCGCTGGTCGGCGCGCTCAAGACCGTCTATGACCCGGAAATCCCCGTCGACATCTATGAACTGGGGCTTATCTACAAGATAGACATTTCGGACGAGCGCGACGTGGCGATAGACATGACGCTGACTGCGCCGGGCTGTCCGGTTGCGGGGGAGATGCCGCTTTGGGTCGAGGAGGCGGCGCGGTCGGTGGCGGGGGTGCGCGAGGTCGGGGTGCGGATGGTCTTCGACCCGCCGTGGGACCCCAGCCGCATGTCCGACGAGGCGCGCGTCGCCCTCGATATGTTTTAGGAGCGCCGCCCGTGGAGCGCAAGCAGCCCATCCAGTTGACCGATGCCGCCGCCCGGCAGATCCGCGCCCTGCTGGCGCAGAACGCCCGCGCCGGCGCCCTGCGCCTCGGCGTCAAGAACGGCGGCTGCGCGGGCCAGGCCTATACGCTCGACTATGCCTGCGAGCCGCCCCGGCCCTTTGACGAAGTGGTCGAGGCCAAGGGCGTCCGGATCGTCATCGAGGCCAAGGCGCTGATGTTTCTGCTGGGCGTCCGCATGGACTGGCGCGAGGATCCGATGTCTTCGGGCTTCGTCTTCGATAATCCCAATCAGGTCGACGCCTGCGGCTGCGGCGAGTCGGTGACGCTTAAGCCCGCCGGCCAGGCCCCCGGCTCCGATGAGCGTTAGCAGGGAATACAAGCAATTCCTTGAGGAAGCCTTTGCGCCTTTCGGACCGGTCTCGGTGCGCTCGATGTTCGGGGGCGGCGGCGTCTTCCACGAGGGCCTGATGATCGGCCTCGTCTCCGGCGAGACCCTTTATCTTAAGGCCGACGCGCAGACCATCCCCGATTTCGAGGCCGAAGCCTGCGAGCCGTTTGTCTTTCGCCCCCGCTCCGGCAAGAGCGCCGCCATGTCCTACTGGCGCGCGCCGGAATATATCCTCGACGACCCCGAACAGCTGGCCGTCTGGGCGGAAAAGGCGCGGCAGGCGGCGCGCCGCTCCCGCGCCAAAACCGGCGGACGCCGGAAAAGGCGCTGACGCCCCTTCCGGTCATCTCCGCGGCCCGGACGCCTCGTTTTTGTGAAGGCCGGTGAGCGTAATGTGAGGCTGCGCAACGCCGGTTATCGATCATTATCCGGGTTCTGGCTTCTCTTCGGCAGGGCTGACCCGGATGGCTATCCCCCAATTCCTCGCAAACTGGAAA
The DNA here is from genome assembly GCA_965204775.1 of Alphaproteobacteria bacterium. Lineage (GTDB taxonomy): Bacteria > Pseudomonadota > Alphaproteobacteria > JAPOUT01 > CBDBFH01. The sequence continues at coordinate 296,901 of CBDBFH010000029.1, forward strand.
ACGACCCGTTCGCACACGATGCTTGCAGGCGGCAGGTCGGTCCAGGTGAAGATCGAAAAAGGCTCCTTCGCCGGGCGCATCGTTCGCTGGCTTCAGCCCAAAACCTTCCGCGAGCATCGAATATCCAATCTGCAGACTTTCTTCCGCCAGGTCAACCAATTCAACCGCGCCGACAATCCTATCGGCTCCAAAGTTTTGTCCGAAGAGTTTCACCGGGAATTTCCGCTTCTTAACAACAACCCGGCGAAAGTTAATTTCATGCCCTCCCGGCTGACGGCGGAAAAAGTCAGAAAGGTTTTCTTCAAGCTGAATTGGCACATAGCAAAAGCCAACTCCTCCGCCGGGCGAAACACCGCCGCGCCGCCCGCCGCAGACAGCACGTATGCGGCCCAGCCCCGGCCCCCGCGACAAACCCTGCAAACCCCGCAGGCCCCGCAGGCTTCGCGGGCCTCGCAGCAGGCCTCACAGGCCCCGCAGGCTTCGCGGGCCTCGCAACAGGCCTCACAGGCTCCGCAGGCCTCGCAGCAGGTCTCACAGGCGCCGCAACAGGCCCCGCAGGCCCCGCAGGATTCGCAGGCCGCTCCGCAGGCGCAAGAACCCGCCGCGTCCGAAACGCCGCCCCCGCGCCCCGCGCCTTCATGGAAGCCGCAGGGCACGTACGCGCGGGATCAGTTAAGGGAGCTGACGCCGAAATTGAGGGAATACGTAAACTTCCTGGCGAAAAACCGCGACCAGATTCCCGAAGACCTCCAGTTCAAGGAGAAGCGTCTGTTCCCGGACCTTATGGCGGGGCTGGTGAGGAAGCATTTTCCGCTTCCCGCTTCGTCTGCCTCCCGGCAGCCGGTTGAGCAGGAGGCGCAGGCGGCCCGGCAGGAAGCGCCGCCGGCGCAGACCGCGCGCGCTTCCGATGCGCCCGCCCCGGATGCGCCCGGACGCGCGCCTTTCCGGATCCGGCCCGATCCCAATGCCAACACGCGCGCGTTTGGCACAGAGCTCTCCCCTGATCCGCTTCCGCCGGGCCGCGACTTCTACAAGGAGAAGCAGGCCGATTCCTCCGGCCTGTGCGGTATGTATGCGCTCAACGCCTTCTGCGGCGGTCCGGTGATCGGGCAGCAGGAATATGAAGACGCCGTGTGCACGCATGTTGCAGGCGTCATCGGCATGACGCCGGAAGACTACCGGGCCGCGCTGGGCGGCGTATTTTCTTCCAGCCCTGCGTCCATCGCCCATATTCTGTCGGACATGGCGGGGAAGGAGCGGGCCGATCCCTCCTGCGCCCGGGTCAAGGTCGAAGAGGGCCTGATCGTCCCGCCGCCGGACACGGCTGCGCATCAGCGCATGATCGAAAAAATCAATGCCTTTCCCGGCGACCGCCTGATGCTCAGCTATTCAAAGGGGCACGGCAGCGCCGGCCACGTCATCGCCCTCAGGCGCGACACCGCAGGCAACTGGCGCCAACTCAACAGCCTCGATTTCGTTTCACAGAAGGAAATCCCCAATCTCGGCGACTATATCACCGGGCTGCAAGGGGTCAGTTTGATCCATATCGAGCCGGAGTTCAGCTTCAAGGAGCCGCAGGCAGCCTGAGCTACAGGCAGGGCCTGAGCCGCAGGCAGGGCCTGAGCCGCAGGCGAGGCTGGAGCTCTATCTCTATTTTCCCTGAAACTTCGCCGGGCGCTTTTCCAGAAACGCCATGACGCCTTCGGTGCGGTCCTGAGTGCGTCCGGCGATCTTCTGGGATTGCCGCTCCAGATTCAGCTGCTCCTCATAGGAGTTGTCGGTGCTCTCCCAGAAGGCGCGGCGAATGAGATTGAGCGCGATGGTCGGGCCGCCGGCGAGTGCTTTGGCGAGTTTTTTGGCTTCGTCCATCAGCTGATCGTCCTCATAGAGGCGGTTGACGAGGCCCCATTCATAAGCCTTTTCGGCGGGGAGGCGCTCGCCCAGCAGGGCGAGTTCGCGGGCGCGGGCCATGCCGACGAGGCGGGGGAGGAGCCAGGTCGAGCCGCCGTCGGGGACGAGGCCGATCCGCCGGAAGGCCTGCAGGAAAAAGGCCGAGCGCGCCGCCAGAATCATGTCGCCCATCAGCGCGAAACTCATTCCGATCCCCGCCGCCGGGCCGTTGACCGCCGTGACCAGCGGCATGTCAAGATTGCGCAGGCGGCGCAAAAGCGGGTGATAGACTTTCTCCAGACCCTCGCCGAAGTCGGGAGGCCGGGCGTTGCTCGCGGCGCGGGCCATCTGATCCGCCGCGCTGGTCTCGCCGAGATTGGCCCCGGAGCAAAAGCCGCGCCCCGCCCCGGTCAGGATCAGGCAGCGCAGGCCGTTGCTTTCGTCTTCAACCGCGTCGAGCGCGCCTCCCAGGCCCTCAAGCATCTCCCGCCCCACCGGATTCAGCGCCTCCGGGTGGTTGAAAGTCAGCGTCCCGACATTTCCCTCGATTTCGAGTTTGATCTTTGGAAAATCCATAATTCCCCCTGGAGTTCGCTCCGGCTCCGGCGCGAGGGGCCGCTCCCTCCCGCGATTGGGGCCATTATGGCCGCTTTTGGCCCTCCTGTCCAGAATCTTGCCGGACCAGCCCATTCGCGCTACAATGCCACAATTGTGAGCAAACGCCGGGAGGGCGTGATCCATGACTGAGAAATCCAGTTCCAACGGCGCGGCGAACGGGGCGGCGGCCTCGAAGAAGATGGAGGCGGTTCTGGCCGCCCAGCGCAAGGCGCAGCTGGCGGAAGGCGCGCCCTCCGCCGAGACCCGCATTGATCGGATCAACCGGTCGATTGCGCTTCTGGTTGACCACAAGGACGAGATTGTCGAGGCGCTGAGCAGCGACTTCGGCCACCGCAACGCCGAGCAGTCCCTGCTGACCGACATCATGGGGACATTGGGGGCGCTGAAGCATGCGCGGACCCATTTGCGCAGCTGGATGAGGCCGGAGCGCCGTCCGGTGCAGTTCCCGCTCAATCTGGCCGGGGCGCGGGGACGGATCGAATATCAGCCCAAGGGTGTGGTCGGTGTGATCAGCCCGTGGAATTTCCCGGTCAACCTGACTTTTGCGCCGATGGCGGGGATATTCGCCGCCGGGAACCGGGTGATGATCAAGCCCTCGGAATATACGCAGGCGACCTCGGAGCTGATGGCGCGGATGATCGCCAAGTCCTATGACGAGACGGAAGTGGCGATTTTCCCCGGCGGGCCGGATGTCGGCCAGGAGTTCACCAGACTGGCCTTCGATCATCTGATTTTCACCGGGGGCACGTCGATTGCCTATCATGTGATGCGTGCGGCTTCGGAGAATCTGGTTCCGGTGACGCTGGAACTGGGGGGCAAGTCGCCGGTTATCCTTTCGGAGAGCGCCGACTTCGAGGAGGCCGCCGCCAAGATCATGAACGGCAAGATGCTCAATGCCGGGCAGATCTGCCTTGCGCCCGACTATGTTCTGCTGCCGAAGGAGCGGATGGGCGAGTTTGTCGAGCAGGCCAGTTCCTCGGTGGGGAAGATGTATCCGTCGCTGAAGGAGAATCCGGAATACACGTCGATCATCAATCAGCGTCATTTTGACCGGCTGAACGAGCTGGTCGCGGATGCGCGCGCCAAGGGTGGCAAGGTGGTTGAGATCAATCCGGCGGATGAGGATTTCAGCCAGCAGCCGCATCACAAGATTCCTCCGACGTTGATTCTTGATCCGGGCGACGACACCAAAGTGATGCAGGAGGAGATTTTCGGACCGGTTCTGCCGCTCAAGGGTTACGGCGATGTGGAGGAGGCGGTGGATTATGTGAATGCGCATGACCGGCCTCTGGGGCTGTACTATTTCGGCAATGACCGGAAGGAGCAGGCGCAGGTTCTGGGCCGGACGACCTCGGGCGGTGTGACCGTCAATGACGTGATCATGCATGTTTCGATGGAGGATTTGCCGTTTGGCGGGATTGGCCCCAGCGGGATGGGCGCGTATCACGGTCGCGAGGGTTTTCTGGAGTTCAGCCATGCGAAGTCTGTCTATACGCAGACGCGGGTCAAGGCTCTGGCGAATTTCTTCCGCGCGCCCTTCGGCCCGAAGCGCGGCATGATCGACAAGCAGATCAGAAAGTAACCCGATAAGCAGGGGAGGGTGCCGCTATGCGCACGTCCGCATGGATTGTTGCTGTTATGCTCATGCTGAGCGCTTGTGCAGTAGCGGCAGGCTCGATAGAGAAGACAAATAAACTTTCGATTGGCATGACCAAAGCGGAAGTTCTCGAGATAATGGGGAAGCCTGATGCGACCAGAGCAACGGCTAATTTAGAATTTTTAACCTATCACGAACGCACAAAGCCTATCGCTAATTACATTGACTGTCTTTTAGACCCACAACAGCAATCATGTGGGAAAGAGGTCGAGTTCCTTGTGCGGCTTGTCAACAGCAGGGTAGATGCCTACGGAATGGCGGGGGACTTTGATCTGACAAAAGACCCGGCGGCAGATATAAACCTGTCTATCGAGGAGAAATAGTTTCTCATATTCCAGCCTTCTTTTAGGCTAGGGCTTCTAAAAGACAATCCTTCAACAATACTTTTCCCTCATTCTTGGGAATAGATACATCCGCGACCAATCGCTCGAAAAGATCAATCTCTTTTCCAATAAGGTCAACTCGACTTCCCCTGACCATGCAGGACAATTCTCTTTCTGCAGCTTTGTAAATAAAAAGGTCTTTTCCCTTAAGGTGTTTAAGATCAAAACCTGCAATAATGACCAAACTCCCCTTTTTATCATTTCCTTGCTTGTCATAATTCTTCCATTCCCATCCTGGATCAATAACAAAGTGATTCCAATCCAGAATTCTAACTACGGTCGAGGTAAACATTTTTCGCTCCTTTTTGAGTCCACTGAAGACGAATCACATCGTAGCAAAATTTCAACATGAAATCTATGTAAAATTTGGATAGAAAATCCGCCCACATCAAGAAGTTTCACAGAATTTCTTGAATAAGCCTGTCACGGCTTCATTGGTGAGGGGGACGATAGAATTCTTCTATGGGATATGTTGACGATAGAATTCTTCTATGGGATATTTGGCTTGGCAGGTGGGGTTATGCCCGCCGTCGGCCCTCGTTGGAAAATCGGGGGTGTGGGGAGAGAGTGGATTCCCGCAGGAGACGGCTAAATGTCTATTCCAGCCTTGAAAGCGGCCAAATATATCCTGTCTCTTCAGGATAGAGAGGAGGGGGATTTGATCTCGCATATGAAGCTGCAAAAACTCCTCTATTATGCGCAGGGGTGCCATGTCGCCCTGGAGGGTTTGAATAACCCCCTCTTCACGGAGAAAATATATGCGTGGAAGTATGGTCCGGTCGTCAAGTCCGTCTATGAAGAATATGCTTCCTATAATAAAGACCGCCCGCTCCCGAAAGGCCGCCCCCCGGCTCTGCCGGAAGACAGCGAGAGGATTATTGACAGGGTTTATACGGTTTTCGGGCAGTTTTCCGCGTGGAAGTTAAGCCAAATGACTCATCGCGAGACGCCGTGGCAAAAGCATTTCAGGGCGGGGCGGAAGGATAGTGAGATTCCCCTACCGGAGATTCGCAAATACTTTCTTGCAAAATACGTAAAATAGGCTTTGACAGAGCTTTGGCAGGCATATTGATTTGGTCGCATGGCGCAAAGGAGAGGCAAGAAACGTCCCCCCTTGTCAATTAAGGGACCGACTACTAAGCCCTTGCAAATACCAAGTAGCTTGGAGAAGGACGATCTCCTGTTCTCCTTGAAGGGTTTTCCGGACCAGGGGAAATACCGCGGATCAAGCCTTAATGAAGATGAATGGCAATCTTTCATCAAAAAGTTGCGCATTTTGAGCGCCATGTCATGGAGTGCGGTGGACAAAGCGCCTAGGCAGAAGCATGGGTATGAAGTAATACCTGAAGGGCAAATTAATCCCGATGCCCGACGATACATCCCGGCGGGTAAAAGAATTTTGTCGTTTCGCACCTCGCAAAAAAACCGCATGGGCGGCTATAGAGAGGGGCGAGTGCTCTTTATCCGGCTTCTGGGGCAATTTTATGATCATTAAAGCGGAGGGTGTCTCTTAATCCTCGTCCGCCGGCCTCGCCTGCCCCGCGCGAGGCGAGGGCTTGCGCAGAAAGGCCGGTAAATGATCCGCTCCTCCACTCTCCCGGTTGGGCCGGGCGCGGTCTCCGCGAGATTCACGCGGTTCACGCGCTTCGCGCTCGTTGCGCCGCGGCGGCGATCCGTTTCGGACCGAACGACCGCCGCCTTCCCGGTCACTCTGGCCGCCCCGGCTCCGGCCCCGCGCCGAAGCGCGACCCCGCTCCCCGCGCCCCTGCGGGCGGTCCCGCTCCCCTGCGCGGCCACTAGTGGCGCGGCCACCAGTGGCGCGGCCTCCGGCGGCTTTGCCACCAGTGGCATGGCCACGAGTGGCATGGCCACGAGTGGCCTCGTCCTCGGCCTCAGGGCGCGGCGGACTCGACGGCGACTCCGGAATCATCTTCCCCATCAGACTCTCAATCGCCTCAACATGGTGCAGCTCATCCGCCGTCGCCAGCGTGAAAGCCTCGCCCTGCTCCCCGGCGCGCCCCGTCCGTCCAACCCGGTGAACATAGTCCTCGGCATGCATCGGAACGTCAAAATTGATCACATGACCAATCTGCGCAATGTCCAGACCCCGCGCCGCTACATTGCTCGCGACCAGAAGCGCAACCTCCCCTGAGCGAAACTGCTCCAGCATGGCGCTCCTTGAAAACTGGTCCATGTCCCCGTGCAGCGCCCCCGCCGAAAAACCCGCCGCGCTCAAGGCCCGCCGAACCACGCCCACATCGCGCTTCCGGTTGCAGAAAATCAGCGCGTTCTCACCCTGGCGCTTGCGCAAAAACGACCGCAAATCCCCAAACTTCCGCCGCTCCGACGTCCAGAAAATCTGGTGACTGATCGTCTGCGCCGCCGCCCCGGAACGCGCAACCTCAATCCGCTCCGGAGTCTTCAAAAAACGCGCCGCCAGCTCCTCAATCGCATCCGGCATCGTCGCCGAAAACATCAACGTCTGGCGGCGGGGCGGAATCAACTTCACAATCCGCTCAATGTCCGGAATAAAGCCCATGTCCAGCATCCGGTCGGCCTCGTCCACAATCAGAAACTCAACCCCGTTCAGCAAAACCCGCCCCCGCTCCAGATGATCCAGCAGGCGGCCCGGAGTCGCAATCAGAACGTCCACCCCCCGGTCCAGCTTCCGGTTCTGCTCCGTGAACGAGACACCCCCGATCAACAGCGCCATCGTCAGACTCTGATACTTGCCGTAAACCTCGAAATTCCCGGCGACCTGCGCCGCCAGCTCCCGCGTCGGCTCCAAAATCAGCGAGCGCGGCATCCGCGCCCGCGCCCGGCCCCGCGACAGCAGATCCAGCATCGGCAGCACAAACGAAGCCGTCTTGCCCGTCCCCGTCTGCGCTATGCCCAGAACATCCCGGCGCTCAAGAACAAGTGGAATGGCGCGCGCCTGTATCGGCGTCGGCTCTTCATAGCCCGCCTCGGCGACCGCCTTCAAAACATTGCCGCCAAGGCCGGTCCCGTCAAAACTCATCCGGACCCTGCATCATCATTTCGGCGCGGGACTCCCTTGACCCCCGGCGGGGAGAAGATAAACTTTCCCCCGCGCTTGTCAAATCAGAAAAAAGGGGGCGCAAATGCCCGAAAACGCCCACCCCACCGCCAACGGAGCCGGACACGCCCGCGCGGGCGACCCACTGCGCCTGCCCTGCGGGGCGGAATTGCCGAATCGAATCGCCAAAGCCGCCATGACCGAAGGCCTCGCCGACCCGCTCAACCGGGCGACACAGGCCCATGTCAACCTCTACCGGCGTTGGGGGGAGAGCGGCGCCGGGCTGCTTCTGACCGGCAATGTTCAGATCGACCGCAAGCACCTTGAGCGCCCCGGCAATGTCGCCGTTGCCGGGCCGCAGTCCGAAGAGGCCCTGCGCGCCCTCAAGGACTACGCCCGCGCCGGAACCGCCGGGGGCGCACAGCTCTGGATGCAGATCAGCCATGCCGGACGCCAGACCCCGGCGGCGGTCAATCCGGAACCCTGCGCCCCCTCGGCCTCGAAACTCACAATGCCCGGCGCCCAATTCGGCCAGCCCCGCGCGCTCAGCGAAGGCCAAATCGAAGAGATCATCGCCGGTTTCGGCCATGCCGCGAAAACCGCCCGCGAAACCGGCTTCACCGGCGTCCAGCTGCATGCCGCCCACGGCTATCTTTTGAGCGAATTCCTCTCCCCCGACGTCAACCGCCGCACCGACCGTTGGGGCGGCAGCCTCGAAAACCGCGCCCGCCTGCTGATCGAAGCCGTCCGCGTGGCGCGCAAGAGCACCAGTTCCGAATTCCCCATCGCGGTCAAACTGAACTCCGCCGACTTCCAGCGCGGCGGCTTTTCCGACGGAGAATCGCAGGAAACCGCCCGCATGCTCGAGCGCGAAGGCATCGATCTGCTCGAAGTCTCCGGCGGCACCTATGAGCGTCCGGCCATGGTCGGGTCGACCATCTCCTCCAATCCCGAACGCCTCGCTCAGACCCGCGCCAGCACAATCGCCCGCGAGGCCTATTTCCTCGACTATGCCGCCGCCATGCGCAAGACCGTCGCGCTGCCCCTCATGGTGACCGGAGGCTTCCGCACCCGCGCCGGAATCACCGCCGCCCTGGCTTCGGGCGCGGTCGATGTCGTCGGGCTGGCCCGCCCGTTCTGCACCGATCCCCATGCCGCCCGCCGCCTCCTAGAAGGCTCCGCCGATCTCGACGACTATGAAGCCCGCCTCAGACTGGGGCCGGGCCGCCTTCTGGGGCCTGCCAGCCCGCTCAACCTGATCCGCGCCATCAACGGATGGGGCGCGCAGGGCTGGTTCTGCCTCCAGCTGCTGGAGATGGGAAAGGGCAGGGAGCCCAATCTCGATATGGGGGTCTTCGCCGCCCTGCGCCGCTATCAGGCCAACGAAACCGCCGCCGCCCGCGCCCTCAAGCCTTGATCGCGTGCGAAGCCCCCGCTTCGCCCTGCGCCGCCTCGCGCCGCGCCGGCAAAGCCGCGCCCCGCTGAACCGCCTCGCGCCAATAGTCAAGCGCGTCCACGAACTGCATCAGCTCGTCCTCGAAGACCGTCAGGCTCAACTCCTGAAGCGGCAGGCAGCGGAACAGCACGACCTCCTGCATCTCCCGGTCGAAACTGAACGACCCGCCCCGCGCGCGCGGATGAAACAGCGAGGCATGAAGAAAAAACAGCGCCCCCTCGCCTCCCCCCCGCAGCGCATCCGAGCGCGAAACCACGCCGTGCATGTAAAGCGCACTCTGATCCGGCGAGCCTTCGATGTCGACCTCCAGCGAGTCATTGAAGACGAGGCGTGCATTGCAGTCCTCGCCGACTTCGATCTCCCCCATGCCGGTGGTGCGGCCAAAGTCCTTCATGATACGGCGGAAGCGCTCCAGGGCGGGCTGTCTCGGCATGGCTCTGCTCCCGCTCAGCTTCTCGGCGGGTTGCGCGGCGGAAGCGGAGGCGGTTGATCGCCGCCGCGCTGAAACTGCTCGATCTCTTCGTATACGCCCTCCTCGGGCTTGCGCACGTCCTGCGGCTGCATCGATTCGTAGATCCCGGACTCCCTATTGCCCTGCAGTCTCGCCGGAATCTCCGCATAGGGCGATTCGTTATCATCGCCTGTCGAGCGCATGTAAGGGTTTGCCGCCCCGACTGATCCATAAGCCGGGTTTTGCGTCATGGAAACCTCGTTTCCGGGCAGAGGCTGGGGCCGTGCGCGCTGAACCTCCGCCGGATCCTCATAGATATTATCCGGCTCGGAATAAATGCCTTCCTCGGCAACAGGATTCATCGTCGTATACCCGGCTTCATCCGTCTGCGGAAGCGGATTCATCGCCGTATACCCGCCGTCATCCGTCTGCGGAGCGACGTTTTGATGGCGCCCCCGCGCCGGACCCGGCGGGACCGGGGTATTGGCGTAGGCCGGTTCCCGGGCTGTCCCCGCGGTCTGTGCGCGCGGGGCCGGATTCATTACAGTATAAGCGTCTTCATGCTCCTGTGGGCGGACGTTCTGATAGACAGGCCCCCGCCCCCGCGCCGGAGCCGGTGGATCTTGCGTATTGGCGTAGGCCGGCTCCCGGGTTGTCCCCGCGGTCTGCGCGCGCGGGGCCGGATTCATTACAGTATAAGCGTCTTCATGCGCCTGCGGGCGGACGTTCTGATAGACAGGCCCGCGCCCCCGCGCCGGAGCCGGTGGGGCTTGCGTATTGGCGTAGACCGGTCCGCCGGAAGAAGCCTGCGGCGGCGTCCGGCGGGGTGGGGTGGGGGTGTAGGAGGTTTCCCGCGCCGCGATCCGGCGCGGCGTGAAACTGCCGGGCGGGGCGACGGCGACCTTGTGGCCGCGAAAAGAGCCGACCTGAGCCGCCCGCGCCTGTGCGCCGCCATTGTGAAGCGGCGCAATGGAGGTTCTGGGCAGTGCGCCTGATATTCTTCCTCCGGTCATGGCGGTCGTCTCCTTCTGGTGCGGAATAGCAAAGGCGCGCAAAACGCCTCCGCACAGGATGGGCAAATTACCACCCCGGACGACGCGTCACGAAATCACAAGGATCACACAGCAGATAAAGAACGGGTGAAGCCGCCCGGCAGGTCAGACGCTGTAGTAAAGGTCAAACTCGACCGGGTGGGGCGTCTGCTCGACCCGCTCGATCTCTTCCATTTTCAATTCCAGATAGCCGTCGATCTGCTCGTCGTTGAAGACGCCGCCCTTTTTGAGGAAGTCGCGGTCGCTGTCGAGGGCCTCGCAGGCCTCGCGCAGGGAGCCGCAGACCGTGGGGACGCCCTGCAGTTCTTCGGGGGGCAGGTCGTAGAGGTCTTTGTCCATGGGGTCGCCGGGGTCGATCCGCTTTTCGATCCCGTCCAGCCCGGCCATCAGCATCGCCGAGAAGGCCAGATAGGGATTGGCCGCCGGATCGGGGAAGCGCACCTCGACCCGCTTGCCCGACGGCGCCGGGGCATAGGGAATCCGGCACGAGGCCGAGCGGTTGCGCGCCGAATAGGCCAGCAGAACCGGCGCTTCATAGCCGGGCACAAGGCGCTTGTAGCTGTTGGTCGCCGGGTTGGAAAAGGCGTTGATTGCCTTGGCGTGGCGGATGATCCCGCCGATATAGTGGAGGCAGGTCTGCGACAGATCGGCGTATTTGTTTCCGGCGAAGAGGGGCTTGCCGCCCTTCCAGACCGACTGATGGGTGTGCATTCCGGTGCCGTTGTCCCCCATGACCGGCTTGGGCATGAAGGTCGCCGTCTTGCCAAACGAATGCGCGACATTGTGAACCACGTATTTGTAAATCTGCAGATTGTCGGCAGTCCGCAGCAGGCTGTCGAAGCGGATGCCGAGCTCATGCTGGGCGGCGCCGACTTCGTGGTGGTGCTTTTCGACGGTCAGGCCCATCTCGCTCATCATCGAGAGCATTTCGGAGCGCAGGTCCTGGGCGCTGTCGACCGGCCCGACCGGAAAATAGCCGCCTTTGGTGCGGGGGCGGTGGCCCATATTTCCGGTTTCGTATTCGGTGTCGCTGTTGGCGGGCAGTTCGGTCGAGTCGAGGGAGAAGCCGGTGTGATACGGCTCGGCGGCGAAGCGGACGTCGTCGAAGACGAAGAACTCCGCCTCCGGCCCGAAATAGGCCTTGTCCCCGACCCCCGACTGCTTCAGGAACATCTCGGCCCGCTTGGCGGTCAGGCGCGGGTCGCGGGCGTAGTCCTGCCCGGTCGACGGGTCAACAATGTCGCAGAACAAAATCAGGGTCGTCTGCGCGCAGAAGGGGTCGAGAACCGCCGTCGCCGCATCCGGCTTCAGCGTCATGTCCGACTCGTTGATCGCCTTCCAGCCGGCAATCGAGGAGCCGTCGAACATCATCCCCTCGGAGAAAAACTTCGCGTCGGCCTGCCCGGCGTCGAAGGTGACGTGCTGCCACTTGCCGCGCGGGTCGGTGAAGCGCAGATCGACGTATTTAACATCCTTGTCTTTGATGAGTTTCTGAACTCCGGCGGCGGCGCTCCGGGGCCGCGCCCCCCTTTTTTCCGGCATTGCCCTCTCCCTAGATTGCCGCGTCACCAGTCTCCCCGGTGCGAACCCGCAGGGCGGAGTCAACCTGGGTTACAAAAATCTTGCCGTCGCCGATCTTGCCGGTATGGGCCGCGGTCTTGACCGCCTCGACGATCTTCTCCGCCATCGAGTCGCTCACCACAATCTCGATCTTCACCTTGGGCAGGAAATCAACCACATATTCGGCTCCCCGATAGAGCTCGGTGTGGCCCTTCTGGCGTCCGTAGCCCTTGGCTTCGGTGACGGTCAGGCCCTGGACGCCTGCCGCCTGCAGGGCCTCTTTCACCTCGTCAAGTTTAAAGGGCTTGATAATGGCTTCGATCTTCTTCATGGCCCGGCTCCCTCCGCATCCGGCGCCTGCGGCGGACAGGCCGCGCACGCCGGACGAGGTATAACACCGCTCCCAGCGCCCCGCAAGCTGCTTTTCCGCAATGTTTTGCGCTCCGGATTTTGCGCTCCGGCCTCCGGGGCTTTATGATCGGCAGCCGGGGCAGGGCGGCATAGCAGGCGGGAGTGGAGACAAATGGCGCAGACCGAAATTGATCCCCGAATGCCGGTTCTGGTTGGGGCGGGGCAGTGCGTTCAGCGCAAGGGCGAGGCGGAGGAGAAACTGCGCTCGCCGCTGGCGATGATGGCCGAGGCCTCCCGGCTCGCCGCGCGCGACTGCGGTCTGGGCGAGGCTCTCTTTTCCCAACTGGACACAATCGCCGTGGTGCGCTTCGTCTCCGACGCCCCGGATGCGCTCGCGCCACCCTTTGTCCGCTATCCCAATCCTCCCCTGACGCTGGCCAATATGGTCGGGGCCGGCCCCCGCGCGCTTTATTACGGCCCGACCGGCGGCAACAGTCCGCAATATCTGATCAATTGCGCCGCCGAGTGGATCGCGCAGGGCGAGGCCGATGCGCTTCTCCTGTCGGGCGCCGAGTGCCTGCACTCGATTGTCCGCGCGCTCCGGGAGGGCCGCGAACTGCCCTGGAGCGACGACCCCGGCGGAACCCGAAAAGACCTCGGCGAAGAGCGCTCCGGCACCACCGCCCTCGAAAAATCTTGCCGTCTTCATCTGCCCGTCAACGCCTATCCCCTCTTCGAGAACGCCCTGCGCAAAAGTCTCAACCGCTCGATCCCGGCCCATAACCGGGCGCTGGGCGAACTGATGGCCTCCTTCTCACGCATCGCCGCCGGCCACGCGCAGGCCTGGTTCCCCACCGGGCGCAGCGTCGAGGAAATCACCTCCCCCGGCCCCGGCAACCGCTATGTCGGCTTTCCCTACACGAAATATATGAACGCAATCATGCAGGTCGATCAGTCCGCCGCGCTGGTGATGATGTCGGCAGCCAGAGCGCAGGAACTGGGCGTGCCCCGCGAAAAATGGGTCTTCCTGCATGGCTGCGCCGACGTCAACGATATCTGGTTCCTCTCCGAGCGGGTAAACTTTCACAGCTCGCCCGCCATCCGGCGCATGGGGCAGACCGCCTTCCAGATGGCCGGATGGACCATCGGCGAGGTCGAGCATCTGGACATTTATTCCTGCTTTCCCAGCGCGGTGCAGATCGCCCGCGAGGAGCTGGGCATACCGCCCGGCGACCGCCGGACGCTGACCGTCACCGGCGGGCTGCCCTATTTCGGCGGCGCGGGCAACAATTACACGATGCACGCGGTCGCCACCATGCTCGACCGCCTGCGCCGCGACCCCGGCAGCAAGGGATTGTGCACGGCCAATGGCTGGTATCTGACCAAACACGCGATGGGCCTGTATTCGACCGCGCCGCCGCAAGGTCCGTGGCGGCGCAGGAAGCCGTCCGCCGATCAGGCGGAGATAGACGGAACGCCGCATCCGCGCGCCGCAGCTTCGCCGCAGGGCGGGGGGAAGATCGAGGCCTATACGGTTGCCCATGACCGCGAGGGGCCGGTCGCCGGGTTGGCGGTCGGGCGGCTTGATGAGAGCGGCGAGCGTTTTGTCGCCCATACGCCTGCCGATCCGGCCATGTTCGAGCGTCTGATGACGCAGGAGATGATCGGCTGCCCCGGCGCGGTCAAGCCGGACGGGAAGGGCGGCTTCCTCTTTGAGCCTGCCTGAGCGCCGGAGGAGATGGCGCGGCTCTATCTCATACGCCACGGCGAGGCCGCAGCCGGATGGGAGGCCGCGCGCGATCCGGGCCTTTCGCCGAAGGGGCGCGCGCAGGCGCGCCGGACCTGTGAGCGAATCGCGGAACTGGCCGAACCCTCTCCGATTCTCTCCAGCCCCCTGCGCCGCTGCCGGGAGACCGCCCGCCCCCTCGCCGAACTCTGGAAGCGCCCCTGCATCCCGGCCCCCGAATTCAGCGAAATCCCCCATCCGCCGGGATTGGGCCTTGAGGGGCGCGGGACCTGGCTCAAAAAAGTTATGCCGATGCGCTGGAGCGTGTTCCTCGCCGACCCCGCGCTCTCGAATGGGGCCGACTTCCGCAACTGGCGTCAAAGGCTGATCGCCAAAGCCGCCGGGTTTGAGAGCGGGCAGGTGATCTTCAGCCATTTCGTCGCGATAAACACGCTGATCGGCGCGGCATCCGGTGATGACCGGATCATCTCGCGCCGCCCGGCCCATGCCTCGCTCTGGGTCTTCGAGACGAACGGCGCACTGCGCCTCGAAGAAGCCGGGGATGAATTACAGGGCGCTCCCCCGCTCTAGAATGGGCGGCATGAACAGAAGCTGCGCCCTCCTCTCGCCCGAACAGGCGCGCCGCGCCGACCAACTGGCCGCGCAGGCCGGAATCGACTCCTACACCCTGATGGAAAATGCCGGGATGTGGTCGGCCCGGCTCATCGCCCGCCATTTTTCTCCCACTCGGGTCGGGGGCTGCGTCCATATTCTCTGCGGGGGCGGCAATAATGGCGGCGACGGCTTTGTCGCGGCCCGCCATCTTTTGCGTCGCGGCTTTGCGGTTCGGGTCTTCTGCCTCGCCGATCCCGCCGCGCTGAAGGGCGACGCCGCCCGCGCCGCCCGCAACTGGCCTGGAAAGATTCGGCCTGTGCCGGAGGCCCTCGCCGAAAGAGCGCCGGGCTTGTTTGTGGACGCGCTTTTCGGCACGGGACTGGCAAGGCCGCTTTCCGGAATCGGAGCCGAACTCGCCGAACACATGAACGGATCGTCCGCGCCGGTGGCCGCTCTTGATATTCCGAGCGGGATCGAGGCCGGGACCGGCGCGGCTTCCGGTCCCGCCGTAAGGGCGGCGCGCACGATCACCTTCTTCCGCCCGAAGCCCGGCCATTTTCTTATGCCGGGGCGGGAATTCTGCGGAGAGGTTGATTGCGCCGACATAGGCATTCCGGAGCGGACGCTCGACGAGATCGGCCCTGATATTTTCCTGAACGGCCCGGCCCTCTGGGCACAAGACCTGCCCCGGCTGGAGGCTGATATTCATAAATACCGGCGCGGCAGCGCGCTGATCGTCAGCGGCCCGCCTGCGCGAAGCGGCGCGGCGCGGCTTGCCGCCCGCGCCGCACTGAGAAGCGGGGCGGGGCTGGCCACCCTCGCCGCCCCGGAGGAGTCGCTGGCCGCCCATGCCGCGCAGGTCAATGCGATCATGCTCGCCCCCCTCGCCGGGGGGCGCGGGCTTTCCCGTCTTCTTGTAGAGTTACGGGTGAGCGGGTTTCTCCTCGGCCCCGGCGGCGGGATCGGCGAGGAGATGCGCCGCCTCGTCCGCGCCGCCCTCGCCCTTAAGAGCCTGTCCGCCGTCCTCGATGCCGACGCCCTGACCAGTTTCGCCGGAGCAAAGGCCAAAACCCTATTCTCGCTGATTTCCGGCAGGAAGAATGCTGGCCTCCCGAAGCCGGGTAGCGTCGTACTGACGCCGCATGAGGGCGAGTTCGCCCGCCTCTTCCCGCAGATCAAGGGCGGTAAGATTGAGCGCGCCCGGCAGGCGGCGGAGATGAGCGGGGCAGTCGTGGTTTTGAAGGGGCCGGACAGCGTGATCGCCGATCCGGGCGGTCTGGCGGCGATCAACGCCACCGCCCCGCCGGAACTGGCCAGCGCCGGTTCGGGCGATGTTCTGGCCGGGATCATCTGCGGTTTTCTCGCGCAGGGCATGGCGGGCTTCGAGGCCGCCTGCGCCGGGGTCTTCCTGCATGGGCGGGCCGGCAGATGCGCCGCCCCCGGCCTGATCGCCGAGGATCTAATTGAGCTGATCCCGCATGTTCTGCGCGAGAGCCGCGCCGGGTCTGATATGCTATAGAGGCTCTCCGCCGCAGGCGGGCGTGGTGGAACTGGTAAACACGCAGGCTTTAGGTGTCTGTGCCGCAAGGCTTGGGGGTTCAAATCCCTCCGCCCGCACCTGCCGCCCGCCCTGGGCGGAAGAGATCGGGCGATGCAAGATGCAGATGCAATTTGAAGAGAAGCGCAAAGAGGGGCTGACCCGTGAATTTGC